>CAYRHJ010000013.1:0-191007 GCA_964424105.1 uncultured Phycisphaeraceae bacterium | reverse complement strand
CACCGCTCTGGAGGTGGATGCGCCGGGGCCGGCTCAGCGCTGGCCAGCTTCACATACCGTGACACCGTCTCCCGGTGCACACCCAGCTCGCGCGCTATACGCCGCCGCGACCAGCCGCGCCGCACCAAAACCAGAATTGCCCGTTGTTCTGCCATCCCGAGTTGGTTCGCCATGTCCGTCCTCCCGCCACAAAGCAGAAGAACGTACCCGCCGAACCTTCGACTCCTCGAAATGGCCGGTTTTCAACTGATAACGACTGGCCGGTTTTAACCCGCCCAGCCTTGGTCGAATTTAACCCGCCCGGCGACAGCGCATGATTGTCTTGAGACGAAATCGATTGTAGTGAACCACAAGCAAGAAGTTAGGGAGCAAATGTGGAGAAGAATCGGAAAAGTGCACATACCAACGTGTTTCCTCTATTCATGGCGAAAGTGTTGACACGTTCTATTGTATCGGACATTCTGCCGCTGACCTCCCCCCGGTTTATGTACCAGTCGCGATGAGAGTCGGTGTACCGGTTTCCGCTGTTTCCCGCTGACCTGCCCCCAATCTATGTACCAGGCGCTATGAGAGTCGGTGTACCGGTTTCCGTTGCTTCCCTCGGCTGCCGGGGCAGGCGGAGCGTAACGGAGCCTGTCTCAGCAGCCGCCTCCGCTCTACACCTAAATGGGCCCAGGGATCAAACAGATCGCCGGAATGATGATCTCGGATTGTGAGCATGCGCCAATGTTTGCGCAAAACGCTCCGCAGGCAACGACTTTTTGCCGGCCGGTTAAGATTCGGAAATATGTCCTGAAATCTGCCGGATTTGAATAGGCGCGGATGAAGAAGGAGGCAGCGAGATAGGTGGACACGCGAAGGGGTTAGAATCGATGATTCACTCCCGTCGAGTATGATATTCTGAGAGCAAGCAGACTTCAGCGTCTCATGAATGTGGCTAAGCGTTCGGCCATTAGTACGGGTCAGCTTAACGCATCTCTGCGCTTACACCTCCCGCCTATCGACCTGCTAGTCTTGCAGGGGCCTTCATCCCGACGAATCGGGAATCGAAACCTCATCTTGAGGACGGCTTCCCGCTTAGATGCATTCAGCGGTTATCCATTCCGAGCATAGCTACCCAGCGATGCCCCGAGCGGGACAGCTGGTACACCAGAGGCTCGTACCATCCAATCCTCTCGTACTAGGATGGTCTCCTCTCAAGTTTCGTGCGCCCACGGCAGATAGGGACCGACCTGGCTCGCGCCGGTCTGAACCCAGCTCGCGTACCACTTTAATCGGCGAACAGCCGAACCCTTGGGACCGCCTACAGCCCCAGGATGTGATGGGCCGACATCGAGGTGCCAAACGATTCCGCCGCTATGAACGCTCGGGAATCATTAGCCTGTTATCCCCGGAGTACCTTTTGTCCGATGAGCGATAGCCTTTCCACACAGAACTACCGGATCACTAAGGCCTACTTTCGTATCTGCTTCATCTGTATATGTCGCAGTTAAGCCGGCTTATGCCTTTGCACTCGAAACGCGATTGCCAACCGCGTTGAGCCGACCTTTGCACTCCTCCGTTACTCTTTAGGAGGAGACCGCCCCAGTCAAACTAACCGCCTAGCACTGTTCCACGCCCGGATTCACGGGAATCGCGGTTAGGTAACAAGTAGCACAAGGGTGGTATTTCAAGGATGGCTCCCCGACGGCCGAAACCGCCGGATCATCGCCTCCCACCTATCCTACGCATGCGATACCTGTGACCAATACTAGGGTATAGTAAAGGTTCACGGGGTCTTTCCGTCTTGCCGCGGGTATGTGGTATCTTCACCACAATTCCAATTTCACCGAGTCCGTCCTTGAGACAGTGCTCCAGTCGTTACGCCATTCATGCGCGTCGGAACTTACCCGACAAGGAATTTCGCTACCTTAGGACCCTCATAGTTAGGGCCGCCGTTTACGGGTGCTTCGGTTGCCAGCTTCTCCCATGATAAATCAAAGGATGACCGCCTTCCTTAACATTCCCGCACCGAGCAGGCGTCAGTCCCTATACGTCCTCTATACGAGTTAGCAGAGACCTGTGTTTTTGATAAACAGTCGCCAGAGCCGATTCACTGCGCCCGCCGGACTAGAAACTAGAGACTAGATCGCTTCGCTCACTAGAAACTAGAAGTCGCGAACAGCGCTCTTTCCAGTTTCTAGTCTCTAGTTTCTAGTTTCTAGCCCGGACGGGACCCCTTATCCCGAAGTTACGGGGTAAATTTGCCTAGTTCCTTAAGGACGGTTCTCTCGAGCGCCTGAGGCTACGCGCCTCACCTACCTGTGTCAGTTTTAGTACGGATCCGCTGTTTGCCACCGCAGCTTTTCTCGGCTCCACTTTCACGCACTTCAGCAACAAATCGGCCTCGCCCTTGCGGGCACCCTCACATCTTGTCGTGGGCTGCGATTCAGTGAAGCGCACTACGGATTGATCGCACAACGAAGCGCAGGAATATTAACCTGCTGTCCATCGACTACGCCTTTCGGCCTCGCCTTAGGTTCCGGCTAACCCTGGGCGGATTTACCTTCCCCAGGAACCCTCAGGTTTACGGCGAGAAGGATTTTCACCTTCTTTATCGTTACTTATACCGGCATCGTCACTTGATAGGCCCGTTACCACTCCTTACGGTATGGCCTGTATCTGCCTATCAACGCTCCCCTACCGACTAGAGGCTAGAAACTGGAAACTAGGAACTAGAAAACCCTGAACGGCCCGCGCTGCTCTTGCGCGCGGCCCACCTGCTGACCAAGCCGTTCAACATCCGGCCTACCTCGCAGTAGCCCGAATGGAAGCGGTCAAACTCGTCGGCTGGGAGGTAGCCCAAGTCGCGGGCGTACTCCAGCCAGATGCGAGTTTCGTCGCAGGATCCCAGGGCTATTCGCACGAAGCGAACCACGTCCCCGGGCGAAATTTGCCGACCCATTCCCTCTGCAAGGTTCGCACAAATCGACTTGCTGGAACGTCGCAACTGCGACGCCAACTCGACCTGCTCGAATCGCGGAAAGGAAAGGCTACGGCGATGCACCGCAAGCGACAACTCGTACGCCTTGCGATACACGTCAAGGTTGTGAAAAGGCATGTGTTTGCCTTTCTCTAGTTTCTAGTGTCTAGTTTCTAGTCTCTAGTCCCGTGGCTTCGGTACCATGCTTAGTCCCGTTCATTATCGGCGCCCAATTTCTCGACGGGTAAGCTATTACGCACTTTTTAAATGGTGGCTGCTTCTAAGCCAACATCCCCGCTGTCTCAGAAAAAGGACTTCCTTTCACACTTAGCATGGATATGGGACCTTAGCCGACGATCTGGGTTGTTTCCCTTTTGACCATGAAGGTTATCCCCCACAGTCTGACTCCCAGGATAGTCTCTACGGTATTCGGAGTTTGATTGAAGGAGGTAGGCTGGTGGCCCCCTCGTTTCATTCAGTAGCTCTACCCCCGCAGAGTAGTGGCCTGAGGCTAGCCCAAAAGCTATTTCGGGGAGAACGAGATATCTCTGAGTTTGATTAGACTTTTACTCCTCCCCACAGCTCATCGGATAACTTTTCAACGTTAACCCGTTCAGTCCTCCGTGTCCTTTTACAGACACTTCAACCTGGCCATGGGTAGATCACTCAGTTTCGCGTCTACCGCCTGCGACTCATTCGCCCTATTCAGACTCGCTTTCGCTTCGGCTCCTCCGCGGAACGGATTAACCTTGCCGCAAACGGTAACTCGCCGGTTCATTATGCAAAAGGCACGCGGTCACACCCTAGAGACTAGAAACTGGAAACTAAAGACTGGAAGACTCGTGACCCGCCGCCAGTCGGGGGTCGAGGGTTCAATCGATCGCGCGATCGCGCGATCGCGCGATCGCGATCTAATTTCTAGTTCCCGGTTTCTAGTCTCTAGACGGTGCTCCCACCGCTTGTAGGTGTATGGTTTCAGGTACTTTTAACTCCCCTAAAAGGGGTTCTTTTCACCTTTCAGTCGCCCTACTTTTCACTATCGGTCGTCGAGTAGTACTTAGCCTTGGATGGTGGTCCACCCGGCTTCACGCGGAGTTCCACGAGCTCCGCGCTACTCTGGGACACCTCTCAAAGGAGGGCAATCGCTTTCGAGTACGGGGGTATCACCCTCTCTGCCCGGCCTTTCCAGACCGTTCTCCTAGCGATGCCTTTGTAACTCCTCGAGGGCCCGCAACCCCGGGAAGCAAGCCTCCCGGTTTGGGCTAGATCCGCTTTCGCTCGCCGCTACTGACGGAGTCTCGGTTGATTTCCTTTCCAGCAGGTACTTAGATGTTTCAGTTCCCTGCGTTCGCCTTCACGGGCTATGCGTTCACCCGTGAATGATACCATCTGGTTGCCCAGTGATACCCGGTTTCCCGATTCGGACATCTCCGGATCAAAGCGCGTTTGACCACTCCCCGGAGCATATCGCAGTCTACACACGTCCTTCATCGCCTCTCGACGCCAAGGCATCCTCCATACACCCTTAAAAGCTTAACCACATTCATGAGAAGCTGACTTCCGAACCGACCCGTCGCCAACCTCGGCCACAGGCCAGCCCGCCAGACAACTCCAACACTATGTGCTCAGACGCTTGCATCTCAATAAAATCCAGAATGCTCAACCTGCACCAACTTCCGCCGCCGCAACTTTCGTCGCAGCCTGCCTTGCCGGTCAGGCCAAGCTTCGGACTAGAACCACATACTGATTCGTCGCAACGCACGTCTCCGAAGAGACTTCGTCGCCACGAACCCGCGTCCACCTATTCACTTGCCAAAGAGCATCGCGATTTCGACGCCAAGCCCCGCATTCCGCAACGCCCAGCGCCAGAATCAACCAACCGGATTTATTTACCCGGAGCCAAGACAGAATATGCGGAATCCCCGGCTCGTCAAGTGGGCAAAATCAAAAAGACGAGCAAACCTGAACTCACATCCCATCCAGACCCTCGCAGCAAGGCATCAAAACTCCCCTGCCGATCCCAACACGAACCGTAATCATCGTTTCTGCAAGACCTTACGATATGCTGAAAAAACAGCTCGTTGATCCCTCATTTTGACGATAATTTTCCGAAGATTTTCGTTGCGCTCTTCTCAATCCGCTAAACCCGATCCAATACCTTCCAAGACCGTCTATCGAGCCGCCCTGAAAAGCTGTCCCGCATGACATACCACCTGAAATTGCCGCCCGCTTCCCAATAGGCACAACTCCGCTGCACGTTACCATCGCGTGAAACGCAGTCTAGTGTTCTTTCAACGCGTATTCTGCGCGTGCCCGGCCATGCTTTCCGAGGCGCGACGCCACCCGCAAGCTTTGGTCCGTCGGCGTGCTAGAATGTTTCAAGCGCAAATTCTATTGATGGGGTCGTGAAGTTCTGGAATCGACGCCGGCGACGTGCTACGTCGCGAAGGCGTCTAGAAGTGAAGGCGAAAGGATCTCGCTGAGTTTTTCGATGGCCCGCTTCTCGATCTGACGGACGCGCTCCTTGGTCACGCCGAATCGCCGGCCCAGGTCTTCCAACGTCGATGGGTTGTCCTTGTCTTCATCCAACCCGAAATGACGCTCGACGATGACCCGCTCCCGATCGCTCAATTGGCTTAACCCCTCGCCCAACGCGCTCCGCACGTGCTGCAAATCTTCAGCGGCCACGTCCTCCGTGCGGTCGGTGGGAGCGGCGGCCAGCATCTCGTCCTGGCCCGTGACGTACTTCCGCATATGGTAATGCTCTTCCGGAACAGAACGGGCGAAGTTCTTGGCGATGGCCCACGTGCCGTAGGTGCTGAATTTGTTGCCCAGCGAAAAATCGAACTTCTCGACGGCCCGAATCAGTGACAGGTTACCGTCACTGATGACCTCGAACAGATTGTCCGACCGCCCAACGTGTCGCTTGGCGATGCTCACCACCAGCCGCAGATTGGCCTGGATGATCTCGCACTTGAGCGCCTCCGCCGCGTCCAACGTTTCACGAATCGTATCGAGCTGCCGCTGGGTGACCTTGTAAACGTCCAACTCGCGGACGGCACGAGCGGCTTTGAATCGCAAGTAATTGAAGCGTCGAAACAGGTCCGCCTCCTGCTCGCGGCTCAAGAGCGGCGTGTCATACAAGGCCCGCAAATAGCCCGGCAGATCGCGCGGCGCCCGGACCCTCGATGGACCTGAATGGTCACCCGCAGGCCGCGATACGTTCAATATCAACTCGTCGGCTTGCGGTGCGTCGAACAGTTCATTTTCCATGTACTCAATGGGCGTGTCTTTCAATATCCGGGCTTGCATCTCCAACAGAATGGACCGGATCGACCGGACACTGCAAGAAAATGCCTTGGCCATCTGGGCCGGCGTTTCGCCCTTATTGTAACACCGCCAGATCGAAAGATGTCGCCGAGACACGACCGGCTCGCCATCATGCGAAAACAAAGCCTGATCAGGATTGGCTCGGTCGTACTGCCGAAGCGTGTAGCGCACGGTCTCCACCGCCCGCCCGGTTTCCTCCGCGATGGACTTGGCCACCACGTGCAACTTCTGCCGCCTCTTCGTCAATGACCGTCGAGCGATGTCAACAATGTTTGTCTTCTCAGCCTCGGTCAACAGCGTGAACGATGCACCCCGTTCCACCAGCGCTTGGTTCCGCTCGCGGAAACGTTCCACCGAACGCCTCGAAAACAGCAAGCGGGTCACCTCGTCTTCGCCGATCGCCCGAACACCCATCAAGCCCCGTGACCGCCAGCGGCGAACCGTCTTCGTACTTACCTTCAACACTGCCGACACGTCTTCATACGTGTAATACTCAGCCGGCAGGTCTGACAACAAGGGCGATCCCTTGCGGGTAATGTGTTCCGCCATCGTGGGCAGGTCGACCCACAGGTCTTGGCCACTGATCGCAACGCGATCGGTCCGCCCGGAAAGGCGTTTCCCGGTAATGTGAAAGCAAACCCATTCGTAGGGATATGTTTCGTCGGGTTGGATCAAGTCGAGAGCCTGCTCAAGCCCCTCGATCTGACGCGGACGCAGATGCCGCGGGGACAGGGTCAACTGATGACCCAATTCCGCCATATCGTTGTTGCGATATCTGTACATCGCGGGTTGAACGCTCCATCCAGGCTTCCGAACCAGCCGTCGCGGTCATTTCAAACAGGCAACGCCGGCTGATTCGTCATTCGCCATTCATTATAGGCCGGCGGCGGCTTCAATTCTCTGTCGTATTCTGCGAGGCTCCGTTCCTGTCTGCCGTCGATCGCCATTCGATCGCAAGTCCCCCACCAACCGGAACATAGGAACCTGTCGGGAACAACTTTCGTCCCGTTTCATTATCGTCGCAGTGCGAGCCTTCAGTCAACGCAGACCAGCCAACATCTATTCAAATGAGCACCCCAGATTAACAAAGTACTTTCAACAGTTATTAACGTAACATAGTAATATATGTTTGGCTTCTGAAACACTGAACAGCCGGTACATCACAAGAACGGAAGATTATCGGACTATGGAGTTGAAGGATTCCGAAGCTGTCGCAGCCGATTTACGATGGCTGGGGCATAATGCTGCAACTCGCGACTGCGACCCGCTATCGCTTGTTCAGCGGCAGTGTAATTATCAATCGCAGATCGCAGGTGTCCTGGGCCTTCGAGGGTGGCCAACAGGTCATGCGCGGCCCCAACTTGGGCCGCCACCGTCCAGTTGTTCGACAGCTCCCGGCTGGAACGCTCGAAATCTCGTACCGCCCCACGAGCCGCTTCGATGGCATCTGACCTGGCTTGATCACGCGTAGCCGCCACGGCATCGGGCGTGGCGTCTTCCAAGCCAAACCGCTCCCTGGCCATCGACGCCAGGGCGTGATCCGAAGCTGCAAAAAGGTAACGGTGCAGATGAATCTCGGCGAGCTGCAATTGGACGAGCGCCGTTTCGTTGTTTATCTGTCCTGAAAGCCATCCGCTTTGTGACAACACCTTCGATGCAGAACGATCCTGAATGGCGGGGCTTTTGTCTGCAATGCGGTCCCCGGCTTCGCGAATCAGGTTGCCGGCAACACCGGAGGCAGATCGCAGCGCGTTGATCGCGCTCCGCGCCAAACGGACGGCTTGATCCAACGTCGCCGCCGCTTCATCAGCCAGCTTGATCGCCTCGCGGAACGCTACAGCAGCCATCTCGGTTGCCTGCGAAGATTGCGTCTTTGCGTCCACCGCAGACTGGGCTAGGCGTTCTGCGTCGGCTAGTAGACCGCTGACGTTGGTTTCGACATCTGCCAATTCTTCTGTTGAGCTTTCCAGGTCGAGCGTAACGATTTGCAAATCGTGTTGGAAATCGACCAGCCCGCGTTGAAAAATAATTTCTCCCGACGATTCCGCGGGGACGTAGGACCCGGTCAGAAAATCGCCGGAATCATCGATTTCAGCGTTCTGCAAGGAACCGAATCGCACACGTTGGGCGCGGGCGATGGCATCACGATACTCCGCGGAAGTGGCCAAGTACTGACTCGCGAAATTGGTGGCTCCATCCGCAGACAGAAGATTTGCACCTCGATCTTCCATCTCTTCCAAAACCCCGCGGGCATGGGCGGCTTCTCCCTCGGCTGCCGCGATATTCTTTTCCAATTGGCTGATGGTCTGTTGTAGCTCATCGCGCTTGTGAATCAGCGCTTCGATACGCCCGGAAAGGTCCCGGGCCGACGCCCGCAAGGAATCGATGTGATCGTGGATACCACTCGATTCGACGATCTGCTGATCGATCGCCAAGGCCTGGATGCGGTTGGTCTGATGCAAAAACTCGTGTCGGAATTTGGCCGTCAACGTGCGCTGCCGCATACCTCGCCGGTATGCGGCGTCTGCCTGGGCAGCCATAACCACGCCTTGCAATCGATTGGCCTGCGGATGCGCCGAGCCATCAGCATTTCCCACCGTGATGGACAACCCGTCTTGCACAGCCGCGGCGGCTTGGCTGATTAGTTGTTCGTTCTCTTGAAACAGGCGGTCACGCGCCCGAATTCCCTCCTGAACGGATTGTCGCCACTGGTCCGGCGAGACGCCGATACCCCCGGCAGCCGGGAAATTCATCAACATTTCCCCGCCGGCAGCCCGGTACCGCTCGTCCAATTCCCGACGCCGAGTGGACTCCGTGCCGCGGAAGGTTTCTTTCAGGGCCTTATCTTTGTCCTCGAAGACGGCCCGCTGTTGTTCCATGAGCGCGGCGATTTGGTCGGCGTCGGCGGCGTCGTTCAAACCCGCTCGACGCAATTGCTCGATGATCTCGCCCAGTCGCTCCTGATTCTCGCTGTAGCGAATCAGCAAACGTCGAGCACGTTCCAGGTGTGATTCTGCCTGATCGACCGCACGGTCCCGGCTGGAAAGCAATACCGGGGCCGAAAAATAGGCAGCAGCGGCCAACAATGGTCCGATCGCAGCGATGAGGATGATGGGCATGATTCGGGTCATAGGTATCGATTCCGGAATGGCGAAGCCTTTTCACAGTTTCCAGGCCCATTCGACGTTTCCAGGCCCATTCGACGTTTCCAGGCCCATTCGACGTTTCCAGGCCTACTATTGGAAGTTCCCGGGCCGTCAATTCCGCTCGCTCGACAAAAGCGCCCCAGGATTCTAACCGGGTGATCGCAAGCTGAAAAGCAAGGCCGCCGAAGGCTAAAAGGTCGGCTGGTCCGTTCAACCCCGGATGGATTCGTCGCTTGACGCTTGAACTTCTTCCCGGGCATGGCCTTTTGAATTCGCTAATGCCTTCAATGCCCACATGGCACAAGGTCCGATAGGCTTAAGTTTCCAGTGTTGAGAGCCGATAAAATCGGGCGATAACGATCCTGCGTGGGATTTTCTGAAATCGCGAATGCAATCGCGTGGTCAGAAATGCAATCCACACTGCATGCAAATCCTCGTTCGCGGATCGCGTTTCTCGAATCCAAAACGATTGTAAACCATCGGAAAGGCCGGTCCTGATGAAAACCATCGCGGTAGTCAATGAAAAGGGAGGAGTCGGAAAGACCACAGTTGCCATCAATCTGGCGGCTACGCTGGCCCAACAGGGTCGGCAGGTGTTATTGGTCGATCTCGATCCCCAGGGTCATTGCGCGGTAGGATTGGCTGTGTCAGAAGAAATGTTGGAACGCATCGTGGAAGCAGGCTCCGCGACGTCGAATGACGCAAATCCGACTCCGTTGAAACACTTGGCCTGGGGTATTTCGCCGAATTTTCAACTGCTACCTTGTCGCTCGTCTTGGCTGGGGATTGAAGCCGACGATCGTTTCGACCGATTTGACGCCCTCCTCACCGAAGCGCGGACGAGTTTTGATTTCGTCATCATCGATTGCCCAGCCCAACGCGAATGGGTGTACGAACGTGCCATTCTGTGGGCGGATGAAGTGTTGCTCCCGGTGGACACGGGTTATTTCTCGTTACATGGACTATCCAAACAGCTCGCGGCGCTGGAAGCACTTGCGAACGAACATCATCGGTCGATCCAAATACGTGTGCTGGCCAACCAATACGACGTACGAACAAAAATGGGACGGGGGTTTCTCGCGGAGCTTCGCCGGAGATTTGGTTCGAGGCTGATGGCTACGGTCATCAATTTCAATACCAAGCTGAAAGAAGGAGCGAGCCTGGGTCAGCCTATTACGGAATACGCGCCGGGAAGCATGGGTGCCCGCGATTTTCTGGCACTGAGCGCGGAATTGCATGGCGACGAAGCCGGCGGGCGAGACGATGCAAAGCAATCGGATGTCGAGCGCGTCAGTCAGGCAATGGGTCGGGACGCGGATCGACTTCTCGCGTCAACCAAGCCCCTGTTTTCAAAATCGCGGCCACTGCTCGCCCAAAACGAATCCCGCACGCCCACGTCGGTTTCGCCAGCAACACCAGCCACTCCTGCGAGATCGACTACCCGCGCGATGCCAGGCACACCGACGACAGCAGCCACACCGACGACACCAGCGACGCCGGTGACGCTGATCATCCCGGTTGGTGCACCGAAGGCACCGTCAAAGCCAGCGCTGACTCGGTCCACCTCGCTGGAACAGGACGAACGAATCAATCGCAAGCTCTCACAGATTTACGGGGCTTTGCAAACCGAACAGGGTATCGTATTTCGGAATCGATTCGCCGGCGCTCGCGAGGTTCGGCTGGTCGGGGATTTCAACGAATGGATTCCCGATTCCAATCCGATGGCGCCGATCGACGAGACCGACGTTTTCGAGGCGACACTGAAGCTGTCGCCCGGACGATATCGATACCAATTCGTCGTGGACGGTCAGTGGCAATCAGACCCATTGAATCCAGATTCGGAACCGACCGGCGGCGGCAGCGAGCGATCGGTGCTGGAAGTTCATTAAACGATTGAACTTCACGTGTCGGCCGCACGGGCAGTGACTCCCTGACGAAACACACGCGGGACCGCGCATTCGTGACCGCGGTCAACGATCAGACAATCCCGCCGTTCGGACCGGTCCCGCGCGAGCCAGGCCCATCCGAAAATTAGAGCGCCCAACACAATGACCGACCTGCCATTCGAATGAACCGGAAGACCGCTCCCAGAACAGGTGGTTTCTGGAGGTAGTGACGCGGTTCGAGTGCCATGGACAGCGTCGTCCGTTTGCCATACTGGACGCTTCCGCCTTGGTCGCGTCCAGGGTCGCGGCTCTGAATATGTTTGGCGTTTTTTTTATTTCGATGTTCGCGGTGGGGGAAACGTCATTTCGACCGACTCGTGCGAGCGAGCCGAAACGAGAGCTGCTCCAAATGGACGGACAGATCGACCGCAGCCATGGCCTCCATCTCTTGGCGCAACGTGACCGGCGCGAAATTCAATAGGCCCCGAACGCCCGCCGACATGATTCGATCCGCGACGGCCTGGGCGGCGTCTGCCGGCACGGCCAATATGCCCAGTTGAATGTTTCGGGCTTTGACCACGGCGTTCATTTCGTCGATGTGTTGAATGGTGACGTCCCGCACGCCGGTGACGGTCTGCCCGATGATGGCTACGTCCTTGTCAAACACGGCTACGATGTGAAACCCTCGCTTGGCGAATCCGCGATAGGCCAACAGTGCCCGACCCAGGTTGCCCGCCCCCACGAGAAGCACGTTCCAATCCTTGTCCGTTCCCAGGATCTCGCGGAGGCGACCGGTCAACTCTTCCACGTGATATCCGATGCCGGCGTGCCCGAATTGGCCGAAGTAGGCCAGGTCCTTTCGCACCTGCGCGTCGGAAAGACCCAACGCGGCTCCGAGCATGCGGCTGGAAATCGTCCGCTCCTCGCGGGATTGCAACGCTTCCAATTGTCGCAGATACAAACTCAACCGGCGGATGGCCGGCCCGGGGATGGCGTTCTTTTTCGACATGTTCGCAGTTCTATTGATCTTTGAATGGTCAATTGAACGATGGTGGTTGTTTCCGCGAAAGCCTGGAACGGCAGCACGCTTGCCTGGACCCCGGCTTTCGCCGGGGTGACGGTTCTACGGCCAGAACGGATGAACTTCATCATACCATTCAAACATCAACAAATCCGCCCGCCATTGGTTGGCCCGCCGGGAACTATATCAAGCCGGCGAATCAATCGTCAAACCCGCGTGGTTCTGATGAATCGCCGGTACACACCATGCGAATCAAATTCAAGATGATGGGTGGCTGTTACTGCGGAGGGCGGCAAAAAGTGAACATCGTCATTCCGGCGCAAGCCGGAATCCAGCCCATAGGCGGGCACAGGCCCTTGACACGCGTCAGCGCTCACGTCAAAGACAGGCCCGTGCGGCTCGCGAAACGAGCCGAAGTTTGATCCCTGTGAATCGGCGAAAGGCGGCATCGTTCAGATGGTCAAACGCATCGGGCTATTGGGGGGCAGCTTCGATCCCATTCATTTCGGACATCTGATCAGCGCACGCGCCGTAGCTGAGATGCTGAATCTGACGAAACTGATTTTTCTCCCCTCCGCCCATCCGCCGCACAAGAACGCGCGGGAATTATCGAGCGTCGGGCATTGCGCCGAGATGATTCGGTTGGCCATCGCAAGCGAACCGCTATTCGAGTTCAGCGACTTCGATCTTCGCCAAGCCGGTCCGACCTATTCCATTCACACCATCGATCATTTCCGCGACCATTACCAAGACGGTGCGGAGTTGTTTTGGGTTATCGGCTGTGATTCCTTGGCTGACTTGCACAACTGGCATCGTGTTTCCGAGTTGGTGGATCGCGTGCGGGTGGTGACGGCTGTCCGACCCGGTTGGGAGCGACCTGCGGAGTCGGTGCTGTCCGGAGCGTTGTCGCGGGCACAGATCGAACGTTTGATGCGCGACGTAATGGAGACGCCCCGGATCGAAATATCCGCGACCGACATTCGCAAGCGCGTGCGTGAAGGACGGTCGATCCGATATCTGGTGCCGGACGAGGTGCGATCCTACATCGAGCAGCGGCGACTCTACATCGACCCGGCGACGTCGCCCGGCGGTTAGCTGCTCGTAGCCCCCACCGGTCGATTCACGGACCGCCGACAATTGCTCGCGTGTCGCACGAGTCGTTGGCGGGCGCATTGAGACGAACATCGCCGCGGGGACGTTGCATGCCACTCATTTCCGATCAAGCGATTGTCCTTCGTCGAACGGAATACTCGGAATCTTCACAAGTGGTGACGCTGTTTTCGCGGACCAATGGCAAGGTCCGCGTGATCGCCAAGGGGGCCCGTCGCTCGACGGCCAAGCGGTTCAATGCGGGGATGGAGCTTCTAGAGGTCGGACAACTGGTGTTCTTCGTGCGCCAAGTCGGGCAGGAAGCCTTGGCCACCCTGACGGAATGGAAACAGACTCGAGTTTTTCTCGGACTCACCGAAACCCTTCCGCGCTTTCACGCATCCCAGTACGTCGCGGACGTCGTGTCGGCCTTGACGGAAGATTGGGATGCCCATCCGACGCTATTTGATCAGACGGTGGCTTTTCTATCGCAGCTTTCGCAGGGCAAAAACGTCATTCCCGGATTGGTTACCTTCCAGCGACAGTTATTGGACGAGGTCGGCCTGCTGCCACAGACGGACCGGTGTGTGGGATGCGGGGGCGGCTTGGAACAATCGCGGGATATCTATTTTTCCTCGCATGAAGGCGGCCTGTTGTGCCGCAACTGTGAAGGCGCCCGCGTTGAAAAAAGGCGAGTGGCCGTCAGGCGGGCGGTGCTCGAAGGGACGTCGCCAACCACCGATGCGGACCAGGGCGGCTGGTTTGACCTGTTCGACTACCACCTTTCGCACATAATGGAACGTCAACCATCGTCGTGCGCCTTGCTCCGTCGCTATGCGCTCGCTTTACAGACCCAGCCCCCCAACTGACACCTGCTTTTGGGACTATTCTCGACGGTCATCCATTCCATTCGCCAACGACCGCAACTGGGAATGCATTACTATCTATGGGTTCATGCCCGTATTCCTGCGCGTGTGATAACTGCATTGGAGTGATAACTGCGTTGGCGTTCCGCACGTCGGACGTTTACGCAAGCCGCACGTGTGGGTACTTTTGATCGATTATGATGAACGGACCGTCAAAATCAATGCAGTGTCCTGAAAAATCAAGGATGTCGAGTCCCTGGCACTGAATGGCAAAATTTGTTTTGCCTAATTTGCCGGGCGCCTTGACGTATCATAAGCTCACTTCCACGGGACAGACAGTTTTCTCGCCGAACTCGGTACGGAAGGGCACGATCATGGCGCTGACTATCACCAACACCAACACGCTATCATTGTTGAGCATCATAAACCGGACCACGAGCCGTCAATCGACTGCACTGACGCAGTTGACCACCGGAAAGAAGATCAACACTGGTGCGGACAATCCCGCCGGACTGATCGCCCTGGAGTCGCTCAATTCCGAACTGACCAAGGTCAGTGCGGCCATCGATAGCAATCAGCGGACGGATTCGCAAATGGCGGTGGCCGACGCGGCACTTCAGGAAGTCGGCTCCTTGTTGACGGAAATTGAAACGCTGACGGCGGCATCTGCCAATGCCAGCGGCGTGACTGCGGCAGAGGTGGCAGCCAATCAGGCCCAAATCGATTCCGCCATCCAATCCATTGACCGAATCATCCGCACGACGTCATTCAGTGGCAAGCGTCTTTTGGACGGCAGTTTGGGCATCAATACGACGGGCGTGGACAGCACCAAGGTCACAAACCTGCGCGTGTATTCCCGACCGCAATCATCCTCTGCCATCAGTGTCACCGCGACCATCACTGCGTCCGCCCAGACTGCATCAGCCGCGATAACAGCGGCGTCGTTCGGCGCGGGTGGAACGACCCTCAATACCAGTGGGACGACCTCCATTTCCATTACTGGAACATTGGGAAATGCAGTTCTTGAAATTGGCAGCGGACTGACGCGTGACGGCATTGTGTCGGCGATCAACACCGCCACTGCACAGACCGGTGTCAGCGCCGTCACCATCAATAACAATATCGAACTGCACACTACGGGTTTTGGAAATGACGAGTTCATCAGTGTCGACGTGCTTTCCGGAGGGGTATTGAAGCAAACCGGAACCGCGACGACCTTCGCCTTCATCGAAACGTCTCGCGTGGAGGGCGTGGACGCGAGCGTCACCGTCAACGGTCAAAACGCGACCGTGGACGGCTTGGACGTTCACTTCACCGGCAACGGCCTTAGTTTTCAGTACAGTCTGGAAGAAGACTACGGCTACGGGCGAGTCGCCAACCGATCTAACACGGAGACTTTTTCCGTGGAGATCACCGGCGGGGCGACGTTCCAGCTCGGTTCCGACAGCTCCACACGCGTCACCATCGGCGTGAATCCCTTGCTCAGCATCAATCTGGGCGGTGGAGACACGGGGGCGTTTCTTTCCGACCTTCGCGGAGGTCAATCAGCCGACTTGAACACGGACGTAGCCACCGCCCTGAAAACGGTGCGAAAAGCCATCAACGACGTAGCCACGGAGCGTGGACGTATCGGAGCGTTTCAAAAGTTTCAGGTGCGTTCGTCCATCAACTCGCTCGAGGCGCAGAAGACAGGCCTGACGCAGGCCACCAGCATCATCGGGGACACAGACTTCGCCGTGGCGACCGCCGAGCTGAATCGGCAGACGGTGTTGCTCAACTCGGGCATCTCGCTGCTCGGCCTAGCCAACCAGCAGGCATCGCAGATTCTTTCACTGCTGGGATAATCGAGACCGTACCGGGAAAGCCGGGGGGGCCTTTCCCTTCAACCACGGACCGCGGGCCAACCGCGGCCCGTGGCGTTTTTACGGAAAGCGAATCGGCCTTCACGTTCAGTTGGACGAACCCCTGAACCGTTTCAACACTATTGATACCGTTCCAAAACGTGCGACAATTCAAACCAACAACGCCGGCAGACGCGCTTGGCGCTCATTGAATCAAGGCCAAGAAAACGAAACTTCACGAACGATTGCTGGAAATCCCGATGTTCAACAAAAACCCCTTCGACCCACAGCCGACGGTTCTGACCGGACGATACGTTCGTCTGGAACCGCTCGAACTTCGGCATGCGGACGAACTTTTTGGAGCAAGTCAAGACACCGACATCTGGCGATACATGCCCATTCGAATGCCCCAATCACCGCAGGACATGCTCGATTGGATTCGCACAACCCTCGCCGACCACGAACGAGGCCACGAAATCCCCTTCGCGACCATCGATCTTCATAGCCGCCAAGCCGTGGGTTCCACGCGATTCATGGACATCCGCCGATCGGCACGGGGCCTGGAAATCGGTTGGACGTGGTTGGGCACCGCGTTCCATCGCACGCCCATCAATACGGAATGCAAATGGTTGTTGCTCCAACACGCTTTCGAATCGCTGGGTGCAGCCCGGGTTCAACTGAAGACCGATGGCAGAAACGAACGCTCGCAGCGGGCCATCGAGCGGATCGGCGCCGTACGGGAAGGGCTTCACCGCAAACATCGACTGTGTTCCGACGGTGAAATTCGTGACTCCGTCTTTTACAGCATCATCGACACCGACTGGCCAATCGTGAAATCTCGACTGTGCCGCCTCCTCGACCGATCGTCATCCGCAGCCATCTGACCCGGCCACGCCAGGGTAGTCTGTCATTCTGCCTGCCTCGTATCAGAGCCGCGACCGTCAGGGAGCGGACGAACACCCAAACCGTTTCAACCGAGTTGTCGGAGGGTGCCCTATTCATCGCGCAGCGATGGGTGGGGTCTCGACGATCGGCGTTCGAAGAATTTCGAACATGCTAGGCTGGGTGGCCCACGTCTTTAGACGTGGGGGAGCCGATGATCATGGCGTGTGGTCAGGTGGCCCAAGTTCTCTGAACCGACGGGGCCGCATTCGAATTTGCACATTCTTCTGCGCCGCGACCGGCATGCTGCCACTTATCCGACCGAACCTTCGTGACACAAATCATTCAGGGTAATCGATGTCAGCTCATGAACCAGCGAAGATGGGCTTGGGCTTGTGATTTTCGTCAATCGCCACGAAAACGATTTCCGCGTCGGTGACCTTGACGGTCTCGTGGGGTTGTTCAAATCGGTCCACGGAAACCGTCACGTGCACCGTAATCGATGTGCGCCCGATCTTGACGGTCTCGCAGTGAAAGCTGACCACGTCCCCCACGTACACCGGCTCATGAAAAATCACTTCGCGTATCGCCACCGTCACGTAGCGATGATGCGCCTGCCGTCGGGCTTCGACAAAGCCAGCCTGATCGATGTAACTCAACAACACCCCGCCGAAAATAGTGTGGGCAGCGTTCAAGTCCCGTGGCATCATGACCACGCGGATGGCTGGGCAATCGGACGGCGGCTTGATGGTGTTGACTGACACGCGACACACTCCGCGGGCAACGGACCTCGGGCTACGATGCCGCGATCATGTTACTAACGTTCGCCGCTGTTGTCGAAGTGGCAATTTCCCTGGTGGATAGCCAAGCGTCACCCTGTCTCGTAGCCCCAGACCCAAAGCGCGGAATAAGCGGGTCAGAACCGTGTGCGTGAGCACGCGGAGGCATAGCCCGCCGCACGTGATTCGCGCAGACTCGCTCGAACCACTACGTCTGCACGCCGACCGAGCGTTTGCCCACTTCCGAGTTCCAAGCAAAAACCCAGCAGCGCACGCCTCACCGCGCCGGCTCGATGTCGTCGAACGGCGCCTCGCTCTCGCAGCCTGCCCGCTCGTACACCTCGCGAACGATCCCCAGGTTCTTCGAAGTCGAGCCGTGCTCGCGCGGGAACGCATCAGTTGTGAGCACCTCCATCGCCCCCTTCCCGCACGCGATCGCCCGGCGCAGCAGTTCGCACCGCTCCGCCGGCCGATGTTCCGCCAGGACCGCCCACGCAATGCCGAGGTTGTTCTGCATCCCGGCCCAGTCGACCGGGTGGGCCTCAAACGTGTACACGGTCAGGGCAGCCTCGAAGCACTCGATGGCCCGCTGGACGTTGGCGGCGCGGTCGCCGGTGGGCAGGTCCGCCCACGCGGCGCCGAGGTTGTTCTGCGTCGTGGCCCAGTCGGTGGAGCCGGGCGAGAGGCGTTGGAGCGTTCCCTCGGCCACTTCGATGGCCCGGCGGCGATGGGCGGCGATATCGCTCAGCCGGGCTTGAACGCGGGCGACGGTGACGTTGTTGCGGGTGGTGAAGTGGTCGGGCCGCAGGGCGAGGGCCTTTTCGTAGGGGTCGATCGCCCGGTCGAACTCGCCGGCCCGGTACCAGTTGTCGCCCTCCATCGTGAGCAGGCGGTGGGTCTCAGCCAGGGGAGCTTGCTTGAGCCTCTGGATGATCGCGTCGGCTTCCGCATGGTGTTTCAGCGCAATTTCCGCCGTCGCCCGTTGTTCCTCGTTGCCGCGCTCGCGGAGCAGCTTGGCTAGTTCGATCAGATCCGGCGACAGTTGCTCGCGCGTCGGGTCCTCGCCGGGCTTCTTGTCGGCGAACAGCTCGCGCAGCCAGGTGGCAATGTCTTCATTCTGCTGTTCGACGCGTTGGAGTCGGTCGGAGTCGTCGATCTGCCGGGTCTCCATACGCCCAACTTGGCCCTGCGTCGTGGCGGTGGTTTCCTCGATGCGTATCAACGAAGCGAACATCTTGACGATCCACGCTTCCTCTTCACCCCACGCCACGTAGGCGCTCCGGACGGAGATTCCGAACAGAATTGAGCCGGCAATCGTCAGCGGGTATCGCCACCACGCTGATAATGCCCACTTGAACTTCTCTGACAGGGGGGGCGGGGGAGATGGCGGGGTTGTGGATATGGGTTTGCCGTCCAGACCCAGAATCTTGGGCGCGGGGGTCGGCTCATCCACGGTCGATCGCTTCAACCGAAACGCCAAGCAGAAGCAGATGATGCTCAACACACAGACCATAGCCGTCGTAATCGACGGTTGAAACAGCGCCGAGGCCAGGTTAATCAATATGCCCGGCACGACACCCAGCTTGTGCAAGCCCAAGACGACGGCTTTGCTGTCGACGCTAAAGGCCGAATGACGCATGGTTGGAATAGTCATGGGCATACTTCGTCTTGTTGCGCTCGCGTTCGTAAGACCGCGTCGCTCAGTATAGCGACCCGGGGCGGGTGAATGCCGCCCTACTGACGGGGCCAACGACGCAGATTTGCCGCGATTGCGTGTCCTTGATACCATCGTTTCCTGACGATGCAATTTAACTACACGATTTTGAAGTTGAAGGGCGAACGATGGGTGCCGGAGACCCTGAAGATTGAACTCCACTGTGCTCAACCCGATGACCATATCTGCCGGATCATCCGCCGCCGGCGCACATTCTACGAATCAGACTTATTGGAACACATGGCCTACTCCGGCCCGCGGGGCGGACTGTTCATTGATGTGGGCGCTAACATCGGAAACCACACGGTGTATTTCGCCAAACTTCTGGCCGATCATGTGTTGGCCATTGAGCCGTCAGCGAACCTTTGTGCCGTGCTTCGAAGCAATCTGTTGCGTAACGACGTTGCCAACTGCACTGTCGTCCACGCAGCCGCCGGGCATGAGTCAAGCTCTGGACGAGTTATTACGCCACCGGATCACGAGCGCAACTGGGGCAAGACTCGTGTGGAATCCACCATGGCTGAACTGCACGCGGACAATTCTACCGAGACTGTGGCCATCAAGTCTCTTGACCGCATCCTCGAAGATGCGCCATCGACACGGCGTTGGCCCGTTGCGCTTGTCAAAATCGACGTTGAGGGTATGGAATTGGAAGTGCTGAAGGGTTCGCAGAATCTCTTGGCCAAGCACCGCCCCCAACTGAGCATCGAACTAGCCACCAGTTTCGCCCGCCAAGAGGCTATCGAGTTCCTGCGCGGTTTCGGTTATTGCGCAGTTGCCCGTTTCTGCGCAACGCCCACTTTTCACTTCATCGATCCGACGATACACAGTCAGGGAAAAACTCCACCTGGTCTGTTACGATCCTGGCACATGGGACGATTGAAACGCATTCGCACACTGCTGAAGGGTCAGCAGACGTGCGCATAGCCGTCCTCACAAGTTACTTTCCGGAACCGTCAATCACGTTCATCCTCGATCAGATTGCCGGCCTCATCGATCGCGGGCACGATGTTGAGATTTTCGCCGACCGTCCCGGCGATACGCGAGTCGTGCATCCCATCGTCCAGCAATATGGGATGATCGAGCGAACGACTTATTTCCACCTGCCGCCCGGCTTGTTCCGCCGCTTGCAGCGTGCTCCGATCGTCGCATTGCGGCAACTGGCGCATCATCCGCGACAACTTTTTCGATCTTTGAACACCTCGCGATACTCAGTGGCAGCCCTTTCCCTGCGCATTCTTTTCGCCGCGGCCCGTATGCGAACGCCCGTATCGTTTGACATCTGTCACGCACACTTTGGTCCCAACGGTCTACTGAACCTCGCTCTGCACGAAATGGGTCTGATGACTGGACGAATGATTACGACGTTTCACGGCTATGACATCAACGCCGCACCCCGCCGTCATGGATTTCGAATGTATCGGCAACTTTTTGCCAACTGCGCCGCATTCACTGCCAACACGCGGTACACTGCCCGTCGAGCGATGCAGTTGGGCTGTCCACCGGATCGCATTTTCCTACTCCCCGTTGGTTTGGACACGGGCCAGTATGCCTATTCCGAGCGACGACTGCAAAAATCAGGTGTACTGAACTTGTTGACGGTGGGACGACTGGTGGAAAAAAAAGGTCTCGAATACTCCATTCGAGCGTTCTCTCAAGTCATCCGGCGACACCCCAATACACACTACCGCATCATCGGCACCGGGCCCCTGCGTGCGCATCTCGAATCGCTCGTACAGGAGTTGCGACTGACGCAGCACGTCTCATTCCTCGGTGCACTTTCGAGACAGGACGTCGTAATCAATTATGCCAAGGCGCACATTTTCATACTGTCAAGCGCCACTGCCGCGAACGGGGACCAGGAAGGTCAGGGCCTCGTCCTTCAAGAAGCCCAAATGATGGGACTGCCCGTGATTTCAACTTTGCACAACGGCATTCCCGAAGGCGTCCTGGATGGCAAGAGCGCAATTCTAGTACCCGAACGTGACGTGCCCGCGCTGGCTCAAGCCATCTCCCACCTCATCGAGCACCCGGAACGCTGGATAGCCATGGGCCGGGAAGGTCGCGCCTTTGTTGAACGAAGATACAATATCAACGGTCTTAATGATCGACTGGTGGGCATCTACAACACAGTTCTGAGTCGTGAGTAATCGTGCGGGGGAATCCCGGCGACTGGCAGACAGGTTATTTCGAGTTTCTCACTTCTTGGGAGTCCCCTTTCAAGTCCTGCAAGTGAATGAAAATGAGCCTCCTGGCCGATGCGTTTAGTGGATAAACTTGCGCATTGAGCAAGCAGGCTCATGATGAATCTTGTATCGTCATTCTTGGAAATCGTCCAACAGGTTTCTTGCGTCACGACCGTTCCGACAGTCGCCAGCTTCGTCACCGCTGTGACCGAAAGGGTTATCTTCCGCCGGCGCACCGTCACGGCGATGATTTTGGCGGCCGATGCGGTCAAGCGGGACTCCGGGCGTGGTGCGGATGCGGTCCAGTGGCTGAGTCATGTAGCTGACGGTGGACGTGACGTTCCAGTTGGCGTCTTGGAATACGTACATAGCCCCCCGCCCATCGCGCCACCAGCGGACGATCTCGTCTACGTATTGGGTTCCGAACACGGTCTGCGACTCCAAAGCCTCTGACCCGTTCCGCGTCTCGAGAAGCTGCGCCGCACTCCGGGCATGTGCCACTGGTGTGCCGAGCAGAACTGGCGAACCCTCAACGGCTCGGCGCTACTGGCTGATGTGATACGAGGTGTCCAGTTCGTGGACGGTGCGAAAAAGGAAGCCGCCTGATCGAATTCGATCCACAACATTTGACTATATCTCGCGGAACGCCAAGGTGAGACTATCCAATACTTCTGTTCAGCCATTATTCAGTTAAGCTCCATTCCGTTGATCGGCTTACCACATTCGGGACACACTCCAGATACATTTCCTTTTAGATTGTAACCACAGTTCTCACAGGAGTCGGGGATCACCAATGACTTGTCGTCGGGCAAAAACACTCGACAACATACCGCCACCATGACCATGGTGGTCGTTGTACTGCCGATAACGATATGCAAGTCTTCCATGGGCGAGGTTATAATCATTGAAACATAACTGGCACCGAATACTATCATTAACGCATCTGCGAGCACTTTCCGGCGTAAACATACCATGATAACGGGCGAGATGATCGCCCCAATGGCGCCACCAGCAATTGACCCGGCGAACAGCGCAACGACAGCAAGTCCAGCTGGTCCAATAATTGCGGCCGAGCAGCCGCCCAAAAGAACTCCGGTACAAACGGAAAACACGAATAGAACCATCAAACGCCGAATCGTCGTGGGACGGCGCCCCATCTTCATTGACATTTTCCCAAGCAAATCAAGAGTTCCAAATTACTTTTGCCTGGCAATTGTTGTACGTCTGCTGCCGCGTAACATGAAGCGTGGGCATCACCGGTATCACATCCTGCAACCATTGAACATGCCAGACAACCACGCACGGAGTCATTCCACGGACTCGAGCCCGCGCAATTGCAGAAGCATCTCAAACTTGCGCCCAATTACGTCTCGGTACCAAGATAATTACAACATATTCCCCCTGGAGGCGTCGGGGTTGCCATTCCGCATGCTGACGCAGTTGTGCAATTCCCAAGCGTCCCTTTGGCTGCATCGACACAGCTTCCGTAAAGTGGCGTGTCTATCCAGATGGAGCAGCCCGAAATGGCTTCTTTATAGTCGTCAATGCAATCTTGTTGAGGACATAGACCCATCGGATCTCTTAAACGAAGCGGGTTTGAAGACGGAAAACTGTACAGGTTGATCTGTGGCACAAAACCATATCGGCGCGCCGGTTGAATACTGCTTTCCAGGTTCCGGCGTGGAGAGGGGTACAGAACTATCGGATCCCGTTGAACAAAACGTTTCTCCTGCGGCTGAAAAAGCCTATGCCGATTTTGGTATGACCCCGTCTCTTCATCCAGCACGAGGCCCTGGTGGGCGAAGGGGAAGTGGTTGGGGCTGGTGCGTCTTCCCGGTTGGCGTTGCAGGCTGGTGCCGGCGGGCATCAGGGCCAGCAGGTCGAAATAATCGTTCAGGTTGATCGTGCCGTTGTCGTCATAATCGTAAATGCGGCAGTCGCCCTCGTCGCCCACGCTGAAGCAATCCAAACACGCGTCAATGTCGGCTGAGTCCGTGTCGCCGTCGTCGTCCCAATCCCCGTTGACGATTTCCACGTCGAACGTCGGCTCACCGTAGGGCGTGGTGCGGACGCGGTCCAGCGGCTGAGTCATGTAGCTGACGGTGGACGTGACGTTCCAGTTGGCGTCTTGGAAGACGTACATCGCCCCCCGCCCATCGCGCCACCAGCGGACGATCTCGTCTACGTATTGGGTTCCGAACACGGTCTGGCTCTCCACGATCTCCGAGCCGTTGCGGGTCTGTCACCCTTGACTCGCCGCAGTCCTGCACCGCAGGACGGTTCGCTTTGGCGAACAAGTGGCCCGAACGGGCCACACGTCGTGTCAAGGGCAGGAAAGCTGCCAACGGTCATTATAGTAAGCGTACTGCGTGCCGTCGAGGGTCCCGGAATGGGTGACGACTTTCTTGATCCGCCGGCCCATCAAGATTTGAAATATCTCATCGAACGGTCTTGCGTGGTGGATCGGATTGATGTTCAGGAAATGTCTTGCCCTGGGGCTGGTGGATCCCAGCATGCTTCGACAAGAAAAAGCTGTACGAATAGAGCCGACGCTGTTCGGGCTTCCATCCATTCATCCCGCCGCGTTTCGCAAGGCCCTTGACGGCAATATTGCCGAATTGAGCTAGCGCAACCCAATTCCATTGGGTTTCGCGGTCATGGCACTGGACGAACTCGCCTCGCGCGATCTATGATGAAGAATTCATCCATTACCCGAGTAGTCGTCCAGGAACCTCGAAATGTCGCATCACGTACCCCGAAACAAGCAATCCAAGCCCAGCCCTGATGGGCAGACGAAGCGGCGTGGGTCGAATGACGAACAAGTGCATCTGCGTTTGGACGATCCCCAGACCGATGGTGTGTCGGAGGCCCCGATCATGCAACCGGACGTCGCGACGAACGAGCCTGTTGCCACGACGAACGAGCCTGTTGCCGCCGATACTTCGCGGGCATCATCCATTGTCGTGACGGCACCCGCGCAGCCCGGCAGAATCCAGTCCAAGAGCCTGTTCGAGAATGTCGCGGTTCAATTCAACAAGGCCGCGGACCTGATGAAGCTCGACCCGAACGTGCGAAAGATTCTCTCCAAACCCGAAAACGAAATTGTAGTCAATTTTCCGGTGAAGTTGAACAACGGCCAAGTGGAAGTGTTTACCGGCTATCGCGTGCAGCACAACGACGCGCTGGGCCCGTTCAAGGGCGGCCTGCGATATCACCCGAAGGTGAATCAGGACGAAGTGCGTGCATTGGCGGCGTGGATGACGTGGAAGTGTGCGTTGGCGGGGATTCCGTTCGGCGGGGCGAAGGGCGGCATACAGGTCGACCCGGCGAACTACGCGCCGGCAGAGGTGGAACGGATGACGCGGCGCTTCGCGTTCGCGTTGGGTGAAAACATCGGCCCGGAATATGATATCCCCGCGCCGGACATGAATACGAACGCCCAGATCATGGCCTGGATACTCGATACCTATCTTTCGACCATCCCGCAGCACGAGCGTCATCGGCACGTGCACGTCGTGACCGGCAAGCCGCTGGCAGCGGGCGGCAGTGCGGGGCGTGAAAAGGCGACGGGACAAGGGGTGGTGTTCAATATTCAAAAGTGGGCGGAGGAGGTGGGCCGCTCAATCGATGGGATGACGTTCACCGTACAGGGGTTCGGCAACGTGGGATCGTGGACGGCGCGATTGTTGGTGGAATTGGGGGCCAAGCTGTTGGCGGTGCAGGATGTGACCGGGGGCGTCCGAAATGTAAACGGCCTTGATCCGAACGAATTGGCCACCTACGTCAAATCCCGCCGCGGTATCGATCGATATCCGGGGGGCCACTTCATCGACGAGATCATGTTCTGGAAGACGGAGGCGGATGTGTTGATTCCGGCGGCCATGGAAAACGTGATCACCGCGGACACCGCCCCGCTGTTGGCGGTTTCGATGGTGGCGGAGGGTGCGAACGGGCCCACGGATCCGGAAGGCGACGCGATTCTGCAAGCACGTGGTATTGACGTGATCCCCGACATTCTTTGCAACGCGGGAGGCGTGATCGTCAGTTATTTTGAATGGCTGCAAAACAAGCGCAGCGAATCGTGGGAGCTTGAAGAAGTGGATGCCAAGCTGCAAAAGCGGATTTTCGGCGCTTATGATCGAGTTCGCGAAAAGGCGAAAGAACTTTCCACTGATCGACGTACGGCGGCCTACGTTTTGGCGTTAACGACGCTTGAAACGGTGTACAAGGAGCGGGGCATTTTTCCCTGACGTGCGGGGCCAATCGGTCGCCCACTCGCGGAGTTGGGTCGCGGCTCTGTTAAGAGGCGGGTGAGGTTGGAAGAGAAGTCCGCTCGCTTTGCGCTCGCGGCTCGTGAAGATGTGCTTCGCGGGGGACCGCTCGCTTTGCGCTCGCGGCTCGTTAAGAGGCGGGTGAAACGCGCCCCATGAACTACGAAGGCCGATCATCGGGCACT
The DNA here is from genome assembly GCA_964424105.1 of uncultured Phycisphaeraceae bacterium. Lineage (GTDB taxonomy): Bacteria > Planctomycetota > Phycisphaerae > UBA1845 > UBA1845 > CAYRHJ01. Next base: position 164,849 of record CAYRHJ010000013.1, on the reverse strand, counting down.
ACGAACTACGAAGGCCGATCATCGGGACCCCGCCCATCGCTTCGCGATGGATGGGGCACCCGCGCATGGGCAGTGGCCGGTATTTGTAAGAGATAATGATCATGAAAGCTAAGCGATATTTTCACTACTTAATATTAGCTGGATTGCCCTTGATCGTTATTCGTAGCTATAATAGCTCCGTCCATCGAATGGTAATAGTTCGCGATTCTTTATTCGGCGTCACTGTATACGTCGGTTCGATTGGACTGGTATTCCTAACCCCCACGTTCAATGTAGACGGTGAATCTTCGGGTGCGATGGATATCAAAGCTTTCGCGAACGAGCTTCGGAATAAACGTCCGCCAGATTCGGGTGTGGGCGAGAATTTTTTCTCGTCTCTCTCCGAATAACATTTTTACGGCTGGGGCTTTTGCTCTGGGCGACACCCGTTTCGGGGAGAATATGCCGCAACGACTATTGGGATCCCTTTGCTCCATGTGTGGGTGATGTATGTATTCGCCTTCGTCGTTACTGTCCTGGTCCAATATATTCGAATTCGCAAACGAAGAAATCAAGCCCGATGCATGGAATGCAACTATGATTTGCGAGGCAATGTGAGTGGAATCTGCCCTGAATGCGGCTGTGCCGCGAGGAATCAAGGCCGGGCGCCGATCGGCAATTTGAAGATCAACACCACCGACTCCAACATCCCCTACGGCGGCTTCGGCCTGACCGGCGAGCAGGCCCGGTTCAAGAACATCAAGCTCGGCTATGACAACAACGCCGACGACGACATCGATGACACCGGCGACCGTTCCGCTTGCAACAATATCCGAGATTAGTTGCGAATGCACCTTGGAAAGGAATTGCCATGCTGTCGACGCCTATGAATCTCGCGTTGTTTCTAGTTTTCGCGAACGCAACCGCATTGGCTCTTTCCGTGTGGGGCTGTGGGATGTGTTCGGGGTCTAGACCATTGATCATCTGCGTCTCCTGCACTGCTGATGTTGACTGCGACGACGGGCAGTACTGCAATGGAACCGAAACGTGTGATGGATGCAGGTGCTCTTCAGGTGTAAACCCGTGCCGGGACGATCAGTCTTGTGTGGAACTCACTGACGAATGCCAGGACGCTTAACCCGACGGCTCGTACAAATACACCTACGACGCCTGGAATCGCCTTGTGAAGGTCGAAACCCAGGGCGAAGCCAGCAGTGACGTCGTCACCATAGGGCAATACCAATACGACGCGCTGGGCCGGAGGGTCGTCATTCTCCGCAAGATGTTTTCAGGACCAGAAAACCCAATCGCGATGCACGGCTACGTGTGCGTAGAGCGCGAAATTGGTGATGCCATGGGTGACGATGAGACAGAGCAGGCTCCGGGTCCAATAGAACAAACCATTGTACACCATCCAGCAGAGGATTCCCACCTCCCACTGCGGATGTTCCGCGGCGGAAAGAAGCGAGCAGATCAGGAACGATTTCCAGGTGAACCGCGCCAACGGCACGCGGTCGAACGCTTCCCAGTCGATCAGCGCACGGAGCAGAAACGCTCGCCAGAACAGCTCCTCGACGATGGGCACGGTGATTGAAGCGCCGGCGATGCGAACAACCAAGAACATCCAATACATCACGCCCGATCCGTAGACCGCGCGGGGATCGAAATAATCCGATGGGTCGGCGTCGTGACCTATGGGCTGAAAATACCAGGCTTGGCGCGTCGTCAACCACGCACCGTCCACGTATTGCCCGGCCACCATGCGGTGGATGATGACCCAGCCATAGGCGACGGAGAGGCCGAATACGATGCACTTGAGCGGGTGCAGGCGGCCAAACGGCGGAAAGTGCTTCCAAAAAACGATGGCGACGACAAGCCCGATGATGCTTCGCAGGGCGTAGGAGTGCAGCCGGTAGAAAGGGTCGCTGATCCAACCTTCGGCGGCGACACATATCAGGTAAACGAAGAACGGTGCGACGTAGGGCAGTTCGGGGTAGCGTCGTATGGCCCGGGCCAGCAATCCGCGTCCGTGGTGCGCATGGGTCAACTCGGGTGGTGACTCGGTAGGTTGGGATCGATCGTCATTCACGTGCGATGGCGATTATCGATCTGGAATCTCCGATGGCAAGTTCAGGAAGAGCGGTTGCTCCGGGCTTGGCAGATCGCGATAGGATGCGGGCAGCTCTCCGAACCGTGACGTCCACCATTCGGGGAACTCGCCCACCGCCGCCTGCATTTGGCGATTCAATTCGGGTGAGGCAGCACCCCCGTAATGTCGCAGAGGTCGATGACCGATTTTGACGTTGATTTCGATGTATCGGTTTCCGCGATAGAGCTCCACTTGCAGCAAAGCGCCGGGCTTGCGGTGGCGAATCAGCTCGGCAAAGTCCTGCGGACTGGCACCCTCGTCGAGTTTCAAGCCGTTGAGGGAGACGATCAGGTCGTTGGCTTGCAAACCGGCGGAGGCGGCGGCGGTGCCGGGAATGACTTGCTGAATTTCAAAGGCCGCCTTACCGGGTTCGACGCGCGGGTCGGCCGCGTTGGGAAAATAGGCACGATGTTGAATTCCCAGGAATCCGTTTTCGCCGACCACGCGATCCCAAAAAAAGATGCGTTCCGCGATTCGTTGAATGCGAATGCGAATCTCGAAATCGTCCGTGTTCTGCCAGGTCCAGGCCAATTGATCGATGGCGGGCAGACCGATTTCCCGGAGTGCGTCATCGGCGGCTTCGCGGGTTACGAAATCGGAACTGCCCAATTCACGAATCAGCCGATAAATATCGTCGTCTTGTCCGACGGGAACGGTCGTGTTGGGGTGGGCATCGGACGTGTTTTCGCGAACATCGGTCGGCGCGGGATCGTTCACGCCCGGGGCGCTTTGCGCAAGGGCCATGGCTCCTAGACTGGCTGTGATGAAAAGAACGATCGCCCGCATGTTGAAGATTATACCTCGCCCGATCCGCCCCGTCAGCCTCCGTCGCGCAAGGCCCGATATGACAGAATCGTACATTTGCCGTGAACCGTTTAGTTCTACAACGCTAGAATCCGAGTTCGCGAAGGCCCTCCGCCCCTGCCAGGCGGGCAGAATGATGGGTCATGGCCATCCGCGGGTTTCGTCCGCCTGCGGCGGACTTAACACGTAGCTACCATCCGTTGCTCCCGCGGGGCAATGGATGATTCAGTCAGTTCAATGGACGCTTCAGTCAGTCCAATGGGGGCTACGAAACCCCAGGAGGACCCGTTAATCGGGTGTCGCTCCAAAGCTTCATAGCGTTGTACTACTAATTCATATGAGCTTTCAGACATGTCTATTCTTTCTTCGCAATTGGTCATGAATCGACTGCCTGCCGGGCGAGCATGGCGGCGCCGAGCAAGCCGGCTTTGTTACCCAATCGTGCGAGGGAGATGACGGGGGCGTCATCGTGCTTCCAGGTCAATCGCCGGAATTCGGATCGCACGGGTTCCAACAGCAGGCTGCCCGAGGCGGCCATTCCCCCTCCCAAGACGATCCGGGCGGGGTTCAATGCGTGCTGCATGTTGACGCAGGCGACGGCTAAATAGGTGCAAACGATCTTCCAGACGCGGTTGGCGAGGATGTCACCGGCCTGCACCGCCGCCGTGACGTCTTCGGTGCTGATCGAGTTCTTGCGCGTCCACACGTCGGCCAGAGACGTGCGTTCGCCGGCTTGAATCGCCTCGGATATTTGTTTGGTAATGCCGGTGGCGGAGGCAAACGATTCCAGGCACCCACGCTGTCCGCAGTTGCAGGCCCGGCCATCGACTGCGACGATCATGTGCCCCCATTCCGATGCGTTTTCGAAGTGGCCATGCAGGATTTCGCCGTTGACGATGGCGCCGGTGCCGACTCCCGTTCCCAGCGTGATCAACACCATGTCATCCGATGCGCCGCCCCCGCATTTGTATTCACCGTACGCGGCGACGTTGGCGTCGTTGTCCATGGCGACCGGTCGACGGAGCGCTTCGGAAACACGATCACGCAGCGGAACGTTTTCCCATCCGGGAAGGTTGGCCGATCGATAGATGATTCCCGATGTGGGGCTTAGCGGGCCTGGCGACCCAATGCCCACGGCGACGACGTCACCGAATTCCATCAACTCGCGCCCAACCTCGACCAGGTTGGCAATGACACGTTCGGGGCCTTGATCGACGTTGGTTGGCCGGGATCGTTCCTGGATAATCTGCTGCCGTACGTCCACCAAGCCGTACTTGATTTCCGTCCCGCCCAGGTCGATTCCGATGGTCATAGGCTGTGACATGCGAGCGCGTCTCTAGGTCTCAAGTGGCGGCAATAGAACGGTTCGAATGGAAAGAATGGGTTCCGCGGCGCGCAGTTGTTCGAGCACGCTTTCGTCGGGTTCTTGATCCAGCTTGGCCAGCATGAGCGCCGTACGATCCCGGCGGGACAAGGTCATGTCCGCGATGTTGACGTTGTGCTGTCCCATGACGGTACCCACCAGACCAACGACGCCGGGGCGGTCATCGTTGAAAATCAACACCAGCACACGTTCCGGGACCATTTCCATTCTATACTGGTCGATCGACAGGATTCTAGGCCGGCCGTCCTGCGAAACCGTGCCCTCGATCTCGTGTTGACCTTCGCGGGTGTGAATGCGGGCCAACACCGTTTCCATGGGTTGGCTGGACGACGCGTGTGATCTTGAATCAACGGTGATGCCGCGCTGTTTTGCAACCGTGGGGGCGTTGACCAGATTCAGCCGCGTGTCCATATAGCGACTCAACAGATCGGTCACGCACTGCCACGTCAGCGTCTGACACAAGTTTTGAAGCCCCTGGCCATGGGTGGTGAATTCCAGTCGATCCAAACCTGACGCACACCACGGCGAAAGGATCGCCCCCATCCGACGACAGAGATCGACGTACGCGCGATCGTGGTCGGTCAGACTCGCGGGGATTCCGGATACGTTCACGGCCGAGTGAATCTCGCCCTTGGTCAGGTAATCCAGCAGCACGCGCGCGGCTTCCTCGGCGACGGCCAATTGCGCCTCGGCTGTGGAAGCGCCCAGATGCGGCGTCAAGACGACGTTCTTCGCCTTCAGAAGCGGGTTGCCGATGGGCGGTTCGCTGGAAAACACATCGATGGCGGCGCCGGCAATGCGGTCGTGGTTCAACGCATCGGCCAACGCTTGTTCGTCGAGCAGTTCGCCGCGTGCACAATTCACGATGACGGCTGTCGATTTCATCATGGCGAGTTGGGCCGATCCAATCATGTGCCGAGAATCATCCGTCAGCTTGGCGTGCAGGGTGATGCAGTCGGCCTGATTCAGGACGTCTTTTAGCGAGCCGAATAACTTGACGTCGCCGTCGAGGACGGATGTCCCGCCGACCAGCGGATCAAAACCGATGACCCGCATTCCACAGCCGGCCGCCCGCTTGGCGACGGCCTGTCCCACGCGACCCATTCCAATCACACCCAACGTCTTGCCATTGAGCTGCCGGCCCATGAACGCGGAGCGCTCCCACCGCCCGTCGCACACATGGGTGTGGGCAGCGGGAATATGTCGCATGACCGCAAACAAAAGCGCCAGGGTATGTTCGGCCGTGGACACCGTGTTCGCTTCGGGCGTGTTCAGAACGAGCACACCGGCGTTGGTGGCTGCGTCGAGATCGACATTGTCCACGCCGACGCCGGCGCGGGCGATAGCGCGAAGCCTGCCCGGATGGACCAGCATGTCGCCCGTGATGGTCACGCCGGAGCGAATGATCATGCCGTCCGATTCGGACATGGCCCGCGACAATTCGTCCGGCTGCAACCCCGGTCGGTTGTCAACCTGCACGCCTTCCATCGATCGAAGTTGATCAAGGACTTGCGGCGCCAGCTTGTCAGCCACCAGAATTCGAATCATGCCTCGGTTCGATCCGCGTTCGGACTAGGACGACGACGGCGATGCCGTGAACACGATGCCGGCATAGCCCACCGCATGATCATCATCCACACTGCGCAAGGTCTCCCTGCTCGTTACATGCCGGAGAAGCTGAGCGCGATCAGCCCCCAACGTCCGCGCCGCGGACATGGCCGCTGCGATGGCACCGCCGCCACACGCGTTTCGGTGTTCCAGGGCTTCGGCGACGATTTCATTCGCGTCCATCTCCAACATGCGATCGATGATGGCGCGGTCATTGACGTTTTTGGCCCATTCCAGTCCGGTCGCACCGTGACCCTGGGGTGTAAAACCGTATCGGCTTCCATAATGGGTCAGATCGGATGAAGCCAGCACGACGGCGTCATAATGATAGGATGCCAACGTTTGGCCGACGATGCCGCCGATTTCGACTGCCTGAGGCGAAGGCAAGACCATGATGGGGAGCAGTTTGGCTTGGGGCCACAGGCGTTGAAGCAGGGGCACTTGCACTTCGATGGAATGTTCATCGTCGTGGGCGTAGGGATCATCCGCGATCAGATTCGTATGGCTCAACACTCGCTCCGCCAATCGGCCATCGATCGCCATGGTGCCCAACGGTGAGCGCCAGCAGCCGCCGGGAAACAGGGCAGCGGGCGTACGCGTCGGACGGTGTACGGCTCCGAAAAATACAATCGTTTCAGGTTTTCGCTGGGCGGCGATGTTGCCAAACACCGTGGCTGACACCATTCCGCTGCAAGACCATCCGGCGTGTGGGACGACCCCACCGACGATGCGGGCGTCGATCGTTAGGGGTTTACCGGCCAGTTCAAAACAATCGTCGGCGGCCCGGGCGCAGTCGGCAGGCGATTCTGGATAGAACGAACCAGCCACCGCCGCCTCGCGAATCATCAAGTGCGGCACTCCCGTTTCATGTGTTTGTCGTCTCCGGGTCGGCACTCCGACGGGAGCATACTTCATTCTCAATCGGCGAACCAGCGTGAATCGAGTCTTCTGCGGGCCGATCGAAAAGTTGGGTGTTCCAAATCTGAATCGTTGTCAGCAGCCACCCACCGATCTATACTAACGCCGGGTCGGTATTCTGTCAGAATCAACGAAACGAAGTCTATTGCGGCAGGGGACGACGTCAGCATGGCCAAGAAGAAAAAGCTTCCCAAGCAGCTCGCGATATTGGACGAGGATTTGTGCACCGGATGTGATGCGTGCGTGACGGTGTGCCCGGTGGACTGCATCGATAAAATATCGGACCCGCGCCATCCCGGCTATGCCATGGGCATCTGCACGATCGATTTGGTGGTGTGCATCGGCTGCAAATTGTGTGCCCAAGTCTGTCCCTGGGACGTCATCACCATGGTGCCCACGGATCAAGTCTTGATGGAACCCAAATTGGCGGAACTGTTGCAGTAACCCCGATTCACCGTTCGGTTCACCACTCGATCCACCGTTCCATTCACCGTTCCTTCCACCTCGCCAGCCGCCCATTACGGCACCCACAAATACATGAAACGAGCCTGGCCGCGGTCCAGCCAACGGGGCAGGTGCAGATTCACGACCGTTCCGGGGTACGTTGATGATCTCGCGTAGATGTTTGGATCATGCCCGGTCGATCGGCTGTACCTGACCACGCGAACATCGCGCAGGTCTAGCTGCGACCGAATGGATTCGACGGTATGACGCAGGGTCGATATCTCGTCAATCAAGCCGGCCTGCATCGCTTGCGTGGCCGTGTAAATGCGTCCGTCCGCGAGCGAGCGAACTTGATCCGGCGACAGCCTCGGTCGACCGGTGATGACGGCGTTGACAAATCGTTCATACATGTCGTTGATGATGTTTTCGAAAATGGCTTGCCGCTCCGCGGACAGTCTTTCGAACGGGGAACCGGCGGATTTGAATTCACCGCTGGCCAGCGTATGGGCCGTGACGCCCAGCTTCGCCATCGTCCCCGTGACCTCGAACAATTGCATGATGACGCCGATGCTGCCGGTTATCGTGGACGGATAGGCGACGATGTGGTCGCAGGCGCACGCGATGTAATAGCCGCCGCTGGCGGCAACGTCCATCATCACAGCCACGACCGGCTTGCCGGTTTCTTCGCGAAATCGCGAAATCTCGTCGTGCATCATCTCGCTGGCCACGACCGTTCCGCCCGGCGAGTTGATCCGCAAAATGACGGCCTTGACGAATGGGTCTTCACGGGCTTTTTCGAGTTTTTCAACGAGCAAGCTGATGGGATGTTCACCGTCATCGAACACCGCGGAGGATCGGTCGTTGACCAGAATCCCGTCGATGTCGATGAGCGCGATCTTGGGCGTCCACCATCCGGCGCCCTCCATCGATCGTTCCACCAAATCGGGTTTGGAATAGACCGGGGTGATCTGAAAACTGTCCGGCAGGCAGCCCGCGCTCCATGGCAGCGTCGTCGCCGTCAGAATCCAAACGGAAAGGGCTGTTCTTGAATACAGGCGTGTGCGACGCGATCGTTGTTTCAACGAAATACTCCTGTTGGGACTCGCACATCGAGATTTCCGAGGCGCGTCAAAAAATATCACATCAGCCCGGATTGCTTCCGCATGACCATGTCGAAATTTCGAACGACCGATCGATATCCCGCAGCCACAGCCGCAACATAAATCACGACGGCCACGGCGCTGCCGACCGCCAATGATACGCGCATGCGATCGAACTGCGCGTTGAGATCGCTGACGGCATCGAACAGCATTTCCGGACTGGTCAGAACGCGAATCGCCGTGAAAGGCGTAAACGGTGCGGCGAATGCGCCACCCACGCCGTTGCCCTTGCAAATCGAATCGGCCACCAGCGTCAGAATCAAGCAAACGATGATGACAATGCCCACACTCACCATGACCGCCTTGATCGTACGCCGGCTATGGAGCGACACCGTCAGACCAAACATGCAGGCCGCGGCTGAATAGGCCGTCATCAGAACGGCGATTTCCACCGTCGCCTCAATCGGCACCACGGGCGTCGCATCCTTGGAAAACAGGCCCTGAATGCCCAGCAAGAGCACCGTCAGCGTGGGGATGGCGATCAGCGGGATCGTAAACGTCACCAGACCCCGAAATTTCCCCCACACGATATACCGACTGGTCAGCGGCGTGGTCAAAAGCAGGTCCATCGCCGCGGATTCCTTGTCCTTGGTCATCGCCGTAGCCGCCGTATTCGTCGCAGCCAACAGAATCAGAAACAACTCCGTCGTCACCACCGCGGACAGCCACTCGCGGGTTTCAGATACGTCACCCGTCTGCATATGATTCACGACCAAGACGATGGCCGTTACCAACCCCCCGCCAAGCAACGCGAAATTCAAAAAGCCACGCGTGGCTGCGGACGCTCGAAACGTCGCCTCCCGCCAAGCTACGGGATTGTTCCACACATGGCGAGGCTTGCGACTACGCTCGCCGACCGCCCCTCGGCTCACCTTTGCGACGAGCGAAGCCCAGATGCCCGGCTCGCCTTCCTTGGGTTGCCGAACGAAAAACATGGCCAACAGGGTCATCAGGGCGGACGCGAGCAGCGTGATGAAGACGTACGCACGATGGGGATAGGCCATCACAAACTTGGTCAAACCGCTTCGCCCGCCCAACACGTCGATGTCGGGCGCGGAAACTCGGTTCAGCGCCACATCCAACGCGAGAAACGGATGAATCGGCGCCAACCAACTTAACTGCCGTTCATCGATTCCCGGCGGCGCCTCCGCCATCCAGGTTCCGTCCCACTTTCCCAACGCATACACGCTGATCAGGTAAAATCCAATGGCCACGTAGAATGAAAGGATCGTCCGGCGCGTACCCACTCGAATCATGCTGACGCAGATGGCCAACGATCCCGTGATAATCGCCGTAGCAGCCGCAATGGCAAACGATTCCACGATCTGCCCGAACGTGATCCCGCCATAGATCATCATGATCAGAAAAATCGGAAGCCCGGACAAAAGCAGCATCAGCACGAAGTAGAGCCGGCTCATCAGCGATCCCAGTACGATCTGGGCGTTGGACAATGGTGTAGCGAGCAGGATGTTAAACGTCTGGGCGTCTCGTTCTTGCGTGATGGCGCCAGCCGCGAACACCGGCGACAAAAAACACATCAGCGCGAGCTGCGCGATGGACGCGATCTTGAACATCGATGATGCGTTCTTGGCCAAATCCGCCAGCGAAGCCCCGCCCGATCCCGGTCCGGAAACAACAAAAAACAGCGTGACCAGAAGCAGAAAGACCAGGTAGGCAAACCGAATCCACAAATGTCGCACCCGCCGCGATGCCCCGTACACCACGCGCACCAGGATCGGGTTGGCCGGAATCAGCCGCCAGATCAACAGGCCCAGGCGATTCAAGACGGTCGACGGCACTTCAAACGTCTCCCTCGGAAAACCATTCCATTCAGTTTGTTTTCACAAGTACGTCATACTGACACCTGAGCGCCTCTCGTCCCGTAGGGACGCAACGGCAATAGCCCGGCATTTCAATGCCGGGTTGACGAACGCAAGCATGCTTCAAGTGCCGTAGGCACGGCCGATGCACGTTTCTTGTCAACGCTGTCAACTCCTCTTCGCAGACTTTACGCGTTCACTGTTACCACCCCTATAGGCACGCCCGCACCACTTTTTGAATCGTGTGGCTTCGCAGCATGCGGAATCACTGCACCAACCCCTTCGTCAGGCGCATGAACGCCGTCTCCAGGTTCACCTCTTCCTCTTTCAATTCTCGCAATTTGAAATTGTTCTGCACCAACGCCGAGGCGATGTGCGAAAAATCGTGCGTGTCGCTGGTCAATTCCAACACCAGATGCCCATCCAGCTCTTCGACCACGCGGACGCCCTGCGTGCGTTGCAGCAACAGCGCCGCCAAATCCTGCTGCTCCACGACCCGCACTTGCAACCGCGTCGCCAGCTTCGCCCGCCGGATGATATCCCCGATGGGACCGTGAAAAAGCAGCTCGCCGTGTTCGATGATGCCGATGGTGGTGCACAACTCCGCCAATTCATGCAAAATGTGCGAGCTGATGATGATCGTCTTGCCCATCTTGCGGAGCTCTTTCAGCAACTCCCGTATCTCGATCCTCGCCCGCGGATCCAGCCCGCTGGCAGGTTCGTCCAGCAGCAACACCTTGGGATCGTGCAACAACACGCGGGCGATGCTCAGCCGCTGCTTCATCCCACGAGACAGCGAATCGACCAGGGCGTCGCGCTTGTGCGTCAGGTCGGTCAACTCGAACACGTCCCCCACCACGCGCTCCCGTTGCTTGCCGGTGATGTTGTAGGCGCTCGCGAAAAACTCCAGATACTCCTGAACCACCATATCTTCGTACGCCCCGAAAAAGTCGGGCACGTAGCCGATCAGCGGGCGAATCTTTCGTGATTCGTATCCCACCACGTGGCCGCAAATCCGAGCCTCGCCCCACGTCGGCTGCAACAGCGTCGCTAATATTCTGATGGTCGTCGTCTTTCCCGCGCCGTTAGGCCCGATGTAACCGAAGCACTCGCCGTCTTCGATTTGCAATTGCAAGTTGTTCAAGGCGACGAGCTTGCCGTATCGCTTGGTCAGATTGATGGTTTGAACGATCAATTGGATTCTTCCGTGCGTGTGTTGAGCGGAATCAGCACTCGATACATGGTCGACGACCGTTCCGGGTTCACGCGCTGATAGTCACCGTCTCGCCCCGTGCATAGATTCACCGGACCGTCATCCGCCGCCATCCCCACGAAGACCGCCGTCCCCGTGTCAAGCAGATGGCTGATGTCCAATTGACGTGCATGTCCCATCGTCCAGGTCGTGGAAAACGTGCCCGTCGGTTCCGGTGAAAACTCCGAAAAAAACGAAGCCAGAAACAACATCTTTTCATGTCGCTCCCGCAATTCCCATTTCCCCGACCCACCGCCCATCGATCCCAAACCGATTCCCCCGAGGCCGGAGCCCACGTCTACCAGCGCCTTCTCCAGCGTTTGATCTTTCCAATCGCTGAACAAGAGATCTTCACCGCTGGAATTCACATACAGTGTCGCGCCCGGCTTGATCGCCTCCCCGTTCGCCACAGGCCCCAGCGGGAACAGGAACACCTTATCCGCTCGCGACTGATCCTGCGTCAGATTCGCAACAAAAATATCGCTCGTTGCGTAGATCAGCCACGACTGATACAGGTCCACGCCCAGTCGGTTGGTGATGGTGCTGTCCGGACTGACCCGCCAATCGTACTTGCCGCCCGGACCATCTTTGATCATCTGCACATTCGCCTGAACGCTGCCGGAAAGCACTCCCGACCAGTGCCCGCTGAACTGTTTGAGCGTCCCCCGAATCGGCACGCCCAACAGCTCCGCACGGGATGGCATCGAACGATAGCGGCGGGGATCCGCGTAATGCCGATCCGCCATGTTGTTCGACTTGGGCGGCAGCGGCGTCAGAAAGCAAAGCCCCGGCTCCGGCTGGGCTTGCTGCGGATAATCCGACGGCAGCCAAACATCCCACTCGCCAAACAAACTCGTCTTCAAACCGAAATAGGCAGACGCGCCGGCCACCGACGATCCCGCCTCCATATCCACCACCGTCAATTGCACCAGGTCCTTTCCCACGCCCCGCACCGCCTGAACGCCCACGACGCATATCCCGCTGGCCAATACCGACACGACCGCAAACGCGCTCCAGCTATGATTCAACCATCCCCGCGTGCGAAGAAACTGCCAACTGCCGAATGTAGCCGCAAATACGTAACCGGCTGCGAACAGCATGGCCACAGCCAAATACGTCGCCCCAACCTGCGTGAAACCGATCCATCCATCGATGACGTCGGAAAGATCTCGCACGTCAAACCCTCCGCCGGTCGGATAGGGATCGATGCGCAGTTCCAGTATTCGGCGATAGAAATTGACGACGTTGCCCCCCGCGCCGAGCAGCTCAGCCAACGCACCCGCCACAAATGTGACTCGCCCGCGATTCAGCCGGCGCTGCGTCACGATTGCGAAATCTGCCTCCGCCCCCGAATCACCCCCGCCTATCCTTTCGTTGAGGATGACCGTCGCACCCTCCCGCGGCTTGCAGTGCGCGATCACTATGGGCGACTCGTATTCCGGACCGTCCTCGTCGCTCGACAGACCCAGCATGTACCTTCGAAAATCTTTCAGCCGCGGCGTTGAAACGGTCGAGCCGATGTCCACCGGCAGAATGTCGTCAAGCCGGTTCTTCACCGCGTCCACCGTCGCCCCCGCAGCCACCACCAGCGATCCCCCCTGCCGCGTCCATTCTATGATGGCTTGCAACTGTGCAGCGGAAAGCTCCGTCGGGTCCGCACGATCCCAGACCACGGCGTCGACCGATTGCAAAGCCTGCCACTGCGTGGGAAGGTCCTCCGCAGCCAAATGCGCGACTTGAACCGACTTCTTCAGTGCATCGGTTCCGCCGAGTGATTCCAATTGAATGACTTTCCCGACGGATGGACCGACCGAAAGCACCACCCAATCATCCGGACCCAGCGCCACCGGTGCAGCAGCCGGGGCCAGCGTGTGAGCCGATTCACCGTTGCAGGTGAGCGCGACACGCTCGTTACCGGAATTGATCACGTCCACCGTGACCGAACCCGGCCGCCCAGTCGATCGACCAGCCACAACGTATAGACTATACGTGCGAACCTGATCGCGCAGCAGACTGATGCGTTGCAAATCATAGACCAGGTCGCCATCCTGATCCGGCTGCGAAACGCGAAGCCAACCGTCGAACGATTCTTCGCCTTCCAATCGCAGTCGCACGACCACCGGCATCCATTCGCCAGGTCGAATCAGGTTGCGGCCTTCTTCAATCCCCAGAACCGCCGGGAACCCCACGTGCACAATTTCGCCTACGATCGATGCCCGACCGGCCACGGGACAAACCACGACGGGCAACAGACTGAGCGCGAGGAAATGAACCGCGCCGCGACTGTGTCTTTCAGAGCCGCGACCGTCAGGGAGCGGTCCCCGACCAGCGCGAACGCCGGTCTTGTTAGAATGCCTGAACGGGCGGATTCGAAAAAATCGTGCATCCAGCATAGGATAACTCCGCCTGCGGCTGAGCCAGGCAATCCAGCTTAGCAACGTCCGCGTTAGCGCCAACGGGTCATCCGCCCGTCAAGCAGCGGGATACGCCCGGGGTAACCCGACAAGGTGAACATGGGTTCGTTACGTGTAGGCACGTCCGGTTGGTCCTATCAGGATTGGGTGCCCGCGTTCTATTCCGCCGGCACCCCACAGCGCGACTTTCTGCAAAAATATGCCGAACACTACGACGTCGTCGAGGTCGACGCTTCCTACTATCGCATTCCCTCGCGACAAATGGTCGAAGGATGGTTCAATCGAACTCCCCATCACTTTCAATTCGCCGTCAAAGCCCCAGGGAAGATCACCCACGAAAACGTTCTTGTCGATGGCCATGCCGATTGGGAACATTTCCTGGCAAACCTCGCCCCGCTAGGCCACAAGCTGCATTCCATCCTGCTCCAGTTTCAGTATTTCAACAAGAAGACAATCCCAACCGCGGACGAATTCTTCGATCGGTTGGACGCCTTTTTTCAGCACGAGCGGTCGCCTTGGCCTTGTGCGGTCGAAATCCGCAACAAACAATGGCTTCTGCCGAAATTCTTTCAATTGTTGCGAGGCCACAACCTCGCCTATGCCTTGACCGAGCACGTGTGGATGCCCCCCATCGAAAAGGTCATTCAGCAACACGATTGCATCACCGGGCCTTTCGCGTACGTGCGACTCATCGGCGACCGTTATGGAATCGAGAAGATCACCACCGTCTGGGACAAACCCGTCGTGGACCGGGCCGACCGTATCCGGGCCATTGTCAAAGCCCTCGCCGGTATCATCCCCGCCACCGACGTCGTCACCTTCATCAACAACCACTACGCCGGACACGCACCTGCAAGCTGCCAGGAATTCCTCCGCGCCATGGCTGACGCCCGCACCGACCCATGACCATCGAAGCACAGCTATTGACGCGTCAACCGTGTCGACACGTGCACCATCACTTGCAGACGCGTCGCGAATTCCACGCGTCGCAGGGTTCTGCCGCCTTGTTCGTTCGATGAACCGCCAGCAAACCCACGCACGCGTCGTAAACCATATCAACGGATATGCCCGTCATGCATTGATGATGACCCAGCGGGCACGTCTTTTTCTGACAAGGCCCACAATCCACCGGAATCGAAATCTTCCTTTCCGGCGC
The DNA here is from genome assembly GCA_964424105.1 of uncultured Phycisphaeraceae bacterium. Taxonomy (GTDB): domain Bacteria; phylum Planctomycetota; class Phycisphaerae; order UBA1845; family UBA1845; genus CAYRHJ01. Next base: position 149,761 of record CAYRHJ010000013.1, on the reverse strand, counting down.
GTAGGACGTGTCCGTCCAAGCTTGATGTGTCGGGCCGAATATCGTGACCACAGGCCTGCCGAACGCCTTGGCGATATGCCGCGGTCCCGCGTCGTTGCCGATCAACAAATCCGCCCGTCGGATCAGCGATTTAAGCTCCGCAAGTGTCAGCCGCGGATCGTCCAGCGTGTAACCACCCGCGCCCAGTGTCTCGCCGATCCGTCGCGCGATCGCCTCTTCACCCGGGCCGCAAGTGACCATCACCGTCGCGCCCATCGATCCGATCAAACGTTTCCCCACCTCCGCAAATCGCTCCGCCAACCACAGCTTCGACGCGCCATACGAAGCCCCCGGACTGATCACAACCAGAGGACCGTCTTGCCCCGCCGCCGCCAAGCCCATCCCCGCGAGTCGCCGCTCGACCGCCATTTCACTGTCTGAAGTAAAATACAACTGAAGATCATCGGACGGAATCGGGCATCCAAGTGCAGCCGCAATTCTTCCGTAATCACGGCAAATCGGGTGCGGGACGATTTTCCCGTCCTCCCGTTCCACCGCCAATCGATCCGTCAGAAGCAGCGACCGGCCATCACGTGCGAATCCAATTCGACGCGTGATTCCAGCCCACGCAGTCACCCACGCCGACCGAAACGAGTTTGCAAATAGCACCGCCAATTCGAACCGTCCTTCGCGTAACTTTCTTGCCAAACGAAGATTAGCGAAGAATCCGCCCTTGCGAGGTCCACTTGGCCAGACGATCGTCTCGTCCATCCAATCGCAGCCCGTCAGCAAATCTCGTAGATTGGTAACAATTAGATAGGCGATGTGCGCATTGGGAAACTGTTTTCGAATGGCCCGCAGGGAGGGTGTCGCCATGACGCAGTCGCCCACCCACGTCGGCAGGACAATCAGGATTCGACGCCATGCATTGGCTTCGGTTGCGATCGATCGATTCACGGGGACCATTCTAGGTCAGGCTTGGGCTGCGTGGAAGAACGATCAAACCACGCGTGCGGGTCGCGACATGAGCTACTGCGGTGGCAACAACTGACGTCATTAAAATGAAAATGGAATTACTGGGCCGACCGGGGCTTGTTCTGCGGATACCAAAAGATTCCGCTCGACATCGGGAACGTCTCGCTCGAAGAAAGTCAGGCCCGTCCTGCACGGATAACTAATTACTGGCTTTTGTTGGTTTGCAGCGTGTGGCGTACGTATTATCAGGGATCGAGCGTACCAGCCGAACGATTGCACCGATCATTCGGCGAATCGAGCGGTTCATTGTCTGTAACGAGCGAAGACACATGAATACCAACGGTCTACTTCGACGATTTGTTTTGGCGTTCATCGGCACGACAGCCGTCATCTTCATCATCTTGCAATCCAATCTCATCGAACACATTTCCTATCGCATCGAGAAGGGAAAACTGCGGGCCTTGGCAGAATCGCTCCCTACTCCGTCCGACGTGGCGGTGGCCAACCAAGCCAATCGGATCGTGGCGGAGTTGGTCACGCCGGCCGTGGTTCAAATCACCGCCGTGCGGGCGATTCCGACCACTGCGGCTGATCCAGAAGGAATTGGAACGGGCGATCGCTTCCGGCGCCTTCATCCCTGGATGGACGACGACGCGGAGGTTCAGCCGAATGGTTTTCCCGAGGCCTTCGAAATTCAGGAACTCGGCAGTGGTTTCGTGTTTGATGCCGAACAGGGTTACGTGCTGACCAATCACCACGTCGTAGCCGGGGCGGATCGCGTGGAGGTGAGCGTTTCGGACGGAAGGCGATTTGATGCCCGAATAGTCGGTTCGGACCCCGCAACTGATCTGGCCGTGCTTTCGATCCCGGCTGATCGTCTTCACGAAGTACGTTTCGGTGACAGCCGCCGGCTGGCGGTGGGGGACGAGGTCTTCGCCATCGGGAACCCGTTCGGGTTGGACGGCACTTTCAGCCGAGGGATCATCAGCGCGCTGGGTCGGTCCAACGTCTTGATTCACAACGTGACGTACGCCGGTTTCATTCAGACCGATGCGGTGATCAATCCGGGAAACAGCGGTGGGCCGCTGGTGAACCGTCGCGGCGAGGTCATCGGAGTGAACACGGCCATCGCGACGGATTCAGGGCGTTTTGACGGGGTGGGCTTCGCGATCCCCGCCTCGCGCGTGGTGGGTCTGATTCCGCAACTTCTAAAGGGCCGGGAGATCGTCCGGGGGTTTCTGGGGGTGAGCACGGCGGACATTCGCGAGTATAAGGAACTGTCGGAATCTCTCGGCTGGTTCGAGCGACACGGTGCCATTGTGCAGATGGTCCTTCCGGGGCAACCGGCGGAGCGGGCCGGCATTCGCTTGCATGATATTCTCGTTCGCATCAACGACGAACCCATCCAGAGTTCGTCGAATCTGATGGACAAGATCGCATTGCTCGAGCCGGAGAGTCGCGTTCGTGTCACCTATTGGCGTGGTGGTACGACGCATGAAACGGAGCTGGTGCTCTCCCAGCGTCCCGGCGGCGTGTAGCGAGACGATTCACACCCGACCGCTTGTTTCAAATAGAATCGCTAGTCCCAACAGAATCGCTAGTCCCAACCGAACCGCTTGTCCTAACAGAACCGCTTGTACCAACCGAACCGCTTGTTTGAATTGCCCAGCCACCGGGGTCGAAAGCGGATGCGGGCTGTCGGAGTGGTAATGACCTAGGTCGGAGGTTGCCGAGGAGGTTCGAACCGCCCATAGAGGGTGCCGAGCGATTCTTGCATTTTAACTAACGGGCGATGTTAACGAGAGAGCGCGAGAGTTCAAGGCGCCTTCATTCGGGGTTCGAGCGCAACCCGCCGGGTTACGATCGGACCCCGAACGTCGCGGCTACGAACCGAGGGCGCGACTCGTTTCGGTTTCTACCTTGTGGTAGATAACTATTGGTAGCCCCCTTGACATCGGTGACCAATCGGGTGATGCTCCCCTGATGGCGACTGTCAGAATTCCCGGATACCGCTGTGATCGATGCGGGCATGAATGGGTTCCGCGCGATGATTCGAAGGCGCCCACTGTGTGCCCCAAATGCAAGAGCGCGTACTGGGATACGCCTCGACGGAAGGCCGGCGTGCAAGCAGAAAAGGGCCGTCGACGATGAACAACAATGGATTCCTCTTCCGTGAGGATATCAGTAAGAGTCCAGCAGCCTTGGCGACCAAACCACCGGCCCTTACGAGCGTGTGGGAGGGCAGCGACGGTGAGTTGCTTGAAGCGATACTCTGCTTCTATCCGAGCATCAAGCCTTCGCCTATTCTGGACGCCACGTATAACACTGGCCGGATTTGGCATCGCACAAACAGGCGGGTCGTCTCAATGGACATCGATCCCCGATACAACCCGGATATTGTTTGCGACAATCGTGTCATGAGCGGAGTTTTGTCAAACAGGTTTGGCGTCGTCGTGTACGATCCACCGCATGTAGGACCGCAAGGGCGCGACAAGAGCGTCAAGCGCTTCGACGTTGATTTTGGCGCGAACACGGAGTGCGGGAAGGAACATGGCTGGACGCTAAGCTACCTCTATCCGCCATTCTTGAAGCAGGCCAAACGAGTGCTCAAGCCGGAGGGTTTGTTGCTGGCCAAGATCACTGATATGGTGAACAGCCATAAGTCACGTTGGGCACATTGCGACTTCATTAGCATGGCCGAAGAAGCTGGTTTCACGGTCTGCGATTTGATCGTGAAAGTTCGGAAGGGGCCGATGATGTCCACGAAATGGAAGACCGCGCATCATGCCCGCAAGCGGCACTGTTTCTGGATCGTCTGCCGTAACGGTCCATCCTGTGAGCGTGAACACCTGCGGTGGGGGGCTACTCCAGAGGCGGGGACAACTCGTTCCATCTGCTGATGCGATGCGTCCCAGGGCGACCCCTACCAGGGGTTTTGCTGCCGAATCCGCTCTGGTTCCATTGCGGTCGAAAGTGAACCATCAGCGCGAACTCGGCGGCGAATACCCACCACTCACTGTCGAACGTGAGATAGCGGCATTTCATTTCGGCGATGCTGATGTTCTGCCTCCGGTCAAGGTCAAAGTCGAAGTGATGTGGGTCCTGGTTGGAGGGAATCTCTTCCAAATGATCGGCCATAACACCGCCATGATAGCCGACCTGTCCTTTCGTGGCGAGCATGGTATGGTATTGCTGACGGGCCGGCGAGTTGGCCGTAGCGGCCTCCGGCGAATGGGCTTCCCGAAGCCCGCCTTACCCCGACCGCGCGGCACGTCCGCGGCTGCACCTGGTCATCGGCTCCCCCACCTCCAAAGGAGGTGGGCCACCCGAGCACACGTCCTGATCATCGGGACCCCACCCATCGCTGTGCGATGGATGGGGCACCCGGCGAATTTAGTCTTCGTCATTCGTGACTCCTGCACCGCTCGCGCTCACGACGTCATTGCTCAATATCGCACGTTTCTATTATGCGGTCTACGCCTTGGCGCGGCTGATCATGGTCGAGAACGTGGAATTTTCGAAATCCTCAATGGGCAGGGATTCCCGATCCATATTGGGCAGGGATTTCCGATCCATAATGGGCAGGGATCAAGGAATGTTGCGTGGAGAGCGCATGGCGCGTTAGGATGGTCGTGGTCGGCGGAAACGTCGATTGCGTAGATCATGGCCGTTCGCAAATAGCGCTCGTAGCTCAATTGGATAGAGTGACGGACTTCGAATCCGTAGGTTGCAGGTTCGACTCCTGCCGGGCGCAGTCAAGTTTGGCGACACCGGGCGTATTTTATCCTGGCCCTGATTCGCGACCGTTTGACTCGCCATCGTCTGTCGCGGGCGCTTGACACGCATCTTCTGATTCGCGATCGTCCGAATCGCAACCCCCTGATTTGCAACCCGCAACGTAGGATGCGACAATCAAGCAGCGTCGCGGCAGCGTCGCTTGACATTCAATTGAGCCGTCCTAGCATCGTCTGATGGAATGAAGCGCAAACGCAGTATGCAAATATGTTTACGGGAATCATTCGACATCGTGGGACCGTACGCGAACTCGTGCCGGGCGACGGCTGTTCTCGGCTGACCGTCGATGTCGATGAACTGGCTGGTACGCTCGTGGCCGGCGCCAGCATCGCGGTGAACGGCGTCTGCCTGACGGTGGCCGAGCATGCCGATTCACGGGTGGGCTTCGACGTCATTCCCGAAACACTCCAGCGTACGGCTTTGAATCGACTCAAACCCGGTCAACGCGTCAATCTCGAGCCATCTCTCCGGGCCGGGGACCCGATCGACGGGCATTTTGTGCAAGGGCACGTTGATGGGACAGCCCGACTCGTTCACCGCCAAACCGGGCGGGAAGGCCACGTTTTGCGATTTCGCCCACAGCAAGACCTGCGGCCCTACTTGGTGCCGAAAGGCTCGGTGGCCATCGACGGGGTCTCGCTGACCCTGGCTGGGGTGGGGGGCGATGAATTCACCGTCGCTCTGATTCCCACGACGCTGCAATGGACGACCCTCGCTGACCTGTGCGTGGGGGATACGGTCAACATCGAAACCGACATCATCGCCCGCACGATTGTTCATCGTCTCCAAAACGGATCGCCGCCAAAAAGTGTCACCATTCAGACACTCCACGAACACGGGTTCGTGTCATGATCGGTCGACCGGAAGATCTCGATGAACTTCGCAGGCAGACACCGCTCGATAAGCCGATCGTGGGCATCACCATGGGAGACCCCGCGGGGATCGGCGCGGAGGTCATCATCAAAGCCCTCAGCGATCCGGACGTTCGCTCGCTGGGACGATTCATCATTTACGGCATGGAGGAATCGCTGGACGTTGCGGCTGGTCTCGCTGAACTGGAACCCTGCTGGTATCGCCGCTTTCACGATGAAGTCGATACCGTGAAGTCCGGCATTGTGCTGGCTGACTACGACGAGTTTTCGCCCGACATCCACCTCACTGAACCCTCGGCCGAGGGTGGGCGAGCCTCCCTCAGATTCGTGGAAGATGCCATCCGTGCCGCCCGAAGCGGTCAGATCGACGCCGTCGTCACCGGACCCATCCACAAGGTGAGCTGGCAGTTGGCCGGATGCAAACTGCCCGGACACACCGAGCTTTTCGCCCGCCGATGTGATTGCAAACGCGTCACCATGATGTTCGCCGGCGGCCCGTTCAAAATCGCACTGGCCAGCACGCACATCGCGCTGTTTGAATTGCGAAATCGGTTTACGCTGGGGTTGATCTTTCAGCCTATCGATTTGCTCGACGAGGCCCTTCGCCGTTATTGGGGAATCGAGCAGCCGCGCATCGCGGTGGCTGCGTTGAATCCACACGCCGGCGAGAACGGGCGATTCGGAGACGAGGAGACGCGAATCATCGAACCGGCCATTTTGATGGCCCGTGAAATCGGCATCCGCGTGGAAGGGCCTTTTCCCGCTGACACCCTGTTTCTGAAATCATTGCGCGGTGGTTACGATGGTCTGGTGGCCTTGTACCACGACCAAGCCCTGATTCCAATCAAGCTTCTGGCGTTCGATCAAGCCGTGAACATCACCTTGGGGCTGCCCATTATCCGCGTCAGCGTGGATCATGGCACGGCCTATGACATTGCCGGGCGAAATTGCGCCGATGCCGGCAGCATGAAATCGGCCATCCGTCTGGCCTGCCTGATGGCATCGAAGGCCCAAAAAACCGGGGCGGTTCTGCACCGCCGTTCCGGACCTGCCGAATTGCCCGCCATTTGAACGGCACACCGATAGGGTGAAATCCTGGCTCGCGCCGACAGGCAGGAATCTGCAAGCCTGTTTCGTTCACGATCGATATCGAATCCTGCGATGGCAACTCCGCGTGACAATTGATGTTAGATCGACTCGTGCGGCCATGAATTGCGAAATTCACAGGGGATGGGTCCGGCTGGCGCGTGTTTCTGCATGATCGTTCAATTCGCAGGGGGCGTTTTGGCCACGGTCGAAATGCGATCAACACGGTGCCTACTATCCATTGGGGCCTGATCTAAATCGCGCGCAATCGTTGTTCGACGGTGCAGGGATTTCATATTCAGGCCGATATTACAAGTGCGTTTGGAGGCCACGCACGCAACATCCAATGGAAGCATCATGCAGGAAAAACGCTGTTTGGCGATCATGTACCATTACATCGGCGACCGCCAAGGCACCGCTGAATCGGGTATCCGAGGCCTGACCATCGATCAGTTTGAAAGACAACTCGATCGGCTTTGTCACGACCTGGAGCCCATCGATTGGACCCGTTTTTACAACTGGCGTGCCGGTCGCGGTGACATTCCCGATCATTCGTTTCTTCTGACTTTTGACGATGCCTTGGCTGATCATGCGTTTGTCACGCGCGAGCTGTTACAACCGCGTGACCTTTGCGGTGTTTTTTTTGTGCACACGGCTGCGCTGGAAGACGGCCACCTGTGTAGTGCCCATCAGGTTCACCAGTTGTTGTGCCGGATGAACGTCGAACAGCTTTCAGAAGCCCTGCAATCCCAACTGGATGCACGGGTCGCGGACTGGCGGCAGACGTTTGCCGTCCCGGTAGCGGAGGCCGCTCGCGTTTATCATTACGAGTCACCGGAAATCGCAGTCCTCAAATATCTCCTGTCACACGTACTGCCCATCGACGTGCGAAGTGACGTGGTGAGTTCCGTTTTCCATAGCCACGTGGGCGAGTCCGATTCCATCGCGGAACGATGGTATCTGAACTGGGACCAGGTTCGCGAGATGCAGGCGGCGGGACACACCATCGGCGGGCACAGCCATCGTCACGAGCCCTACCATCGACTGACCGCCACCGAGCAAGCTCGCGACCTGATGCAATGTTCCGCGCTGCTGTCCCAGCGGTTGGGGCCGGGGTCGAGACCCATGTCCTATCCTTTTGGAATGTGTGATGAAGACATCGCGCGCCGTTGCGCGTTCGCCGGATTTGTGAATGGATTCACTACCGAGCCAGGGTGGATCGAGGCGTCCCAGGACGCCCACCGCCTCAGCCGCGTCGACACCATCCACGTCGACGCCTTTTTGGAAAGGGAGTTCTCGTGCCTATCGCCCTAGAAGAGAAGATCGCCCGACCGTCGGTCATGTCGACCGACAAATTGCGCCGGTTCGTTTCAGCCTATTGGCTTCGACCGGAAAATGCGTTCTGGATGGTGCTGCGAAGCCACGTCCTGTCATCGGTTCCCATCCGTTCGCCGTTCATCGACCTGAGCTGCGGGGACGGCATATTCAGCTTTCTGCACGCGGGCGGTCGATTCGCCCCCGAGTTCGACGTGTTTGCCGATTTGTCAAACGTCGCACAAAGGGACATCCGCATGGGGGATTTGTTTGACTCGTGCAGCGAATTCTATCAGCCCGAAATCGTGACACGTCCGGACTACAGAATCGATTGCGGGACGGATTTCAAAAAGTCCCTGATCGCCAAGGCCGGTTGCCTGGATTTCTATTCGCGGCTGATGGAGCAGGATCATAATCGCGCCCTGCCGTTCGCGGACCATACGTTTGAAACCGTTTATTGCAACGCAGCCTATTGGATACACGAAATCGACGCCTTTCTATCCGAATTGGGCCGCATCAGCGTATCAGGAGGCACGATCGTCTTGCACGTAAAGTTGGACGCGATCAAACGATTCACGCTTCGAAATCGCAGCCTGCGACTCGGCGACCGCTGGTTGGATATCATCAACCGAGGCCGATTCGAAAGCTGGCCGTCGCTGTGCGATCGAACGAAGTGGGAAGATCGTTTCGAGCGGGCGCACCTGGAAATCCTATCGGCAGAACCGTTTGTCACCGGCACGCACGCCCATATTTGGGACATCGGTCTGCGTCCCATCGCTCCGCTGCTGATTCGGGCGATGAATTCGCTCCATGATCACTTGCGGTCCGAACTGAAGCACGATTGGGTCAATCTGTTTTGTGAACTGCTCGATCCATTCTGCGATCCGGATCTGGATTTCCTGACCGATGGCGAGCCGGTCGAGATGCAATACGTCCTGACGCCCAGGAAGTGATCGCTGTCATTTTGGCGTGGTTGATCCACCGCCCGCGACGATGCGACAGGTCTTGCATGCCGATCGATAATCGTCACCGCGGGCCGACGATTCAACGCCGGCGGATTCGAAATCTTACGATGGCGCCTTTCCGTTGCCGTTGCCGTTTGGCCGGGGAATCGATACCATCCAGTACTGTTCAGTCGATGGCGAAGTGTAATCCGATCGTTAAATGTCAACGCATGAAATAAAGCTTAAAACGATGCGCGATGCGATTCGCGTTATGAATCGCGTCGTGGTCGCTTTTTCGGGCGGCACGGACTCGACGTTTGCGTTGAAGGTGGCTACGGACGTGCTGGGGGTGCAAAACGTCATCGCCGCGACCGGACAAAGCGACAGCCTAGCCACCAGCGAACGCGAGCACGCGGTCCAGATTGCGAAACAACTGGGCGTCGCCCACCATTTGATAGCCACCGACGAATTCGCCGACCCTCGTTACCTGTCGAATCCGACCAATCGGTGTTTTTACTGCAAGGATGAGCTTTACGGGCGATTGCGGAAGTTGGCAGACGAGAATGGTTTCAACGTCATTATCAACGGTATTAATGCGGATGACCTGGGCGATTGGCGACCCGGAATTCAAGCAGCCAGACAGCACCACGTACGAACCCCGATCGCGGACGCTGGTATCGGCAAATCCGAGGTCCGGGCGATTTCGCTGGAACTCGGCTTGCCCACGCACGACAAGCCGGCCAGTCCATGTCTTTCCAGCCGCGTTCAGTACGGCGAATCGATAACGTCCGATAAACTACGACAGATCGAATCTTGCGAGGGGTTTTTGCACCGCCTGGGAATTGTAAACTGTCGCGTGCGACACCATGACACCATCGCTCGAATTGAAGTCGCAGTGGAAGACATGCCGATTGTTCTGGACGCGGAAAATCGAAACGTGATTCAGGAACACTTCAAAGGCGCCGGTTACCGTTACGTCACGCTGGATGTGGGTGGATTCCGATCGGGCAGCATGAATGACGTCATTCCGTTGGATCAACTCACGTCGAAATTGACGGTTCGATAGGTTTAATGCCCGCGACTCCTGACTCGTGGGTTGTCGCGTGACGCGTGATTTTGAATTCACGTTGTCGATCAGCCGTTTCTCGACACTTGACCAACGTCAGAACGAACCGCCGATGAAAAAGCTGAACACGCGGGTATCGTCATCGTCTCCCTTGGCGATGGGAACGCCGAAATCCAACTCGATGGGGACGGGGCCTAGCAGTTCGATGGTCATGCGCATTCCAAACCCGATGGCGGCTCGCCAGTCGGTGATTTCCAAGTTTTGCTCGACGGTGCCCATGTCCAGAAATACGACTCCGCGGAGCATTTCACCGGCCAGCGGGAATGAATACTCGGTCGAGGTGGTAAGCAGAAAGTCGCCGCCGATTGGGTCTTTTTCGAGTCCTCCGCGCGGTCCGATGCCGCGAAAGTCAAACCCGCGGATGGAGCCGATCCCGCCGGCGTAGAAGCGCTCGTAGACCGGGGCATCACCGGCGATGGCTCCACCGTCCACTCGAAAAGACACGACGGACTTTCGACCCTCGCGATCGGTTGTGGTGGTCCAATGTCGGGCATACTGGGCCCGGACCTTTCCGAAGACCTCGGAACCGATGAACTGTTCATAGCTGAGGCTGACGCGGTCGCCGGAGGAGGGAATGAAGCGGTTGTCGGTGCGATCGCGCACCAGGGTCAGCTTGACGGAGGGTAGAATCTCGCCGCCCTCGACATCACGCACGTCGCGGTCGTCGAAAATATCCACGTCGTCCAGCTCGACGTAGTCCAAACCAAACGCGACTTCGGCGTACCAGTCTCGAAGGAAGCGTTGCCGGCCAATGCCTTTTTCCAAACGTTTTCCGAACGCGACGCTGACCCCGGTGCGCCTTTCGTCGTAGGCTTCGCGCTCTCGCGTGAAATGAAAGAGGCTCAAGTCGAAGCGCAGCGGTTCGTCGAACAGGTACGGCTCGGTGAAATCCGCGCGGAAGCGATTCAGTTCGGTTCCGGGTTGCAATTCGAGGCGGAGTCTTTGGCCCGCCCCTCGAAAAGCGCGAAAACGGATGAACTCGGAAAAGCTCCGCGGCGTGTCGAAGATGTCGAAGTTCTTAAAGTCGAGGAGGATGTTGCCGACAAGCCCGCTGTCGCTGGTGACGCCGAAGGCCAGCATGAAATCGATCAGGCGCTCGTTTTCCGTCACGTCGATGACGATGTCGCGCACGTCTGGCTCGTCGCCCACGGGTGTGATCGAGACGCGCTCGAACAACTGCGACTGTCGAAGGTTGGTTTCCGCTTCTTCGATCTTAGTGAGATCGAAGGTATCTCCGGGATATAGCTGGACGACGCGGCGGATGACCCGGTCCTGCGTGTTTTGGTTTCCCCGGACAACGATTCGCCCTACGTTCATTCGGGGGCCTTCCCTGATTTGAATCGTCAATACAACGAACCCCGGCGTGGCTGAAAAGACACGGATGGATCGGACCTGGGCGTAAATGTATCCCAATCGTCCGTACTCTTTTTGAATGCCGCGGGTATCGGTGTCCAGCCGGTCCTGCTTGAAAAGCTGCCCCGGTTTGGACGCGAGCGTCGCGAAAATCTCATCCGTCGTGCGGACGGTGTTGCCTTCCAGCCGGATGGTTTCGATGGTGTAGGGGGCGGCTTCATCGACGGTGAAGACCACGTTCAGATCGCCAGGCTCGGCGCCGGGGTCAACGCGGTAGCTCACCCGGGCATCGAGATACCCTTCACGGCGATAGAACTCCTGCACGGCTGCGGCGTCGGCGGCGACGCGTTCTTCATCGAACGCTCCCACCCTGAAAATCCAAAGCGCGGTTTTGGTCTGAATCTGCTTGCGCAGCGTGCGCTCCGGAAATACGGTAGCGCCCTCGAAATGAATACGTCGAACCCGAACCTTGGGGCCCTCTTCGATGCGATAGACCAGGTGTCCCGTCGTGCGGACGGCCTCTTCGTCCACTTGCACCGTGACATAGCCGAAACCGTCACGGTGATATTGGTACAGGATGGCCTCTCGCCCTTCGCGGACGGCGTACAGATCGATGGGGTCGCCGATTTTAATGGGCACCTCGTCCATGAGCGCGTCGGAAGCCAGGGCAACGTTTCCTTCAAACACGATGGTCTGGATGGTGGGGCGTTCCTGGATGATGAAGGTGACGATTTTCCCATCGTCCCGGTCCGCGACCTGGGCAGTGACGATCAGAAACCGACCGGTGCGAAGCAACCGGGTCACGTCTTCATCGACGACGACTTGATCGAATAGTTGGCCCGGGCGCGTGCGAACGGAGTTTTGCAGAAAGGCGGTGGTCGATGTGACGGCTCCCTCGAATCGAACGTCGCTCACGGTCGGGGCATCTTGGCCCCGGGCCGCCGAAACCACGACCAAGGCCAGGCACGCAACGAGCAGGTGATGTTCACGAATAGAAACCATATGCATGACGCCCTAATGATTTGCGGCCACTATAGGTCTGATCGTGTTTCAGACACTTCAACAAAACGACCCGTTTCGCAGCAAGAAACCGCTCCCTGACCTGTCTGCGTGCGCAAACGCACAGGCGGGCGGTTGCGGCTCGATTCTGGTAGAACGCCTTACGAGAAGTCTCAGGCATTCTGCCAAGACCGGGTCGCGGTCCGTCAAAGACCGCTCCCTCACGGTCGCGGCTCGGAAAGATGCCGCCGCGCGTCGGGATTGTCAGTGCGCTGAATTTTAAGGATAGCTCAAACGCGCCGGCGGCATGTTATCTCGGTCGCGAATCGTTGGCAATGCAATTTATTCCATCATTTCGGGTTGTCTAGACCGACGGGGCGATGGCGTCTTGACCGGTCGCGAGCACGAAGTAGTCTGGTTGACATGTCGAGGAGTCGATTGCTGATTTTCGCCAAGTATCCCGAACCGGGGCGGGTCATGACGCGCTTATGCCCGCCGCTTAGCGCTGATGAAGCCGCCACGATTCAGCGGGGTTGCATCCGCCTGCTCTGCGAGCGGGCCTTTCGAGCGTGGCCGGTGCGTCCCCTGCTGGTCACGGCGCCGGATGATCGGGGCGAAGACTTTCGCACGTTTGTAAGCCCGTTCGTGCCGCTGATGAATCAGGGCGAGGGGGATCTTGGGGAGCGGCTGTTGCGGGCGATGGAATCCGTCTTGCAAGCAGATGAGCCGTACGTGCTGATCATCGGGAGCGACAGTCCCACCATGCCTCCGGATCGATTGACGCAAGCGGCGGAGGCGATGGGCCGTTGTGATATGGTCATCGGTCCGGCGGAGGACGGCGGCTTTTACCTGATCGGTGTCCGGCGCCTGCACCCGGATATGTTCGCGGGTGTTCAGTGGGGCGGGGATTCCGTGTCGGACACGGTGAAATCGCAGGCGACTCGGTGCGGATTGTCGGTCGAGGTGTTGGAGCCTTGGTACGATATTGACCGATTCGAAGATTTGGAACGCGCCGCCCGGGATATGCTGTCCAGCCAACAGCGGGACGATTTCGAACTGCTGCGGGACATCGAGGAAATTTTGAATTTGGCTTCATCCCGAAAACCGTCGGCGAAGGCACGGGCATGAAATCATCTCCCAATATGGATTCGTTTCTGGATTCGGTGGCGGCGAGGACTCCCACACCGGGTGGTGGGGCGGTGGCGGCTGCGGCGGGCGCGCTGGGCAGCGCGCTGGCAAGAATGGTGGCGGCCTATTCCAGCAGCGATAATAAGACCAGCATTGACGATACTGAAGCGCGTGAATTTGAACAGCAACTGATGCGGACGGACGAGCTGTTGCGGGGATTGTTGGTCGAGGATTGCGAGGCCTATGAACAGTTGGCGGCTGCATCGAAACGGGGGAAGGCCGGCGGCGGGGGGAATGAACATTTTGCTATCGCGTTGGGCGTGGCGGTGGCGGTCCCGATGCAAATCGCGGCGGCGGCTTGCGAGACGGTTGATCTGATCGAGAGGCTGTTGGGTGTGGCGAACAAGAATCTGGTCAGTGATTTGGGTGTGGCGGCGGTGCTGGCGGAAGCGTCCGTGCGGGCGGCGGCTTACATGGTGTATGTGAACGCGTACTCGCTGGCTGACGCGGAAATGCGCCAGAAGTCGGATCACGAGATAGACCAATTGGTGGTGCGTGCGAGTCGGGCACGGACGCGAATTGATGAATCGCTGCGCGATCGGATGTAGTGCGAGGAATCATAGGGCGACAAGTCGACGCACCTCGATGTCCCAATGCGCGATACGTGGCGGAACGCGGGGGAATGACGGAACGCGGGGAGTGACGGGACGCGGGGGCGAACGGCCATCGAACGTTTACAGTTTGTTGGCTGGTTCATCGACGCTGTCGTCGACGCGTTGTTGGGTGGACTGCTCCCCGTCGAAGCTGAACAGGACGGGGTCATCGTCGATCAGGGTGTGCAGGTGGACGGGGCGGTTCCAGATGTGTTCGATGTTTTTCAGCGTCTCGATCAGGAATTTCATCTCCAGGTCCACGCCGACGTGCTTGTGGGCTAGGTATAGCTCGCCGCGATTGCGATAATTGCCATCGACGACGTAGATGTAAGGTCTGGCGTGGTTGGTGAGCATGAAAAGCATCTGTTGCTTGATCTTGTGGAAATCACGGCTGACCGTGACCATTTTCCCGGTGGCAGGATCCATGCGGTAGTGATAGAGCTTCTGCTCTTCCATGAATTCGGGGGTCATGAAGGCATCGATGAACGTGACGTCGTTGTAGATTCGCCGGACTTCGAAAATCTTCTCTCGGCCTGGGGAGCGTTTGCCGACGACGGGTCGTTCGGGCGGCTCGTGCGTTTTCCATGCCCGCCGCTTTTCGATGTTGTCGCAGCGCTCGTATTCGACGCCGTGCCGTCCGGTGTTCCAGCGATCTTCGATGTCACGAAACAGTTCGACGCCCAGCTTGTAGGGGTTCAGTCGCCCCGGTGAGGTGGCCAGCGTACCCGAATGGTGGTCGCAGTAGGTGATGACCTCGTCGGCTTGCAGACAATAGCGCGTCATGATGGTGGAATGCCAATAGCTGGCCCACCCTTCGTTCATGATTTTGGTTTGCCCTTGCGGGGCGAAGTAATAGGCTTCCTCGCGGATGATGGACAAGATGTCCGACTCCCAATCGTCCAACGGAGCGCTTTCCAGCAGGAAGAACAGGACGTCGCGAACGGGCGTAGCTGGGAAGCGAAGTCGTTGGGCCTGTTCCTCGGTCGAACGTTTCAGCCGTTCCTTAGCCAGGGTGCCGGGCGGGTTGATATAATCTTCCATGTACTCTTTCGCCGGGAATCGCGTTTCGGTGGGCGAAGGGTCGTCGGTGCCGGCCACGTGAAATGGCGGATCGCGGCGGACGAACAGCGAATGGGGATCGATGAGGTCTTCAATGGCCAAGCAGGTATCGATGAATCGTTCGACGACGTCGAGGCCATGGCGGTCGATGTATCGGCGAATGCGTGTGGCGTGATTGGCCATCTCGTCGATCATGCGACGGTTGGTGTGGGAGAACCAGACGTTGTTTTTGAAAAAGTCGCAGTGGGCGTAGACGTGGGCGATGACGGTCTTGTAATCAACGGGATGGCTGTCGTTCATCAGGTAGGCGTAGCAGGGATTGTTGTTGATGACCATTTCATAGATTTTGCTAAGCCCGTAGCGATGGGAACGTTGCAGCCTCTCGTATTCCATGCCGAAGCGCCAATGGGGGTAGCGCTGGGGAAAGCCGCCGTAGGCAGCGACCTGCGTGATCTGATCGGGGTCGAGCATTTCGAAGAGCGTCTCGAAAAAGTCCAGACCCTCGTCGCGGGCATGTTGGGCGATGACCTCGGCCCATCGGGCGAGGTCTTCCGGTAATCGGCTGTTGACGCTTGGCTCAGCCATGACGGTTTCTTCCGCGATCCATAACCCGTACCCGACCCAACTTCCCTGCCCGCCTCTTACAGAGCCGCGACGGTAAGGGAGCGGTTTCTCTTGCACCCTCTTATCAGAGCCGCGGCCGAAAGGGAGCGGTCTTCTGCCTATCGCCCGGCTGCGAAGAACGACTTGATGCTGTCGTAGATGTCGTCCTTGTTGTTGACGCGGGAGGTCACCAGCCGTTCTTCTTCCTTGAGGTGCTCGTGCAAGACGTTGATGAAGTTGCCGCTTCCGTAGGCGCTGGCCACCTGGCAATAGCCGAACAGGTTGCACACGGGGAGCAGATGCTCCGTCAGGATCGTGCAGCATTCGCGGCTGTCGGACTCGCTGCTGTTATCGCCGTCTGAAAAATGAAACAGATACACGTTCCATTCTTCGGGGACGTATTCGGTTTCGATCAGTCCCTTGGCGAAGCGAAAGGCGCTGCTGATGCGCGTGCCGCCGTCTTCGCGAATGCGATAGAACAGGTCTCGATCAACCTCGCCGGCCCGGACGTCGTGCACCACGTATCGGCTTTCGATGCCCTCATAATTGCGTCGCAGCCAGGCGTCGATCCAGAAGGCCTCCAGCCGCACCAGCTCCTTCTGTTCGTCGCCCATCGATCCGGAGACGTCCATCATGTAGACGATGACGGCGTTGCTCTGGGGGCTGGTGACGGTTTTCCAGCTTCGAAATTGCTTATCGGAGCGTTCGAAGATGATGCGCGGATTGTCGGGGTCGTACGTGCCGGTCATGATCTGTCTTCGCAGGGCCCGGCGATAGGTCCGCCGGAAATGTCGCAGGGATTCAGGCCCGGTTTGGCGAATGCCGCTGTAGCGGTCTTTTTCACTGGTGATGCGTCTGCGGCCCTTGGGGAGGATGCGGGGCAATTCCAGTTCTTCGCCTAGAATGTCGGCCAACTCATCGAGGCTGACCTCCACTTCCAGGATGTGCTGACCTTCTTCGGTGCCGCCCGGGCCGATGCCCTCGCCGTCGGTGTCCGCGGGGTCGCCGGGCTTGCCATCACCGGTGCCGACGCCGCTGTCACTGTTGTCACCGTATCGGAAATGGGGCAGGTCCACGCCGCGGATGGGAATGGAAATGGTGCGGTGGCCTTCTCGGCCCAGAAGCTCCCCTCGCGTCAGGAATTTTCGCAAGTCTTCGCGAATCTTTCCCTTGACGATCTGGCGGAATCGCTGGTGATCTTTGCCAATGCTGGAACTCATTGCCGGTTCCACCGTCCATGTCGCTTGTCAATCGCGTTTACGAAGCCACCGGCACCGCCTGCGAGACGGCGCGTTGGGCTTTGACCGATAGCTCAACGTACACAAATCGTTTGGCCGCATAAAGATAGTCTTCGCCTTCCTCATCGACGACCCGAACGTCGCTCTGCCGATCTCCCGGTTGTCGGGCTACGATGCGATAGACCTTCCCTTGTAGCAGGGACTCTTCGTGCCCGCTGTTGTCAATGCAAACGGCGTACGCGGGATATCCAGCCCTAGCGGTTGGTGAGCCGTCTCTTGATTTTCCAACCCACGCGCCCCGTCCCGTGGGCTTCGAACCAGTGGATTTCCGCTTCTCCGATCCAGCCATGTTCGTCCTCGATTCTGGCGATGCCCTTTTTCTTTCGCCAATTCGTGCCGGCGAATCGCCTTTTCAGTGTCCTCAAGACCCGGATTTGCCGGCCTGTGGCGATGATTTTCACGTCCTTGAGCGGGCCAAGGAGTTTGAAGCCTATGGGTCGATCGGACGCCAAGGACTTTCTCCCGATTTGGACCCGCTCAGGAGTCGTCCTTCGAATCGCCGCGTGCGAAAATACTGGCGACGTAGTTCAGCACGTCGGTGGCGCTGGTCTCGTTATAGCCGAAGTACTTGATCAAGCGCTGTTTGACCACGTCGATCTTGGCCTGCGTCTCGTCATCGACAACGCCTGATACCACGTTCTTCAGTTTGATCGTGTCTCGCTGATCCTCGAACAGCTTCAGCTCCAGCGCTCGATACAGCCGATCGTTGCTCTTGTAGTCGAATTTCTTGCCCCCAAGTGCCAACGAGCCAATGTAGTTCATGATCTCCTGGCGGAAATCATCCTTGCGGGAATCGGAGATGTCGATCTTTTCCTCGATGGACCGCATCAGGCGTTCATCGGGCGGCTCGTCCTGCCCGGTGTACTTGTTGCGCACCTTTTCATGCTGCGTGTAGGCGCGAACGTTGTCGATGTAATTGGAACACAGCCGCTTGATGGCGTCTTCATCGGCGCTGATGGCCCGCTGCACTTCGGATTTCAGCAGGTCTTCGTATTCCTGCCTTACCACGCCCAGAAGCTCTCGATAACGCTTCTTGATTTCTTCGTCGTTGATCAGGCTGTGATGTTGCAAGCCCTTTTCCAACTCGTTCATCACCATGAACGGATTGATGCACTTTTCCTTCAGAGCTTGATCTGATACCAGCGTGTTGGACAGCTTGTCTTGAATGTAGCGCGGACTGATTCCCAACATGCCCTCGCGAGGCGATTCCAGCCGCAACTCCTTCACCGCGTCCTCGGTGAAATTCGGCACGGATCGCCCGGTGTATAGTTTCATCTTCTGCATCAGCGTCAGGCCGGCTTTCTTGGGTTCCTCCAGGCGCGTCAGCACCGCCCACATCGCCGCGGTTTCAATGGTGTGGGGGGCGATGTGAATGCCGCGGATTCGCTCGTTGTTGAAATCTTTTTCGTAGATGCGAATTTCGTCGTCCAGGCGAACGCTGTAGGGAACGTCGATCTTGATGGTTCGGTCGCGAAAAGCCTCCATCAGTTCGTTGCTTTGCAATTTCTTGTATTCCGGTTCGTTGGTGTGCCCGACGATGATTTCATCGATGTCAGTCTGGGCGAATTTTTTTGGTTTGATGGAATGTTCCTGCGACGCTCCCAGCAGGTCGTACAAAAAGGCAACGTCCAGCTTTAATACCTCGATGAATTCCACCAAACCGCGATTGGCGATATTCAACTCGCCGTCAAAATTGAAAGCCCGCGGATCGCTGTCGGACCCGTATTCGGCGATCTTACGATAGTTGATATCGCCGGTCAGTTCAGTTGAATCTTGATTTTTTTCATCCTTGGGTTGAAAAGTGCCGATCCCGGTGCGGTCTTTTTCGGACAGAATCAGCCTTCTGACGGTGACGTGCTCTATCACCTTTCGCCAATTACCGTCATAGGCCAGCAGCAGGTCTTCATACATTTTCCGGCAGAAGGGGTCGAGTTCGCCTTCCACGCGGATTTGATGCAGTTCTTCCTGATTGCGATTGATGGTTTCCAGGACCTCCTGGCGGGCGGCGGGTGGAATCAGTTTCAGTGGCTCTTCATGCATCGGGCATCGATGATATTCATTCTCGCCTTTCGGCGTGGGGATGTTCCAGGTGAATGTATACAACGCCCCTTCTTCGAGTCGCGAATAATACTCCAAGCCCTTCTTCAGCAATCGAACCATCGTGCTCTTGCTCGACCCCACGGGGCCATGAAGCAGCAGAATGCGTGATTCCGTGCCGTACCCGTGTGCGGCGGATCGGAAGAAATCGACCAGCGCCATCAGCGATGTTTCCAGGCCGAAGATGGCGTCTCGGCCGCCTTCGATGGGATCATCGAAAAATTTGTAGCGGACGTACTCGCGGCGCAGGCGAGTGAATCGCTCCGTGCCGAAATGCACGATCATGTCATAGATGCGTTGAAAGGCGTTGCGGGCGATCTGCGGCCTGGCCACCACCATTTCGACGTAGTCCGCGAAGGACCCTTCCCAATGCTGTTGGCGGAATTGCTTGGGGTCGAGCTTTCTATCAACGATCGAAAAAATGTCTTCTTTGCTGGCCATGCCAGGCTACCTCCCAATGAAGTGCCCATACCGGACGTCCGCGGAAGCCTATCACCGACTCGGGCGGTGGTCGAAGCGCGACCCACCGCGCGCAACGGCGCACACCCGGTCCACGGTCGCTAGTGTTCATCGGTTCAAGCGACGTGAAGCTTGGTACGTCTTTTTCAAAACGACCCGCCTTCATCTCAATCGTAAATATGCCATAGTGGCAAGTCAATCCGAACTATGATTTATGGGACGAAGTTAATTCATAAAATGGGTCACCAACCCATGTCGCGGGCGGACCGAAATGGATTGGACCGGCTTGTCATCTGCCGTGAAGGGCGGACTAGGAGAGTCGGACACGAGGGTCGAACTGCCCTCCGAATAGATCGAAAGACCGCTCCCTGACGGTCGCGGCTCTGAAATCGTTAGGCGGACGGCGGATGGCATATGGTCGTCGGGGGACCGCTCGCTTTGCGCTCGCGGCTCGTCAAGAGGCGATTGCGGGTCGGCTATTGGGGGAGCGCCGTCGATTTTCCAAGTAGTCGGCCATGGCGCCTAGGAAACGCTTCATGAACGATCGGTAACCAAAATGCTTCACCACGACTTGTCTCAATTCCTTCACAATTGAATCCCTGGCGGCGGGGTTTTTCAGGAAATGGTCGGCTTTGGTTGCGAACGATTCGCGCGAATCAAAACCGATGTCGAGGAAACCTGGAAACACTTGATCGGCGTGTTCGAAGGTGGACAAGGCTTTCAGCCCACGGACGAACGCGTGGCCCATGGGATTCAGATCGCTGACATATTCGCCCATGACTTGCCGGACGCAATCCTGAATCACCGGTTCAGCAGATTCGATCAACTCGCCGTCGGTGGTAATTCCGTGCTTGTTGACGTGCGCGGCCAATGTGCGATAGGCGGGGCCGTTAATTTCACCGTGGGTCAGTCGTGTCAGAAAGAATCCGCCGGCGGCCAACCCGTCGAGCGCTCGCTGGTGAATGAAACCTGCCGGCATCAATTGCAGGTTGATGCGCGACGCGCGATAAATGCAGCTCAGTTCATGCCCGTTTTCGGCGGGGCCGGCGGCGAATTCGCCCAATGTCGGGTGTTTTTCCCATCCGTGGCCGTAGATTCGGAAATTCCGTCCGGTTTCCCTGGCCCAGCCTGCCACCCAATCGAGCGCGGTGTGCCGGAAGAGCCGGTCGGCCAACCGCCACATGTACCAACTCTTGACGCGCCAAACGAGATCATCGGGCAGGCTGTCGAGACCGCAGTCCCGCTGGGCGACGATCAGCAGGCGGTTGAACATGGCATTGTTCGGAATTGACGCGGATTGATAGGACAGAACCAGATTTTCATACACGGTGTCCAACAGCCGGACGACATTCGGGTCGTTGAATTGGGCGCGCTCCTGGTCGTGGAAGCCGCGGGCCGATTGTGACGCGTGGCTGACGTAGGACACGTCGCAGGTGTAACGTTCGTGCTCGTCGTCCGAAAGTGGCTCGGTTGTAAATTGGTCTGCGTTCGTGGGGACGCGTGCGGGCAGGAGCTGTCGCGGGTCCATTCCCAATTCCCGGCAGCGGTCCGTTGCGTAGCCGACGACGAAATCGATGGGTGCGACCTGGCGCACGTTTTCAGGCGTGAAGACGTGGGGCAATTGATCCTGGTCCCAGGTCAGCAGCGGCAGATTCGCGGGCAGGATGTTTCGGAAGCCCGAACGCAGATGATCGAGAATGAAAAACAGATCGGGCTTGTATTCACGAATCACCTGATGATAGGTCGTGGGGCTGATGATGTCGTGGTCGTTGTCCTCGGTTAGAACCTTGCAATGATGCCCCAGCGATTCGATGGCGTGTTGACAGTCTCGAATCGAATATTTCAGAAAGCTCGTGTGACGACTGACCGCGGCCAGGATGCGCAGGGGCTCGCCGTCTCCGTTCAGGGCCTGTTTGAAACGCCCGGCCCATGACGCGACGTCGCGGTCGGCGTATTGTTGTTCAATTTCCGAAAAAGATCGTCCGATTGCGGCGGCGCGTCGTGAACCCAGAAAATTCACCAGGTCCAGAATCCGGCGGTCCGGTGCGTCATCGAGACTCTGGGAGGTGATGACTTGACCGGGCAGGGGCAAATTGGGTCGGCTTAACAACATGGCGGCCATCGGTTCCCACCAGTTGGGGCCGGTGAAAACGTGAACGCGGGGATCGCCGAGAATCGCAGTCCAATCACGTAAATGCAGAACCGCGGCGAAGATGGCGGGATCCGGTTGAACGATGAAGATGGCGCAACTGTAACCCAGATAGGTATTACGTGTTTCTTGATAGACCCGTTCCAAGACATGCCCCAGGCCTAAACCTTCCAGTACGATGGGGCTTCGCATGATCGTACCCGGCTCGGTGGCCAGCACGAACCGTTTCGATTGTGCGCGATGATCTCCGAAATAGGGATACCACATCCACCGGCCATGGTTGGCTCGACGCCGGATTTGCTCGTTCCCGTTGGCGTCCTTGAAAAATTGAAATTGGGTTTGCCGTTCGTTCCAAGATTCGTTGACGCGGTTGCAACGGAAGCCCGATTGATTGAGCGCAGCCAGATTGTTTTGGAAAGTGTCGGTGTGTTTCGTCCAGGGAATCGACGTGCCGGACAGTCGATGGATTTGTTGGGCCATCGCGTCCAGTTCGGTATGGCCCGTGTCGCAAGCGTCAACATCGAGCAATTCGCGGGCGGGTTCGATCAGATTGAGGCGGAGATATTCGCGAATGGCCATCAAGCGGATATACGAGTCGCCGGGGTTTTCAAGAAGATGTGTCGTCGCTCGGTTGATGAATTCGTAGCAGTCCCCATTTCGTAGGGATTTTAGCAAGTCGGTGCGAGCATCGGGCGGAGCAAGGGCTGCCATTTGTCGTCTGTGATCCCCGTATCGCGTTGCGGGATTCTGTTCGTCGCAAATTTCAGTGATATCGGTGACGCATCGCTGGATTCTGCAAGAAAGCGAATCCGATGTATCAGTTCGTGCGTGTCAGTTAGCGAATTCGTTGCGAATCGTCCGGTGGTGCGATTTTGAGACAAGCCACCCGGTCAAGACATAACTACAATTTTCATAACGAGTTATGGTCCTGAAAGGATGATGGATGAACGTGGCTGCGCTGCGAATCGTTTGACGTTGGCGAGTTTGGCTGTTGGGTTCGACTTCCATGGACGTGGAATTCCAAGTCAAGAGAACCGAATGACAACGAATTTGAAGATGTAAGCACTTGTCCGGCATTGGCTTAATCCGATGTAGAATGGCAGGCGGCCCGTGTTATAATCGGGCTTGGCGATAGGCCGGTTATTTCAATCGTCGACTCCGATAGGCATACAACCAGACTAGGGAGGTATAGGGTGCATCCGTTGGAACGTCGTTTAGCGATTTGCAGCATTGTAACGATGGCATTGTTCGGTGCCCGGGGTTTTGGTACGCCGGTCGACCGTGTGGGGGAAAAGCTGACCGACGTGATTTTGGAAGACCTGAAAGGCTCGCCGGTCAAGCTGATGGACTTGCACACGGGCGAAATCCTGGTGATCGCGTACACGGGGGTCGGTTGTCCGATTTCGGGCCGTTACGCGCCGAGAATCGGCGAACTGGCGCAGCGCTACGAATCGAAGGGTGTTCGGTTCGTGGGGATCAACGCGAATCCGCACGACAAGCCCGCCGACATCGCCGCGGAGATGGTTGAATTGGCAGCGACGTTTCCGGTTTTCAAGGACGCACAACAACAGTTGACGCAGCAATTGGACGCCAAAACGACGACGGAAGTGTTCGTGGTGGACAAGGATCGGGTGATCCGTTACCGCGGCATGGTCGACGATCAATATGCGGTTGGAGCGCAGCGCAGCAAGCCGAAGAACAAGTATCTGGAGACGGCCATCAAGGATTTGCTTCGGGGTCGCGATCCGTTCGTGACGCGCACGGCGGCGCCGGGTTGCGTGATCACGCGGATGAAGACGGAACCGGCATCCGCGGACGTGACCTATTCGTCGCACATCGCGCGTATCGTTCAAAACAATTGCCAGAGCTGCCATCGCGCGGATCAGATCGGCCCGTTTCCGCTGACGACCTATGAAGAGGTTCGAGGTTGGTCGGCGATGATTCATTCGGTTTTGGAAGACAACCGGATGCCGCCGTGGAATGCCGATCAACGCCACGATGGCCTATTCGTCAATCAGCGGTCGTTGGCGCCGCAGGACAAGCAGTTGCTGATGGCGTGGATCGACGGGGGCATGCCGCGTGGCCGAGCGGAAGAAGATCCGCCGGAAAAGGAGTGGCCTAAGGGTTGGCGGATCGGAGAGCCGGACAAGGTGTTCGAGATGCGAACGGCGTTCAAAGTCCCAGCGGAGGGCGTCGTGGAATATCAGTATTTCCGCATTCCGACGTTCTTCAAGGAGGACCGCTGGATCAAGGCCATGGAGGCCAAGGCGGGCGCTGAGGACGTGGTGCATCATATTCTGGTGTTCGTCATCGACAAGGATTCGGAGAACTTCGATCGCGGGCGAATCGGCTTGGACGACGGGTTTTTGTGTGCGACGGTGCCCGGGGATACGCCGTCGATTTTCCCCGAGGGTACGGCGAAGAGGCTTCCGGCGGGTGCGACATTGGTTTTCCAAGTGCATTACACGACCAACGGCAAGAGCCGCAGGGACAAATGCAGCGTGGGCATGGTGTTCGCCGATGACGCGATGCAGCGTGAAGTGCGCACGCGCGGCATCTATAATTTCGGCTTCAACATTCCGCCCGGCGCGGAGCATCACGAAGTCCGCGCTGAACACACGTTCGGGCGGGACACGGAAGTGTTGACGTTCTTTCCGCACATGCACACGCGGGGCAAGTCGTGGAAATTCGTGGCCCACTATCCCGACGGGCGCAGCGATACGTTGCTGGAAGTCCCTCGCTATGATTTCAACTGGCAGGAGGCGTACATTCTAAAAAACCCCATGTTGATGCCCAAGGGATCGAAGATTGAGTGTGTGGCTGTGTTTGACAACTCGGCCAAGAACTTCGCCAATCCCGATCCGAGTTCGGCCGTGCGCTGGGGCGAGCAGACCTGGGAAGAGATGATGATCGGCTACATCGATTACATCGAGCGTTGAGCCGTCTTCCGCATGGGGAGGCATGTCTCCCCCGATTGGGAGACATGCGCGTTTCCGGCGTTTTCAGGCCGCTGCCGGCCAAAGCCAGCCGAAAGTACCAGCCGTCACCAGTCCGTAAATGACCCCGTCGAAGATGAATTTGCCGGTGACGCTCCAAGGCTGCCCTTTCCAGATGGAGTCGGGTATGGGTTGGGCCGCATAGGCGAGAACGGCGATGGCGCCCGTCATTCGAAAAGCAGCCAGATATTCAGCCCCCAATCCCAACGCGGACCCCGCAACGTAGGCGGCGAAGACGCTGATCAGAATCGAATAGACGAACCAAATGGCCAGGCTCTTGCCCATGGCGGGCGGACCGTTGGGCAGGACGGTCATGAACCCGACGGGGCCCCGGTTGTACTTTTCGAGCATTTCCGGCGTGGCCATGTCCGCCATCGATGCGGCGCAGGGAAACATGTAGGCGCCGGGAGCGACGTTTTGTACGTTCATCGCGTCGAGCAGCTTGCCCTCGCCGGGAAGCTTTCGATGGTCGTTCTTGTGGATGGGAATGACCATGTGAAGAATCGAGCTGGCGATGAAGACGAAGACGGCTGACAAGAGAATGGGCAGCCAGAGTTGAACGAGCGGTGTCATGGTTTCCTCCGAAAGTTTGGGACAGGGGTTTCAAGTAATCTGTAATAGGCGGACACGGGTTCCTTCATTGACTGCACGCCGCCTCCAGGCGGACGATCATAATATTTCCCGCCCATTCTACCAAGAGTCTGCCTTGCGTCGGGGTATATTCCAACTATATGGCACGAGATTCTGCACGAAACCGACCGTTCAAAGCCGCGTGCGGCCCCCCTTGGCGCAAAGGGTCATTACGCATCGGATTCTGAAAAGGCAGCGGCCTAACCCGTCATGCCATCGACCGTGACGAGCCATCGCCAGCAGTATTGTTCATCGCCGCCCGCTGATCTATCATGTCCGCCGATGGCCCAGTTGCGATTCATCGACGATCAGGGCGTTCTGACGACGCGAATTCTGGCGACGGAGAAATTTGTCGTCGGTCGCGTGGAATCCTGCCAACTCTGCATCGTCGACGACCTCATTTCCCGCGAACACGCCCGTTTCGACCAGGACCCCGACGGACGATATCGGGTTCGAGACTTGGGAAGTCGCAACAAGACCTTCGTCAACGGCGAGCAGATTACCGAAACGCTTCTGTCCCACGGTGACATGGTGCGGATCGGCGGGCGCGTTTTTGAATTTGCGGCTGACAACGTCGAAACGGCGCCTTTCGATCTGACCTGCCTGACGCCCGATCGATCCGATCCACCGGGTACGCAATGGATCAAGATCAAGTCGCCAATCACGATGCCCTTGAACCGCGTCGGCGAGCTGGCGCTTCTCGGTGCCGAAGCGCCCTTTCCGTCGCGCGCGGAGGACGTGGCTGCGGCGGTCTTGTCCCGCGTCCTGATCAATCTCAACGCCGATCGAGGCTTCATCGCGTTGCGTGGCGAAAACAAACGCGAGATCCACCCGCTCGCCCATCGAGGATTGACGCGCGAAGCCGGCGGATCATTAACACCCATCAGCCAGGCGTTCGTCTATTCAGCGCTCCTGCAATCGGTGGCCGGCAAATATCCCGAACAGGCCAGCCAGACTGCGGGCGGAGCGGGATTCGCGACCACGGGAATGGTCGCTCCGCTTGTCAACAGAAACTCCGTCGCGGGCATCATCTACGTGGACCGGCCCAAATCGGGTGAACCGTTTTCGGCGGAACAGCTTCAGGAGTTGGCTGCGGCGGGTGCGAGCATTGGTGCGATGCTGGCGGATTCGGCTCGCCGTCTCAGCGAAAATGTCGCGCAGATAACCGCACCGTGGCTCAAGACCTTGCGTCGCTTACAAACCACTATGACCGTCCCGCTGGAGCCGGGCACTTCGTTGGACCTGGCCGCCAAAACCATGCCCGGACAGTCACGTTGCGGCGATTTCGTCGACGTCTTTCATCTTGACGAACACCGATCCGCCGTCCTGTTGGTTGACGCGGGCGGCCACGGCGTTTCAGGGTTTATCCATGCCCAGGGCATCCGAACTTCCATTCATGCGGCATTTTCCAGCGAGAAAGGCGCGCCCGAAATCGAACAGATCATTACGGCCATCAACCGCTCGCGGACGGTGGTTCGCGCTCGCCAACTGGTGACCGTCGCGCTTGTGGTGATTGACCTTGATCGCGGCCAGATTCAATACATCAACGCCGGCGCGCCGCCGCCCCTGCTGCTGGCCGGGAAAAAGCGATTGGTTACGCTGGATCAACCTTCCTTGTTGCTGGGTATCGACTCGAATTATGGCTACGAGGTTTCGTCTGCGGAATTGCCGGCTGCGTTTCGACTCATTTGCCACTCGGACGGACTGACCGACTGCACCAACGCCGCGGGAGACGCGTTCGGCGCGCAACGGCTTCATGATTTGCTGTTGCAGGAGGGGTCTTTCACGTCGGCGGTCGCCCTGGTCGATCGCATCGTGGCCGCCTGCGACTTGCACCGGGCCAAGCACCCCTTCGACGACGACGCGACCGTTGTGGTCATCAGTCACGGATGACGTCTCATGTATGCCTCGATCGACGCCGAAGCGAAGATTCTTCTTGAACTGTTCGACAAACGTGTGATCAACCCGCGGGCGCTCGACTCAGTTCGCCTCGAATCGTCACTGGCGGGCTGCCCGACGGTGGAAACACTTCTGTCGAGGGACGTGCTCAGCGACGTTGACGTGGCCCAGGCGTTTGCTGATTTGAACGGCCTGCGATTTCTCGATCTGACCCGCCGCCGCCCCGCCATCCCTTGGGTGCTTGCGTTGCCCGAAAACACCGCCCGCCGCAAGTTGTGCATCGTGTTCGGCGAGGTCGGCGGTCAGCTCGTCATCGCCGCGGCCGACCCAGCCGACCCGACCCTGCTGCCGGCGCTGCGCGAGCATTTCGATCGTGACATTCGTCTGGTCGTCAGCCCGCGTTTTCAGATTCGGGAAATCCAGGACGAAATCTATGGGAGCGCCCGGGCCAAGGGCGCTCGCGTAGCCGACCACGTTCCACTGACCCAGCGGGGCGCGAAGGTCTCCACCACCGGCCTGAACGTCATCGAGCAATTGGATAGCGTCATCGACGAAGCCGTGGACCGCCGGGCCAGCGACATCCACATCGAACCGGAGGATGACCGACTCCGCATCCGACTTCGCATCGATGGTCGCATGATCGAATCGCGGGCCTTGCCTCTCGACGCCGCACCGGCCATCGTCTCCCGCGTGAAGGTTCTATCCACGCTGGACATCACCGAGCGGCGTAAACCGCAGGATGGCCGATTCACCAAGCGAAGCTTCGATCAGGACATTGACGTTCGCGTCGCGGTGATCCCCACGGTGAACGGAGAGCGCATCACACTGCGGCTGCTCAGCATGGACCGGTCCAGCATGGACCTCGTCAAGCTGGGCATGGAGCCGGAAGTCAAACAGGCCTTCGAGCGCTTGATCCGCCGCCCACACGGCATCATTTTGGTCACCGGCCCGACCGGCAGCGGCAAGAGCACGACCATGTACGCGGCGTTACAGCAGATCAACAGCATCGACCAGCACATCATCACCGTGGAGGACCCGGTGGAATATCACATGGCTGGGGTGAATCAGGTGCAAGTCGACGCTGAACACGGCGTCACGTTTGTGTCCGCCCTGCGGAGCATCGTCCGGCACGACCCCGACGTCATCATGGTGGGTGAAATCCGCGATCATGAAACGGCGCACCTGGCCCTGGAAGCGTCGCTGACCGGGCACCTCGTATTCGCCACGTTGCACACCAATTCAGCCGTGGGGGCGTTGACTCGCCTTCTGGATATGGGTTGCGAGCCGTATCTGGTCTCCAGTGCCATCATCGGCGTGATGGCCCAACGACTCGTCCGCCGGATCTGCGGCAACTGCAAGAAGCCCCACGTCGCCAACGACACCGAACGAGGTCTGATGGGCATCCCCGCGTCACGTGGGAGCGTCGAAATCTACAGGGGCGCGGGCTGTTCACGATGCAATCGCAGCGGATATTACGAGCGAGTGGGCATCTACGAATACGTGCCTTTTGATACGGGCCTGTCCGAATTGGTGATGAACAAAACCTCGACCGACTCGCTGTTTCGCTACGCCGTGGAACACGGTGCCGTCACCCTGCGCATGGATGCCATCAACAAGGTCCTCCGTGGCCTGACTACGCTTGAAGAAGCGATTCGAGCGACGGCGACGGAAGGATAATGCGAGGTCCGCGCTCGTCAGATTCCCGCACGGCGAATGTCACGTCTGCCATAGGTACGTCGGCTTCGACGGCTAAACGCCAAAGCGCCGCCAAGCGCGACGAGCATAGCCGATGCGGGTTCGGGCGTGACCACGTATTCGAGATGAAAATGAAAAGGTTCCAGAAACCCCTGCGGAGCGGGAAGTCCGCCGGGCACGGCCGCGGGGCCTTCCAGGCTTTGCAGGATTGAATAGGGAAAGGTGAGGCTAACCCCCAACGTATTTGTCCCGTTGCCTGAAATCGTGGGGTTAATGTCCGCCAGCAAGTGATCCAGCGGATCCGTGCTGAAAATACCGCCCAATAGAAAATCATCAATGTCGCGGAACGGGTCCGTTTGTGTGTGGTGATTGTGGTGGTGTCCCAACGGGTGAACTTGATCGAATTGATCCGGGAAGAAAAGAACATGCAACATCAGCGTACTGGGATCCAAATGTACCGGCCCGTCAAACGTTATGTCCTGGATCGAAATAGTGATGTTGCCGTCTTGAACCAAGCCCGGGAAAAACTCGTCTCCCACTTGTCCATTGGGAACGTTCTTGAAGAATGCATTGGTGATCAGCGATTCGTTTTCGCCAATCACGTGCGCAAACGGGAGGTTGCTGGCCAGCGCTGTGCGACGACCAAACGAATTCACCGAATTAAATGCGGTGATGTTGGGAGCGCCGTCCAGGATGGTGGCGTTGCCGGGACCAATGGCGTTATCCTGAAACCCCCTCTGTGCTGAATATTCCAACGTCTCAATCGCCGTGTCATAACGCAGCGTCACCGTCGCCGGTCCGTTGGGAATGGGCCTTTCCGCCCAAACGCCGGCGGCTGATAGGTGTATTGTCAACGCCACGATGTACGCTAGCCGAATTCGCCCAGTCATTATTGCACTTCAATTCTGGTCGCGGTATCGAATCAATGGCGTCAAAAAGGTCGCTTGATTTCGTCGATCGATAACCCCCGCCCGCTGACGGCATCCTACCGGCACGCGGGCGACTAGTCAATCAGCAGGTGTAGTTCCCGGTAATCCAAACCATCCACGTCCCCGTCGTCGTCGAAATCGAATTTCGCGCAGGGCGATTCGCCGACCTCCACCCCATGCCCGCCATGGCAATCGATAAACTCGGCATAATCGACCAGATTCACAACCCCATTGCCGTCAGAATCTCCGTCAGCGAACGGACCCACCGCGACGGTCAGGCTGTTCATCAGCACCGGCGCGGACATGCCCGTTTGTTCCCATTGATCGTACAGGATTTGCCCGGCGTCATTGGTGATGTTTTCATCACGCAGAAACGTCACGTATTCCTTGCTGGCCGTCTGGTAATACAGATTCACCGTCACAGACGCCGCCCCATCCATCAGCCGGAAATGTGCGTCATCCCAGAACTGCCCGTCCTCGTAATACGCGCCGACGGGTTCAGCCTGAACCGATCGGAAATTCGCCTTCGTGAACCCCCGCGGCGGAATGCGATTGTCCTTGTATATCTTGTTATTCAAGACAAAATGGAAGCTCTCGCCCTCCGCAATGCCCGTCACCGCCGATACCGCCGCATCCACACCCAAATGCATCTCGTAAACTCGCGTATCGTCCGTGATCAAGTCAGCCGTCGCGCCGTCGTAATGGCCGAACTCGTCGATGAGCGCATCCGATGCGTCGAACAGCCGCACGTTCAACCACATTCGCCGGCCTTCGGGATACCCCGAGGGCAGCTTGTGGCCCGTCTGATTGGTTACGCGAACGTTGATTCGATTGCCCATCTGCCAAATGTCCAGGTCAGCCGCACGCTGTAACATCGAAACCGCCCGTTCCTTGCCCGCCAGCAACGCGGCTACATCCATGCCTTCCGTGGGACAATAATCCGGCCGGTCTTCGTTGGCAGGGTCGCACAAACGGATCAACACATCGGGAATCCACGTGTTCCCGCCGTTCAACTCGTGGGAGGGCAGACCGTCGCGATCGATGGCGTAGGGGTGATTGCAAGCTTGGCCGGTCGTTCGGGGCATGTGGCAGTCCTGACAGGTGCTGACGATGGTTAGATTACCGCCAAACCGCCCACCCAAGTCCACACCGCCGTCGGCGAAGTCGCTCATCAGCCATTCGCTGTACGTGCGCTCAATCGGAAACATGTCATACTTGTCGCCTGTGGGATGGGGTTCGTCCAAATCCGTGATCGCATAGGAACCATCCGCCTGTCGAAGGTACAGGGGGTTGTTGACGTCGTGGCACGTGCCGCAAAGCGCTGCCGTCTGATGAAACGGTGATTCCAACCACATGTGCCCCGGCGGTGCGATCTGATCAGCAAACCCCAGCGGTCCCCGTCGCCGGTCATTCGGGTCCAGAACGTAATTTCCACCGCCGGGACTAGTCGGCAGCGGATCGATATTGGCCAGAATCCCCGCATCGACGGACGGGCTGACGCCGGGTTTATATTCCGGGTCAACCATGCGGTGACAAATACTGCAACTGACGCCGTCATAATCGTTGGTGACCAGGGCTGAACCGTCCGTCGGTTCCGAGCGTCCCGAAATCCAACCGCCCGGCGTGTGACAACGGATACACAGATCCCCCGCGAAGGCGGCATCCTGATTGGCGATGGCCAAGCAGGCGTGAAAAAGCGGGTCCCGGGCGGCGTGGGCCATCATGCTCCCCCGCCAAGGGTCATGGATTTTCAATCGTGTTCCTTCGTCCTCGGCGTGGCAATTGGCGCAATTCGCACTGTTTCGAAAGTCTTCGTAAACGACCCCGCCGAGCGGCTGCGATCCGGGCTGAAAGAATGCGTCCAGCGTGGTGTCGACGAGCGCGAACCGCGCCCCGCCCGCCAGAATGGCGCTGCTGCCGCACAACAGGGCGACGGCTGCAAAAAAGAAACGCTTGCCCATCGATTGGTCTTTCCCACCCATTGCAATAACGCATTTATTGGCAGCACGGATCGACGCCGCTGAACGCATCCAAGATCGCAAAGATGTCTAGCAAGTTGATCGTGTCGTTGCCTCCACAAGGTTCAAGGTCCACATCGTCAAACGTGCATCGTTCGAATACGTCAGCGAACGCGTCCAACAAACAAAACAGATCGAGCAGGTTCACCGTGCCGTTGTGGTCCACGTCGCCGTACGGAAACAGCGTGTTCACGCAGGTATTTCCCAGGCAACGGTCCACCGTGCACAGTTCCCCATCATCGCAATCCGACTCGTCACCGCACAGCTCGATCCGTTCGTAGATCAGCAGCAGATCTTCCGCATCCACGTCACCGTCCGAATCGGCGTCCAACGATCGGCACCCAAGATTCAGAAAAACGCCGCCCGATTCGCCCGACCCGGAATGACAGACTTGAAACCAGCCCAAATCGTACAAATCGACGTCAAAATCCGCGTCGAAATCGCCCACAAGAAACGGAAGCAGGTCTTCCGGTTGATAAATCACGCTCGGCGGGACGATGGTGGCCGGGCCACGATCCACGTGTATCAGTCGGTTTCCCCCGGGCCAAGGCAGACCCCCTCCCAGCCAACTATAAAATTCGATACCGGCCCGCGATGAGCCGGAGGCTCCCGTCGGATCGTAGCGGTTGAAATAGGTCACTTCCACGGGGAAAAGCCCCAGTCCGAGAACGATCGAATTTTCGTGCATGAAAGGATTGTTGACGACAACCGGAAGCCGATAAATCGTGTCCACGATGCGTGTGCGAAACCCATCCCACCCCAACGTGCCCATCTCGACCCACACCGGCAACGTGGGCGCTTCATCCGGTCCGGTGCTGTCATCCAGCGTGACGCGAAGCAGTCCGTAAAATCGGATCAGAAGGTGGCCAAAACGCCGGTTCAATTTGGAAGGATCCGAAACGTCGTAAATGTAGTCGTCTAGAAAATCGCCCAGTGTTTCGAAATCCGCATCGGCGCCATCCGCGACCGGGCCCGCCGGGAAATCGATCCAGTCAGTCCGAAAAGTAAAATCGGGTTTGCGCCCCACCACGTAGTTTTCCGCCGCTGTCAGGTGCGTCGCCGACCCGTCGGGCAGGTCCAAAAACACCTCCGCGAACCAGCCGCTTCCCTCGTACGGCGGATTGGGCGCGACGCGACTCTGTTCGAAAACGAAGACGTGACCCGTCGCCGATCCCGCCAACGACGCCAAGACCGCCATCTGTAGGACGAATTTGACTTGCGAATTAACGGTACGCATGAATGGAAGCGCGATCCGGCAGCTTATCGGACATCGTTGCGAGTACAAAAGGGGCTCCAAGAGAGCCTAGCCGTGTACCCACCCATTTTCAACTTGGATCGGTGGCTGGTACCGCGTTCAGGGTGGAAACGGATGGTTACGGATGCGTATCGATCGAGTTCGTGGATTACAGCGGGGGTCCGTGACAGTTTAGGCGAGTAGATTTTTGCCCCGCAAGGGGCGACGGAAGGTAGCCACGGGTGGAGCCGCCGCAGGCGGCGTAACCCGTGGGAACCTGAACCGATGAACCCGTCCCGCCCCGGCAGGGGCGGAGGATGCCGACGGAACCGCCTCCGCCCCTTGCGGGGCGGTGATCGTGGGGTGGATTTCAACCACGGGTTGCGCTTCGCTTCACCCGTGGCTACAGTCCTCCGCCCCGTTCGGGGCGGCGGAATGCCCCGCCTAAATTGTTATACACCCTGATAGCTGGATCAGGTCGACATTGGCTGTGCAATTATCCATCCACGGGTTACAATCGCCGGTGTGACTGAATGCGGCCTCGGACGCGTCGTGACTGCGACTTGACTTCGACGTGTACGCCACGTGGCGAGGACGTGTTCGAGACGCGATTGCGACCTGCTTGCGTCAAACCGTGATTCGCGAGTGGTCACGGATTCCGCAATGGGCACGATACGCGTTCCCAGCCCAGACGAACCCACAGCATCGGTTCACCTGCCATGAAGTCGGACCTTGACCCCATCCCGCTTTCCGACGACGCGTCACCGCCGCCCGCGACGTCGCGCCGGCCCAACGAATGGGACGTCATCATTGAAGAATCACCGCCCGAAAATCCGGTTGTGCAACGCCGGTCTTTTGGTTCCGATCTGGCTTACTCGCTTGTTTTGTTTATTGAACCGTCGAACCTGTTATCGCTCGGCGTGCTTTGGTTTTTCAACCTCTTGGCCGCGAGCCAGTTGTGGCTCGCTTTGTCCGGGTCGGCGATCGGATTGGTGTCCTTGTTCTGCTGCGGACTTCTATACGCGTGGCTGTTTGCATACTACATGCGTCTGGTGCTCGAAATCGCCGACAATCAGGATGACCTGCCCGATACCATGATTGGGGACGTCTGGGAGGCCGTCGTCAGGCCTTTCTTCACGTTCGTCATGACCTGGTTTTGCCTCATGCTGCCGGCCATCATCATGATTTCGCTACGCACGAAGTGGAACCTCAATGTCCCGCTCGTCTGGATCTGGGCTGCGGTGTTCCTGGCGTTTTTCATGTGGCCCATGGCCCTGCTGGGCGTGTCGATCGGCGGTGTCAGCGTGTTCGTTCGGGCGGATCTGATGCTCTACACGGTCTTGCGGACGTTTTTCCCCTACCTGATCGTGTGGGCCCTGTTGTTGATCATGTTTGGTGTCGGGTATTGGCTGATCAAATTCGTCAGCAGTGGTGGGGCGGCGGCGGCCACTCCGATTTGGGCCAAACACGGACTCGCCGGTGCCGCGTTGATCTCGCTATTCGTGACCTACACGTCCATCGTGGCCATGCGAGTCATCGGCCTGTACTATCGCCATTTTAAGCACCGATTTGCCTGGTCGTGGGAATAACGACTGAATCAACGATCCAAGGATTGAAAACCGGCCTATCCCCGTCTTCCGAGGAACCACGCCCGTGCCCGGTGTGGCGACGATCGGATCGTCTCCCGTTTGGACGCGGGCAACGCTGACCCTATAATGACGCCCCGGTGCAGACATGGTCCGGTCTTGCACCCGTATATTGATGGCCACGACGCGCTTCCTTCACGCCGATAGAATGCGAAACGTCTGTGAATGGGTGGGAGCCTTTTTTTGATGTCGCTTGATTTGCCGGGATATCGCCCAACGGGCCAGATCGGCGTGGGGGCACGATCGATCATCACGCAGGTCGTACGGAATACGACCGGCGAGTTCTTCGCGCTGAAACGGGTTGTCAGACGGGCGGCCGAGGACGACAAGTTCATACAACAAGCTGAATTTGAATTCGAAGTCAGCAGCCAATTGGATCATCCCGCGTTGCGAAAGAGTTTTGAGATTCACCGTCGGAAGCGGTGGTTCAAGACACGAGAGTTGCTTATCCTGATGGAATACGTGGACGGTCTGACGCTGGAAAGCGATCGGCCATTGGATTTGTCCCGCACCATCGATATTTTCAAAAAGATCGCGCACGCGCTCGACGCCATGCACGAACGGGGATTCATTCACGCTGACATCAAACCCAACAACATTTTGTTAACCGGAAACGGCGACGTGAAAATCATCGATTTCGGACAGAGTTGCCCGGTCGGTCACAAAAAGGACCGCATTCAAGGGACACCGGATTATATCGCCCCCGAACAGGTTCGACGGCTTCCGCTGGACCGCCGTACAGATGTCTATAACTTGGGGGCGACGCTTTATTGGGTTCTGACCGAACGCACCTATCCCACGGACCTTCGACATTCCACTAAACCCGGTGCCCATGAAATCGTCGGGTCCGTACGAAGTCCCAAGGAATTGAATGCGGATGTTCCGGCGGCTTTGTCCACCCTGGTGATGGATTGTTGTGCATCCAATCCCGATGGCCGACCGAAGAACATGAAACAGTTCATGGCTCGCCTTGATGTCGCGGAACGAAAGTGGGCCACGCGTAACGGGAAAAACGATGGCTCAAATGACACCCCCACCCCGCGAATCGATGCCGTCGGCGGCTGACTTTCCTATGACGAACGCCCACGAAGATGTCCATGTACTTGAAGAAGCTGCCGCGTTGAACCGGCAGTCGCCCTACCTGCGTGGCTGCACGATCCATCTGCCCGATTACGGTCAAGTGGTGATGACCGGTGACATTCATGGCCATACGCGAAATCTGGAGCGGATTCAGAAATATGCCGACCTGGCGACGGCCCGGGCCCGCCACGTCATTTTGCATGAATTGATCCATGCCGAGCCGACCGAATTGTTCGCCACGGATGAATCCTTCAAGGTCTTGCTCCAGGCCGCCCGGTGGAAATGCGAGTTTCCCGATCAGATTCACTTCATGCATAGCAACCACGAGCTGTCACAACTAACGGGCAAGGAGATTTGTAAGGCCGGCCGCGTCGTCACGCGAGATTTCGAGCGGGCGATGCAGGACGCGTACGGGCCGAACGCTGAATCGGTCCTTCGAGCCATTTACCTGTTCATCGAGTCGTTTGTCTTGGCGGTCCGAACGGCCAATCGGGTTTTGCTGTCCCATTCGCTCCCCAACGCGCGCGACCTTCTCGGCTTTGATCCCACGATTCTCGACCGCCCACTGACGGCGCACGACTATCGCGAGGGAGGTCACGCTTACACGATGGTCTGGGGTCGTCAACATACACCGGAATTGCTGGAACGTCTGGCCGGCGATTTTGACGTGGATTACTTCATTTGCGGGCATCAGCCTCAGGAAACGGGTTACGCCGTGGTACACGATCGAATGATCATATTGGCCAGCGATCACAATCACGGTGTTTTTCTGCCCTTCGATCTGAAGAAAAAATTCGTCATTGAGGATTTGACCAACCTGATCCGACCGCTGGCTTCCATCGCCTAGCCGAAAGCGCGGAAATTGCGCATATTGCCGAATCCAGCAATCCGGCCCGCTGGCCTTGATTTGCCCGTTCGGAACGCCCGGCAAACTCCGGATAAACTTCGCAACGTTGCGATCCAATTCGGACTATGAGCATCGCCCACTCTGCCCGTTTTCCCGGTCCGCCAAGGATTATCGGGCCAGATTGGGATCTATGACTTTTTGTTGAAGTTACCTCTAAAAGGCGTCGATAAGATCACCGTAACGGGTCGATCGATTATGAACTTCGTCGTTCCGTGAACCGTTCACTGATATGGGTACTTGATCTTTGGGTGGAACATGGACGCGCTGGATGCCATACTCTTTCTAACGGGTGCATCGCCCCAACATCACGCTGGAGCTGCGCGCCCATCGCCCGCTTCCCCTTCAAATTCCGAAGCAACCGACGCCGTCGAACTTACGGCGGACGGTTTGAACCTGGCTCGGCGCCATCAGTTGAATGATGTCCGGGCTGAACTCATCGACCGTGTTCGCGCCAGCATTGCAGCCGGGACCTACCAAACGGATGAAAAGATTTCGGTGGCTGCGAACCGCGTTCTTGGCGAACTGATGCGACTTGACCTTCGCGCCTGAAGCGTCAGGCCCATCGCCGACCTGCCGCCGACCCCGGTCGGCCGCTTGCATTCCCCGCCGACACTTTCCAATCGAACGGTTGGCCGATAGATTACGTTGCAAGTCATGGCTCGGTTTTTTAATTTCACCATCAATCGGAGCGGGAGCCTCAAGGATCGCTCCAAAAGTCAATTCGAACAGTGGGCTGACTCCTACGATCGATCTTGGCTGAACCACTTTTTGTTTCGCCCTTCGTATATCGCCATGATGGAGGAGATCGCCGCATGGCATGCGGCCCATCCCGGCCGATTTCGCGTGTTGGATATTGGCTGTGGCACGGGCACGTTGGCCGGCCTGCTGGCGCGGTCATCTTGGCCGGTGGAAACGGTGGGACTTGATTTCGCGGCGGCGATGTGTGTGCAGGCCGATCAAAAGGCTCGATTGACGGGGTCTAACGGTCGGGCACGATTCGTCAACGCCGACAGCGAGCACCTTCCATTTTCCGACGAGAGCTTCGATTTCGTCTCCTGCTCGAATTCCTTTCACCATTACCCCCATCAGCAGGCTGCGGTGTCGGACATGCGACGGATGCTCAAGCCCGGTGGGCGACTGATGATCATCGACGGGTTTCGCGACAGCGTGGTCGGTTGGTTCGTGTTTGATGTCGTCATTGACCACATTGAAAAAGAAGTGCATCATGCCTCGTGGACGACCGTGCACGAGTATTTCGTGAAGGCCGGGTTCGATGGAATTCGGCGGCGAAAGTTCAACTTCCTGTTCCCCGCGCTGGCCACCATCGGCGATCGATGAGCGATCACGACCCTTCCAAGGAATTCGCCAAGGCCGCCAAGAAGCGCGCCAAAGCCCGATTCAAGATAGAAAAACGGTTGGCCAAGGAAGGCGAGGCCGGCGATCATGCGAATTCGAGGGCGGAAGGCG
Organism: uncultured Phycisphaeraceae bacterium; assembly: GCA_964424105.1. Classification (GTDB taxonomy): domain Bacteria; phylum Planctomycetota; class Phycisphaerae; order UBA1845; family UBA1845; genus CAYRHJ01. The sequence goes on along the minus strand of CAYRHJ010000013.1, from coordinate 111,371 downwards.
CCTTCGGAGAGAAGATGATCACGCCGGCGGAGCGATCCGCCGCGGCTGCTGAACGACAGGTTCGACTTCAATGGCTTCGGGTGGTCATTGCGCTGGCGGCAGTGATCATCGCGTTGGCCAGTCTCAGCATCGCATTGCGCGGTCCCGTCGAGAACCGAACGGACGAACGTTCAGAACCGGTGCCCATCACCGGCTCGCCCTAGAACCGTGCGGGTTGATCGGATGAACCAGTCGGTGCAACCGCGGCGTGTTCCAGCAGGATGAGCCATCGTCTGGTTGGCGCGGCCAGCACCGCCGCGTACATTTCCGGCCATGAAAGACCGAACCTACATCAACGAGCTTCCGAAACACGTCAACGAATCCGTGACGCTTTATGGCTGGGTGTACCGTGCCCGTCCGACGGGAAAGGTAGCATTCATCACGCTGCGTGACGGGACCGGGCTGTGCCAGTGTGTGCTGGAAAAAAACGAGACGACGGCGGCTTTCTTCGATGATGCCAAGAAGCTGTCGCAGGAGTCATCGGTGCGCATTCGCGGCGTGGTCCAGGCCGACGAGCGGGCCGTCGGGGGCGTGGAATTGCGAAACGTCACGACCTGCGAGTTGATCGGCGGCTCGACCGATTTTCCGATCACTCCCAAGCCGCACGGCACTGACTTTTTGATGAAGAATCGGCATCTGTGGTTTCGTTCGCAACGCCAGTATGTCATTCTCCGCATCCGGGCGACGCTGGTGGAGGCCATCCGCGGGTACTTCAACGATCGCGGATATGTGCTGATTGACACGCCCATTTTCGCCCCAGCCATCGGCGAGGGCGCTTCAACGCTATTCGAAGTGGACTACTTCGGCGAGCCGGTATTCATGGCCCAGACGGGGCAGCTTTACGTGGAAGCCGCCTGCATGGCGCACGATCGGGTCTATTGTTTTGGGCCTACGTTTCGTGCGGAGAAGTCGAAGACCCGCCGGCATCTGACGGAGTTCTGGATGGTCGAGCCGGAGGTGGCCTTCATTCACTTGGACGAGTTGCTGGAGTTGGCAGAAGATTTCATCTGTTCACTTGTGCAACGTGTTTTGTCACGGCATCGGGCGGATCTGGAATTCCTGGAGCGAGACATTTCCGCGCTGGAACGCATTCAAAAGCCATTCTATCGGTTGCCCTACTCCGAAGCGGTGGAGATTCTCAAAGGCCCCAGGCCACGGGAATTGCTGGAAAAGGACTTGGCTGAGAAGCAGGCGGGTGTTGCGGCACTGACCGCGCGCATTGATGAACTGGAGGCGATGAAAGCGTCGGCCAAGAAAGCCTGGGAGCAGGAAAAGGCGGCGCAAGATATTCAGGCGGCGCGGGAGGAACGCACGGAGCTTGAAGAACAGATCGTCAACATCCCGACGCACATGAAACTCGCGGCTGACTTCGCCTGGGGATCGGATTTGGGCGGTTCGGACGAGACGATCATCTCGCGATTGCATGATAAGCCGGTCATGGTGACGCACTATCCCAAGGAGGTCAAGGCGTTTTACATGCGGAACGATCGCCGCGACGATCGGCTGACGGAAAACTTCGACCTGCTGGCGCCGGAAGGGTATGGCGAGATCATTGGCGGCTCCATGCGAGAGGAGGACTACGACCGATTGCTGGCCAAGATCAACGATCATAATCTGAACGTGGCGGACTTCGAGTGGTATCTTGATCTGCGCCGTTTTGGCACGGTTCCGCACGGCGGATTCGGACTGGGCGTGGAGCGGACGCTGGCCTGGTTATGCAACCTGAAGCACATTCGCGAGACCATTCCCTTCGCCCGCATGATGGGCAAGATTTATCCGTAATGATATGGCAGCCGACGTGCGAAGGCGGTTTGGTTCCTTGACGACCCATCGCGATTCGCTATTCTGGGGATGCGAATGCGCATGGAAGACGAGGAAGTCATGCAGCGCGTTGCTGAACGCGACCGGACTGGAAACAGGTACGTTTAATATCGGAAAGTATGAATCATGGCACGAACATGTACTCTGAAGGGAAAGACGCTCAATCTGGATGGGCCGCAGTTGAAGGTGGGCGACAAAGCCCCCAACGCCACGCTGAAGAAATCTCTCGTTGACAAGGTCAACGTCTCGGACACCAGTGGGAGCGTCCGCGTGTTCAGCGTCGTGCCCTCAATGGACACGCCCGTCTGCGCGGAACAAACGCGCCGCTTTTTCAAAAGTGCCGCGGAGCTGAAAAACGTCAAGTTCGTGACCATCAGTTGCGATTTGCCGATGGCGATGTCTCGCTTTTGTGGGGCCGAGGGCATCGACGCCGAGAGAATGATGAACTGGAGCGATCATCAGGACACCAGTTTCGGCAAAGCCTACGGCACGCTGATTCCCGATTTGCGAATTCAAAGCCGAGCTGTGTTCGTTGTGGACAAGGATGACACGCTTCGCTACGTGGAATACGTTCCTGAAGTGGCGGAACAACCCAACTACGACGCCGTACTGAAATGCGTCAAGGGTTTGTGAATCCGGTATCGGCTGCTTTCACCATCTCGCCCGCAGCGGCCGCGAATCAAAACTGGGCGATGCCGCTGTTGGGTTGTTTTGGCTCCAATATCGTTGCTAGTGTGGTTAGTCTGAATTGACGCAACTTTTGAAACGTCGATAACGCGGTTGAAACGGGTAAGGCGGCCCCCGCTCCCTGAACACATGTTTTCTGGTGGTAGTGGCGCGGTTCGAGTGCCATGGACTGCGTCGTCCGTTTGCCATACTGGACGCTCCCGCCCGGTTCTACCCGTGCGGTGTTTAACTTGACGGGTCTGATTGGATGTGTTCGCGGGCTGCTTTGCCATGCTGCACGCTCCCTCATTGGTCGCGTGCAGGGTCACGTCCAGGGTCGCGGCTCTGAAGAGATGCGGACAGCGTGACTAACTACACGAGGCGTCCGGTGAGTCGAATTGGTTGCGGGGCTGGTGATTATCGATGTAGGCCTTGCGAGCCGCGGCGTATTCCTCCGCCGTCATTTCCTCGACCTCGAATCGATCGGGGTCGGTCGCGATCTTGATCAGGAAAGGAATACACCAGCCGCACCCCGTTCCCGCACCCAGGCATTGCGACATCTGGCTGGCACGTTGCGGTTTCGTGCGCCGGGCGAAGTGAATCAGTTTTCGCAGGCTCACACCGTAACAATAGCAGATTCGATCGTCAGCATGCATTCGGCCAGTCATCATACGGCTAAATCCGCGCCGAGTCCCGTTGGGGGTCCGTGACAGTTCAGGCGGGTAGATTTTCGCCCCGGCAGGGGCGCGGGAGTGTAGCCACGGGTGGAGCCGCCGCAGGCGGCGGAACCCGTGGAAACCTGACACTATGAACCCGTCCCGCCCCGGCAGGGGCGGAGGATGCCGACGCAACCTCCTCCGCCCCATGCGGGGCGGTAATCGTGGGCGGGGCGATGATCATGGGGCGGGTCGGCAACCACGAGTTGCGCTTCGTACCGGTCCGCTCCCTGACGGTTGCGGCTCTGTTAGGAGGCGGGTGAAACCCGCCCTACGAACTCAGAACAGTTCGACTGTGTGATTTGAGCTTGCGGGTAGACCGTGAATGGGCTTGGTAAACGACCCGTCTACAGTTAAGCTGCACGGCTTCAGGTCGTCCCTGGTGTTGCGGTGCGATTTTCGGCCCATGCGGCGACACGGGGTCAGGCTTTTCAATGGGCAGCGGTCGCCCGCTCGGCGAGAGGAATCACAATGAAATCGTGGGTTTCGAATTGCACGTGCGAATTGATCGGGACGTTTGCGCTGACGTTCATCGGCGCGGGGGCCATCATCACCACGTCGTGGACCGGCGGAGCGCCGGGTTTGCTGGGCATCGCCCTGGCCCATGGCCTCATATTGGCGATTGCCATTTCAGCGACCATGAACATCAGCGGTGGGCACATCAACCCTGCCGTGACGGTGGCTATGCTGGTTACCGGGCGGATCGGACTGGTGGCGGGTGTGCGGTACATCGTCGCGCAGTGTTTGGGCGCGACGCTTGCGGGATTTTCGTTGGTCGTGATCTATTCCGAACTTGGCATGGGGAGCGGCGGATTGACCGGAGCGCAAGCCGTCGCAGCCAGCGCCCTGGGGACGCCGGCATTCGATCCGCAGGTGCTGAGCGGCGGGGCGGCCATGATGATCGAGATTTTGCTGACCATGTTTCTCGTTTTCGCGGTTTTTGGCACGGCTGTGGATGGCAGAACCGCCAAGATCGGGGGATTCGGCGTCGGGTTGGCGTTGGCTACGAACATTTTGATGGGTGGACCGTTGACCGGGTCGGCTGTGAACCCCGCCCGCACTTTTGGCCCGCTGCTGGCCGGTGGATCGGCCACGTCGCACCTCTGGAGTCAGCATTGGGTGTATTGGCTGGGTCCGATCGTCGGTGCCGTTGTGGCGGCGGTGATTTACGAAGCATTGATCCTCAGGCCGTCAAAATCGATTTCGTGAACCGAATGGGTGCTCCAGGAGGCGAAACCGGTGCTTCAATTCGCGTGTTCCCGCGCTGGCCAATGCCCAGCGGGTGGCCAATGCCCATTTAACGTGGGATTGACATATCCGATATTGACACATTTTGGGCAATCTTGCAGAATCAACGGGAATTGTACAGTGGTTTTTACACGTTCCGGGCCGTCTGAACAGGGGCCTATCAATCCGCAGGACTCTAGTATCCATCTAGGAGGCAGAAGATGACAACCGCAACACCGACGATGACGCGACCGCCGAAAGTGCGTTTGACGCAGAACCTGATCAACGGCGTGTGGAGTGATTCCGCCAGCGGCGAGACCTTTGAAACTTTCAATCCCGCTACGGGTGAAGCCATCGCCAAGGTGGCTTCCAGCAATAAAGCCGACGTCGACCGGGCTGTGCAAGCCGCGCGCAACGCGTTGGAGAACGGCCCCTGGCCCAAGATGAGCGCCCGGGCTCGCGGGAAACTTCTTTTTGAGTTGGCTGATCTTGTCGAGCAAAACGGCGAGGAGCTGACCCGACTGGAGGTTTTGAACAACGGCAAGCCCATCGCGGAGGTTTCATTCGCTGATGTCCCACTCGTGGCTGAGACGTTTCGATATTACGGCGGCTGGGCGGACAAGATTACCGGCGACACCATCCCCGTCGACCAGACCATGGGACGGTTCTTCTGCTACACCAAGCGCGAGCCGGTAGGCGTCTGTGGTCAGATTATTCCGTGGAACTTCCCGATGCTGATGGCCGCCTGGAAATGGGGTCCTGCCCTGGCCTGCGGCAATACCATCGTACTGAAGCCGGCGGAGCAGACGCCGTTAACGGCATTGCGCCTGGGCGAGCTGGCCATCGAGGCCGGCTTCCCGCCGGGCGTGATCAACATTGTCAATGGCTTCGGTGAGACGGCTGGCGATGCCATCGTGCGACACCCTGATGTGGACAAGATCGCCTTCACCGGCGAGTACAAGACCGCGCAAATCATCATGCGCAACGCCGCGGAGACCTTGAAGCGCACGACTTTTGAATTGGGCGGAAAAAGTCCGTCGGTGGTGTTCGCCGATGCAGACATGGACCTGGCGGTGCGCGGGGCGATGACGGGCATTTTCTTCAATCAGGGCGAGGTCTGCTGTGCGGGCAGCCGGCTCTTCGTCGAGGAGTCGGCCCACGACGAATTCGTGGACAAGTTCAAGGCTGCGGCTGAGAAACGTCGCGTGGGCGATCCGTTTGACCAGAAGACCCATCAAGGCGCGCAGGTATCGAAGGAGCAGTTCGACAAGGTACTCAAGTACATCGACATCGGGAAGAACGAAGACAAAGCCACCTGCATCACCGGGGGCGAACGGTCCGGGAACACCGGTTGGTTTGTCAAGCCCACGATTTTCACCAACGTGCGTAATGACATGCGAATCGCCCAGGAAGAAATTTTCGGTCCGGTCGCGTCCGTGCTCAAATTCAAGACCATGGCCGACGTCGTGAAGCAGGCCAACACCACCATGTACGGGCTGGCAGCCGCCGTCTGGACAAAAGACATCACCAAGGCCTTTGCAGTCGCCGACGCCGTCCGAGCGGGAACCGTGTGGGTCAACTGCTACAACACGTTTGACCCAGCCGCGCCTTTCGGTGGTTTTAAGTATAGCGGCCACGGGCGAGAGAACGGCAAGGATGCATTAGAAGCCTACTCGGAAGTCAAGACCGTTTGGGTTAATTTGGGCAACGCGTAGCGACGCTGCCTGCGTAAACGAAATGGGCGACGGCGGATGGGTTGCGCCTTTCGGGTGTTCGCGCGCGGAGATGTTCGAGGGCGACGTGATCGCTCAATGGCGCCTAATCAAGTCGGATCGTCAAACTCGACAGCATGGGCTTTCGATAGCGCGGGCCATCGGCAGCAAATGCCAAACGGCGAGGTTCGGGCGCTAACGCAGCAGGCGACTCGGCGGCGGGGGGTCGCCCGTCCGCCGGGCCAACTCCTGAACGAGGGTTCCACATCGCAACAGCCCCTGGACGTCCACGTTCGTTCGCACGCCCATTCGGTCAAACATGTGGACCAGTTCTTCGGTCGCGATGTTTCCACCCCCGCCGGGCCCCTGGGCTAACTTGCTGAACGGCGTCCCACCGACGCCGCCCACGGATCCGTCAAAAATGCGAATACCGCATTCGAAGGCAGCGTAGCCATTCGCGATGCCCATCCCATAGGAATCATGAAAGTGGACGGCCAATCGCTCCCATCCGACCGCGTCTATCACTCTTTCGATCACTTCCCGCACCCGATGCGGGTGGGCGATGCCTTTCGTGTCCGCAAGGGCGACATGATCGCAATCCATGTCAATCAGGCGGTGGGTCAAATCCACGACGCACCCAACGTCGCTGTCCCCGCCGTCGATATCGTAGAAGCAGGCGGACAAATGGGCCCGCAATTCGTGACCCTCTGCCCGGGCCGCCTTGCTCACGTCAGCCGCGGCTTTCATGGACTCCTCCACCGACAGCCGCACGTTGAATTGCGAATACGCTTCGGAGGCGGAGACGAACAACGCCACCGTGTTCAAACCAGACTTCTGAAATCGTTCGTAATGCCGTAGATTGGGCACCAACGCGGCGTACTGCACGCCCGAGCGCATTTGAATGCGCCGACAAACCTCGTCCGTGTTGGCCATTTGCGGGACGCCCCGCTGACTGACAAACGAGCCGACCTCGATGAACGTCAACCCGGACGCCGACAGCGCATCCACCAGCGCGACCTTCTCCTCCACCGACACCAGCCGTTCGGGATTCAGCGTCTGCAACCCATCCCGCGGAGCCATTTCGCAAATTCGGGCATCGGTCATGCGTGGGGTTCCCCCCCGGGATCGGATTAAACGGAAACGTCCTGCTCGGCGATGAACAGCCCGTCACGTGGACAAGTACGGGTGAACGACGGGATTCGAACCCGCGACCCCTAGGACCACAACCTAGTGCTCTAACCAGCTGAGCTACGCTCACCAGAATCGGGCTTTCGCCCGCCCGAATCGAACCCGGACGAACGTTTCAACCAAGCGCCCTGACTGAAGCTTATCCTCTCTTTCGCATCTGTTCAATCGATACCGCAGACCCCATTCACCTTCGTGACCCCGTCGCTGAACCAACTGGCCGGCGCTTCCCCGGCCCGCTTTCCATCCGGTGGGTGCTTCGCTATAACGTACCTTGATGAACGCGTCGATGCCTTCGCCCGCCCCAACGGAACGCTGGACCCTTGGCCGGTTGCTCCATTGGACCACTGACCATTTCAGCCGGTTGAATCTCGATGAACCCCGCCTGCGAGCGGAAATCCTCCTGGCCCACGTGCTGAATTGTCAACGCGTCCAGCTTTACACCCGGTTCGACGAAACACCCGCCGACGACGTGCGGACCGCCTACCGGGATCTCGTTCAACAAGCCGCGCGACGCACACCCGTAGCCTATCTCGTGGGATACAAGGAATTCTATTCCTTGCGGTTCACGGTCACGCCCGACGTGCTCATCCCCCGGCCGGAAACCGAAACACTCGTTGACCGTGCCGTCGATTGGTGCACGCGAAACTTCAACGGTTCCCGCCAGCCGAACATCTGGGACCTGGGAACCGGCAGTGGCTGCATCATCATCGCCATCCTCGCGTCCCTGCGGCAGGCCCGTGGAACCGCCACCGACATATCCGAAGCGGCGTTGGCTGTGGCTGAAATCAACGCTCGGAATCATGATATCCACGATCGTCTGACCCTGCTTCGCGCGGAGGGGTTGAATCTGCCGGTGGGATCCGTCCCCGATGGCGGTTTCGACGTCATCGTCAGCAATCCGCCTTATGTCTCCGAAAAAGACCTTCAATTGCTCGACCCCGGCGTTCGCGACCACGAGCCGCGAATCGCACTTTCACCGGGCGGAGATGGGCTGGACGTGTATCGTATCATCGCCGCCGGCGCCGCGGACCTGCTCCATGCCGCCGGTCAGGTGTGGGTCGAAATCGGCGCGGGGCAATGCCAAGCCGTCCGCGGTGTATTTGAACGAGCGGGCAGATTTCGTCACGCGGGAACGCATCGAGGCGGTTCCGATCCCCACGATCGGGTCTTACAATTCGCGAAAGTGTGATACACTCATCAGTGATCGTGGACCCCCCAGCCCGACGCCGGGGCGGCATCTAACCAGGGAGGCATTGGCGTGGATTCGTTCGAAATCATCGGCGGTGCGCGACTCAAGGGTTCGTTGGAAATCAGCGGAGCGAAGAACGCCGCCCTGCCCATTCTGGCTGCGTCCATCTTGTGCGAAGGCGACACCCTTCTTCATAACGTCCCCGACTTGGCCGACGTTCGCTCCATGCTGACCATCTTGAACCGCTTGGGCGTTCGCCATGAAAAGATTGAAACCGGCTCCTATCGATTGCGGGTTGAAGACGAGCTGAACTGCCATGCCGAATACGACCTGGTGAGCAAGATGCGGGCCAGCGTTTGCGTTATGGGGCCGCTGCTGGCCAAGCGAAAACGCGCTCAGGTGGCCATGCCGGGCGGGTGCGCCATCGGCTACCGTCCCGTCAATCTGCACGTTCAAGGTTTAGAAGCTCTCGGCGCCGATTGTGAGCTGGTGAACGGCGACATGATGCTGAAAGCCAAGAAGCTCCGCGGAGTCGAGATGTTCCTCGGCGGAGCGTTCGGATCGTCCGTCACCGCCACCACCAACGTCATGATGGCGGCTACGCTCGCGGAGGGCCGAACGGTCATCGAGTCCGCCGCGTGCGAACCGGAGATCGTCGATTTAGCCGACTTCTTGAACGCCTGCGGTGCCCAAATCCATGGACAAGGCACGCCCCGCATCACCATCGACGGTGTGCGGTCGTTGAAAGGAACGGAACACGACGTCATGAAGGACCGTATCGAAGCGGGCACTTTCATGATCGCCGCCGCCATCACCAACGGCGAGCTTCAGCTTGAAGGTGCCAAGCTCGAGCACCTCATCGCCGTGGTGGATTGTCTGCGACGCATCGGCGTCATCGTCGAACGCGGTGAAAAGGGCATCAGCGTTTCATCGACCCGGCGATTGGAGGCAGCGGACATCACCACCCAGCCGTTTCCCGGATTCCCCACGGACCTGCAAGCCCAGACAACGGCCCTTCTCTGTTTGGCCGACGGCAACAGCGTCATCACCGACAAGGTTTTTCCCGATCGATTCTTGCACGTGGCTGAATTGAATCGAATGGGTGCGAACTTGCGCCGCGAAGGGGGCACGGTCATCGTTCAAGGCGTCAAGAAGCTGATCGGCGCGCCCGTCATGGCCTCCGATCTCCGCGCGTCGGCTGCGTTGATCCTGGCCGGCATGATCGCCAAGGGCACGACCAAGCTGCGACGGGCGTACCACATCGATCGTGGCTATGAACACATCGAGGAAAAGTTGGCCACCGTCGGTGCGGACATTCGCCGCGTGGACGAATAACGATCCCCGAACGGAGGGCGGCAGACGAGCCACAAACCCGATCGCGATGGTTGGCGGCGTTCAGCCGGGTATCGCAACGTTTGAACCAATGGGAGGGCCGATGTCCCTGCCGAGCCAAATTGGGCGGTGGACGAAGGCTCGTCAGTCCATATGACCGTAGAAAAGGAATCCTGCGGATACGATCTGCGCGACCATACCGCGGACATCGCCCTGCATGTGTGGGCCGATTCCCTCGAATCGCTTTTCATACACGCCGCCCACGGTCTCTATGCTGCCATCGGGGAATTGAAACCCGACACCGGCGAGCGCCGCGACGAGCGTCTGCAATTCCAGGCCGCCGACGTCGAGGGCTTGTTGCACGATTTTCTCAGCGAGCTGCTGTTTCGATTCGAGACGCGAAACGAGCATCTTTCCGACTTCAACGTCGTCGAACGGTCGGACACGAAGATGATCCTCAGCGCCACCGTCGCGCCCATCGATCCGCGAATCTCCACCCTCGACCGCGAAGTCAAAGCCGTCACCTACCACGAACTGAACATAACGCGCCAGGGTGATCGCTGCGCGGTGGCCATCATCTTGGACATCTGACATTGCGACCACCATCCTGCGTCGATGTTATCGGTCCGTGACAATCTAGGCGGGTAGGTTTTCGCCCCGCAAGTGGCGGCGGAATGCCTCGCCAAAATTGTCATGCACCCAGCAAGGAACTGCGAACAAGCGATACCGTACTGAAAGCGTGAAGAGGCCTCGTCCAATCACTTCAGCGCCGTTGCGCGAGTGACCGCTTTCAATGTCACTTCCATTTCTCCTGATTCCGATATCTCCAACGCGCCTTTTTTGACTCGCCATGTGGACGAAAGGTTTGGGAAATTCTGGGCGTGCCTGCACTACAAAGTCAGTCCGCATGCCATCGGCCATTCCGAATCACACCGCGCGAACGAACGAATCGGTTATGCGGACTGTGGTGGATCGTTGGCGTTTTCGCATGAATCTGCCCTGCCGGCAGTCCGCGAATAAAATCGATTCCGTCGCCGGGGAATCATGCGTGCCCATGGACATCAATTGTCGTTAATCAGCCGAAAGGGTCGGACGATTGCACTTTTGGAACGCGCGCAGCGTGCCCGCAAAGCCGATTACATACAAGCGGACGTACCTACGGATGGGGATTGTAACGGCGTCCGATAATCGCTAGCTTTCACTTGGTGTCCATGAAACTACCCCAAGCACGCCGGCCACTCGATGCCCAGGTCACGATTCCCGGGTCCAAGAGCCTGACCAATCGCGCCCTGGTGGCCGCGGTGATGGCGTCCGGACGGTCCATCTTGACCAACGCCCTGTTCGCCGAAGACACCGAACGCATGGTCGAGTCGTTGCAACGGCTGGGCTTTTCTGTGTCGGGCCACCCGGACTCCCAGCGCATGGAGGTTCAGGGCAACGGCGGTCACGTTCCCGAATCAGACGTGCAACTGGACTGCGGCAATTCCGGGACGACGATTCGGTTTTGCACGGCCTTAGCCGCCCTGGGACGCGGAAAGTTTGAATTCGACGGCAACGCCCGTATGCGCGAAAGGCCGATTGGTCAGCTTGTCAGCGCGCTGCAAGCGCTGGGCACCCGGGCTGAATATCAGGAAGAGTCGGGATCGCCACCGGTCACGCTGTATTCCAATGGGCTGACCGGCGGGAAAGTGCGGTTCGATTCTCCGGAATCGAGCCAATTCGTTTCCGCCCTGTTGTTGGCAGCGCCGGGCGCATCCGATGACGTCATGATCGAAGTCGAGGGACCGCTGGTCAGCGCTCCCTACGTCCGCATGACCGCGCGCGTCATGGAAGCATTCGGCGTTTCCGTCATCAGCGAAATTCGTCCGAAGTCATCGAAATTCATCGTTGCAGCCCCACAATCGTACCGATCCTGCGAATTCGCCGTCGAGCCGGACGCATCCAACGCATCCTATTTTCTGGCTGCGCCCGCCGTGGCCGGTGGACGTGTCACCGTTAAGGGACTCGGCGCCGACAGCATCCAAGGTGACATTCGCATGGTCGACCTTCTCGAACAAATGGGCTGCAAGGTAGACGTCCGGGCCAATCAACTAACGGTGGAAAGCCCACCTTCCGGAGGATTGCTCAAGCCGCTGATCGCGGACTTGAGCGACACGCCCGATCTCGTGCCCACGATCGCCGTGCTGGCCCTCTTCGCCGACGGGTCGACGGCCATTCGCAACGTCGCCAACCTACGATTGAAGGAAACCGACCGATTGGCCGCCCTGTCATGTCAGCTCGCCAAGCTTGGCGCAGCCGTCGAGGAATACGAGGACGGCTTGACCATCCATTCGCCCCACGAACTTCGACCCGCGGTTATCGACACGTACGATGATCACCGCATGGCCATGGCTTTTGCGCTCGCGGGGCTGGGTGCGGACGGCGTCGTCATTATGGACCCGCTGTGTGTGGGCAAGACATTCCCCGGTTTTTTTGACGTGTGGGCGGGCATGCTCAAATAAGCCCGACTTCAGACGTCCATTTCGATTGGCCAATCCGCACGTAACGAGACGATCGCCGGATTCGTCGCCCGCGAAACATGTTTTGGCCTCGGCTCGTAGTCTCCTGACCACCGCACGTGTGTTCATGAATTGTCGAGCGCAAAAAATGTGCGGGGGCCCGCGTTGAACCATTCGACACCCGGAAAGGGCGATCGGACTCGCACGTCCTGCGCGGGCGCCCCGCTGGCGCGCAACTGAAGATTTCGGACGCCCGCGGCCCACACGGATTTTGGCACGCGCAGACCGCTTCCATTCGCACGCACGCGATTCGGGCGCGCATTTCAGGCGTCACACTGATTCGATAGATTCACCCCGTACGATCGACCCACGAATATGGGCATCGTGCCGTCAGACATCATGACATGAGTCACCGTAACATCTGACATCGCGTCATCTGACATCTGTCATCGTGCCGCGTGGTGGCACGGGTAGTATGGAGAAGGTGAAGTGTCCAGCCAAGTCATCGAAATCGGGACGAGGCTAACGAGTGTGGATATCCCGTTGGCCACGATGATTGCGACGAGTTCCGACGGCGTGATGTGTTATTGGGCGATTCCCCGAATGTGGGTCGCCGGGGTCATGGGCTGTTGCGGGTCATTCGATCAAACGTCGCCGGAGAGCCATTTCACGATGGATCGGTTCGGCGGAAGCATGGGCAACGCCTGAAGCTCGACCGGAGAGACCCAGCGCGGGCCGGCGACGCAAGACGTCCGCGCTTGGGGTTCACCGGAGACCCATCGACATCGGATGGGGTGCAGAATGACCATGGCGTGATCGTAGGCATGATGAATGGTTGCAAGCTGCCCGATCGGTTCAATAACGACGCCGACCTCTTCCCAGGTCTCCCGAACCGCAGCCTGCTCCGGTGTTTCATCGTCTCGCATCTTGCCGCCCGGAAACTCGAATAGGCCCGCAAACTCGTCGTTGGACCGCCGCTCCTGCACCAGCCACAACCCCTGATGCTCGATCACCGCCAAAGCGACATTGACAATCGACGGATTCGGATCGCCGGCGTACGTCATAAACCCAACGGCCCAAAGGCCTTCCGCAAAATTGCGTCTTTTTTGTCTGATCGGCCACCGGACCGAGATGGTTCAAAAATACAGCTACACATCAGTTATAGTGTTCTTACTTTTTTGCTTTCTGCATGTCTGTTTTCAATATAACTTACTGTGCCATATAATGTTACGTTTGCAATTATTATCTTCGCAGCGCCCCGGACTTTCGTTGACACTCTTTCGGCCCGGTGATAAATTCACCTGGGTTGCGAGTCGCCGATCGATTCAACCAAACTTGACCCGTGGGGTCATCTGAATATGCGGCTTTTTAGCCGTGGCGGACTTCCGGAGTTGTCTTCTGATAGGCGACTCCGGAAGTTTTTTTGTCCCCCCAAACCCTGATTCTTTCGCCACACCGAGAATCCACTAACCTTGGCGCCATGGTGTCACAGGAACGTTGCACGCCGAGACTCTTCCAACCAACCGTACACGACAACGTGCTGATTTGCGACGAGCATTACCGACTGATTCTATCATGCGTCAACCTTGACGGCGCTCGCCCCGGACAGTTTCTCCACATCGGCCCAGCCACTACAAATTTGCACGAAGACGTTCACCGTGCGAGCGGTCCGGGACCAGGCAGCACCTACGCGCCCTTTCTTCGACGAGCCTTCAGCATCGCCGCGCTTCGTCAGGAAAAGCAAGACGTTTTTCAGGCGGAGGTGATCTACCGCGTCGTCGGAGCGGCCACCGAATGGATGGCGTCGCTGCGACGCGATGATCAAGTCAGTGCGATCGGTCCCTTGGGGAACGCCTTTCCGATTTCTACGGAGAAGCGTCACGCGTGGCTTGTCGGCGGCGGAGTCGGCTTGCCGCCGCTTCTGTGGTTGGCGCAAGCACTACACGCAGCTCAGCGATCGTCCGTCGCGATTCTGGGCGCCCGATCGGTAAACCTGTTGGCACTGACCCTCGTCGACGCGCAGGACATCGATTCCTCCGCTACGACGCCATCGTTGTCGTCCACGGAATTTTCAGCCTTCGACACCCCGGTGGTGATCAGCACGGATGACGGCTCGCTTGGTTTTCGGGGTCACGTCGGTCAAGCGCTGGCGGCCCATCACGATGCTTCGTCCGTTTCCGACGCCGACGTCATAGTCTACGCATGCGGCCCGGAACGAATGATGGAACACGTGGCCCGCTACTGTTTGGATCGAGCCATCGAATGCTACCTGTGCATGGAGCGTGCCATGGCCTGCGGAACCGGGACCTGCCAATCATGCGTGGTGGCGGTTCACGACGACTTGGCCATCGACCGTTGGCGATACGCCCTGTGCTGTTCGGAAGGTCCGGTGTTTGAAGCCTCCCGCGTCATCTGGCCCCATTCCAACGTCAGCGAGTAGCCAAACTCGCCAAGTGCATTGCGTAGCTGGCGCTGGCGCGGATGCCGGCAAGAAAGTCGCTGATGTGGAAGAACTCGTTGGGGCCATGGAGGTTGCAGTCCGGTACGGAGAAGCCCATCATGACCGAGTCAGCCTTCAGGACGCGTTTGAACATCGGCAGGATGGGCAGCGAGCCTCCTTCGCGCATCATCACCGGTTCCTTGCCATAGGCGTCCCGGATGGCCTTCTTGGCAGCGGCCAGCGCGGGCAGGTCGAGCGGGCAGACGTACGACGCACAGCAGCCGAACGTCTTGAATGAAATGGTGACGCCCTTGGGGGCGGCGTTGAGAACGGCCTGCTCGAAAGCGGCGGAAATCTTTTCGGGGTTCTGGTCGGGCACCAATCGCATGGACACCTTGGCGCCCATCTTGTGCGGAATGATGGTGGAAGCGCCTTCGCCGATGAACCCGCCGAACAGACCATTGACGTCGAGCGTGGGGCGAGTCCATTTGCGTTCCTGCGTGGTGTAGCCCTTTTCACCGAGCAGGGCCGGGCTGCCCAGCGTCTTCAGGTACTTCGCCTCGTCAAACGGCAGTGCAAGCAGGGCTTTTCGTTCCTGTTCGGAGATTTCCTTGACGTCGTCATAGAAGCCGGGAACGTTGACGCGTTGATCGGCATCGTGCAGCGAGCCGATGATGCGGCACATCACGTCGCCGGGGTTGGGGACGGTGCCGCCAAAAGATCCGCTGTGCAGGTCCTGCTTGGGGCCTCGAATTTCGATTTCCTTGTAGATCAAACCCTTGGTGCCATAGGTGATGGCGGGCGTGTCCCAGTCGAGCTTGGCCGTGTCGGAGATGGTCACGTAGTCGCAGGCCAACCGATTGCGGTGCGTTTCGACGAGGGCGTCGAGGTTCGGCGAGCCGATTTCTTCTTCACCCTCGATCAGGAACTTGAAGCGCACGGGAAGCTTGCCCGCGGTTTTTCTCCACGCTTCAGCCGCCAGCATATGCGTCAGGACCTGCCCCTTGTCGTCGGCGGATCCACGGGCGTAAATGGCACCGTCGCGCACGGTGGGATCGAACGGCCCGGACTGCCACAACGCGGGATCGCCGACCGGCTGCACGTCGTAATGGCCATAGATCAATATCGTCGGTGTGTTGGAATCGGCCGGTCCCGTATCGGCCAATACCGCGGGGTGTCGCGGGGTTTCGACGATTTCCGATTCAATGCCGCAATGGGCGAACACGGATTGCACCCATTCAGCCGCTCGCCGCGTGTCGGCGTTTTTCTGCGGGTCGGTCGAAATGCTCGGAATCCGCAGGAACTCCTTGAGCCGATCGACATAGGTGGCTTCGTTCTGCTTGATGTAGGCTTGTACTTTTTCGATCACTGTATCGCTCCGTGGCCAGAAAGATCGCTCGTGTTGTTTTTTCCGCAGACCGGCCATGATAAGGGCAGCGGTGACGACGTGTCCAACCGGAT
Organism: uncultured Phycisphaeraceae bacterium; assembly: GCA_964424105.1. Taxonomy (GTDB): domain Bacteria; phylum Planctomycetota; class Phycisphaerae; order UBA1845; family UBA1845; genus CAYRHJ01. Next base: position 95,082 of record CAYRHJ010000013.1, on the reverse strand, counting down.
ATGGTTCGTTCGCATGCTTCTTGGGAAGCGGCCGACAATGCATTAGAATCGGACGCATGGGAGCCATTCGACCTCCGAAACGCGCTAAACTGTTCTGCGGATTGTTGAGCGGCGATATCGATCTGCTGGCAGAGGCCCGGCGACGACTTCGACAGCATTTCGGCGAGGTGGAATTGGAGAGCGAGATTTGGCCGTTCGTGACGACCGATTATTACGAGGCTGAGTTGGGGACGGACGTCAAGCGTCAGTTCGTGTTTTTCAGGGACCTGGTGTCGGTGGAGATGCTGGCGGATATCAAACGTCAGACCAACGACCTGGAATTGAAGTTGTGCGAGGATTTGATGCTGCCCACGTCGACCCGACCCGTCAATATGGATCCGGGTTATTTGACGCTTTCCAAAATCGTCCTGGCCACCACCAAGGATCATGCACACCGAATTTACTTGCAGCGCGGGATCTACGCGGAAGTGACGTTGCGATTTCACGACGGCCAATGGGCGCCTTGGCCTTGGACCTACCCCGATTACGCCGCCACGACCTATCACCCATTTTTCATCCATGCCCGTCAAGCGTTGAAACAGACACTCGCGGATTAGGGGCTGGCCCGTTCAAGAACGTGACAGGTTCTTGACGCAGTCGACGCGATCTCCGTTCGAAGATTCTCCACGAACGTCACCTGCCCGCCGACCGATCGGTGTGTGCCCTGCAATGGCAGTTGGGTGCATGACGCTTTAGGCAGGGCATTCCTCCGCCCCTTGCGGGGCGAAAATCTACCCGCCTAAACTGTCACGGACCCTTCCTTGCTATAGCCAGCCAACCCTTACATTGAATTGTACTGAAAACGAGTTGACGGTTCCCGTGCTGGTCACCAACACGTCGCCGATATCGTCAATCAGCGTCGTGGTGTAGGTTCCGCCGCCCAGCGTGACGTTGGTGTGTCCCGTGCGCCAAAGCGGATCGTTCTTCAGCATGATCATGGCGTGTTCCAGACCCGCGTCGGCCAGAAAGACCGCCTGTTCACGGGCGCGGGCGCTGCGTTGAACCGCAGCCGCATTAGAAGTAAGCGACAGCGTGGAAATGATGATGGCCGTCGCGGTCATGGCCAGGATCAGAATGATCACGCCCATCGATGCCCGACGCCTCCACCGCTTGGGTGTTCCCCACATCCGCAGATTATCCACCACCATCACTCCTTCCAATCGCTTCGATAAAAATGGATTTCTACAGAATCCAAAGTCAACACGACGAGCTTGAACGACGCGTCCGCGGCGGCATCGCCGTCATAATCAGCCAATGTCACCGTTACGTTGAGGTCGGACGCACCGCCGGGCAGTTCTATCGACGTTGACGTGCTGCCGATCGCGATGTTGGTGAACGGAAGCGCACGCAGCTTTTCCGCCTCGTGAACCAGTTCGGTAAGGACCGATGCGTCACGATAATTCTGCAAACTGCTGCGCGACATGGACGCGATGCCGGTCGCGATGGGTACCGTCACCGCGCCCAGAATCACCAATGACGCGATGGCTTCCACCAGCGAAAAACCGCCGCGGCGCCATCGGGATTTAAGGCTGCGTGGGGCGCAGGTTACGAACTGGATTGACGAGCGCTTCACAAGTGTCACGGGTCGGTCACTCGTATGACGCCGCTCACCGCCGTCACGGTAACGACTTTGCTCAGGCCGCTCATGGTCACCCAGACGGACCCGCCGCTGTCGGGACTGCCCAGCGAGTCGAAAATCACGGTTGAGGCCGCGAACGTGACGGACGAGATGGTCACGCCGCCGTGTCCCGGCGAGGCATCGAAATCCAGTGTGTAGGGCGTCTTTCGGACGGGGTGATTGACGGTCGGGTACGGCGGTGACCCGCTTACTTGAAAGCAACGGATCGTGTCATCGGCCGCTGAAAATTCGCACCCATGATCCACGCCCGTATGAATGGACCGCGATTGGGCGAATCGCAAGGCGGCCAGCACTTCGCTCGCAGCCGAGTCAAGAACATACGTCCGATGCGAGGCGTCCATGTCCGGCAACGCCAGCGCCAACAAAATGCTCAGCACCGCGAGGACCGCCACCAGTTCCAACAACGTAAATGCTCGTCGTCCACCTACGCTCGGAAACATGAATGGGCCTGGAAATGGCGACAACGTTGGGCGCTTGCCTGATGAAGGAAGGCGCGTGCCCCATGAAACAAATCGCATGTCCGCGCGAGGAATCATAACTGGCTCAGCGCCGTTGTTCCGTCAGACATGGTCGCGGCGGAATTGCAGATGACCTGACCGGTTACATAGCTGTACTTCCAACCTTTCGTGGGCGAACCGTCCGCCGCGAGCGCCGTGGCTGCATTGGTGACGCTGGTTCCGCTGTTGCCCTTCAAAGGCCCCGCCGTCACCTCCGGGATGCCGTATTTGAGATAGGGGCCGTACGGATAGGTCGCACTCTTGGTCGCCGACACCACACCTGCGACATTGGAGTATTGCGTCAAATGCGCGACAAGTGCCGCTTCCGTACCCAGCGCATTCGTCCCATCCGAGGCCGCCGCCGGATAGAGTCCGTTGTGCTGATTGGCATACAGCTCGATGGCATTACGCATAGCCGCCAGGTTGCCGCGAACGGAGGCCTCCCCCGTCGTCGTGTTCGTGTTTCCCAACATGGGCAAGGCCAACAGCGTCAGGATGCCCAACACAACGACAACCGCCACGACCTCCAAAAGCGTAAACGCCATCACGGGATACCTGCATCGTGCATTGCCCGGCCTAGTCCGCATCTCGCTCGTCTCCTACGATCATTTCAAATTCAACTCCGCCGGCCAGTTGCGGCGGCTTCTCCTCGTTCGCCCGTCTGGTCCATTTACCCTTGGTCTTGAACAGATGGGCCGATCCGACGCGCATGACACAATCGGTGACGGATGCCGATGAATCGTCCGCATCCGTCGACTCCGTTTGTTCAATAGGTGTCACCCATATGGCATCCTGGGCGATCCGGTTGATACGATGTCCGAACGCGACGTCGCCCACTCGATAGGAACGTGAATCGATCTCGGCGAACCATCGCCCCGAAATGAAAAACGTGCTTCGCACGGAAAATGTCGGCCGGCTGACCTCGGGCAGCGTGTCGCCCGATTCGCCAAGGGCCAGCCCGTCTCCTTGGGGATCCATACCGCTGGTGACCATCAACACCCGCGGCGACATGACGAACGGATCCCGCTTCGGGGGCTGCCATATCGCGGTGAATCGTTCATCCAGTTCGCTGGGTTCCGGGAGCGACCAGTGAAGCGCGTCGGCGGGCTCCTCCCACTCCACGATGCCCGTGGCTGAATCAAGACTGGCGGGATTCTCCACGGCTGGGCTGGATTCCGCCGTCGCCGGCCCGCCACCGGACAACCGATACCAGGCCACAGCGACGAGGACAGCCCCGCAAGCGCCGAGAGTGATCCACTGTTTGCGAATGGATTTCATGGTCGAGCGCCCGCGTCATCCCTCAAGGCGGAAACAGCCGCGTTTGATTCCGTGTGTACCTTGATCTGCATTGTCAAGAGGCACGTCGCGTCATTCGGATCCGTGGAAAACTCCAACGACTCGAATTCCGCCGAGCGGATCGCATTCCGCAGTTCGTAAATGAATCGCAACAAATTCCCGTACGATCCTCGCGACACGATTCGCAGCGGGCGGATCTCGTAGGGGTCGCGGAACTGGGCAGCGCCCGGTTGCACCTGTTCCACCGCCACTTTGCACCGGTCCTGCAACCCCGAAAGCGTTTCAAGGTGGGAACCATTCGCAGCCGCCGCCAGGAATCGATCGTGGAATCGAACCAGGCGCGTCTCGTTCTGCTCGGTCAGCGATTGTGCGTTTGCGATTCTGGCGTCCAGTTCAGCCAGTCGCGATTGCAATTGCCGCTTCGCGACCAGGCGAGCTCCCAATTCACGCAATTCTCCTAACACCGGCGTGTGCACCTGCCAAAACACCACGCCGGCCAACGTCAGCACGGTGAATCCAAAGGCGGTATCAGCGCGAGTGAGTCGTCGAAGTCGATTCATCTTCATTAACCGCCGGCTGGGATAGGCCGCATGTCAACGTCATCGTTCCTGCAAGAGCTTCCGATCCAAGGCGGCCATTTCAGATCGGACACCGCCAAGATCGGCTGCTGCGTGTCAATCCGGACCCGCACGCCGTTCATACCCACGGGATCGCCCATCTCGCAATGAACCGAAAACTCAACCAGCATGCCCTTCAGAAGTTGACCGGTTTTCAACTGGACGGCTTCGGCACGGATAACGAGGGGCTGCTGATTCAGCCGTGAAAGGAACTCGGCAAACTCCGCGTTCGAGGTCGCAAACCCCATCAGCTCGACGCTCAGCCGAGCGGAGGATACGTCAACCGCGTTCGGTTCATCGCCGGCGGGATTATCGATTTCTTCTGCCGGGCGGCGAGCGCGCAGGTGTCGAATCCACACGCCGTCGTTGGTGGACTCCGTAATCTCGCGAATGAACTCCTCCCAGCCACGCGACACAACGAGCCGCTGCAAGACGTCTTGTTGGGTCTGAATCGATTGCTGCCGCAATTTGAGCTGGTCGCCGCGCGCCTGCGCCAGCGTCAACTGGTTCAAAAGCTCCGTCTCGTCCTCCAACTGCCGCTGGATGGCGGTGGCGCCGGATTTCAATGTCCACGCCGACGCGACCAGCACGATGCCCAACACAGCCAGGATCGCACCCCAACCCCGTGCCCGATCCAGATAGAATCGGCGACGCTGATATTCCGGCGGCATGAGATTGACCGTTTGCATCATCCTTCGTTCACCCCTGCCAACGCGGTGCCCAATGCCACCGCGTATTCCGCCGGTGATTCGTCGTTCAAACGGGTCCGGGCCATGTCATGCCATTGATCCACACCGCCCAGAATTGACGGATGGGTCACTTTCAGCTTCAGCGCGTCATGAATAAACCGGTCCAACCCTTTCAAGCTCGATCCACCCCCCACGACGCACAATGACGTAGCCTCCCGCTCCTGTCCGCTTCGCGCCCGATAGGCCAACGATCGCCCGATCTCCAACGCCAAGCCGCGCAGCTCCTGCTCGATGCAATCGTTGACAAGCTGCTGCCGCGGGGCATCGCCCGCTTCGGCATCATCTGTTGTCCCCGTGGGGACAAGTCCGCTTTCCTTCTTGATGCGCTCCGCAGATTCGAAATCAACGTTCAGCTCCTCCCTGATTCTGCAAGTGACACGCTCGCTGCCCCAGCCAATGGTGCGACAAAAACTGATGCCGTCGTTTCCCAACGCCAATAACATGGAATGGCGACTGCCGATGTCCAATATCAGTGGTCGCTCGCCGGGCACGTCGTTGGCCGATCGGCTCATGCACATCCCCAGCGACGTGGCCTGAATTTCGATTCTCGTGCATATCAAGCCGGCTTGCTCCACCGTTCGAATCAGCGAGACGATCTGGTCTTTCGGCGCGGACACGGAATAAACTTGCAGCTTGGTTTCGCCGTGTTCGACGACTTCCCCACCGATCCAGTAATCGCTTACGAAATCCGCCGTTTCATGGGTCACGCGCTCCGCCAATTCCGATCGAACGTACGAATCGAGATCGATGCCCTCCGCCACCGGAACGGTGATGGGACGCACGTCGATATAATCACACGGTGCGGTGACGACGACACGCTTTCCCTTGACACCGCCGGCTGAAATCGCCTCGTGGATGGCTGCAATCCAATCTGCGGATGATGCGGCGGCCCCCGGTTCTTTCGGCGGGAGGTCTCCTCGACCGATGCCCATGGGCAGCCATTGTCCGTCGCGGTAGCACAATTGAGCCACCTTGACCGCGGAATTTCCAACATCAATTCCAATGGGCGACAGTCGCGGCATGACCGATGATTCCCTGAAACGACGTACAAGCCTTCGAAATGGCGTTGCTCCCGCCAAGCCGCCCTTTCGTCAAACGCCCGATCTAATGAACCGCGCTGGACAGACGAAACAGCGGAACAACGACCGAAATCGCAATCAACCCCACGCCCCCAGCCATCACCACAATGATCGCGGGTTCCATCAACGTTATCATCGTCTTTATCAGGCTGGCCGTTTCCTTTTCGTGATACGCAGCCAGCGCTTCCAACACCGCGGGGGTGTGCCCGGTCTCCTCCCCGGTACGGATCAGCGGGGCGACGGTGGATGGGAATAGATCGGTCGCATTGAACCCCGTGACGATCCGTTTACCGTCGATCATTTGTTGCCGAAGCTGCTCGAAGAACTGGCTGTACAGGGGGTTGCGAAGCGTCGCACCGGTCAACCGCGTGACTTCCATGATCGGCAAACCACTCCGCCACAACGTACCCATGACGTGCATGGCACGCGCCGTGTTCGACGCCCGGATCAGATGTCCGATAATCGGCATCTTCATCATGACCCGCAAAATGCCCATCCGCACTTCCGAAACGCCCAGCAACACCTTGATCAGCGCCGCGAGCGACAGCCCCCCCACACCCAGAAGGAGCTTGTGCGACGTGATGAATTGGCTGACGGACATGACAACCACCGTCACCTGTGGCAGTTCCGCGCCGACCTGGGCGAAGACCTCGGCGAATTTCGGCAAGACCCAGATGAACAGCACGCACAACGCCGCCATCGCCACCGATAACAAGACCGCCGGGTAGGCCAACGCCATTTTGACCGTTCGCCGAATGTCGGATTGGCGGACCATCATGTCATGAAGCGTTCGCAACATCGTTGGCAACGTTCCGCTGGCCTCCCCGGCTGCGATCATGCGAACGGTGACCATGTCAAACACGTCTTCGTGTGCAGCCAGCGCCGTCGAAAACGATTCACCGCCCTTGACTCTCTCCCGCACGTCCGTCAGGACGGTTTTCATTCGCTCGTTCCGCGCCGTTTCCGCCGTGACCTTGAGCGCATCATCCAAACCCGTTCCCGCACCGATCATCAATTCAAGCTGCGACAGCGTGGCGAGCAGGTCACGCAGCTTGACGCGGTTGCGATGAAATCGAAACTGCTTTTGCACGGCGGCGCGCACGCCCTTGGCTTGATTGATGGATACGACGTGCACACCGTCACGGCGTAATCGACGCACGGCCTCCTGCGCGGACGGCGCGTCAATTCGACCGCTGACGGTTCGTCCCTTCGCCGACCGGGCCTTGTACGCCAGCATGGTCATGATGATCGTCCTCGATTCCTGGCCACAATCCGCATGTCCGCACTTTCAGCCGCCGGCGTTAACCGTCATTCCGCCGAACGCCGGAATCCAGTGATGCCGGCAGTCATGGACGCCCCACACCCTTGACCCGCGACCGCCTGCTTGTGCGCGCACGCACGCGGACAGGTCAGGGAGCGGTCCACGTTCGTCATGCCCATCACCAGTGCACGCCGCCGCTAGCGCGCCATGCTCATCTGCCGATTCTCGTTCATGCGGTGGATCATTTCTTCCTGCGATATAACGCCTCGTTCCAGCAGTCGTTCCAGCGAATCCTGCATGGTATGCATCCCCTGGGCTCGACCACCCAAAACGCTGTTGTGAATCTGAATGTAATCGCCCGTGCGGATCAGATTACGTATGGCTCCGTTCACCAGGATAAACTCCGTCGCCAACACACGACCCTTGTCGAGCGACGGAACCAGTTCCTGAGCCAGCACCGCCGCCAACGTATTGGAAAGCTGCAAGCGGATCTGGGCCTGTTGATCGGCGGGAAAGACGTCAACGACGCGGCTGATGCATTGAACCGCGTCCTGGGCGTGCAGGCTGGCCATCACCAGGTGACCCGTCTCCGCCGCCGTGACCGCCGTGGCGATGCTGTCGCGGTTTTGCAACTCGCCGATGACGATCACATCCGGCGACTGACGCAGCACGTTCTTGAGCGCCTCCTGCCAATTCAGCGTGTCGGACTGTAGCTCGCGCTGCTCGCACACGCCGATGCCATTCCCATGCACGAACTCGATCGGATCCTCGATGGTGATAACGTGGGCCCGCCGATTTTCCAGAACATGGTGAACCATCGCCGCCAGCGTCGTCGACTTGCCCGCCCCCGCACGCCCGCAAACCAGAATCAACCCCTGATGGCGCAGCGCCGCCTTGGCCAATTCCGCTCGAAGACCCAGCTCCTCGATCGTTCGCACCCGTGGCCAAATCAAACGAATCGTTGCCGCCAGGGAATCTCGCTGGTAATGGGCATTGAACCGCAGGCGTCCAAACGGCTCGACGTGCGTCGAAAAATTGAGTTCCCGCTCGCGCTGCAACGTCGCCAAACGATCCGATGGAATCAGCGACGACACCAGCTCGTTACACTCCGCCGCCGACATCGCCCCGCCGGCAATCGGCAACCACTGACCCTCCAAACGCATGAACGGAGTCGAGTCCGCCAGCAGCACGACGTCCGACGCGCCGCGGTCGTGCGCCGTCTGTAGAACGCTTTCTATTGTCGTCATGATCGAAATCCCCCAGCCACACCGCGCCCTTCCGAGCCGCGACCGCACGCATGCGTCATTCCGGCGACCGCTCACATGCGTCATTCCGGCGAACGCCGGAATCCAGAGTTGCCGGCAGTCATTGACGCCCCAAACCTTTCACCCGCCTCTTAACAGAGCCGCGACCCTGGACGCGACCAAGGCGGGAGCGTCCAGTATGGCAAACGGACGACGCAGTCCATGGCACCCGAACCGCGCCACTAACTCCAGAAACCACCTATTCAGGGAGCGGTCTTCCTGTCAATTCGAACGACAGGCAGCCCCATTGCGTTACGCCTTCCAAGCCGCCTAGAAATCCACGACCGACAGTACCTCCTCCATCGTCGTTCGCCCGGCCGCCGCCCACAAACCGCCCTCCGCGGCCAGACCCGACAGCCCACAATTCTTGGCGATGGATCGCAGATGCTCGATGCCCGCTCCTTCACCGATCGCGATCTTCAAGTCCTCCGTCACCGTCAGAAGTTCATAGATGGCCATTCGACCCCGCAACCCCGTACCGAAACAATGCGCACATCCGGTGCCGCGCTTGAAATGATGCGGACCCTCCCCGACAATTCGCCACGCCGCCACGACCTCCGCAGATGGATGATCCGGCTGCGTACACTTGGGGCAGTTCGTCCGCACCAGACGCTGGGCGATAATCGCCGTCAATCCCGCCGCCAGCATCATCGGGTCAATGCCGATGTTCATCAGCCTCGCCACCGTCGCCACCGAGTCGTTGGTGTGCAGCGTCGACAGAACCAGGTGCCCGGTCAGGGCGGCCTGCACTGCCATCTTGGCCGTCTCCTGATCTCGAATTTCGCCCACCATGATGTAATCCGGATCCTGTCGCAGAAACGTCCGCAGCACGGACGCGAACGTCAATCCGATCGACTCGTTCACCTGCACCTGATTCACGTAATCCAGTTCATATTCAACGGGGTCTTCGATGCTCACCACGTTCCGCTCCACCCCGCGCAGCGTATCCAACAGACAATACAACGTCGTCGTTTTGCCCGACCCGGTCGGTCCGGTGGCCAAAATCATTCCGTGGGGTTTCGCCAAGATGCCTTGCAGCCGTTCACGCATCTCCTGCCGCATGCCCAGGTCTTCCAGGTTCAACCGGACACCGTCGCGGTCCAGCAGTCGCAACGCCATCTTCTCGCCGCCCGTCGTGGGCATGCACGACGCTCGCACGTCCACCTGCCGCGAATCCACCCGGATCATCGTCCTGCCGTCCTGCGGACGACGATGTTCGGCGATGTCCATCTTGGTCATCACCTTCAAGCGCGAAATCAATGCCGGCATCAACGCCAGCTTCGGCGTCATCACCTCGCGCAACGCCCCGTCGATTCGATATCGAACGCAGATGTTCTTTCGAGCCGGCTCGATGTGCACGTCGCTGGCCCCCTCCCGCGCCGCGTTCGTCAAGATCACGTTCACCAGGTTGACGATCGGACTTTTGTCGTCGACCTCCTCCTTCATCGCCACCGCAGCTACCGATGCCGCCTCTTCATCTTGCAAAGCGCTTCCAACGATCGAACCCGAAACCGCCGCGTCTTCTTCGCTTTCAAACGCCAGCTCGGCGTAGTACCTCTTGATGGCCGACCGCACGTCCGTCTGCGAGACCAGCACCGGCTGCACGGTGAAGCCGGTCATCTGCTCGAATTCGTCAATGACGAAAATGGCCCGCGGATCGCTCATCGCCACCGTCATGCGGTTTCGCACGCGAAACATCGCCAGCACCCCGTAGCGCTCAGCCTTGCTCTGCGGTATCAGCCTCACCACCCGCGTGTCCACCAGCCCTTCCGAAAGATCCGCCCAGGGCACGTTCAATTGTGATTGAAGGACCGGAAAAACCTGCGAGGGCTTAGCCATACCCAGGCGGATCAGCGTTTCACCCAGCGGCAGGCCCAACGATGCTTGCGTCGCCAACGCTTCCGTGAGCTGCTCCTGCGTGACGATGCCCCGCTCGATCAGCAGCTCGCCCAGGCTGGCTTTCGCCGTCGCGACGGTCATTCCTCCACCTCTTTCGACCTTCGACCCTCGACCTCCGACCCTCGACCTTCCATGGCAAACTCGCGGTCCAGGCGCGTCAATTTCAAAATCTTCGTGGCCGGTTCGCTGGGATGCAGCAGCGTGAAGCTGCCGCCGCCCGCCCGGCAGTCGTCCCGTCCCTTCAACAGGCACTCCAACATCGCGCTGTCCATCATCGATACCGCGTGCAGATCGATCGAAACGTCAACCTTCCCCGACGCAATGGCCTCCTGAAGTTGCTGGGCCACCGCACTCCCCGCCGGACCCACCAAGGCTCCCTTGCCGATCAGGACGAAACCCTTGCCGTTGTCACCGTTTCCAGTTTTCATAATCTGCTCTTAACAGAGCCGCGACTGTTAGGGAGCGGTCTTCTCTTCCAACAGTGGCAGCGGCGTGCCCCATCCATCGCGCAGCGATGGGTGGAGTCGCGATGATCGGCCTTCGGAGTCCGTAGGGCAGGTTCCATCCGCTTCCCAAACGAGCCGCGACCGCAAAGCGAGCGATCCATTTTCACGAGCATGGCTGCCCCACCGCTTTTACCTTCGACCTTCCGCCTTCCACGGCACGCCCCCGCCCGCGCGCACCGACACCGCGCATACATTCACCTGTCTGTCACATTCGACCGCCCTCCTGATCGCCTTTAACTACGTCCGCAAATCCCTGAACCGTTTCCAAGTCTTTTACGAGCCGCGAGCGCGAAGCGAGCGGTCTTTCCGACCCCCGCCCGCGTCTTTACGAGCCGCGAGCGCGAAGCGAGCGGTCTTTACGACCCCGGCCGCGTCTTTACGAGCCGCGAGCGCGAAGTGAGCGGTCTTCTTTTGCTAGTGATCCTTGAGGTTCCGATGTGAATTCATTCGTTTTCGGTCACGGATCGCCACGACCGATAACACCGGCACGTTTCGACCTTCGACGACTCGGTCCGCTCGATCGCGTCTCCAAGAGTTTGTGCATGGCCCCTCAAACTGTCTTCATTCGCCCTTGGATCGAAAAGAACACAGGTAGAACCAGCAGGGTCAGCGTAGTCGAGGTGAGCACGCAGCCAATCACCACCGTAGCCAGCGGTCGCTGGACTTCCGCCCCCACGCCGCTGTTCAGGGCCATCGGTATGAAACCGAGGCTGGCCACCAGCCCGGTCATGAGCACCGGCCGGATGCGGGTCAGCGCCGCTTCGCGGATGGCTTCGCCAAGGTCCTTGCCGCGGTCCAGCAGATCGCGCAGAAACGAAACAAATACCATGTCACCCAGCACTGAAACGCCTGACATCGCCACGAATCCAATCCCCGCCGATACGCTGAACGGAAGGTCACGCAGGTGCAGGGCAACGACGCCTCCGATCGCGGAAAGCGGAAGCGTCAAGAAAATCCGCAGCACGTCCGTGACTCGACCATACGTCATATACAACAAGAGAACGACGAGCAGCAGCGCCAGCGGCACGACAATCAGCAGACGCCGGCTGGCACGTTCGAGATGTTCGAATTGGCCGCCGAAGCGAACGAAGTATCCCGACGGAAGGCTGACCTCCCGCGCGACGCGCTGCCGGGCATCAGCCACCAACCCGCCGATGTCACGCCCGCGGGCGTTACACTGCACGATGATGCGTCGCTTGCTCCATTCCCGCTGAATGGTGGACGGCCCTTCCACGACGCCGATTTCAGCCAGCCGATGCAACGGGACTCGCGCACCGGAAGGCGTTGCAATCAGAAGTTGGCCGACCCGTTCGGGATCGGTCCGATATTCATCCGGCAGCCGCACCGCCAAGGGGAATCGAATCTGATCCTGCCGGATATCGCCCACTCGCACGTTGCCGATCGCGGCGACGAATTGCAAAACATCCTCCGCAGATATGCCGAAGCGGGCCAGTTGATCCTGCCGAACACGCACTTCCAATACCGGTTGGCCGGTCAACTGTTCCACCGTGACGTCGCTCGCCCCGGCAATGCCCTTCAAAGATTCCGCCACTTGATTAGCCAGCTTATTGAGAATATCGAAATCGTCACCGAAGATCTTCACGCCAAGATCGCTGCGAATTCCCGCGATCATTTCATTAACCCGCAACTCGATCGGCTGGGCGAAGATCGTTCGCATCGCGGGCATCCCCGCGAGTTCAGCTTCCATCTCAGCCACGAGATCAGCCTGATGTTCAGCGCGGGTCCATTGGTCGCGTGGCGTCAGCGTGATGAAAACGTCGGACACTTCCAGACCCATCGCGTCGGTCGCGACTTCCGCCGTGCCCGTGCGCGTCCAGATGTGTTGGATCTCATGGGGAAACTGTTGAAGCAATAGGTTTTCTATCTGCGTTCCATAACGGACCGATTCGTCGATGGAAACGCCCGCCAGACGAACCGTGTTCACCACGATGGCCTGCTCCGACAATCGCGGGATGAACACCGAACCCAGGCGAGTGGCCAATACCACGCCCATCGCCATCGCCGCCACCGTACAACCGATGACCCATGCCCGCCGACGCATCACCAGGTCCAGCAGCGGTTCATACATCCGCTTCGCCACCCGCACCATCCAGGGGTCACGCTCCTGAACCTGGTCCGGAAGGAACAACGTCGCCAGCACCGGCATCAGCGTCAGCGAAAGCACCAGCGAGCCGAGCAACGCAAAGATGACCGTCAGGGCCATCGGACGAAAAAGCTTCCCTTCGACGCCCTCCAACGTCAGCACGGGAAGATAAACGATCATGATGATCAATTCACCAAACAACGTCGGTCGACGCACTTCCAAGGCAGCCTCGCGCACCACGTCGATGCGCGACCGGCCGGCTGTGTTTTCCCCCAAACGACGGGCGCTGTTTTCGATTTGAATGACGGAGCTATCGACGATCAGTCCGAAATCGATGGCGCCCAAGCTCATCAGACTTCCGGCGATGCCCGCCTGAAGCATGCCATTCGCCGCGCAGAGCATGGAAAGCGGAATCGCCACCGCCACAATCAACCCCGCGCGAAGATTCCCCAGAAAAACGAACAACACAGCCACGACCAGCAACGCGCCTTCCAAGAGGTTCGTCTTCACCGTCCGCAGCACCAGATCGACCAGCTCCGTACGGTCATAAACCGTGGTGACCTCCACACCATCCGGAAGGCTGGGCCGAAGTGCACTCATCTGCTCCTTCAAACGCTCGGTCACGTCGCGAGTGTTTTCACCCATGAGCATGAACCCCAAGCCCAACACCGCTTCGCCCCGACCGTCATAGGTCACGGCGCCGCGAGGGATTTCGTGGCCGTCAATCACGTCGCCCACTTGATGAATATGGATCGGAACGCCCTGCTCGGATCGGATGACCACGTTCTTGACCTGTTCGAGCGTGGTGATCAGTCCGATCCCCTGCACCAGCAATGATTCACCGGCCCGCGTGAGCATGCCGCCGCCGACGTTCAGATTGTTCCGGCGAAGAGCTTCAAAGACGTCAAACAGTGAAAGGTCGTATTTCAAAAGGCGCGCCGGATCCACAATCACTTGATACTGACGCTCGCGACCGCCCCAGCTATTGACTTCCGCGACTCCGGAGACACTTCGCAACTGTGGCTTGATGATCCAGTCCTGAATGGTCCGCAGTTCGCTCAAGCTGTGCGTCGGACTGGTTAAAATGTAGTGATAGACTTCGCCCAGTCCGGTGGCCATTGGTCCCAGTTTGGGACTGTCCAGACCCATTGACAGTTCCACCGTCCCCAGTCGTTCGGTGACTTGTTGTCGGGCCAGGTAAATGTCAATGTCATCCTCGAAAATGACCGTCACCTGCGACAGTCCAAACTTCGACAGTGATCGCACCTCCTGAAGCGCTTTCAACCCGCTGATGGATTGTTCGATGGGAAACGTGATCTGCTGCTCGACTTCCAGTGGCGTCAGCGCCGCAGCCACCGTATTGATCTGCACCTGAACCGGTGTCGTGTCCGGGAAGGCGTCGATCGGCAGATGTGCAGCCGCAAACACACCGCTCAACCCCACCAGCACACTCAACGCAATGACCAGAAACCGGTGGCCCAGCGACCAGTTGATGATTGCGTTCAGCATGGACCGCTACCTTCCCGGGTTGACTTCACAGCAACCAGCCCCGATGTTCCCCTTCAATATCTCCGTCTTCATCAGAAAACTGCCCACCGTCGCGACCACCTCGCCCGACAGCAAACCCTGGAGAATCTCCACGTAACCATTCGACGACGCACCCGGCAGCACCTTCCGCGGCTGAAAGACCGTGTCCGATTCCCGCACGAACACCAGTTGACAACAGCCATCGGTCTGAACCGCCTCCTCCGGAACGGTGACCACCTCCTCGTTGTCATGCAGAATGATTCGAGCCTGCCCGAACATGCGCGCACGCAACAGACCATCGGGATTGGGCAGCTCCGCACGGACCCGCACCGTGCGTGATCGAGCATCCACCTGATCGCCGATCCACGACACAACACCCTCGAAACTCATCCCGCTCATCCCGTCCACCGTCAGCAGCACGCGCTGCCCGGCGCGAAGCCGTATCAAGTCCTGCCCGTAAGCGTCCAATCTCAACCACAGCTTGGACACGTCAGCCACCGTGAACAGCTCATCGCTCGGTTCAACCGATTCCCCGACCGAAACCGATCGCTCGATGATCCGGCCCGACGCGGGACTGCGCAGCTCCAATCTCGATAGCTGTTCGTCCGGTTCATTTCCCACCGCGTCGATCTGTTCGGCCAAAAGCCCGAGAATGTGAAGTCGCCGCTTGGCTGACTCCAGCGACGTTCTCGCTATTTCTACGTCGCGCGACGCCGCCAATTGCTTTCGTTGTGTATCAAAGGCGATTTCCTCCCGAATGGCCATGAAGTCCGCCTCAGCCGCCGCCAACTCGCTACGGGCAGCCTGAACCTCTCGCTCACTGCTGATGTTCTTTTCGACCAGCGATTCTTCCCGCTCGGATTCCGAACGGGCGAGTTGAAGCGCGGCGTGTGCCCGCAAGAATTTGGATTTCGCCTCGCCCACCGGCGCAGCTCCGATCGCAACACGAAGGCTCTCCCACGACGTGTCCGGCCTGCAAAGTTCCATCAATTCGCTGACACCGCCCGCGATGGTCTGGACCCGTTCGAAATCGGCATGGGCCAGTTTCAGGTTCTGCCATCGTTCGATGTACTCGTTCTTCGCTTCACCGAGAAACGGACTGTCCATCACAGCCAGAACATCGCCCGGTTCAACGACGTCCCCGACATTCACAGGAACCGCCCGAACCACGCCCCCGACACGAGGCGTCACGCGTGTCACACGTGTGGCATCAAACTCGACCTCAGCCGGCAAAATGAGCGTCGCCGACATCAGACGAAAGGTCGCCGGCTCGACTTCAATCCCAGCCTTTTGAAGGATACTGGCATCTAGAAATTGAATTTGCAGGTTTTCCACCTGACACAGCGGATCACTGGCCTCGGTCAGCAATCGCGGGGCGTGCTCCAATTGCCAACCGTCGTCGCCGTGCGCGTCCGATTGCGCTTGCGCTTGCGGTTGCGCGTGGGGTTGCACTTTCGCTTGCGCGTCGGGTTGCACTTGCGTTTGCGGTTGTGGTTGCGCTTGGGGTTGCGGTTGCGGTGCATAGGCAGCCCACAGCTCCCGCACTTCTGGGTTGCAAATCGTGCATTGCGATTCGGGCAGGTCGTGACCGCCGCACCAGTCGCCGGCCTCCTTAAACCGCGCGATCAACGAGGCGTCGCAACGAGTGCAGACAGATTCCGGCACCCCGTGCCCCGCACACCATCCCAGGGACATGTCAATGGCCACCGGGCTGGACTGAGGCCCAGGTCCGGACTGCGCCCCATCGCTGGACTGTCGCCCCAGACCCGAACGCGAATCGTGCTCGCCATGCGATTCATCGTCCGCCGCAGTTGGCAATGTTTCAGCCCGACGTTCGCAACCGTGAATCGGAATCAATGCGATGGCCATCACCATGAATGCACATCGCACATTTGATTGCAATGACATGATCGATCTCAACTTTCCTAATGTACTTGCCCAACCCGCGACGCCACTTCCCGACCCGCGACCAAGTCTTTTACGAGCCGCGAGCGCAAAGCGAGCGGTCTTCTCTTCCAACGATGTCCGACCCGCCACCGCCTCCATCCGTCATTCCGGCGAACGCCGGAATCCAGTCGGGTGGCCCACCTCCTTTGGAGGTGGGGGAGCCGATGATTTGTCCGGTGGTCCGCGTCTCCAAGAATGGGAAGGGCCGCTTTCACCCGCCACGAACCACTACGTACCCGATGGCTCGCCAATCGCTGTTCCAATCACGTCGTCTCCCAATACGTCCCCTGCCTCGTCATCCGCCAGCCGCTCCAGAATCTTCGCGAACGGCAGCCCGATGGTGCGCTCCAAATTCGGGATCGCCGCCGCAGCCGCTTCCAACGTCCGCGAATAGCCTTCCCGTGACGCAAGATGCTTTTGCTGAGCAGCCAGCACGGACAAAATCGACGACTTACCCGCTCTGTACGACTCTCTCGACAGCTCCAGATTCCGCTCCGCCTGTACCAGCACCTGATCCCGGTAGAACCGCGCCGCCTCCCACGCCGTTCGAGCCCGGTCGGCGGATTCGCGGACTTCCTGAATCAGTGAATTCTCCAGACCTTCCAACAAGCGCAGGCGCTGCTCCAAAACAAATCGCGCTTTCGCAATCTGCGCCTGATTCTGGTCGAAGATCGGCAATTCCATGCTCAACGACGGCCCGATGATGAACTCGCTGTCCCGCTCGCCCGCGGACCGCGATTCGAATTCAGGCGGCGCAAGTCGGCCCGCGGCGATCGATGCCCGGGCCGAGTCAGCCGCCCAATCACGTCCGCTGGACCGCGAGCGAGAGTCGCGTTCGAAGGCCACACCCAACGAAACGTTCGCAAATGTTCGTCGATGTTCCAGGATCAGCCGCGCTTCCGCGCTGTAAGCCGACTCGCGCAACACCATAACATCCAGCCGTTCGTCACCAGCAAGCCGGATCAACTCCTCGTCGATCAGATCCCGTTCCGGCAGCTCGGGAAATCCATTCAACAAGTTCAGCTTCGACGCGTCAGTCGGAAGCCCCAGAATCGTCGCCAACGCCCGTCGCGCGGACGCCGCCTCCAACCGTGCCAGCCGCACAGCCAGTTCAACCTCCAACTGCACCCCTCGCGTCAGGTTGACGTCGAGTTCACTGCCCGCACCCGCATCGCGACGAACTTCCGAAAGCTCCAGTATCTGCCGGCTGATTTCCTGATTCTCGACGGCCAACGCTAGTCGGCGCTCCGCACCCACCACCCGGTAATAGCCTTCGCGCGCTTGGGCAGCGGTTTCAACAGCCAATCGGGCAACCCGTAGGATGGTTTGCTCCAGATCTCGCTCCGCAGCCTGGGTTCTGGGTTGGATCTGCCACAGTTCCGCGATGCTCTGCGCCAAGTCGAAATCCACGTTCGCCAATCCGCCGCCCGCCGGCAGTCGCAAGGCCACCCCAAGCGTAGGGTTGCTGAGTAGCCCCGCCTGCACCAGCTCGGCCCGCGAAACACCGATTTCATACATCGCAGCTTGAAGGGCAGGGTTGTTGATCAACGCGACTTCAGCCGCTTCTTCCACGGTCAGGCCGTCTTCCAAACACCGTTCAACGTGGGCGGCGTCTGACTGCATCTGCTCGGGATCGAACCATCGCCCCACACCGGCTGCCCTGACGGACAACTCGCCCGCCCGGTCGAAATCGACGCGAGGGTCGACCATCACGCATCCCGTCGCGACGAGAGCGAGGACCAAAACAAAAATATAACGATGGACGATCATTCTTGATTCCCGACGGTCTTGCGAAGCTCGCATGCCTGTGCGCGGTCGGAACGGGTCGCACCTCGCGCGCGGACAAGCACAAACGATGGGCCGTGGGAATCAAATCAAGAGGGGAATATCACTGGTCGGAAACGGTAGGTGAAATCGCTCCGCACACGAATCCTGCAAACAGTCGAGCGACGATTGCGGACTGCAGTCAGCCATGGTTGCAAAATCACTGATCAGCCATGAAACCTGCGGAACAAGCGTAGTCGCCTCGCCGTGATCGACGGGCTTGACCACGCCGACGCACACCCCCGCACAGGCGCCGCATTCCTTCAACGGCGTCGAACGCGAGGGATCAGCATGCTCACCGCAGTCGTCATCCGCGCAGGGCGCAATACAACCCGCCATGCCGTCGTCGCAATTTGCGGGGCTTCGCGACGAGCTACAGCAACCCGACAGAATCTCCGCCCGGCAGAGCGTAGGCACAGCCGCCAACCACGAAGCGACGCTGATGAGGAAAATGTCCTTGGTCACGCACATCATACTACGAATCGGCCAATCGTTCGTCAATCTGTGTTACATTTGCGTGACAAAACCAACAAATTCGTCCCCGCCACCGCTCAGAAGGCTCCCCGCGCGTCTTCTATCGCCGACCCCTGAACCCACCGGTCATCCCGAACCGAACCAGGCGTCGCACCCCGACCCGTGGTCCAGATTTTTCGCAGCGCTCTAACCGACACAGGCCCAATCGTTTAACATTTCGTGCCGCCAAGAAGCCAAGTACAGGCAAAGGCCATCGTCTGGAACACGGAGCATCGGTGAATGTCACTGCCCGGCTTTAGTGTACGAAACCCCGTCTTAGTCGGGCTGTGCACGTGGACCATCCTCGTCGGCGGCGCCTATTCGGGATTCACGCTCACCCGGGAGATGTTTCCAGAACTGAATCCCCATCGAATCATGATCAGCACGATCTATCCGGGAGCCTCGCCCGTTGAGTTGGAAAAAGGCGTTGCCATCAAGATCGAGGAAGCCATCAAGGACATTGAAGAGATCGACGAGGTGCTGACCAGCATCGGCGAAGGATTCTGCAACATCGTGCTCGTGCTATACAACGACGTCCGCGACGCCGACCAGGTCGTCACGGATGTCAAAGCCGCCATCGACGTCATCCCACCCGAAGATTTTCCCGAAGAAGCGGAAGAATCCCAGGTGGCCAAGCTCGAACCCCAAATCCCCGTCATCCACGTCTCCTATTACGGCGACGTCGACGAAAAAAAACTGAAGCAAATCGGCGAGAGAATGCGCGATGAATTGTTGGCCATTCCGGGTATCACCAAAGTCGTCCTTCAAGGCAATCGCGCGGACGAAATCAGCATCGAAGTGAAACCGGCCAAGCTGCTCGAACACCGTCTGTCACTGCCGGAAGTCGCCCTCGCCGTCCGTCAAGCAAACCTCGACCTCCCCGGCGGGCAACTGCGAACGCGTGACGCCAACATCAGCGTCCGCACCCTCGGCGAAGAAGACCGCGCAGCCAGCATCGGACGAATCATCCTCCGCAGCGACGACGACGGAAAGTCCCTGCGCATCGACCAGATCGCCACGGTCATCGATGGCTTCGAAGACACCGACGTCAAAGGCCGATTCAACGCCAAACCCGCCGTGGGCGTTACCATTTTCAAATCCGGACACCAGGACGCCGTCGATATCGCCAAGAAAGCAAAGGCCTACGTGGCCGGAAAGATGCAACAACCCCTGAATCGGGACTGGTTCGCTGCCATCAAACACCGCCTCGGAATTCGAGACGCCGTGGAGCAGGTCTACCAAAAGGCCTACGATGATCCCTTGCCCCCCGACGGCATCATGGCCACTTCAACAGACCTCGCCCGCTTCATCGAGGGACGCCTCGAACTCTTGCAGCGAAACGGCTTCTGGGGGCTTATCTTCGTTTTTCTTTCACTCTTGTTCTTCCTCAATTGGCGCGTGGCCTTTTGGGTGATGGCCGGTCTGCTTCTCGCTTTGTTCGGCACCTTGATCGTTATGAAGACCTTCGGCGTCTCGCTCAACCTGATGAGCATGTTCGGGTTGATCGTCGTTCTCGGACTTCTGGTCGACGATGCCATCATCGTCGGTGAACACATTTTCACCCGCGTCGAACAAGGCGAATCACCCAGACTCGCCGCCATCGCTGGCGCTGAGGCGGTCGCTTGGCCCGTCGTGTGCGCCGTGGCCACAACCGTCGTGGCCTTTCTACCCTTGATGTTCATCGAGGGGCAGATCGGCGATTTCATGGGCGTCCTGCCCATCATCGTCTCCTGTGCCCTAGCCGTCTCGCTCTTCGAGTCGCTTTCACTGCTCCCGTCGCATCTGGCCGAATGGTTACGCCCCGCCAAGACGTCCATGCAGATGCGAACCCGATCGATCTTCGGTCGCGCTCAGCACGCCCTGAATCGCATACACATCTATGCCCTGCAAAACGTCTTATTGGGCGGGTATGAACGAATTCTGCGCAAAGCCGTAACCTACCGTTACGTGACCGTCACCCTGATGGTCGGCGGCCTCATCATGTCGCTCGGCATGGTGGCCGGCGAACGCGTGCCCTTCGTTTACTTTCAGAAATTGGACTCCGAAACCCTCATCGCCAACTTGGAAATGTCCGTCGGCACGCCCATCAGCGAAACCGATGCAGCCATTCAAACCATTGAACAAGCCGCCATGTCCTTGCCGGATCTTGTTTCCATGTTCACCATGATGGGCGTGCAATACGACGAACAAGGCGGAACCGCCGGCGTCTCCTCACACCTCGGACAAGTGATTTTCGAGCTGACCTCCATCGAAGAACGCCCACGAAACAGCGAAGATATTCTGCGGCAGCTTCGCGAAGACACGTCCGACATCCCCGGAATGAATGCCCTGCGATATTCAGCCGTTCACGGCGGACCCGGCGGCGCCGCCATTCAGTTCGAGATCAGCGGCGCCGACATCCAACAACTCCGCGAGGTCGCTCGGCTGGTGAAGACGGAGTTGTCCGAATACGAAGGAATCTACGACATCGATGACGATTTCGACGCCGGCAGACGCGAGGTCCAAATCGAGCTGCTCAAGTCCGCACGGGCCACCGGACTGACCACGCAGTCCCTGGCCACACAAATACGGGGGGCATTCTACGGCATCGAGGCTCGAAAGGTGCAACGGGCACGAGAAGACGTCAAGATCATGGTCCGCTATCCCATCGAACACCGCCGCGGAATTTCCGACGTCGAATCCATGTGGGTCAAGACCGACAACGGCGAACTCGTGCCTTTCCGGGAAGTAGCCCACATCAACGAGGGCCGTGCCTATGCGACCATCAAACGAAAAAACCAAAAACGCACCGTGACCATCACCGCCGACGTCGATGAAGCCGCCGGCAATGCCAACCGCATCAACGCTGCCGTCGCGACCTCTTTTCCCAAATGGCAGCAGCAGTTTCCAGGCATCGAATTCGAATTCGGCGGACAGCAGCGCGAATTCGTCAAGTCCTTCGGCTCCCTCTGGCGAGATTTTCTCATCGCCGCCGCCTTGATCTATGTGATACTAGCCGCACTCTTCAAGAGCTACATCCAACCGATCATTGTCATGGTCGCCATACCGTTTGGCATCGTCGGTGCCGTCATCGGGCACTACATCATGGGATTCCCGCTCACCATTCTCTCGCTCATCGGCATCGTAGCCCTCACCGGCATCGTCGTGAATGATTCCTTGGTCCTGGTGAATTGGATCAACCGCAGAAGAGATGAAGGCGCCACGCCCTACCAAGCCGTCATCGACGGCGGAACTCAACGATTGCGAGCCATCCTGCTGACCTCGATTACCACCATCCTAGGCCTGGCACCGCTGCTCAGCGAAACGTCTTTTCAGGCCAGAATTCTGATCCCCATGGGAGTTTCCATCGCCGGGGGCGTCGCCTTCGCGACCGTGCTAACACTCTTTGCGGTGCCCTCCCTCTACATGATCCTCGAAGACGCAAAAGGCATGCTCCGGCGATTTTGGACCCCAGCCAACGCCATCCCCACCACCGCCTAACCACCCCCACCACCGCCTAACCACCCCCACCACGATTGCTTGTAACGCGGGTCTTACCCGCCACATTTCAGAGCCGCGACCGCAAAGCGAGCGGTCTTCATATGCCCGGGTGGCCCACCTCCTTTGGAGGTGGGGGAGTCGATGACCACAGCGTGTAGCCGAATGTCGCGGGTCTTATAAACGCGCCGATCACCGACCGGCCCGCATTCATCCTGTCAATCTTGTAAATCCTGTCAATTCTTGCGCGGGTGCCCCATCCATCGCGCAGCGATGGGTGGGGTCTCGATGATTAGAGCGCCGCCCCGCCGGCCTTGGCCCGACCGGCCCGCCGCGTGTCCCAAGAAAGACACCCCGCACCGGATACGAGCAACGAAGCACAAACAGCCGCCAGCAAGAGAAGCGCGGCTCCACTCGTCTCGAAAATCTGAGCCGCGACCTGCGATACCCCGGCTTTGGTTTGAACGAGGTCAGCGCTTTGAACGAGGTCAGCGCTTTGAACGACGTCGCTGCCCGTTGCACTGGTCAGGGCAGTCGGATCGCCGCCGCTAAAGGCTGCGAACGCACAATAGCCCGCGGCGCCCAGCACAACCAATGCGGTTATTCTGGTAAACAACCCGACCAAGAGCGCAGCCGCGACAGCCAATTGGCTCGCACCGAGAACCGATGCCCAATTCGCAGCCAACTGAATTCCAGTTCCGGTGGCCTGGAACGATTCGCCGGTTTCTGGGCTGAAAGCACCTGAAACATGCTGATATCCGCTGTAACCGAGCACAGCCGCTACTCCCAAGCGGAGCATCAATGGCGCCGCCCGCAAACACCTATCCGATGTTGCCACGTTCATCTGGACCTCCCCTGCCCCACTCGGGGCTATTTGCATTCATCGCCTTTATTGGCAGTTTTGCTTGACACTCTCGCTTTGAACTGCTTCCTGTGACGTCGTGTGACGTCAGGTGACGGATTTTGACGCCCTTCGCCTTCGACGTCTTATACCATTATGCACGATACTATCACGTTCCGCTGTTACAATCCCTCCGCAATATTCGAATGGGCCACCCGATGATCCTGAACATCAATGACGATTCGCGATTGGGAAGCGAATATTCATGACACCAATCCGTCGACCGCGTCTGATCTTGGAAATGGATGGCCCGCTTTTTGAAGGCGAGCCGGGATACTGGAAATCTTACAGTGATGCAGCATCCGCCCTAGGCCTGCCTCGAACTGACCGAGCGCGGTTTTGGCGATTGATTCGTTCGGCTAAACCTGCGGATCAGTGGGTGGCTGGGGCTAAACCCAAGCAGATCGCGGCGTTAAAGCAACAGTTTATCGCTGGGTTGGAACATGACGCGTCGCTTTCGATTTCTGTCATTCAACCGGATGCGAGCGAAGCCATGCGGCGATTGGCGAAATTGGCGAATTGCGTTCTGGTGACTCGTGGATCGAACCGGGGGGCACGACAACGTCTTCTTGACGCGGCTGGTTTATCTGTTCATTTTCTGGAGATGCACGGATTGTCAGCGGAGGGAGGTCGGCGCGTTGAGCGATTGAAACAGATCAACGCGGAGTCGGACGTGGTCCTGGTGGCTGCTGCGTCGGTCGAGTTGGTGCACTCCGCGTCCGAGATCAGTCTGCCGGCGGTGGGCGTGTCGAACGGGGCCTGTACGGCGTCGCGCTTAACGCAGGCAGGGGCTGTCGTCGTTTATTCCGATTTGAGGGAGCTGGTAGACGAGTTGGAATCGGGTGGGCGGAATCTCGCGGAAGCGGGCGTGAGATGGCCCGCGAATACATTTTGAAGCGATAACGGAACGGTGCAGCCTGTTAGGTTATTCCGATTCGGTTTCACGGGTGTTTGTCGAGGTGTGATCGTGGACGATCAGCCACTCGCCGTTCAATTTGCGGAACATTAGGGTAAAACACCCACCGACGTCGTCGGCTTCGCGGTCCAGATGCCATCGTCCCAACACGTAGGCCGCATCGGGCGAGACCGGATGAATTTCCAAATTCGAAAATCTGAGGAAGCCCATCGCCTTTCGATCGGGGTAGCGTTGTTGATACCGTTTCAAAGTCGCCTGCCATCCGCGCGTGGTTTCGCCCGCGGCGCTGAAAGCGAGGTCTTCGGAATTCCAATAATGGGACATGAACTCGTCGATTTGGCCTTGATTCCACGCGTCGGCTTGCGCGATCAGGATGGACTCGATTTCAGCCGGCGCGGAAGTCGAAACGCAACCCGTGGTGGATCCGATGGCGCAGATCATCGTCACCCATAAACAAGTCCACGCGAGTGTCAGTGAATGTCGCGGGCGTTTTCGCATCGGGTGTATTCCAATCCTTGTTACGGTCCACGTCAACTGCGCTGGGGCGTTACTCGTCATCGGGCGTGTCGGTCGAAACCCGACCCTATGAACCCGTCCCGCCCCGGCAGGGGCGGAGGATGCCGGCGCAACGTCCTCCGCCCCTTGCGGGGCGGTGATCGTGGGGCGGGTCGGCAACCACGGGTTGCGCTTCGCTTCACCCGTGGCTACAGTCCTGCGCCCCGTTCGGGGCGACGGAATGCCCGCCAAAATGTCATGCACTCGTCATCGGGCGTGTCGGTCGCTTGTCCTTGCGATGCGGCGAACGCGCGGTCAGAATCGCCGTGAATATCGAACCGGACGCGCTTTCTCCCGAACGAGGTCAATGTCAAGATGGCTCTCGGAACCGACGAACTGGCGAAAATGCAGAACCGCATCGACGCGAGGCGGGTCATTTTCCATTCCACCTATTGCAGCCACTGCGGGTTCAATCTTCGTCACGCCGCATTGATCGGTCGATGCAACGAGTGTGGAAACCCGTACAGCGCCCGTCCGAACGAACTGGAAGGGATTTTTGATCCGACGGCTGCGAGGTTTCCGTACTGGCCAACGGCGGTTACACCGATTTGCGGAGCGGTCAGCGTTTACGTGCTTCGCGGGGCGGTGAACCCGATCAACGATTGGTTGATACTGCTGGGCATCGTGTTCGCCGGGTTGACTCTTGCGTCGGCGTTCATTGCTTTTCGCGACGTGCGACAACTCGTTCGGGCGTGGATCATTCGCGGGCGAATCGCACGTGAAGAAGCGGAAGACGGGCTTTGAAATCGCGGGCGCTGGGCGGGGGACCGCTCGTTTTGCGCTGGCGGCTCGTAAAGTGTCGGGCGAAAACGGCCCTGGCTTCCGGCGTTCGCCGGAATGACGGACGTGGGTGGTTGCGGGCGCGGAAATAGGCGGGTGAAACATGCTGTGGTCATCGGCTCCCCCACCTCCAAAGGAGGTGGGCCACCCGGCCGCTGAACGAGTTTGGCTGCTGAACGAGTTGGGCTGCTGAACGAGTTTGGCCCATCCGAATTGATCGTCAGCCGCACTCCGGTTAATACGTCACCACTCGTAACGCAATCCACGTGATGGGGATCGATCGTCGGATGACGGTCGTCGGGCGTTTTCGGGATGAAGGGACACGATGTACCGATACGCCATTCGCCATCCATACGTGACAATCGCGGTGGCGCTGCTGGTGACGCTGGCGGCGGCGCCGGGGGGGCTGCGTCTGAAGCTGCGTACCGACGGGCACGCCCTGGTGCCATCGGAATCGCCACAGATTCAATTCGACGCATCGATCCGCGAGGAGTTCGGTTTGGAAGATCCGGTGGTGGTCATGATCCGCACCTCGCATGCGGGCGGGATCTTCAACGAGGCCACCTTGAAACTGGTCAATGATCTGACCGAGGAATTCGCCCACATACAGGGTGTGCGGGAGGCGACTCTGTTCAGCTTGGCCACCGAGCACACGTTTCGTGTTCGGCCTGGGACGTTGTTCTATCGCACGTTTCTCGAAAATTTCCCGGATACGTATCGGGAGCTGGAGTCTCTCCGCAGCGACCTTCATCGCATAGAGCTTTACAACGGGACGTTGGTATCCGCCGACCGCAAGGGCACGTTGATCCTGGTTGGTGCGCCGCCCGAAATCGAGCGAATCGATTTCTATAACACGGTCAAGGGGATCATCGCTCGCCAGGGTCCGATCGAAGACGAAGTCCACGTCATGGGCGCCCCGGTTGCGGAAGCGCTCTTGGGGACGCACATATTGGAGGACCTTGGTGTTCCCCGTGCCGTACTGGGCGCGTCTGTACGGAACAAAGAAAACGCGCCATCGTTCCCGCCGTCCACTTTTTATCAATGGAAGCGGTTCGTCGCCTATCACATTGGCCTGGTGCCGGTGGCGTTGGGGGTGATGGCGTTTGTGTTTCTGATCGCGTTTCGAAGCGTGGCGGCGACGTCGCTGCCGCTGATCGAGGTGGGTGCGTGTCTGACGTTTGTGTTCGGCTTGATGGGGTGGTTCGGCGTGCCTATCTATCTCACCATGGCGGTGTTGCCGATCATCTTGACGGCCATGGGCGTGGCCGATGAAATTCACATTTTTCACCGCTATGCTCACCTGCTTCGCGGCGGTGGTTCAAGCGATCATCGGGCGACGTTGTTGCAATGTATGAACGAATTGGCGGGCCCCGTGGTCAAGACGTCCGTGACGACGGCGGTCGGCTTCTTGTCGTTCGCGCTTTCATCGTTGGAACCCGTGCGGGCGTTCGGAATCTTCACCGCCGTCGGCATCCTATTCTGCATGTTATGGTCGCTGACGGTGATACCGGCCATGCTGTCGCTGATTCCGGCGCATCGCATCGTATCGCGGAAACGGCTTGTCGGATCCGAGCAGGCGGTTCATCGTCGATCGTGGTTTCGTGCAGCCGGGCCGATGATCATACGTGGTCGATGGGTTTTCGTGCTCGTAGCGCTCGCTATCGCGTGTGGGTCCATCACGGGCGTTCGCAAGGTCACGGTTCAGGATAGCTGGATCGATGGATTCGATCCTGAAAGTGAATTTCGCGAATCGACTGAAACTTTCAATGAACAATATCTTGGAACGCATTTATTGCTGGTCGTCGTTGATGCCGGGAAGGCGACGTACGCGGCGGAGATCGGCGTTGAAGCGGTGGATCATCACGAGATGACCCTTCCCGGGGACATCGTGGACGATCCGCGAAAACTGGTTGACAGTTGGGTTTCGGTGCTATTGTTGCCGGGGGCTGACGGGAAGATTCTTTCGGACCCGCTTCGCGTCAGCGACGACTGGTCCGCGTGGATCGAGACGGCGGAACGCGTGGATGACCACATCATTATTACCACACCCAAGACTTCCGGCTCCCCGAAGTTCGGACTGAGACCCAAAGGCGACGACCTTGTTCGCGTGACGATTTCATCGGAAGCCCATCACAAACCCTCGGTGCTGAAGGAGATTGAACGATTCGAACAGTTTTTGCGATCCTATCCCAGCCCGATGATCGGCGAAGCGCACGGGGCGGCGACCTACGTCGCGACGTCAAATTTCATGACCCACCCCAGCGAACCGGAGTATCGGCGCATTCCCGACGACACGCGGACGGTGCGCTGGCTTTGGGAACAATATGCGCGCATTCGTGGCCAAGATAGTCTGCGACAACTGGTCAGCGAGGATTTCGGGCGTTCCGTCATCACCGTTTATTTGAAGAATGCGAATTTTGTGGAGGTGGGCGATTACGTCGAAGACATTCGCGCGTATGAACGAGAACACCTTGCGTCGAAGAACATTCGGGTGGGCTTCGCGGGCGACGTGGTTGTCAGTCAAACGCTCATCGAAGCCATCGTCACCACGCAAGTTCAGTCGCTGCTGATTTCGCTGCTGGGCATCCTGGTGGTCAGCAGTCTATTGAATCGGTCGATCCTATGGGGCGCATTATGCGTGCTGCCCTGCGGGTTGGCGGTGTTATTGAATTTTGCCTTCATGGGTTGGTCGGGCATGCCGCTGGGCGTGGCCACTTCCATGTTCGCGGGGATGACGCTGGGAATCGGGGTCGATTTCGCGATTCATTTTACGGATCGATTTCGAATGGAACGGCGGGAGAAATCAGTCGAAGCCGCCATCGCCGAAGCGTTGGCGGTGACCGGTCCGGCGATCATTATCGACGCGCTGACCATCGCGTTGGGATTTGGTGTGATGACCCTATCGCAAGTTCCAGCCAACGCCCGATTGGGTCTGTTGGTGTTGGCCAGCATCGTCAGTTGTTCGGTCATCACGCTGGTGTTGCTGCCCTGCGTGTTGAGAATATTCATGGCCGGCGACGAGCGTACGGATGCGGGAGCTTGACGGCTTGGCAGCACAATTCGGGCTTTTTGCCGAGTGGCCGTTGACGCAATGAATTCGGCGGGGATGCTGACAGACGCGTGGCCATCGGTTAGGGTTTGATCATCGCATTGATCGAGAAACCGGCGCGGGTTTCGATGTGTGCGGGAATGTGAGTCGTGCAGGGATTAAATCCGAGTCAAGGTCAGATTTGGTCGTTAATCATTGGTGCCCGGTGAGTGGGGTGTCGATGTTTGGCGAGGTTCGCGACGGACGGATCGGCGGGCTTGACCGGCCAAGGGCGAGGGAACGAGAGAGTCGGAATGATGCAAAGTGGTGTTAGGAACGGTTGAAGGCGGATGAACATAGCGGTTGTTAAAGAGATCGCGGCGGATGAAATGCGCGTGGCGTTGGTGCCTGTGTGTGTGGCCCGACTGGTAAAGGCGGGGCTGAAGGTGTGCGTGCAAGCCGGTGCGGGTGAGTCGTCCGGCGTCGCGGATAAGGAATACGAAGCCAAGGGGGCGTCGATCGAGTTCGACGTTGGAAAATTGCTGGCGGATGCCGACGTGGTTGTGAAAGTCCAAGCGCCGGCGGTTCGCGATGATGGGCGACATGAGATCGACATGATGAAGGAAGGCGCGGTGTTGTTTGCCCATCTCGGCGCGTTGGGGGGCCTGCAAGATCGTTCGCTATTGGACAAGCTGTTGGAGCGAAAGATCACGGCGTTTTCCATGGACTGCGTCCCGCGGATCACGCGTGCGCAAAGCATGGACGTTTTGTCTTCGATGAGTACGGTGGCCGGCTACAAGGCGGTGCTCATCGCCGCGGATCGCCTTCGGAAAATGATGCCGATGCTGATGACGGCGGCGGGGACGGTGGCGGCGGCTCGCGTGTTTATTTTGGGCGCGGGCGTGGCGGGGTTGCAAGCGATCGCGACGGCCAGGCGATTGGGAGCGGTGGTGGAGGCTTTCGACACGCGGGCGGCGGTGCGTGAACAGGTTCAGAGTCTCGGCGCCCGATTCGTGGCGTTGGATTTGGGTCATGGAGATTCGGAGGACAAGGGCGGATACGCCAAGGAGCTGTCGGAAGACGCCCATCGAAAAGAGCAGGAGTTACTGGCCAAGCACGTGAAGCAGGCAGACGCGGTAATTACCACGGCGCTGATTCCGGGGCGAAAGGCTCCGGTCATCATCACCGAGGACATGGTCAAGTCCATGAAGCCGGGATCGGTGATCATTGATTTGGCGGCAGAGCGGGGCGGGAACTGTGCCTTGACCGAGCCGGGCAAAGAGGTGACCCGGTACGGCGTGTTGATTTGCGGGCCGTTGAATCTCGCGGCGCAGTTGGCTGTCGATTCCAGCCAGATGTTCAGCCGGAATATGTCGACGCTGGTATTGGATTTGTTTCAGGACGGGGCCATCCGCGTGGATCGGTCGGATGAAATAGTGGCGGGTGCGTTGATTACGGAAAGGGGCGAGGTCGTTCACGACGCGACCCGTTCGCAAATGAGTTCCCAAGGAGTCGGTTGATGGACGTATTGATTCCGTTGCTGTTCGTGTTTGCGTTGTCGATTTTTCTCGGTTTCGAGGTCATTTCAAAGGTGCCGGCGATGTTGCACACGCCCCTGATGTCCGGGGCCAACGCGATTTCGGGCATCACGATTGTGGGGGCATTGATCTGCGCGGGGGTTGAGGAGACCTCGTTGGCCAAGGTGCTGGGCATGTGCGCGGTCATTTTCGCAACGATCAACGTAGTGGGCGGTTACCTGGTGACCGATCGCATGCTGAAGATGTTCAAGAAGAAGTAGAAGTCGACGGCAGGCTGGTGTCGCTGGTCTGATTGGTCGCGACCTTTGAAACGGCGATCACGTGGTTGATATGGTGTGGTCGTGCCTCCGCTCCCTGACCCTTGACATCGCTGCGCGACGTAAAGGGCCGGCGGTCGCGGCTCTGAAAAGATGCAATTAGCATGACTCACTACACCAGGGCTTGATTGGCCGAGCGGAGTGACTATTCGATCCCATGCAACAAATGCAATTCGTGAATCTGGCGTACCTGTTGGCGGTGTGTTGCTTCATCGTGGGCTTGAAGCGGCTGAGCAGTCCCAAGACCGCGCGCGGCGGAAATCTGCTGGCGTCGCTGGCGATGTTGATTGCCATCGCGGCGACGTTGTTGCGTTCGGATGTCATG
This sequence comes from uncultured Phycisphaeraceae bacterium, assembly GCA_964424105.1. GTDB lineage: Bacteria > Planctomycetota > Phycisphaerae > UBA1845 > UBA1845 > CAYRHJ01. The sequence goes on along the minus strand of CAYRHJ010000013.1, from coordinate 64,444 downwards.
TCGTTCGAGATGATCGTTGCCGGCATGATCATCGGAACGGCCATCGGTGCGTGGTTTTCCATCACCGTGCAAATGACGGGCATGCCGGAGATGGTGGCGTTGTTCAACGGGTTCGGCGGCTTGGCGTCGGTGTTCGTGGCCATCAGCGAATATGCAGGGAATCGGCCCGGCGAGGGATTGGATGCCGCTGGGCAGCTAGCGACGTCGGCAGGGGGCCTGACGGTGATGGCGCTGATCACGATCGGTCTGTCGGTGTTGATCGGCTGCGTCACGTTTTCGGGGAGCATCGTGGCCTGGGGCAAGCTGAATGGGAAGGTGCCATCTCAGCCGCTGACCTTTCCGTTTCAAAACGTTTCCAATGCGTTGCTGTTTTTGGTCGTGGTCGCGCTATTCATTCCCATCGCGTCGTCGCCGGAAAATGTCTGGGCGATGATCCTACTGTTGATTTTGGCGTTGGCGTTGGGAGTGCTTTTGGTCATTCCCATCGGCGGCGCGGACATGCCCGTCGTCATATCGCTGTTGAATTCCTATTCAGGAGTGGCGGCTTGCGCGACCGGCTTTGTGCTCCAGAATGAGCTGTTGATCATCGCGGGATCGCTGGTGGGGGCAGCCGGTATCATTTTGACGGTATTGATGTGCAGGGCCATGAACCGTTCGCTGACCAACGTAGCCTTCGGAGCGTTCGGCGTGGCGGATTCGACCGGCGGAGGCGGTCCGATGGGCGGACCGCGCAGCGTTCGAGAATACTCGATTGAAGACGCGGCGATGACGTTGGAAGCGGCTTCGTCGGTCATCATCATTCCGGGATACGGATTGGCCGTCGCGCGTGCCCAACACATCACCCGCGAACTGGGACAGGTGTTGGAGGCGAACGGGGTATCGGTGAAGTACGCCATCCATCCGGTGGCCGGTCGCATGCCGGGGCATATGAATGTGCTGTTGGCGGAAGCGGACGTGCCCTACGAGCAACTGGTGGAGATGGACGAGATCAACCCGGAGTTTGAAACCACGGACGTGGCCTTGGTGTTGGGCGCCAACGACGTGATCAATCCCGCGGCCCGAAGCGACAAGAGTTCACCTATTTACGGCATGCCGATTCTCGACGTCGACAAGGCTCGCGCGGTGATGATCTGCAAGCGAAGTCTGGGCACCGGGTTCGCCGGTATCGACAACGAACTGTTTTTTGACGACAAGACCATGATGCTCTTCGGTGACGCAAAAGCCACGGTGACGGCGCTGGTCGAAGCCCTTCGAAGCAGTCATTAGGCGGAATCTTCCCGATACAATTCAGCCACGAGCATCGATTGTAGGCCCCGCGGTCGGTTCGCACGGGGGATGGGCCGATGGGTTGCGATTTCTGCGGAAAAGCACCACGCGACAATTCCACCCAAAATTCGATTTTTGATTCCTATCAAGGCGACAGATTCAGTACAATGGTTGCGTAATCCCCTCGGAGCGAGCACCTCGGCATGGGACTGGCGCCGGCGGATTGGTCCGATGGAGGCCACCGGACGTGAACAATTCGGATTGAAGGAGGTCCATTCCATGGTTAGACAACGAACGCGTCAGGTGGCGCCGCTGATGGTCGTTGCGGCCATCGGAACGGTCGTTTTGGTGAACGCGGGCAGCCTGACGCCGCCGGCTGGTCCCATTACGTCGACCATGAAGGACTTGCAAACGGTCGAGCCGCGGACGCCGATCACAGCCTTGCCATTCACCATCAATCAATCGGGTTCATACTATCTGACGGGCGACTTGGAGGCCGCGTTTTGCGGTGCCGATGGACTGGTGATCAACGCCAGCGATGTGACGCTCGATCTGAACGGGTTTTCCATTTTTCATACGTCCGCCTGTGCGAATGACGGCGTTACGGTAACGGGCATCCGACGAAACATCGTCGTTCGCAACGGTACGGTGCGCGGGTTCAATTCAGACGGTATCGATTTGGGGAACGCGAGCAACTGCCGAGTTGATGACGTGCACGTGGCCGACAACACCCGGAACGGTCTTTGGATCTTTTCAGGCGCAGTGGTCACCCGATGTACCGCGCGGGACAACGGGATGAACGGCATCGTGACGATCGGCGCCGCCACAATCGAGAATTGCTCCGCCCGCGGGAACGGCCTGGATGGTATCGTTTTGAGTAACAACGGCGGGTCGATTTCAAACTGCACGGCGCACAACAATGGAGACGACGGCATTTCCGCAGGCGACGGCGTGGCGATCACCAATTGTACGGCCAGCCTGAACACCGCGCGGGGCATCTACTCTGTGAACGGTGACGCCACCATCATCGGATGTACCGCAACGCAAAACGTGGGAAACGGTATCGAAGTGGGATCGCGATCCACGATTCAGCAATGCACTTCCAAAAACAATGCTGGACACGGAATCGCCGCTAATGGGGAATGCTTTATTTCGCAGAATAACTGCGTCATCAACGGCGGATCGGGCGTCCGGGTGAACCTGAGCGGGAACCGGATCGAGGCCAACAACGTGGTGGGCAACTCGTCGCGAGGCATCGAGGTCGTCGCTGCCGGCAACCTGATCATTCGGAATTCCGCACGGACAAACGCATCGGGAAACTATTCAATCGCCGGCGGGAACACGGTCGGACCGACCGTCACGGCGGCTACGATTGCCGGCAGTAGTAATCCACATGCGAATTATGATTTCTGATAAACTGATCCTTGTGATGTTGAAAGTCAGCCAGCGGAGTGGGAACGATGACAAGTAAACGAGTTCGACTGGTCCGCCCTGACGCCGGCGGCCATGTTTTGCCCGGCCCACGCCGGCACGTTGACGTCGCCGAGCGGGCCGATCTCACCAACCATGAACGACCTGAAAACAGCCGAGAACGTCGGCGAAACAGCGCGAAACGAAGGGAAATTCTAAGTGCGGCTCGTGGATCAGAGTAATTCGAGAAAGACGTCGATGTCCATGTTCAAGTCGATCACGACGATTTGTCGCAGCAGCCCTCTGGGGATATCTCGGCCTCTGTGCACCGGAACGGTTGTCTTGCGACCGTCGGGATGGGTGAATCGGCGATGGGATCCTCGCGATCGAATCTCGACGAAGCCGAGTTTGCGAAGCACTTTCATCAAGACTCGGGCCGTAACGACCGGAGTCGAGCTCATCGTGGAACAATCAAGTCGCGAATTCCGACGAACGTCGGCTGCAACGGCGGCTGTTCGTCTTCCAGGCACAACTCGGCGGCCTCGGCGATGTTCTTCATGGCTTCGTCGAGCGTTTTACCGTAGGAACGACACCCTCGTAGCGTCGGAACCGACACCACGAAAACGCCGTCTTCATCCTGCTCAATCATTACCGGTAGATGGCAGCAGTCCGCCGTGCGTTTCTTCTTCATGCTTCCATCGTAGCCAACGTCGGACGGTGGAGCAAGTACCCAAAGCAGGCGAGCGGTGCCGACGGGAAACCGCAACGGCTCGAGCGACCCATAACCGACAGGTGACGAGGCTGTCGAGCGGCGGTGGACGAATCCACTATGCAAGTCCGCTGGGATGCAAGCCGTGCTGGGCTGATCAAGTTCGCGAGAAAGATCCAATACGTCCCCTGAAGTTTTGGGACCCGACTAAAACGGAGGAGTTTCTTAATGGAAAAAAGACAGGAAAGGGAGGAAGCACTCATGGTCCGTGACGGGCGTCAACCCATACTGAAATATGAAAGTCCGGTGTTGGTGGTCGTCGTCATGACCACCGCGTTGTGGGTCAATGCCGGCGATCTAAACCCGCCCGTCGGGCCGATCACGCCGACGATGAAGACGCTTCAGCAGGTGGAACCGCGGGTGCCCATCGGGCAGGGCGACGTGCCCTACGTCATCGGTCAGGAAGGTTCCTACTACCTGACGGAAAACCTGGTCGCCCCCGGCTTTGGAAGCAACTGTATCACCATTGTCGACGACAACGTCACGCTGGACCTGTCCGGCTTCATGATCGGACCCAGCGAGGTGGGGCAATGGGACAACGGGGTGATCATCAGTGGGGTGACCCGCCGAAACATCACCATCAAGAATGGTTCCATCACTTTTAGTGTGATGGCCGGCGTCTCCGGTTCGACCGCCCAGAACAGCCAGCTTGTAGACCTGCGCGCCTCGAATAACGGCGGCACGGGGCTACAGATCGGTGACAACAGCACGATCCGCGATTGCGTCTCCGCCAACAATGGCGGCTTCGGAATTGTCACAGGCCAGGGTTGCACCATGACCGGCTGCACGGCGCGATCGAACGCCAGCGGTGGGTTTTTCGCGGAGACGGACTGCGTAGTGGTCAATTGCGCGGCCCACATCAACACCGGCGCGGGTTTCACCGCTCTCTTCGCGACGGTATTTGAAAATTGCCAGTCCTCGCTGAACACGGGCCGGGGGTTTTCCATTAACACGGGGAACTGCGTTTTCAAGAACTGCGTGGCCCGCGCCAACGGCGAAATCGGATTCCGCTTGGGCAGTCACACCATAGCGGAAAGCTGTGTGGCCATCGGCAACAACACCAGCGATGGCGCCGTCGGACAAGGGTTCGTCGGCAGCACCGGTTGCACGTTCCGCGGCTGCTACGCCGCCGAGACGGTCGGCGATTCGGGCATCCACGCCACGGGTTCAGCCACCATCGTTGATTGTACTTCTTCCAACAATGCGGATCATGGTATTGAAGCCGCCGCCGGGTCCACCGTGCTAGGCTGCACGACGGCGAACAACGGAATGGACGGGATCAATGTCTCGTCAGGGTCGTCGGTGACCTCGTGCACGGCCAGAAGCAACACCGGCGACGGCATTCAGGCCAGCGCCTCGCTGGTACGCGGATGCACCACGTCCGCCAACGGTGGGCTAGGCATTAACGCACTGGGCGGCACGACGCTGGTCGAAAACCATCCGTAGCTTGCGCGAAGGCATCGTGGCAGGCCTAGCGTTTGCCCGCGAAATTGAAAGGAGCACGAATCAGTATGAACCACGAGAACGTCACTCATTCCAAAAAAAGGCTTCCTGTCGCCGGTTCGGTGCTCATCGTCATGACCATCGGAACCGTGTTGTGGGTGAACGCAGGCGATCTCAATCCGCCGCCCGGACCGATTATGCCGACCAATCGGATCCCATTGAACGACCAGGCCATCAACCTGCCGTTCACGATTTCGTCATCGGGATCGTATTTCCTGACCAGCAACCTAAAGGGCTTGAGCGGATCGGCCGGCATCATCATCGACGCCGATAACGTGACGCTGGATTTGAACGGGTTCTCGTTGGTCGGTGTGGCTGGGTCTTTGGATGGGATTCGAGCATCGGGCAATCGACGAAACATCACCGTGAAGAACGGCATGATACATGATTGGGGTGGATGGGGAGTGTCCCTGCTGGATTTTTCTAACGGAGCCTTCGAATCGCTGTTTGAAGGTCTGCAAATATCTAACAACGGTGCCGGCGGAGCTAGAATCGGCGCCCACAGTGTCGTGGTGCGTTGTATCGCCCGTAATAACACCGGCGATGGTTTTGAGTTCAACACGGGCGTGGTCATGCGCGACTGTGTCGCCGGCGAGAACAGCGCAAACGGATTCGACCATCCGGGTTCGGAAAACGTCAGCATTCGAAATTGTGTGGCCAGGGGCAATGCCGGCATCGGCATTCGCATCGGGGCAGTGTCCATGGTCCAAGGTTGCAATGTGACCCGCAACAACGGCGGAGGCATTTCGGCGGGGCAGGATACGGTCGTTAAGGATTGCAACGTTTCATTCCAGCCGTTCGTAAATTTTGGCATCGAAGCCGACACCGGCTGTCACGTGTTGAACAACACCTGTGGTAATGGCGGCGGCAAGGGCATCGTCCTGACGGCTGGCGCTCAGCGGGCGAAGATTGACGGCAACCATTGCATTTTGAACACGGGAGTGGGAATCGACGTGGCTGCGGGAACGAACAACCTTGTGGTACGAAATCATAGTGCGGCCAACTTTGGCGGCGATTACGCCGTCGGGGCGGGAAATTTTGTTGGCACTTTGACCAACAATCCCGCGGCGGCAGGGGCGTGGCATAACTTTGATTTTTGACGCATCATTTGACATACTTGAATGCGAGGTGCGGCGCATCTCGCGCGGGAGTGCTATCATGAAATACGCTTGGGTCTTCACATTATTGTTGGTGCCGACGGCGACGTGGGCACAATCCAACATCGATCCAGCCAACAAATTCGCCTGGAGCGAAAACTGCGGTTGGACGAATTGGCTGGATGCCAACGGCGGAACGGACGGCGTGTTTGTTGACGTTCCCGGCGGATTTCTCGATGGGTTTATTTGGGGCGAGAACGTCGGTTGGATCAACGTCGGCAACGGTCCGGGGCCATACACGAATACCGATGGCACGAACTTCGGGGTCAACATCCTCGGCGACGACGATCTCGACGGGATGGCCTGGGGCGAAAACATCGGCTGGGTTAATTTCGGCTGGGGCGCTGCGGGCGATCTGACCGGACGAGCGCAGTTCGACAGTGGCGCCGGTCGATTCCGCGGATACGCCTGGGGCGAAAACATTGGCTGGATCAACCTGGACGATGCGACGAGCTACGTCGGCATTGTCAGCACTTGCGTTGATGCGGATGACTGCGATGATATGGATGCCTGCACGCAGAACGAGTGCAACGTGGGCAACTGCAACAATCCTCAGCGCAAGTATGCGGACGTGGACAACAACGGCACCATCAATCTGTTCGATTTGTTCTGCGTATTGGATGGGTTTGCGGACATCTTCACACCGCCTTGCACGAAGACGAACGTGGACATCGAACCGTGCACCGGCAACGGCACGATCAACCTGTCGGATCTGTTCGGCGTATTAAATGCTTTCAGCGACATCAACCCCTGCGCCTGCTCCGCCGGCCCGCCGTGATGATGGTCATCAACGGTGCCAAGGGCGCGTCCCCGTGCCGGTGCATCGACGGTGATCGACCGATGCAATTCCTTCCCGAAGCGTCCAGGCGAGGCGAGGCCGTAGCCAATTCGTCGACGCGGACTGATTCGGTTCGGTCGTTTCTTATTGACGTTTGAATGGTGTCATGAAGTCGATCCGTCACAGCCGTAGAACCGTCACCCCGGCGAAAGCCGGGGTCCAGGCAAGCGTGCCGCCGTTCCACGCTTTCGCGGAAACGACAACCATCGTTCATCTTGACCATTTAACGATTAATGGAATGCCACTCTCTTGTCGACACAGCAGGAAGAATTTCATTGCTTCTGAATTGCCCACAAGTTAGACTGACCCGCCTTTCGCGAATCTCGGCCCGGTACGCCCATTCGGTTGAAGCGCTCGGCTGGGCGTCGACTTGCCGCCGGCGCCGTGGAAGGTTGCAGGTGCGAATCAGAATGCGATGATTGACGCTTCCATGACCTATCACGGGATCCACTTTTCGGGAGACATCATCGCCGAGTTCTGTCAGCGGCATCACATCCGCCGGCTGGCGGTGTTCGGGTCGATTCTCCGTGACGACTTCCGTCCTGACAGCGATATCGACGTCCTGGTGGAATTCGAACCGGCACACACACCAGGATTGGCCTTCTTCGGTATGCAGGAGGAGCTGTCCGAAATCCTCCAACGGAAGATCGATCTCCATACGCCGGGGTTTTTGAGCAAGTATTTCCGGGATGAAGTACTGTCCGAAGCCGAGGACCAGTATGTCGCGGCGTGATGACCGGGCCAGTTTGCGGCACATGATGGATCACGCGGCTGAAGCCGTGGAGATGAGCGTCGGTCGCACACGCCACGAACTGGACAAGGATCGCACGCTGAATCTCGCCCTCGTCCGACTGATGGAGATTGTCGGAGAGGCAGCCGCCCGGGTCTCGCAGGAGACCCGAAAGTCGCATCCGATGATTCCCTGGCTGAATATCGTCGCGCTGCGGAATCGACTGATTCACGGGTACGACGAGGTGGATTTTGACGTCCTGTGGCAAATCCTCCATGGCGACATGCCGAAACTGATCGTCGAATTGCGCCGAATTCTGGACACGAAAGGACCGACTGATCCACCCTGACAGGCTGGGCGGCGCGATCAACCTGTCGGATCTGTTCGGCGTGTTGAACGCCTTCAGCGACATCAACCCCTGCGCCTGCTCCGCCGGCCCGCCGTGATGATGGTCATCAACGAGGCTATGGGTACGTCACCGCGCCGGACCGTGGAATTCGATCATCGCGCCGCGGGTCCGTCGCCGAGCAACCGTCAACGCAGATCCGATTGCCCGTTCATGTGTTCGATCACGGCATCGCCGAACTCGCTGCATTTCAGCAGTTTCGCCTTGACCCCCTCGGCCACCATGAGCCGATGGAAATCATACGTCACCGTCTTGGCGCCGATCGCGCCATCCATGCCCTTGATGATCTGGTCGGCGGCTTCGGTCCACCCCATGTAACGCAACATCATCTCGCCCGAGAGAATGACCGAACCGGGATTGACCTTGTCCTGACCGGCGTATTTGGGCGCGGTGCCGTGCGTGGCTTCAAACACGGCGTGGCCCGTTTCGTAATTGATGTTCCCCCCCGGGGCGATGCCAATGCCCCCCACCTGGGCAGCCAACGCATCGGAAAGGTAGTCGCCGTTCAAGTTCAGTGTCGCGATGACGTCGAAATCGGTCGGTCGAGTCAACACCTGCTGAAGGGCGATGTCGGCGATGACGTCTTTGACAAGAAGTCGATCGCCCGGCTGACCGTCGCAATCGTCCCATCCCACGACGCGGCCTGCGAATTCCTCGCGGACCAGCTCGTATCCCCAGTCACGAAACGCGCCCTCCGTGAATTTCATGATGTTGCCCTTATGAACCATCGTGACGCTTTTGCGGCCATTGGTCAGGGCATAGTGGATGGCGGCGCGGATCAAGCGCTTGGAACCTTCGGAACTGACGGGTTTGATGCCGATCGCGCTGGTATTGGGGAACCGAATTTTTTCGACACCCATGGCTTCGCGAAGCCAAGCCACGACTTTCCGGCATTCGGGCGTTTGGGCGGCCCATTCGATGCCCGCGTAAATATCTTCCGTGTTTTCGCGAAATATGACCATGTCAACGAGTTCGGGTCGTTTCACCGGCGAGGGGACGCCTTTGAAATAGCGAACCGGGCGAAGGCAGGTGTACAGGTCCATGATTTGTCGCAGGGCGACGTTCAGCGAGCGGATTCCACCGCCGATCGGTGTGGTCAACGGACCCTTGATCCCCACGATGTAATGACGAAATGCCGACACGGTGTCGTCCGGCAGCCAGGTGCCGTACCGGTCGTAGGACTTTTGCCCGGCATAGACCTCAAACCATTGGATCTTCCGTTTATTTCCGTAGGCCCGGGCGACGGCGGCGTCGAAAACACGTACGGCTGCCCGCCATATGTCCGCACCCGTCCCGTCGCCCTCGATGAAGGGCACGATGGGCCTGTCGGGAACTTTCAACCCCTCGGGCCTCTTGCTGATGGTATCGCCCTCGGTCGGTGGGCTTAAATGTTGAAAACTGACCATGGTTTTTCTCGATTCCTCTGCCGTGGGTATGACAAGGCGGGAATTACGTGTCCGCCATCGCGCGTTGCAGACTTTAGTGACGGTGAAGTCGAGTGTCAACTGATGGGGCAATTCGAATCGAGACACGTTGACGGTGATGCACGTGACTTCTAGTGTAACGTGTCGACCGAACGGCGCGCGGTCCTGTTTCTAGGCTTGAAAGCACTTTTTAATGCGGCGACTTTGATGATGACGCGGTTGCCTTGCTGGAATCGTTGTTCAACTGCGTGCGGTGCCCGGGGCGAGACAGTTAGCGATTGATGAATTCTTCCATGACGACAGACATTGATTCCCTATTCATTTTCGGACCGTTTCTCGTCGCGACGCTCGCGCTGGCCGTCTATGGACTGCATCTGTACGCGTTGGTGTGGCTCTTTCAACGCCGGGCCAATTCCGTGCGCAATGAACAGACGCGAATGGTTGAAACTTTCGTCCGTGATGCGAAGGACGCCCATTGGCCCGTCGTGACGACACAGATTCCAATCTACAACGAGAAACACGTTGCGGAACGCGTCATTCGCGCCGTCGCAGCCATCGACTATCCACCAGGAATGCATGAAATTCAGATTCTCGACGACAGCGACGACGACACTCGAATCGCTGTCGATGATGTTGTCGATCAATTGCTGGCCCGCGGCGTTGAAATCACGGTCATCCGACGCGACGATCGCCGAGGTTTCAAAGCCGGCGCGCTGGCGGCGGGACTGATTCAAGCCCGCGGGGAATACATCGCGATATTCGACGCGGATTTTGTTCCGCCGCCCGATTTTCTTCAGCGGGCCATTCCCTTGCTGATCGATGCTCCGACCATGGCCTGTCTTCAAGGGCGATGGACGCATTTGAACGAGAATGAATCGTGGCTCACTCGGGCGCAGGCGTTGGGCATCGACGGTCACTTCGCGGTGGAACAAGGCGCACGAGCCTGGAACCATCTGCTGATGAATTTCAACGGAACAGCCGGGGTGTGGCGGCGGCGAGCCATCGAGGACCCCGCGGTGGGCGGTTGGCAGGGCGACACGCTGACCGAAGATCTCGACCTGTCCTATCGGGCGCAATTGGCCGGCTGGAAGATCGGATATTCGCTTGATTTGGCGGTGCCGGCGGAGTTGCCGGGCCAGATGACCGCGTTCAAGAGTCAGCAGCGTCGCTGGGCGACGGGATCGATGCAGGTTGCGGTAAAACTGCTGCCACGGATCTGGCGGTCGCCGCTTGGATTCGGGCAGAAGGTCGAGGCCACGTTGCACCTGACGCATTATTCGGTCTCGCTGTGGATGTTGCTATTGGCTATCCTGGCCCGCCCCATGTTGTTCTATTGTCTGGATGGGGATCGCGTCGGTGAATGGTTGTGGATTATGTGGACGGGTGTGTTCGTTTCAGCCATCGCGCCGTCGTTGACGTATGGATATGCCCGCTGGACGTTGGGTGGCGGATTCTCCGGTATCAAGTTGGTTCCCGGAATGATGGTGTTGGGATGTGGAATGTGTCTGAACAACGCCCTCGCGGTCATTCGTGGGTTGCGATTGCGCGGGGGGGAGTTCGTTCGAACGCCCAAGACCGGCAGCCAAAACGAATCCAATCGAAGCCATTATCGTGTCATTGAAAGCCGGTGGTGGATCGTGGAAATGGGGTTGGGCGTTTGGTCGTTGGTAGGCTTGGTATACTATTTATGGTTCACGAAGTGGTTGGTGAGCATTTTCTTGTTGGCTTACGGTTTGGGATTCTTGATCGTGGGATGGAATTCTCGACCGCGACGTTCCGGATCAACCATCCGTCTTGATTCCCGAAGTGCTCCCGCGGACAAGTCCAGTGTAGCGATCAGCGGTCTACCGCCGTGGTTGTCGGCGGACCACCGGTGATTGGGCGGCGATCAGACGACCCCTCTACGTCGATTCTCGTCTTGGGCGGTTCGCTCATCGCGGCTTTCGTCGCGTCGAGCGCCTATCTGGGCAACATACACGCCCACGCTCGCTGGTTCCAGATGGCATTCCTGCTCGGCTGTGTAGGCCATGCATTCATCACGCAGTACGTTCTCCGCACCGGGCATGACGGTTCCTGGAAATGGTGGTTCTTTGCTTGCCTGCTGGCTCGATTCGTGTTGCTGACCGCCGAACCCAGCGACGACGTCCATCGTTACGTCTGGGAAGGACGCATTCAAGCGATGGGTCACAATCCCTATATCGTCCCGCCCGACGACCCTTCCTTGGCGGAATTCCGGGACGAGCATTGGTCGCGTATCAACCATCCCGACTACACCGCCATTTACCCGCCGCTTTCCCAATGGGTGTTCCGCATCGTTGTGTCCGTCCATTCATCACCGTTATTCATGAAAGGCTGTTTTGTCGGATTCGATGTGCTTGGCATCGTGATCCTGTCAGCCTGGATGAAACAAGCCGGGCTGCCGCGTCAGCGCCTGGTCGTCTACGCGCTGTGTCCCCTGACACTGACTTCATTCGCCATCGAGGGGCATCTGGATTCGCTCGCCATCGCTTGCATGGCAGCAGCCGGCTGGGCGAACCTGCACCGCAGGCCTTACGTTTGTGCCGCCCTGGTCGCGGGTGCGATCCTCAGCAAATGGACGCCGATGATACTAGTTCCTTGGCTGCTGTGGCGCAACGTTCGGGCCGGTGTGTTTTGCCTTTTGCTGACCGCCCTGGGGTGTTGGGTCTACGCTGACGCGGGGTGGGGACTATTTGAAAGCCTGTTCAAGTTTTCCACATTCACTTCGTCGCTGGGTCTGTTTCATCATGGCACGCAGGACATGATGGGAGGCGGGACGGCGAGGATGTTGGCCGTCGCCATGGTTGCGGGCGTGGCGGCTTGGAGCGTGGCACGGCGATTGGAACTCGCCGACTATGCTCGGCGAGTGTTCGGCGTATTGATCCTGGTTCTGCCCGTAGTGCACTATTGGTATCTGACGTGGTTGCTCGTGTTCCTTCCCCTGCGTCCACGCTGGAGTTGGCTGGTCTTGGCCGCAGGCTGGGTCTTCTATTTCGAAGCCTGGCATCGCGAGACATTAACCGGGCGATGGGAATTTCCGCCATGGATCATCCCAGCCCTATACCTTCCATTCCTGGTGGTGTGTGCGATTGAGTTTCTAACCCATCGACACCCCCCCCGACCCATTCGTTGACCCAGTCATTTCTATTTCGGTTTGGGTTCGGGAATGTCTATCTTGGTCGAGTGGCGAAACGGTCCCACCGGCACGTTCAAGCGGATCTCCCCGTCCATCTCGAACTTGGCGATCAATCGATGCAGCGTGTCCGCCATCTCCGTCAATCGCCCGGAAAGCAACAACAGCGACTCGTAAAGACGCGGGTCGCGGACGAATCGTCCCGCAGTCCCTTCGCCGCGCTCCAGCGCCAACGTGATCTTCAGCAGGGAACTCGTCAAATGCGCCGCGTTTTCCAACACAGGCCGCAGGTCTTCGGCGATCTCGTTGATGTGGTCGTTCGCGCTATCGATTCCAGTTTCCAACTTGGTGCTAAGCCGTTTGAGGTCTTCACGAAGTTCGGAGGTCGCCACCTTGATGTTTTGCAACGATTCCCGGCCATCCACGCTCATCTGCTTCACGTTTTCGAATGTCTGGAGAAGTCCTTCGCGGATGTGCGGGTCACCGAAGGTGTCGTTAAACGTCTTCAGAATGCTATCGAACCGTTGAATAACGGTGTAGAGATTCGCCGTCAGACGGCGCGAATCCGTTTCCGGCAAATCGACCTCCTCCACCGTGTGCTTTTCAAGGATTTCATGCAGGTCTTGGGCAACCGGCGTTAGCTCTTCCAGGAAGTGTCCCAGCCTGGCTACGCTTCGCTCCACCGTCACCAGCAGCGTGTCCGGTATCATTCCTTCAAAAGGCCCACTCATGATGCCCGCGATTTCCTCGCCCGGTCGCAGCGGCGGCGCTTGCTCACCTTCCACCACTTCGATCCGCACGGTGCCTCGACCGAGTCCCAGACCCGCCGGCTGAATCATGGCCGTCGCGGAATTGGGAATCAAGTACTCCTCATCGATCGCGGCGATGATGTGAACGCCGGAATCCAAGTGTTCCATGTCGCGAAAGCGAAGCTCCTTGACCCGGCCAATTTGCACGCCGCTCAAGTAGACGGGCGTTCCCTCGCCGATTCCACTCGGCCGGCGAACCATGATCTTCATGTCGTATTGCTTGCCGCCGAAGATCGCGGGTAGTTCACCAAACGAAGTCATCAGCCAGGCCAACGCCATCAACCCCACCAGCATGAACGCGCCGACCATCGTATTCCGCCGTAATTCCTTCACCATCAACTCCCTTGTCACAGACGGGCCAGGTCTTCAGCACTGGCTCGACCCTCAATGAACTGCCGGACCCGCTCATCGGGACTGTTTCGCAACTCGTCGCACGTTCCTTCGAAAACGCACCGCCCGTCGTACAACATAAACACGCGATCCGCGATCTTAAATACGCTGGCCATATCGTGGGTGACGACCAGGCTGGTCACCTGAAGTTTCCGCTTGAGCTTCATGATCAACTCGTTGATCACGTCGGCACGTATCGGGTCCAATCCCGTCGTCGGCTCGTCATATAGTATGACCTCAGGATCCAGGGCCAACGCCCGCGCCAACGCCACGCGCTTCTTTTGACCACCGGAAAGCTCCGCCGGCATCTTGGCCTGAACATCTTTCAGCCCAACCAGGCCCAGCTTCTCCTGAACGATACGCTCGATCTCGGCGCGTGGTTTACGCGTCTGCTGAACGATCGGAAACGCGACGTTGTCGCCCGCCGACATGGAATCGAACAGCGCACTGAGTTGGAACAGGAAGCCGAATCGCTTGCGGATAACCGAGAGTTCACGATCCGACATGAGGTCGATGCGTTGGCCCCGAAAAGTGACTTCGCCTTGATCGGGTTTCAACAGGCCGACGATGTGCTTCAGAAGAACGCTTTTACCCGTGCCCGACGCACCGATGACCACGCTGGTCTCGCCCTGACGAAGTCGCATGTTCACACCCGCTAGCACGTCTTGTGTGTTGAAGCGCTTGTGCACCTCTCGCAATTCAATGACCGTGATATCGTCGAGCGGATTCACGACCGTGGGCGAGGGTTCAACCGGCATCGTCCACCTAGATCAAGGGCTTAAATCCCCAAGCCGCCTTGTAAATGTCCTGCAACATGCACGTCAGAAAATAATCCGTGATCAGAATAACGAGGAAGCTCAACACGAACGAGCTGGTGCAGGCCCGCCCCACGCCCGCGGCCCCCGCCCGACAATGGAATCCCATGAAGCACGAAATCAGACCGATGCTGCCCCCGAACACGACCGACTTGATCAAGCCAACCATTAAATCCCACGTCTCCACGGCATCAGCCGTGTAAAACGCGTACGGCTCCGATGGCACTCCCTCGGTCAAAACCGCCATGAACCACCCACCCCACGCTCCCATCAAGTCACAGTAAAGCGTCAACACCGGCGCCAAAAGCACACAGGCGGCAAATCGGGGCACGACCAAATGCCGTATCGGGTCGGTCCCCATCACCCGCAAAGCGTCGAGCTGCTCGGTAACGTTCATCGTGCCCAACTCAGCCGTCAGCGCCCCGCCCACACGTCCCGCCAGCATCACGCCCGCCAGCACCGGCCCGAGCTCTTTGATCAACGCGAGATTCACCAGCACGCCCATGCGTTCCTCGAGATTGGCCGCCCGAAGCTGTTCAACAGCCTGGGCCGCGAGCACCAATCCCACGAAAACTCCGGTGACCACCATGACGGGCACCGTTCGCACACCGATTTCATAAAATTGCGGCAGCAACCGAACCCATTCGCGCCGTTGGATCACCGCGGATGGAACAAAGGCCACGGCGCGCCCGGCAAAACGCCAGAATTGCCCAAACCTAGCCATCCAGGCCAGGGTCCCAGCGCCCATAGCAGCGAATATGTTCATACCCATTCACACCGATAGTGAAAATGCGAATCCTTCATTCGTCAAACGTTGTATCAACAGGGTGATGATTGTCAATTTGAACGAATGCAATCCGCTTCATGCCGCCCAATCCGCGACCGACGCCGCATGGGCCATGGGCGACGTCAGTCCTCCGCGAATAGCGCGTCCACGAACACCGCCGGGTCGAACGGCTCGACGTCGTCCGGCGTTTCACCCAGGCCGACGAATTTCACCGGGACGCCCAATTGATCGCGAACACCAATGACCACGCCGCCCTTGGCGCTCCCATCTAATTTGGCCAGGAAAATGCCCGATACATCAACATGTTCACGGAATACGCGGGCTTGATTAATCGCGTTTTGCCCGATGGTTGCATCCAGGACCAGCAAGACTTCATGCGGCGCACCGGGAATCTTCCGCTGAACCACCTTGTGAATCTTGCCCAACTCCCGCATGAGATGATCCTGCGTATGCAGGCGACCCGCCGTGTCGATCAATAGCACGTCCGCCTTGCGGGCGACGGCCGCCTCGCAGGCGTCGTACGCGACGGCCCCGGGGTCAGCGTCCTGCTGGTGCTTGACTATCTGCACGCCGATTCGCGCCGACCATTCCGTCAATTGGGCCACCGCCGCGGCGCGAAACGTATCGCACGCCCCCAAAATGACCAACTTCCCGGATTTCTTGAAATAATTCGCCAGCTTGGCTACGCTGGTCGTCTTGCCCGAACCATTGATGCCCGTGACCAGAACCACCGTCGGACCTTCCGTGCTGAAACGAATCTGCCGGTCATCTTGCGGCCAAAGCTTGACAAACTCCTCCTTCAAGAACGGAAGAATCTCCGTCGCCTGATTGATCGCTCCGCGTTTCCAGCCGCCTCGCACAGCCTCGATCATCTTACCGACCATGACCGGGCCCATGTCCGCCTGAAGCATGGTGGCTTCCAATTCCGACAGCAGGTTCTCGTCGATCGACTTGCCGATCGGCAGAATGGCTCGAAAACCCGCCGCCACCTTTTCGCGAGTCTTGCTCAGCCCCTTCTTGAATCGATCAAACAAACCCATGTTCACTCACCTGCCTGCATTTTTTTCCAAACCGCGTCCAAGACGCCGTTCACGAACTTGACCGACTCGTTGGTTCCGTATTCACGTGCGACTTCCAGCGCCTCGTCCAATACCACTCGCGGCGGCACTTCTTTCAACTGCCATTCCACGACCGCCACACGCATCACATTGCGCTCCACACTGGCCAATCGATCCAAACGCCAGTTCACCAATGCCGAAGCGATTTGCTCGTCGATGACCGCCGAGCGCTCCAGATAATCGCGGCAAATCCGTTCCGCATATTGAACAGCCAGATCGGATGAAAAGCCCTCGGTCATCGCAGCCAAGTCCGTCGCCAAGGCAGCCAGCGCATCCCACACAGCCTCGCGATCCGAGTCGCACTGACAGAGTGCTTGCATCGCCAAGGCCCGGGCATGGTGTCGTTCGAGTTTCAAGGTTGTCGTAACGCAAAGGTAGCTAGTGCTGTTTGCATCATTTCAGAGCGGAAACTTCCGACCTACTACGGAGAGCAGCAAATAGTGGACATCGTCATTCCGGCGCCCGGAATCCAGCGCGCAAGCAGACGTGGCCCGTTGCTGGATGTTCAATGGTCCATGCTCCGAATAGTAACAGAGCCGCGACCCTGGACGCGACCAAGGCGGGAGCGTCCAGTATGGCAAGAGGACGACGAAGTCAATGACACACTCACCGCGCCACCGCCTCCAGTCACAATCTGCACGGGGAGCGGTCTTGCGGTGTATTCGGAGCGCAGGTCGGCCATGGTGCTAGACTCTCTTACTACGCTAAAGATTGGCAAGTTCCGTCATGACGTTGGTCATCTCAATGGCCGCCAGCGCAGCTTCTGCCCCCTTGTTCCCTGCTTTCGATCCGGCGCGTTGTATGGACTGTTCCAGCGTGTCAGCCGTGATCACGCCGAACGTCGTGGGCACACCCGTTTGAAGTCCGACGTGGGACACACCCTTGGCCACCTCCGCGCTGATGTACTCAAAATGCGGAGTTTCCCCGCGGATGATGCAACCCAGACAAATGATCGCCTCGAACTGGCCGCTTTGCGCGAGCTTCATCGCAGCCAACGGCATCTCGAACGAACCCGGCACCCGCACCACCGTGATGCGATCGTCGGTGCAACCGTGACGACGCAGCACGTCGACCGCCCCGTCCAACAGCTTGCCGGTGATGAAATCGTTGAACCGCGTCACCACGATGGCGAATCGCTGACTTTTCGCTTCCAGATGGCCTTGAATTTCTCGACCCATGCAATGCCTCGTCCGCTTGACAAAGACCCGCCCGCGATCGTCTGACGACGCAACATCCTACCGCAGATACAAACGAAACGCGACAGACCCGTGACTTCGACCAGCGATTGCGTTGCAGCACCCGCACCTTCCAAACACCGACAATAACATTGACCGTGACCGTCATTCCGGCGACAGCCGGAATCCAGATCGCATTTCGGGCCGCTGTAGCATTCACGCTTGAATCCGGTTACACTTCGCGGGGTTTTGAATCGCGACAGACGCCGGATGGCCGGACCCACAACGAATGAAATTCGGGCTGATTGATCGGGTTGACGAATTAGAAAGAGGCCGGCGAATCGTCGCGGTCAAAGCCGTCAGTCTGTCCGAAGAGTATTTGGCTGAACATTTTCCGACATTTCCAGTCCTGCCGGGCGTTTTCATGCTCGAATGTATGGTTGAGGCCGCACGCTGGCTGGTCCATGACGCCCACGATTTTACCCATAGTCTCGTCTTGCTTGCCTCGACCAGTGGCGTTACATATAAGAGCTTTGTGTCCCCCGGACAAATCCTCCGCGTCGAGGTGACGTGCCGAGAATTGGGTCGGGAGGCAAGTTCTTTCAGCGGCGCGGGTTACTGCGGTGACGATCAGGTTGTTAAGGGCCGGTTCGACCTGACGCATCGAAACGTGTCCTCGGTGGGATCGGATATATCTGCGGCGGATGCCTGCGTGATACAATCCGCACGGAAGCGTTGGTCATTACTGTGGCGCGAGTCCAACGCCTTGACGGCAGAAGTTTGAGTCGGATCGACGGCCCCGCTGGCGGGTGACCTGTACGATCTAAAGTAAGATTGCAAACTAAGAGTGGAGGAATAGTCGATGACGGTCACTCAAGACCAACTGTATCGAGGAGTCGGCGAGGTCTTGGTCGATGCGCTCGGTGTAGACGAAGACGAAGTCACGGAGGAAGCTACGCTGACCGGCGATCTCGGAGCGGAGAGCATTGACTTCCTGGACATCGTTTTTCGTCTGGAGCAGAAGTTCAAGATCAAGATTCCCAAGGGCGAGTTGTTTCCGGATGATATTCTGAGCAATCCAGACAACGTGGAGCAAGATGGGCGTATCTCCGCACACGGCATGCAGCAGTTGAAAATGCTGATGCCCCATGCCGATTTTGCGGATTTCGAAAAAGACCCGGAGGTCTCCAAAATCCCGAACCTGTTCACCGTTAAAACCATCGTCCGCTATGTGCAGCGGAAACTCGACGGGGTGAAAGTGGCCTAGGCGCCTCGCGGGCACGAGTCAGGGGGCCGCGTTTCCGGTTCGTGCCCATGCGCTGGATCTGGATCGACAAGTTCATCGAGTTTGTCAGCGGGTCGCATGCCTCCGCCGTCAAGAACGTCACGCTCGCGGAGGAGCACCTGAAAGACCACTTCCCCGGGTATCCCGTCATGCCCAGCTCGCTCGTCATTGAGGGCATGGCCCAGACCGCGGGAATCCTCGTCGGCGAGTCCCGCTCGTTTCAAGAAAACGTTATCCTGGCCAAGATTCGACACGCTCATTTCGATGATTGGGCCGTGCCGGGAGACCAATTACAGTACAACGCCAGGCTCGATTCCGTTGACGAGTCAGCCGCGGCGACCACGGGCGACGTCCTGCTCAATGGCCGTCCCATCGGCGAAGTGAGCCTGATGTTTTCGCACGTCAGCGCGAAGAAAGGCGTGCCCGGATTGCCGACCGAGAATTTCGTCTTTACCGAGCAATTCATGCGACTGTTCGAGGCGTTTGCCGGTTCGGTGCGAAAATCATGAGCAATCAGCGACGGGTGGTCATCACGGGTTTGGGTGTGGCTGGTCCCCTGGGTGTGGGTATCACCGAAATGTGGGACAGCCTGACCGCCGGTCGATGCGCGATCCAGACCATTCAAGCCTTCGATGCGTCCACGCTGCCATCCAGCGTGGGCGGCGAAGTGCCCGCTTTCAAGACAACCGACTTCGTCCCCAAAAACTACCGCAAGAGCACCAAATTGATGTCCCGCGACATCGAACTCGCCGTCGTCGCCGCTTTCGAAGCCGCCAGGGATGCCAATCTTTCCACCCCTTGCATGCTCGATCGCGAAGTCGTCAACGGGCAACCGATCGATCCGACGCGATTCGGCGTCAACATCGGGGCCGGGCTTATCTGTCCCGACTTGAACGAGCTAGCCGCCGCGTTTTCCACCGCCACGGGCGAGGACGGGCTGCTCGATCTGAAACGTTGGGGCCGCGACGGCATGAACAATCTGACGCCCCTGTGGCTGCTCAAGTTTCTGCCCAACATGCTGGCCTGCCACGTAAGCATCGTGCACGACGCCCAGGCCATTTCCAACACCATCACCTGCGGCGAGGCGTCGGGTCATCTCGCCATCGGAGAGGCCTTTCGAGCCATGTCAGCCGGGCTGATGGACGTTTGTCTGTGCGGCGGGGCCGAATGCAAGACCAATCCCATGGGGCTGGCCCGCGCCGCGTTGTCCGGACGGTTGGTCACGGGTATGAACGATCAACCGGCGTCTGCCTGCCGACCTTTTTCGTCGGCACGAAGCGGCATGGTATGTGCCGAGGGCGGCGGATTGGTGGTTCTGGAATCACTGGAGCATGCTCGTTCCCGCGGGGCGAGGATTTACGCGGAGTTGATCGGCTTCGGAGCGGCAGGAAACACGTACAGTTGGACCGAGCCTGACCCGTCCGGGGCGGGCGTGTCGATGGCCGTTGCAGCGGCGCTGCACGACGCCGGACTGCACGCGGCGGACGTCGATTTCGTCGGAGCCTTCGGCTGCGGGACTCGAGAACACGACGCGGCGGAATTGGCAGGCTGGCGAAGCGTTCTGGGAAATCACGCGAACCATCTGCCCGCCATGGCCATCAAAGGCGCCGTCGGAACCTGCGGCGCCGGCAGCGGAGCGTTGGATTTCTGTGCCAACGTGATGGCACTACATAACAACACCATCCCGCCGTCCATCAATACCGAGCCGCTCGACCCAGCCTGCACTTTTCGCTTCGCCCAGGGCGACCCCGTCGATCATCGAATCCTGACAGCCGTCAGCGTGGGCTACGCCTTGGTCGGCGGACAAAGCGGCGCGCTGGTCATTCGGCGTTTCGAGGAATCAGCATCATGAACGGTCACCGCGTGGTCATTACAGGGATGGGCTGGATCACCCCCATGGGCGACGATCTGGAAGTGGTTTGGCGCTCGTTGCTCGCCGGAGACAGCGGCATCGGAACCACCACGCTCTTCGATGCGGAAACCTTTCCCACGCAGTTTTCCGCCGAAGTCCGCGGATTCGATTTGAAGCGATACCTCGGTCCCGACGCCGACAAGCACGCCGGCGCCAGCCGAAATTCACAGTTCGCCCTCGCCGCCTGCCAGCGTGCCTGGGAGCACGCTCAACTCGCCCGTTGGACCGCCATCAACCCCGGCCGCGTGGGCATTTATCTCGGCGGCGGCGAAGGACCGTTGGATTTCCGTCATTTCGCTGAAGCCGCCGTCCGCGGTTGGATTTCACAAGGACCGCCCGGTGTGGGACGACTCGATACCGCCCGATGGGGCGAGGTGGCCATGGCCACACTCACCGCCGAATGCGAGTGGGAGCAGGAGCCTAACATGTCCGCCGGGCACATCGCGGTACAATTCAAAGCCGCCGGCCCGAACTTCAACACCTTGACCGCCTGCGCTGCCAGCACGCAGGCCATCGGCGAAGCGCGAGCCATCATCCGTCGAGGCGATGCCGACATCATGATCGCCGGCGGAACACACAGCATGATCCATCCACTCGGTGTGACCGGCTTCAACCGGCTCACCGCCTTGTCCACCAGCAACGACCTGATGCAACGAGCATCCCGACCGTTCGATCGCAGCCGAAACGGTTTCGTACTCGGCGAGGGCGCGGGCATCGTCATTCTGGAATCGCTGGACCACGCCGTTGAACGCGGTGCAACGATCCATGGCGAAATCGTCGGTTTCGGTTCCACCGCCGACGCATTCCGCGTCACCGACATTCACGAAGAGGCTCGCGGGGCGCTGGCCACCATGCGACTCGCCCTCAACGATGCGGGCTTGAACACCGACGACATCGACTACATCTCCGCCCACGGCACCGGCACGCAGGAAAACGACAAGATCGAAACGTTGGCCATCCGCCGCATGTTCGGCCACCGCGCCAAGCAGATTCCCATCAGCAGCATCAAAAGCATGACGGGCCACCTCATCGCCGCCGCCGGGGTGGTCGAGTTGATCGTCTGCGCCCTGACCATTCGTGACGGCTTGATCCCCCCGACCACCAACTACGAAACGCCCGACCCCGCCTGTGACCTCGACTACGTCCCTAATCAGGCGCGAAAAGCCGTCGTCAAGACCGCACTGTCCAACAGCTTCGGCTTCGGAGGGCAAAACGACACGCTGATCATCACAGCCTACACGCCCTAGAACGATACGCCCCGTGAATCAAACGCCGGATGGGCACGTCAACGACGCTGGGTCACGGTCGATCGCTGATCGATTCACATCGGCCAACACCCAAATCAAGCCCATTGCCAACGATGGTGGATATTGAAATCCGAAGCAATCTTCCATATGGTCATTGGCAGGGCGGGCTAGGCTAGGTGACACGGGTAAAACGAAGCCGTCGAAAGCCGCCCAAGAAAACAAGGAGCCAATCGCATGTTCAGACACGCTTGTTTAATTGCTGTAATGCTTTCCGTGTTTGTTGGGCCAAAACGCGCGTCAGGACAGGCCACCCTACAGGACGTCGAAAGTTCAATACTCAATTTGGTGGAAAAGCAGGGTTCTTTTACCGCCGACGTGCGTATCGAGATCGACGTGCAAGAGGAGGATTTTCAGATCCGAAGCACCAAGGCCGGGTCTTACGAATTTGCCAAGAAAGACCGTAACTCTTTGTATCGGCAGGAATTAGAGGTTAACGGAATCCAACGAATCGACGACGAGGAAATGCAGTTCAAACACAAGGAAGTGGTGGTTTGTAATGGTCGCCATATTTACACGTTGATCGACGACGCAGGCCAAAAGTCCGCGACCATGGTCGGAGCGCAATCCAGCCCGCCGAGCCGCGTTGACCGAGCCTTGTTTACCCGCTGGCACGCCGCCTACCATCTGAAACTACTCGCGGATGAAAACGTGGAGGGAATCTCGACATGGGTGATCGAAGCCAAGCCGAAGTCGGCGGGTGTTGAATCGCTGCCTCCCAAAACGATTTATTGTTTCAGCCAAACGGATGGCATCATGATTCGTCGCGTGCAATTCGACGACCAGGGAAAAATGACGGAGTCGACGACGTTTTCGAACGTACGCCTAAACCCGGAGCTTGACGAAAAGCGTTTCGAATTTACGCCACCGGAGGGAGTCGAAATCCTCGATCTGACTCGTGATGCAAGACGATCGCGTTCGCCCGATCGCTAAAATCACACAAACGGCGCGACCTTCACAAAACCCCGCAACCTGGGCAGGCCATCATTTTGCGCCTCGGACGCGGCCGACCAGGCCTTGCGCGGAGGTCTTGATGCCTTTCACGGCGCTGGCCAGCGCTTCGCGGCTGGGGGCGTATTCCATGGCGGTATCGTAATAGATTTTTTCCTGCTCAATCAGCTCGGCCAGCGAGCGTGTGAAATTTCGCATGCCGTCATCGGCGCTTTGGGCGATGATGGCGGGCAAATCTTCGTCTTCTCCGCGACGGATCTTGTCGGCGATGGAGGGGTTGTTGATCAACACTTCGGTGGCCGGCACGCGCGAATTTTCATCGATACCGGGCAAGAGCCGCTGACACATGATGGCACGCAGGCTGCTGGACAGCGACGATCGAATGAAATCGTGTTCGTCGTGTTGAAAGAATTCCAGGATGCGGGAAAAGGTCTGCGTTGCGTCCGAACAGTGAATGGACCCCATCACCAGATGCCCGGTCTCGGCGGATTGGATGGCGGCCAGCATGGTCTCCTTGTCGCGCATCTCGCCGATGAAGATCACGTCGGGGTCCTGGCGAACCACGTATCGCAGGGCTTCACCGTAATTGGGAATATCGATTCCAATTTCCCGTTGCGAGATGATCGACTTTTGGGGCTTGAAGACGTACTCGACGGGGTCTTCAATGGTAATCACGTGCACGCTGCGATGTAAATTCACGTACTGTAGCAGGGCGGCCAGCGTGCTGCTCTTGCCGCTTCCGGTGACCCCGCTGACCAACAGCAGACCGGCATGGGCCCGGCTGATGGTGTCCTCGTAGACTTTCGGAAGTTGCAGCGATTCGAACGAGGGAATGGCACTCTGCACGCGGCGGATGGCGGCGTGCATTTCACCGGTGGCCCGAAAGATGTTGATCCGATAGCGGTCGCCCGTTGCACCCAACACCGAGAAATCCAGGTCACCGCGACGGACATATTCGTCTCGACGGGCTTCGGGCACCAACTCGCGGAACATCTCCTCCACGTATTCGGTGGACTTGATGGGGGGCAGTTCGACCTGTCGCAAATGACCCGTGACACGATAATACGGGGCGTAGCCCACCTTGATGTGCAAATCGGACGCGCCGAACCGCGTCATGCTGGCCAACAGGCTTTCGATCGTCTCCTTCGGTGACATGTTCGCATTCATGGCCATCCTCGCCCGCGGGAAACCATCCGGTTTCAAATCCGCGGGTCAGCCGGAAAAAGGTACCTTCTGGACCCAATCAATCGTCGCCGGCTGGCCCGTGTCAACAACGACCGGGCCAATCATTGCGTGGGCGATCATCGAACGACAAGCAACACCGACACAGCGGCCACCATGACACCAGCCATCACCATCGCAGCCACAAACACTCGGGCAAATCGTCGATTGTAGTCAGCCAGCAATGTCGTCAACTGTTCATCACGTTGCACCGTCGATGCCTGTATCTCCTGCATGGAGTTGGCTGATCGGGACACGGAATCGCCGAATGAACCGACGGCTGACCCGAATCCTTCGAGCGACTTGGCTACGTGTTCCTGCGATTGTCGGGCCAATGCCAACTGCTCGCCAACCGCTGCCAGCGTTTCGCGCTGGGCGTCGGCAAGATTAGGAAACTGTGCGACGGTGGATTCCCAGCGAGCCAAGCGCCCCCCGGCTGCTTCCAACTGCTCGGCGATAACCGCCAGCTTCTTCTCCTGAGCACTGGAGGTATCGGGCAGGCGGCTGACCGTCTTGGCCAACGACGACAGGGCGTCGGCGATTTGTCGCGATCGCTCGTCCTGAACGTCCATGTGCTTTCGAATGCACTCGACCAGGAAAATCAGGCGGGAATAACCGTCTTCCAGGCGGGCCACGGCGTCCACATGAGGCTTGCGACGGAACCCCAGCAAGCCGGACGAGCCGTTCGTCCCGGCACGCTTCTCCCGTGAACGCAACAAACCGTCCTCCTCGTGCATCGACTCGGTGCCTTCGGATTGTTCAGAGCGACTGGGTTTGAACCAGTGGCCGACGCGAGACCAAAAAGTTTGAAGTTCCATTGTCCATCGATCCATCGTATGAAGGGTGCTGTGGTGCGCCTTCCATGACGCGACCTTCCGCCGGACATCATAGCGGCGGTCCGTGCGGCGGTCAACGGATTTTCGATGATCCGATGTCGCTCGGCGCCAATTGTCGTTGTTCTGAATTGTCGCAACTTTGAAACGGCGATCATGCGGTTGATGCGCATTGGCTATGCTTCCGCTCGCTGTGCAGATTGTGACTGGAGGCGGTGGCGCGGTGAGTGTGTCATTGACTTCGTCGTCCTCTTGCCATGCTGGACGCTCCCGCCTTGGTCGCGTCCAGGGTCGCGGCTCTGTTAAGATGCAAACGGCATGACCAGCGACAACGGCGCCTCGACTCCCATCATTTCAGGAACGCCTCGTTTCCGCGTAGCGCATCTTGACTCGGCAAAGTACGGAGGCCCGCTGGCAACTCCTCCCAGCGCGACTAAAATGAACTCGTGTCCACGTAGTGTGAGCAAACCGGGAAAGGCGAGACGTTGATCAGTGACGCACCCGCACGTCAGGACCTGCTGAGCGAGCTGACCGAACCCCAGCGATTGGCCGTCACCACCACGGCTGGGCCCGTGTTGGTCCTGGCTGGGGCGGGGAGTGGCAAGACCCGCGTCATCACTCGCCGGGCCGCCTACCTCGCGGCCACGGTGACCCATCCCGCGAACGTGTTGGCCATCACGTTCACCAATAAAGCCGCCGGCGAGATGAAAGATCGCATCGCAGCCCTAGGCGTTTCCGGCCAGATGACCGTCTGCACGTTCCACGCCTGGTGTGCACGAGTTCTGCGAGTTCACCATCGCGCCGCCAACCTAGCCGCCCATTTTACGATCGTCGATCAGTCCGACCGCCGCAAGCTGATCAAGAACGCGATCGAAGAGGCTGGCCTTTCCGCCTCCAATTTTTCGCCGGCCATGGTCGAATCGCGGGTCAGTTTAGCCAAGAACGACATGTGCTCCCCGACCGATTTTGCAGACCGTTATGACGACGCCGTGGGAAGGAGCGTGGCCAAAATTTATGCGGTGTATGAAAGACTGATCGAAGACCAACAGTTGCTGGACTTTGACGATTTGCTTTTGCGAGTGGCCCGCCTGATGCAGGAGGACGCGGACGTTCTCGGCCAACTGGCGGATCAGTATCGGTACGTGCTCATCGATGAATATCAGGATACCAATGCGGCCCAGTATCGCATCGCCGGCTTGCTCTGCGACGGTCATCGAAATTTGTTCGTCAGCGGCGACCCGGATCAATCGATCTACGGCTGGCGTGGTGCGGATATTCGCAACATTCTATTCTTTGAACGCGACTATTCCGACGCGGTCATCGTTCGATTGGAGCAAAACTACCGTTCGACGAAGTGCATCCTTCGCGTGGCCGACTGCTTGATTTCCGCCAATCTGGCCCGCAAGGAAAAGACGCTTTGGACGCAGAACGAGGAAGGTTGCCCGGTGCGGTTGCTGCAATGTCCGGACAGCCAAGACGAAGCGCTGGCCATCGTGGAAGACATGCGCCGCGAAATCGAAAAGGGTCGAGCGCCTCGAGATTTTTCGATCTTCTACCGAGTCAATTCCATGAGTCGCGTGTTTGAGGAGGAGTTGCTCCGCGCGGGCATCGCCTACCGCATCGCACGAGGTACAGCCTTTTACGAGCGCAAGGAAATCAAGGACCTGCTGGCCTACTTGCGCGTGCTGATCAACCCCGCCGACCAGGTGTCTTTAGAGCGCATTTTCAACGTACCCGCGCGAGGAATCGGCAAGGTCACCGTTGACCGACTGAAATCCCACGCCCGCCGAACGGGCCAATCGCTGCTCGACGTGGCTCGCAGCCGCGAGGGAATCAAGATAACCAAACGGGCCGGGGAGGCTTTGGAAGCCTTCGTCCGACTCATTGACACGCTTCGCGAACAGGCCGAGGAGCCGCCCGGCTCGGTCCTGGAACAGACGCTGAGCCTGTCGGGCCTGCGGGCCGCCTTGAATGAGCAGCGGGAATATGACCCGGACCCCGCGGACAACGTGGATGAGTTGATCAGTGCAGCCGTCGACTTCGAGCGCCGCCAGCCTGGAGCTTCGCTCATCGAATGGCTCGCCCATACCAGCCTGCTGGGAGACGCGGACGTGATTCGCGGTGACGACGGGGCCGTGACGCTCATGACGCTTCATGCAGCCAAGGGGCTGGAATTTCCGGTCGTTTATATTGTCGGCGTGGAGGACGGGCGATTTCCGCTCCGCCGCTTCGAGGACGACATGCCGGACATGGAGGAGGAGCGACGATTGTTGTTCGTGGGTATGACCCGGGCGAAGCAACGGCTGGTGCTAAGCCGGGCGTCGTGGCGGACGATTCGCAATGCCTCCCGCCGAACCCAGGATTCACCGTTCCTCGACGACCTGCCGCGGGATCAGTTAGAATGCATCAAGCGTCGAAAGGAATCCAACGGGTTTCCAGACCGACGGGGCCTTCGCCCGCCGGAGGAGCTTCGCGAATGGCAAGTCGGGACGCTGGTACGCGACGCCGATCACAGATTGGGTCAAGTCATGACCCTTTATCGCAGTTCCAGCGGGACCATCGCTCACATCACGTTTACGGACGGAACCGAGGAGACGGTCATCGTGGAACACTGCGAACTGAAACGCGTGGAGTTTGATGAAGTCGATTAGCCGGCTGGCCGTCTGGGGCTGTGTGTAAGGGTCGAAGGCGGCGGCTATGATTCACGTTGCGGGCGTTGAGGTCTGACCATGCGACACGCCGTTATTATGGCTGGTGGGATAGGCACGCGACTTTGGCCTTTGAGTCGCAAAAAAAGTCCGAAGCAACTCTTGCCCATATTCGGCGGTAAGAGTCTGTTACGGCAATCCTATGAACGACTGGTCGACGTTCTGCCCAATGAAAACATATGCGTTATCACCGCCGCCTCGCATCTTCCCCTGGTTTCCAGGGAAGTTCCCGAATTGCCGCCGCAAAACTTTTTTGGCGAGCCTGTCGGTCGAGACACCGTCAACGCGGTGGGACTCGCTGCGGCCATTCTCTATCATCGCGACCCAGACGGTGAGATGGGCGTCTTTACAGCCGATCACATCATCAATCCCAGGGACACGTTCGCACAGACCGTCAACCTGGCCTACGAAACCGCATCGGCCCATCCCGACTCGCTGGTGACGTTCGGCATCAGACCCAACACGCCGCACACCGGATATGGGTATCTGCATCGTGGCCGGGCCATTCAATCCGGCGTGTTCGAGGTTCAAACATTCACGGAAAAGCCCAATATCAACGCAGCAATGCGCTACGTGGCCAGCGGCGAATACTACTGGAACAGCGGGATGTTCACTTGGCGGACCTTAACGATTCTGGAGGAAATCAAGAAGCACCTCCGGACATCGTATGATGGGCTGATGAAATGTGCCGCCGCCTGGGATTCCGCCGATCGGCAGAAAATTCTCGAAAGCACCTATCCCGACCTGATGAGAATATCGATCGATTTCGCGGTCATGGAACGCGCCACGCACGTGCTCGCGGTCGAGTTGAATTGCCAATGGATCGACGTCGGCTCGTGGACTGCGTTGGAAAACGTCGTGGCCGGGGACGACCAGGGAAACGTCGCCGTCGCCCCGAACACCGAGCACCTGGGTTCGCGAGGCAATATCATCGTCTCCGCCAGCGACCATCTGATCGCCACCATCGGCGTCGATGACCTGGTCATCGTGCATTCCGACGACGCCACGCTGGTTTGCACCAAGCGCGACGCTCCATACATTCGTGAACTGGTCAACAAGATTCACACGCGATTCGGAGACGCCTATCAATAACCGGGTATGGATGCCGTCCTATTTGCGTTTCTTCTTAACCTTGTCCGATTTGACCTTTTGTGCCTCTTCCGCCGCTTTTTGCAACTTTTCGAAGAAAGACGGCTTGCGCGGCCCATCCGTCTTTTTTCGTGTGAACCAGCCGGCGCCCGGCTCCTTCGGGGGCTGATCCTTCATTTCCTCGATGTGCTTACGAATACGCCACTGCTCGAGTGTGCCGAACAGACTGCTGGCCCCGATATACAGATTCAATCCGCTGGGCATGTTGTAAAACATCAGGCCGAAGATGATGGTCATGTAGGGCATCATCTTCTGCATTTGAAGCTGCTGCTCCTCCTGCGGAGTGGTGGGCGCTTTATTCGGGCGAGCCTTGGTCATCAGCTTCTGTTGCGTGAACATGAACGCGGAGACCAGGAGCGGAAGCAGATTGAAGCTGTCGATGGGGCCCAGCATCGGCAAGGTGACGATCGTTTTCGAAAAGCGGATCATGGCATCCGGAGCCGTCAGGTCATGAACCCACAAGAAAAAGGGCTGGTGACGCATGTCTATGTTGTAGTTCAATGACGTGTACAGCGCGATCCAGATCGGCATTTGCAACATCATCGGCAGGCAAGAGGACATCATCTGCGTCATGGGGTTGATGCCCGCCTCCTGATAAACCTTCATCATCTCCTGATTCTGCTTGGCCTTGTCGTTCCCGTACTTCTTTTTGACCTCTTCCATCTTAGGTTGCAGCTTGCCCATCTCCTGCTGCATCCTCATCATGTTCACTTGGCCCTTCTTGGTCACCGGATGCAGAATCGCCCGGACCATCAAGACCAGAATGATGATGGCCACGCCGTAGTTCTGCACAACCTGTTCCAGCCAGCCAAGCAATTGGATCATGAACACGGTGATCGATTTGAAGGCCAGCAAGGAACAGCAACTCCCCGCGGCATAACTGGCCAACACCTGCGAGTCATAGCCTCGCTCGACGTAGTCCGTGACTTGTTGAAACGCCTCGCGAGACTTGGGACCCCAGTAGCACTCCATTTCAAACAAGCGGTCGCCGCCCGGCGGCAGGCTGGTCGAAACGCTCGAACTGACGAACGTGACCACGTGGCCGCGTTCCGGATCGATGATCAGCGGAACCGCCTTGACGCCGGCCACCCAATCACCGCCCGTCGCCTCCGGGTGCGACGGCAAATACGTCTCGAACGCAACGAAGTATTTGTTGGCAACGGCGGTCCAGACGATCGGCGGTGCTCCCGAAACCTGCTTGTAGGGGGGAAAGGACTGTTCGTCCTTCACGGAATGGGTGAACAAGCCATCGCCCGGATCGACAACGCCGGCAAGCGACGTCGCCAGATAAATCGAGCGATCATCCATCCGCGGGTCTTCCCGCCGAACATCCACCGCGCCCCGCTGGGTGATGATCGTTGTCAACTTTTGATCGGTCAGGTTCTCGACGCTCGTGCTGATGCGTACATCAAAGCGCTGTGATTCTCGCGATTTGTCCGGCAACGCGATGGTCTTGCGAACCCGAATCCGCGGTTCATCATCGTTCAAGATTTCCGCCGCCATCACCACCCGATCGGGCGATTGCGATTCCACCACCCATGCAACATCCGCCAAACCGACGTCCGCGGATGATTCATGGACGTACAGCTTCTCCGTGGCATAGGAATAAAGCCGCCGGCCGTCTTGCTCGGAATGCTCCCCCAGAACGGGATAGACCGGCGAGCCTTCATCGACCGAAATGGTAAATTGAGTCAATTCAGCGCGCATCACCGCGGCGCCGACGTTGCTGACCGTCACGGTCAATCCATACGGATCACCATCCGGGATGGCTGCATCTCCCAGCACGATCACCTGCTCAGCGCCCGATACGACGTGCAATCCCGCCGCCCGGCCGGCAGATGGGCCCGCGGAGGGCGTTTCGGCAACGGCGCTATCGCCCGTGGCATCGCCAACGTCATCGCCATCGGAAAACGCAGGTGTGCCGGCCGGGGAGGGCGGCTGCGGCGGCCAAATCAACGAGGCCACCAGGTGCCACGCGAAAAACACCATCGCCGCCCACAGCAGGGCACGAACTACTTCCTTACGATCCATTCGATTACCTTGAAACGACGAGCACGGCGCGAAAACCCATGGCCATCTTCAAGAAATGTTGAAGCTCCATCCGAAAATCAACGCCGCGCCGCGTCAACTTTCATAACTCTTGTGGGGATAAACGCCCATCCGGTGCAACCGGCGGACTCGAATGAGCCAATCGACTTTCACCGTCCATCGAGCAACCTCGTTCCCAAGAAATCATCCAATTCCGGAACGGCGAATATCTTCTTCACAGCCTTTTCGATTTCGTATTCCACGCGCACGAATTCCACGTCCGCCCGATACCCGTTCTGCGGAGTCGTATCGGAAAGCGTCACCACCACAAAACTGGCCCGAACGTCCCGATCACGCGGCTGACCCACACTGCCCACATTGATGATGGCCTTTTCGTCCTCCGTGATCGTGTATCGATGCATGTCCGGCAGTTCGTTCGGCGGATCAAAATACGGATCATCCAAAAACACGCCCGGCACGTGCGTATGGCCCACCAGGCACGTCATGTGCTGCGGCCCCAAACGCTCGAAATTCGCCAGGATTTTCGCAGGGTTCGTGTAAACGTCCTCCGCGAAAAGATACTCGTTGACCGGTCGCCGAGGGGACGCGTGAACCAACAACAAGCCGTGCGCCTCGTGTCGAAACGGAAGGCGGCACAGCGTTTCCCATCTGCGGTCGCGACGGGCTTTGTTGGGCTCCTCCTCAAAAACATGTCGCGTCCAGTACGCGGCCCGCTCCGCGCTGATGTTAAAACTGCATGGTTCATAAAACACTGCTTGATCGTGATTGCCGCACAACGTCGCCGTCACCCGTTCGATCACCAGATCCAGACACTCCTTCGGACTGGCGCCGTAACCGACCACGTCACCCAGACAGTAAATCTCCTTAATCGAACGTTTGTCGATATCTGCCAAGACCGCCTCGAGCGCCTCGAGGTTGCCGTGAATATCCGATATAACAGCGAACGTCTTGGGCATCGAATCCTGCCGTCTCCTGCCACAGGTCGGTAGAATGCGACTCAGGAACCTTGCCGGTCGTCGGTGCGGACCGACCCCCATCGACGAGGTATTCCATTCGATCGCCGACCGAGCCGATTTCCAACGGCGATCCGGCCGCCGCCGCTGCACAGTACCGAACCCCCGATGCTAGGCCGCTCGCCAAAGCCCGTCAACTTGCCGACAATGCGCTACCATGCGGGGCGCCGTTGGCCTTGCCCATCAGCCAGTTTCGGATCGATTTGCATATGAACCAAACATGTGTCAGCCTCGCGATCGAAACCTCCAGCCGCGTCGGCGGCGTGGCATTGGGTGTAGGTGGCCAAATCGTCCGATCGGACACGTTTTCCGCCACCATGCGACATGCCGTTGAGCTACTCCCCACCCTCGACAGAATCTGTCAACACGAAAACATCGCCCCGACCGAAGTTTCGGAAATCTATGTTTCCGCCGGCCCGGGAAGTTTCACCGGCCTGCGAATCGGAATCACCGTCGCCCGAACCTTGGCATGGACGCTGGGGACGCGAGTGGTCAGGGTTCCCACATTGGACGTGGTGGCTCAAAACGCACGACGAGTAACCGATCCACCGAAACATTTGTGCGTCGTTCTGGACGCCAAGCGGAACCGCGTCTACGCCGCTGTTTTCGACCGCCAGGTTGATCGGTACGTTCGCCAGACGGACCCAGCCGAATGGGATCCGGTGGAATTGTTCGCCAATCTAACGCCCGACACAGCCATCATGGGCGAGGGCGTGCCCTACATTTCCGAGCAAATCAGGCACAGCAACCTGCGCATTTTACCTGATGAATCATTCCCCGCGCTGGCCCATTCCGTACACGAGTTGGGACACTCCGCCGCCCGCCAAGGACGGTTTGACGACCCCGCCAAGCTCATCCCCATTTACGTGCGCAGACCGGAAGCTGAAGAAATCTGGGAACGGCGTCATCGCCAACCGTAACCCGTAACCCGTCGCCCGATCGCGCCTCTTGACGAGCCGCGAGCGCAAAGCGAGCGGACCTCTCTGAAACGAGCCGCGAGCGCGAAGCGAGCGGTCTTCTGACCATTCCAAAACAACCTTCGAAACAATATCCGCCCCGCCCCCGTCAGGGAGTGGAGGCACCGCCAAACCATGTCAACCGCATGATCGCCGTTTCGACAGATGTGACAATTCGGATCTACTAATCGAACGATCGCTGCCCTGCGAACTGATGCGCATACCCTCGATCATTCAAAGGGGCGTTCTGCTTCACGATCGCGCGGGGCATCATTGATGCGAATCGTGCGGATGCGAATGCCGGTGAGCGGCTTTCCCTGGCCATCCGTTTCGACGGCCATCAGGCGGTCCAGCGTCGCAAACGACGCCTCGCCTACCAGCTCGCCGAACGTCGTATACTTTCCGCTCCATTCCGGCACGCTCGTATTGGTGATGAAAAACTGACAACTGGCCGAGTTGGGGTCGTCGTCCAGAAGGGCCATGCTGACGACGCCCTTGTTCTGCGGGAGGCCGGAAATCTCCGCGCTGACCTTCTTACCATCCGGGCGAATTCCCGTACCATCTCCGTTCGGGCAGCCGCCCTGTATCAGAAACCCCGTCTCCACCCGATGAAACGTCTTGTTATCGTAAAAACGATCCTTGGCCAACTCGATGAAGTTGTCGATCGTTCGCGGAGCATCTTCGTAATAGAACCGCACGATCATCTCGCCCGAATCCGTCACGATCTCCGCCTGTTTCAACGACTCGACACGAATGGCCACGACGTTCGACTCCACCCGCCCGCCGTAGGGCTTCCACCGAATCCGATACGTGCCCGGGGTGCGCAAAGCCGGGTAATAGTCGCGGATGTTCAACGTGACCCCGATCGAATTGCGAGGCCCCAGCATCACCACCGGAGCGCTGGCCGGCGGTTGATATCCGTCGGCTACGTTCCACGTCCGATCCGCGTCATTCTTGATGGTCAACGCACCGAACGCATCCCCGCTGAAAACATGCGTCATCGGCAGACCCATGATCGATTGCTCAAATCGGTCCGGATCCGTTCCCGGCACCATCAGCGGCTTGGTTTCGTCCAACAGGTTCTCGACGACGAATCGAACCGCAATCGGAGCACCCACGTTGTAATGGACCCTTTCCGTGACCAGGCGGACCCGCAGGCCGTCCGAATCCGCTGGACCGCCCAAGAAGCTGGAAAGTATTATCGCAAAAGGAGTTAAATCAAGCACTCAATACACTCGCCATGTACCGCATTGTCGAGTTTTTCACGCAACGGGTGTCAATTCAAGTTCGCACGTCGCCAGCATTGTGCCGGAAAATCTCCGCCTGTCCACTCCGGCCAATGGCGGCCATTCCGCCCAATCAGGCCGCTTCGTTTTTTGTACCCGTTTTTCATGGTCGAGGTTGCGGTTCTTGCGCACGCCGTACGGTTCGTGCTATTATCGGTCATCCCGCCGAAGCCGCCGAAGGTGAATCAGGCGGTCTGATCGCCAACGGCTGCCGGAGCACGTGCATGAACCGCCGCGTCATTGTCGCATCCATGGGCTTGACCCTCGCACTTTTTTCCGCTTCATGCCGAGAAACTTCCCAGCCCGAAACCGGCAGCCGTCCATCCGACCATCACGCCGCCGCATCCGCCCACCGGATCATCGCCCTCGCCCCCAACGCCACGGAAATTATCTGCGCCCTCGACGCCTGCGATCGGCTCGTCGGGGTCAGTCGATTCTGCACCTACCCCCCCGAAGTCGCCTCCGTTCAAAAAATCGGCGGCCTGCGAGACCCGGATTTGGAACTGATTGCGACCATCAAGCCGGACCTGCTCATCCTCCGTGGGCGAGGCGAATCAAGCGCCCCGCTCCGTCGATTGGCCGACGCGATGAATATCCGCATCTACGACGATCCCGTCGAAACGCTGGACGACTTGCACGAAACGATCGGCCATCTCGGCACGCTCCTCGATCGGTCGTCACAGGCCGCAGCCATGCAGAACGTCATTCGAACGGAACTCGCAAAATTGGCTGACTCCGTGATGGATAGGCCTCGCCCGCGCGTTCTGTTCACCCTCCGCAGCCCCGCCGCCTTGACCAACATCCTGAGCGTCGGACCAGGATCTTTTGTTCACGAGATCATCGAAATCGCGGGCGGTTCCAACATCTTGGCTGATCAACGCGCCGCCTACCCATCAGTCAGCCTGGAAGAAATCATCGGTCGCGACCCGGAAGTCATCATCGAATCGATGGCCGGCATGTCCATCGATAATTCGCAGCGCGAAGACCTGCTACGACAATGGTCGTCACTGAGTTCGGTGTCCGCCGTTCAAACCCGACGCATCCATTTTGTGACGGAGGAATACCTGACCATCCCATCGCAGCGCGTCACGTTATCCGCGCGAAAGCTGCGCTCACTCATCCATCCGGAGGCTGCGGATGATTGACCCGCCCGCAGTCCGCGCCACCAACTTGACCTTCGGATACCCCCGGGAATCCGTTTTTCTCGGCCCCATCAGCCTGGAACTGCCCAAGGCGGCCACCTCCGTCATCCTGGGCCCCAACGGCGCGGGAAAAAGCACGCTGTGTCGGTTGATCGCCGGTTTGCTCAAACCCGCAAGTGGGCAGGTCAACCTTGGCGGCCTACCCATGCAAAACATGGGCACATTGAATCGAGCGCGAACCATCGCCTTTCTACCCCAAAACCTTTCAGCGCCGCAGGGATTGACCTGCCGCGAAATCGCCGTCTTGGGTCGACATCCACGGCGTCAATCTCGATTCTGGGATTCAGTCACGGACCTCAAAACAGCGGAAGAGGCCATGATTCTGACGCAAACGATTCAATTCGCCGAACGACCCATCAGCACGCTGTCCGCCGGCGAACAGCGTCGGGTTCATTTGGCCGCCGCCATCGCCCAGCAGCCCCAAATACTGATTCTCGACGAACCGACGGCCTACCTCGATCCGTTGCACCAACTGCAACTGTTGGAATTGATCAGCGCCATGCGGCATGACCGGGGCGTCACCGTGATCTTCGTCACCCATGACCTGAACATCGCCGCCCGCTACGGTGACCAACTCGCCCTGATCCACCGCGGTCGACTCGCCGCCGTAGGACAGGCCAACGAGGTATTACGACCCGACGTGTTGGCAGCGGTTTACGGCGTTGATTTTGAATGGATCGCAGGCCGCGACGTTGGACGATCCTGGATCGCACCCCTGCGTCGTACCATGGAGTCCGCGACATGCAACGTCCCGGACTGACGCCATCCCGGTTAGCCCTGTCACTGGGCGTATCCTTGTTCGCGGTGATCGTCGTGCTGATCATCAGCCCGGGCATCGGCTCGTTACCCATCGGCGTCGCCCAAGCCTGGCGGCATTGGTCAATTCCCGATTCTGACATTCACCGCATCGCGTTTGATCTCCGCCTGCCCCGGGCCATGACCGCACTGGTCGTCGGCACCACGCTTTCGATATGCGGGGCCGTTTTTCAAACCCTCTTCCGCAACGTCTTGGCCACACCGTACACACTGGGTATCGCCACCGGAGGCTCGCTGGGAGCGCTGCTGAGTCTGAAATTGGGCGTCACGCTGTCCATCCTCGGGTTGCCGGCGATTTCGTGGTGCGCCATGTTGGGAAGCGGCTCGGTTGTCGCCATGGTGTTGATATTGGCCGGCGCAACCTATCGACTTTCCGGCAACGCGTTGGTGCTGGCCGGCGTCACCATCGGCCTGTTTTGCGGCTCCCTGATGATGTTCGTCACCTATCTGGCCGACGTTCGGGAGACTTTCGCGATCGTCCATTGGATGATGGGCAGCCTGGAATCGTTCGGATACGGCAGTCTCGCGTCCATCATAGGCCCCGTAGCGATTGCCTGGATCATGCTCGTCGCAGCCGCGCCGGCGCTGAATCAGTTCGCAATGGGCGAGGAAATCGCCGCTTCGCGAGGAGTGCGAACCGGACGCATGCAGGTCTTGACGATCGGAGTGGCTTCGATGGCCACCGCTTGCGTCGTATCCATCGCCGGTCCCATCGGCTTCGTAGGGTTGGTCGTGCCCCATTCCGTGCGGCTGATCATGGGTTACGATCATCGATTATTGCTGCCCCTAGCCGGCGTGTGGGGCGGGGTGTTCCTCGTGGGATGCGACTGGTTGTCACATTTGATCCCATCCTGGTACGCCGCCTGGACCGGCGGATTCCGCGAAAGCTCGTCCCTGCCCATCGGCGTCATGACCTCCGTCATCGGCGCACCGGTCTTTTTGATCCTCCTGGCCAAAAATCGCCGCGGAAGAAAAGCTTGAGGACGCACGGTTGATTGCGTAAAATAGCGGCAACGAACCGCGATGTTCAGATGGAGGTGTACTCTTCGCAGCGATCAACAGCGCATATTCCGGCTATGGCGGCAACGGCCAGGCAAATGGCAACGGCCACGGTCACGGCAGTGGCCACGGTGACGGCAATGGCCACCAAGCCAATGGATCCGGCCTGCATTGCCATGTGTTGATGCTCAACGCCCATTACGCAGCCCTTCGCGTCATCAGCGCCCGTCGGGCCCTGTCCCTACTTATCAAACCCAGCAAAGATGAAAGACCAGCCGCCGAAGTCGTCCATCTGGAAGATGGAAAATTTGTGACTTACGATTTTGAAGACTGGGTTGAATTAGGCATTCTCTTGCGCGAAGAACCGCTAAACGGATTCGACTGGGTCTGCGCCGTGCGTTTTGATGTGGCTGTACCGCGCATCATCCGCGTTCTGTCCTATAACAAGGTGGTCCGACAGGGCGTGCGGCTTAATCGTCGAACCATCCTGGCGCGGGATCGTCATCGCTGCCAGTACTGTGGCCGCAAGTTTCCGCCCCATCAGCTCAGTTTGGATCACATCGTCCCGCGTTCGCAAAATGGTCCGCTGAGTTGGGAAAACATTGTCTGTAGCTGCCTGAAGTGCAACGTGAAGAAAGGCGGTCGCACACCGGAACGCGCAGGAATGAAGCTGATCAGCAAGCCGGTCAAGCCCCAGCAAAGCCCCATGCTGGCAGTCAAGGTTTCGGAGCGAAAATACTATAGTTGGCGTCATTTCCTGGATCGGTCATTCTGGAACGTCGACGACTGACGCTGATGGCCTTTCACCGATGGCCTGAATCACGTCTCGTCCGATAATGTCCGTCGCCGAACAACACCACCCTGCAAGTCGTGAAGGCTAATCCGCTGATACCCGATAACGATTGTGAATCGCGTACGCGAACGTGCGCGCACAACGAGGTTTTGCCGTCATGGACTCACCGGTGATGCATCAACACGCCGACGTCTGCATCATTGACCCCGACGATGACGAGCGTCGCCAAATTGTGGAAATATTGCGACGGGCAGGTTATTGCTGCGTCGCGGCGGAAGACCCGGATAGCGGGCTGGCGCTCATCCAACAAAACGAGCCGAAAGTCATCCTGGCCGATTGGGACCTTTCGGACGATCACGGTTTGAAGAACTGCCGCCTGTACCGTGGGCAGACCCAATTGGTGCCGACGTTTTTCATCATGGTCACGGCACGCGAAGATGAAGCCCTTCGCAACCTGGCGCTCGAAAACGGCGTTGACGATTATCTTATCAAGCCGGTGGATTCTTCGTTTCTGTTGGCCAGGGTCCGCGTCGGCATCCGCATGTGGCAGATCAACGAAAATCTGCGACAAGCCGCCATCACGGACGGTCTGACCGGTCTGTACAACCACGACCACCTGAATATCTTGATCGACCGCGAACTCAAACGGGCACATCGATACGGTGGGCGGTTGTCGTTCATCATGATCGATCTGGACTTTTTCAAGGCGGTCAATGACACCTTCGGCCACCTGGTGGGCAACAAGACCCTGGAAGACGTCGCCAGGATTCTGCGTCTCAACGTGCGAGACGTGGACATTGTGGGTCGATTCGGCGGCGAGGAATTCGCCATCATCGCCCCGGAAGCGAACCTGGAAGATGCGACCGCGATTTGCGAGCGCATTCGCCACGGCATTCCAGACGGCTTGCAGGTCGACGAACTGAAAAATCACCGCGTCACGGCGTCGTTCGGGGTGGCCAGCGCGGACGATACGCGGGTGCGAAACTCGGCGGACCTGATCGAACTGGCCGATCGAGCCTTGTATCAGGCCAAAAGCGGAGGCCGCAACCAGGTGGTCACGGCCTCGGACATTGAAAACGAGTTTCCCCCGACGATCGAAGCCAAAGAAGTCGAAAACCTCCGCCGGCAGGTGGCGGTCTTGAGCGTGCAGGCCAAGGAAGTCTACGTTCAAACGGTGTCGGCGTTGTTGCAGGCGTTGGAAGAAAAGGATCCCTTCACAGCCCGCCATTCAACCAACGTTTCGTACTACAGCGAGCTGATGGCCCGGGCCTTGGGTTTGTCCGAACCTCTAATTGTGAGTGTGCGAAACGCCGGGCTGCTTCACGACGTGGGCAAGGTTGGCATTCCAGATCGCATCCTGCTGAAACCCACGCAGTTGACCGAGGTCGAGGCCATGGTCATGCGACAGGTGCCGGCCATCAGCGTGCGGATTATTGACTACCTCCGCATCCTGGACAGCGAGATGCACATCATTCGTCATCAGGGCGAGCATTTCGATGGATCGGGACATCCCGATGGACTGACCGGCGGGCAAATCCCCATCGGTTCACGAATCGTGCTCGTGGCCAACGCTTTTGACGCCATGACAACGGACCGCCTGTATCGATCGTGTCGCACGGTGGCGGATGCGTGTGCGGAACTGCGGCGACTGTCGGGCCAACAGTTCGATCCGACCGTGGTCGAATGCTTTCTTGCACACATCGACAGTCACCGGAATTTGATTCGGCAGCGCATCCGTGAAACGGTTGAAGCGTTGCGCCTGTCGCCATCCGCCGTATAGCCATTTACAATTGTACGGACCACCTGATCGACGAAGGTGGGCTGTCATTCCGGCGAATGCCGGATCGTCCCGATCGTCACTCCGGCGCAAGCCGAATCGTCCCGATCGTCACTCCGGCGCAAGCGGGAGTCCAGGCAGCGTTCTTCTGGATTCTGGATTCCGGCTTCCGCCGGAATGACGGAACCGCGGAGGGGACCGCTCGCTTTGCGCTCGCGGCTCGTGAAGGGGTGGGTGAAACACGGGCGTGAACGGCGTTCTGGATTCCGGCATTCGCCGGGGTGACGGTGTTTTCGCCGGGGTGACGTCAAGCCGAATCATCTGATTTGCGAGTGTGGGGCGGAAATGTGGGCTGTCATTCCGGCGAATGCCGGAATCCAGCTCTCCTGCCGGTGCCGGCACGGCAGACAGGGCTGTATGCCGCTACTTTCCGATACAGAAATTGGCGAAAATTCGCCCCAAAACATCCTCCGTCGTCACACTTCCCGCCACCGTTTGCAGCGAAGACATAGCCTCGGACAATTCGAACGCCAGTATTTCCGCGCGGTCACTGGTTTGATCGGTCGAAGCCGCCTCTTGACGACATCTTTGAATCGCATCGCGAGCCGATTCCAACGCGGCGCGCTGTCGAACGGAAATCACCATGCCGTCTCCTGCGGCTGATGCGTCGGAAAGATGTAGAACACCATCCATCAGGCGGCGGCAATTGTCCAAACCGTGTCCCGTCTTGGCGCTCACCGCACAGACAGGCAGTCCGAACGTCGATTTCAATGAATCGACGTGTCGGGTCACAGCCGGCTCGTCCAGCAAATCAGTTTTGTTGCAGATGATCAATTCATTACCACGACCGGAAGGCCCCGCGAAAACTCGATTCTGAAATGTATTGGGATCGGTAACATCCACGACCCAGCATAGCACATCCGCGTCAGCCGCCGCCGATCGACCGACGTCCGCAGCCGCCTTGACCAGACCCTGCGCGTCATCGTCCACCCCGGCTGCGTCCAAAAGCAGGACGTGTCCACGTCCGACTCGAATGGTGGCGGTCAAGAGATCGCGCGTGGTTCCGGCTTGGGGTGAACAGATCGACCGATCCATGTCAGCCAATCGATTCATCAGCGTGCTCTTGCCCACGTTGGATCTGCCGGCGAGAAGAATACGAGGCAGCGTTTCGATTCGTTCCACCGACTCGGCGTGATGCAACAAGTCCGCGAGATTCACGTCGATTTGGTTCAGTCGGGACGACAGATCGGCGGGCGTGATGAATTCAATGGGCTCCTCGGCGAAGTCGATGTCCGCCTCCACCAGCGCGACCAATTCGCACAATCCGTCCATGAAAACACGCACGCGGGCCTCCAATTGTCCGACCATCATTCGCCGCGCCGCACGAAGCTGCGAATCGGAACGCGACCGAATCAGCGCCGCCACCGCTTCCGCACGGGAAACGTCCATGGCCCCGTTCAGGAATGCACGGGCTGTAAATTCACCCGGCTCGGCCAAGCGCGCTCCGAAACGAATCAGCCGATCCAGCAACATGGCCAGCACCGGCGGTGAACCCGGAAGATGAAATTCCACACCGTCCTGTCGGGTGTAGGAGCGCGGCGCTTTGAACAGATACAATTCGCCGGGGACGTGGGCGTTCTCGTCGATTTCTATTTCGCCCCGAAACCTGCGAAATCCCGGGGACGAGTTCAAATCCACGGGCGGAGCCGCGTCAAAAAGTCGGCTGCCCATATCGATCGAATGGGGGCCGCTACATCGCACGATGCCCCGCACCGCCACCCCGGGTGGGCTTGAAACAGCCGCTATTGTATCCTCGATCGATCCTACCATTCTTGTCTGACCGCCGCGTTGATATTGGATGTCCCGCCGCCCAGAACCTCAGCAAGGCCGTCCGCCGGCGATTCTTGAGCAGCCCATCGGAATTCCTGTAACATTATGGGGGTTCAGCGAGGCTGGGCCAAGCTTGGAAACGGTTGGGTCGATTAATGATTCGTTTCGAGTGCGACACATGCGGTGCGTCGTTGGGTGCCAATGATGCGAATCGCTTCATCGTCCGCATCGAGGCCTTCGCGGCTGCGGGACCGCTGGAATTCACCGCTGACGATCTACGCGCGGACGCCACATCCGAAATTCGAAAGCTTATCGACCAATTGCACATGGCCGACGCCGACGAAATCGAAGATCAAACGTATCGGAGTATGCGTTTCGATCTCTGCGCCGCCTGCCATCGCGCGTATTTGAAGGACCCGCTGGGGCGCAACGGACGACGGGGCTAGTCGATGTCGTTGTACCCCCGGGATTTCTGGAAGTAGGCGGCAAATCGCAGTTCCGTTTTGTGGAAAGCATCCGGATCATAGGGTTCCAGCACGACCGTGAACGTTCCCCCCACCGGAAGTGTCACCCGCTGGATCAATACGAAACCGCTACGGCGCTCCACCCAGGCCTTCACGTTGGGAGCTTCAACGATGAAACAATCGCGGAATTGGCCATCGTGTTCCAACATTTCCCGCCCGACGACGCGCACCACGACGGAAGCAAAACGATCCCCCATCCCCATGACCGCGGCGATGGGGTTAAACACCTGCATACGCCACGATTGGCCCACTTCGAGCACCGGCAGGGCATCGAACGGTCGAAACATTTCGGAAAACGTACCGGCCCGTGAAAGATCCACTTTGAAGGCTTGCTTGAACGCACCCGCATCCACCCGAAATGCGAATTCCTTGGGATATCGTTCGCCGTGGATGCGAATCGGATCCCATTGTCCAAGCACGGCGATATCTATTTCATCCAGTTGGCCGCTGATGTTGAATGATGACTTGACGTCCAGGTAGGTGGGCCCGATTAGCGGTACCCGTTCGATGAAGATCGCATCTTCGCGCTGGGTGGCTTGACCGCTGACGTAGCGCGTCCAGATTCCGCCGATACGGATGCCGAACTCGTCGAAAACGCCGAACTGGGAATTCTTGCCGAATTGGCTGACCCACTTTTTGGCCACGACGGCGGGCGGTTGCTGGGCTGTCCAGGCTGGCAAGACGTCGTGACTGATCAGCCAGCTCATGGCGATGACCCAGAACACCAGAATCGCCCATCCGCACAGCCTTGATACCATGTTTGTCAATCCTGATCGCGATCGTTCGGTCTGAAACTGCCCCTGATTATATAGGCGTCAGCCACCCGAATATCGACAACGAATGCACCATGATCGCAGCCCAACGGTCTTGGCATGGGCACCGCCACCGTCAGGGTGGTGATATATTGGGCAAACGGTAAATTGCCGTCCACGAAATCCCGCAACCGATGCGATATGTTATGCCACGGAACCGATCCAAAAAACGACGAGTCAGAAAAAAATCGCCCGCTCCGTCCGTGTTTGAATCACGCCGAACCGTTCACTCGGCTGGCGATCCAGACACCGCGTTCATGCTCGCGCCATCCGCACGTTGGCCGACTTGGCGCAGGCGAGCGACTTTGATCGGTGGCATCGGTGTGGCCGTGGGAATCGCTTTTTGGTTTTGCTTGCAATACATCCCCACCTGGTATCAACCAGCCACGCTTTCGCCTGCGGACTTGCGCGATGCGCGGGCGTCGCTTCCCAAGGCGTTTCAGGAATTCAGCGACCGCCTCGTACAAGGTAGACCGTTTGAATTCAACCTCGCGGCTACAACCGTCAACCAATGGTTGGCCGGTCGCCATGCCATCTGGCCGGACAAGCAGGACCCGCTTCCGCCATGGCTTCGGGATCCGGTTGTGGCCTTTGAAGGGGATAAAATGTTCGTCGGCGGGCGATTTGAACGAAACGGTTGGCGAGCGATCTTGAGCACGCAATGGTCGCTCAATGTTCAATCGGACGGTCTGTTATTGACGGCAGAAAAAGCGGGCGTGGGCGCGGTTCGATTTCCCGTGACCTGGGTTTTGGAATCCGTCTCGACGATGGCCGGGATGATTCAAGGCGACCTCGCAAACCTTCCCGATGCGCTCCAGTCAGTTTCGCAAGCCATGGAAGATAATTGGCAAGGGAACCTGGCTGGCGGCGTGCACGTTGAAAACCGTATTATCTGGCCCAACGGCGATCGACCGTTTCGCATTCAAA
The DNA here is from genome assembly GCA_964424105.1 of uncultured Phycisphaeraceae bacterium. Lineage (GTDB taxonomy): Bacteria > Planctomycetota > Phycisphaerae > UBA1845 > UBA1845 > CAYRHJ01. Next base: position 20,349 of record CAYRHJ010000013.1, on the reverse strand, counting down.
ACTTGCGTGCGGCTGGTGGAACGCTTCATCTTAAAATTGAACCGTTGTAGGTGGCCCCTTTCGCGCCCAGCGCCTCTTTCAGAGCCGCGACCGTCAGGGAGCGTTCTTCCGACCGTTCCCAGCAACCTTCCGAACACCATCCGCGCCCAGCCGGATCATGCCCTGGGTGTCAACCGTCTTCCAGAATCCACCGCGAAGATTCCGGCACCGCCTGGCGCGTCAGGCTGAACTGACCTTTTATACGTGTGCCGCAAATACGAACAATCCATACTGAATCGTCCGCAATCAATCGCTCGTAGGTCCCGCTGTCATAGCGGGTCACAACTCCGCGTCCGCCGCTGATGGGCCCCTCGTAATCCAGATAGGATTTGCGATGATCGTTTATTCTGTTGGCCAACACGGGACAGGATTGCCGCCCGGAAAACTCCGACAAGAGCTGCCAGGTGGCCAAGGCCTGATCCTGTTCCAGCATCAAGTCCCAGTGTTCGCCAGCGGTGGCCAAGTGGTGTAGAATCACGAATCGATCGGATGTCATGGCAGTAAGACTAACGCGGGGCGGCGAAAAGTTAATCATCGCGAACCGCGACGAAAACGACAGATCGTCGCTTCGAAAATACAGGGACAGGGATTATGCGAGCTGCGAGTCTGGTGGCTTTTGTATTGGTTGGATGGGCTTACGTCGGGTGCGGGCCTGGTTTTCTAACGCTTCGGCGCGAGGGTCAAGAGGCCCTGATGCAGGGGCAATACGCGATCGCCAAGGATCATTTTGAACGGTCCCACGAAATCTGGCCCGAAGACGCCGAAAATCTGTTCGACCTGGGTACGGTTCATATGGCGCTCGCGGATCAACTCCTGAACAGCGGCAGCACGCCCGCGGCCTTGCGTGAAGCTGACCGAGCCATCCGATATTTCGACCGGGCCATCGAAGCCCATCCGGGAATGCGAGCGGCGTGGCTGGCTCGGAACCAAGCCCTCGAATTCAAGGGGGATCATAAGCAGGCGCTAACTGGTGCGGAGTGGGCTATGACGTTCGCGGGGCCGTCGGCCCGGGCCCAGCTTTTTCTCGCTGACGAACTAACGGAACGCGGAGATTACGACGGGGCGCTGCTGCGTTTTCGCCAGGCGATCGCGATGGAACCCAACAACTCGCAAGCGCACGCGGCCCTGGGGCGATTCCTTCTGAACAGAGGCCATCGAGATCAAGCCATCACCCATCTCAGTCGGGCCTATGAATTGAATCCCCTTGATTCTGGCGTGGCGGAACTCCTGACCACCCTGCGGGTTCCATTGCCACGCACCACGCCGCCCCTGGAACCGTAGTATCCGCAGATGTGCGGAATCGCTGGCATCGTGGATTTTGCGGGGCGTTCCATCGAACGGGCAGCCATGCTGGCCGCCCAAGATTCGCTTCGACACCGCGGGCCCGATTCCGCCGGCATCCACATCGATCAAAAGCCGGGATGGGCGGTAGGGTTGGCGTCCACTCGCTTGGCCATCATCGACCCCTCGCCGGGCGGTCACCAGCCCATGATCACGTCCGACGGCCAATGTGCCCTGGTCTTCAACGGCATCATCTACAATTACCGGGAGCTGGGCGCAGAATTACGCGCCGCAGGCGTCGAGTTTTCCTCACAATGCGACAGCGAGGTCGTTCTGGAAGCCTGTCGACGATGGGGTGTTGACGCGCTTTCCCGTTTCGACGGCATGTGGGCGCTGGCCTTCGTCGATATGAACCGGCGATGCGGATTTCTGGCTCGGGATTCCGCGGGAATCAAGCCGCTCTTGTTTGCTCATGCCACCGATAGGCTCTTTTTTGCCAGCGAAATGCGGGCGCTCAGGGTCTTCGATGATTGGCCTCGCGATCTGCGGTCAACAGCCCTGATACAATACTTGCGTTACGGATATTTCCCGCATCCGGAAACCGTTTACAAGTCGGCCTATCGGCTGTCGCCGGGGACCTGCCTGAAATTTGATGAATCGGGGATCCACGGCGCACAGCCTTTCACCGCTGCTGCGACAATCAATCAGCCACAGCAAGACCGCCCCATCGCGGACCTGACCCATCAAGTCCGACGGACGATGCTGCACGCGGTTTCGCGTCGGCGGGTGGCAGACGTGCCCATCGGAGCGTTTCTTTCCGGCGGGATCGATTCTTCCATCATCGTCGCCCACTTGGCGGAACTATCGGGCGATGCGATCCAGACTTTCGCCACGGGGTGGACGGACCAGCACGCCTATGATGAAACCCGTTACGCCCGTCTGGTAGCCAAGAGATTCGGAACGCATCATCACGAACTGATCACCAGCTTCGACGAGGTCTTGGACGTTCTTCCGGCGATGCTTGATCATCTCGGCGAACCTTTTTTCGACAGCTCCATCTTGCCGACGGCCCTGCTGGCCAGGTTTGCCAGGAAACACGTCACGGTGTGTTTGTCTGGCGATGGGGGCGACGAGCTATTCGGCGGCTATTGGCGATACCAAGCCCAGCGGTTCTATGAATCCTACCGGCGTTGGCCACGATGGCTGCGGACCAACGTAATCGAACGCTGGAGCCGATCCGCGTCCATCTCCAAATCCACGATGATCGGCAATCGGGCACGTCAATTCAGGAAGCTCTGGCGTGCAGATTCGAACGATCCCTTCATCCGCCACTTGGCGTGGTCTCGCATCTTGGCGCCCGAAGCCATCGGAATCATCGTCGATTCCTCCCAGGCCGCGCTGAACGACGATTGGTATGTGCGCATGTTCGGCGAATCCACGTGCAACGGTCACGCGACCCATGCGAACGGTTCGGACTCACTGAATGCCATCATGGCCTTCGACCGCCGATACAGCCTGCCCGGCGACATGCTTCACAAGGTTGACTTGGCCAGCATGCGTCATTCGCTCGAAGTTCGCGTGCCGTTCCTGGACGCGGACGTCGTCAAGCTGGCTGCATCGATTCCTTCAAACCTGAAAGTCAACGAGCACGGTGGCAAGTGGATTCTTCGACAAGCTTACCGGGGTGTCCTGCCCGACGAAATCCTCGACCGACCCAAGATGGGCTTCGAGGTGCCCATCGGCGAGTTCCTGCGAGATCAACTTCAACCCATGTTCAACGACGTCGTGTCACGTTCCACAGTCGAATCATTGGGGATTTTGGATTACGACGCGATCCGCGGAGTGTACGAAAACCACTGCATGCGGAGGGGGGAGCATGCCGATCTGCTGTTCGCGCTGCTTAGTTTGTGCTGGTGGCGTTCCCGGGAAAAGGTGATGACATAATGGGAACAAATCGATCACCCGGGCCGACGTTTCGCCCGTTCACGAAGTCCAGCCAGGACATGCACCTGCCGGATTGCGGCTTGACTTCCAGTATAGACAATAGGCCGTCCGACGTGACCACTCGCAGCCCCTGCTCCACCGTCCCGCATGCTGTTTCTACAATCGACTGATCGCCATTTTCGGCTTGGGCACGAGCCAGGATGACCGTTTCCGGTTTGTTTCCACGTCGCGATTCAAAACAGCATGTTGCCCCGGGCCAGGACCATAAACCGTTGATTCGACGGGCGATTTGAATGGCCGGTTCGTCGAACTTGATTTGACCATCCGTCTTTTTCAGTTTCGGAGCGGTGGTGGCCAGTCGTTCATCCTGTAGCCGCCCACCGGGCACGTCACCCGCGAACAGGGCCAGGGCTTCCAGAACCACGGCTGGACCCATTACAGCCAGCCGGTCATGTAATTCCGCCGCTGTTTCGGTTTGGCCGATGTCGGTTTCCGCGGTCGCAAGAATCGGGCCGGCATCCATGGGATCGACCAGCTTGAAGACGGTGACTCCTGTGACCCGGTCGCCTCGAATGATGGACCATTGAAAGGGGGCGGCGCCGCGGTGTCGCGGAAGCAACGACGCGTGGAGATTGATACAGCCACCAGCCAACGCATCGCGAAACGCCGACTTGATCTTCTGACCAAACGCGACAACGACCCCCACGCAAGCCCGCAATTGCGACACGCGCGTCACCAGGGCAGGATCGTTGACGTCGGCGGCTTCGACGACCGATAGTCCGAGCGCGGTCGCCGCACTTTTGACGGGCGTGGGCGCCATCGACCGGCCCCGACCCGCCGGCCGATCGGGTTGGGTTACGACACAGGGGATGTCATGTCGGGCGTCAACCAGGGCACGGAGTGTAGGAACCGCGAAATCGCCCGAACCGATGAAAACGATGCGCATGGGGACGCGTTCTAGGCCTTGGCTGTTTCGCCGCTTTCCAATTGCCGAATGGCGCGACGATTGGCCATCTCAGCCACCTCAGACATATCATCGATCACCAGAACGCCGTTGAGATGATCGGTCTCATGCTGCCAGATGCGGACCAACAGGTCACTGCCCTCCGCGCGGATGGGCTGACCGTGGACGTCGAAACCATCGATGACCGCGTTCGCAGCTCGACGCTTGAGAACGCTGACACCGGGCAGCGACAGACAACCTTCCTCGGCTTCGGTCGCCCCCTCGAGCTGCGAAAGCACCGGGTTGACCCAGATACGATCGTCCTGCGATTCACCCGTCGCGTTGCAAACGAACAATCGCACGGGCACGCCGACTTGCGGAGCAGCCAGCCCCACGCCGTTGGCCTGCCGCATCAACTCGAGCATTCTCGTGGCCAACTGATCCAACGAATCGTCGAATTCTTCGACCGGTTTGCAGCGTTTCCGCAGCACCGCATCGGGATAAAAGACGATCCTCAGCTTTTCAATGGAACGCGGCAACGACAACATGAATGGTCCCGACTAGCCAACCGTCATATCCTGAACGCTGAGCGTCGGGGTGATTTTAGAATTGTTTCGACGATTGTAAAGCATTGACAGCCTTGGTCGCGTGCCTGTAGGGGTCACCGTGTACATAGGCTCGCCGAGTCACGCGCAGGGTCTTTCAGTTTTAGGTTTTTCGCCAGGGTAGCGCGAGCGGGAATCGTCCCGATCGTCACTCCGGCGCAAGCCGGAGCCCAGGCAACGTTCTTCTGGATTCCGGCTTGCGCCGGAATGACGGATGCGGGCCTTCGCCGGAATGACGGGCCAGGTGCACGGGATGGACACAGGACGCCGGCGAGCACGACACCACCATGGTGGTGGCGTGAGGTCAAAGTGTGGGCTGTGCCGCCCCACTTTCGATAAATCGGCAGAACTGAAAGACCCTGTAGTCACGCGGCGTTTCCTTGACACGCCCAAGGGCATCGATATCATGTCCAATTCGCCGTTTGAAAGGGATTGTGAATCCAGAACTGACACGACCCGCAGGTTGTCGACAAGCTTCTGGTGTCGGAACGAAATTCGCCCGACAAAACAGGAACGTGTTGGGCCGCCACAGCTCGGCGGATGCAATGACCAGCCATTGATAAGGCGAGAAGGCATCTTGGCAGAAGAGACGACTCCGAACGAGCTACAAGAACCGACCGATCCCAACCCGCCGTACGAATCAAGCGAAGCGGACCAAGCCAAGGCTCGCAAATGGTTCGAGCGCGCCGAAGAACTCGCCGCCAACAAGAACTGGGATTTCGCCATTAAATGCTACATCGACGGCTTGGCCTTCTGGCCCGACGCCGTCGAGCAAGCCCACGCACCGTTGCGGGCGGCGGCGGCGGTTCGAAATCTGACGGGGGGCAAGAAACCCGGTTTCTCGGACTCCATGAAGTATTCCATGACCAGCCGAGACGCCAAGAAGGCCATGCTCAACGCGGAGTGGCTCCTCTCCCAAGACCCGTTCAACATTTCCTACATGGAAGGGATTCTCAAAAACGCCAACAAGCTGCGGTGTGAAGAAACGGTCATGTGGATCGGACCCATCTACGCCAACGCCATCGAAAACGAGAAGAAACCCAACGCCAAGCGCTGCGCCCTTCTCCGCGAGGTTTATGAAGACATCGGTGATCGATTCGTATCCCGCGGGTTCGCCACCCGAGCCGTCGATTGCTACGAACGATCGGCCGAAGCCCTCCGCTGGCAGAAGATCGCCGACCCCAAGGACATGTCGCTCGATAACGAGCTTCGCGACCTCAGCACCAAGCTGACCATTCTCAAGGGCAAGTACGAATCGGCTGAAACGTTTGCCGAGAGCATGCAGGACGCCGAATCGCAAAAAGCGCTACACGACGAAGGACGTTTGACGCAGGCCGACGAGGGTTTGGCCAAGCTCATCAAGCGCGCCGAAGTGGACTTGGCCGCCAATCCCAACAATCCCAACAAGGTTCGCAAGCTGGTCGAGCTGCTATGCAGCAAGGACGATGAAGCCAGTGAAAACCGGGCCATCGGAATCCTTGTGGAGAACTACAAGAAGTTCAAGGAATACAACTACAAGGTTCAGGCGGAAGATATTCGCATCCGGCAATTGAGCCGGGCCGCCCGGGTCGCCCGCGACGCCGGCGACGCCGAGGAATACCGAAAGCGGCTGGCCAGCCTTCTGACCTTCGAAATCAAAGTCTACCGTGATCGCGTCAAGCAATACCCCACGAACCACCGCCTGAAGTTCGACCTCGCGTCACGGCTTTTTCAAGCCAAGCAATTTGACGAATCCATCCCCCTGTTTCAGATGGCCCGCACCGATCCCAAAGTCCGCACCCAGGCGGACTTATCGCTGGGACGCTGTTTCTACGAGAAGAATTTCCAGGCCCAGGCCATCGGCACCCTGACCAAGGCCGTGGAAAATTATGAAATCTCCGATGACCGCGTCGCCAAGGACTTGCGATATTGGCTGGGCCGGTCCCACGAGGCGGCTGGGAACGTCAAGGAGGCCCGCGAAGAATTTGGACAAATTCTGCAACTCGACTATAACTTCCGGGACGTTCGTGATAGATTGCAGGGCTTGCAGGAAAATCGGCCTGAGGGATCGGCATCGTGACGACCCCGGCGACAAGGTGAGGAGAGCAAACGCGTGCCCAATTCAAGTTCAGCCAAGAAACGTGCCAGACAAGACCAGGAGCGCCGTTTGCGCAATCGTGGTCGCAAGAGCGGCTTAAAGAAAAGCATTCGCAATTTCCTTGAAGCCGTTCACGACAAGGATGGGAGCCGCGCCTCCGATGCCTATCGTGCCGTCACCATTTCCCTGGATCGAACGGCGGCCAAAGGGACCATTCACAAGAACGCCGCCGCCCGGAAAAAATCAAGGCTGGCGGCCAAGTTGAACGCCTTGATCGCCGGCTCCGCCAAGTAATCTTCCGTCACACGGAAGGCAGCCGGTCCGCAGTGGCCGCCATGTCGGCACAAGGTCACCACCCATTCGTCTCCCGAGCCGGGCAGAAGCTCGCCCATGCGCTCGACCGTTTCGGAATCAACCCGATGGGCTGGGTGTGCGCCGATTTTGGCTGCAACGTCGGCGGTTTCACGGATTGCCTGCTTTCGCGCGGTGCCACGCGGGTGTACGCCGTCGACACCGGCTACGGCATTCTGAAATGGTCGCTGCGACGCGATCCGCGCGTCGTCACGATGGAGCGAACCAACGCGCTCCACGTCCACCTGGCCGAGAAGGTCCGCCTCTTGACCGTGGACGTCGGTTGGACGCCCCAACACCTGGTATTGCCCCGGGCCTTGAATCATCTCGACGCCAAGGGCGAGATCGTCTCCCTCGTCAAACCACACTATGAAACCGATCGATCGAATCTACGCGGGGGGGTCTTGCCGGAAGACCAAGCCGAAAACGAGGTTGCCCGAATCACCTCGCATTTGACCGCGCTTAACTTGAACGTCGTGAACTCGGTGGAAAGCCCGCTCCGCGGCGATTCCGGCAACCGAGAATGGCTGATCCACGTTCGCCGTTAAGCTGAACCCACAAATTACGATAGTTGGTCTGAATGGTCGCAACTTCTGAAACGGCGATGACTCCGTTGAAACGGTTTGACCGGGCCACCGCTCCCTGACGGTCGCGGCTCTGAAAAGAGGCAAACCGCGTGACAAGCAACACTACGCCGTGGGCATGGCCGGCGGTTCGTCATCCCGGCCGCTGCCGCTGAAAAGGCGATTGTGAGGCGGGTCCGTCACGTCTTGCAGATCAACGTAACTACCGTCGGGCATCTGACGATATCCGAGTTTCTCCGCCGTGGTCCGGATCGTGTGACCATCGCAAAACACGACATTGACTTGGCCAAGGTGGCGAGGATCAACAGAGGTCCGCGGACTGCCCGCGTCGCCTGTGCCTCGATCCGATGTCTCGGTCAGCCGCGGCGGGTCCAGCGTCCAACCGTGATTGCCCAGATCGGCGAAGTCCGTCCCGCCGTTCGCGAAAGGCCGACGTTCACGGTGGGGCACGCCGGCTGCGGTTCCCAGGCAATCCGCACCCAAGACCGTACCGGAGAAACTACGGATCCTCGATCGCAGAACCGGAAAGTTGTGAAAACGCCCTGCCGTCATTCGGGGATTGCCCAAAAAATGATGGTTGTACCCATAAGCGTAATTGCGTTCGTCGATCCAGCCTGACACCTGCGGGCATTGATACACGGCGCTGTCATAGTCCTGTCGATCGTCGTCCGTCCGAGGCTCGTTGAAGGCGAAAACCCCGACCTGTTTTCCCATGGTCGCGACCCATCGGGGTCGGTACTTCAAGCCGTTTCCCACGTCATACCAATTCGCGGGGTTATTCTTTCCACCAGGTTCATTGCCAAATCGCCCGGGAAGCAAGACATCCCGGTTTTCGTCGGCGTACATGTGCCATCCGTGCGACAACTGCCGAAGATGCGTCTGGCATAGGACGCCCTTGGCCTGTTTGCGCACACGAGATAGCGATGGCAACAAGATGGCGATGAGCAGCGATATGATCGAAATGACGACCAATAATTCGATGAGCGTGAACGCCGGTTGACGCTTTGAGCGATACATCAGCACGAGCGGCTCCTTTGCGTCCGGGTGTTGGGGAATCGTCTCCTCGACCAGCCCATGACGCGGTCAAGGGTCCTTTCAAGATATCAGCCGGAGCATCCGATAAGCCTATGTTAAGGCGCAAACTCCGCGCCTGCATCACCAAAATCGCGGGACTGACAATGTCTGACGTACTTGACCAAAGCGAAGTCGACGCCCTGTTGGCTGCGGTGGATGCCAGTCATGCGGGACAAGACCCCGACGACCCGTCCCTCCTCGCTCGACTGTCCGATCGCCACCGCGACGTTCAAACCTATGACTTCAAACGACCGGAACGGGTCAGCAAGGATCAGATGCGGGCGTTGGAGAGCCTGCACGAGGGCTTCGCTCGAAATCTGGGGGCTTCGCTCTCCGGTTTGCTCCGGACCATTATCGAGGTCCGCGTCGCCGCCGCCGAGCAACTCACCTACAGCGAATTCATTCATTCGCTGCCCAACCCCACCAATTTCAATCTGCTGACCGCGGAACCACTCGAAGGGCAGATGTGCCTCGAAATCAGTCCGCTGATCATTTATCCGATTATCGATCGTCTTCTGGGCGGATCGAGCAACGAAACGTTCGTTCCCCAGCGCCCGCTGACCATGATCGAGCTGCGGCTGGTGAAACGCATCACCGACCGGGCGCTCGCTACCCTATCGGAGGTTTGGTCGAATCTCATCGAAGTGCATTTCGACCTGGTGGAGGTGGAAAACAACCCGCACCTGGTACAAATCGTCGCGCCCAACGAAGTCGTCGTCGTCATCGGTTTCGAGATCAAGATGGGCTCGCGATCGGGCACCATGAGCTTCTGCATGCCTTTCAACGTCATCGAGCCGGTCATGAGCAAGTTGGCCACGCAGGGCTGGTTGGCCTACAAACGAAAGGCCACCGGGGAGTCCAAACGCGAGGACCTATCCAAACATATCGAAAGCACGCGTGTGCAGGTGGCAGCCTGGCTGGCGGAAACATCCATCACCGTTCAGGAGCTGATCGAACTCCAACCGGGCGACATCATTCAGACGGGCAAGCCCGCCAACAGCGCGGTGATGATCAAGGTGGCCGACCGTCCACAGTTTTCCGGAAAGCTGGGCCGATACAAGGACCGCCGGGCCATCAAAATTCTGCGTGACATCGGCACCGAAGAGCGAATCTAGTTTGGTTAATCACGCCGTGGGCCGCCGATGTGCCGGGTGACGCATTCCGTCATCGACCCGGCGTTTACCATCATTCCAGCCCGTCCCGTCATTCCGGCCCGCCCCGTCATTCCGGCCCGTCCCGTCATTCCGGCGAAAGCCGGAATCCAGTTCGTACGGCGGGTCTCACCCGCCAATTGACGAGCCGCGAGCGCAAAGCGAGCGGTCCCCGGCACCTTTCCGCCTCTTTCCAGTGCCCCGACCGCCCACTTCCGTCATTCCGGCGAAAGCCGGAATCCAGAAACGCCAGTCACGCCTGCCCGCCCCTTGCCCGCCGGTCGGGCATTTCTGTCCGCCCGCTTGCGATGGCGCAACAGGCGCCCGACAATTCAAAAACCTGGAAAGATCAGTTTGGCCGGGTTGACGGTTTGGCCCAAATGGACCAGAATGCTCGGTCCGACGAGTAGGAAACCCTCGACGACCCGGGGCGAAGGTTCGCCGGGCACGATCGGCCAATGTTGGGAGGCATTGAATTGTACGCGATCATCGAAGACGGCAGCCATCAATACATGGTTCGTGAAGGGGATACGTTCGAGGTGCAGCGCCGCGATCTAACCGATGGCCAGGATACGATTGCGTTTGGCCACGTCGTCATGTTGGGCGACGGCGCGGATTCGAAGATCGGCCAACCCTACGTCGAAGGTGCCCAGGTCGTCGCACGTATCGCCGGCGAAATCAAGGGTGATAAGATCGACATCATCAAGTTCCGCCGCCGCAAAGGTTATCGCCGCAAGACCGGCCATCGCCAAAAATACCTGCGCGTCACGGTTGAACGAATCGAGGGGTGAATCGTTCCCGCGGGGCGGAACCGCCAACGTCCGCCCGGTAGCATCCCATCGGGGCAAACGAATCTCCGCTGACCTCGAAACCTACTGATCATCACTCCCAAACGACAGCTACGTCGTATGATTCGCGATCATGTCAAGCTGATTCGAATCCAATAGCCACTGAAGCGTTCCCTCCGGCGGATCCGTTTTCATGTCCAAGCGCATACACGCGACCGACCCGGTATGAAACAGCAAACTAGGCCGACCGCTACCGCCCACCCAGCGCGTCGCCCCCTCCGATAGATCGGGTTCGTGGCCACACAGCGCGATGCACGGCAACTCGATATTGCGATGCAAAAGCTTGACAATTTTGGACCAGTCGACGCCCGGCGCAAGCAACTCCGTCCGTCGGACTTCCGGCTTGAATTCGAGATGCTCGGTCAGAATGCGGACCGTCTGGACGGCGCGAGGATAGGGGCTGGTCATCACGGCGCTGACCCGCAATCCCAATCGGTTGAGCGCCAACGCAGCGTGTCGAGTTTTTTCCAATCCTATCGGCGAGAGCGTGCGTTGCCGATCCGTGTTCACCCCGTCACTGCCGACACGAACGGAATCAGCGTGTCGGATGAGCAGCAGTTGCATATCAGGAATCCGGGGCCAACTCGAAATCGTCAACGGAAACCTGGCAGCGCGAAGCCATATCAGCACTCAGCAAAAACACGTCCGCACTGCCTTCGAAAATCGCACACCGATGATTCGCCCGATCAGCCAGGCACGGTCCCGCGGAAAACGACAACGCGTGCCTGGTTCCATCGGCCGACTCGATTGTGACGATTCGCTCCGGTTTGTCCAGCCCAAACCGAGCCCAGTCATTGACTTCATAGGCCACGTACGAATCGTGCTTCATGTCCAACAATTGCAAGACCAGGTTTTCCACCTTCGCACCATCCAACGGCAAATCAGGCTCCTGTGAATAGACCCATCCGTCAGCGGAACGGGCAAACCGAAACGTCGCCCCGTTGTCGGCAGCCGTAACCGAAATGGCCGACACGGACCCCCCGTCCATGGGCCAGATTTCCTTGGCATGCAGGTCCGCTCGAAACGTATCCAGTTGTACGTTGGAAACCTCGTAGATAGTCGATCGATCGGATCGTTTGGCGAAAGCGCGATCTCGTTCCGAAAAATCCAGCGTGACCATCTGCGGAGCGGGATGGTCATCGACGTCACCCCCAGTCGACTCGACGTTGTACGTCGCCACCACGCGAATCACCGGATCATCCAATCCGAACTCCGCCGGATCGCCTTCGCTCGACGCCACGGAAACCGCCCGCAAGTCACCCAGCACATCCAACAATGCCCGCACCGACGTGGAATCCGCAGCCATCGATTCCGCACGGGCCGAGATGATCAATCCCCATGATCCATCTCGCCGTTCCAATGCCAGTGTTTCAATCTCGCCGGTGATGGCATTCGAACGCGTCAAATCAATGCTCTCGATTTGCTCCTCCGCCAACTGCAAAATCGTCCGGTCCGCATAATGCAACGGCCCACGTCGCACCGCTGCAACATCGGACGAACGCACCTTGGCCAACGAACTCGATTCACCATAACGAACGTAATAAAGCCGCCGGCCGGTAGGATCGGTGGGATTCCCGATCGCCAGACGTATCGGCTGATCCTGACCCGGCACGGTGAAAACCAACTGCGTCACCGGCGGGTTGAATCCAAACTCGGCACTCGAAAGGTCCGCGCCATCGACAAACGTCACCGCCGTCATCGCATTGACCGATCGCAATAGCTCCGAAACGGCTGAACTCTCGACAGCCAACTTGCTATCGGCGAACGACCAAGATCCGTCGTCGGCCTTTTCCATGATCGCGGATCGACCTTCGCTTTCGACCGTCACGCGCGTAGCCGACGCAACGTCGGCCCGGCAAACGTCCATGTTTCGCCATTTCTCGGGATCCGGTGTCAATTTCTCCACGATGGTCTTCGCCACGGTGGCCACCGCCCGTTCACCGCTTAATCGGGCAAAAAACTCGGAATCCTTGCCCAGCGGTCCCCGACTGCCCACCAGCAATTGGTGTTCTCGACGTTCGACGGTCACCTCCGGCGCGACACCCTCCGTTTCGCTCGCGGTTTCATCATCCTCCGCGCCGGAATCCGCAGCCTCGACCTCGGTCCTTTTTTCACAAGTCACCGTAATGCCAAGCTTGGCAGGGGCAAATCCAAACCGACCGTCAGCGCCGTCGCCAGTCGCGTCCGCCCAATCGGTCGCCCGCAAACGGGATAGGGTTCGAACGGCTTCATTAACGACTCCGTCCTGCGCATCCGCACTGAATGGCGACTCGATCTGCCAATCGTTGCGATCGTCCTTCACCAGCCGATACAGGACGTCCTCCCCATCATCCGAGACGGCGATCTCCAATTGCTTCGCGTCACCCGGCTCGAAATTGAACAACAGCTTCTCGCGATATTCCTCGACGCGCTTCCGCAACAGGCCATCCAACGACGCCTTGGCCACAAAAATGTCCGATGAGTCCGGCAAACGCACGAACGTCGTATTTGGCGACGCCGGCTTGCCCACGTGAACCACGTACGACAGGCCCTCCGCGTCCCGCATCTCCACGACCAGATCGGGAGGTTCCAAACCAGCCTCCGCCAGCGTCAGTCCGTCAGTTCCGCCGGCTTCGTATTTCACTTCATACTTCAGGCTCTTCAAACGATTGGCGATCCCATCGACCATGTGGCCGGGCACGCTACAGGGCATCGGCTCGGTCATGCGCCACGAGTTCGGCGCCGAATCGCCCTCCTCCGACACCTTTTCAAACCGCCACGGCTTGTTACTGCCTTTCGTACAAACCACCGAAACGAGTTCGCCCGGCGGATCCTCGAACAAGGGTCGCTCCAGGTCCACCCCCGCCGCCCGTGCCGGCTTCAAATCCCTTTCAACGGGTTGATTCGCCCGCAGCGCGAAAAGACCCGCCAACAACACGATGAACATAACGCCGAGAATGACACTGGTGCGAAAGCTCATGATCGCCTAACTCCGACGAACCCGCCATGCCACCAATCCACAACACAACGCCAACGCAGGCCAAATCCCCACCACCAAAACGCGAATGAACGACATCGCCGGACCCTGTGCGATCTCCAGCGTGTTGAACGTCGCCGGCTGGCCGACGTCCATCCATTCATCCTTGTCATTCAGCCAATGCAGCGAATTCAGAAGCAGCGCCAGATTTCCAGGATTGCGCTTGCGCACGGAAAAACCCTGCGACGCGACCACCATCACCTCCTGCATCGCCACCTGATCCGTCATGCACGCCGACGAACCGATGACCACCACCTTCCCGTCGCCCTTTTCCGCAGCCACAGCCAGCGTGAACGGCCCAACCCGGTCTTCCGGTAGGAGCGAAATTTTTTCCTGGCTTCGGGCCCGATCGATGTACGGCTGAATGTTCGTCACCGCCCACACCGTGTCGCTGGAAGTCGTCTCGATCAACGTGTGGCCAACCGCCTCTTCCACAGGCGGGTCCACCCATTCCACCGGCGACGCAAACGGGAATTCCATCACCTTCCCGCCCAGATTGGCCACCAGCATGTGATGGCCGGGCACCAGTTCTTCCGATTGTGAAAAACTCTGCTGCCTCAGCTCGAACGAACCGGGCTCGTCGGACGGCATCGCCTTGATGACCAGCATCCCCGCATCAACCGCGATCCCCCATTCCTCCTCCAGGTAACTCGCGTACGCATAGGGCGTGGGCATGATCATGCCCGGCACAGGACCGCCCCCAGGCTCCCAACCCCCCAAAAAGATCGCCCGCGGCAATTCACCCAGCACCGCCCGAACCTTGGCCAGGTGCGTTTCATCGAACGGCTGCTGCTGGGATTGATTAAATGGCCCCTGCGGAGGTTGATTCGGCCGCAACACGACGTAAATCGACCGCGGCGCCGGCGGGTCAATCTCCGGCGGTGTGTCCGTGCTCGAAACGTCCCATTCATGAACGCTGAAATTGGTATCTTCCAACGCCCCCTGAATCCCCAAATACGGAGCCGGCATGGGCTGTCCACCGAAACCACTGAAAAACAATGGCGGGCCCGCGTAACGCACGAACACCACCGCCGTCTTCTCGTCCTGCGTGACTCGCAACGTCGCCGCCGTCAGCTTATCCTCGCCCCGAAATAATCGATCCGCGAACCGAGACGGACCAAACCCGCCGTCACGATCTTTCCGTGGCCAAACATCGGCAAACCGGACGACCGTCGCGTCGCTTTCACTTTCCACGACGATGGCGTTGGACATTTCACCGAGTTCACGAAGAATTTCGTCGAGTTCCGGCGTCGGCAAATCTTGCGCTTGTTGTGCGCCCGATTCCAATTCCTCGATCACCGGCGTGTACCGATCCTCGACGGTAGAAAAAAAGTCGCGAGTGGCCGCGGAAAGTCGGGCTCCATCCGCCAGCAACTGCCGCGAAAACTGCTCGACCGACGTCAGGCTCCGGGAAAATTCCGAATAAAGCGACGCGATGGTGGTGGACGCTGACCGAAACCGCGGCGGAGCGCCGTGCACCGCATCGTTCACTTCGCGGGTAAATTCCGGCAATTGCTCCTGCCAACGCCGAAACAACGCCTGCACCTGTGCCAGATCGTTCTTTTCGCGATCATCCATCGTGCCGGACGCCAATTCATCGAGCCGACCCAGTTCCCCGGTGATCAGCTCACCCAACCGCGCCACCTTGTTTTTCGTGAAATCGTCAGCCAACTCCCGATACGGTTCCGCTTCCTTCTGAAATCGTTCCAATCCCTGCAACCGTTCCACCAGCTTTCGTCGCGCCGCCAAATCCTTCAGCGGATTGATGAACTCCAACTCGATTCTCTGTCGATTAGCGCCTTGATACAGCTTCAGCAGATCGTTCGAAACGGTTCGATATTTCGACTGATCTTCGTCCTCCAGGTCGGTCTCAAAATACAACGACGTGTAACGAACCGTCTGATCCAATCCGCCCAGCAACCGCTCCGTACCCGGTGACAGGCTGTTGACGCCCGAATCCGTCAGGTCGACCTTCCCGGCGGCCAGATACGATCCCCACTGCAAAACGCCCACGATTCCCACCACCAGCGCAACGCTGACCAGCACGTTGCCGCCGATGGCCACGTGCCGACCGCGAAATTCCGATCCTCCGGACGCCGGCACCGGCGAATCAACGCCCGCCGCGCCCGCTTCGTTTATCGCCATCGCCGAAACTCCAACGCCTTCACCGCCAAAAACAAAAACATCGCCGTGCCCGTCACGAAAAACACCACCGCACGCGAATCCAACATCCCACGCCAGAAGACCAGGTATTGTTCATCGATGGCCACGTGCTGAAAGATCACCCGGACGATCCCCTCCTGCATCTGTGCAGCCACACGGGGCAGAAAGGTCAACATCGCCAACACCACGAACGTGCACATCCCCGCCACCACCTGACTTCGCGTGCATGTGCTGAAAAAAACCCCCGCGGCGATATACAGCGAGCCAGCCATCACCAGCCCCAGGTAACAGCAGACCGTCAATCCCAGGTCCAATCCGCCGTACATGCTGATCAGAATCGGATAAATCACCGTGGGCGCCAGCATCACCACGTAAAAGATCAACGCAGCCAGGTATTTGCCCAACACCACGTCCGTATCGGAAACCGGAGCCGTCATCAGCGTCTCGATCGTGCCGCTGCGAAATTCCTCGCTCAACAGACGCATCGTGACCAGCGAAATGATGAACAAAAGTATCAACAGCATCCACGGCCCGAAGACCGCACGAACCGACGCCTCACCCCCGGGCTGAAAACTCATCATGGCAAACATGATCCCCGACATGACCAGGAACAGCGTGATCACCCCGTACGCCACAGGGGAAAAAAACTGACTGTTCAACTCCCGTTGGGCCAACGTCACCACGTTTCGCATGTTCCCGAAACTCCTCAGCCGGCCATTCGCCCGATTCAGGCGCGGGCCGCACGCTGTTCAGCCGTAATCTTGATGAAAAAGTCTTCCAGGCTTGCCACTTCGCGACGCATCTCCCGCAACACCCATCCCTTGCGGGTGGCCAATTCAAAAATCTTCTCCCGCACATCAGCCGCGCCGTTCGATTCAATCGCCAGGCGATTCCACCCCTCCACACATTCGCAATCCACCCGGCCAACGCCCTCCAGCGAATGAACGCCCGCACGCACCTCCTCGGCCGACCCCTTGATCTCCGCGATCAACCTCGAACCGGAACTGATGCGCTGTCGCAACTCCGATGGCGAACCCTCCGCCACCAGCCGGCCATTGGCAATTACCACCGTATGGGTGCAAATTTGTTCAACTTCATGCAAAATGTGTGAACTGAGGAACACGACGTGTCGCCGACCCAACTCGCGGATCACCTCGCGGGTTTCACGGATCTGCGTGGGGTCCAGCCCGATCGTCGGTTCATCCAAAAACAGAATCTTCGGATCGTGAAGCAACGCGTCCGCCAACCCCACCCGCTGCCGCATGCCCTTGGACAGATGCCCGATAGGACGATCAATAAATTCCCCCAGCCAGCATTGGTCCGAAACCCGTTTGATGGCAGCATTCCGAGCGCCCGATGACATCCCATGCAGCTTGCCCCGAAAATGCAAATACTCCCGCACTCGCATTTCCGGATACAACGGCGCGTTTTCAGGCAAATAGCCGATGTTCCGCCGAACTTCCATCGATTGCGAGAAAACATCAAAACCCGCCACCGTCGCCCGGCCACTGCTGGCCGGCTGATAACAGGTCAACACCCGAATGGTCGTGCTCTTGCCCGCGCCGTTGGGACCCAGAAAACCGACAATGTTGCCCGTCCGTGCGGTTTCAATTCTGAATGAAATGTCATCGATGGCGGTGACGGGGCCAAAACGCTTGGTGAGATTCGTGACCTCTATCATGACTCCGTATCAACCCTTACAAACCGATCCTGACGCCCAAATCAGCCATTCCCGCCTTAAAACGCCTAACCTTATCAGAGCCGCGACTGTGAAGGAGCGGTCTTCCGGGTCCATTCGAATGGCAGGTCGGGCATCTGTTAGGCGCTCTTAGATTCATGTTACGTGCCCGCTAGCCAGGCGGTTCGCCGATCAATTTCGATTGAATGCCGTTTTTACTTACGAGCCGGTTTTCCCGCTGTCAAGTCCGGCTGACATCCATCTACGTCGGAAACACCGGGCCTCCCGCGAACTCCGTGGCCACCATAGGATGCCATCACCGGCTACCACCGGCCTTCACGTGCGATCCGGGCGTATCACTCGCTCGGTGGGGCCGTGCCCTCCCGAAATTAACCCATCCCCGATCGCAAGCCGATTCGATCTCGCAAGGGCCAGGCAAACCGGAATCCAGGTCATTCCGGCGCAAGCCGAAATCCAGCGCGCAAGCAGGCGTGGCCCATTGCAGGATGTTCAATGGCCCATGTCCCGAGTAGTATGACACGTAATCGCAAGACATTGCAGCTTCTTCAACAGAAAGAAGCCCGCTGCGTTTGACGTTCAATACGTACCGAGTGATTATTGTTGAGAATCAGAACATGACAGGATCGCCAAGTTGCCCCAAGGAAATGATTGTGGACACCGATACCAGCAACAATGGACTGGACGAATTGGGAATCATCGACATTGCGCAAGCCCATTGGAATCTGCGTGCCGACGATTTGATCCGCCTCGCCCTTGCCAACGACGAGGGTAAGGTGGCTGCCAACGGCGCGTTGGTCGTAAAAACCGGCCCATTCACCGGTCGAAGCCCGCAGGACCGGTACATCGTCGAGGAGCCGACGTCGACGAGCCATATCGACTGGGGCAAAATCAACGTACCACTGACCCCCGACGTTTTTGACCATCTCCATCGCAGGGTCATCGAACATTATCGCGGGAAGACAATCTATATTCGCGATTGCTTCGCCGGCGCGGACCCCACGCACAGGCTCAAGGTACGTGTCGTCACCGAAACCGCTTGGCATAACCTCTTCGCGCGACAGTTGTTCATCAGACCGCCGGCCCAAGAATTGCCTGATTTCAGCCCCGATTTCACCATTTTGAACGCGCCGTGGTGTCTGGCTGACCCCAAAAAGAACGGTACGCGGTCCGAAGTGTTCGTCATCATCCATTTCGCCAAGAAGCTGGTGTTGATCGGCGGCACGCAATACGCCGGCGAAATAAAAAAGAGCATTTTTTCGATCATGAATTACTTGCTGCCGCGCAAGGGCATTCTCAGCATGCACTGTTCCGCCAACGCAGGCCCGGCGGGAGATACAGCCCTGTTCTTTGGATTAAGCGGCACAGGAAAAACAACACTGTCCGCGGACCCTTCCAGAGGCCTGATTGGTGATGACGAGCATGGTTGGAACGATTCGGGCGTATTCAATTTCGAGGGCGGCTGCTATGCCAAGTGCATTCACTTGTCAGAGGAATTAGAACCGCAGATTTTCCACGCCATTCGCAACGGCGCCGTCCTTGAAAACGTCGTCATGGATGACAGCGGAAAAATCGATTACGACTCTTCCGACATTACCGAAAACACCCGAGCTGCCTATCCTATCGATTTTATCGACAACGCCGTGATTCCCAGCGTTGGTGGGCATCCCAAGAATGTCGTCTTTCTGACATGTGATGCGTTCGGCGTCCTGCCACCCGTTTCGCGGCTGAACCCAAGCCAGGCCAAGTACCACTTCCTCAGCGGATACACAGCCAAAGTCGCCGGCACGGAAGCGGGCATCACAGAACCGGAGGTCGCGTTCAGTGCCTGTTTCGGTGCACCGTTTTTGCCGCTGCCGCCCAGCGTCTACGC
Source organism: uncultured Phycisphaeraceae bacterium (assembly GCA_964424105.1). Classification (GTDB taxonomy): domain Bacteria; phylum Planctomycetota; class Phycisphaerae; order UBA1845; family UBA1845; genus CAYRHJ01. Next base: position 704 of record CAYRHJ010000013.1, on the reverse strand, counting down.
CGAAATGCTCGGAAAAAAGCTCGAAAAGCACCAGGCCCAATGCTGGCTTGTCAACACCGGGTGGAGCGGCGGTGGTTACGGCGTGGGAAAGCGCATGAACATCAATCACACCCGGGCCATGGTGACCGCCGCCCTTAACGGTTCGCTTAACGATTCAGGCTACACGAAAGACCCTATCTTCGGGGTGGAGGTGCCCAAGGGTTGCCCGGACGTACCAGCCAAGGTGCTGCTGCCCCGCAATACATGGGCGGACCCAAGCCTATACGACAAGAAGGCCGCCGATCTGGCCCGACGATTCGTCAAGAATTTCACATCGATCGACGCGCCGACCAGTATCGCCCAAGCCGGACCGAAGATTGATTAACCAGTCGTAGCTTGCTCCAAAAACGACAAACAATTTCATAGCCGCGATACGATATTTCAGAGCCGCGACCGCGCATTTCAGAGCCGCGACCGTCAGGGAGCGGTGTTCGACAAAAAAGACCAGACCGCTCCCTGACGAGCCTGAGAAAAAATCCTCTTGACGCGTATGGTATCCTCCGGGGCATGGACACGACAGCGTTTTTTTCGGGGATGGACCTCTCGGAGGTTGGGCAGGAAACCCCGGCGGTGGTGGTCGGTTCGCCGGAACCGCCGCGGTTGCGTCGTCCGGATCGGCGTCAGGTGTTGATGCAGGTCTGCTGTTTGGAGGAGTGTTTGCCGCC
>CAYRHJ010000012.1:0-27131 GCA_964424105.1 uncultured Phycisphaeraceae bacterium | reverse complement strand
AGGAGGAATAACGGAAACGGCGACAGGAGGAATAACGGAAACGTCGGATTCAACATAACCAGCGGTTCCGACGGCCGGATGAAAACGAGCACCGGCGAATCCCAAGAAGCCCCGTGCCGTTGAAAAAGATTCTCAAGCTCTGACGGTCGCTGCTCGGTAAAGAAATCGCCGACGAATAATCCGGGCTATCTGGCTTGGATTTGGTGAGCCGATGTATTGATTTCCGCCGGCACTTGCCCCCAGGCTGCAATGACGTTGACGATGCGGCCAGCCGCATTTCCATCCCAAAGCGCCGGCTGCTTTGGTTGGCGATCGGCGGCTTGGGCAGCTTGGAACGCATGCACAATTTTCTTCGGATCGCAGCCCACCAATCGGTTGGTGCCTTGATCGATGGTCACGGGTCGCTCGGTGTTGTCACGCAGGGTTAAACAGGGAACGCCCAAGATGGTGGTCTCTTCTTGAATGCCGCCGGAATCCGTCAGCACGCAATTGGCGTGGGACATGAGATTCAGGAAATCGAGATAGCCCAGCGGCTCGATCACGCGAATGGCGGACAGGCTCTTGAGGCGCCGACCCGCGTCGCTGCATTCGAGATTGGCCCGCGTCCTGGGGTGAATCGGAAAAATGACGGCCATTGATTTCTGGATCACGGCCAATGCGTCGAGCAGGCGTCCGAAGACGCCGGGGTCATCGACGTTGGCGGGCCTATGCAGCGTCAGGACGGCGTAGGGCTTGTTCGTCAATTCCAGCGACTCGCGGACTTTTGATTCTCCCGAACGGGCTTGAAAGCGGCGTAGTGTATCGATCATCACGTTTCCGACGAGATGGATTTTTTCCTCGGCGATTCCTTCGCGTTGCAGGTTGGTCAGGCCGCTGGGCTCGGTCACGAACAACAGGTCGGAGATGGAGTCGGTCAGGACGCGGTTGATTTCCTCGGGCATGCTACGATCGAAGGACCGCAGACCAGCCTCCACGTGGATGACACGAATTCCCAGTTTCACCGCGACCAACGCACAGGCGATGGTGGAGTTCACGTCGCCCACTACCAGGACGGCGTCGGGCTGCTGATTGAGACAGACCGGCTCGAAGCGCTTCATGATTTCGGCGGTCTGGACGGCGTGCGAGGCGCTGCCGACTTCCAGGTTGATGTCCGGGGGCGGGATGTCCAATTCGTCGAAGAACCAGCGATTCATGCGCTCGTCGTAATGTTGACCGGTGTGCACCAGCAGCGGATGGATCAGGTGTTGATCGCGATAAGCGTGCATCAGCGGGGCGATTTTCATGAAGTTCGGCCTGGCCCCGCAAACATTAATGATCTTCATGGTTGACCCTTGATTGAGTGTAGGGTGTCGCATTGACGCTTGTCCATTCGCCTTGCGGGGCGGTGAGGTTCGATCCGCCCGGTCGGCATGAAGAATAGTATCGGCCAGCGGGGAAGGCAAAACGAACGGTAATATCGTGACTTGAATCGTTTGATGAGCGCGATCTGGGCGGATACATGTGGATTTCCGCTCCGTGACGCGTCGGCGTGCCTAAACGCACAGGCTGGCGATGGCGGTTCCGCACAGATTGACAGCTTCAGGTGGCGACGATGAACGCGGAGTTGGGTTGCGTGTTCGAGATACTCCGAACGCCGATCATCGGGCGAGAATTGACAGGATTTACAAGATTGACGGGATGAAACAGTTTCGGTCGGTGTTCCGCACGTTTACAGAATCCGCGACATTCGGCCACACGATGTGGTCATCGGCTCCCCCACCTCCAAAGGAGGTGGGCCACCCAGCCAGACATGATTCCCGCTCCCTGACGGTCGCGGCTCTGTTAAGAGGCGGGTGAAACCCGCGCTGCGAATTCTGGATTCCGGCGTTCGCCGGAATGACGGATGCAGGCGGTCGCGGCTCTGTTAAGAGGCGGGTGAAGCGGGCCGTACGAACTGGCGCTCTGATCATCGACTCCCCCACCTCCAAAGGAGGTGGGCCACCCGTTCCGGAAGACCGCTCGCTTCGCGCTCGCGGATTGGAAGCGGTCGCGGCACGGTACAAAAAGAATGCGTCTTGGACACGTTTTTAGAAAAGTCGCGGATTTTCATGGTGGGTGTTGCGGTGGGTGCGAATGTTCGGGGCGTCGTCTGTACGATCTTGTTGGCTGATCAGAATCCGCGCGCACTTCCGCCGTTTATGGATTATGCTGCATGATGACATCGCGTCTGCCGCTGTCGATTCGTGGGTCGCTTTCGATTATCCTGACCGGACTGAGACGAGATCCAAACGAACGGGGCCTCACCTGATCGGTCAGGGGCAGGTGCGTCCGGTATGGCGAATCCACTGAGGAGTCTTCAAACCATGTTTGCGCGATGTTGTATGCGATGGCTGGTTGTGGTTTTTTGTGTTGTGACGTCAGGGTGCGATCAAACTGCGGATACGGCAGCGCGACCGAAGACGCTGAAGGAACGCGAGGCCTCTCGACCGGTGGCCCCATCAGCGCGGCAGGATCAACCGGGTGTGGCTGAACCGGATTCGTCATCGACGTCGACCGTTGCAACGCCGGTGGTGGAAGTGAAAGCGACGGCCGTCGTCGAGACGAAGCCCTCGGCCAAGACGTTGGAGCGTGGAGCGGAAGCATTCGCCGCGGGGTCTTGTGCCAAGTGTCATATGAAGACGGGGCGGGGCGGTGAGCGCGGGCCTGACTTGACGGACGATCAGTGGGATCATTGCGATGGCAGTGTGGCAGGCATCTTGGCGGTTCTGAAGAGCGGTGTTCCCCGCGAGAAGCTGCGTGACCCGAATCGCCCGTTTGCGATGAACCCGGTGACGCGGCTGGTGCCCGACGAGGAGGACCTGGCCGCGTTGGCTGCGTACGTCTGGACGTTGAGCCGGTCGTGAATCGACGGGACGAGGCAGGGCGGGATTGCGAGACCCGCAAAGTGATGGAGCCGCGACGCGAAGAAGGTCGATAGACAGTGAAATTCCCGGAACGCAAAATCGAGCAACGCAGATGGGCGGTGTTGCGCGATCGACAGGAGTTGGGCGCTTACGACGAGCGATGATATACTGGGCAAGACGTAACAAGATTGGATCAACCGTTTTTGCATACAGATTAGGAGCGTTTCGAATGACACGTAATTCCTTGTTGGTGGGACTGCTGCTCGCGGGCTTGACCATGCCGCAGAGCGCGCTGGCTGGCGACTCTGCGAAGAAGGCGCTGTCGATGATTCCGGCCGACGCTGTGGTGTTCGCCTATGTCCCGAACATTCAAGCCGTGGACGGTGATTTTCAGCAGATGGTCACCGACTTGCAGATGAACATGTTCTTGCAGCCGCCGCAGAAATACACCATTGGGGGATTGCTGGCGGAACATTTCGGAATCGGCGAAGGATTGCAGGCCGACGGACCGATGGTCGTGGCCATCATGCCGTTCGAGGTTCCGGCTGAGATTCCGACGAAGATCGCCATCATCATCCCTGCCGACGATCCCAAGAAGTTGTTGGAGGCAATGGGTGGGACAGCCATGGAAGGCGGCGCGTGGATGGTGACCTTGCAGGGTCAACCGATGCAGGCAGCCATGGGGGAAAATCGTGTGGCGCTGTCCATGATTCCTTCGGTGGCGGAGTCTGTGGCCAAGTGCGAAAAGGGCATGGATCAAAGGCTTTCGGCGGATCAGAGCCGAACGATGGATGATCAGGACCTGGTCATCTGGGTGGACGCGCAGAAGATGGTCCAGACGTTCAGGCCGCAGATCAATTCATTTATGCCGTTGATGTTCATGGGCCAGCCAGCGGAGCAGGCTGAGGCCGCCAAGGCGCAAATCGACAAGTTTTTGGACGGCGCTGAATCCATGACGGTCGGCCTGTCATTGGATAAGAGCGGCGTGGGATTGCGCTTTGCGATGACGCTTCAGCCGGATAGCGAATTGGCCAAGCAGTCCAAGGTGGTGACGACGAAGGAATCATTGCTGACGGGTTTGCCGGCGGACGGATACCTGGTGGCGGCGGGTCAGCTCGTGGACCCGAAGCAGACGGAAGAGAGCGTCAAAGCGCTGGATGCCTATTTCGGCATGTTGAAGGAAGTCAAGGGCATTGAGGCGGAGGACATCGAGAAGATCAAGTCCAACGTTGTGAGTCTCGTCGTCGGCATTCGTGGGGCGAGGGTTTCGGTGACCGGATCGCCCGACAGTGCGGATGGATTGTTCGCGGTCAACGCAATCATCGACACCACTGGGAGTCAGGATTGGCTGAAACGGTTTGCAACGCTGATCGAGACCGTCAAGGGGCTGGGCGTCGAGGACGAAGACTTCAAGAAGGCCATGGGGTTCTTGACTCATGAGGCCAAGGCTGAGGAAATCAACGGCGTGGCCATTGATCGTACGAAGTTCGACGTGTTCGGGCTGGCCAAAGCTGATGAGATGGACGAGGAGGACATCGAGAAGATCACCAAGTTGCTGGGCAAGGATGCGCTGGTTTTTCGTTCGGGCGCGTTGGATGAGAAGACGGTCGTGGTGTGTCTTGGCGGCTCGTCACACGCGAAAAATCTCATGGAGCGTGCAAAGTCTAGCGACACGTCTTTGGATTCCGATTCGGGCATCAAGAAGGTCAGTCGCCTGCAACCACAGAATCGCGGCACGGTCGTCTATATCGCCGTCGATCACATCGTGTCGTTTGTCAAGGGCGTAGCCAAGGCATTGGGCGAGGAGAGTCCACCGATTCCGGAGATGATCATCGGCGCCCCGCTGGCTGTGTGCGGTACCGGTGGGGATGGCTGGGTGCAGCTTGATGTTCTTGCGCCGACGGAGTTGATTGTTTACGGCAAGAATGTGGCCATGATGATGATGGGAGGTGCCATGGCTGGGGCACCGCAAGTGGAGGAAGCAGCGGCAGTCGATGAGGATTGAGGACACTCCAAGGGAGTGAATCGATGCCCGTCGGGGCTCGTAAAGGGGTGGGTGAAACACGGGCATGATGGGGAACGGACATCATCGGCTCCCCCACCTCCAAAGGAGGTGGGCCACCCATGCGGGTCATCGAGCGTTCGCCGGAATGACGGATGCGGGGGACCGCTCGCTTTGCGCTCGCGGCTCGTAAAAGACTTGGTCGCGGGTTGGGAAGAAGCGGTTGCGGAAACGGGGAGTTGAAGGGAAGCAGGAAAAGCCATGGGATTTCGGATGAAGAATCGCCTTGTGATGTCGTTGACGGCGCTTGGTGCCTTGAGGGCGCTTGGTACCTCGACGGCGCTTGGTGCCTCGACGGCGCTTTGTGGCTTGAGGGCGCTTTGTGGCTTGAGGGCGCTTGGTGCCTTGACGGTGTTTGGTGTCTTGACGGCGCTTGGTGTCTTGACGGCGTTCTATTCGCCCGTCGCGATCGGTCAGGAGCGGAACGTCGTATTCGGGGAGCTTGATGAGGATAAAAGCAACCACCCGCCGGAAGAAAAGTCGCAAGTTACAACGCAAGCCACGCCGACCTCGTCGGCCTATCTGATCAAACCGCGAATCGAATTCCACGTCGCATCGATGCAAGGATTGATCATGGAAGTCAAGCGATCCAACAGCGGTTTCGTTGTTGACGCCATCGGGAATCTGCTTCGCGAGGCAGGACGATCGACCAGCGAGGGCGTTGATCTGGATGAAGCCGCGAGCATCGTCGCCCAAATCGGCGATTGGCCGGATACCACGATTCAGGTTGCACTTTTTGCCCCGGATACGCGCGGTCGGCTGCAATGGGCGATGCGGATCGGCTGGCCGATCGCGGAGGCCGAGGAGCGATTGCGGGCGGTTCTCGCTGCCGACTCGGAAGTCGCCCTTCTTGAAGGGCTATCCCTGAAGCCGGCCGGTGTGGGCGGTGGGTTTGTCATTTCGTTGAACCATGTGCCGTTGGCCTACCTGATGCCGAGCGGCAAGAGCCAGTCATGTATCGCTTCGCATGATCATTTATCCGTGCCGGACGCCATCTTCACGGGTGGCGTGGAAGGAGAAGATGGTGCTCCGTTGTTGGCCGTCCGGTTGAATCTGAAAGACACGGAACGTGACAGCGGGGCGACGGTCTTTTCATCGTTCAAGATCGTGACCCACGTGGATTACACCGCGATTGTTAATGATTCCGGCGACTGGGCCGAGTCCATTCGTGCCCATTGGCCGCCGCTTTCCGGGATGGGTGCCAAAGCCTTGCTCGACAAGGTCAAGCAGACGTTTTTCGTTCCGCGAGAAGCATTCTTCGCGTTCGCGGTTCAGCCCATGGGTGCGGCGGGCATGTTGGACGGGCTGGCGGGCTTTGGGCCGCAGATGGTGGTAGATGCGTCCGGTCAAATGTCCATGATGGGCGAGATGGTACCCGGGCCAATCTCTCGTGAAGCGGCGGGCGCGATCAGCCTGACCATTCTGCCGGGCACGGGGTTTTTGCCGGTCCCGGATTTCGTGGTTCAGATGCGGACCAAGAGTCCCGCCGACCTGATCGAGGCGATTCGTGTAGCCACGGAGAAATCCAACCGGGAACATCGCGAGCGGGAGCAACCCGAGCCTTGGCACGACGCGGAAGTCGCCGGCCGGCCCGTTTTCTGGCGAGATGGTGCAGGGATGATGCCGGGCATGATGATGCCGTTTGTCATGCGTCCGGTCATTTTCACGACGCTGGAGAACGACGCCCAAGGCCGCGAGCGCCATTTCGTGGTGACGGCTTGGACCAGCACCACGCCGGAATCGATGGTGGAGCGCTGGACCCGGTTCGCGCGGAACACCGACCGTCTTTTTGTACCGGCTGACGGGAAGAAATACGGTGAAGCGTGGATTCATTGGAAGCGCGTTTACGAGCATTTTCATCCGTATTTGAACCTGACGCTCAGCGCCACCGTTCGAGACGTCCTGCTTCCTCGAGCTGATGAAATCAGCGATCATTTGACAGATGGCCGGGTTGAGATCGACTTGTCGTATTCCGGCATGGGAGTCAATCATACGGGGCCGATCCCTGTGGGCGTGGTGGCGTTGCCGGCGATGGTGGTGATGGCGACGGGCGGCTCGGCGAGCGGTAGCGACTTGGCACGCGAGCGGCTGGCGGCCCAACGACTGGAATTGTTTTATCATCATTGCAAGCTGTTTCAGAAGGACTACGGGCGCTGGCCGGCGGAGTTGAGGGAACTGGACGGGTACGTTGATTTTGCGGGGCACCCGGAATTGCTCAAGCTGGAACTGTCCGCCAAACGCCAATGGTCGGATTTCTTCAAGGGCATACTTTCTTCGAAGGATGGTGACAAACAAGAGGCCGACGAGGATGAAAACGAGGAATTCGAAGTTCAGATAGACGATGAATTGTTCGTCGTGGATTGGCGGAAGGATTCCTGGAGCCTGGGATTGGCAGCGGGAACGCTCGAACATCTCGACAAGCTATACATCGACCAGGACGGTCTCCTTCATCGTGTAGAAGGCGAAGACGAGACCGGGTCGAAATCGACGTCCGGGGGAACAGAAGAGGATTCGAACTGATCGACGAGGTGCGCCGACGCACAAGTCGATTTGGAAGGACAAACCTATGAAAACATCGAAACGTTGGATGTGGATGCTGTCGTTGACTCTGTGTGTGCCCGCGTGGGCCAATCAGCCCGGCGACGGACGCTCGGAAGATCAGTCTGCCGAATCCGCCAAGGATGCGCCGGCCACGGAAAGCCCGATTCAGCGATTGGCGGAGTTGCGGATCGATGAATACGTGGTGCCGGCTCGTATGATTAACCTGCCTTTTCCGGGGCGGACCAAGACCTTGCAAGACATATTGGAACTACTGGACAAATGGTCGAAGGATGACAAGGTGGGCGGCGTCCTGTTCGACCTGGGGCCGGCGGTTCTGTCATTGGCGGACGTTGAGGAGCTTCGCGGCGGACTGGACCGCCTGAAAACGTCTGGCAAGAAGGTGATGGCGTTTCTGAACAGCGGAACGCCGCAATCGTACCTGTTGGCCTGCTCCGCCGACGAGATCACCATCGCGCCTACCGGGTCGCTGATGATTCCGGGAGTCGGTTCGCTGTTTCCTTTCATGCAGGGCTATTACCAGATGGTGGGGTTGGAATTCGAGGTCATCACCTGTGGTCGATACAAATATCCGGGGTTCATCAATCGCCGCGAGCCGGATCAGTTCTTCAAGGAGGAATTCGGCGCCATCCTGGACGGCATGTTTGGGGACTACAAGGGCATGATTGCCTCGCGTCGGGGCATGTCGGAGGAAGACGTCGCGAGCGCCGTGGACATCGCGCTGTTTGATGCGAACCAAGCCCTGCAACGCGGGTTGGTGGATAAGGTCGCCTATTTGGACGACTACCGGGATCAGCTCTTGCGTCGCGAAAAGATGAAACGACAGCTCGATGAACGAAGCAGCCTGTCCAAGGTCAATTCCATTCAGGACCTCGTCGAGCTGATGAACGAGGAGCTGAAAAAGGCCGAGGAGGACCGCAAAGACGTGGGGCCTAGGATCGCGGTGTTGCATGCTCGTGGTCCGATCGTTGATTTTAACCTGGGGGCGAGTTTTTCATCGCAACTCATCTGCCGGGATGATTTCGTCAAAGTGGTCGATGAGCTTCGCAAGAACAAGTCCATCAAGGCTGTGGTCATGCGGGTCGATTCACCGGGCGGATCGGGATACGCGTCGGACGTGATCTGGCAACAACTCCGCCGTCTGGGTGATGAGAAGCCGCTGGTGGTGAGCATGGGTTCGGTGGCGGGTTCGGGGGGTTACTACATCGCTTGTCCAGCCGCCCGCATTTTTGCCCAGCCCACGACCATCACGGGTTCGATCGGGGTCTTGGGGATATTTCAGTCGGCGTGGTCGCTGTACAATCGCATGGATTATGAAATGGTGCCGATGAATCGCGGATCCCGCGCTTTGCTGGGTGCGCCCCACCGGACGCTTTCCAACGAAGATCGCGGATTCATTCAACAATACATGGATGATTTTTACGCCGTGTTCATCGATCGGGTGGCGACGACGCGGAAGATTCCAGCCGCGGAAGTTCGAAAGATCGCGGAGGGTCGCATTTACACGGGCCGGCAGGCGCTGGACTTGGGACTGGTGGATGAATTGGGCGGTCTGAACGACGCCATTGAGTCCGCACGGGCCATGGCGAACATCCCGACGAGCGCTGAATTGAAAATTGTGCATTACCCTCGGCCTGGGAGCTTGGGCGACATTTTTGAAAGCGTGGGCATGATGGGTGTCGATACGATTTTGGCGGCCTATCAGAAAGACCTTGTCTCGATTCAACCGATCTCATTTGAGGAGCAGGTCCGAATCTTTTCGCAATCGGTCAAGCCGCTGTGCTGGATGGCGGTGCCCAATCTGTTTGACCCCCGCGCGATCAGCGGGTGGGGCGGCGGAATTGAGCATCCCGCGGTACTGCCGCCCCTCGGTCGCAGCACGTATCAGCCGTTGGGCAGGTAGTGACGCAGGTTCTTTCAATTGTCGGGGGCCCGCTACGCGTTCGCAAACGGGCGGCTATGAATGACGTTCTGGATTCCGGCGTTCGCCGGAATGACGGAAGTGGTCGGGCGCGAATTGGAAAGCGGCGGGCGCGGGTTGGAACGTGGCGGGCGCGAATTGGAAAGAAATAGGTGAACGGTCAAGGGGAATCAATCGATACGACGTGGAACGGTATCCAGGCCCCCAGCAGCGAAGGGGTGGCAGCGGGCCAGTCGTCGAATGGCCAGCAGCCCGCCGCGCACGGGGCCATGGGCGGTGATGGCTTCCAGGGCATACTCGCTGCACGAGGGGTGAAACTTGCACGAACCAACCAGGAACGGTCGAACCAGGGCTTGATACAACATGATGATGACAACCATGCACCAAACGGCGATGCGCGCAAGACCACGAATCACCGTGCGGAAGTTAAAACGGAACAAATCAATGGGTTGGAGGTCGAGCGTCAACGCCGCATGACGACCTGAACCTGGCTTCATTTCCCCTTCTCCGCCCCCGGACGCAGCACGGTGAGTGTGCGCGAAGTCACGTACCTGCTTCCGTCCGGTGTTGTAATCTGCACCTCAAGGGTGTGGTCGCCTGGCTCTCGAAAGACCTTTTGCCCGTTCAGACCGTTGGAAATCGGAATGCCGTTGTCCAGCCACAAGAGCGAAGCGCCCTTGGTGAGATGGTCGGGCAGCAGGGCCGAATAACTCACCATCATCGGCGACACGCCCACACTGGAGCTGACCCGAATACGAATGCGAGCATCCGTCAAAGATGGTTTCTGATCTGCGATTTTTTGATCAGGAACCGGCTGATTCCGAAGCGAGGCGCCCTGTATCGGAGGCGACGGGTCAGGTGTCGATCCGCGCGGCGTGATCGCGATTCGCGGAATCGAAGCGGCGCCGATCGATTCGCCGATTCGTCCCGAGCCGGTGAAGTCGGCTGCGGAATGGGCGACTTCCGTGGTGGACGGGTCGGCGGGTCCGCCCGGCGAGGCCGGAACAAATCTGTTGCCTGACGAGCCTCGCGAATCGTAATCGGATGCGGGCAGGGTAATCACCTGCAAGGAAGCCAATTCGGTCGGCGGCGATTTAGGTTCCACGCCGATCGTTCGGGCGAAGAACTCCGCCGCAACGCTCGGCGTCCGTTCATGCCCCATTTTCTCGAAAACCGCATACGTCAGATCAAAACCGTTCTGCGCGTACCACTCAGCAGCCGCCCGTGACTCGCGCCGGCAAATAGCGAAGTCATTCTCGGTAAAAAAGATCCCGATTTTGTGGTCGCGGTATCGCGGCACGTTGGACGGATCCAGAAGATTTGCGTTGAAATTGGATTGCCGAACGGCCACGCAACTGAATCGCTCGGGGTATCGATTGGCCATGTAATGGGCAACGTAACCTCCGTATGACCAACTCGTTGACAGAACCCGATTGGGATCGACGTCGACGGTACGATACAATTCGTCCATGATGGCGACGATGGCCCGCTCGTCACGTTTCAAGCTCGAGTTGTTGGGGTTGCTTAACGGCAAAGGCCCCAACAGCGCGGAGACTTGGAGCGTCGGTGCGCACACCACGAATCCGTATCGGTCCGCCTCCTGCTGCCATTCGCGAATCTGGCTTCCCGACGTGTCGAACGGTTTCATGCCGTGAAACGACATGACCAACGGATATTTTTCCTGATCGGTGCCGGTTTGAATTCTTTCATCGTAGCCCAACGGCAGGTACAAGCTGTATGCGGCATTCGTGGAGGACTCGCGAAGATGAACGCATCGACCCTTTCCGGGGGCCTGACCGACCACGCACCCCGAACCCAGGACACTCGATCCCATGGCCATTCCGACGATAATCAACCGTGATCGTTTCATGATTTGCCCACTCATTCGATTGACCATTCCCCAACCCCGCCCCTACCTAACAAATCGACATTAGGAATTCCCGAACCGCATCCCAGCTTTCACATCAAGGATGGCTGGCCGGAATCGTATGGGCTGGAAATCAAAAGCCCTTGTGCAAGCCTCGGCCCACCCACGTGAACCCGCACGGTCATTGTGCCGACCGCAAAGCGCCTCGTGCCGCACCTTCTCGCTATGCTAAGGCCTGCCCCCGTCCAACGCCAACTTTGCGGACTCTGGCGACATCATCGGCACAGATGATACTACGGAGTGCAGCAAATAATGGACATCGTCATTCCGGCGTAGTGCGTGATTAGCGGGGGTGCCCCATTCATCGCGCAGCGATGAGCGGGGTCCCGATGATCGGCGTTCGGAGAATTTCGAACACGCAGGCCGACTCCGGGTTCATCATCGCCAACCCACCCTTTGCTTCGCAAAGGATGGGGCACCCACCGGCAGCACATCATCGGCTCCCCCACCTCCAAAGGAGGTGGGCCACCCACCATACGTTAATCACGTACCCGGCGCAAGCCGGAATTCAGCGAGTAGACGGGCGTGGCCCATTGCCGGGTGTACAATGGTTTATGCTCCGCGTAGCAATACGCCGAACCTCGATCAAAGCCGACGCGAGGATGACCTTGCCCACCATCCGTACTCATAGGGCTGTTTGCACGACAAGTTCCAACTCGACGGCGGCGTTGAGCGGCAATTCCGACACGCCCACCGCCGTTCGCGCGTGCCGGCCAGCCTCACCGAAGACCTTGACCAGCAAATCGCTCGCGCCGTTGGCTACCTTCGGCTGATCCGTGAAACCCGGCGCACTGTTAACGAAAACGCCAAGTTTGACAACACGTTTCACGCGGTCCAGATCACCGATAACCGAAACAATCGCCGCCAAGGCGTTCACGGCAGCGATGGCCGCTCCCGCTGATGCCTGTTCCAGCGTAACATCCGTGCCCACCTTGCCCGTGCAAACGAGCATGCCTTCGCGCATGGGCAGTTGTCCGCTGGTCACCACCAGGGAACCCGCCTGAATGGCCGGGACGTAGCTGCCCACCGGAGTCGAGACCTCGGGCAACGTAATTCCGTATGCAACCATGTTTTCGGTGTGGCTCATGGGCTGACCTCCTCATTCGTTTCGTCTGCCGGCCGATCCGGCTCACTTGTATTGTCATCGACCATCGTTCGCGTAGGCCCTTGATTCATTCTCGATTCCGCAGATTCATCGACGGGGTTGGCGGGATCATCGGAATCGGTTTCCGACCCTTCCGTGATGGGCGGCGACCGAAACTCCCCTGCATTTTCGAACTCGTGAACGAATTGTGAAAGCGGCGTGGCATCCACCAGATGGATGGTGATCGGGCCGTCGGCGCGATCTTGGGTCACTCGGATGCGGCGACGCCGAATAAGCTCGAGCAAGGCCAGAAACAGGCCGATCATCTCGATCTTCGTGCGACCTTGAAAAATGGCGATGAAAATCAACGACCCGCCCCCCCTTTGCAGCGAGTCAATAATATCGTCGGCGTGGAGCAAAAGGGGCGTCTCGTCCAGGACGACGTCGTGGGTTGGTTTCGCCCGTCCGGTCTGCTCCAAAAGCTCGCTGAATGCGTTGACCAACGCCCAGATGCTGACGTCGTCCAAATCGAGACCGCCGGATTCGACCGGCCAATCTGCGGGCTGACGGCAGAACCGCAGGGCCTGAACTTCTGCGGCGGTGCCCAACTGTCGGGCCGCGTCCTTAAACGTCTTGTAGGCCAGCAACTGCCGCACCAGCTCCAGCCGGGGATCGTCGAATTCATCTTCATCGTCCACAGCCAGCGTTTTCGGTAACAAAGCCCGCGACTTGATTTCCATCAGCGTCGCCATCATCACCAGAAAGTCGCCGGCGAGATTGGGATCGAGAATGCTCAACACCTCGACGTATTGTCCGTATTGTTGGGCCACTCGCGCGATGGGGATGTCGTAAATGTCGACTTCCTCCCGCCGGATCAGAAAAAGCAGGAGGTCAAGCGGACCGTTATAGGCGTCAAGATCGACACGATAGTCTTTCATGCGGTCGATACCCTCGCGACGGTCAATCCGCAGGCCTGGCGAACGTCGTCCATCACTTCGCGGGCGATCTTCCGCGCCGCTTTCGCCCCGGCCAACAGCACGTCTTCAACCGTGTCCGGATCGGCGGCCAGCATCTCCCGCTTCGCACGAGCCGGGCCAAATCGTTCTTCATACAAGTCGGCCAGGCGAGATTTCGCATCACCGTATCCCATGCCTCCTCGCCGATAACGATCGGCCCATTCGTTGACTTCGGCGTCACCCGCCAACAGTTTTAATAAGCTGAAAACGATGCAGGTATCGGGATTCTTGGGGTCCTCAACCGGCGTGCTGTCCGTCTTGATCGTCATGATTCGCTTGCGCGTAGCCTTGGGCGCATCGAACAGGTTAATCGCGTTTGGGTAGCTCTTCGACATCTTTTGCCCGTCGATGCCCGGCACGACGGCGGCTGCGTTGAGCTTCGGCTCGGGCCGCACCAGAATCTCCCTACCATAGGTGTTGTTGAAGTAACCAGCCATGTCCTGCGCCATCTCGATATGCTGAACCTGATCCTTTCCCACGGGCACCAGTTGGCTGCGGTAGATCAGAATATCCGACGCCATCAAGATGGGGTAACACATCAGCCCCATGGTCGGCATCACGCCCTTGGCCACCTTGTCCTTGTAGGAATGCGCCCGTTCCAAGAGACCCTTTCCGGTTACGGTCGCTAGAATCCAGGTCAATTCAGTCACCTCGGGGATATCCGACTGTCGAAACAGCAGCGCCCGATTGGGATCAAGCCCCAGGGCCAGATAATCTAGGGCTACGTCGATAGTCAATTGACGAAGCCGATCCGCATCTCGGACGGTGGTCAACGAGTGATAATTCGCTATGAAATACAACCCCTGATGCTGATCTTGCAGGGCGATGTGCTGCTGGATAGCGCCCAAATAGTTACCCAGATGCAGCTTTCCGCTGGGTTGGATCCCCGACAACACGCGCATGTCATTCCTCCGAAACCATCCCTCGCCTGTCAAAAGCAAGCGGGCACGTAACTGTATAACCTTGTCGTCGGCACGAGTCGGCCACCCCGTCGGAGCGACCTGACCGGGTCAGTTGCCAATAGGCCCAATCGACCTTGACATAGGCTCGGCGGCGCTTCACCTTGAAAAATCACGTTGGCCCACTCTTGCGAGTACGCTTCTTGCCGGGCGCCGGGGCCTGCCTCGGGCAACGTCTCGACGACGGCGTACGCCCGTTGTGGTGCCGCCGATTTCGTCACGGACCGCTTTTTGTCCATTAGACGTTGCCGGGGTTGACCGCGCCATAAACAGGGCAGATACTAACCGATTCCACGCGTGCTTCCATGGACTTCCAGGTTATTCATTGTCTGGTCTTGGATGTTGACGGTGTGTTAACGCCGGGAGACGTGACTTTTGACGATCGCGACGGACGGTCCATGGCGTTTTCCATCCACGATGGGCAGGCGATGAAAATCTGGCAGCGAGCCGGCGGACAGATTGCGATCATTACGGGCCGGTCGACGCCCATCGTCGATCGCCGAGCGAAAGAACTGGGTATCGACGCCGTTTATCAAGGCGTGTCCGACAAGGCCCGGACCTACCAGGAATTCCTGACGACGCGAGGATACGAAACACGTTGCGTGTGTTGCGTCGGCGATGATCTGCCCGACGTTGCCCTGTTTTCGCGTTGTGGTTTCGCCGTAGCCCCCGCGAACGCGGTACCGACCGTGAAACGATTCGCCGATTTCGTGACCAGGCGTCCAGGGGGCCAAGGTGCGGTGGCGGAAACGATCGAGCTGATTCTCCGCAAGCAACGGCGGTGGATTGGACACATGGGGGTCATCTAGCACGGTGGTCAATACATCTCGCGGCAACGCCCGCAGGACATACAAGCTCATTCGATCGGTCATACTAGCCGTATCGACCCTGGCTGTCGTCGGTGTGCTGTTCTCCGTCTACCAATATTCGACCGGCGTTCAACCCGCACCGCCGACGTTGGCTGATCCCCCGCGGGTCCACGTGCAGGCTACGGAATCCGCTGCCGAATCTGCCGAGGGCGTATCGATCGGCGACGGAAGCGTCGGTCGTGGCGAGCGAATCACCATCAGTTTGTACGAGCCTGACAGCGACCGCGCGCGGGCTGAATTGGAAGTGTCCGATTACAAGCCGACGGCCGGGGCGGATAATGAATTTCACCTCGTCGAACCCGAGATTCGTCTTCGAACTCCCGACGGGCAATTGGTGCGAGTCAAAGCCCAGCAGGGGTGGATTCAATTGGTCGGCGGAGACATGCGAAATCCGCACGCCAAGAGCGGCCGCCTGGTCGGTGCCGTAGAAATCGACGTCGATCGCCGTTCTGCACCGGCGCGGGCGGCTGACGACGCACCTGCCTTTCCCGAGCCGCACGACCTCATCCACATCCAATTCGATGACATTATCTTCGATCTTGAAGAATCTCGACTCGAAGCCGACGGCCGTTTTCAGTTGACCATGGCGGAGGCCGCCCTATTCGGGACGGGGTTGAGACTTCGTTACAACGACGTGGATAGCCGCGTCGAGCTGATCGAGATCAAGAACGTCGAGCGTTTGGAGATGACAGCCGCCCGTGACATTTTCGATGCCTCGGTGCCCGGAACAGGGGCCACCCGTGTCAGCGCGACGGATCACGCCGAGTCGGTTTCGTCCGCCCGCGGCCCATTGGCGTCCGGTCGAACGATCGAACAACAAGCCGGCCAAGCGACACCCCAGCCACGCGATACATCGAATGTGTCATCACCAGCCGGCGCGGATTCGACGGATTCTATCGGCGACGGCAGAACGCCGGCTGACGACTTGCCGATTTTTCATCCCGATGGGCAGGTGGCAACGAAGCCCCGCAAGCCCCAGACCTATCGCGTCGACATCACGAAAGACGTGGAGGTTCGCCAATTGGCCGAGGCGCAGGAAGTTTGGAATCTTTCTGCCGATTCGTTGGCGCTGATTTTCGATTTTGGCCAACGTCAGCGCGAGGCTGCCCGACGCGGCGACTTGCCCGATCCCGTCACGGCCAATCCCGTCACAGCCGATCCTGATAATTCCAATTCGCAGGACGCTGCACCACAGGATGAACCCGCGTCACATAACAGCATGGATGAGCGTGTCATGCTGACGTGTGCGGGGTCGCTGGTGATGAGACCCGTCCACACGGCGGAATCCGAGCCGGAATCCGATGTTGGAAAGCGGATGCAGCTCCTGGCCCTCGGCAACGTCCACTACGCCGATGGCCGGGCCAACATGCGTTGCCAGGACCTGGATGTTCGCAAAGAAACGCAAGAAGTACGCATTGTCGGCGATGAATCGAATCCCGTCGTGTTAACCACCGCAAACTGTGCCGAATTGGTGGCGGTTGAGGTGTTCGTCGACCGAATGCGTGGTCGGGCTCACCTGGTCGGACCGGCTCGATTGAGCAGCTATGAACCGGAAGCGTCGACGGCCGACGGAATCGTTTCGGGTGATACGAGTTCTGATCGGCCGGTGGCGGTTGACATTCGATTTCGAGATGCCGGCGAATTCGAGCTTGCTCGTCACATCGTGCGCCGGATGGATCCCGAGACCGGCGCATGGGAACATGTCGAATTGGAATACATCAGCCAGGCGACGTTCTATGGCCACGTCGAAATGCGGCAGGGAGCCGACCTGATCGTGGGCCAGCGGGTGACCATGTCGTTCGATCCACCGGACCGCGCCGGTTCGTTCGTCGAGAACATCCGGTCGCTCGACGCGTCGGGCGAGGTCGTCATGATTCGAGGCCAAGACCGCATCACCTGTGGGCAGTTGAACGTCGTGTTTACCCAAGATCCGACGGGACAGATCATTCCGCGAGTGGCCGACGCCCGCGGTCAAGTGCTCGTCAGTCAAGCCAGCGCCGTCATCGAGGCCAACGAACACGTCACCATCGAATTTCTGCCCATTTTGGTTCCACCACTCCCGTTTGACATCCACGCGGCGAGGCAGGAAGCCGTCCGAAATGGCGTGAACCCCGCCGACGTCGATTGGGACGAGGTTCAACAGGAACATGAACGACGCATCGAATACCGGGTCGGGTTGGGATCCATCGTCGCCAAGGGCCAAGTCCGTATCGAGGACCCGGCTCGAGACATTTTTCTCGAAACGGAGCAGCTATCGAGTACGTTCGCCGAGACCGGCAAATTGCGACGCGCCCAACTTCACGCCAGCCCCGACCGGTTTTCGTTTGTTCGCATGGCTGGCATGTCCGTGCGAGGTCGCAACATCGACGTCGATTATGACCGGCAGGACGTTGTCGTTCCGGGGAACGGGGCGCTGACCATGGTAACCCGGCGGGGGTTGGACGGCTCGCTAAGCCCCACGCCTCGCAACGTCGCAGTTCAATGGGACGACGGAATGGCTTTTCGCGGCGCCCAGAACGTCGCCCGTTTCAATACGAACGTCCGGGCGATCACCCATCGAGACGTCGAGGCTCCACGAACGATTCTGGCCGGTCTGGGTTTGGCTTCATCCGACATGACCCAGGAATCCGCGATATTCGAGTGTGATGAGCTGTTGATTCATTTTGAGGATCGACCGGCGGCGGTGGAATCCGAAACGAACAATCAAGATCAATGGTGGATTCTGGCGCCCTTGGCGGATCGATTCAAGCAGGAAGATGGCCAATTCGCGGCGCGATGGGAAAAAGACCCCGTGTATCTGCTGGCCAATCGCGCTGTGAAGTGTGTCTTTGCCAATCATGATGGATCGACCGGGCAGCTAAAAAGCCGGGTTCACCTGGCTACGAATCGAATGGCCGTCGATCAGCGTAGCGAGTTGATGACCGTGCCCGAAAAGGGGACCCTGTTGATTGAAGATTATACTGGCGGTACTTCATCAGACCCGGGGAACGTGGCTGGGCTTCTATCGTCTGGTGCATCTTCCGCGGGTGTCCCATCGCAATCGTATATTGAATGGGCTGATTCGATGGCATTTCATTTCGGACGGAATCGGGCAGATTTCAGAAAAGACGTCGTGCTGATTCATCGCCGCGGCCTGCGAATGGCCTACGCGGAGTCGCTCATTCCGGCTGATCCCGCGGCGGCAGTCTCATCGTCGCAGCCGGGCCGCATGACGCAACTGGAATGTGGATCGCTGGTCGTTGAGTTTGACGAAACGGCGGCGAGCGATGCGTCAGCGGCGTTGACGGGTGCCGGCAGGATGAGTGTCGGCGAAATACGGCAACTGGACGCGTCCGAGAGTGTCACGCTGACCGACGACGATTTCACGATCGTCGCTGACCGCATCGCCAAATTCCCCGAAAGCGAATTACTTCGCGTGTATGGCATCGATGGTCGCGATGCAGAAATCTACAGCACGCGACCCGATGGCCCGCGCTTCCGAGGCCCCGAATTCACTTTTCATACCAAGTCCGGACAGATAGAGGCTGCCGGTCGACACGAACTGCGCATCCGCCGCTAGCGGTCTGTCAACGCGAAACCTGCGGGTCTGGCGTTGATTCCGAGCGCCCGCCCAACATTGCACACGACCGCACTGGACGCTCCCGCCTTGGTCGCGTCCAGGGTCGCGGCTCTGTTAAGAGGCGAATTCCCGCCCTGATGGTTGCGGCTCGGAAAGCATGGCCGCGTACGCGCAGATTAAGCGCTGGCAGAGCACCAGGCTGGCTGGGGAAGTCATGCGACAAGCGTTAGACGCGAGCCATGTCTGGATTCGGGCGAGCCGACGGACTCGCGAGTGCCTATGCGATCGGCTTTTGCATTTCATTTTGAAGCACAACCTACTTTCAAACATAAGGTTGCGAACAATTTCAAATTTGTCGCAGATAGTCGCTTGCCTTGGCGCTTCTCGCGAGAATAATTGGACTGGAGAAGGACACTCCAGCATCCTGTCTGTTCGGTCGCGATTCGGCGAGCACGTTTGTCACGCGGAGCAACTGGAACCAATTCGGAGTTGCCCGGCTGAGATTGGCTCGCTCAATTCCTGTCAAGAAGGGTCGCGCATCATGAAAGCACGTTATCGAAAGGGACCGCGCAAGAGTCAAGGATGACACCGCCGAGAGTCCAGTGTCCGTCACTGGTGACCGCGATTGCGGCGACGACGACGTTTCCTGTGCATTGAAGTTTGACGATGCAGGCGACGTTTCATTAGCGCTAAGACATCGGATGACGCAGGTCAACCGATTCATGCACAAGTTCGGTGCGTTCCGGAGAGGACCTGAAGCGCGATGGGTTGCCACGCGAGGGTCCGGGGAAGGAGAGAGGGCGGATTCGTTTCATCGCCAGCGCGATTTGCAACGGCACGGTGATTCGTGTCGAGCGACGTGATGGCACTGGCGGAGGTAAAGGAAGCAGGACGTCCGTGGCTGCTCTTGGGCTCGCACCCCAGACGGCGCGCGGGCGTCCTTTTCAAGTTTCACGCGTTCCACGCGGTGATAAACCAATCGTCACCGGGCCGACGTTGGTTTGAAATGATGCCACCGGGCCAATGCCCCTAGCGACAACCCGCCGCAAGCTAACCACTACGTTGCACAAATCCGACAGATTATGGTATCGCTTACGATCTCGAACGGTCATACTCTGATTCCTCGGAACGCCTGGAGGATGCAAATAAGGATGATGAATTGGAAGGTGTGGTTGGCGTTGCTGTTTGTCGCTGTGGGATGTCGTCGCGAAAAGGGCGATCGAACCGGGATGGCTTCAACTGAGGATTTGGGGCGGCTGTATGCCCGGCAAGAGGTGCATTATGAGACAGGAGTGTTTTTCAAGCCCGGCCCTCAACTCGACGGTTCTCACCCGACCGAGCTTTTCCCGCTCATCATTCAGCAAGCGCAACCGGGACAAGTGACGCCCGAACTCGGGGTCCTCGGTTCGGCGGACGCCGATCGTTGGGAAGTGGACACGGGACGCCCGGTCATCTATGCAGGCCGGAGCGATGCGTCGATTCGGGGGCAGATTCACGAACAGCTCGTATACGTGTGGGTGTACGCGTCGGGCACGGTCGCAAACCGTGAACGTGAGTCGTTGGTTCAGGGACTTCGCATGACGGTGAACGACGCCGGGTATCCCATCGTTTGGGAGGTTCTTGGCGACCCCTTTCCTCACATGATTTTCGTGAGCGCGGAATTGGAAGCAGCGGCGGCCGCTGAGTTCGGTCAACCGTTGCCGGGTCGGCGTTTTTCAATCGAACGTGATTTTGCCGAGCGGCGAGATGTCGCCGTGGTGAGATCGTTGGCTGACGCACCCGTTCCCATGGGTCCCTTCGTCTATCTTCAGGCAGCCACCGGCGACGTCGATACCATCATCTGTCGTTGTATGGCCTCACAGGTAGACGATCTGTTCGAAACGGTCGAATACGATTTGCGACCGCTGGAAGAGCTTTGGGTTAAGCCGATTTCCGATCGCTCGCCGCTGCGGTCGGTCTACCGTGCCGTGGTGGAGGGTCCACGCGCCCAGCCCACGTGGCTTGAAAACGCCCTTCGCATTCCAGCAGGTTCACCGGAATGAAACGGATCGGAGTTGCGTTCGCACGGGGGGGACCGCTCGCTTTGCGCTCGCGGCTCGTACATTTGCGCTCGGGGGGTTGAACGAGTTGGTCGCGGGTCGGGAAGTGGCGCGAGTCAGCTTGGTTTCTACGGATAGCAGCAAATAATAAACATCGTCATTCCGGCGCAGGTCGTCATTCCGGCGCAGGCCGGAATCCAGCCGTCAGTGCGGTTTCCTGGACTCCGGCTTTCGCCGGAGTGACGTTGTAAATCATCATTCCGAAGCAAATCGTCATTCCGGCGGAGGTCGTCATTCCGGCGCAGGCCGGAATCCAGCGCGCAGGCCGGCTTGGCTCGTTGCTGGATGTCCATTGGTTCATGCTCCGAGTGGTCAGGCGACTTGGTGCAACTGCGTCAGGTCCGGGGCCAGCACCCAACGTAACAACTTGTCATGGCCGAAGACGTTGCGTGCGGTCAAATCAGCTTGCGACGCTTGGCGCGAGACATTAAACTCCCGCCCGGAACATCATCCTCGGTGGCGCGGCTCGGGTGCCGCCGGCCTGGGGCCACGGCGCTAATCCAATGTGAACAAACTTGATGAAGAAATTGCTTCTCATCTTTTCGGCTGCCTTGCACATGACCATCATGGGTTGCGCCCCACGATGGCATTATGCCTACGATGAGGCCCAACGACGGGCGCGCCGCGACGAGCGAGACATGCTCGTTTTTTATAAGGATCCGCTCGACGTTCGGTCCAGCCGCATGCAGGACGAATTGATGTCGGCAGATGTCTGGCCCATCGCGAATTCGATGGTGCGCTGCATGCTGATTCCGTCGTACCGCCCGAATCGGGCCTTCGTTGCGCAGTTTGAAGTGCAGCAGCCGCCGGCGTTGATCGTCGTTCATTCGGACGGGACGTACCATGCCTTGCAGGGCGATCGATCGCCGGAAGAAATCCGCTCCTTTCTGGCGTCCGCCCAACCTCCTGGACAGGTGCCCAATCTGAACCCGCGAATTCCGCAGGGAGAAGCCATCGAGTACTTCAACGTTTTCGAGCTGGCCAATGAAAAGGCTCGTCGCCAGAATCGACGTTTGGTCGTGATATACAAGTGGTGGCTTCATGCCGAATCAACCGAGCTTATACGACGGTTGTCTCAACCGGACTTGGCTCGATACTTTTCCGACTCGGTCAACTGTCTTTTGGATTGGGACTACGTCCCGAACCGGGCAATCGTCGCTCGATGGGGCGTGAATCATTACCCTGCGTTGATTCTTGTCGAGCCGGACGGACGTTACAAGTCGTTGGTCGGCCTGCCGAGCGTCGAGAGCATTGTCGGCTTCATGGTTTCCCATGGGGAACGACCGGAGCGAGAAGCGCCGGCATCTTCGGTGCCGCAAGTTGTCTGGTTTGGCGATTTCGATGCGGCGAAGCTGGTTGCTCAGCGAACGGGGCGAAACCTGTTTGTGTACTTTCATGCCGACGGGACACCCGCGTCTGACTCTGCGTCTCGACTGCTGCGGCATCCTGCTTTACAGGAAATGCTTGCATCGCAGGTGAATTGCCGGATGGAGTGGTCCAATCAAAATACTCGCGCTCTGGCCGGCCGATATGAAATCAACTCGCCACCGGGGTGCCTGTTGATTTGGCCGGACGGGACACACGCGACGCTGGTCGAACCGGTCACCGTTTCGGCCATCCAAGACTTGATCAGCCGGTCCGCTGCCCAACCAAGCAGAGCGCCGTAGGGACGACCGGTCTACCCGGCCGGGCCATTCCATCGGTTCCTTGCAGTCCGTGACGTGACTACCGGTGTGTCAAAATGAAAGTCCCGCGTGTAGAATCATCGCATGAAGTTCCACGGGCGGAACTCTCCGGGACGTCGACCACGACGGTCGCGGCTCTGTAACTTGACCGTTCAATGATCAATAGCGTGGCCTCGCGAGCGCACGGAAGCGTTCGCGGAATGGCCAACGATTGTCGAGCCGTATGGGTATGACCAACGATTCATCAGATTATCAGCGTCGAGTTGATCAGGCTGTCGAGCTTGTACGCGAAGTCAGCATGCAGACCGATCCGCAGGAGATGGTGCGCAAATACCGCGACCGCGTTCGTGCGAAACGTCCGGCCTACCCCAGCATATCGTTGAGCCGGCGTGGTTTGAGCCATCCGAGGTATCGGATCACGCGGGCGAATCATTGGTCGGAGGAAATCAACCCATGGAAAGAGCCGCACCGCCTGCCGCATTTTGACGGTGGTTTGCTGTCTGAACTCATCTACGGCAATCAGCCACGGATCATCCGGGATTTGAAGGTGGACGCGCAAGAGCCGGCGGCGGAATATTTGGATGGACATCGATCGCTGATCGCGATTCCGCTGTACGATCGGGGGGAATCGCTGAACATGGTGATTCGGTTGATGCCCGAATCCGAGCCGGCCGATCTTGAATCGCTTCCGGATCAGATTATCACGGCGAATCTTTTTGGCAGGGCGACGCACAATCTGGTGCTCGCGGATGAGGTCCGCCGGGCTTATCAAGCGCTCGATTCGGAATTCAAAGCCATCGCGATGATACAGCGCTCCCTGTTGCCGCAGTCGGTGCCGCAGGCGGCTGGTTTGGAGATGGCGGCCTATTACGAAACGGCCCATCGGGCGGGCGGCGATTATTACGATTGTTTTCCACTGTCGAACAGTCGCAGCGGCGTGCTCATCGCGGATGTCAGTGGCCATGGTGCGGCGGCGGCGATGGTGATGGCCCGGGTTCATGCGGCGCTGCATGCACACAAGGAAGTCTTGCATCGCCCGGCGGAGACCATGTGTTTCGTTAACGAGCATCTGCTGGTTCATTGCGAATCGACGTCGATGCCCATCACGTTCGTGACGGCGTTTTATGGGATTTTTGATGCGGACACTCGGCGTTTGCAATATACGTCTGCGGGGCACAACCCTCCGCGATGGAGGAGTGCGAAAGGCTGCCTGTGCTCCATCGCCGGGGCACGAGAAATCCCCTTGGGAATACAGTGCGGCGTGCGCTATGAGGAGGACTCGATCGGTCTGTCACCGGGTGACGAAGTGCTGCTCTATACCGACGGGATCGTGGAGGCTGCCAATGGGCAGGGCGAGATGTTTGGGACCGGGCGATTGGATGAAGCCATCATTCGACCACACGGAACCGCTTCTACGCTGGTGAAGAACATCTCGTCGGCACTGGAGACGTTTGTGGATTCCAATCGTGCGATGGATGACCAGACCATGCTGGCGTTGCGCGTCGCTTCTTGACCCTTGACAACGCTGCGCGTCGTAGAAGGCGGGCCGGCGAACGAATCAACGTGACGAAGCGACGTTTTGGCGCGCGAATCTCAAGCCAGCTTGATACCCAACGCTGCAAATGATGATCCCGCCTCCTATGAGGGTTGAAGCGTGCGGCGTCTCATCTCGCAGCCACCAGACCCAAATCGGATTGAGCACGGCCTCCAGTAGGATGATCAGCACGGCCTGCTGAGCGGTCACCCATCGAAGGGCTACGCTGTACAAGACATAAGGCAGGCCGAACTGCACGACTCCCATCAGCGCCAGCCAACCGACGATCGGCCAGGTAATTCCATGGGAATCTTTCACGACGCCGATGGGCGTCAGCAGGAGTGCGGACCCACCACAAGCGAAAAAGACCAGGACCAAGGGATCGAGCTTGCGGATGCGACGGAAGAAAACGGACTGCATTCCGAAAACAATTCCACTGACCAGGCCTATGATCAATCCGGATTGCCCCGGCCGGTATTGCCATAGGAAGATGATGGCTACGCCGACGAGCGATGCACAAAGAGCATGCCATTGGGCGCGTGTGGCCCGTTCCTTGTTAATCATTGGCGAGAAGACAAAAACCCAAGCCGGGGCAGTGTATTGTAGAACGATGGCGTTGGCTGCGGTTGTCAGCGTGGTTGACAGGACGAAAGTCGCACACATGGCCGTAAACAACAGAACGGCGGCGAGCACCCACCATGGGTCTGAAACGGCGTGCCGCCTCCTCCACGCAAAGGGTGCGATGACCAGGCAGGCGAATAACGAGCGTAAACCCGCGATCAGCCAGGGGTTTGTGCCTTGGGCATGGATCGACTTGATGAATAGGCCGTTGAGACTCCATAAACACGCCGCAGCCACCAGCAGTGCTGGCCCGATCCATATGCGCGGTTCACGATGGACCGACGTCATGGAAGTTGGTTGCGTTTCGCCGAGGCGAGCAGGCGACACAATTCGTCCTGGGCCTGTTTGTGAGCGGCGCTGGAGCCCTTGATCCCGTTGATCAGGATGGAAAATGCCAGTGAGGGCGTTCCCCGATCATGGATGTATCCACTCAGCGATTTGACGCCCCGGAGCGTCCCGGTCTTGCCGACGACGCGATCTTCCAGATCGACCATGCGCCTGCGCAAGGATCCGTATTCACCGGCCACCGCGAGCGATTCAAAGAACAGGCTGCGATGGGGGTGCTGATGCATGTAAGTGAGCACGGCGATGAACTGGGCTGCCGTCGCCCGATTGGCCCGACTGAGTCCCGATGCATCTGCCAACGAAAATCCGTCGAGGCGAATTCCGGCGCGACGCAGGAAATCCTGAACCGCGTCCGCTCCGGTCTGCCAACTGCCCTGCGGTTCTGCTGCCACCGAGCGCTTCGCGAATTCGTAGCCCAAACGCTTCACCAGACACTCTGCGAACAGGTTCTGACTGTTCTTTCCGATTCGCGCCAGTACGTCGGATAGGGCCGTCCGGTGATCGGCGATGATCCGCAGATCAACGGGGAGGCTTCCATCTGCTGATCGAACTCGCTGGCGGCGAATGTGGCCACGGAGCGCAACGCCCGCCCGATCGAGCGACTCGCGAAATGCCTCCGCAAAGAACATACTCGGTTCAGGAACCGCCACGGGCTGCAATTTCGCCGGCGCGCTGCATGGGCCGCTCAGAATATACGTCCAGGAGTTTTCCGGACGTGCGACCACCGGATCACCTCGTTGCGCCGTCCTGGTGCGATTGACGACGTCGACGATCGATACTCTTGGAAATGCGCTCCATTCGCCGCGACCGCCCGGCGACGACGACGGTTTCAAGGAAAACTCGAGGCAGTTGTCGTTCAGATTCAAGGCGCCAACAGGAGCCGCATACCACTTCTGCAAATCATTCAGCTCCCAAGTCGGGTTGGTCCATTCCGAATCAAAAATCGAATCGTCGATGATGAGGTCGCCATCGATGACTGGCCCGCCCACGCGTCGAACCGCTAGTGCCCAATCGTCCAAGAACGACGTCACCGACAAATTCCGCGCTGAACACAGTTGTGGATCACCAGTCGCCGGATCGCCATCGCCGACCACAATCAAATCCTGACCCCGTATGGCGAGAACCGTTCGAAATTCGAACGAAGGCCCTAGAACATCAACAGCCGCAGCCAATACGAACAATTTCTGATTGCTGGCTGGAATCATCGAATCATGAGCATTATGAGATTGAATCAGTTCATGTCTTTCCAGATCGATTACGGCCAAGCTACAGTGTGCGGAGCCTCGCTCGGCGTTTTGCACGATTCTTTCAATGCTCTGTGCCAGCCCGTTCGCGGTGGCCATGGGACCGCTGGCAAGCAAGGCCCCCAGGCCCGCGAAGATGATCCTACGTGAATCGCAATTTCGCATTCCGACTGATCCTTTGACAAAGACGATGCCCGTTCACCGGCCCATCATCTTACTCGCCGACCATCGCAACGCCAGTTTAGTCAGTCATGCCGTTTGTGTCTTTTCTCCACCGCTAGCCTGCCCGCGACCACGATGCAACGCCCAGATGCAGATTACAAAGCGAATATCCCGCCGGAAATCTTCGTCCGCGCGGCACCTGTCGTCCTTCACATCAGCGACAATGCTTTACTTGGTCGCGCCCGCTCGCGTAAACTGGGTGGTGAGGCGAGCCACACCTTTGTAGGTTGTATTCTATGCCGAAACTCGCGCAGATCGCACAGCCCCACACTTCCGGTTACGTCTTTCAGACCAGATCGGATCGAATCAGGCACCCAAGACCTACATGGATCGTGCGCATTCGATTGGCCGCGATGATCGCTTTATCGGGGATTTCGATGTTTTCCTCCCTTGCGGGTGAGCTTCGATGGCGGTCGGGGACGGTGACGACGGAAGAGTTGGCGGAGGAGGAGGCATTGAGGCGGTCGTTGGCGGAGTTGGTCCAACGTGCGCCTTGGTCGCATGGCGGTGCGGCGGATGGTGGTGCGGCGGATGGCGGTGCGG
>CAYRHJ010000011.1:0-147075 GCA_964424105.1 uncultured Phycisphaeraceae bacterium | reverse complement strand
GCTTCCGTAGTTGTCAAATTCGGTCACAGTTCCTGCCGGCGTCACTCGCATCAATCGTGATGAGTTGTTGAGAACGGTTGTGAAATACAAGTCCCCATCCGCCGCGAACGCCAAAGCGTCAAGCGACCCCGTTCCGCTGGTGAAGACGGTCCCCGGTCCGCCGTCGGCCGGAAATTTCAAAATATTGCCGCCGCAATCGTTGGCCACGTAGAAGTTCCCCTCCGCGTCGTAGGCCAGGTTGTTGTACCCCCACGGGCAGGCGATCCCGTCACTAGCGTCCAGCACCGTGGTCCAATTCCCTTCGGAATCGAACTCCCATATCTCGTTGCGCAGAAGTGCCGAAGCACGCAGCCGCGTCCCATCCGGTGTGAATGCCAGTCCCGTGAGAAACGTGCAATCACTCACGGGGATCTCCGCCAGCAGCTTGACCTCGCCGGTCGTGGGGTTCAGCTCCCAAATCCTGTCCGGGGAATAGTCGGGCGGCTCATGGCAGAATCGGTTGGACGATTCAGCTACGTAGACGTTGCCGCACTTGAACTGCCCCCGGGCCGCCGACGCCCAGCCCACTACGACCCCCGCCCCTACCAGCGTCCACACGCTCACTACCCTCGCCGCCTTGTTCGTCATACGATCCTCCCCGGCCCGCCCAGACCGGACACACGCTGCAAAAGAAAGGTCAGTCGGAATGTGGAATCAGTATATCACACTCGCCGGTCTCAATCCAACTGAAACTCCTGCCTGGGTGCCATGCCCACGCTCGCGTGGGCATGTCTCAGACAACGCCGATGAACGTTGGCCGATCATCGTCCGCTTCCTGCTGTGCATGTCGTCACCCTGCAAGACGAAACTCCCATCCATCGCGCATGCCTCGCCATCCATCTTCAAAGCTTTGCTCTTCATGCCGTCCTCCTTGGCCCGCCGGAACCGGCTACGCAGTGCAAAAGAAAGGTCAGTCGGAATGTGCGGTCAGTCTACCACACCGGCCAGTCAGATGCAACTGAAACCGTCCGGTACAGACTTGCCAAATGCGACAGTTTGGATGGTTCAGTTCCTCGATTGTTGCGTCGGTGCCCGCTCCCATGGGCTTGCCGTAGTAAGTTCTAATGCCCGCTGAGCCGAAGTCAACCGAACACTCGCATTGATGCGCCAGCCCTGGAAACTGTGCAAGAAGCGATTGCCCGGCTGCTGGAACGGTGCAAAACGAATTGGATGGGTTATCGCAAACGACATCTGAAAATGCTTTGGTGCCCCTGCCCGAGATCACGATGCCAACGACAATAATCACCGCTTGTTGAGACATCTGCGCCGCCCGGCGCCTCGATGGACTCCGCATAACTGCATTTCGAGTTGACAATTAGCGACAATCAACTCGCATTCGCGCAGACAAGAGAAGAATGGAACCGAGGACAATCAGTATCACGGTTCCTGGCTCCGGAACGACCGTTAATTCAACCTGCCATGTGGTCGAGTCGACGTTAAGCGGAATCTCAAACGGCCACGCCACAATCCCTTCGCCGGCAATTAGAGTCTCATTCCCGATTGCATTGCCTGTTATTAGCAGCGTCGCAAGTAACACGCTTCCGTTATTCGGTACAGTGATTTCATCAATGCCCATCGATAGGTCGACTGCCAAAGGCGGGGTCAGTGCAACGGTATAGGGATCCTCATCAAAGCCGCTTTCCCATATGAAACCGTCGTCGGGCGTAAATGGTTTACCATCTGGACCAAGAATGTCCCAATCCAACAGTCCTTCCGGATTTTCGAAATCAAATCCCACAGCCCATATCGGCCACGCGCCTCCTCCGATGCGATCGACAACTCTGATCCTAAGAGGAGTCTCCACGCCCAGCTCCAGAAAATGAGGACCGAGCGGATGCCCCGTGTCGTACTCGATCGCCGCGTCAAACTCGCCCGCCGAGGCCGTCGCCAAAAGCGTTGTCAACGCGAGCGTCGTCAGTAGTCCAATAAACTTTTTGCTGAGCATCTTTTTCTCCTGCTTTCCGCGGGCAAAACGCACCTGGCTCGACATGATACCAAAATTACCCTAACACCGCCCCCGGGTCCGACAGGACGTGCGGCAACTCTTTGCTGAATCGCGAGCGAGGCCAAACCGCGTCGGCCCCGGCTTCGACCGCCGTCCGTGCGGTGTGTTGCTGAACATGCGAGCAGTAGGCCAGCACTTTGGGGTGCGTTCGATGTGATTTGGCTATGTGGATCGCCTCCACAGCCCAATTTCCTTCGACACTCATGTCCACGATCACGCATTGCAACTTGTGCAGGTCCAGAATTTTTCGCAGTTCACCAGCCGACTTGGTTATATAAAGTGAAACGCCGAGCTCCTCGGCTGTTGAACGGATCTTCGTGGCAAACATCAGTTCCGTGACGGCCGCCGCCAGCGCCGCAGGTTGATGCTCGTGTGCAGTGTTTTCCACGTTGATACTCCTTTGACGAAAGTCAGATGGCTAGCGCCCGTCAACACGACGAACGGTCGCCGCGATCGACCAGCGCTTGCAAAAATTCAGGACGGTTTCCTCGGGACATCGCTCAACAAGACGCTCGATCCACTGCACCACGCCCTCGCCCGCAGACTCCATTAACTCGATCACCATTTGGGCCCGCGCTTCGGGTTCAGCAGACGCAATCAGGCCCGCGCAGCCTTTCGATCGTTCGGATTTCAACACGCCGGCCAGCCGGTCATCGATCTCCTGATCCAAGCCGGCGATACTGTTTCGCGCTTCCCGCCGTAACTGCATGAACTCCGGGTCCGATTGCAGCGTTTGGCGGACGTGTGCTCGCATTCGGCGCTCCACGTTGAGCGTGCGGTTATAGGAACTGCCGGTCTCGTCGGCGATTCTTCGAAGCGGGACACGGTGTTCTTCACTGGGCACCAGCATTCGATCATCCACCAGGCGCCTGACCAGGTTTGGCGATTCCCGACACGCGCTGATCGACGGTTCGAGCTTGACGGCTGCTTCATGCACCGCCGACTCGTAACAGGCTCGCAATCGACTTCGCACGGTCTCAGCGGACGAAAGGTCCGGATCATGTCGCGAGGCGGCTGATCGGTTGTCGGGATCGAACTCCAACGACACGACCTTCGGCAGCGAACCGCGTTGGACTCCGCCGACAGCACGGCCTGACGACGGCTGAATGGTGGCTGATGCACGCGACAACTCCAAGCTGACCGCAGATTGAACTCGACGCAAGGCGTAGGCGCCGAATTCAATGCCTTTGGTTGGTAGATAAGTTTTTGCAGCTTGGATAAGCCCCAAACAGCCCTCCTGAACGAGATCCTCCCATTCCCGCCCTTGATCCTTCCCTTTCACTTTGCTCACCCGCCGCCGAAGATGCAAGTAGACCAATCCGAGATTTTGTTCCACCAACATGCGCTGATCAAGTGTTAGCGGAACGCCTTTTCGCCCTTCACCCCACGATTCCACTCTTGTCCCCCCTTTTCTATTTCTCATCGTCACTCCATACCAAACATACACCAAACATTATGCCGGTTCAAGAGTCAATCGGCATCTATTCTGAAACACTACAGACCGAGTCGCTTTCGCGGAATCTAGGAGAATAAACCGGTCTTTTGAATCAAGCGGTAGTTTAACTGACGCGAAGGGGGCTGCCGACGATCTTGCGAGCATGCATCGGCGGGGTGAATACACTCACAATAGAACCCATCAGAATTGCCCGATATGAATTCATCGACACAGGTGGTTGTTTATCATCGCTGGCAAGACGGGACGAGGGCGTTCGATAGGAAAGACCGATAAGCAGTGACACGAGCATTGGAAACAAGCGGAAACACTGCCGACCAAGGCGAATACGCCTTGGGGGACGTATTTCATGCTGATCCTGAAGCATCGCGAGTGTTGGTCGTTGATGAAGACGAGGAGCTTCTGAACTCGATCAGCAAGCTCCTGGGTTCGGTCGGCTATCAGATTCAAACGGCGACGAATGGTCGCGACGCGCTGCGCCGACTTCAGGACGAGGGCGCACAAATCCTCATCTCCGATTGGCCCATGCCCATTTTGAACGAGCAGGACCTGTGCGAGGCTATTCGCTCGAACGAATCCATCGGGTTCATCTATGTCATCATTCTGACCGGACGCACTGAAAAGGAAAACCTGCTTCGCGCGTTCATTTGCGGTGCGGATGATTTCATTTCCAAGCCGTTTGAACCACAGGAACTGCTTCTGCGGTTGCGGGCCGGGGCGCGAATCGTCAAGCTTGAGGCGGAGATGGTGCGGCGAAGCAGGGAAATCGCCCGGCAAAGCGCCGACATGGCCATGCTGAACAGTCGACTGGAGAAACTAGCGACGACCGATGCCCTCACCGGCTTGATAAATCGCCGCCAATTCATCTCCAAGATCGAAGAGCTGTGGAGACTTTCCAAACGATACAGCGTGAACTTGTCCTGCATACTGTTCGACATCGACCACTTCAAGAAATTCAACGACACGCATGGCCACGCCGTGGGAGACGCGGTCTTGCGGGTCACTGCGGCGCGGATGGCCAAACTGGCCCGGACGGTCGACGTGGTGGCTCGCATCGGCGGCGAGGAATTCATCGTGGTGTGTCCCAACACCCATGCGGCTGGTGCCATGGTATTGGCGGAGCGACTGCGGGTGGCGATGGAAAGCGAATTCGTCAACAACGGCGGCATGAAACTACAGGTTACGGCCAGCATGGGCATCGCCGAGCGGCGGGACGATCATGACGGGTATGAAGACCTGTTGCGGGATGCTGACGACGCGCTGTATGCAGCCAAACACGCCGGACGCAACTGTGTCCGCCTGTTCGAGGCGACGACGGCTCAACTCAGCGGACAGGCCTGATCTCCGGCAAAGGAACCCAACCGGGTCACGGTCTGTTGGAGACCGCTCGCTTTGCGCTCGCGGCTCGTAAGAAGGCGCCTGTGGGTCGGAAAGGGGCGCTCGCGGGTTGACATCGTCAGTTGAGTGTTACGACTCGGAGCATGAACCTATGGAACATCCTGCAACGGGCTACGCCCGCTTGCGCGCTGGATTCCGGCTTTCGCCGGAATGACGGAACATCGTCATTCCGCAGACACAGCGTTTCGATCCCTCCCCGGGCGGTCATAGGTCGGCGGTGCTGCCGGAACTTGGCCTGCCGACCGCGCTTGCAACCATCGCGGCGTGCGAACGAATGTGTCAGGCTCCTACCGGATCGATATGGGCTGATTCACACCGTCAAACGAAACCGTCCCATGCAGGAATCGCAGATCTCCGATTCGGGCGCCTCGCAATCGACCGGCGGGCGTCAGTGACGCGGTCAGTGAACGTGACAGGCCGTCCATGAACGGTCCCCATTTGATTTGGCGATGAACGTCGTCCCATGCTCCGCCGTCGCTGATGTTGGAAACCGCCCAGCCGGTGGGCAGTTCGATTTCCAAGGCTGCGGCGGTGGCGCCGGTCGGCGCGTCGATTTGAACCGTCAACTCGAACACTTTTTGCTTGCTGAAGCTTAATGACCGTGTCGGTGTGATGCCGACGCTGGCGCCTGACGATTCCATGCCGCGTGCGTTAGCAGCGGTTGGGCCCGCGGGGTCTGCCTCGCACAGACCGCTGATCGGCGGCGGACAGGTGTGCACGTGCCAATTGCCCTGCGTTCCGTCTTGGCAATAGCATTCGCCGTTTCGCCAGATGTATGCCGCTCGCGACACGCCGGACAGGTCTGCGTTGCAGCCTTTCTTCCAGGCGCATGCGTAACTCGCCAGTTCGCAAAGCGAGATGACACCGTTATGACAGCCATCGGAACACGCCCGACAATCACCGGCTGGACAACCGGGGCAGGGGGGCTGGTGCGAGTCCGCGGGCATATGCGGCGGACAATGCCAGCCCAGGCACTCGGCACCGCATATCAGTTCGTTCACGCCGTCTACGGAAATCTCTCCTTGAAAACAGGCGACCAGACTGTTGATGGGTGTGGGTTTCACGACGTAGGTTACGCGGTCTGGGAATGGCGCGAAGAACGGCCCCCATTTGACCTTGCGATTGACCGGGTCAAACGTCCCGCCATGACTGGCTTCAACAACTTGCCATCCCGGCAGGGCCATGTCTTCTAACGTCATCGCGGTGGCGCTATTGGGCAGGTTCAATACGATATCGACGACGAGGGGAACGTCGTCACAGAACGTTGACGGTGTCAGATTCGGTTGAAAGACTCGCGTTGCGGAGCAGGGCCCGGACGGACATTCACCCGGATGGGCTACTGAGACGCCGGCTGCGTCGGCGTCGCATTCGTTTCCGTAGGTGACGCCGTCGCAGCCGCAGACGGGGTCATAGATATCGGGACAGGCGGTGGGACGGTTGATGCACATGCCGACCAGTGCATTGGCATCACCACAAGCGCCGGGTGGAAACTTGCAAAACTGATTCACGGCTGGGCAATCGCTGTTGCTGGAACAAGGGATGCCGCAACGGCCGGGATGATCGATCGATACCCCGTGTTTCGCCGCCTCGCAGGCGTTGCTATAGGTCACACCGTCGCATCCGCAAACCGGATCGTAGATGGCCGGGCAACCGTCCGGTCTTGCGGTACACAGTCCGAAATGATCGCAGCAGCATTCGCCGGGTGCAGTTTTGCAAAACGTGTTGGAATTGTTGCAGGGAATGCCAATTAGCCCACCGCAGACTTGCGGGCATATGAAAGAATTCGTGTCGGACGGATCGCCGCAGGCCGTCCCCACACCACCCGGCACGCCGCCCGACGCCACGCAGCACTTCGGATGCAAGTCCGCGCAGGCCCCCACGGTTCCGGCGGCGGTTGTCATGAAACAACAAGCTTGCATGGCCGAGCAATCGGTGTTCGCCCCCGCGAAAACACCACCCTGCGTTGCGCAGTTCGATGGATCCAGCGTCGCGCAGGTGTCATAGCGAATCGGTCCATCGTCGACGTCCAGACAGCACACCCCCGAACAGACTTCGCCCGTGGCGCAGGTTGGAATGCCGTTGTTGTTATGGCAGCGCCACACGCCGTCGTCACAACAGGAGTGGCCTTCAAAGCAGGGTGCTACCTGTGCACCACCCGGTTCAAGCGCGGGATCGCAGCAAGGCGGCGGTCCGCACTCCGCCGTGAACGTATCATCCATGCCGTCATTGTCCGTATCCTGCGACACGACCTGGCAGACCTGCCCATCCGGACAATGGCCTGCGGGAAATGGCGAGGCGTTGCCGAATCGAATGTGGCAGGTGTTGAAATCACGACACTGGCAATCATCGACGGTCAGAGCGCCGGTGGCAATGTCCAGATGAATTACGCCCGGCAGGCATTGATCCTCCGGTATGTCCGAACAAGCCAACGGCTCGCACACGGATCCATTGGGTGACGGGTGGCAGAATTGGGCCCAACTGGAACTTCCCCCCAGAAGCAGCAGCATGACGGGTAGGGTCTTTCGACGTGCGTGGCACATAATGTTTCTCCCCATTGAAGCGCGGTCAGGTTGTCAGACAAATCGAGTTCCTGGGTGTTTTCCACAAAACGAGCCGCGAACGCTTGGGTTCGTGCGGGCGTTGTGAATGTGATCGCCCAAGACCGTGGAAGTCGTGTCAGATCGGCCCAGCATACATCCGCACCAACAGGGTGGTCAAGCGGATTGGATGCCATGGGGCAGCATGGCCGCCTGATCTGCATCGTAGGCTGGCATCTGCGACAAGTCCCGCTTCAATTCGGTCGGTATCCGCGATCAGAATCCTCCAACGTTGGAATTGTCACGCAGTAAATGCGATTCCTGACAATATCCGTGCCAATTCATTGGCCATGTTGGGCTATACGCCGTCGCTGATCTGCTGGCCGTATCCGCCGCCACCGGGGGTTTCAATGATAATTCGATCGCCGGGCTGAACCTGAATGCTGACGATGGGTGGCAATACTTGTTCGATTGAATTCGTAGCCGCGGGCGGTCGCGCGACGTCGTGACCGACATCAAGTCGAATGAGACGGTTACAGCCGGCGGCGCCCGGGTTTCCGCCGGCCAATCCGTAGGGCGCGACCGTGCGGCGCTGCGTGATCAGGGAAACCTCCATGGGGACCAGGAATTCGATGTCACGTCGCACGCCATCGCCGCCGCAATGTCGCCCCTTGCCGCCCGATCCGCGTCGAATCTCGAATTGCCTCAGTCGCACGGGGAAGCGGGCTTCCAACACTTCGGGGTCGGTCAGCCGAGTGTTGGTCATGTGGGTGTGGACGGCATGAGCGCCGTCAAAATCAGGCCCCGCGCCGCTCCCGCCGCAAATCGTTTCATAATAGGCGATGCGCTCGTTGCCGAAGGCGACGTTGTTCATCGTCCCTTGACTGGCAGCCACCACGCCCAGCGCCCCGAACACACAATCGACGATACGTTGCGAGGTCTCGACGTTTCCAGCGACGACGGCTGGACAATCTATGGGAATCCATTCGTTTCCGCCTGCCCATTGGGCTGATGCAACGTCGGATGGGTTTCGCCCGGGATTGAGAAAGCAATCCGGCAGAATGATATGAATGGGGGCGAGCACCCCCTCGTTGAGCGGAATATCCTGGTCGATGAGACAACGAAAGCAATACAGGACCGCGCTGCTGACAATCGCAGGCGTGCCGTTGAGATTGCCGGGGTGACGGGGCGACGTCCCGGAAAAATCCACGACGACGTCCGTTGCATTCACGTCGATGGAAACGTTCAATACCGTGCCGTCATCCATTGAATCACGGAACGAAAATCGCCCGTCACGCAGTTTTCCAATGGCTTGTCGCATTTTTCGCTCGGCTGCGTCGCGCACGTGGCGGGTGTAGGCGGCGACGACGTTGGACCCGTAATGATCAACCAGTTGGATCAGGGCGTCGGCACCGGTGCGATTGGCTGCGATTTGCGCGGTGAGGTCGGCCAAGTTGTCGTCGATGTTTCGAGTGGGCCAGGGCGGCGCGTTCAAAAGCGATCGAAGCTTGTCCATCTGTTCGCGGCCCCTATCCACAATTTTCACGGCCCGAATCAGGGCGCCCTCGTCGGCTAAACACGTCGAGTCAGCCACCATGGAACCCGGTCTTTTGCCTCCAATCTCGGCATGATGCGCTCGGCTTGCCACCAAGAAGGTTCGCGGGCCGCCGATGTGAATCGGCGTCACGACGGTTATGTCCGGCAGGTGCGTGCCGCCCCGAAAGGGGTCATTGGTGGCGATGACATCTTCGGGCCCCAGGTCTGGGACGTCGGCGAGCACGGCGCGAACACACTGCGACATACTTCCCAGATGAACGGGCACGTGGGGTGCGTTGGCGACGAGGTTTCCATCGGCATCGAACACGGCACAGGAGTAATCGAGGCGCTCCTTGACGTTGGTCGAGACGGCTGTCCTGCGTAGCGCGACCCCCATCTGCTCCGCTATTGCTTGGAATTGGTTGTTGAACAATTCGATTCCAATCGGGTCAGCTTCGCTGGAAGGTTCGCATGTAGCGCTGTTCGGTGTGCGGTCGGCGAGCTCGATCATTCCATGTGAATTGACGCGGACCTGCCATCCAGGGTCGACCACAATGGCGCTGTTGGGTTCGACGATCAGCGCCGGCCCGTCGCAGGCAAATTCGGCATGTAAATGGTCCATGTCAAACACCGGCGCGTGACATTCATGATCGTTGAAACTGATTTGCGTCCTTTCGATCGGAACCACGGGCTGTTTGGCTGATCGACGCGTGTGTGATGATTCTGCCGTTGCAGGGTGTTTCGCCGGCGACCCACTTCCTTCCAGCCGGGCGGCGACGATTTCAATGGGCCGACGATCCAAAACATACCCAAATCGGCGCTTGTGAAGATTTTGAAAGTCATGTGCTGCCTGTCGCAGATTGACATTTATTGGCGCGGAAAGATCAATGGTCAGCGGAACTTCGGTGCCCGCGTAGCGAAGATCAAGCGATGGCCACCAGCGAATGCGCTCGGCGGGTAAACCGTCATCGTGCAGGCGGGCGGTCAATTCGCAGACCATCTCGCCCAAAAGTGCTTGAACCCTCGTTACCACTGATTTATCTGATTCGTCGCACGGTTGGTGTACAGGCGATTCGGTGAACCGTTTGTATTCAGCCTGGGCGATGCCGTAGGCGCTGAACACGCCGGCCAGCGGATGAATCACGATCCGCGTGATGCCCAGCAATCGCGCCACGGCGCAGGCGTGTTGGGCGCCGGCGCCGCCGAAACAAACCATAACGTGATCCCGAACGTCGATCCCTCGTTCAATCGTGATACGCTTGACGGCAGCGGCCATGTTCGCGTTGGCGATGTCCAGGAACCCTTGTGCGATGCGGCTCGCGGACATTTCCCGGGCTGTTTGCTCCCGGATCGCGGCGATGAGTTCATCGAACCGGCGATCGACGGCTTGGCGATCAACGGGAAACGGAAACCGCCGAGCATGAATTCGACCGCTGTGAAGATTGACGTCCGTGATGGTGAGCGGGCCGCCGTTTCCGTAGCACGCCGGACCGGGATCATGGCCTGCGCTCCGCGGACCGGCGCTGAATCGGATGCCGTCGAATTCGCAGACACTGCCGCCGCCGGCTGCGACGGTTTCGATGGCCAGGATGGGGGCGACGACTCGGATGCCGGCTTTTCGCGTTTCCTGATCGAATTCAAAACGACCATCGTAGCGCGACACGTCCGTGCTGGTGCCGCCCATATCAAAAGCAATGATGGGCATGGTCTCGGCCGCCGTCCCGCCAAGTGAACGCGACACGCCCGCGGCTGCCACCAGCCCGCCGGCGGGGCCGCTGAGGATGGTCGAGTTTCCCGTGAAGTGGTGGCGGGTGACCAAACCGCCGGACCCGGTCATCAACTCGATCCGCGCTTCGGGCATCAACGATTGGATTTGGTCAAGGTAGTCGCGGAAGACGGGGGCCAGGTAGGCGTCGACGACGCAGTTTTCCGCGCGGGGCAACATCCGCTGCGACGGGGACAGGTCCGTTGACACCGATACATGTCGGAACCCGACTTCACGGGCGATCCGAGCAGCCGACCGCTCGTGCGTGGGATTCACGTAGGCGTTGAGCAAACAGACGGCGACCGATTCAACACCGGCGGCCCGTACGGTGACCAGTTTTTCGCGGGCATCGCGTTCATCCAACGGCTCGATGACCCGGCCCGAGGCGTCCATGCGTTCGCAAAGCTCGATACAACAATCAGTCAGGGGCGGCGGTTTTCGGATTTCGAGTTTGAATAGTTTGGGGCGC
The DNA here is from genome assembly GCA_964424105.1 of uncultured Phycisphaeraceae bacterium. Taxonomy (GTDB): domain Bacteria; phylum Planctomycetota; class Phycisphaerae; order UBA1845; family UBA1845; genus CAYRHJ01. Next base: position 135,873 of record CAYRHJ010000011.1, on the reverse strand, counting down.
GTTTGATCACCGATCTGCAAAATGTCGCGATGGCCCCGCGTCGTAACAAATGCTGTCCGGGCTCCACGGCGCTCCAGCATGGCGTTCGTCGCCAACGTCGTCCCCAAACGCAACAGGCAGGGTCCGATCGTTTCGGTGGGACGTCGTTTCATTAGATAGCGTATGGCTAGGACCGGCGCGGGAACGGAATGAAATAGTTCGTAATGCACGTCGGCAGCCGGTAGCGGTGGAATCTCGCGTTGCAATTCGATGATCCCCGATTCGCAGTCGAACCGTCGACAGCTCGATTCGTGCAACACAGCCCCAGCGCTGTTGATCAATCGGACTCGGGCGCCTTCCCAAAACGCGGGCGGGTCGACGCGGCGGGCGGGGTCGACGATTCGCAGGCCGACGGTCTCCGGAGGCAACTGGCCCTTGATCACACCCGAGCCGAGGATTTTGAAAGTTTGGCGCCGGCCGAACGGGTCGTCGGCCACCACGTCACAGAACGTTCCCCCCACATCGACGGCGAATCGCCACCCGTATTCGTGCATGGCTTTAGTCTAACCGCTGATGAACGCGGCGCCAGCATTGACAACGTTGCCCGGACCGGACGCACTCGCCGGCCTATTACTAATCGGAGCATGGACCATTGAACGTCCAGCAATGGGCCACGCCCGTCTGGGCGCTGGATTCCGACTTGCGCCGGAATGACGTATGCGGTTTGCGCCGGAATGACGATGTTCACGATTTGCTACTCTTCGTAGTAAGTCCGAGAACATCTAAACTCCCGACCATCCCTGGCCGATTGGTTCGGAGTGGATCGACCCGACGGCACGTGGTGACCAACGCCCGGTTGGGTCGAATCAACGGTGGACAGGGCCATGAAGCTCCGCGACGTCGGTATCAGATTTGACAGTCGGCATCATATACCGGCCCGACGAATATCAACTGCCCCTACGGAAACGTTCGGGCCGAATCGTGGGCGGGGCCGATTGCCCGACTTGGCCGGCGGGATTCGCAACATTCGAATGATGCACCTGCTGGAACGCATCGCCACGAAATTCAATCAGTCCGGCGTGCGGCTGATGGTTCTGAAAGGAGCCGCCCTGAACGTCACGATTTATGGCGACCCGTGCGATCGACCAATGGGCGACCTCGATCTGCTGGTGAATCCGGCGGATTGCGATCAGGCCGTTCATATCCTCGAGCAACTCGGTTGTTTGAGAGGCGAGGAACTGGTGCGAGAGGATTTCTTTCCGCGGTTTCACTACGAAATCGAATTCACGGCTGGCAACATCGATCCTGTCAAGATCGATCTGCACGTGCGCCCGTTTCGCCCGCTTCGTTATTCCCAAGTCGTACCGGACGACGGCTTGTGGCGAATGGCGGAGGAAGTACGGATTGGACGGGCCACGGTTTTTCTGCCCTGCCCAGCCGACATGTTGATCCATCTCGCCGCCCATAGCGCCATTCATGGCCAATCGCGACTGATCTGGCATCGGGACATTCAACTGTGGGCCGATCGATTTCGCGCGCAAATCGACTGGGACGATTTCGTCCGCAAGGTTCGGGAATGGCAACTGGTTCTGCCGGTTCGGCGAGGCTTGGCCGGCGCCGAGCAGGCCGTGGGGCGTTTTGTTCCTGCCGACGCAAATCGGAAGCTCTCGAAAGCTCGCGTAAGCTGGCGAGATAGGCTTGCGCTGTGGCATGCAGCACGTGACGCGGTTCACCCCGCCGGTCACGTCACGGTCAACGCGCTCTGCACGCCCGGTCTCCGTTTCGTGCTGTCCTATTTGCGGGCCGTGTTGCTGCCGAGCGAACCACACATGGCCCAATGGTACGCACACCGGCACGCGGGATGGTTGCCGTTTTCGCATCTGCTGCGGATCGTGGCGCCGCTGACGCGCCGATTTCCGCGAATCCGGGCTTCGATCTTGCGAGTCGAGACTCGCCGCAGCCCCATTCACGGCATCGGAGTTTTTGCCACGAAGGAATTCAAACCGGGCGACGTGATCGGCCGGTTTCACGGCAAGGTCGTCGAGCACAACGGTCAATACTGTGTCTTCTCGCCGAACAAGAATGACCCGCGCCAGAAGTGGGCTGAACTGACGGGCAGGTTCAAATTCTTGAATCATAGCTGTCAACCCAAGGCCGAACTGCAAGATGACGTATTGGTCGCGTTGCAGCCCATTCTACGCGGCGATGAAATCACCATCAGCTATGGGCCTGATGCCTGCGATTGCAAATCTCGAATTCATCCGCCAAGCCCGTTGGCCAAGGAAGCATCGTTGAGTCGTGTCGCATGACGAAAGCTGATGACATTCAAATGAACGAGGATACGTTCGAATCGACGCCGGGCGTCCAACCGTCAAACGTCGCGGGCGGACCCTACGATTCCAGCCGCAGATCGTTCTTGCGAGGCGTCGGCAAGAAGACGGCCTACCTCGCTCCGGTGTTTCTGGCCTTGAGTGCGTCCAAAGCGCACGCGGCATCGGGCGACTTCGATTCAACCTGCGGCGACGCGGGGTCGCCCTGTACGGCCAACGGCGACTGCTGTAGCAATAATTGTCTGGGGAATATGACGTGCTCAGCCTAGATGTCAGGATGTGTCAATGGGGTCGTCGGCAGGATCATTCATCGGGGTCCGTGACACAATCGGCGACCCGGTCGTCCCGGCCGGGGCCTGCCTTGGGCAACGTCTCGACGACGGCGTACGCCTGTTTTGGTGCCGCCGATTTCGTCACGGACCCCATTCATTGAAAGAGCGAGCGACATGAAACGAAAACTACTCGTGAGCTGGCTATTCGCGCTCTGCGTTTGCGGCGCCTGGGTGTGCGGGCAATTGGTCAAGCGACACGCGGACGTCTGGGGATCATCCGCCAGCGGCACGGGCTTGTTCGCGCAAGTTTGCGAAGCTTCCAAGGACGTGGGAATGGGCTGTAGCGAAGCCGCAAACGGCCCCTGGTCTCAAATTGAATTCATTTGGCCACTGCCGACGCTGGACTTCTCCTGGACATCGCAACCGGTGATCGTTCCCGTGGCCTTTCTGGGCTTGGCGTACTTCGTCTTCTTCGGTGTCTGGTTCACTTTTATGGAAGCCCATCGCGAAGCATCTCGCGGCGTACACTCCGTATCGGTCGTTATGTGTTGGTGCGGCCTCCTGGTGTCGATGTTTTACATCGCCTTGATGGCCTTCCAATTCGAAACACCCTGCATCTGGTGTGGGATTGTCCACGTCATCAACATTCTAATGGTCTTCTCCGCCCGCCGTTTGTATCCGTCCATCGACCGAACCTCGCCGACAACTACCAAGACCGCTTCCCGGCCCGTGGTGAATCTACAGGCGAATTCATATTCGTCTGCCCGCGATGCCCGTCGAGCCATCGCCGTTTCGCTGATGATCATCGTCGGACTGTGGGCCTACCGCAGCGAACGAATTGAAGTTCAGCGTCAGATCAACAAATTGATCCCTTACAAGAACGTCGTCACCGCGCTTCAAAACGACCCGGAATTCCTGCTGAGCGCTTTTCGAGCACAACCCCGTCACATGATCGAGCCTCGGACCGCAGAAACGGTCTCGCAGGAACACGCCCAATTGGTCGTCTTCACCGATTTCGAATGTCCCGCCTGTTACTGCAATCAGGAAAAAATCCACAACCAAATCGCGAAGGCCTTTGGTTCAAGACTCGATGTCCTCGTCCGACATTATCCGCTGTCCAACATGTGCAATGATCATGTGGAATCGAACGCCCACGCCAACGCATGCCCAGCCGCCTACGCCGTCGAGGCTGCCCGAAGCTTGGGCGGACCGTCGGCGATGGGGCGAATGCACGACTTGCTCTTTCGCCACCGAAATAAACTTTCCGACGACCTGTATCGAAAGCTGGCCGCCGAGATCGGCTTGGACCCCCTTCAATTCGACCGCGCCATGGCCGACGAACAGGTTCGTTCGGTCGTGGCTGATGACATAAAACTGGCCAGGTCTCTCGGCGTCCGCGGAACGCCGGCTATTTTCTTGAACGGACGTCGCGTTACGTCGTTAATGGACAGCGGCGACTTCTGGGTGACGATTGCGGACAACTGGCGGGAGCTGAATTCGGATGAAGCGCTCGTCGCGCAGGCCATCCCCCTAGCCCCGTAATCGATTCGAATTGCACAACATGAATTCACACTACTCGACACTCGCTCCCGATTGGACTCGTCTGGATCACGCCTTCGTTATTCCCATGCGCCGCCCGGACGTCCTCGAAGAATCGCTCGACGAGGAACTCGTCCTCACAGACCCGAACACCGGTGCCATTTTCAACCTCAACCGCACTGCCCAGGACGTCTGGAATGCCTGTGATGGAACCACCACCACGCACGAAGTCGCCGATCGACACCGCAAGGCCTATGACGTGCAATGGGACACCACCCTCGATCATGTCGAACAACTCGTAGCTGCGTTCGCACGATCGAAATTGTTGGTCCCATCATCGGCGGGATAACGTCATGGCCTACACCCTGACCGATCGAACAACCGCTTGTAGTGTCAACGTCCGACTCGGCGACATCGACGTCAATCTGACGACCGGCGTGGCTTCACTCATGAACGAGTTCGCAGAACTGTATGAAGGACGGCGGGTCACCGATCATCCGCGGCATCCGGCGATTCACATGGAAATTGTCGCGGGACGAAACCCCTTTCGACCCCGATATTTTATTCGCGGCGAAGGGCAAAACATGGGAAAAGGACACGCCTACCGCGAAGTTCTCCCCTATCTGGAATGGGGCATCAATTGGCGGGTCATCGACCGACACCGTGAATTCCTTCAACTCCACGCCGCCACCCTCACCCACGCCGGCGGTGGGATTCTGTTGGCTGGGCCGTCGGGACAAGGCAAATCGACGTTGGCGGCTGCGATGATGGCTCGCGGTTGGACCTATCTCTGCGACGAGTTCGCCCTGATCGATCCGCGGACGCTGCATGTACACCCGTTCCCGAAGGCCCTGTGCATCAAAGCCGGCTCATTTGACGTGGTGGAGCGATTGGGCGTGCCCTTGTGGCGACGCGGGCACTACGTCAAGGCTTCCAAGGGTCCGGTTGCCTACGTCCGGCCCTACCAGTTGGGACTCGACGCAAAACCGCGCCCCAGCCCCATTCGCTTCATTGTATTCCCCAAGTACGCGCGGGGGTTGGTCCCGCGCATGCGCACCGTCAGCCGCGGGCGAACCGCCTTCATGCTGGCCGCCAACGCCTTCAACCGCACCGCCCATAGCCCCAACGCCATGTCCATACTCAGCGACGTTGTCAGGGACGCGGTCTGCGTCAGTCTGGAAAGCGGCGACATCAATCAATCCTGCGACCTGCTCGAATCGCTGGTTGCTGATTAGGCCGATTCCCACGTCTCCAATATCGCGTAGGCCTATGATCGAGCGATGGGAGGGCGACGCGCGCGTCGAACGAACGGCCGCAACAAGTTCTATCAGAACGACTGTCAAACGTGCGGTGAATCAGCCCTCCCGTTTCCCGGCTGATTCGATACGGGCCCAGGTATCGCGGAGCGTGACGGTACGGTTGAATATCAGCCTGTCTGGGGTCGAGTCCTCGTCCACGCGAAAATACCCCATCCTTTCAAACTGAAATTGTGATCCGACCTCGGCAGCCGCCAAGGAAGGCTCGATTCGCGCGTTGGCGATTATTTCCAGCGAGTGGGGGTTCAAGTCGGACAGAAAATCCCGCCCGTCCTTGTTGACATCTGGATCAGGCGCAGCAAACAGGTGATCGTACAGGCGCACCTCAGCCTCGACAGATGCCGGTGCGGAGACCCAATGGAGGGTGGCTTTGACCTTTCGCCCATCCGGCGAGTCGCCGCCTTTCGTGGCTGGGTCGTAGGTGCAGCGCAGCTCGATCACGTCGCCGGTCTTCGGGTCTTTTACGACACCCGTGCAAGTGATGTAATAGGCATAACGCAGTCGGACTTCCATGCCGGGCGACAAACGAAAGAACTTTTTCGGCGGATCCTCGCGAAAGTCGTCCTGCTCGATGAAAAGCTCTCGGGAAAACGGAACCTTTCGCGCACCGGCTGACGGGTCTTCGGGATTGTTGATGGCCTCCAGCTCTTCCATCTGACCTTCGGCATAGTTTTCGATGACCACCCGCAGGGGCTTCAGCACCGCCATCCGCCGCTCGGCGCGCGTGTTCAAATCCTCTCGAATCGCGTTCTCCAGCCGTACCACATCAATGACGCTTTTGAATTTGGCTACGCCGATGTCGGCACAGAAATTGCGAATCGCCTCGGGGGTGAAACCGCGCCGCCGCAGTGCGCTGATGGTGGGCATTCGCGGATCGTCCCAGCCCCGCACGTGTTTTTCCTTGACCAGTTGCAACAGCTTGCGCTTGCTCATCACCGTGTGCGTCAATTCCAGGCGGGCGAATTCGATCTGCCGGGGATGAAAAACACCCAGCGCCTTCAAGAACCAATCGTAAAGCGGGCGATGATTTTCGAACTCCAACGTGCAAATGGAGTGCGTGATCTTTTCAATTGAATCTTCCAGCCCGTGTGCCCAGTCATACATGGGGTAAATGCACCATGCGTCGCCGGTCCGGTGGTGCCGGGCGTGCAGGATGCGGTACATCACAGGGTCGCGAAGATTGAAATTCGGCGAGGCCATGTCGATCTTGGCTCGCAAGGTCCGTGATCCGTCTGGAAACTCGCTGGCCCGCATGCGCTTGAACAGATCGAGGTTTTCCTGGTGGCTGCGGTCTCGATAGGGACTGTTTCGCCCCGGCGTCGTCAAGGTGCCGCGATGTTCGCGCGTCTGGTCGGAAGTTAGATCGCACACGTAGGCCAGCCCCTTTTCGATCAGCGCGACGGCATGGTCATACATCTGCTCAAAATAGTCCGATGCGAAAAGCACGCGATCATTGACGTCGAAGCCCAACCACTGAACATCCGCGATGATCGACTGAACGTATTCCTGCTCCTCCTTGGTCGGGTTGGTGTCGTCGAATCGCAAGTTGCACTGCCCATCGTACTTTTGGGCCAATCCGAAATTCAGGCAGATCGACTTGGCGTGGCCCACGTGCAGATAGCCGTTCGGTTCCGGGGGGAATCGGGTTTGAACGCGGCCGGCCCACTTGCCCGTACGCAAATCCTCCTCGACGATCTCCTCGATGAAATGGCGGGGCCGATTGGATTCAGGGTTCATCATGTTTTTCATCTCACTGGCGAGCTTGCCTGCGCCGGAATGACGGCAAGCGCCGCGTCACTCCAGCACGAGCCGCGTCACTCCGGCCATTAGGGTAACACGCCGGAGCGCCTTGCGAAACAGGACCTGTTTGAGGGGGTCACAGCGCCCGGCCGTCATACCGGCGGAATGGTGATGGACAGGATTAACAGGATTTACAGGATTGTCGTCGGGTCCCCCACCTTTGAAAAGGTGGGCCACCCGGTGAATCTTGCGTCATGCCCGGCACAAAGCGGGGGACCCGGCCGTGAATTGGGAATGGTTGAATTAGAAGACCGCTCCCTCACGGCCGCGGCTCGGAAGGAGACGGACGGGGTTGAAGATTGAAACGTGGCCATGCGTACATTGGCGTACGGATTACTCGTGTCGCAGGGCGTCGATGGGGTGCAGGATGGCGGCTTTGAAGGCGGGGATGAGGCCAAAGACGATGCCCACGCCCGCGGAGAAACCCAGCGCGATCAAGACGGCCCACAGGGGCACGTCGATGTCCACCATTTTGGGGTGGAGCGAGGCGACGTTGCAGATGGCGTAGCCGAAGGCGATACCGATGACCCCGCCGATGGTCGCGAGGACGACGGCTTCGGTGAGGAACTGGGTCATGATGTCTCGTCTTCGGCCTCCGACGCTTTTGCGGAGGCCTATCTCGCGGGTTCGTTCGGTGACGGATACGAGCATGACGTTCATGATGCCGACGCCTCCGACGATGAGCGAGATGCCCACGATGCCGGCGAGGACGCTGGTGGCGACCATTTTGACTCGTTCGAAATCGCGCAGGAACTCGTCTTGGCGGAAGATGTGGAAGTCGTTGGGGTTTCCGGGCTGAATCTGGTGCCGGTCGCGAAGGACGCGGGTGATCTGGAGCGACGCTTCTTCGGCGTCTTCTTCGGCGGTGGCTTCGGCCACGAAGGGCATGAAGTCAGCCCAGAAGGGGTTCAACTTGAGGGCAGCGGTGTAGGGAACGATAACCAGCTCGTCAAGGTTATCGCCCATCATGTTGCCCTTGGCTTCCAAAAGGCCCAGGACGCGGAATCGCAGGCCGTCGAGGTAAACGTAGTCGCCCACGATGGTTTCGTCGCACTCGAGCTGACGGAGGATATCCCGCCCCAGCACGCAGACGTAGTTGCTGTGGTCGACGTCGATGGGTCCGAAGAAATGACCCGCGTCGACGAAATAGTTGCGGATGGACTGGAACTGTTCGGTGGCTCCGCGCATCTCGACGCGTTCGACTTTTTCTCGGCCATATTCGAGCGTGGGTTGGTGAAACAGTAGCGGGGTGATGCGGCGGATCTTGTCGCACTGGGAAACGACGGCGCGGACGTCTTCGATGTCCATGACCGTGCGACCCATCATGCGCCCGCTGTCACCGGAGGGAAATTCAGGAAAAACGAAGATCATGTTGGTTCCGAAGCCGCGGAGCATGTCGGTGACGAAGTTCCCAAACCCCTGGACGAAGGAGACCACGGTGATGGTGGAAGTGACGCCGATGATGATGCCCAGGGTGGTGAGGATGGAGCGGGCTTTGTTCGCCCATATTTGCACGAGGGCGGTGGCGACGTTTTGAACGTGCCGATTGACGGAATTTCCCAGCCAGAGCAGAGCGCGGCCCGGCGCGGTGATGGTGGCCACGATGATGCGAGCGGGATTTCGCATCCGGGTTTGGACGACCGAGCTGGGGTTGGCTGCGTGCGTCGACATGGGGCGGTCACTCGTGCCGGATGGCGTCGATGGGGTTGAGGATGGCAGCCTTGAACGCGGGAATGATGCCGAAGAGCACGCCGGTTCCGCTGGAACAGGCCAGGGCCATCGCAACCGCCCACCAGGGCACGACGACCTCGACCATACTGGGGTGCATGGAGGCCAGATGTGAAAGAACGTAACCCAAGGCGATGCCAATGACTCCGCCGACGGTGCAGAGGACGACGGCTTCGGTGAGGAATTGGAGCATGATGTCGCGCCGCCGGCCGCCGATGCTCTTTCGTAGGCCGATCTCGCGGGTTCGTTCGGTGACGGAGACGAGCATCATGTTCATGATGCCGATTCCGCCGACCAACAGGGAGATGCTGACGATTCCGGCGAGGACCCCCGAGGCCATGTTTCGAATTTTTTCGAATTCACCGAGGGCTTGATCCTGGCGGTTGATGAGAAAATCATCCGGTTGGTCTTCTTGCAGGTCGTGTTGGGTTCGCAGGACGCGACGCATTTGTGCGTAGGCGCTGTCGATGTGATCTTCGTCGATGGCTTCGGCCAGGAATGACACTTCGGTTCGTCTTTCGGGGTAAAGTCGCAGTGCGGTGCTGTAGGGGATCATAATGGTGTCGTCCTGATCGTCACCGTGGAAGCTGCCCTTGGATTCGAGCAGTCCAATGACCAGAAAGCGCATGTCGTCGATCTGAACGTAATCTCCCACCAGGGAATCGTCGCAGGCCAGGTTCTTGAGGACGGTTCGCCCCAGGACGGCCACCGATGCTGCGTTGTCAATGTCGACGGGTCCGAAGAATCGACCGGCGTCGGCGTGGAAGTTTCGGACGACTTGATAATCTTCGCTGACGCCGCGGATGGGCACCTCGGTGGCTTCTTCGTTTCCGTAGGTCACGACCGCGTCGTGGGTGTAGATGAACGGGGTGATTCGACCGATATCGGTGCACTCCGCACGGACGGCGGTGATGTCGTTGATGTCCAGCGATACGCTGCGCAGGCCTAGCTGCTGCCAGTTTCTGGGCCAATAGGGGTGGACGACCATGTATTGGGTTCCATAGCCCCTGATCATGTTGGTCATGTAATTGCCGAAGCCCTGCACCATGGAAATGACAGTGATGATGGAAGTGACGGCGATGATGATGCCTAGCGTCGTGAGCACGGCCCGACCTTTGTTGGCCCAGATTTGTACGAATGCGGTGGCGACGTTCTGACTGCTTCTGCTGATCGTCGCGACGGTGCTGGACCCCGCACGCCTGCCAAGCTGGACTAGGCGGCGGATCATGCCAAGACCGTTTCACGGGACGCGGTCGCAGGGTCCGATGGTGACGACGACGTTGCGGGCGACGACGAGTTCAACGGTGACGACGGGCCCACACGCTCATCGGACATAACCGAGCCGTCGCGGAGTCGAATGACGCGGCGACAACGTGCGGCGATGTCTTCTTCGTGGGTGACGATGATGATGGTTTGACCGTCGGCGTGCAGGCGGTCGAAGATGTGCATGATTTCTTCGCCGGTGGTCGAATCGAGGTTTCCGGTAGGCTCATCCGCGAGGATGATGGCCGGCTCCTGGGCGAGCGCCCGGGCGATGGCGACGCGTTGCTTTTGGCCGCCGGACAATTGATTGGGCCGGTGGTGGGCGCGATCGGTCAAGCCCACGATTTCCAGGGCATTTAGGGCGCGGCGTTTTTTGCCGGACACCTGGGCGTACATCAGCGGCAGTTGAACGTTTTTGAGCGCGGTGGTGCGGGGAAGCAATTCGAAAGATTGAAAAACGAATCCGATCTGTGTTCCGCGGATGCGGGCCAGCTTGGATTGTGACAGCCGCGAGACGTCTTGCCCAGCCAGATGATATTTCCCTTTCGTGGGCACGTCGAGGCAGCCGAGGATGTTCATCAGGGTGCTCTTGCCGCTGCCGCTGGCGCCCATAATGGCTACGTATTCGTTTTCTTCGATGGAAAGCGTCACGCCGCGAAGGGCCCGCACGATCTCGGTTCCCACGCGGTAGATCTTTTCGATGTCGATCAGTTGGATCAGGCTTTCGGCGGTTTCGTTCACGGTTGACCCCCCGAGGCCACGGTCTGGTCGTCTGATTCCTCGGAATCATCTTCGGATTCGTCGTCATCCGCCTGGGCGGACTTGGTTTCCTCGTCGGAGGTTTCCTTCTTCACGCCTTCCTTCTTTTCCTCTTCGAACAGGGCGACTTTGCGCCCGTCCTTGAGCTGGTCGAGGCTGCGATACGGTCCGATGATGACTTCGTCTTGGTCGCCCAAGCCGCCTCGGATTTCCACGCGTCGCGTGTCCGCGATGCCCGGATCGATCAGACGGATGCGGGCTTTGTCGTCGTCCTTGACGTACACGACCTTGATGTACTGCGCCTGCCTGGCCCGCTCCGATAGATCGAGCTGTTCCTGCCGCCCGTCGTAGGCTTGGACGATGTCGTCAGCGAGGTCCTTTCGCAGACGATGCACCACGGCTTGCACGGGGATGGTGATGGCGTCTTCGCGGCGGGAGACTTCGATTTCCACGTTTGCGGTCATGCCCGGTTTAATGCGCGGATCATCGGACAAGACCTCCAACAGGGTCTCGAACGTCACCACGTCGCGACCCACTTGCTTGGTCCCGCGGGTGGCCACTCGAAACACTTCCGCCGGCACGGATCGGTTCTGATCCGACTGTAGATAGATTCGGGCCTTTTGCTTGGCCTGAACCAGCGGGACGTCCACTTCGTCCACGCGGGCCCGCACCTGCATGCGTGACAGGTCGCTGATGGTCATGATCACCGTGCCGGGATTGTTCATCGTGCCGGTGATCACCACTTCGCCTTGCTTGGCGTTCAACGTGGATATGATGCCGTCGATGGGCGACTCGATCACCGTCCGTTTCAAATCTTCCTGCAAACGGACGAGCTGCGCCTGCGCATCGATCAGCTCGTTTTGTCGCATTTCCAATGTGGCATGCAGCTTCTTGTGCGTCGTCAGATAGTCGGCCATCTCTTGCGAGTTGGTGGCTTCCAGTTCCGAAAGTTGCGTCTGACGCGCCACGTCGCGATCGGACTTTTCGACGTCCGCCTCCGCGGCACGGATGGCCGCCTGCAATCCGGCGATTCGGGCCTTGGCGGACTCAATCGCGGCCCGCAGGTCGTCGTCATTCAGCCGGCAGAGCAGATCGCCCTTGCGAACACCGTCGCCCTCTTCGACCGGCATCTCCTCGATCTTGGCCACCACTTCCGAGCTGATGTCCACTTCCAGAACGGCTTCGACGTCGCCCGGCGCCTGCACCAGGCGGATGATCTCGGTACGCTCCGGCTTGGCGATGTTGACGCTCAGCGCCACCTCGTCAGCCACGTGCAGAAGCGGCTTGTCGTCCTCTCCGCCACGCGTCCGTCCCAACGTAAAAACAGCCCCGCTGATCACGATCAGCACCAGAAGTGTCAAAAGCCCTTTCATCATGCTCGCTCCGTCATTCCGGCGAAAGCCGGAATCCAGCCCGCCTCGCCCCGTCATTCCGGCGAAGGCCGGAATCCAGCGCCCGCTTCACATCACCGTCACTCCGGCGCACTCCGTCATTCCGGCGAAAGCCGGAATCCAGTCCGCGTCCGGGCGACGAACGTCGTGCTCATCGTGCCGCCCCAGCGGCGAACTCGGCGGCCACGTGAAGGCCGGTTCCAGCCAACGCCATCAGACTCACCGACACAATGGCCGCCCGCCTGCTCAACTGTTCCGTGACCACCAGCCCCATCCCCACCAGCACCCAAAACCAGATACGAAATGGATCGATGGCGGCCCAGACCGTCGGCCCATCGCCCGGGGACAGCATGCGAAGCGTTGTGCCCACCTCGGAACTTCGATAGTACAGCATCATCGCCACCCGCAGGCCGCACGCGATCAATTCGATGAAACCGGCGTAAACGCAAATGGACATCAACGTGTGAAATTCCGGCTTCCGACCCGTCAGCGCGACCATCGCAAATAGCAACGAGGCGATGAAAAGATAAGCACCCAGCAGGTAGGCCGGCGACAGGGCGATGGCCTGTATTCGGCTCATGGTTTTCAAGAACTCGCCTTCCTTGCGAACGTCTTTCAACGCCTGCGCCAACTCAACCCGATCGACAAGGTCGCTCCGACCGGCTTCGACCGCGGCCAGGCGAGTGGCAGTGCCTTCATCCACCAGTTGGTCTATCAAACCGGTCTGAACGTGCAGGTATCCGATCAACGTGACCAGCACCAACAAGGTCAGTAGCGCCCACCCGTAGGCGCCGGTGTCCTCCATGCGCTGAAACGCCCGCGTCGGACATACAAACATGTACGCAACGTGACGCAGCCCCAAACCAACATGAGAATGATCCGGTCGGGGAATATCACTCTGTGCGTCATTCACAATGGTGGACACGAACGGGCTCCGGCAGCGAACGACCACGGCTGTCGCTGACACGTCGTCTAGTATAATTCAATTCGGCGCCGGCGATGCCATATTCGTTATGTTATGACGGTTTTGTGCCGACCGTGACAAGATATGACAATCAATTGAACGCCCCACCGGCGCGAATCAATCCCTCGCCAGCGCCCGCTCCACCCCACCGTCACTCCGGCGAAAACTCCGTCACTCCGGCGAAAGCCGGAGTCCAGCGCCCGGTTCCAACGTAGGCCGATGACGGAAACGGTCAGGCCGACTAACTCAGTTCTCGACCTGATCCGTGTGAATCCCCTCTCGACCCGTGCCCAGCAGCTCGAAAAACTTCCCGGTGGCTGAACACAGTTCCGCCACATTAGCCCCCACCAGGAACGTCAATTCGGCGATCTGTGATTCCTGTTCAAATATGTTTTCTCGACGTTTCAGCAAGTCATCAATGTTCAGTCGGCCCGCTTCGTATTCGGCAAGGCCCGTGGCGTAGTCGTCCTTGAATCTCGAAAGATTGCCGATGAGCTGCTCGCGGCTGGCCCCCAGCGTTTCAATGCGAACGATCGGTTCCAGCGTGTCCACGAAAATAGCGTTTTCGCGGGCGATGATGGCCTGCTTGAAACGGTAGATGCGGGCTTGCGCTTGTCGCGCCAAGCTGTCGGTCACCCGCGGGTCCACGTGGCTGACCTCGATCCCGGCTGACACCGACCAATCCGACTCCCCTTCTCTTTCACCTCGCCCCTCAATGCCGCTCTTCCCATCCAGCAGCAGGGCGATGTCCCATGTCCCCCGCCGAGCGAGGTCCAACTGGACCTCGGCGTTGCGTACTTCGTTTTGCAGCGTGGCGATTTCAGGATCGGTTTCGATACTCAAGCGCATCCATTCCTCGTGCGTTCCCTCGGTGAACGGATTGAAAGGTTCGGGAACCAACTCCGCTTCCGCGTGAAACGGGATGCCGATCGACGCCTTGAATCTCGCCAGGTCAATCACATAGCGCCCCGTTGTATTACGCACCTCGCTGCCGACTTTTGCGATTTCCGCCTCCAGCCGACGTTCATCCGTCGCAAAATTTCGCCCCTGAAACCGGCGAATCCGTTCAATGAGTTCCTGTAAATCCTCGTGCCATTCGGTCAACGTCTCCACGACGCGCGATTGGCGGGTCACGTCGTAAAAACGAAACATGGCGTTTTGCAGACGCTCCCGAGCCTCCTGGATGTAGCCGAGTTGGGCGTCATTCAGCTCGTTGCGACGGAAAATGTCTTCGCTCGTCCGAGACAGTTTCTCGCGCGATGCCCACAGCGGGTAACGCACGCTGGCTGAAACGAACGGCTGATTGCCGATCTCGTCGTCCTCGTCCAACGTTTCATACCCAACGGACACGTTCAACTGTGTCGTGTCGAAAAACAGCTTCTCGATCCCAATCTCAGCCGTGTGTTGGCGCGCCCTCTGCACGCTCTCGTCCGCACGACCCTCAGCCACCGTGTTCGAAAGCTTGAATTGAGGCGTCAGCGAGTCACGCGAGACGTAGAAAAAGTCGTAGCGCGCTTCCTCGGATTTGAACTGCTGGTAGCTCGAACGGATGTCCGGCTGATGATCGAAAGCCACGTCGATCAATGTCCGCGGTGTGATGCGATAGTGTTGGCCACGCGATGCACTCGTTAACCGGTCGCCGCTCGGCAAATCGGCCACCTCAGCCGGGACCGGTAACTGCACTTCGCGGAGCATTGTCTCAGATGGCACGATGGAGGCACATCCCGCTTTCCATGGAAGCACGCAGATGGACAGCAACAACCCGGTGCGCACCAGCGGGCGAAAATCGTTGAACCTGCCGTGGTGATGCTCCATCGGTTTAATTTCCCGTGGTCGGTGCGACGTGGATCGTCACAACGTCTTGCGTTGGCGATGGCCACCGTGATTGCAAGGACTATCCCGCCGGACCGATCGCTTTCTGGGTACCCCATCGTTCTAGCGGTGGGGCAGTCGAATTCCGCACCTTCAAACCGTTTCTGAGTGAATGTCGAGTGTCGTTCAAAACGCGGTCTTAGCGCGACGTGCGGTCCCCAAGCCGATCAGGCATGTCCGCCAAAACATAGGCCACCGTGGCCATCACGGCGACGTTCTGCGACAGTTCTACCGGGTCCACCTTGTCCAACGTATCCGCCGGGGAATGGTGATAGTCGAAATACTTCGCCATTTCCACGCGGTGACCCATCAACACCACGCCCGCCGACTTCATCGGGCCTAGGTCCGCACCCGAACTGCCAACCGTCACGCTCGTCGCCCCCCAATCTTCGAACAAGCTTAAAAGATCGCGCATTTGTTCCGCAGCCGCAGCCTCGCGAGACGCATCATCACACTGTACCGAATAGCCGACCGGTTTGAATGATCCACCGTCCGACTCGATGGCAGCCACGTGGCTGGGCAATTCCGCTTCATGCTTCTTCGCATAATCCCTGCCCCCCGCCAATCCGTTCTCCTCGTTCGTCCACAGCACCACGCGAATCGTTCGCCGGGGGATCATGTCCAATTTCCGCAAGGCGTTGATCGCCTCCACAGCCTGCACGCAACCGCCGGCGTCGTCATGGGCACCTTGACCCACGTCCCACGAGTCAATATGCCCGCTGATGACCACGACCTCGTCAGGTCGCTCGCGCCCCCGCAGCTCTCCGATGACGTTGGCCGACAACGCCGGGTCCAACGTCTTAGCCTCCATCTTCAACGTGACCACAGGCTCGATGCCTCGCTCATAAAACCGTGCCAGCATCTCGGCATCTTCCACGGCGAGGGCCGCGTGCGGAATTTGACGTGTCCCCTCACCATAGCGCATCGCGCCGGTATGCGGCGAGTTCAAGCTGTGCGCCGTTACCGAACGGACCAGCGAGGCTACCGCCCCTTTTTCAGCCGCCAATTGCGCCCCGCGGCTGCGAAAACGCACCGCTGTCCCGTACCCAGCGCCATGCTCCGGGTGGTAATTCGGCATCGCATTATTGAACAGGACGATCTTGCCGCGTGCCCCGTCACCGATTTGGGTTAACTCCTGCTCGTCGCGAACCGCTACCACCGGTGCAGTAATTCCGTCCGGCCCCGTCCCGATCGATCCGCCCAATCCCAGCATGGTCAACGTCTGGTAACGCGGCTCGATCATCGTGGCCGATTCGTTCCCGCGAACCCAATGCGGCACCATCACCGGCTCGAGTCGAACGTTTTCCTGCCCGTCGGCGCGCATAGCCTCCGCCGCCCACTCCACCGCTCGCTCCAACGCGGCTGAACCGCTCAGCCGATGCCCGATGTCGTCACACAGCACGATCATCTTGCGATAGGCATCGTTCTCCCGCATCACCGCGGCTTTGATGCGCTCCGCTGGCCCACGATAACGCTCGGCGATGGATGGGCCGGCGGTGTAGGCACGCTCCGAACGGTGCATCACCACGGCCTGTCGTTCCATGGAGCAGGACGCCAACGAGACCGCACCGATCATTATCCACCAACGCATGATTCCGCCTCCAATCGTCACATTGTTCAAACGAGAGCTTCGTCACTCCGGCGAAAACTCGTCACCCCGGCGAATGCTCGTCACCCCGGCGAAAGCCGGGGTCCAGGAAACCAAACTGACGGCTGGATTCCGGCCTGCGCCGGAATGACAGCCTCCTTACGAGCCGCGAGCGCAAAGCGAGCGGTCCGACGCAAGCAAAACCGTCACTCCGGCGAAAGCCGGGGTCCAGACCTAGGCCGCGTTTCGTCACGGCAACAACACCACGCTACCCTGCACTCGCCGCGAATCAACATATTCATGCGCCGCTGCCGCGTCTTTCAACGGAAACGTGCGATCCAATACCGGCTTGACCTTGCCTTCCTTCAACAGCACCAGGCCCTCCGCCAGCTCTTCCATCGTGCCCATCATCGACCCCTTGAACACGTGCTGGCTGAAAAAAAAATTCTTCAGATTGAATTCGACTTTGTACCCGCTGACCAGCCCGAAATTCACGAACGTTCCCCCCACCCGCAACGATTTCATGTTGGCGTCAAAAACGGCTGCCCCGACATTATCAATCACCACGTCCACGCCGCGTCCCTCCGTCCAGGACCGCACGCGCTCCACTTGATCCTGCTCGTCGCGCAGCACCACTTCGTCGGCACCCAGCCTTCGCACCGTTTCCACCTTGTCCGGCCGCCCTACCGTGGTCATCACCCGCCCGCCCAACGCCTTGGCCACCTGAATGCACAGGCTGCCACTGCCGGACGCACCCGCCTGAATCAACACCGTTGATCCTCCGCCAACCTGCCCCAATGTCTTGACGGCGTGCATAGCCGTCACCAGGCACAACGGCACGGTCGCCAATGCGTCCTGTGCCAGACCGGTGTCATCCGCGATGACGAAACGCTCCGGCACACGGACGAACTCCGCATATCCACCCCATAGAAGCGTACCCGTAACCGTGTAGCTGGCCGCTTGATTGATCGGGCGATGGTCCCAGTCGCGTTCGTCGATCGGAAAACCGGGCGCGACGATGACTCGTTGTCCCGCGGAAATGCGGATCACGCCACTCCCCACCGATGCCACCGTCCCGGTGATATCCGCACCCATCACGTGCGGCATGGGGATGTCCTTGCGAATGCCACCCATGCGCAAATACAAGTCGTATCGATTCAATCCGCAGGCCGCTACCTTGACGACAACATGACCCGGCCCAGCTTGTGGAGTCGCGACGTCTTCGTATCGAAAAACGTCCGGCTTTCCGAAACCGTGAATCACCGTTGCCTTCATCTCGATTCGATCCTCACGTCCACACTCCCGCCTCTTTTCAGTGCCGCGACCCTGGACGCGACTGAAAAAGGAGCGCCCAGCATGGCAAGCGGACGTTGAATTCCATAGCATGCTGACCGCGCGGCAACCTCTTGCAACAAGGTGACCAGGGAGCGGTCTTCTCTTCCATCGCCCATTGGCAAAATAGTGCTGGTTGACGCGATTCGCAAGCAAAACCGTCACTCCGGCGAAAGCCGGAGTCCAGTCCGTCGTCCGTGTTTCACCCGCCTATTCTCAATACTCGCCCGCCTCCTTACGAGCCGCGAGCGCAAAGCGAGCGGTCCGACGCAGGCCTTTTCAAAATCTTGTTTCTATCGGACGTTGCGACAATGAATTGCTTCCCCGTCCCCGGTTGCATACCCTCGTATGTCAGGTCGCTCGCCCGCCATTCGGGGCCGAGCGGCGCAGGAGGGGGAAAATCTTGTCCATCGCCCATTGGCAACACAACTCGCATCCTTACGAGCCGCGAGCGCAAAGCAAGCGGTCCGACGCCCAGAGCACGCCACTCCAACCCGCGATCATACCGGACGTAACCACCGTCGACCCGGCGGCGCGTCATTCCGGCGCAGGCCGGAATCCAGCCCTCAACGCGCCAAGGGCGGCTGCGTTTGCCGCCATGATCATCATTCTCGTCGCCGCAGGTTCGCTGACGCCCTTCGCGTTTGACCCATCCCGAATCGCCGATGCCCGATGGCTGGGCATTTCACGGATCACCTGGGTCCCATCTCCCCTTTCTGATATCGTCGTCAACCTCCTGGTCTATTTGCCCGTCGGCGTGACGCTCATGTTTCTGCTGACCAGACGGGCGGCCCATTCCGTCATTCCGGCGAACGCCGGAATCCAGAAACGGGCGGGACGTGCCCCAGCCGCAGCCGCAGCCGCGGTCATCTTTGCGAGCCTCCTCAGTTTCATCATGGAATGGAGTCAAACGCTGATTGCGGTCCGCGTAGCCTCGTGGATGGACGTTTGCATCAATGCGATCGGCGCGCTCCTGGGCGTCGTGCTATTCCTTGCCTGGACGTCTGCCTGCGGTACGGCGTTACTGACCGTCATTCCGGCGAACGCATCCGTCATTCCGGCGAAAGCCGGAATCCAGTCCGTTGTCCGTGTTTCGCCGGCCGTTCTCGCCCAATTCGTCGCCGTCGGGCTGGTGCTCTTCGGTCTGATGCCCTTCGATTTCATTACTTCCGAAAACGCCTGGCGTGAATCGCTGGCCCAGACATCCGTTTGGCCGTTTATCGGCTCTTTGGATTCGCAAACTCCCATTACCGCACACGTGATAGACGGTGTCGGAACAGCCGGACCTTTCGCGGCCCTGGCACTTCTGTTGGCCGTCGCCCGACGACGGACAGGCAGCTCGCGATGGGCGTCCATCAGGAGCGCCGCAGCCCACGTTGCCATCATGGCCCTGGCCATCGAATCCGCGCAATTGTTCGTCAGCTCACATGCATTTGCCCTGTTGGACTGGTTTTTCGCCGTGTTTGGTGGGATCGTCGGCGCCGTCCTGGGGGCCACCTGCAAAAGCCCGGGCACACCGTTTCCCAGGACGCAAATCGCATTCGCTGCCATCCTGCTTCAATGCGGTTATTTGCTGGCCGCGTCGGCCTATCCGTTCGAATGGAAGGTCGAATTCCATTGGACCGATATGCTTCGCGCCCCGTTCGCCGCAGCCTGGCAACGCCCCTTTCATTTGGGGATGGCGGATTTGGCCGAATCTGCATTGGCCTATTTGGCCCTCGTGATGTTCGCCCGAATTTCCCTCATCGGGCTATCATCGCGGTTTCGCGCCGGCGCCGTCGCTGCGATCGTCGTCGGAATGGCCTTGGCTTGCCAATGGGCACAGTTGGTCACGGTTTCGCGCTACCCGGATACAACCGAGCCTGTTTTGGCTGCCATCATCGTATTCGGCGTCTGGATCCTCTTTCCAACAAGAGTCGCCCTTGCCAGCTCGCCTGCCACACAATCATCGCGGTAGTTTTCATGTCATCACTTGCCGACGCGCGTTGACCAATTCGTCCTACGTCCCATAATGGGAACGCATGGGATCGAGTGAATTCCGCCTGCATCCGTCATTCCGGCGAACGCCGGAATCCAGACGACCATTTATACCTGCCCGATCGGACGTCCATGCCGCCCCGCACCATTCGATTCCCCGGTCGCCGTCGATCAGACACCATTGCGGTTTGTTCGGCGTCTTTGGTCATCAAGACGCCGTCGCGCTCACCCATCTTGGGCTGTTCGCACTTCAACACCGCGGTCAGGAATCCGCCGGCATCTGTTCCAGCAATCGGCAACGAATGGTTCGATCTGCCGGTGTCGGTTTGGTCAACGACGTGTTCAACAGGCAAAAGCTCGACGAGATCAAAAACCCCATCGCCATCGGCCACGTGCGATATTCCACGACGGGTGCCTGCGTGGACAGCAATGCCCAGCCGCTCATGTTAGAAAACGCCGGCGATCAGGTGGCTGTCGCCCACAACGGAAACCTCACCAACGCCGCCCTGCTCCGGCAACGTTACGAGGCCCACGGTTGCATTTTTCAGACGACCAGCGACACCGAGATTATTATTCACCTGCTGGCCGATCCCTCCCACCAGCAGGAACCCAACCCACTGGCCCACGTCTTGAATCACCTGCAGGGCGCCTACAGCCTGCTGATTCTTTTTCCCGACAGAATGGTCGCCGTTCGCGATCCGCTGGGCTTTCGACCACTTTGCCTGGGGCGCCTCGCCAACCAAGCCTACGTCGTCGCCTCCGAAACGGTGGCCTTGGATATTATCGACGCCGAATACATTCGTGACATTGAACCGGGCGAGATTCTGACCATTTCCGACGGTGGACTGGAATCTCAGCGATTCGGCCTCGATACGAGCGGTCGCGGAGCCGCCTGTATTTTCGAGCACATCTACTTTGCCGATCCTTCCAGCAACATCTTCGGTGAAAGCGTGCACATCGTCCGCGAACGCATGGGCCGTCGACTCGCGGTGGAAGCGCCCGCCGACGTCGATCTGGTCATCGCCGTTCCCAACTGTGCCCGTTGCGCAGCCCTCGGCTACAGCCATGAAAGCGGCCTACCGCTGGGTCGCGGGTTCACCACCAGCCATTTCGCGGGCCGGTCATTCATCATGCCCGATCAGACGGCGCGCGATCACGAAGTCAAGGTCAAGCTCAGGGTCATCAAGGACGTCGTCCGGGACAAGCGCTTGGTCGTCGTTGAAGATTCCGTCGTCCGCGGCACGACCACGCGCGGGAAAATGGGTGCCCTGCGAAAAGCCGGCGCCAAGGAAATACACCTCCGTGTCGCCAGCCCGCCCATTCGACACGGCTGTTATTTCGGCATCGATTTCCCCGACAAGTCCCGCCTCATCGCCACCAACCGCAGCATCGAGCAGATTCGCCAATTCCTGGAAGTCGACTCCCTGCATTACTTGTCGCACGAGGGCATGCTCGGCTGTGTGCGCTGGCCCGCGGAAAAATACTGCACAGCCTGCTTCAGCGGAGACTATCCCGTACAGGTCAGCGAGTCGTTCGATAAATTCGCCATGGAATCGCCCCTGGCGGGGGTGCCCCATTCAGCGCGCAACGATCGGTGGGGTCGCGATGATCGGCGGGGTGCGTAATGATTTGCGGGGTGCCACATCCAGCACAGGCCCGCGGTTTACATCCTCCGCCGGCCCGTGAAATCGCATTTCGCCAATCCCGGAATTCCCATCCGTGAAATCGATGACCTACAAATCCGCCGGCGTCGACATCTCCGCCAACGAACATTGGGTGCGTCGCATCCAATCGACCCTGTCCCGTACGCAAGGTCCACAAGTTATTTCCCGACCCGGCGCGTTCGCCGGACTCATGCGCTTGAACCGCGGGTCGCCCCGATCCAACCACAAACGTCCCGTCCTGGTTGGGTGTGCCGACGGCGTGGGCACCAAAATACTTCTGGGCATCAAGGCCCGCCGCATCCGAGGACTCGGCATTGATCTGGTCGCCATGAACGTCAATGACCTGATCACCTGTGGCGCTCAACCGCTCTTCTTCCTCGATTACCTGGCCGTCAACAAACTCAACCCTGACACCTGTTCCGCGCTCCTCGACGGAATGGCCGACGGTTGTAAACAGGCTGGATGCGCCCTGCTCGGCGGTGAAACCGCGGAGATGCCCGACCTGTATCATCGTGGCCACTTCGACTTGGCCGGCTTCGCCGTCGGCGTCGTCGATGAAAGCAGAATCATCGATCCCCGCCGCGTCAAACCCGGCGACGTCCTGATAGGCCTACCTTCCAGCGGCCTGCATTCCAACGGCTTCTCGCTCGTACGCAAACTGATAGACCGTCGCCGGATTTCGCTGTCACGCACCCAGGCCGACCTTGGCGAATCACCCGCCGACGCACTGCTCCGCACCACACGCATCTACGTCAAACCCGTCCGGCACGTGCTCCGCGGGCGAAACATGCACGCCTGCGTAACCGGCATGGCCCACGTCACCGGCGGCGGCTTGCAGGAAAACGTCGCCCGGGCCATCGGCAAAAACTGCGACGCGGTGATCCACACCACAAGCTGGACTCCGTTACCTGTCTTTCACTTCTTGCAGGAATTCGGTGTCAGCGATCAGGAAATGTTTCGAGTGTTCAACATGGGCATCGGCTTCGTCATCATCGTCAAGCCGCGCGAAGCGACCCGCGTCATCAGACGTTTGAAATCGGTCCGGGAAAAACCGCTCGTCATCGGCGAGGTTTTCCGCGGCACCGGAAACGTCATTCTCAATTGATGGTGGACCATTCGCAGCCCCGCGCATCCTCCCGAAATTTCAGGTCCGCAAACAAGTCCCCTAATGACGTTCGAATCGTTCATTTCCCCAAACCCCATCCAACACCCGCTCGCGTTGCGGTTTTACTGGAAGCCAAACTTTTCGTCACCGCGCTTGAGCCGATCCATCGCCGCGCCTACAGTCACTTGACCGAGCAACATCGGCCAAGCAACATCGGCCGGGTGGCCCACCTCCTTTGGAGGTGGGGGAGCCGATGAAAGAAAGTAGACGACACTCTTGTGTCACTTGACCGAGCAACATCGGTCTCGTGGCGTCCGCCATCGACCGACGAAGACCAGCGGTTCACGTCGGACGACGGTCAGTGGGGCGGAGCGGACGCGACAATGGGGAATGAACTTTGAAACTTTATTTCCGGTTTGGGATCAGCTTGGCCGTCCTTTCAAGCATCTGCAGCGCGAACGGTCACGCTCGACAACGTTTCACGACCTGCGACGTTCATGCAGCGTGCGACGTGCCGATCCCGGATTCCAAGCCGATTCGAAACAGTACGATTTGTAACGATTCCAATGAAAGGGTGCAAAACGAGACGACGGTCTCACAGCCGAACGTCAGGCCTCAAATGGGTTCAGCGGATCCCAATCTCGATGACCACGCCATGGACGAGCGGATTAGCGTCAGGTCCGGCGCGTTGATCGCACCGGAACCGGCTACGGTCATCTTGATGCTGGGCAGCGGTGTCACCTTCCTTCGCCGCCGCCGATAGTACGGTTCCTTCAGACCCGAACCACGCACCGAGCATCCTTGCGAGGTCGCCGGAGCCAACCCGGCGGCCTCATTTTTGCGCGCTGACCGTGACGAGAAAAATATAGGCCGCACCCTTTTACAAGCACGGCCCATTCATTCGGTTGCGACCCAATGGGTCGCCGGTCGATCATGCGATTTTCGCCAAGCGATTGCGACTTAGCACTTCACTTCGATTCGGCGAGGCTTGACCTCCTCGGTCTTGGCCAACCGAACGGTCAAGACGCCATCCTTCAATGACGCGTCGACCGAGTCCGGGTCCACGCCGTCCGGCAGACGAACGGAGCGGGCGAATCGTCCCGTGCGCCGCTCGATGTAATGATAATTCTTGCCCTCGCCGGCCTGCTCGTGCGTCCGCTCACCGCTGAACGTCAACACACCGTCCTGAAACGTAACGTCAACGTCCTCTTTCTTGAATCCCGGCAGATCAGCTTCGATCACGTAGT
This sequence comes from uncultured Phycisphaeraceae bacterium, assembly GCA_964424105.1. GTDB lineage: Bacteria > Planctomycetota > Phycisphaerae > UBA1845 > UBA1845 > CAYRHJ01. The sequence goes on along the minus strand of CAYRHJ010000011.1, from coordinate 111,747 downwards.
GGTTGTCGTCCTCGCGAACGTCCAATTGGACGGCAAACTGAGAACCGTTGCCCACACCCACTGCGTTTGCGAACCGGTCCAACTCCGAAAACGCGTCCAGACCCCAACGACCCAACGGTGATTTCCTTAGTCCTGTCGCTAACATGGCTAAACCTCCTTTTCGATGTAACGCACAGTTCATCCTGCGCCCTGTTGTCCTTCAATGCCAGTGTCATTCCACGCCTAATTGCTAGCAAGGCGTATGCCAGGCATGACGCGAGACGTAATCATTTATGTGATAATATGTTACGTTCGGCAACGTCTTTTGGCCAGCCCTATCCGACTGTCGAAGTGGCAGGACTCGACGTGGCAACCAATTCATAACCCGTTTTAGGAAATGATGTTACCGACTGCCGTGTCAATCCGGCGGGGACTTTGGTATAGGAGTGGAGTCGATGATTAAATGGACGTTTTATTGGATACTGCTTGGCTTATATCGAAAATGCCCCGCATTCCATCAGGTGATAGGTCATGGGCGATACAGGACTTGAACCTGTGACCTCCTGCGTGTCGAGCAGGCGCTCTAGCCAACTGAGCTAATCGCCCTTCATCATCCGCGCCGACTTCGTCATCGGACCCGGTTTCATCATCGGATCCGGTTTCCCCTACGGAGTCGGTCTGACGGTCAGAACCCGCTTCGTCATCGGCACCCGCTTCGTCATCAAAACGCCGATCGCGCGTTGTTCCTCGCGGAACGCATACCAATCGGCCGGCAGCGAAGCAATCACGACGTGGACCATTCAACTGGCGAAGTTTAGCGATTCCGGTCGTGATCCGTCGAATCCGTTCCGCGGCCTAGGATAAGCAAATGGACCACGAACGCAACAATCGCGCCGGAAGCCAACACGCCCAGAACGTCAATGCCCCCCACCGTCCGGCCCGAAAGCTTCAATGCAGCCACAGCGATCAGTGCCAAACCGTCCAGCGCAATCAATGCCTTGACGTACAAGCCCCAATCTACCAGCGTCGTCGATCGGTCGCGCGTGCCGAGGGGCGACGTCTCCAGAATTGCTCGAGCCTGCATCACAGGCCGGCGCCAAACCAAGTAGGCCACACCCAGCGCTGCCAACAGCAACACCGAAAAAATCTTCCCCCAAGCCGTCAGCGTAGGTATTTCGACCGCAAATTGTGCCGTCTGTGTGGCGATCGTCACGTCTTGCGTCTTCCCATTGCAGGCGCTCGTCCACGTATCAAATCCAATGGCCGACGTGCCTCGCGCGGCAGCCGATCGCGTTGGATGCCCTTGTTCAGGCCCAATTCGACCGCCTCCTCATCGCCGGCAGCCGATACGTTGGAATTCTATTCCCAATGCTGTCACCCGACACGCTACCGGCCTATCGTCGCCAATTCCCACGATCACGTCAACTTGGATTCGACCAGGCTTGCGGAGTTCGTGGCCGCGGTGGCTTCAGGTGAGAAATCGACTCTCTTTCAAGTCGCCCTCAATCCCTGTCGATAACACATGGACATTATCGGACACAGCGCGTCCCCCGGGCAGTCACACTAACTGCACCGGTTTGGTCCGCTAGCCGATGAGCAGCATGTGTCGCCCGGCCTGCGTGGCGCGGGTTGGGTACGCCTGTGAACCGATTTCGAATCGAATCAGGGATAACCAAGTCCACAAGGTTATGAATACGGATTCACGATTTTATGGAAACGGCGCGATTCGGTATGGCGCGATTGTGCTGGCCGTGGTTTTGCCCGCTTGCGGGCCCCGCGATGACTCGTCAACCGTTCTGGTGATTCAACATCCCAGTCAACCGGATCTCGCGGCGTCGAGAGACAATGAACTGACGTTGTTCGGAGGTTTGCCCAGCCGCGGAGACGTAGCCCATTGGGGACGATCCCGCGGTTCGTTGCTTCAGCATTCCTACACACCGGAGGGGGCGGATTTTGATTGTCATCTGGACGCGCCCGGCGATCGAATTGTGTTCGCATCCACACGACACAGCCACACACCGAATCTATACGTCAAGTCCGTTAACGGAACAGCCGTCACGCAGTTGACGTCGGACCCGGCGTCGGACATTCAACCGGTCTTCAGTCCCGACGGTCAAGTGGTGGCCTTTGCGAGTGATCGTACCGGCAACTTCGACATCTGGATGATCGGCATCGACGGTCAACAGCCCATTCAAGTCACGGACTCGCCCATGGACGAAGTCCATCCGACGTGGTCGCCGGATGGCCGGACCTTGGCGTTCTCGGCTTTGCCTCGGCAGGGCGGACAATGGGAATTGTGGATCGCGCCGGCCATGGAACATTCTTCCGCGACTTTTCTTGGCTACGGCGTGTTCCCGGAATGGTCGCCCGCGGGCGAAATGCTGCTCTTTCAGCGAGCGCGGGAGCGTGGCAGCCGCTGGTACAGCATTTGGACAATAGAAATATTGGAAGGCGAGCCGCGCTATCCAACGGAAGTCGCCGCCAGCGCAGATTTTGCCATGATTTCTCCGTCGTGGAGCCGCGACGGGCGGCGGATCGCCTATACGACTGTCGCGACCTCCGTACCGCAGGATCCCGCATTCGGTGTTCGATTCGAAGCCTCGGACATCTGGACCATGGATGCGGAAGGCGGTTCGCGCATTCGGCTGACGGACGGTCACACCGCCAATTTTTCGCCCACGTGGTCACCGGACGGTCGCGTGTTTTTCACGAGTACGCGAAATGGCCACGAAAATATCTGGAGCGTGATGCCCACACCGGGCGGTACCGAGTCGTCGATGCCGGTTGCCCGAAACGACACCCCGGCCCCAATGACGCCGGTTGGACTATCCGTCGGTGATGGGTCTTAAATAGTCGGGCTTGGCGCTCTTGATCGTTAAGACCGCTCGACGAATGGACGATGATTTCACTGGCGCTCAACGGCGCACCCACACGGACGGTGGGTTCCGATCGACGACGAAGGTGGGACAACAGGGATGGTATTGTCTTGGGGGAGTCGTTGCGGGCAGAATTTACGCCCGTGGTTGCTGATCGCGATGGTCTGCATGCCCGGATGTGCGCCGCAGACCGTAGGGCCTGTCCGCGTACGAAACAGCGTGCTGGGCCCGATGACGATCGCGGTGGCCCCCGCGCTCAACGTGAGCGGGTCGCCTGACCTGGACGTCAATCAATTCGCGGACCTGATGGCCAGCGAGTTGAGCTACGTCGATGATGTACGAGTCATCCCGGTGAATCGGGTCTTGGCGGTCTTGAAAAATCAAGGCCGAGAGCGAGTGGAGTCAGCGGGCCACGCCCTGGAATTAGCCGGGCTGATCGGTGCTGACGCGATATTGGTTTTTTCCGCGACGGAGTTTGACCCCTATGACCCTCCCGTGGTTGGCATCTCAGCCCAGTTGTATGGGCGCCGCCCACGCGCCGCGTCGGCGGCTTTCAATCCGGTCGAGGTGTCCAGATACGGCGCCCCGTCGCCGGACATCGGAATATCGATGGCCGTCCCGGGCATCCTCGCGGAATCGACACGCGTGTTCGATGCGTCCCATGATCGGGTGCGCCACGAGGTCCGAAAATTCGCGCGGCGGGGGCAATCCACCGAATCGCCCCTGGGGTGGCGAAAACATCTGGCCAGCCAACGTCACTATCTGCGATTCTGCTGTTATGCAACGATCGCGTCGTTGTTTTCCGATACGGAAGTAGGCATGGCTGATGCCGGCACCAAGGCTGGATCGAGCGCGGGAGCCAGCAATTGAGAGGGAATGGCGAGTGAGGATGCTCTCGCTGGTAAAAGGACATGAACGGTTCGTGTTTCGATACACGACCGGACAGGAAGCCAAGGTCATCGACGCGTTTGCAGCCTTGGCAGCGGACCGCTCAAGCAGTTTTGATTGGTTTGACGCGGCCGTATTGAGTTATCAGATGGGACGACGACTTGAGAAGGAGCTCGACGAGGTAGCCACGTAGGGCGTTCATCGCGTGGTGGTTTGGAATGCCGCTGCGGTCCTAAACCCGTCAGACCCACGACGGGCTGCCGTACATTGGCGTTCTGGGCCATGAAGATGCATGAATCGGGGATTCGCCGAAGCACTGTGAACCGACGATGATCGAAAACCCTGTAATCACCGAGTTCCTGAATTATCTGAAGTTCGAGCGGCACTTCTCCCCGCATACGGCCAAGTGCTACGGAGCTGACCTTGCTCAGTTCAGCCAGTTTCTGACTGGAGAATTGGGCGGTCGAGCCGGAGTGGCTGCGGGAACGTCCGAGCGACCCGCCGGCGACGCAGGCGGATTCGGCGACCCTTCCCGATCCGGCGCCGCCACCGCCGTCATCACCTCGACCAACCTGAAAGAAAAGCTGCTCGCGATGTCGCCGGAGACCGTCAAGTCGTTCCTGGCCTACCTGGGACAACAGAATTATTCAAAGTCCACGACAGCCCGAAAACTGGCGACCCTGCGCAGCTTCTACAAGTTCTGTGTTCGCAGAAACTACGTCTCGGCGAACCCGCTGGCCACGATTCGCGTTCCCAAGCAGGAAAAGCGGCTTCCCAAATTCCTGAGCGTTGATGACGTGAACAAACTGCTGTCCACGCCGGATGATGCATCGTTGCTGGGTGCCCGCGACCGGGCCATGCTGGAAGTCCTGTACTCCACGGGCATCCGCGTCAGCGAGCTTGTCGATCTGAACATCGAAGACGTGGATTTCACCGCTCAATTGGTCCGCATTCGCGGAAAGGGCAAGAAACAAAGGAATTCCCCGATCGGTCCAACGGCGCTGGGGGCCATTCGACGCTACCTCGAAATGCGCCGAACCGATGTCCGCCAAGCCTCTTTTGACCAGCAAGCGATGTTCGTCAACAAACATGGCCAACGACTCAGCACCCGAAGCGTCCGTCGCAAGCTCGACAAGTACTTGAGCATCTGCGGTTTGGACCCGACCGTATCGCCGCACACGCTGCGGCATAGCTTCGCGACGCACATGTTGGACAAGGGTGCGGACCTGCGGAGCCTTCAGGAGCTTCTTGGGCACCAGTCCTTGTCGACCACGCAGGTGTATACACACCTGACAACCCAGCGGATGAAAGACACCTACGACCAGGCTCATCCGCGAAGTTCATAACAAGACCACACGACAGCCTTTCAAGGCTTGGTAATCGGCTGCGACTCACCCCCGCAGCCGATTCCTTGCGCTGCATAAAGCTTGGCAATCGCCCAGCCTCGGGACTAATTTCGGGGAAAATCACCGCTAAAATGTCAGTCGATTTCGAAAAATCGGTATCGCCAGGCTGGCTGAAACCCAACATAATCAATCCATCAGCACGCTATCTATCCCAATCATCCCATTTTGCCTAATTTTCGCCTTTATCGGGGCGTGGTCAGATGTTATCATTGGTCATGGTTCGAATCCCGAGATCATTGCCCGTGATTCGAATCCCAGAATCATCGGCCGTGATTCGAATCCCAGAATCATCGGCCGTGCGGAGCAGACTGACCAGGGCCAACGGCCCCTTCCGTCATTCCGGCGAAAGCCGGAATCCAGGGACATGCCATCAGCCTGGAATCGGTTCAAATGATCGCAGGTTGGTGTGCTTTTCTTTATTGGGGCAATGATCCGATTCCATCGACGGGATTGCGGGGGCATACAATCGTTTGATCATCGGTTTGGCAATGATCAGTGTTTCAGCCGAATCTAACGGGCATTTTCAACGTGCGATTTGGAGGCGCGGCCAATTGATAGACATGAAAACGGATCGAACGAGACGCGTATTAGCGTTAATCCTTGCCGTGTGCTTCGTTGGTCCAGCGACGGCTTTGGCCCAATACGACCCGCCGGCAGGGTACTATGCGACGGCTACCGGGACCGGTCTAACACTAAAAGGCCAACTCCATAACATTATTGACAATCATACGATACGCTCGTACGACGCCGCCCGCTTCGCGTTGCAGCTTCTCGATCAGGACCCCAACAATTCCAGCCGGATCATACTGATTTACAACGGGCAGTCGGTTGTGGGGACGTGGGATTCCGGTGTCACCTGGAATCGGGAACATCAGTGGCCACGGAGCTTGGGCGTGGGCGAATCTGGCCCTGACAACAGCGATATGATTCACATCCGGCCATCGAATCCGGGGATCAACGGTCAACGCAGCAACTTGCCATACGGCATCGGGGCGGGGTATTGGGACCCCAAAAGCGTGGCGCCAGCGTTTATCAACGACCGTGGAGATTGTTCCCGGGCCATCTTCTATATGGCTGTGCGTTATGACGGCTCGGATTCAGCCACCAGCGACCTGGAAATCGTGAATGGCCTGCCCGGCACAAATCAAATGGGTGACTTGGCCAAGATGTTGGAATGGCACTATTCGGATCCGGTCAACGAAATCGAACGACGTCGGAATCATTTGATTTGGTCCAGCGTGGATAACCCGGTCTATTTCCAGGGCAACCGCAATCCGTTCATCGATCGGCCTGAATTTGTGTGGACGATTTTTGGAACGGGCCCGAACGACTCGACGATCTATTTCGGTGGTTCCGTGCCGGGCGACGGGGGGTCTGCCGAATCCGTCAACTTTCAAGTGATCGTGGGAGCCGCAACGGCGCCCGCAAACTTCATGCTCAACAAGGTCGGATCCACGCCGACGACTTTCGACGTTTCGGCGTCGGGTAACGCAGCATCCGCGTCCGCGGGTCAAGGACAGGCATTTATCGGCGGGAGTCAAGACCTGAACATCGATGTCACCCTCGCAACGACAGCCGTCGCGGGGGCTGTGGCGGGGTCCATCACGATTGACAATACCGATCTGACGTCGGGCGGCGGTGGGCAGGGTTCAGCCGACCAGAATGACGTGATCACACTGAATGGTGAAATCCTGGATCAGGCCGAGGCATCGTTCAACGGCGCTTCCGATACCGATTCATTCATCATCGATTTCGGTCCCGTTCCTCGCAGCGCCGGTGTGGAAACCATCGCGTTTGCCATCCACAATTTGGAGGCTACGCCGGGGTTCACGGCTGACCTGTCAATCGATTCGGTGGGCGGCAGCGGCGATACGTCTGTCCTATCGACAAACTTGGTCGCGCCGGCAGTGCTGGGCGCGGGGTCAAACCTTTCGCTGATGGCATCCTTCGACGCCAGTGTCGACGCGGGCGTCTACGAAGCCATTTATGTGATTCAGGTGTCCGATGAACCGTTGCCGGGATCTCAAATCGGAAACGCGCTGACGCTGACGTTGCGCGCCGAAGCCACGGGCGTGGTGCCCGTGTCCACCGCATGGGGCAGTTGGCCTTTTGGGGCGTTGCTCTTGGTCATGGGCATCGCCGGGATCGCCCTGCCGCGAAGATGATCATTCCAGCGGACTGTGGCGCTCATTTGTCGCCGCGGACTTGTGTCAGTCAATCCGTTAATCGAAACTTGGCAGCGACAGGGTTGTGGTCTGCGCCGCTGGATGCGACGCTGCCTTCGGTGACGGTGTAGGAGTCGGCCACGTATTGGCCTCGCAGTGCCGGTGACCACAAGATGAAATCAATCATCGTGCGATGCGGCTCCTGATTGTAGGTGACGCGTCCCGCACTTAATTCCCGTTCCGCATCGGTCAACATGGCTTGTTCACCGGAACCGCGTATGGTCTTCAACGTAGGACTGTCCCAGGTGTCGTTGAAATCGCCGCAAAGAATGATTCTGGCTTTGGGATTTTCGCGAAGGCGACTGTCGAGCAGCCCGCGGACGATTTTGGCTTCGGCCAGGCGAATGGGTTCCGCATGCGGTCGGCCACCATAGTTGCTCTTGAGATGGACGACCCAGACCTCGAAGGGGTCCGCGTTCGTGGGAAGCAGTTCCACGGCCAGCACGTCGCGCTCAAAACGCCGCGTTCCCACGCTTGCATCCGAGAATTCGAGGTGTCGATGCGAGCGGACCACGCCTACCGGCAATCGCGATAGAAGACACACGTCGATTCCGCGATCGTCGTTGCCCTCGAAGTGCACCACTTCGCGATAACCCATGTCGGAAAGAAACACTTCGACGAAGCGCTGCAAATATCCGCGCGACTCGACTTCCTGCAGGGCCAACACGTCGGCGTTCAGCTTTCGAATGGTAGCGGCGACGCGCTCCAACTCTTCCCTCGGTTTGGTCTTGGTGGTTTCATCGTGATGATAAACGTCGTCCGCGTCATCGAAGAGATTCAAAATGTTGAACGTCGCCGCCGTCACTTCCCGTTTGGTCAACGCGGACGGGTCGGCAGTGGCCAAGTCAGGTGGTATGCTTTCCACGATTTGTATCTGATCGGCGCGCGTGACTTGAATCTGGGGTTCGTCGCGGAAAGTTGTCACGATGCCATAGACCCGCAACGTCTTGCCCAGGAACTTCTCAGTCAGGTCTCCGTCGAACTGATTTCGGTAGTCATTGAAAATGACAGCCGAAAACAATGGCGGCGACTCGGAGCCGAAAACGATCCGGTGCAGCGAGGCCAGCTTTTCAACTTTGGACACGGGGCCGGTGACGAAGGCGGTCCGACCAACCATCGATCGGGCCTGTCGCCAGGGGATCGAAGGTCTGCCTTCGCGATCTCCGATGGGCGATTCGGCGTACGACGTGCAGACGTCAGCCCCGCAAACGAAAACGGCACCAAACACCGACACCGCCGCGACATTCAAGCGGCGACGTGATAACAGTGAACCTATCATGGGCAGTCCCCGAATATTGCGACCGTGAATGTGGTCTAGTTGCAACAATCAACCTCTCCGTTGAATGAGTCCAACACGACGAACAAGTCCAGGAGGTTAATGGTTCCGTTGCCGTTAGGGCAAGGGTCCAAATCCGCATTGGACGGGCTACAGGGCGCTTCGAATTCATCCGAGAAGATATTCAATACGCAAAACAAGTCGAAGAGACTGATCGTTCCGTTGCCGTCCACGTCGCCGTCGATACGCGGAGTGAACACGCAATTGGGCGCCTCGCAGATGTCGAGCGTGCAGACGTTGTCATCGTCACAGTCGGCGATGCCGACGCAATCGACACACGTCATCGACACTTCGATGCACAACTGCCCGGGACAGGGCTCCGCACCGTTCTGACAATCGGAAACGAGATCGCAAAATTCCGCGCCGTCGCAATACACGTCGTTGTCGCAGAATTCATCGTTGGGCGTATGCACGCAGGAACCGGTCTGACAATCGTCGGCTGTGCAGTCAACCAGATCATCACAATGGGACGGATTCAAACAGTCGGCACACACGTCACCGATTTCATCACAAAACTGTCCGGGGCACGGATCGCTGCCGTTTTGGCAACCGAGTTGATCATCACACGTTTCCAAACCGTCGCAAAAATCACCGTTATCACAGTTGGCGTGATTGGCTGTATTCGTACAACTATCTTGAATCTCGTCGCAGTCATCGTCGGTACATGCGACACCGTCGTCACACGGCGGCGTAGCGGATTGGCAATCCAGCTCCTCGTCGCAGGTTTCCTCGCCGTCACAAAAAGCCCCGTTGTCGCAAAATGCATGGGAGGCTGTGTGCTGGCAGGAACCGTCTTCGCAGGCGTCGATCGTACAATCAACACCGTCGTCGCAGTCCCCCGGACCGGAACATTCAAACTGGCCATCATCAACAAACCCGGGCGATCCGACATCGCTGCCGTTGAACGCGGCAGTTGGAACGTTGGCGACAGCCCCATGCGTGCCCACTACCGACCGCGACCAATTGGCTCCCATGTCATTGGCGGCTGCACTAAGCTGCCCCGGAAGAAGATAAATGCTGGGACCATCGGGTGAATCACTGGGCCAGCCGTTCTCGTCATCGTAGTTTACCTCGTCGATGACGGCTCCGCCGGCGTCTCGCAACGTCAGAATTTCGTTCGTACTGCTGGGACTGTTGGCCAGATTGGATAGTCCTGTGCTCCATTGGTCCAACGGATACACGTCAAAGCCCGTGCCCCACGCCTGCTGAAAGCCAGCCACCGATTGATCCGATGGAATCAAGACAGCCGACGTTCCCGCCGGCAGGACCGCGCCGCCGGCAATGCCCGATGTAGCCCCGTCTTCATCCTGTAGAAACCAACCGCCGATTTCCACATCCGAGGCACCCGTGTTGTAGATCTCGACCCATTCGACGTCGGTGGGCAGACTTTCGTCGCTGTTGGGGTTGTACATGATCTCGCTGATGATCACAGAAGTGTTCACCTGCATCGGCAGAATGAAATCGGCAATGACCGGCAAATGGTCGCTCGCGGCTGAACTGGCGCCCCCCGCAAACGGGAACCCGCTCAATTCCGCCGGCAAAGACGCGCCGGGTGTTCCACTCGTGTTGAAAACGAATGCACGGCGCAAGCTGGCAATGCTGTCCTGCCAAGCGATGTAGTCGAGCTTGGAACTGCCCAAGGTATTGCGACTGCCCGTGAAAAAATGCAGGGCGTTGTCAAACGTCGAATCCGTACGATCGCGATCCGTCCCATCGGTCCCGCCTGAAACAGCCGCCTCGGTCAACCAAGCCGCAGGACCGCGACGCCCATTCGTGGCTTCGTCTTCGTTCCAATCACCGCCGATGATCCACGGCGTGGATGTCCCCAGGATGGTGGTGGCCGCGGGGAAATCGATAATCTTTCCGTTGGGGTCAGGAATGCCCGTGCCGGCACCGTTCCACCAATAATCCAGGATGTACGCGACATTCTGCGATGCAACCAAACGGGCGTTCAGATCAGACGAGCTACCGCCGGACTTGAGGTGGGCACCGCCGACGACGAGATCACCCAAATAGGTCGCGTCCGGCAAGTCGATTTCCATGAACTGAAAACCGCGAATGCCCCCGTTTCCGCCGGGCGCGTACTGGTCCGGTTGGACGGATGGAATATCGTTCAACGTCGTTTGTGAATTGCCGTTCAGATCCAGCAGCGCAAATCGGGTCAAAATGACGTTGCGGTTGAACCCATCCGAGTTGGTCGTCACAAACACCGTCGCCATGTCAAACGCCGGGTCATATTTTTGCACCCAGGAGGTAATCGCGCTGCCGCCATTAAACGGGTCCGTACCGCCGTGAAAAAAAAGGTCGATGGTCGTGGTCAGGTTGACGACCGAATCGACGCCGCTGCCCGTTCCGTTGCCGCTGTTGTCACCCGTCTCTTGTAGAAGAAGCACGTCGGGTTTCATGGCCGCGACAATGCGTACCAGGGCATTCCAATTGTTGACCCCTTCGACTTTGTCGTTGCTTGAACAAATGCCGTCGCGAACGTTCCAGGTCATGACCCGAACGTCGGTCGATACGCTTTTTCCCCATTGGCCATTATTGGGATCCCATTGCCCGTAAGCCATGGCCGAACAACACAGGCACGCGACGGCAAGTCGGCTCCGGCGGGTCAACACGACATCGGCGCTCGATCGACGACTGGGGCGAGAGAATGCGGACTTCAAATTGATCACGCTCATAATATACCCCGATTCCTGCTTCTGACGCGAGAAGCCAATGCCCAAAAAAAGGGGAGTGACGGTCGTTGGGCACCGCCACTCCCCGGAAAAAGCGTTGCTAAAAAAATTAACGCGAGCCGCGAATGACGTCATCCTTCTTCAAATCCGGGATGTCATTCGTTCTGAAGCCCGCTGGACCAATGATGCACGCATTCGCCCCGCCCGGCGTGTCAAGACCAGGAATGGCGAACGGCCCGATCAGCCACGCCCCCGCCGATCCGTCCGGGCAGCGGTACACATGTCCGGGCACGAACGTGCCGTCAGGACCGACGATCTGTCCGCCCGAACCGTAATGACATTCGGTCCCCGCAGGAGGATTGAATTCCTCGATCATCGCCACTCGATCCAGCTCAGCCACCCACGGTGTGGCGTCCAGCACGCAATCGTCGTTGATGTCCAAATCGTCACCGTTGCTGCCCGTGAATCCTGCCACCAGCATGTGCGTGACATTATCACCATTCTCGAAATTCACGCTGGCCACCAGGTCGGGTGTGGCAAACAGGTTGGGCATCGGGCTGGTCTCAGCCACCAGGAAAAACCCGCTCAGGGGGATCGAATTCCCCGTCAAGTCTAGCACGGCTTCGATCGTCCCGCTTCCACCGGCCCCATCACCGATGACCAAATAGGTCAACCCGTCTAGCGGCGTTCCCGGCGCACCGGTCAACTCGAAATACTCGTCGTCGTCAGTGCTTGGCTGATCGATTCGTATCTCGTTGATGACCACGTCAACCGGCGTTCCGCATGGAGAAGGCGCGCAGCCGGTGCTGTCACCCTGATAGACCCCGCCCGCAGCGATGCAGTCACCTTCAGCGTAATCAACGCCACAGAACCCCGCGAGGCAGCAAGCGCCCTTGGCACACGGATCCGGCGTACAGGTGCTCGCGTCACCCTGATAGATGCCGCCGCCACCGGTGCAGGTGGCTTGCGCGGTGTCCGGCGTGCACACGCCCAGCGTGCAACAGGCGCCCTGCGGACAAGTCGCCGGTGTGCAGGCAACGCCGTCGCCCTGATAAACGCCTCCCGTTCCAATGCATATGGCCTGCGTCAATTCGTCGCAAACGCCGAATCGGCAGCATGCGCCCGTGGCGGGACAGTTGATGACACCGCAATCGCTATCATCGCCCTGATAGATTCCGCCGGCGGACACGCAGTCGATTTCCGTCCGAGTATCACACGTTCCGCTGATGCAACAGCCGCCTGTACCAGGTGTGCAACACGGATCGACGTCGGAGAAAGCATTGAGAACGGCAAACAAGTCCCCAAGGTTGATCGTTCCATTTCCCCGGGGACATGGATCGATGTCTACGCTGCTGAAAGAGCAATCGGTAAAATCGTCGGCGAGGCCGTCAAGGATACAAAACAGATCAAAGAGACTGACCGTTCCGTTTCCATCCACGTCCCCGTATATGGAATCCGCGTAAACACATTCGTTGGCAACGCAACGGTCCGACGTGCACGCCACACCATCGGAACAATCCGCATCGTCAACGCATGGTACCTGACCGGTCGCTCCGATGTACAACAACACATTGTACTGCTCGTCAGTGGAGCCCAGCACTGCCGTACAATCATCGAAGGCAGAATCTTGGTTGCTGTCGTACGTAATCCCCGCTGCCAGGACGATTCCACCCAGCGAACGCGGATCGGCTGGTGAATACAGCGAAGGATCGCTGTTCATGTGCGCCACCTCGCTGATGTTGTGCGAGAAAGCGGTTCCGGAAGAAATCGAGTTTAAATCCCGCAAATCAATGAAATTAACCTGGTAGTCACGATCGGAATTGACCCCGTGGAAGATGTCGTCCAGCTTTAACACCAGCTCCAAACGGTAACTGAACGCCCCCGGATTGTAGACCGATCGCAACAGCGCTCGTGTAATCACGCCCGGATTAGCCAACAACTCGATGTCGGAGATGAGCCAGACGTTGCCCGCTGAATCGATCATCGGGACGCCGACGGCAGGACCGCCGCCCGTGCCATCGCCGATAACCGGTCGCATGTTGCCGATGATCGGCCCCGCGCCTCCCGCACCGCTGTAAATGTCCTTGCCGTCCAGCGCCCCGCCGGCCGTATCACTGACGTTGTAACCCGCCATCGTCCACGATTCGATTCCCGTGGTGCAGTCGATTCGCGCCACCGCGACATAGTTCAGGTCCCAATCGTTGGCGTGACCGAGCACGAAGCCGTTGAACGGATGATCCACCTCGGCCGCGACCAGCAGATTCCCCTGCGGATCGACGTTGATCGCCACCGTTCCGTTTCCGCCGCGGAAGGCAACCTGGCTGCGGTAATTGTTAAATTCGTTGGGCAGCGATGGATCGGTCAAATTCAGGAAACCGTCATCGTTATCCGTAACATTCATGGGGTGCAGGGGCAACGTCAGTTCCATAGTACCGGTTACGGCTCCTACGCCATTCAGGCCCCACAGAATGATCTTGTCCGTGCACACCCCCGCTTCGCAAGGGCCGACTCGATGTCCCAGCATCGCCGCGACACCATGGGTGCTATTCAAGAATGCGCAGTTCTTGCTGGTGTAGCTGATGTTGCCCCGGTGATCCACGATGGCCGCACTGGGAATATGGGTCATGTCGGCGGTGATCGCACCGAACGTCGATCCTCGCAGATACTGAATCAAAAAGTTAGAACCCAGGTACAGCGGCAATCCGCCGGTCACCGCCGCGGGCATGATATTCGGCGTATTGTGCGGGTCGGCTGCATTGCGAACCAACCAACGAGTGGCCGGCGCGTCAAACAACCCGCCCGGGAAGTCGTTACTGATCACATTCAACCCGTCGCAATCGCGCGTGGCCATGTTGACCTGGAAAATGTTGTCGTCTGCCAGGTTCGTCAGACCACACCCAGCCGTGCAGGCGAAACAATCCGCTCGAAAATGAACGAACCCGCTCGCATCCACGGTACCAATGCCCATCTGCGCGGCGTTGGAATTGTCGTCACAACTATTGGTGGCCACCACGCGGCGGGATACAAAAAGCCGCGACGGATTCGCATGAAAAAGATGCACCAACCCCCCGATGACGCCGTTGTAGCTCGCACCGAAATCCGTCGTCGAAAACTCCGCGAAGGTCACGCCGAACTGATTCGTGAACTCGGCAGCCGTTCCGACCGGCGATCCCGGATCGCTAATGAGAATGCTGTTGTTCACACCGAAGCCGGGCCCCGTCCAGGCCTCGTAAATCGTGTTCGGAAGGGCGCCGCCGAACAAATGCCGACGGCTGATGGCCTGGGAACTGATCAGGCTGCTTTGAAACCCGGCAGCCGTCTTGCTCGACTTGATGATCGGCGCGATGCCGAAATTCGTGCCCCAGGAAGCCGCGAACGGCGTCAGATCAACCACGTAATCGTTGCACTGCTCGGTACCGAAAGCGGCGCCGGCATCGTCCCAGGGCCTGACCGCATCACCCGGCAGGCAACCAGCCTTGGACGTACTATCCTGAGCAACGGCATCAATTCCGGACGCGGCAATTATAAAAACAACACTCAACGACCACTTCGAATACGCAATCATGCGGCATGATGGCATGGCTTCTCGTTCCTCCTCCTTTTGGGTAATCGTTCTGGACCAGGCGCTACCTCGACAAAACCCTGAACGAGCGACACGCGACGCTCGCATTACTCTGCTTCATTATCGAACCACATATCCACGCGGCAGATTCGTCATTCCAGTGATCTCAGTCTCTACCACGCTCTTACTGGGAAACCAATAATCGATTTTTCGCGATTCTTTATCCGAAAGATTTTCCACGTGCCCATCGAAGAACAGCGCGTCGATCGTCCCCCGGTTGCCCTGACAAGACCCGTTCCCCTTGGTCCGCCGCCCATGCCGGTAGGAGTACCATAGATTACGACCTTCATTCAACGGCGTCGCCCCTTGAACCGGACGACCATCCCAATTACGCGTACCGTTCCTAACGCCGTATTCCCGACCGGCGGATCGCCACGCACCAGCCGACGTGAACGAACCAAAATTACTAGGCCAAGGAGCGATGTCGTGATCCACCAAGCTGGCGTCCACGAAGCGAGTTCCGTCCGCCGCGAAAATCTTGCCGGCCGGCGTGCCCACCCGACTGATCTTCGGTGCGAAATTCTCCGTGCGCACGTCCCAATCAGCCGGCGCTGCTTCCGCCCGAACCACCAGCAACGAACTCGTGCTCCCAACCATCTTGGAAAGAACCAGCCCCTTTTCGCTTTGACCCCAATACTGAAAATAAATGGGCATCAGATAGCTGACCGGGTTCCAGCGTTGGATTTTCAAAAAATCGTTGAAATCCTGAACGCCGCCTCCGCCAATGGGATATAGGACCGAGGACAGCGGTTTCTGCGAAACGCATCGATACTTGTTCAACAACAAATCGAATCGCTCTGCGCGATTGTACGGCATCTTCGTGTTGTAGCTGATCAGCGGCGTCATCCAATCCGTCGTTTGAACCGGCATCTGCGAGTCCATCAAATACGAAGGATCCGCCGCAGCCTTGAGCCGAACCGAGGAAAGCGCGACTCCCGTGGTATTCCTTCCCGGAATCCAATCCTGCATCTCCGCGGCGTACGAATGCACGCCCCGCCCCGAACCACTCATATTCGCACTGCACACCACCGTCTTGGCCTGCTCCCGCGCACCCTGCAAACTCGGAAGCAGGATGGAAATGAGCAAGGCAATGATGGACACCACCACCAGCAACTCTATAAGCGTAAAACCGCCGCGATTCCATTGGCCCAGACCGCCGGCACGCGTCCCGCTACGGGCGGTCCTTGATGCGAAGTGTTTCCGGATCAACATAGCGATTGTCGTCTCCAAAAATGCCCAACGCGTCTCCATATCGCTCGCCGATATACCGACCGTCCTCTTTCTCAACGAAAGGCAGCAAGGTCGCTTCCTGAGTCTTAGGATTCACTGCCGGCAACGAAATGACGTCAATCCGATTCAGATAAACCGTCTCGCCCGTCTTGACGCAAAAAAGAGGAACTTCGTCAGGAGGGCTTCCGTCATCCGGCCAAAAATACCATAGCGAAATCCCTGCTGCAATCAGCAGGATCGCGGCGGCATACTTGCCCTTATTTGATGAGCTTTCGGAGTATGCTGCTGCTGCCATAATTAAGTAGCCGACAACACCCGGCGGTGCCGGCCTCCTTGCTCCTACGCCGATGACCGAGAGCGAAACCATATCCCGGACCGGGCCGAGGAGCAAGTTCGTCGAGACCGATTATAACAAACCAGTCAAGTTTTTGTTGCGCGGTTTTCAGTCAATAATTGGTTAATTAGCGGTTAACACGTCGTCGAAGTTCGAACGAAGGCCAGCCGCCAATTAACCCCATCCGCTAGGCCGCCAGCCGGCTCGTCTCTTGGCACCAGATTTGCTAGACAAAACGCCGGCTTCCCGCCCCCCGCAAGACTCCAAACCACCCATTACGCCCCAGTTTCACTTGCCCCGGAAACTCGATTCTGGTACCCGTTCGTTAGCGAAACACCCCAGGAAACCTTCCCAGGCGAGAGGACCAATCCATGAGAGTCGTCGTCACAGGCCAAGTCGGGCTGGATAAGAACGCCTATCTGTCCGCCGCAGCCATCATCGCCGCCGAAAAAGGCGTCAGCCTGAACATGATGAACATAGGCCAGCGGATGTATCGTGAAGCTCCGGACGTCCGTCAGGGGAGGATCCTCGATTTGCCCCTGAGCCGACTGCATACCCTGCGGAGGGCGGTATTTAAGGACGTCATCAATGAAGCCAAGACGCTCGAAAACGTGGTCATCAACACCCATGCCACGTTTCGCTGGCGGCATGGCCTCTTCCGGGCGTTCGATTTTGACCAGATGGAACTCCTAAGCCCCGATTTGTACGTCTGCCTGGTCGACAATATCGAGACCGTCCACCACCGGCTGACCACGGAACATCAGCTCGATGCTACGTTGAAGGATGCCATGGTATGGCGGGAGGAGGAAATCCTCGCCACCGAGCTGCTGGCCATCGCTACCCATTGTGCCGGCAGGTGCTTTATATTGCCTCGCGGGCGTTATCAGTCGAGTGCAGCGAAATTCGTCAAGTTGATGATCGACCCCGAAACTCCCAAAGCCTACCTGTCCTTTCCCATGAGCCACGTCGTTGCCATGCCTGATATCCTACAGGAAATCGAGGATTTTCGTGCCGAGTGCAGCCAATTCCTGCTCTGTTTCGATCCCGCCGACGTGGACGAAAAACTGCTGCTGGATGCATCGATCGAGGCTGCGAAACAAGGCCACGACTTTGTCAACGCCACCATGATAGACAGCGCCGGTGAATCAGCGACATTTCCGGTGTCTGTAAAGCAAGTGTTGGAAATTGCAGGTGACATTGACGGCCAGATTTACGCACGCGATTTTCAACTTGTCGATCAGTCGGACATGATCATCAGTTACGTGCCGGCTTTGGATGGCGGTACGCCCGGTCTATCCAGCGGCGTGGAAAGGGAGCTACACCACGCCTACGAACACGGAAAAGAGGTCTACGTAGTGTGGAAACCGAATCGCCCGCCAAGCCCCTTTATTACCGAAACCGCCACCCAGGTCTTTCGTACAACTGCTGAAGCCCTGCACCACATCCGTTCGTCAAGCGCGAATCGATCTTGAATATGCGTCGAGTACGATGACTGTATCGAATATGACGTCTGGTCCGTCATGCAAGAAACTCCTAACAATACCAGAGCTGCGACTGGGAGGAAGCGGGGAATTTGCCTCTGAACAGAGCCGCGACGGCGTCGTTACGAACCGCGACCGCCTGCCTGCGTCATTCCGGCGAACGCCGGAATCCAGAAATGCAGACAGGTAGGCGTGCGAGAGGACAAGGGAACGTCGATTCGCATCCAAACAGAGCCGCGACCGTCAGGGCATCCGCGCCCGGAGGCGGTGGCACGGTATTCAGCCCCCAAATCAAAATAATTAATCAACTTTTAACACACTTTTCTTTTACAATCGGACGCGGCGCGTTACAATCAGCCCCGGTCGGTTGGAGGGTTGCATTACCGACTCGCCTGACCGTCACGTTTTGCTCGTAACGACAGTGCCAATCGAGACAAATCAGAGGAGGAGAAACAGGTATGTTGCGCCACAAGAAGTTGTCAGTGCTTGTCACCGTTTTGGCCGGGGGATTGTTTATGTCCCAGGCGAACGGTCAGTTGATCATTAGCGAAGTCGTTGATGCCACCCTGACGGGTGGTCTCCCGAAGTACGTCGAGATCACAAACACATGCAGCGACGTATCGGTCGATATGTCGCTGTACAGCATCGGAAACATGAACAATGGGTCGACGTTACTGGGTGGCGGGGCGTCCACTCAATTGACCGGCATCCTTGCGCCGGGCGATTCCTACGTGATTTCATACGAAGCAAGTGACGGTCCCGGCGTCGGAACGTTCTTTAACACGTATGGTTTCGATCCGGATAATTTCTCCCAAGGCGCTTTCATCAATGGCGACGACGTTGTAATTCTGTTCAAAGGCCCGGCTACTGGCGACGCTTCCAGTGCGACCATCGTCGATCAGATTGGTCGTATAGGCCAAGACGGATCCGGCCAGGATTGGGATTACGAAGATAGCTGGTGCCGTCGCAATCCCAATGTGTTGGCGGGCAATCAGGGGACGTTCTTGAGCGGCGAATGGACGTGTGCTGGTGCAAATTCATTGGATTCTCCCAATAACACTGTCCCGGCCATAACAGCCGCCACCAATCCTGGCTCGCATGCTATTGACGGGCTTCAAAGTTGCACCGTACCCGGTTCCACGCCGTTCAGCGCCGGTGCCTTCGCGCTGATCGCGCTGCTGGGTGGCATGCTGGTGCTGCGAGGCCAAAGCGGTTCGCTGTAGGCCGTTGGCAACAACGCGACAACGAGCGATCGACGGCTCCGCGTTCAAGAAAACTCGTTCATTTGAGAAGGCCATCGAGTCCAGTTCGGTGGCCTTTTTCTTTTGTCCAGCCAACTTCAAACTTCGATCGACGGCATGTAGAGTGTGATGGGCAGAGGCGACGTCCCGTTGTCTGTTGGAGTTGGAGTGCGGATCATGTCCGATGCTTCCGTCGGCAGGCCAACCGCCATTGTGATTCTCGACCCGCGTGGTTGTTGGTCGAACCGAGGTTCTGCCGGCGGGCGCGAAGGTTGATCACGGGCTTCCATAGGAAAGCATGAACGATCATGGTTGAATTCCAAGGATGGCGCTTTTCCGGAAAGCCGACCCCGTGAGCACGTTCGTCGGGATTGACATCGGAGGAACGTACGTTCGGTTGGGAATCGTAGACGCGTGGGGGCGGGTGCAGGCCGACCGCATCACGGAAACACCCAGGGGAAACGACGGCGACGATCTGGTCCGTTGGCTCGAAGAAGCCTATCTGACTTGTCGAGGTGAAGTCGATTCCCAGTTCCCGCCCGAGGCGATCGGCGTGGCTGTCCCCGGGATTCTCGAGCCGGGAAGGTCAGCCGTCATCCGCTCGATCAACTGCCCGTTCCTGGAAGGCCTGACCCTGCGGGATCAACTCGTGGAGCGCACCGGCCTAGTCACCATGATGGATGGCGATACGGTTTGCGGCGCGTGGGGGGAATTCTGCGCCGCGGAAAAAAATGCCCAGCGCTTCGCCTACCTGTCCATCGGAACCGGAATTGGTGGCGCCGTGATTCTGGGCGGACAGGTGCTGCGGCACAGCGGGCATTCCGTGGGACACGTGGGTCATCTGATTTGCGACACAGGCCCCGACGCCGCCCTCTGTGGATGCGGAGCGACGGGATGTCTCGAAGCCCACGTTGCCGGCCCGGCCTTGGACGCGGACGCTCGCGAATCCGGCATGGAGGGCGGTGTTTCAGGCGTGGAGAGAGCTTTTCAGGACGGAGACCCGTCAGCCCTAGCGTTCGTCGATCGCCATGCTCGACAGTTGGCCATCGGTTTGATTAATTTGGTTCACGTGTATCCGGTGGACGTTCTGGTGGTTGGCGGGGGTGTCGCGATAGGCCTGCCGTCGCTGATACGGCAGGCTGCCAACATCGCAAGTCGATCAGCCAGCATTCTGATTCCGGAAAAGATGCGCGTCGAGCTGACCGCGCTGCGTGAATACGCCGGCGTCGTGGGGGCGGCCCTGTTGGTAAAGGAATACCTACGGGAGCGGTTGGCCAAGGAATAGGGCATTTCGAAGAAAACCGGCGCGCATCCGCCAACTCACGACGCCCGTCATCGTCTTTGCGAGCCGCGAGCGCAAAGCGAGCGGTCCGCTGCCGAATGCGCGCAACGCCGAGCCGTACCGCATGCGTCATTCCGGCGAACGCCGGAATCCAGAATAAGTTTGCCTGGACTCCGGCTTGCGCCGGAGTGACCATTCCATGCACCCATCCGTCATTCCCCCGCGCTCCGTCATTCCGGCGAAGGCCGGAATCCAGTCCATCGTTCCTGTTTCACCCGCCGCTTTACGAGCCGCGAGCGCCAAGCGAGCGGTCCGCTGCCGAGTTCACGCAGCGCCGAGCCGTACCGCATGCGTCATTCCGGCGTGATCCGTCATTCCGGCGAACGCCGGAATCCAGAAATGCCGACAGGCAGGCGTGCAAAATGACAAGTGAACGTCAGTTGGCCAGGGCGAGCTTGCGCATGAGCCGTTTGGCTCGACCCACCAGATAGAACGAGCCGGTGATGCAGATGAGGTCGTCACGAGCGACGGCCCGATCGGCGATGGAAATAGCGTCCATCAGATCCTCCGCCACCTGGCACATCTTCGAAGACATTTCATTGAACGTCGCAGCCAACTCATGTGGGTCCGCCGTCCGAGGTGACCCGGAGGTCGTAAAGATGACCTTGTCAGCCCCCAGTCGGACGTAACGCAACATGCCGCGGATGTCCTTGTCCTTCTGACAGCCGAAGATGATCACCATGGAGTCATAAGGCACGTTCTGCCCGATCGCCCGCATCAGGGCTTCGACGCTGGAAGCATTATGGGCACCGTCAACCATGATCCGCGGCATGTCCCGGACAATTTCCATTCGGCCCGGAAGAGTGACCCGCGACAGCCCTTCGACGGCCTTCCGCTCGTCAATGGCCAATCCACGCGTCTTGAGTACGTCCAACATGCCCAGCGCCAACGCGCAATTGATGGCCTGATGGTCGCCCATCAACGGGGCGCGGACGTGTTCAAAATGACTCGTCGGCGTCGTCAGGCAAATGCGCGAATGAGGCCCTGCGTCCCTTGAAGATTCGAATCGATAGCTGAAACCATTCTCGCGGCCTGTCATCTGGAATGGGCATTCCAATTTCGCGGCCATCTCTTGCAGGATTTTCGTGACGCTTTCACGTTGCGGCGAACAGATAACCGTCACACCGGGTTTGAAAATTCCAGCCTTTTCGCGGGCGATGGCTTCGACTGTATGACCCAACAGGTCAGGATGGTCCAGACTGATACTCGTCAGGCCTACGACCTCCGGTTTGATGACGTTGGTTGCATCCAATCGACCGCCTAGGCCAGTCTCGATGACCGCAAGGTCAACCTCCGATTTAGCAAAATGAAGAAATGCGACCGCAGTTACCAGTTCAAAAAAGGTGCAATCGCCGACCTTGGGTTTCTTCGAAGCAGCCACCACTTTTTTCGTCAAGCGGGCAAACTCGGCCTCGGAGATTTGATCACCGTTGATGGCGATCCGTTCGCGAATGTCCAATACGTGCGGCGAGGTGTACAAGCCCACCTTCATTCCGCAGTTCTGGACCATCGCCGCCAGCATGGTCACGGTGCTCCCCTTGCCCTTGGTACCGGCCACATGAGCAGTCTTGTATTTGCGGTGCGGATTTCCAAGTACCGCCAAAAGCCTCTGCATCCGGCTTAGATTGAACGCGGACTCAGCATGACCAATTGGTGGTTTCCGTTCGTAATTAACGACGGAATTCAAATAATTCACCGCGGACCGGAAGGTGCGGATTGTGTTGATTTTACGCGTTCCGCGCGATGAAGGACTCGTTTTGATTGCAGTGGTCATTTTTACCATCGTGGGGTGATATTAACGTTGTATGCGGATTTCGTCAATCGGTTGAGAAACCGCAACGCACGTATCTTAAGGTTTGAACTCGACTTACCTGCGGTCCGACCAAAAAAAATTCACAGGCCCATTGCCAACGCCGTCATGACTCAACGCGTCCATTCCAACGGCTATACGGGTTGCTCAATTCACAGCGGTCCCATAAAATCGCTTCTGCTTGCTCGTTGATAAGCACTTTCCAGATACGTCATTATAATTGAGCAGAATGGAAACTGCCATGCCCCAAACCGTCAATTGAGTGACAAAGTTTGCGTATTTAACAAAATCCGACATTTGTCAGCCTGGTTGACTGCCGCCCTGTGATATCTGTAAACGACAGCTCGTTAAACGTGGGTTGCACCTGCACTTTTCGGATCACACAATTTATTAAGAAACCCCAATAATCGCCATTTGCGCCCGGAACGGGTAGACTTCGGCAGGGTCGGAACGGTCCATCGCGTATACCATCTCCGGGGGCGGATCAGGCATGCTTTCAATTTTGAAGGAACTCCAATGGCAGCACGGGCGAACGCAAGTGGCCGTCGGATGTGGTGTGCTGGCACAGGTAGCGGGGCACATCGAGCAATCTGGGCTGCATCGCCGAGGACTGGTGGTGACCGATCACAATGTACGGGAGCTTCATGCCCAGCGGGTGATCGATTCATTGATTCATGGCGATTTCAAATGCGAAGCCGTGGCCTTGCCCGCAGGCGAGGGCAGTAAATCACCGGCGACGGCGCTGTATCTATATGACAAGTTGGCACAGAATCAAGTTGGCAGGGACGGTTTTGTCGTAGCCGTCGGTGGCGGGGTGGTGACGGATGTGGTGGGCTTCGTGGCTGCGACATGGATGCGTGGGGTGGCCAGCGTCTATTGCCCGACGACGTTGGAGGCGGACATCGACGCGGCCATCGGGGGCAAGGCCGGGCTGAATCATCCGACGGGCAAGAATCTCATCGGGGCGTTTCATCACCCCAAGATCGTGCTGATCGATCCCAATTGCCTATCGACATTATCCGATAGGGATTTCCGCGCGGGACTTGCGGAATCGATCAAGCACGCTGCGATTGCCTCGGAAGCGTTTCTCGCATGGCACGTGGACAACGCCGAACGCATTCTCTCGCGCGACGATGCCGTACTCGTGGAGCTGATCGACCGAAACGTCGCCATCAAGGCGGACATCGTCGCTCGCGACGAGCGCGAGGAAATCGGCATTCGGGAGATGCTCAACTTTGGCCACACCATCGGTCACGCCATTGAATCGACGCGCGATTATGAATGGCGGCACGGTGAATGCATCGCACTGGGAATGGTGGCTGCGTGTCGAATGTCGGTGGCGGCAGGGAGGTTAGATGTCGAACAATCCAAGCGCATCATCCGCCTGATCGAACAGTTCAATCTTCCCATTCGTTTCACTGAGCCGATCGATGCCGACGAGGTCTGGCAGTGTATGGAGCGCGACAAGAAGTCCCGCGCGGGCAAGACGCGCTTCGTGCTGCTGGATCGGATCGGTCAAACGTCCACCGAGCATGTTCCCGAAGCGTACATCCACGACGCCATCGCCTCGTTGCAGGAATGAACGAACGGTTTGGTTCGTCCGCGTCGCGACGGCTTTGGAATTCAATTAGAACGACAACGAATGCAATTCGCCCAGCGCGGTCATGGCCTGCGCCAGATGGTACAATGATCGAAATCAATCAGGATTCTATCGAACTCTCCTGCCGCCGGCGGCCGAACTTAATGGTCAAGCCGGTTAACAGCATAACAGACAACGCGAACTGACCCCACTGTGTGACCGTGGGGATGGAAATGACGCCGTGGCAGGTAATGTCGCCCAGGGGCGTCAGGCCCTCCTCCACGTCGCATCCGCAATGGCCCGGGACGATCTTGTTCGGATCGGTCGGGCATTGATCGATGCAGTCGGCCACGCCGTCATCGTCGCTGTCCTGATCCGTGGCTGCACAACTGCACGCACCGGGCAGGTACTTGAAGCCGGAATCAGGACACAGATCGATGCAGTCGGGTCGACCGTCGTTGTCAGCGTCCGTCTCCGCCGCGCCGCAGCCGCATGTCGCTGGAACAAATTTGTCGGGATCATTGGGACATGCATCGCGGCAGTCAGCCAAGCCGTCACCGTCTGTGTCTGTGTCTGCAACGCCACATCCGCACGCGCCCGGAATAACCTTGATGGGATCGTCAGGGCACGAATCGTGGCAATCAACGGTTCCGTCACCGTCGCTGTCGATGTCCGCGACGCCGCAACCGCAAATGCCAGGCTCGATCTTGTTGGGATCGTCGGAACAAGTGTCATTGCAGTTTAACGTCCCGTCGTTGTCGTTGTCTTCGTCGGCTTGACCGCATCCGCAAATACCCGGCTCGATCTTGTCGGCGTCGTCGGGACATCCATCCTTGCAGTCGGCGGTTCCGTCGGCGTCCGTATCGGTGTCGGCGATCCCGCATCCGCAGTCACCCGGCGACGTTTTGTTGGGATCGTTCGGACATCCGTCGTTGCAGTCGGCGGTGCCGTCGCCATCCATGTCCGCGTCGGCGATTCCGCATCCGCAGTCTCCCGGTGTTGTTTTGTCGGGATCAATGGGACACCCGTCGTTGCAGTCGGCAGTGCCGTCACCGTCGGAATCCGTATCGGCGGCGCCGCACCCGCATGCGCCTGGCGCCGTCTTGTTCGGGTCAGCCGGGCACGCGTCAATACAGTCGGGCGTTCCATCGCCATCAGAATCGTCGTCGACAACGCCACAACCGCAGACGCCGGGGCTTGATTTGTTGGGGTCGGCTGGGCAGGCGTCCATGCAGTCGAACGTTCCGTCGCCGTCCGAATCCACGTCAGCTACGCCGCAGCCGCATACGCCGGCGCTAATCTTGTTTGGATCGGCTGGGCAGCCATCGTTGCAGTCGGGCGTGCCGTCACCGTCACTGTCGTCATCTGAAACGCCGCAGCCGCACACCCCGGCGGCCACCTTATTGGGATCAGCAGGACACCCGTCAATGCAATTGGGCGTCCCATCGCCGTCGCCATCCGTCTCGCTGACGCCGCAGCCACATGCCCCGGGACTGGTCTTGTTCGGATCGGCAGGGCACCCATCGTTGCAATTGGGCGTTCCGTCGCCATCCCCATCCGTGTCGGCCGCACCACAGCCGCATAATCCCGCGGCCGTTTTATTGGGATCAGCAGGGCAGCCATCGTGACAGTCTGGGGTTCCATCGCCATCGGTATCGGTGTCAACTTGCCCGCACCCGCACGCGCCCGGTGACGATTTCGCGGGATCCGTTGGGCAGCCGTCATTGCAATCGGGCACGCCATCTCCGTCGCTATCGGTATCGGCGATGCCGCACCCGCACACGCCGGCGTTGGACTTGTTGGGATCGGCGGGACACCCATCGTGGCAATCAAACGATCCGTCACCGTCGCTATCGGTATCGGCCACGCCGCATCCGCAAACTCCGGCATTGACCTTTACGGGGTCGTTCGGACACCCGTCATTGCAGTCCGACGTGCCATCGCCATCGGAATCAATGTCGGACAGGCCACAACCGCATGTCCCGGGCAACGACTTGTTGGGATCGTTGGGGCACAGGTCAGTGCAGTCAGCCACGCCGTCGCCGTCAGTGTCGGTGTCAGCAATGCCACAGCCGCATACGCCCCCGGCAATCTTGTTGGGGTCGTTCGGGCAGCCGTCGTGACAATCGGACAATCCGTCGCCGTCGGAATCAACGTCCGATACGCCGCATCCGCAGTCGCCGGGACCAGTCTTGTTGGGATCTGACGGGCAGCCGTCATTGCAGTCCATCGTGCCGTCCCCGTCACTATCCACGTCTGCAATCCCACAGCCGCATACACCGGGCGCGGACTTCAACGGGTCGGCGGGACACTGGTCATTGCAGTCCAGCGTTCCGTCGCCGTCACTGTCGATATCGGCTGTTCCGCAGCCGCAAATGCCCGGAATCGTTTTACCAGGATCGCTGGGACACCCGTCATTGCAGTCCAGGGTTCCGTCGCCATCACTGTCGATATCGGCTGTTCCGCAGCCGCAGGCGCCCGGCATCGTCTTGGCAGGATCATTCGGACACCCATCATTGCAATCCAAGGTTCCGTCGCCGTCACTGTCGCTGTCTGCGTTTCCACACCCACAACTGCCTGGTTCAGATTTGTTGGGATCTGTCGGGCACAGGTCGTTGCAGTCCGCCGATCCATCGCCGTCGGAATCCGTATCTGCACTACCGCATCCACATTCGCCGGCCAACGTCTTGTTGGGATCGGTGGGGCATCCATCGTTGCAATCGAACGTTCCGTCACCGTCGGTATCGACATCCGCGACGCCGCACCCGCAGACATCGGCGAACACCTTGTTCGGGTCGCTCGGGCACTCGTCCAAACAATTCAATACGCCGTCACCGTCTGAATCCACGTCAGGCTCGTTGGCACACAGGTCATCGCAATCAGCCACGCCGTCGAGATCGGAATCCGTGTCGGCCACTCCGCAACCGCAAATGCCCGGGTTCGACTTGTCGGGATCGGCTGGACAGCCATCCACGCAATCCAGCTCGCCGTCACCGTCTGTATCCACATCGGGTATGCCGCAGCCACACGTGCCCGCCACGACCTTGCTCGGGTCGTTCGGACATTGATCGTTGCAATCGCGAACGCCGTCACCATCCGTGTCCACATCTGAAATACCGCAACCGCACGCGCCCGGCCCAGTCTTGTTCGGATCGGTGGGACATCCATCATTGCAATCAAACGCGCCGTCACCGTCGGAATCAACGTCGTTCACACCGCAGCCACAAATCCCCGGAACGATCTTGCTTGGGTCCGCCGGGCAGCCGTCATTGCAGTCAAACACACCATCAACGTCTGAATCGATATCTGCGACGCCGCAACCGCAAATACCCGGCGCGATCTTGTTCGGATCCGTCGGACAACCGTCATTGCAGTCGAAAGTGCCGTCGCCATCTGAATCCGCGTCAGGCGTCCCGCAGCCGCAATTCCCCGGCGACGACTTGGTCGGATCCGCCGGACACCCGTCATTGCAATCCGCAGTCCCGTCGCCGTCGCTGTCGACATCGGACACGCCACAGCCACAGACTCCGCCCGTAGTCTTGTTTGGGTCACCCGGACAGCCGTCAAGGCAATCCGCAACCCCGTCGCCGTCGCTGTCGGTATCGGCTAGGCCACAGCCGCAGTCGGCGGGTTGAATCTTGCCGGGATCATTCGGACATTGATCGCTGCAATCAGGCGTACCATCACTGTCACTGTCCACATCCGAAACACCGCAGCCACAAACCCCAGCGTGCGTCTTGCTGGGATCGGCGGGACAGCCGTCGTTACAATCGAAAGTACCGTCCCCGTCTAAATCGACGTCAGCCACACCACAACCACATAGGCCTGGCGACGTCTTGTTCGGATCAGACGGGCAGTTGTCCTGGCAATTCGGCGTTCCATCTCCGTCGCTGTCCGCGTCCGACTGTCCACAACCGCAAATACCCGGATTGATTTTCAGCGGGTCGGTCGGGCAGTTGTCGTGACAATCCGGCGTACCATCGCCGTCACTGTCGGCGTCAGACACACTGCAACCACAAATCCCCGCAGCCGTCTTATTCGGATTATTGGGACATCCGTCATTGCAATCAGCAGTCCCGTCGCCGTCACTATCCGTGTCATCCACGCCGCAACCGCATATCCCCGCAGCCGTCTTATCGGGATCGCCCGGACATCCATCGTGGCAGTTCGGCGTACCGTCACCGTCCGAATCTCCATCGGATAGGCCACAACCGCAAACACCTGGCGACGTCTTGTCGGGATCGTTCGGACATCCGTCATTGCAGTTCGCGACACCGTCGCCGTCCGAATCAAGATCAAGCACGCCGCAGCCGCATATCCCCACAGCCGTCTTATTGGGATCGCCCGGGCAGCCGTCGTCACAGTCAGGCGTTCCATCATTATCAGTATCCGTGTCAGGCACCCCGCATCCACACATCCCGGCTGATGTCTTGCTCGGGTCGCTCGGACAACCGTCGTTGCAGTCCAATGTCCCATCACCGTCGCCGTCAACGTCAGCGATGCCGCAACCACAAACACCCGGGGCCGTTTTGTTCGGATCGGCGGGACAGCCATCGTGACAATCCAACACGCCGTCCCCATCGGAATCCACATCACCAACATGACACCCGCATGCGCCGGGGCTGGTCTTGTTCGGATCGCCAGGACATAGATCGTTACAATTGGCCGTCCCATCGCCATCGCTATCGGTGTCCGGCTGGCCACAACCGCACGAACCGGGCGCGGTTTTGTTGGGATCCGACGGACAAAGATCGTTGCAATCCGCCGTCCCATCGCCATCGGTGTCGGTGTCCGCCGAACCGCAACCGCAAGTTCCCGGCTGAATCTTATTGGGGTCCACCGGACAGGCGTCGATGCAATCTGCCGTCCCGTCGCCGTCACTGTCCGTATCTGCTACGCCGCAACCACAGATACCCGGCGAAAACTTGTTCGCGTCGTTCGGGCATTGATCATTGCAATCCGGCAATTCGTCGCCGTCCGAATCCGTTTCCGCTACGCCGCAGCCGCATACGCCCCCGTCCGTCTTGTTCGGATCGTTCGGACATCCATCATTGCAGTCAAACGTCCCATCCGCATCCGCGTCCTGGTCTGCAACGCCGCATCCGCATATTCCCGGACTGATCTTGTTCGCATCATTTGGACATCCATCATTACAGTTCAATGTCCCATCGCCGTCCGAATCCGCATCCGGCACGCCACATCCACACTGGCCTGGCGCCGATTTGTTGGGATCAACGGGGCAACCATCATTGCAATTCAAAACGCCGTCATTGTCGCCATCCGCATCCGGCTGGCCACAACCGCAAATGCCCGGCGCGCTCTTGTTGGGATCGGTCGGACATCCGTCCTGACAATCCGCCGTGCCGTCTGCATCCGTATCAATGTCGGATACGCCACACCCACAGTCCCCGGCTTCGGTCTTGTTCGGGTCGTTCGGGCATCCGTCATGGCAGTCAAACGTCCAATCCCCGTCGCTATCGATGTCTGGCGTACCGCAATCGCATATGCCTGGTTCCGTCTTGTTCGGGTCGCTGGAACAGCCGTCATTACAATCAGCAGTCCCATCACCGTCACTGTCCACATCGGGGGCGCCGCATCCACACTGCCCCGCCGCCGTTTTATTCGCATCATTGGGACAGGCATCATGACAATTGGCCGTCCCATCCCCGTCGCTATCCACATCGGAAACACCACACCCGCAAACACCCGGGTCAGTCTTGTTCGGATCGTTGGGACAATCTTCCAGACAATCCAGCGTGCCGTCGCCATCACTGTCCACATCGGGCACACCCTTGCATTGATCATTGCAGTCAAATACGCCGTCGCTGTCCGAATCGGTGTCGGCTGTACCACATCCACAAACACCCGGATTTGACTTGTTCGGGTCACTCGGACAACCATCGACGCAGTTCGCAGTCCCGTCCCCGTCCGAATCCGCATCGGTGACGCCACAACCGCAAATGCCCGGATTGGACTTGGTACCGTCATTGGGGCATCCGTCATTACAGTCCGCGATACCGTCGCCGTCCGTATCCGTGTTGGGTATGCCGCACCCGCAAGGGCCTGGGCTGACCTTGTTGGGATCCAGGGGACACTCGTCGTGGCAATTCGCCGTCCCATCGCTATCCGCATCGGTATCCGCGACGCCGCATCCGCAAACGCCCGGTGACGTCTTGTTGCTATCAGCCGGACAACCGTCGATGCAATTCGCGACCCCATCGCCGTCCGAATCCACGTCCGGCGTACCGCAACCACACGCGCCCGGACCAGTCTTGTTCACGTCATTCGGGCAACCATCATGGCAATCCAACGTGCCGTCGCCATCCGTATCCGCTTCCGAAACCCCACATCCGCAGCTCAACGGATGAATCTTGTTCGGATCGGCGGGACATCCGTCATGGCAATCCAACGTGCCGTCACCATCCGCATCCGCCTCCGATACTCCGCATCCGCAGATGCCGGGGTTCAGCTTGCTGGGGTCATTCGGGCAACCGTCAATGCAATTAGCAGTTCCGTCCGCGTCCGAATCCGTATCAGCGAAACCACAACCACACTCGCCAGGATCGATCTTGTTCGGATCACCCACACACCCGTCATGGCAATCCGCCGCGCCGTCGCCGTCTGAATCCGCGTCCGACACACCGCAACCGCATAACCCAGGGGACGTCTTCGTGTCATCGGCCGGACATCCGTCATTGCAATCGGATGTTCCATCGCCGTCGGAATCAACATCCGATTGTCCGCATCCGCACGTCCCCGGTACCGATTTATTCGGATCACTGGGACACTGATCATGGCAGTTTGCGACTCCGTCGCCATCCGCATCTGTGTCCGCGATTCCGCAGCCACAAACACCCGGCTCAGTCTTGCCCCCATCATTCGGACACGAATCATTGCAGTCAGCGACACCGTCGCCGTCCGAATCCGTATCTGCCGCACCGCAACCGCACGTGCCCGGACCTGTCTTCGCAGGGTCATTGGGGCAGCCGTCGTTGCAATCAGCCACACCGTCCGCGTCGCCGTCGGCGTCCGCAACGCCGCAACCGCAGATTCCCGCGTCCACTTTCGCGGGATCGACGGGACAGCCGTCAATACAGTTGGCTACCCCGTCTCCGTCGGCGTCTACGTCACTGACGCCGCAACCACAAATGCCCGCCGTTAGCTTGTTGGGGTCATTCGGGCATCCGTCGATGCAATTCGCCGTACCATCGCCGTCCGTGTCGGCATCAGGAGTGTTGCAACCGCAGATACCGGGCGATGTCTTGGTCGGGTCAGCCGGACACGCGTCGTTGCAATCACGGGTCCCGTCACCGTCACTGTCCACATCCGAAACACCACACCCGCAAACCCCAGGCCCCGTCTTGTTCGGATCCGCCGGGCAATCGTCATTGCAATTGGCCGTCCCGTCACCGTCGCCATCCGTATCAGCCTCACCGCAACCACACGCACCAGCCGACGTCTTTAACGGATCACTCGGACAACCGTCGTTACAATTCGCAACGCCGTCGCCATCCGAATCCGTATCCGCGACACCGCAGCCACACACATCACCCGATGTTTTGTTGGGATCGTTGGGACACGCATCATCACAATCAGCCGTGCCGTCGCCGTCACTGTCCGTATCTGCCACGCCGCAGCCGCAAACCCCCGGAATCGCCTTGTTCGCGTCGTTCGGGCATTCATCATCACAATCCAGCAGGCCGTCGCCGTCGCTGTCCACGTCCGGTTGGCCATCACACTGGTCGTTGCAGTCCGCCACTCCGTCGTTGTCCGAATCCACGTCGCTGACGCCGCACCCGCAAATGCCGCCATCCTGCTTGTTGGGATCCGCAGGACACCCGTCGACACAATTCGGCGTCCCGTCCGAATCCGTGTCCGTATCCGCCACACCACATCCGCACACACCGCCATTTGTCTTGTTGGCGTCGTTCGGGCAACCGTCATGACAGTTGGCCGTTCCGTCCCCGTCGCTGTCAGTGTCCGCAACGCCGCAGCCGCACGCACCGGGTGACGATTTTGCAGCGTCGTTCGGGCAGTCATCATCACAATCCGCCGTACCGTCTCCGTCGCTGTCCGTGTCGGATTCACCACATCCACACACCCCCGCGGATGTTTTGGCAGGATCAGCCGGACAATCGTCATTGCAGTCCGCAACCCCGTCCCCATCCCCGTCAGTGTCATCATTGCCGCAGCCGCAATCACCAGCCGACGTCTTGTCAGGGTCAGCAGGGCAACCGTCCAGACAGTTCAGCGTGCCGTCACCGTCACCATCAATGTCAGGCTGGCCACATCCGCAGACGCCGGCATCGATCTTGTTGGGATCGGATGGACAACCGTCCAGACAATCGCTCGTACCGTCACCGTCCGAATCCGTATCAGGCGCGCCGCAACCACAATCGCCTGGCTCGCTCTTGCCGCCGTCAGCGGGGCAGCCATCGACGCAGTCCGCAACGCCGTCCCCGTCGCTGTCCGTGTCAGCCACTCCACAGCCGCATTGCCCCGGCGATGTCTTGTCCGAATCGGTTGGACATAAATCTTCACAGTCTGCCGCATCAAGCGAACAACCGGCTTCGTTGGCCGCATTGAATTGGTCCTTCGTACCCTCGACATTGCCGCCCGGCGCCAGGGCGGCTTGCACCATTCCAATGACCTGGCCAACGGTAAACTCGTATTCGATGCCCGAATGCGACGCATTCAACAGCGCCGCGGTTGCATGACGGGCCAACGCATTGACGCCCCCACCCCCCAACCAGATGGTCTCGCCCAACGTTCGATCAGGACTGAACGCAGCAACGCCGAAAACCGCATCGAAGTCCTGCTCGGATTGATAAGCCGCCGGCCAATGCTGGAAATGGTTTCTCCAAAACCCAGGTGTGCACCCCTCGTCCCCATCGCCCGTGCCCCCATCATCGGAATTCGTATCAGGAGACCCGCACCCGCATTGCCCCGGAGCCGTCTTCGCGGGATCGTCGGGACAACCATCAACACAATTCGCCGTGCCGTCACCGTCCGTATCCGTATCCGGCGTGCCGCATCCGCACTGCCCCGCGGATGACTTGTTCGGATCGTTGGGACACCCGTCAAGACAGTTGGCCGTGCCGTCCGAATCGCCGTCCGCATCCGATTGGCCGCATCCGCACAGACCCGGCTCGGTTTTTAGAACGTCGTTGGGACATCCATCAACGCAATCGGGAGTTCCGTCGCCGTCGGAGTCCGTGTCGGGCGTGCCGCAACCGCAGACGCCGGGTGCGACCTTGTTCGGATCGTCGGGACACCCATCGCCGCAGTCCGGCTGACAATCGCTCGTGCAGTCGTATCCCTTTTGGTTACAGCGGTCGTCGTCACAACCGACAGGATTTTGCCCGTCACCGTCGCCACAACAGTATCGCGTCCACGGCGGTCCCGTCTGCTTGCCGCGGCAATCTGACGGACACGACAGGCAATCTTCGCCATCAAACGGCTCGCACAGTCCATTACCACAACTCGGACCATCCGGATCGCAGTCCTCGTCGTCATCGTCATCATCGTCGTCGTCACCGTTGCTATCAGGGACACCGCAACCGCATGCACCCGGTTCCAATTTATCGGGGTCAAACGGACACCCGTCGTTGCAGTTGGCCACACCGTCGGCGTCGCTATCGACGTCCGGCGTTCCACAATCGCATTCGCCCGGGACGGTCTTGGTCGGGTCGTTCGGGCACAGGTCCAGGCAATCCGCCGTCTCGTCGCCGTCCGTATCCGTGTCCGGGATGCCGCACCCGCATATACCCGGCCCATCCTTGTTCGGATCAAACGGGCAGTCGTTGATCACGATCTCGACGACCAGGTCGTTGTAGTCGCGATCACCCCCGCCCGACGTGTCCTCGAAACCGATGATCCAAGTGGAGCCGACCTGTGCACCACCGGTGATCACAAAAGTGACCATATGGTCCAGGCCGTCGGAGTTGGCAGACACGTCCGACGACCACACGTGGGCTCCGTTGTTGACCTCGTCGATCCAGTGAAAGTCGCCGCCGGTTAAATCAAGGTCTTGCACGCTCCCGGTAACGTTGAACCCGCTTCCCGAAACGCTGAACAGTTGGTGAATCGTGCCCCCGCGTTCCCAGCCCAGCTTCTGGCCAAACCCGGCGTACCGCGCCCGGGCATTGACACGAACGATGCCGTCCGTCCAGGTCTGATCCGTCCGATTGGCCGGCGTGAAATGGAGTAGTTCTAAAGGCAGGCGCTCGCTGCCCGGGCCGGAATCGCCAAAATCCTCCACGCGGGTGAATACCTCGCCGTTCGTGTATAGCGTGTTCAGGATTTCAAGAATATTGGGTTCACTGCTCGATCCCAGCGGCGTCGTTCCCGCGTGGGCCGGTACAACAACTCCCAAACCGGCAAATAATGTAGACAGTATGCCTAGAAACAGACGTGCAACAGCGGCTTCGCGTCCCATAATGCTCGCCCCTCCGTTGAAGCGATTCCTGCCCGAAACTGTCGATAGCTAGACCCGTTGCCGACCTGTACAGACGGCAGGATCACGGCCCGATTTTCCCGATCGGGGCCGATTCATTCAGATTAGCAAGTGGCCATGGGATAAACAAGATGATAGGCCACAATTAGCGATGGACCGTTCGATCGGAGGGTGAAACTAGATTTGATAATCGGGCAAGACGGATCGCCGTTCGTCCCCGTGCTTGGCGGTCGCGCCGTCTCGTCCCTTGATCTGCAAATCCGGCGGGGAGATGGTCACCGTCGACCACGGGGGAACGCTGCTTGTCAGAAATACCGATCCACCGATGACCGAATGCGCGCCGAGAACCGTCGAACCTCCCAGTACGATGGCATTGGCGTAAATCGTCACATGATCTTCTACGGTCGGATGGCGTTTTTCCTCGCGAATGATTCGTCCGCCCGCGTCTTTCGGAAACGAAAGTGC
This sequence comes from uncultured Phycisphaeraceae bacterium, assembly GCA_964424105.1. Lineage (GTDB taxonomy): Bacteria > Planctomycetota > Phycisphaerae > UBA1845 > UBA1845 > CAYRHJ01. Next base: position 76,799 of record CAYRHJ010000011.1, on the reverse strand, counting down.
GCCTAACGTAACTCCTTGGTACAGCTTGACATAGTCACCAATCTGCGTCGTTTCACCAATGACCACGCCCGTGCCATGGTCGATGAAAAATGCTTGTCCGATCGTTGCACCCGGATGGATGTCAATGCCGCTACGTCGATGGCACCACTCGGTCATGGCCCGCGGAACAAGCGGTACGCCCAATCGGTACAGCTCGTGGGCCAAGCGGTAAACGCTTGTGGCCAGCAACCCCGGATAGGCCAGTATCACCTCATCGGTGCCGCGGGCAGCGGGATCGCCGTCGTAGGCAGCCTGCACGTCCTTGGCCAACATGGCCCGAACGTGCGGCACGCGGTCCAGAAAAGTGTTGGTGACCTCCTCGGCTTGTTTTTGACAGGCTGCATCGCCGGTCAATGAACCTCGTTTAGCCTGATCCGCGTAGCATAGGCTGCGAAATATCTGGCGATAGGCCAGTTGACCTATGCGCGGCAACAACTCCCCGACGTGAAAAGAGATGTTGTTGTCCGTCAGGTCCTGCCGACCAAAAAAACCGGGATAGACCAGCTCCAAAAGTCGTTCGATCAGCTCGGCGATTTCAGTGCGTGATGGAAATTGGACCGGGCTGATATGTCGGGTGCGATCGTCCTCCCGATAGCTGGTGACGATTCGATCAACCAGCCGGGGCAGCCTCGATCCGATGTCAAAATCTGCACACATGTTTATTATCGGACCATCGTCCGCGTACGAAATTGCCGGACTTCAATCCGCGGACAGTCCTTCGAACGTCCAGACAACGTCCTGTCCCACCTTGGGAGCGATCAATCGATCTTTCATATCTGCCGGCAAGGCTTCGCGAAACGCTTCTACAGTTCCACGAAGGATCGGAAACGTTGCAAAGTGAATCGGCACAATGCTTTGCGGCCTGATGTATTTCGCGGCCAATGCTGCTCCACGAGGCCCCATGGTGAAATGGTCCCCAATGGGCAGCGCAGCGACTCGGGGCGCGAACATTTCAGCAATCAAAGTCATGTCGGAAAAAACGTCGGTGTCGCCGGCGTGATAAAATGATGCCAAACCTTCGACGCCGGCGATGACGCCGGCGGGCACTCCGCAATAAATCGGTCCGGCGGGGGTGTCGATGCTAGTCGTATGAAAGGCGCGAGTTAACGTAAACGACACGCCATCAAGCACTTGTGTTCCGCCCAGATTCATCGGCGAAAATCGACCGTGGGGGTTTTTCATCCCCAACACGGTGCACAATTCAACGATGGCAACGACATGCGGATTGTGTTGTTCGATGATCCGTTGGGCGTCACCGGCGTGGTCAAAATGCGCGTGCGTCAGGGCTAGAAAGTCACATCGCGGCGCGTTTTTGAGCGCCGGCGGGCACGAAGGGTTATCCCGAAGCCACGGGTCGATCAATACGACTCGCCCGTCGGGCAGCGTCAGACGGATGGCCGAGTGCCCCAACCAAGTCATAGTTCCGGTGGTCGGCATTATTGTCCCTCGCGAGGCCCGATCGGGGCGGATACGAGTTCGCGGATCACGATGATGGTCTTGCCGCCTTCGAAATCCTTTCCAGTATCAGTGAATGTTCTGGAAATTCGCCGGTCTCGTGTTTGCTGTAAATCAAGTTTCCATCCACTCGCACATCGAAGATTCCGCCGCGACCCTCGATCATTTCAACTTCCATGCCTTGTGATGCTTTTATCGCGTCCGCCAGACTGGCGGCACTAGGCAGATAATTTCACTGAACACAGTATTGGATCGATATTTTCATCAACTTGGCTCCGTTAACGAGATTCTGATACGGATGATCTACTTCGAAGGGTATTATACTACACGGAGCCTGAACCATTGAACACCCAGCGATGGGCCACGCCCGTCTACGGGCTGGATTCCGACTTGCGCCGGAATGACGTATGCGGCGTTGGCCGGGTCGGCTACTGCGTTTTCAAGGTGATGCGCATTTCTATTCTGACAAATGACGACATTTTGAACGATGGTCAATTTTGCTCGGCAGTGGGCTAGCCACGTTTTGAACCCGAAAGACTGGTTCGGATTTCCCCGTTCTGCTACGATATGATCGAGAAGGGGATTGCACCCCGGAGCCGCGGGATTATCGACCCCCATAACTGGTTTCCCGGCGAGGCTCGGGCGGAGTGAATTTCCCTAACCAAACGATCGAACGAGGAGACGGGCATATGGCGTTGGTGCGACTTATATTGGGCGTTGTGTTGCTGTCGGCATCTACATTGCTGGCGGCGGATCAGGCTCGGATTGCGGCTGTAGCGAGCCTGCAACGTCAATTGCCCCAAGCGCAGATCAGCGTGCAAGACGATCATGTGCGGCAGATCAACGGCCCATCTTTGTCAACGGGGGTTTCAGCCGCAGCGTCTCAAGAGGCCTTTTTGAATCAACACGCGGCGGCGCTGGGAGTCGAAAAAGGTCAGTTGGTTTCAGACGCGCCTGTCGAACTAGGCGGTGGGAAATTCACGCTTTTTTCTTATCGGCAACAGTTAAATGGTATCGAGGTTTATGACCGTTGGGTCAAATTATTGGTCCGCAATCGTCCGGATCATCCGCTGGTGTTGGTCAACAGTTCAATCGAACCAGCCCAGGCGTTGAATGATCAGCCGGGGATTACGAAGGCCGGTGCATTGGCAAGTGCTCGCCGGGTCGAGCCACAGGCGGTGAATTTCAGCATGCCGCGACTGGTTTATCATCGCGCGGGCGAGGGCGACCTGGTCCTGGCGTGGCAGTTGTACGGCGATAATGGACAATTGGCGGCGGGTTTCGATCGTTGGGAGTTTTTCATCGACGCGAACAGCGGGGATATCGTCGAATTACGCCCCGGCTATTATCACACGGACATAGTTGGAACCGTCACCGGTTTTCAAAGCCCGCCCCCGTTTCCCGATCAAGCCAATAATCCGCCGGCTAATCTTCCGGTTAACGGTGCCCGGGTGCGTGTCGGAACGGGCACGCCGACGTATACGGATGTCAATGGCGAATTCGTTTTACCGCACGGCGGCACGTCGGCTGTTACGGTTTCGGTTGATCTGGTTGGGCGGTGGGCGACGATTACGAACGTCGGGGCTGGCGGCAGCGTGACGGGATCGGTGATCGTGACGCCCCCCGGACCTGCGAACGTCACGTTGAATCCCACTCCTTCGCAGCTCCTGACGTCGCAGTTGAACGCGATGACCCACGTGACACTCGTTCACGATTTTGTGAAATCCCTGAATCCGGCCTTCACGGGTTTTGACATTTCGATGCCCACGTTTGTGAATATCAATGATTCGTGTAACGCGGGCTACTCGCCCGGCAATCCTACGCTGAATTTCTTTCACGCCGCGGGTGGTTGTCCTAATACGGCTTATGCCGGCGTGGTGTATCACGAGTACGGGCACTTTGTGGTGGACTTCTCGCCCGGCGGACCTGACACGGGTGACTATCACGAGGGCATGGCCGACGTTCTTTCGACGTTGTTGGCGGATGATCCGTGCCTGGGGCATGATTTTTTCGGGCAGAACAGCGGTTGTCTTCGGAACGTTCAGACGGCGACGCAAACCTATCCTTGCTCGGGGGGTAGTCACACCTGCGGACAGGTGATTGGTCGGGCGTTCTGGGACATGCGGACCAATCTTATCGCGACGGAAGGGGCGAGTGTGGGATTGGAACTGGCTCGTGATTTCTACATTGGTCAGATTTTCAGCGGGAATCACGCCATCAGTCCGTCGGTGGCCATCGACGTTTTAACGCTGGATGACGACGATGCCAATTTGCAGAACGGCACGCCGCATTACGAGGAAATTTGTTCGGCATTCAACGCCCGCAATCTGACCTGTCCGGAAATCGTGCACGTGGCGTTTGATTATCCGGATGGTCGTCCTGCACTGATCCCGCCTAATTCTGCGACGACCTTGCGCGTCGACGTCAGCCCGTTCGCGTCGAGTCCGGTGCCGGGCACCGGGATTATGAAATACCGAACCGCCGGCACACAGAGCTTCAGTACGCAGGTGTTGGTGGAATTAGCACCGAACGAATACGAAGCCACCCTGCCGGGTCTGGCGTGCGGTCAGGCTCTTGAATACTACTTCTCGGTGGATGCAGCCGGGATCGGCGAAGTCACCGATCCGACGTCGGCGCCGTCATTGTTTTTTCAAGCCCTGTCAGCTTCCTTAACGGAGATGTTCGTCGCGTACGATTTCGAAACCGCGGCGGGTTGGACGGTGGACAACAGCCCGGACTTGACCGACGGTGCGTGGAATCGGGGCATACCAGCCAATGGTAATCGTGGCGATCCGCCTGCGGACTTTGATGGATCAGGCCAATGCTTTCTGACCGATAACGTGGCTGGTAATTCGGACGTGGATGGCGGTACCACGACACTGACATCGCCCGTTTTTGATTTGAACGGATTGTTGGCACCGCGGGTTCGTTATGCTCGCTGGTATTCCAATTCGGCGGGCGACAGTCCGTTCGCGGACATTTTTGAAGTCGAAGTTTCGAACAACGGCGGCGGAATATGGGTTGACCTGGAAACCGTTGGGCCGACGGGGGCGGAAGTTTCGGGCGGCTGGTTTGTCGTCGACGAGCGTATCGGCAACTTCGTGCAGCCGACCGGTCAATTTCAGGTGCGCTTTCACGCGTCCGACCTGGGCAACGGATCGGTGGTCGAGGCTGCCATTGACGCGTTCGAGATCTACGCGGTTCAATGCGCGACGTGTTCGGACGGCATCCAGAATCAGGGTGAAGATCGTATTGATTGCGGCGGTGCATTTTGTCCGGCTTGTGAATGCGTGGACGACAGCGACTGCGACGATCTGGTGTTTTGTAACGGGATGGAAACGTGTGACCCGCAGGGGAATTGCCTGGTAGGCTCTGATCCCTGTCCCGATACGGTGTGCGATGAAATCGCCGACGAATGTCATCCGTGTGCCGATGCGGCGGAATGTGATGACGGCGTGGACTGCACGGTCAATGACTGTCAGGGCGGATTCTGCGTGTACACGCCCGACGACGGGCTATGTGACAACGGCTTGTTTTGCGATGGCTCGGAAACCTGTGATGCCCAGGCTGACTGCCAATCGGGCACGAATCCCTGCCCGTCCCAGGGCTGCAACGACGCCACCGACGCGTGCACGATTCCGCAGGTTGTGTCGTGTCGCCTGGTGGGGGATCTCCCTCGCCCCGGGGGACAGATGCTCGTCGATTTCTTCGTCGAGAACGTGGCGGAACTGCAAGGTTATGACTTGACCGTTTCTTCTACGTTGACGTTCGGGGGCGGCTCGCTGTCGGTCGCCTGCCCGGACGGGATCGTCGTCGATACGACCAGGGTGGATCACGTGTTCCAGGGTTTAACCCCGACCATCGGCACGTCGTGCGGCGATCAATCGTTCGATGTCGAGCTGGCTTCCGGTGGTGTAAACGTCGGGGCTGTGGCCAAGCATCTGGGCAGGGCGCTGATGGAAGTTTCACCTGACGCGACGATTGGGAGCAGCTTTGACATCGCGGTGTCGCCGGCGCCCGTTTCGCTGCTTCACGATTCCAACGGATTGCCCATTGAATTCGTTCCCGGAACGCCTTGTACGCTCACGGTTCAGGATTGCACCGAATATCTGCACGGCGACGTTGATTACAATACAGGCATTAACCTGTTCGATTTGTTCTGCATTTTGGAAGTCTTTCAGGATAACTTCTCGTTGTGTTCGTTTGACGCGGCGGACGTGTCACCGTGCGGTGGGAACGGCACGATCAATATTTTGGACCTCTTTGTTATCATCAATGCATTTAATGACGAGCATCCCTGTCCGAATCGGTGCATTCCGTAGGTTTGCGGGGGCGGGTTTGACTGCGAGCGATTGTTGATGGTTTCACGCCTTTTCTTGGCGTGGGGGGCGTTGGGCGACCGCTACAATCGTTATTTCGAGCGCAGGAGTCACATTCCCCCCCCCATCCATTTTCAATGACCATTTTACACTCGTGAACCCGTCGCGCCTTTACCGGGTGCGAATACACCCTCGCTGGGTACGCATATACTCCGCCGTGCGTTTTGGGTCGGAATCGGTGTCGACGCGATTGGCGGTTGTGCATTTGAACGTGACGGAGGCTGGAATCACACGAAACCCGATAACGCCGGTCGTGGGTAGTCCGGATTACGGTTTGGGGGTAGTCCGTAGGTCGGGAACGCCCGAATGGCCGGTCGTGAATAAAATGGAGCTGGACGCCCGATAGTGCCGGCTTGGCTGGTAGCCAGTTGTTTTCGGGTCGCTGGACGGATATAGTAAGTGGCGATCGTTGGCAGCATTCGCGGGCGAAATTTGATGGCTGGTTGGGGCGCAGCGGATCCACGGCGGGTTCGGATGGGCCACTGGTAGGATTGCTCGGATCGATTGGGGCTATCCTAGCCCGAGCAGGATGGGAATCAGGAGTACACGTCTGTCAGGGTATTCTTGAATTCAAGTTGCTATCAGGGTGGATGCTGCGCAGGCTGGGTATCGCTCGTCTGCATGGATTCTGCACGGTTGTCAGGGTTTTCGATTTAGTTGGCCTTGTTGCGCGCTTCGAGAGGTTTCGTTTTGCGAATCGAACCAAGTATGACACACGCGCGACGCATGACTAATCCGCGGGCAATGGTATGGGTATCGTTGTTCGTTTTCGGGTTGTTTCTGGCGGTTCCGGGCTGTCCTTTCGTCTCGCCGAATCCCGATGGTTCTGATTCACCGACTCCCGATGAACCCACCTCGGATGATCGTGTGTTGACGCGAACCGACTGCCGGGTGGACACCGATTGCGATGACCGGAATGCGTGCACGATTGATCGCTGTGTGGCGGGTTTGTGCGTCCAGACGAATTCAACGGCCGACGGCGAGTGTTGCAATCCGGAGACGGGATTGCGAGTCATTATCGATGACGGAAATGCTTGCACGCAGGATTCCTGTGACCCCGGCGGAAGCGTTGTCCATTTGAACGTGGCTCCTGCGGACCATTGTTGCAATCCGTCGACCGGGGTGATCATGGCCATCGACGACTTCAACGTTTGCACGACGGATATTTGCGAGGCGGACGGCAGCGTATCTCACGTTGACCGCACGCCGTCGGGCCAATGCTGCAATCCGATAACGGGAAATTTTGCATTCCTCGACGACGGTAACGCCTGTACGGCCGACATTTGCAATCTGGACGGCACGGTCAGCCATACGGATACGACCCCACCCGGTTTTTGTTGCAATCCCATCAATCAGACACTTTCGTTGATCGACGACAACAACGCGTGTACCGAAGATGAATGCGGGCCTGACGGAACGGTCGCCCGTCGAGACTTGACACCTGCGAATCACTGCTGCAACGAGTTGAACGGGGTGTTGACGACGCCGCTGGATGATGGGAATGCCTGCACGCAGGACATTTGCAGCCCCAATGGCGGCATCAGTCATATTGACGTGACACCTCCGGGGCAATGCTGCAATCCGTTCGCGGGGACGTTGACACCCGTTGACGATGGTAATGTTTGCACGCAGGACGTGTGCAATCGAGATGGAACGGTCACGCATGCACTGTTGTCGGGCAACTGTGATGACGGCGATGGGTGCACGAGCAATGACGTTTGCTTGAACGGTATTTGTGCCGGATCCGTTGTCGATCCGCTTTGTACTCCCACCTTGACGTTGACGCCGGTGGTTGAGGAGGCTCGCGAGGGGTCGTGTCCCCAAACGGGTGAATTCGTCAACGTCCGACTAGAAATGGGACCGTCGACGACCGAAATCGTTGGCGGCGATTTCTTTCTCCGATTCGATCCCAGCCAACTTCGACTGACCGGTATCGAAAATGGGGACCCGCCGTTTTCCATTCACAATTTTCAATTGACGGCTGCCTCCAACGGGTCCATTGATTTTGAGATTGACGTTCTTCCCGACGAGGCGGGTTCGCATAACGGCGCGACTTTGGCGGTATTGACCTTCGAAGCGCTGGAATCCTGCCTGTCCGAGGTGGAATTTCGGACGCAGCCTCCGACGAAGCTATTCGATGCGACGGGCTTTACTCGCGCGCCGATTCTCGGACCGCCGGCGACGTTCGTCGTGACTTCCGCCGAGTCCCTCACTTTGATGTGTCCGCCCGATATACGATTGAATTCCGACGCTGGGACTTTCAGCGCCACCGCGACGTGGCCTTCGGTAACAGCCGCGGACGAGTGCGACGGAATGCTCCTAGCCACCTGCAACCGTGTCAGCGGCGGGACGTTTTCGGTAGGCACCACGACCATCAACTGTCAGGCCGTCAATTCCTGTGGATTACAGGGCTCATGCAGCTTTGGCGTAACGGTCGATCCGATCAGCGAACTCCTGGTGTCGGTTCAGTTGTCGCCTGCCATCGTCCCCGGACCGCTGACGCGGTGCATTACTTTCGAGTTGATTCAATGCGGATTCGTGGCGGAGACTGTCGAAGCGGAATTGACGTTCATCAACGGGTTGGCCATTGACGAAACCGTGCTGGTTCCCGCGGGGATCTACGATTGTCTCAAGGCCAAGGATTCACTTCATACACTGAAAAGTACTGCCGACGATTTTCGGGATAGTGGACGTGTATTCACGGCTACTTTTATTGGGGATCGGCAGTTCGGCGGGCATGCCCTGATCGGTGGCGATATTAATGACGACGGGTTCATTGACGTCGTTGACTACGCGATTTTCCAAAACACGACCAATAGACTAGGGCTTTCGCCGGATACAACCTGTGATCAAGTCGGCCCCCATCCTGACATCAACGGAGATGGCATGGTCAATGCACTGGATTTCAGTTTCATATTTCAGCACCTTTTGAAAGCGAACGAAGCAGATTGTTGCACGCAGGTTGCGGCGGCTTCTTCGCGCCGGTCCCCGCGGGCCGATATCAGCGTTCGAGAACTGCGATCATTGGGCCTGGGCCATCTGAGCAGCGCGGACATGAACTATGACGGCATGATTGACGGTGACGATATGAATGCGTTCAAGAACGGCATTACCCGCAAGGAACGGCCAGCGGACCGACGCGAAAAGTCCATTTGGGGCCAGCAACGAGATTAGGATGTTCTGCTGGCCGATCGGCGAAGGCAGCCGTTAATCGCCACCGATCGGAGATTTCCCGTCTACTGAAATATCGAACACTTCCGGATGAACGCCGTCCGGCCTGCCGATCGTTACGGCGATATGGGCCGCACCATTTACGAATTGCCCGGTGAAGTGATAGATGGTCGATTGATCGGGCGCAATCTCGAAAAGTCTGTCGCGTGACGTCGTTTTGTTCTGCAACGACCCGTGGGTGGTCACGACGTTTCGTAACCAAGCCTCCAGTTCCTCGGCACTGACCGCCAATTGAAATCGTTGCGCGGCTGCTGTATGAAAATCAAGTGCCTGTTCGGGCACATGGACGATGCTGGTTTTCAAGAACGTCGTCGCGGCATCGGCGGCCTGCATTCCCTCCCGAAAGTACCACACGCTCAGAATCACCAGCCCGGTAAACGCGGACACCGCCAATCCGATCGGAATGGCTGCGATGGAAAGACCCCGCCCTTTGCGTTGACCGCCCCTTGTTCTGAAAAGCCCAACGATGCCCAGCAATATGCCCAACGGCGCCAATACCAGCAGAAAAGCAAATATGAAGCCCGTGATCGCAGCCACCGACCACGCGGGTGGCCGATGGTGGCCTGAAGCGCCAGGATCGGGAAACTGACTAAAACTCTGGGGCGAATAATTTTGTGTCATGCGGACATTTAATCCCCATCGACCGGCCTACGCAACCCCGCGACAAACTTGCATTGAAAGCAACGCATCGCCGGCTCGGGAATTCATTCTATTGATATTTGAATGGTCAATTGAACGATGGTTGTCGTTTCCGCGAAAGCGTGGAACGGCAGCACGCTTGCCTGGACCCCGGCTTTCGCCGGGGTGACGGTTCTGTGGCTGTGACGGATCGACTTCATGACACCATTCAAGGTTCAATAATTGGCTGACGCGCAACGGGTCGAGTATGGCACTTGCACGCGGTCTGGCCCAGCCGAGACCGAATGGTCGGCGTGAACGGTTGGGCAAGTCGGGCCGGCGGAACGCCGGGGTGGTTGATCAGGAATCGTCCAATCCGAAAAACTTCAGCCAATCGTCCGTCGAGACCTCGGACGGGGCGGCTGGCTTGTCGGATTCGTGTGGCTGCGGAGTAACTCCCTTGGGGTGTGATGGGGGTTTGTGGCGAAACATTTCATGAACGAATTCGACCGATCCGGTGTGGTTGCAACGGCGGGCCTTGGCTTCGTGGGCGATGGCGGTGTCGCTCGTGATGACCCGAACGCCGCCGGCTTGGCGCACCTTGCGGATCATGCTGACGATCACGTCATCCGCGGTGTCTGGTGCGCTGAACTTGATGATGATGCGCGACGACAGCATCTGCCTGGCTAATCCGTCGCGCGGGCTGGGGCCGTCGAACACCAGCGTGACCTTGTCGGCGTGCCCTCCGGCCCAGCGCGACACGACGCGGACCAACGTTTCACGCCCCATGGCCGGCAGGGGGGCGTGCTCATGCATGGCATACAGGAGATTGTTGCCGTCAATGATGACGTGTGCGGATGCGGCCATGTCTTCCAATCGTCAATTGCGCGTGGGGCAGTAAATATTCACCGGACGTAATCGTACCGAATATCGCGGGGCGAATCCAAAACATCGGTACACGAACGTGGGGCGGACTTCGTTCAGAACGTGTGTATGAAGCGTTCTTGCCTGACCGAGCCGCGACCGTCAAGGAGCGGTGTATGCCGGGAAACCCCACCCGCTTCCTTACCCTTGACATCGCTGCGCGACGTAAAGGGCAGGCGGGCGCGGCTGTGTAAAAGCGGGTCACGGGATTGCCGGGCGGTGATTGGATTTGTCATTTCGATTCGGTGGTTCGGCCGATGGTATGGCCATTACTCTTCGGGGGAAGCGAATTGTGAAAGAAAGGCAACTTCGTCAACTTCCATGATGCCGGGCTTGTTCCAGGTCATGGAATCGTCTCGAATCCAGCGGAGGGCCCCCAACATCCCGGCGTATTCACATCCCGCAGTCAGTATCGCATCATCGCTACAACGGTTCACGGATTCACCTGAAACTTTCACCGGAATCTTGTCGGCTAGCTCGTTTATTTGGGCGAGCAGCTTTTCGTCGTGCGGGTTTGCTCTCCTGCGTTGTTCGACACGCATCCGCCACAGCCAGCCGATGATCTCCGTCTCCTTCCATTCCAACTCGCTGGGACAACGCAATTCCCACTCGTTCGTGTCGGCGGCGAAGTTTGGCGGATCGCCGGGGTCGCTGACTTGAAGTGACCAACAGAACAGGCAAAACTGCCCCCACGATTCATGCAACCGCAGATGCAAAGCCAGCGCGTCACATTCCTTGATTTGCTGGGGATCGATCAACGCTTCGCGAAACGAGGGCACCTCGGCGGGCGACGGTATCTGGATATCATGGTCCGCTGTTTGAATATCCTGCCGTTCGGCCTCGGCGTTTCGCAACAAAACGACGTTGGCTTGAATCACCTGCGACATTTGCCGCACCTGGTCGGCGGTGCGTGATACGGGGCCGGGCGGCGGATTGACGTGTACACTCACTTGCCGATTCCTTTCAGAAGCAGGACGATACGGAGAGCGCCTAACACGATGGCCGACCTGCCCGTTGAATAGGCAGGAGGACCGCTCCCTCACGTTCGCGGCTGAAATTGCCGGGCGTTCTTAGGCCATGATAGAACCGCGGCGCCCATTTGACGAGGCCAGGATACGGGAAATTCATTGTTCGAAACCCTTGCAATCGACGTGAAAGCACGATGACCTGCAACCGTCTTGCGAACCTTTACGATCAACATCTGCATTCGACGCACTCCTTCGATTCCCAGGCCCACCCGGAGGACAACGTCCGGCAGGCCATCGAGGTGGGTCTGGCAGGATTGACGTTTACCGAGCATTATGACTCGCATCCTACCGAGATTGAGCAGTGCGTCTATGATGAACGGTCTTACGCGGCCACGATTCGAGGACTACGCGACAAATACGGCGACACGATGTTCATCGGTAAGGGCATCGAGGTTGACTTTCAACCACAGAACATGCGGGCCATCGTCGATCTGCTCCACGCCAACCCGTTTGATCTAGTGGTGCTGAGTGTGCATTGGTGCGAGGGTCAACCGATCCATCTTCCGGAGGTTTGGAAGCAAGGTGATGCGGGTGTGCTGACGCGAAGATATTTGCAATCGGTGGTTGAGGCGGTTCGATTCTGCGGGGAGTTGCATCAGCGCGTGGGCCGGCGGGTGTTCGACGTGCTGGGACATCTTGATTTCGTCAAGCGGTATTCGCATCGGCATCATCAATCCGTCTACGTGGAACAGAATCTTGACGTCATCGACGACATTTGCCGGGCATGCATGGCGGCTGACATCGTCCCGGAAATCAATACTTCGACGATTCGCAGCGGTCTTGGTGAACCCATGCCGGGGTTGCCCGTTTTGGAGCGATACGTCGTGGCGGGTGGGACGATGATCTCGCTCGGCTCGGATTCACACGTTCCCGTTCACATCGCCGCCGATTTCGATCAGGCCCTCGACTTGGCCCACCGCGCCGGTATTCGACAGATCGCCCTATTTGACGACCGCCACCGCCGACTCGTGCCTATTCCGTAGTCCCGTGACCTTTTGTGGGGTATTGAGTGGGGTACGGCAAGCTGGGGACGGGCGTGGCTGGTGGGCGGTCCGACAGTTCGTTTCAGCGATTATCGTTGGCTGGCAGCACGCGAATGTGATCTGTTCAATCGTGGGGTGGCCGCCTATAATCCCCGCCATGCGGTCGATTTCACCGATCATTCCGTGGGCGGTTGGTTGCTACGCGTTGGCGGGGACGGGGCTGTTGGCTTCGACCTCCTCGGCTGGCTTTTCAACCGCGAGTGATGCATGCTGTTGGACGGCGTCTGCGAATTGGTCGGTGCCGATTATCGCGGTCAGCGTTCCACCGGCCCGCGCCGTCGTTCGCCCGCCCGACGGCGGAAGCGGCACATTCCGCCCATCCCATTGGTCCGTCGCGTCCGTGCTGGAGACCTGCAAACGATCTCGAATGCTGGTTGTGACTCGGATCGGCGGTCACGGCGGCCCTTAGCGTCGAATCCCAATCGTGGATTTGACGGGTTTCTGAAACTCCCACACATTCAAGCATACCGAACGTCTGGAACCATCGTGGCCGTGTTGGTCGAACGGACGGTAGAGTTGATTCCGGAGACGCCCGGCGCGACATTCGGCTGGGAACGAGCGTTTCGTGGAGATTTCGGTTTTCTTGGCGATGCGGCACGCAAATGAGGCGGGTGAAAATCGCCGTACGAACTGCGTGCGAGACTGCGTGGATGGCGGCGGTCGCGGCTCGGAAAGAGGGTGAGACCCGCCCTATGAATTCTGGATTCCGGCGTTCGCCGGAATGACGCATGTGAGCGGGCGCGGGCTTGGACGAAACGGCGTCCGCGTGAAACAGTAGGGTAACGAAGGGCAGCGTATGGGCTTACAACAAGTTATTTCCAAATCCATCGTGCGGGTGTTCGGGTCACGCAACGCGCGGATATTGAAGCGCTTATCGCGGGCGGCTGACGAAGTCGAAGCGCTGGAGCCGTCCATTCAGGCGCTTTCCGACGAGCAGCTTCGGGCCAAGACGGCTGAATTCAAGGAGCGAATCAAGTCCGGTGTGACACCCAGGGACATCATGCCGGAGGCTTTCGCGGTTCTGCGGGAAGCGTCTCGTCGAGCGCAGGCCCATCGCCATTTTCATTGCCAGTTGATCGGCGGGCAGGTGCTGTACGAGGGCATGGTGGCGGAGATGCGCACGGGCGAGGGTAAAACGATCGTCTGTCACCTGGCGGCTTATCTCCGCGTGGTCTGTGGCATGAAGGTTCACATCGTGACGGTCAACGACTATCTGGTGAAGCGCGACGCGGAATTCGCCCAGTCCATCTTCGCGATGCTTGACGTGTCCGTCGGGTTCATTCAGGCCCAACTGGATCCCAGCGGGCAGGAGGGCATTCGTAAGCGGGCCTATGCCTGTGATCTGACTTTTGGCACGACCAGCGAATTCGGTTTCGATTATCTGCGGGACAACATGAAGCTGCGTCGCAGTGATCAGGTGCAGGGGCGGCTGGATTTCGCCATTGTCGACGAGGTGGATTCGATCTTGATCGATGAAGCCCGCACGCCGCTGATCATTTCCGGGGGGGGCATGGAAGACGAGGACCGGTACAAGTGGGCTGATGATCTGGCGCGATACCTGGTGCGCAAGCAGGCGGAGTTCAACCGGGAGACGACGCAGCGCATCGCGCCGTGGGGAAACGACGTACCGGAGAATTTGAGCGCCGACCCCAAAGCGGAAAGTGGTTTCCGGCGATTCCGCGTGGACCCAGCCATGGTAAGCGAGGATGAGGCCGACGCGATCGGGCATCGCCAGTGTTACGTCGTGCAGCGGGAGCGGAAGTCGATTGGCCTGACGCATCAGGGCATCGCGCTGGCGCAGGAGCAGGCTGGAATCGGCAGTTTTTACGTTGGTGCGAACATGGACCGGCCGCACCTGATCGAGCAGGCGTTGCGGGCCCACGTGGTGTACGAGCGTGACAAGGACTACGTGGTTCAAAATCGCGAGGTCATCATCGTAGATGAAAACACGGGACGGTTGATGATCGGTCGGCAGTGGTCGGATGGATTGCACCAGGCTGTCGAAGCCAAGGAAGGCGTGCCCATCAAGCAGGAAACGCAAACGCTGGCCACCATCACGGTGCAGAATTATTTCAAGTTGTACCGGGTGATGGCGGGCATGACGGGGACGGCGGCGACGGAGGCTGACGAGTTTCTGAAAATCTACAAGCTGGACGTGGTGGAAATCCCCACGAATCGTCCGGTCAATCGAAACGACCACAACGACAAGATGTACCGCACGGTGCATCAGAAGTTTGACGCCATCGTCGATGAGATTCACGAAATCCGCCGCAAAGGTCGGCCGCGAGATCCATTTCTGATGGCCGACGTTTTCACGGCGCTGCGACCGATCCGCGAAAAAAGCGGCCTGGATGTTTCGCGAATCAACGAGGCGATGGCCCGGTTCAAGAGCGCCGCAGAATGGGATCAAGCGGTGATCGATTTCATGCTGGAAGTTTACGACGAAGCGATGGGCGACCTGGCCCACGGCAAGCCGATCCTGGTCGGTACGACCAGCGTGGAGAAATCGGAAAAGCTTTCGGAACAGTTGACGCGGAGCTTCGGCATTGAACATGAAGTGCTTAACGCCAAGAACCACGCCCGGGAGGCGGAGATTGTGGTGAAGGCGGGGCATCTGCACGTCCCCACGCAGGGCGACAAATCGCCGGTGGGCAACGTGACCATCGCCACCAACATGGCTGGTCGCGGCACGGACATCAAATTGGCGGAGGGGGTTGTTTATTCGAAGTGCAAGGTGCCCGACGAATCCGCGTCGAGCGCCCTGTACCCGGTCGGTGTGACCAAATGCTGCATTCGTTGTGAAGAGTACGATCCCGCGACGAATTGTGCGCATTGCTACAAGCCCAAGCTCGATCCGCGGTTTCCGGAGATCGGCAGGCGGGTGTGCCCCATCAGCGTTCCCTGCGGTCTGCACATCATCGGCACGGAGCGGCATGAGGCTCGGCGTATCGACAATCAATTGCGGGGTCGATCGGGGCGCCAGGGCGACCCGGGATCGAGTCGATTTTTCATTTCGCTGGAAGACGACCTGATCAAGCTGTTCATGCCGGATTGGATGCTGAAGATGATGGAGAAGTTAGGTTTTACGGAGGGTTCGAGCCTGGAGGATAAGCGACTGACCAAGGGCATCGAACGGGCCCAGCGCAAGGTGGAAGAGCGCAACTTTTCCAGCCGCAAGCATCTGCTGGAGTGGGACGAGCCGATGGATTTCCAGCGAAAGGAGTTCTATGGTTCGCGGCAGCGGATTCTCGAGAATCGAGGATTGGAGGATTTGATTTTCGAGACGATCGATCAATCGATCGAGGAGAGCGTGCATCAGTTTTTGAGCGCGGACTATCGCCGCCGTTGTCTGGTTGAATGGTTGCGGGCCACGCATGACGTCACCATTGAACCGCGTTCGTTAGACATCGAAGACCTGGAGGAGATGTATTCAACGGTTCGGGCGCACGCCAAGGAGGAGGTCCGCGAGACGATTCGGACGTCGCTGGTGGAATACATCGATCCGGAGGAGGAGGCTTCGACTTGGGACGTGGGCGGATTAGCCCAGTGGGCCCAGCGAAGCTTCGGTCACAGCGTGACGCAGAATCAGCTTCGGAAGATGTCGCCGGCCGAGATCGAGGAAATGCTGGAAGAAGCGGCGGAGAAGCACTACGACGAAATCGATCTGAGTGGCATGGAGGCGTTTCTCGATGAATCGTTGGGGCGACGACAACTGTGCGAATGGGCACGAGCCAAATTCGAGACAAAGATGGCCGAGGAAGAATTGGCTGATCGGAACATCGGCGACGTGATCGAGTTGTTCAAGGAAGGCGTGCGAAAGGGCTATCACGAGCGGGAGATTTATTATCCGGTCGAGCAATGTCTGGCCCGGGCGTTTGGAGAAGTGGCGACGGACGATCCGCAGGCGTGCGATTTCGTTTGCAAATGGGTTCATCACAAATACAACGAGACGTGGAGCATTGAATCGATTCAGTCCCAGCCGCTGGAGGACATCCGCGGCAGGCTTCTCGACTTGCAGAGGAGCTATCTGAACAATGGGAAGCTCGATGCGGAGATCGAACAGGCTATTGCACGAAACGGCGAGGGCAGTCTGGCGGAGTGGGGGCGCGAGCGTTTTCGATTGGCCTGGAATCAGGAACGATTCGAGCTGGCCGACGATCGCCGCGACGCGCTTCGCGAGATGGGAAGGCGTTGGCTTCGATTCGAGCTGACCCTGCTGGAACAATATATTCTGCTGCGGATCTACGATCAGGCTTGGAAAGATCACCTGGCGGAGATGGATCGATTGAAGCACGCGATCATGCAGCGTCCCATGGGCGGTGATCAGACGCACCCGCAAAGCCAATATGCCATCGAGGGCCGCGAGTTTTTCGACCAGATGTGGACGCTGATTCGGACCCGCGTCACCGATATTATTTTCAAGCTGCGGGCAGGCGGAGCCGGTGCAGGAGTTGGCGCCGATGCCCCGCCGGGGCGGGGAGCTGCTCGAATGCAATTGCAACACGCCGACGCCACCAACGCCGCTTTCGCGGGGGGGCCGACCGATCAGGCGGCCGCCATGCGGGCCCAGGGGGTGGAACAGAAAGTGGAAACCATTCGCCGGGACAAGCCCCGTGTCAAGCGTAACGACCCCTGCCCCTGCGGTAGCGGCAAGAAGTACAAACAATGTCATGGACGGGCGTCGTAGCGTGAAACGGCGGGTGAAAGTCGCCCTACGGACTGGATTCCGGCCTTCGCCGGAATGACGGGATGGGCGGCGTTGACGGGATGGGCTGCGTTGACCGAACGCGAGGCGTTGTCCGAACGCGAGGCGTTGACGGAACGCGCCCGCCGTGGCGACATCGGCAAACGGCAACGCCGTGGAACAAGTTTTCGATAGGATTGAAGGACCCTGGGGTTCCTCGACGCGGCATGGACGCGGGACGGACTGCGCATATCATGTCAATGGTGAACGATCCAATAGAATCCCCGCCCCGTGTATGGATGACTGGATAACCGTGGAAGGAGCAGATCACGATGAATCAGCGCGGCACGACCATGAACCAGAATCCCCCAGCGGCGACACACGGTATCGAGTCGGCTGCACGACCGACTTCAGCCTCGCGAAAGACCTATGTCCCGGGAATACGTTTCCATGAGATTCGCGTTCCCATGCGGGAGATTTCGCTTTCGGCCACGCCGGCGGGCAGGCATTCAGACGGCACACCGCGGTTGGAGGCGAATCCGCCGTTGACCGTTTATGACACGTCGGGCCCCTATACGGATCCCGATGTGCAAGTTGATTTAAGACGCGGTTTGATGCCCATTCGACTGCCCTGGATTCAATCACGGCGGGACGTCGAAGAATTCCAAGGCCGCAGCGTCACGCCGCGCGACAACGGTTTTGCGAATGGGGACCGGTTGGCCGGCGTGGAAGTGTTCCCCGGCAACGTTCGTCGGGCCATGCGAGCCAAACCCGGATGCAACGTCACCCAGATGCACTACGCCCGGCAAGGCATCATCACGCCGGAGATGGAATTCATCGCCGTTCGCGAAAATCAATGTCGTCAAGGGTACGAATCATTGGCCCACCGGCAGCATCGCGGTCAATCGTTCGGAGCGGCTATCCCCGATCGAATCACGCCGGAATTTGTCCGTGACGAAGTCGCCCGCGGCCGAGCCATTATCCCGGCGAACATCAATCACCCCGAATCCGAGCCGATGATCATCGGGCGCAACTTTCTGGTGAAAATCAACGCCAACATCGGCAACTCAGCCGTCACGTCATCCATTGAGGAGGAAGTGGAGAAAATGGTGTGGGCGATCCGTTGGGGTGCGGACACGGTCATGGACTTGTCGACCGGCAAGAACATCCACGCGACGCGGGAGTGGATTTTGCGAAACTCGCCCGTGCCCATCGGCACGGTTCCGATATATCAAGCCCTGGAAAAAGTGCACGGCAAGGCCGAGGAACTGACCTGGGACCTTTTCCGCGACACGCTGATCGAACAGGCTGAACAAGGCGTCGACTATTTCACGATCCACGCCGGCGTTCGCCTGCGATACATTCCCATGACGGCCCATCGTGTGACCGGAATCGTTTCGCGCGGTGGGTCCATTTTGGCTAAATGGTGTCTGGCCCACCATCAGGAGAATTTCCTTTACACCCATTTCGAAGACATCTGCGAGATCATGAAGGCCTACGACGTATCATTTTCGCTGGGAGACGGGCTTCGCCCCGGTTCGATCGCCGATGCGAATGACGCGGCGCAGTTCGCCGAACTCGACACGCTCGGTGAATTGACGCAGATCGCCTGGAAACATGACATTCAAACCATGATCGAGGGTCCGGGTCACATTCCCATGCACATGATTCATGAAAACGTGACCCGGCAACTCGATGTCTGCGGCGAAGCACCGTTCTACACGCTTGGCCCGTTAACGACTGATATTGCACCGGGTTACGACCACCTGACCAGTGCCATCGGGGCGGCCATGATCGGCTGGTACGGCACGGCGATGCTATGTTATGTCACGCCCAAGGAGCACCTGGGCCTGCCCGATCGGGAGGACGTCAAGCAGGGGGTCATAGCCTACAAAATCGCCGCCCATGCAGCCGATTTGGCCAAGGGTCATCCGGGTGCGCAGATTCGCGACGACGTTCTTTCCAAGGCGCGATTTGAGTTTCGCTGGGAAGATCAATTCAATCTTTCGCTGGACCCCGACACCGCCCGCGAATATCACGATCAGACACTGCCGCAGGATTCCGCCAAGGTCGCCCATTTTTGTTCCATGTGCGGCCCCAACTTCTGTTCCATGAAGATCACCGAGGACGTGCGTCGATATGCGCAAGAGCATGGGCTGAAGGAAGCCGAGGCCATCGAAGCGGGCATGAAAGAAAAGGCGGTGGAATTCACGGAAACGGGCGGGGACGTGTATCAGCGGGTATAATGAATCGTCCGGTCGATGGACAGGAGTTGTGGCCATGGATGAAATCCTGACGTTGGCGGAGATTCACGAGCGGTTTCCTTCGGAGTGGATTCTGATCGCCGACCCTGAGCTGGACGACCAGCTCCGGGTCGTACGCGGAAGAGTGGTATGTCACAGCAAAGACCGCGACGAGGTCTATCGAAAAGCCGTCGAGTTGCGCCTGCCGAACTCCGCGTTTGAGTTCACGGGTGGTATACCCGAAGGGACGGCCGTAATCCTTTGACCCGCTACAGCTTCAACCCAGGGGACGGTCTGGTCATTGTCGCTGGGCGCATTCACGGCCCCACTGGCGTCACGCGGGCCCGTCTCGCACTGGATACCGGGGCAACGACGACCATCCTCAGCGCCGATCTTCTCCAAGCCACGGGCTGCGACCCGGCCGCTGCACGGGAGCGAGTGCGCATTACCACCGCAAGCGGCGTGGAGTTCGCTGCCCGAATTCCGATCGACCGTATCGACGCCTTGGGTTGCCAACGGGAGCGGTTCCCTATCTTGTGCCACACGCTACCGCCCAGCACGACCGTTGACGGCCTGCTGGGTCTCGATTTCTTTCGGGAAACCGCGTTGAGCATCGACTTTCGTGATGGATATGTTGAGATAAGCTGAACGACCGAAGATCTCGTAGGATTGCCGCCCAGTCCACCACCCGGGGGGAGCGCCATGAGCAACGAAACGACGCCCGCAAACGCGCCAATCGAAGGTGGCAATATGGGCTGGGACAAACCTCCTTACATCCGCAAGGTATTAGTCCAGAGGGAGCATTGGGGGTGAGCTCTGGCTTTGACGGCAATCGGTTGGCTTTTTGGCGTACTCGCTGAGAATTCCCATCAGCGGTGGATGAACTTCGCTCTTCTGCTCTTGGGATTCGCGGGTAGCCTATTTGTTTTTGCGGTTGACGTGTACTATAAGGGAGCAAGGCATATCCACAACAACGTCGGCGCAGTGGCTCCGCCGTTTCTACGGTCGGCACGTAGCCGCGTTGGAGAATTTGGATTCCTCGCATGGTTTCACTCGTCGGCGCCGCTTGTTTTCGGAGTGTTCGCGACGTACGGGCTTTGGTGCGGCTTCACTGAATCAAAGTGACAAGTCTCCGATCGGAGTTACTCGCTACAAATGGGAGGACAATGACAAAGTATGGGCGAAGCAATGATCCAGCTAAAGATCGAGCCGCTTGATAAGGGCGGCTACGTTGCCACCAGCCCGGATGTGCCGGGTCTGGTTGCGGAAGGTCGTAGTGTGAGCGAGGCTGTGGAAATCGCTCAGGGTCTGACCCGCAAGATTGTCGAATCGTGCATAGAACATGGCGACCCCGTGCCCGAGGCATTGCGAAGCATTATCACGACCGGGAGCATTGACGCTGTCGTTCCGGTTGGGATTCGCTGATGGGCAGACTGAGCGGGTTCAAATACCGCGAGGTCGCACGCAAGCTCAAGACGTTCGGTTTTGCCATAGAGCGGCCTGTCCCAATGACCGACGGTAGCACGCGATGGTTCAGTGTGTGAACTACACCATGAGGGCGTACATCCAGCAACCCACTGCAATCGATCTCCGCCAGTTTTGCCGTCGGGCCGGCGTCCGGCGTATGATGCTGTTTGGGTCTGTTCTACGCGCTGATTTTCGTCCGGAGAGTGATATCGACGTGCTCGTGGAATTCGAGCCGGGCCGGACACCAGGGTTCTTTGCTTTGCACGATATGCAGGAAGCCCTCTCCGGGATCTTTGGCCGGAAGGTCGATTTACGCACGCCTCAGGACCTGAGTCGTTACTTTCGCGAGCGAGTGTTGTCGGAGGCGGAAGTCATTTATGAGCGTGGATGACCGAACGCGCCTGCGGCATTTGCTCGACGCGGCCAATCGGGCGATGGCGTTTGTCAAATGACGTGAACGCCCCGACCTCGACCGAGATGTGATGCTTCGCTCGCCCTCGTCCGCCTGCTGGAGATCGTCGGAGAGGCTGCCAAGGGAATGTCCCAGGAGCTTCGCGACGCGAATCGGGAGCTTCCCTGGCGTAAGATGACGGGAACGCGCGATCGGCTGATTCACGGATATTTCGATGTGAACCTCGACCTGGTGTGGGGCACCGTGACCGAGGAGTTGCCCGTCTTGGTCCGCCAGATCGAACGACTGCTCAATGACACCCGTTCATGAGGAAACACGGACGATCGTCGAGTCGCCAGGGGAGAGTTCCAGGCTGGGTAGGACAATACCGTCAGCGTTTTCGATCGCTGTCGCCGTTGGTTTGGTGACTATCCTGGTGCTGCCGCGTCTGGCGCCGGGGGTCTGTTACGGCGATTCGGGTGATCTTCAATTGGCGGCGGCGACTTTGGGAATCGCACACCCGCCCGGCTATCCCGGTTACGCGTCGATTCTGCACTTGTTCACGTACATACCGGGTATCGAGCCGGCCTACGCAGTCTCGCTGGCATGTCTGGGATGTGGCCTGGTCGTCTTGTGGGCCTGCGCGTTGACGCAAATGCACTTCGGCGTACATCCGTACGCGGCATCAGCCATTTCGCTGTTGTTGACGGCTCACCCTGCCTTCTGGTCGAGCTTGATCGCACCCGAAGTGTACATGCCTTCGCTGGCGTTGATAGCTGTCACCGTTGTTCTGGTTCTGCGATTTGACCGGACCGCGGACCGTCAAGCTCTGTTGGCTGCTGCACTGCTTTTCGGCATTCTGCTGGCTAATCGTCCGCCGTCGGCGTTCATTTTCCCATTCTTGCTTCTGTCGATCGGGATCGCTCGTGGGCGGCGAGCGCGACAAGCCCGCAAATCACAGGGCGTCGTCCAATCACAAAGATCCCGCCAATCACAAGGCGTCGTCCAATCACCATGCGCCAGTCGAACACGATGGCGGTGGGCGGCGGTGGCTGTTCTATTGTTCGTCCCCGCCGGACAAGCCCTATCGTATGTTTGGCTGCGAGATCGTCCGGAGACGCCGCAGAATTACATAAAACAGTATCGAGCGGAGTTCGAAACGCTTCCGCCGGTGGATAGCGGTGCGTCCGCAAAATGGCAGCGCGCCGTTTGGCTCCTGACCGGCCGTCAATTTCATTCCAACCTTGTGGACTCCTGGGGCGGTCTGTACGGGCGATGGCGTTGGCTGAAGATGCAAGTCCCTTTCACGGGATTCCAAAACCTTATAGGCCTGTTTTTCCTCGTTCTGGGAGCAGTGACGGCTTGGCGAAGATATCCCGCCGGATGCACCGCACTCGTCGGCGTGGGGATCGGAGGAGCGATATTTCTTTGTACGTATCGCATCGGAGGACAAGCCGCGGATATCCTGCCCGTGTGGTATGCGATCCTGACACTGGCAGGGATCGGACTTGTTCACGTTTTTCCATGCGAGGCAGCTTCGCGACGGGGTTGGCTTGCCGCCGCGGTATACATCATCGTCATGGTCGCAACGTGGTACGATGCGCCTCAACGCCGCGCCCACAACCATGACGCATCCGCTTTTCTACTGGCATTGGACATGCCCACGCTTCCACAAAATGCTGTCATCTGCACCATGTGGGATCATGCTGCGCCGCTCATTTACGCGCAGAGCGTGACCGACGATCGCTCCGACGTTCGTGTCATTATCGCCATGCCCAAACATTGGCAACGACTCACCCAACGCTACGCGGACCGACCGGTATTTTGCGAACGTCCGCCCGCCGATTCAGCGGACGCATATTGGCTGCCCTATCGAAATCTTTGGAGGCTGCACCATCACCGCTCACCTTGATTCTTGACGCGGATATTTTCGCCACCGCGCGAAATTTTTGGCCGCAACATATTGGGACCCAGCCCCACCGTGTCCGGTAAACAAATGGCTGGCAGCGGATGGCCAACGATCGCAAACACCCGAGCACCTCGCCGCGTCTCATAAGCCGTGTCCGGCTGTTCACGTCACGATACAAGGTCCAAATCAGTGCTAAAGGGCGTTTATCGGGGTGACGATTCGTGTGCTGTTACGAACAGCGGACTTGGCATTGATGTCTGGAGTTTGCTGATCGTAAGACTCGTGGCGGATGGGCCGATCGATCCGGTCCGAAGATGGCGAGTCCGGTGAATCGAGGTTCGATCAAGATCGATTCACCACGCCCTGCGGACGTGTCTCCTGCGGATCATGGATCATGCCCGCAATGACTGATGCTGACGTGGCCGTTGACCGGCGGCGCTCCGGGCGCCCGCCTTCGACAAACGGCGAGAGACGGACATAAATCGGGGAGCGATGCTCTGGAGGCAGTAGGACGATGAGTCGGATCAATACGAACATCCAGTCTTTGATTGCACAACGCGTATTCGATTCCAATTTGAACGCGTTGAACAACTCCTTGAAACGACTCAGCACCGGTCTGCGCATCAACACCGGAAAGGACGATCCGGCCGGATTGATCGCATCCGAGACCCTTCGCTCGTCGCAGGTGGCCCTGACCGCGGCGACGGACAACGCTCGTCGCGCCGACACCATCATGGCCGTCGCGGAAGGGGCGCTCCAGGAAGTCAACTCCCTGCTTCTCGACCTGGAAGACCTGGTGAGTCGAACGGCCAACACCGGTGGCTTGACCAGCGACGAAATCACCGCCAATCAGCTTCAGATCGATACGATCTTGCAGTCCATCAACCGACTCGCCAATTCGACGGCCTTCGGCGACAAGAAGCTGTTGACGGGCACGTTGGGGTTTACCACCTCCAGCGTCTCGTCGACGAACTTGGCCAACGTGCAAGTGAACAGCGCCAAGATTCCCGACAACACCTCGCGAAACGTGGTGGTGGAAGTGACGACCGGATCGCAATTCGCCTTCGTCAGCGGATATGGTGCGGAGAGCGCCGGCACGACCGTCACCAATGGAACGCTCTCGGCCGCCGTCACACTTGAAATCACCGGCAATTTCGGCACCGAGGCCATCAGTTTCGCTTCCGGTGCGAGCCAGGCCGACATTGTCTCCGCCGTCAATGCCAGCACGCAGTTGACCGGCGTGTCGGCGATCCTCTCCAACAACACCGGCGGAATCAATTCCGTGATCTTCTCCAGCACCACGTTCGGCGACAAGGGTTTCGTCACCGTCAACGTGATTACCAATGGTCAAACGGGGTTCGATCTCGGCGGCGTGACGAACGACACCGGCGTCGACGGGTCGATGAGCATCAACGGGCAGGCGGCCGTCGTCGATGGTCTGAACGCGTCGGTGCGATCGGGCGGACTGTCGGTCGATCTGATATTGAGCCAGACGTTTGGAACGACGGACAACGGATCCACCACCTTCCAAATCACCGGAGGCGGCGCCAAATTCAACATCGCGCCCGAAGTCAGCCTGGTGGGCCAGGAGACCATCGGATTGCAGAATATCGCCGCGTCGTCCCTGGGCAATGGCAGTCTCGGCTTCCTCTCGTCCCTGGGCCAAGGTCAAGCCAACGACCTGGCCAGCAATAACTTCACGGCAGCCGAGCGCATCGTGAAGGCTGCGATCGGTCAGGTTTCCTCGCTTCGCGGTCGAATCGGCGCGTTCCAAAAGAACACGCTGGGAAGTGCCATCAACTCCATGCTCGTGGCATTTGAAAACACGTCGGCGGCGGAAAGCGCCATTCGAGATACCGATTTCGCCGCTGAAACGAGCAATCTGACGCGATCGCAAATCCTGGCCAACGCCGCGACCTCGTCGCTGCAAATCGCCAACGCCCAGCCCCAGAACGTGCTTGCCTTGCTGGGCTAGAAAAAGGGCCGACCGGACCATTCCGATAAAAACGGGGCCGTTGCGTCATCCTGACACGCAGCGGCCCTTCCCATTCGTGATCCTGTTTGTTGTGCCAACGTCTCATAATCCTAACCTTCCTTCTCGGACGCATTTATCTAAAGCAGGTCGGTCTGGGCGACGAAATCGTCATAGGCAATCCGAATCGTACCTGGACGATCGGGAATCGCCGGACCACACACGGTCGTGTGGTCATCATCGCCCTTCGAGGGCGTGACCCTGGGTCATCACGGAGGATGACATGGCTCGCATTAATACGAACATTTCAGCCTTGACGGCGCTGGGCAGACTTCGCGAAAACAACCTCGATCTGAACACGCGCTTGGAGCGCCTCAGCACGGGATTGCGAATCAATCGAGGCAAGGACGATCCCGCCGGCTTGATCGCGTCCGAAACGCTGCGCAGCGAGCTGCGGGCCATCTCGCAGTCCATTGATAACTCTGAACGGGCGCTCAACGTTGTGTCCACGGCGGAAGGCGCCCTGAACGAGGTTTCCGCGCTGATGCTCGACTTGCGCTCCCTCCTGCTGCAAAGTGCCAATCAAGGGGCACTGACCCAGGAAGAAGTCGTCGCCAATCAATTGGAAATCGATTCCCTCCTGCAAAGCATCGACCGTGTCGCCAACACAACCTCTTTCGGCGGAAAAAAGCTGCTGAACGGTCAACTTGGATATACCCTGTCAGGAGTCAACGACGCCCGCATCGCCTCCGTGGAGACTTTTTCCGCTCGCGTGCCCGAAACGGGAGTGGCTTCGGTGGTCGTGCAGGTGCTCGGTTCCGCCCAGACCGCCCAACTCACGTTCGGCGATGCCTCCTTCTACGACGGGGCCATGCGACTGAACTCAGCCGTCACTTTTGAGATCGCCGGCGCGCTGGGCGTTGATGTGCGCAGTTTTGCGAGCGGCACGTCGATAGCCGACGTTGTGACCGGGATCAACACCGCCACCGCGACCGTGGGCGTATCGGCCATTCTCTCCGCCGGAGGTATCGCCGGCGCCAGCGGCATTATTCTCAATTCGACGGATTTCGGATCTCGTCAGTTCGTGAGCGTGAAATCCCTGGCTGGCAGCTCCTTCATCGCCAGCTCGGTCGGCGAAACGGTCATTGATTTCGGGCAGAACGTCAACGCGCTCATCAATGGTCAGGTGGCCAACGCCGACGGGCTTCGCGTCGACGTGCGCAGCGTCAGTCTCGACGCACGGTTGTACCTGACGTCATCCTTCGCGACGCAGGTCTCCTCGACGACCTACAGCATCACGGGTGGCGGGGCTACGTTCCAATTGACGCCGGAAGTCAACACCAACGGCCAATTGAGCATCGGAATGAATTCGGTGAGCACCGGAAACCTGGGCAACTCCGTGATTGGCTTTCTGACGTCGCTCCGCTCCGGCGGAACCAACGAGGTCGCGTCCGGCAACAGTTTCGTCGCCGCGGAACGCATCATTCGCGAATCGATCAATCAGGTGGCCAGTCTGCGTGGACGGCTGGGCGGCATGCAGAAAAACCAGATCGAGCGGAACATCAACAGCCAGCAGATTCAACTGGAAAACGTGGCCGCATCGGAATCCAGCATCCGCGATGCTGATATAGCGGAAGAAGTTTCACGGCTGACGCGGGCGCAGATTCTGGTTCAGAGCACGCAATTGACTTTGCAGATTGCCAATCAGCAGCCGCAATCCGTTTTGCAATTGCTCGGTTAACAGGCCGGCCGTTTCAGCAGCCACGGTCGAACGTGACTCGCAGCCTGCGGCGTCTTAGAAATCGCAGCCAATCATGGGCAGTCGCTTTTATCCGCCGCAACAAGGATCGACGTCGCTGAATGCGTTCAAAACGGCGAACAGATCCGCCAGATTGATCGTTCCGTTCGCAATGCACGGCTCAATGTCAACGGCGTTCATACTGCACGTCGAGAAATCGTCCGCTAATCCGTCAAGTACACAGAACAGATCAAGCAGGCTGACCGTTCCATTGCCGTCCACGTCGCCGTAAATGCCCGGCGAACTCGTGCAATCGTTATCAACGCAGTCGTCTTGCGTGCACACGTCGCCATCACCGCATTCACCGTCGTCCGCACAGCCCATGACCGAACAATCCAGCCCGATCCACCCCAGGTCGCAATCGCAAGCCCCACATACACACGTACCATTTCCCGAACAATCATTGGGGCAGGCTGCGGTGGAACATTCACACTCGACCCCGACCCACCCGGAATCACACACGCAGGCATCGTCCATGCACACGCCGTGGCCGGAACAAGTACCGATGTCGCCGAAGCAGAGCGGCAGGCGCCAGATGAACAGACCCGCGTTGATGTCACTGCCGATGACGGTCCCGCTGGGGAACGCCGGGTAGTTGCTCCACAGTCCGTTGAAGCTCAGGCTGTCGCTGCTTGGATGTGTATCGAAAAACCCCACCTCCACCGGCGCCAACGGATTGCTGACATCGTAAACCCGCAGTCCGCTCGTGTAGTTGGCTGCAAACACCAGATCGTTAACCGTGTATAGATTGTGATCGCGCGAAGTGTTGCCGTTCGTAAAGGCGGCAACCTGCGTGGGCGTGGTCAAATCGGAAATATCGATGACCCGCATGGTGGTCGTCACGCCGAAGTTGGCTTCGTCCAGCTCATCATCAAAATACAGATGCTGACGATCACTGGAAAGCCAGCCTTGATGTGAAAACGACGCGGGGTGTGAAAAAAACGGTGCCTGCGAAAGGTTGATAGATCCGATCAGCGTGATATTGCCTTTATTAGTGACGTTCAGGATATCAACTCCCGGATTGCCCCCGCCGCCGGAGTCATTGGCGAAGCAAAACGCAACTTCCTGCCCCGCGAAGGGCGCTTCCGTCCAGGTGACCACTTGTGCATCATGGCAATAGCGAGTCGTCCAATTGGTGACAAAAACCGGCAAAGCCGGGTCGGCCAAATCATAAATCCCCAAGCCTCGTGGTGAGCCGCCGGTTCGATACAGAAACCCGCTGTCTTCATTGAGGGCGACGTTGTGTGTACTGCCACTGCCCACCGTCGTGGTCAATGAAACGAGGCCGCTGTCAATCTGCGTCAGGTTGATGACCTGAATGCCCGGATGGCACTCGGAAACGGCGTAGGCGTACTGTTGGTAGACCTTGATGTCTCGCCAAATGCAACTGTTGGCCGGGATAGCGCCTACGATATCGGGGTTGGCCGGGTCGGTGATTTCCACGAAGGCCGTCCCGCGATCCAGTCCGATGATGGCGTATTCCCGCCCGGAGGGTGAAACGTAGCCCCAGCAATCATTGGCGTCGTCATTGGAAAACGCGAAGAACGGATCAAATTCGGACAGCGGCAACCAGGCCATGAGATTCACATTGAGTGACGAAAAACCGCTTGACGCAGATTCCGATGTCACCGCTGATTGGCCCTGCCGATCAGCCCGGATTTGTCTGGCTCGTTCAGCTAGAATCGGGTCGTCTGCTACCATGGCCATGGACCTAGCTTCCGCCATGATTTCGGTAACGGGCCACGAATAGGCGGTGAGCGCCAGTCCAACAAATCCAAACAAGACTCTCGCACGATTCGACATTTGCAATACTCCTCAAAAACCCGGCATATTCGATGGGCCGCTTGTCGCCACGCTGTTCGTCGCGCGCTTCATAACCAAGCCAAGCGTTAATTGGAAACGCATCCCACCCACTGTGTTTGTTCGTGACGTCGCGCTCGATTTGTCGCGTGCGACGTTTTGTTTGAATGAAACGACCGACAATTCTGATGAACGAGCACGTTCGACGATAGTGTCGTCCGCCCCGGGCGTGTTCAGTCCGACATTCACCAATCTGGACGAGACAAGACTTTCCGAACCACTCGGAAAGCCAAAGCTGCCCCATCATGCATCCAACTCAATATGATAGCAGAACCGATCATCGCAAATCCAGACCGAAGAAACCCCCAATTTTCGGAATTGACAACAAGGTACACCCGGAATCGATACGACAATTCACACGCAGAACCACAAGTTGCCGTCTGACGATGGACCCAAACGTCGGTCGGGCGTCCAGCACGTTTCGGCGGAACACGGAAAGCATCTTCACTTTACAAGGGGGCTTGGCAGCACGCCAAGTTGTCCGAAAACGCGTCCAACAGTGCAAACAGGTCCTGAAGGTTGAGCGTGCCATTGCCACCGCACGGTTGGATGTCCACGTCCGCGAAGCTGCAATCGTCGAAAACGTCACCGAACCCATCGACGACGCAAAACAAGTCAAAAAGGTTGATCGTCCCGTTTTGATCGAGGTCGCCGTACACATTCGGCGTCGTTGAGCTGACCACCGCCCCGACGAGAATCAGCGGGCTTGAAAACGCCCCGCCACTACCATCTTGCGCGGTGCTGCCAGGATCACATTCGAGTTTGATCTGTGCCGAACCGAAAAAATCGTTGGAGGCTTCCAGCACGAATGAACCCACGTAACGTGTATCTCCCGGATCGGTCGATCCGCCCGATGAAGCCGTCCATTCCAGGGACAACAAACCGGTGTCAACGTCGACCACCCCCGCGGTCAACGGCGGTGGAATCTGGGAGAAATGGTCGGCCCGGCAATCGTCCACGTATATTCCTTCAAACGCGCCAGCCGCAATCTGTCCGGGACAGGTCGGACAAAAGGCATCCAGCCCAGGATCGCATTCGTTATCGTTGTCCCCGTCAGAATCAAACAGCGACAGCGTCCCCCCGCAATCGCCCACGA
This sequence comes from uncultured Phycisphaeraceae bacterium, assembly GCA_964424105.1. Lineage (GTDB taxonomy): Bacteria > Planctomycetota > Phycisphaerae > UBA1845 > UBA1845 > CAYRHJ01. The sequence goes on along the minus strand of CAYRHJ010000011.1, from coordinate 46,662 downwards.
GCGTCGCGGCTTCAAGTTGCGCTTTGACGCCCTGCAACGTTTCGCCCGACCAGCCGGAAACCATCACGTCCAATACCACGACGTCACCCGGATCGATGATGATTTCGGGTCCGCTGCCGCCGCGGGGGATCAACTCCAAACGGGGTGCGGCGGCGCTGCTCGATATCAGGGTCGCGTCCAAGATGAATAGACCCCGCTGGCGATCGGAAACCAGGACATTGCGGCTGGGCAAAAGCGGATACGGTGCCCATGCCCCCGAAAAGCTGAAATCGCGAAAATCCCGCTCCGGATAGGTGTCGTAAAACCCGACTTCCAAAACGTTCACGTTCTCAATATCACTGATGTCGAAAACGCACAAGCCGCCCTCGTAATTAGCCTGAAATACGCGGTCGCCCAGCACGATCATGTTGTGATTGATGGTCTGCAAGGAACTGGTGAACGAGCCGATCCACTGCACGTTGTCCAGATCCTGCACGTCAAACACGTGCGTGGTCGTAAAATCTACCGAGGCGGAATTCAACTCGTCCAACTCGTCACCCAGCAGGAAATACTTGCGATCGTCGGTCAGCCAGCCCTGGTGGGAATACTGGACGTTGGGATACGACGAGGATGAAAGTAGAAACATGTTCTGCTTATCCGTGACGTCCACCACGTGGAACCCGTCATCCTCGGTGCAACAGAACGCAATTTCCAAGCCGGCGTACGGCCCACAGGGATAGGACACCACCTGCACGTCGTGCACGCGGACACCTGGCAGCGACCAGTTGCCGGCAATCTGCGGGTTCTCGCGGTTGGACAAATCGATGGCCACCAGGCCGGGAATCTCGCTGAGCATGCCATAGGCGAACTCCGTCTCGACGTTCAGGGCGATGTTGTGCGATTCGAAGAATTGATTCCCGATGGTTGTGGTGGTGACTTCCGTCACCACGGCGGAGTCGATTTGCGACAGGTCCACGATCTGAAGCCCATCCCCCTCTTGACTGACGATGTAGGCGTATTCATCAAGCGTTTTCATGTCCCGCCAGGTGGAATTAGGACCGTCGATGTAACCCACCACCATGGGATTGGACGGGTCGGTGACCTCGACGAACCCCGTGCCGCTCCAAAGCCCAATCAGGGCATACTCCCGACCCGATGGCGAGACGTACCCCCAACAGTCGTTGGCGGGTTGCGTGTGATTCAACGCGTCTGGGAAGGCAGACTTGGGCACCCAACTGAGCAAGTTGACCCCGGAAGACGGAAACGGTTCGCAGGGGTTGGGCGCGCACGAGGCTGTACCCGATTGATATTCACCGCTTTCCGCCCGACACGTGGTGCTGTTCGTCGCCAGGATGCACGACGCGTCCGGAAGGCAGCAGGCGTCGCCCCGAACCTGCGTGATGCAAATGAATACGACGCAAGCGCCGCTGGCCAATACGTTTCCGGAACGACGATTCCAATTCATCACCGACCTACCTTCCAAAATTACCGCAAAGATCCGACGATCAAAAAGGCTCGCCCAACCAAACTGCGACCGTCAAATCGCGGTTGAAACAATGCATGAAACATTATGTCGCAACCGCCGCCATCTGAAACGTTCCCATGGCGGCAACGCGAAGCCAAGCTCCTACTCCACCGTGCAACATCCAAACTCGCCTTGCATGGCATTCAAGACCGCAAACAAGTCGAGCAAACTAATCGTTCCGTTGCCGCCGCACGGCTCGATATCCACGTCTTCAAACGTGCACTCGCTAAAATCATCATCGAAGGCGTTCAAAATGCAAAACAGGTCGATCAGGCTGACCGTACCATTATGATCGACGTCTCCGTAGATTTCGTAACCCGCGTCGCACCAATCGGGAAGGTGATTGACGTTGCAGTCGTTTACAGAGGCCGGCCGAAAATCAAATCCACCGGGCGTCACCAAGAACGGGTCGCCGCGCACGTATCGTCGCTGGTATCGACCCTGCAAATCATATTCGACCACGTAAATGGCACCGCTGGTCGTACCGACGAACACGTTACCATTCGGACCGACACGCAGCCCCCACGGACCGGCGGGATTGGCAGCGTCGTTGAAAACCCCCGTGTAGGTTCCGCTTCCACCGTCGTATCCCAAGATGGCGTGGTTGTTTTGTCCCGCCACCAAGAGCCGTCCATCCGGGATGAAGACCAGCCCCCGCGCGCCGTTCAATCCGCCGCCGGCTGGCGCGACAAAGACGCCCAGGGACGCGCCGCTTCCGCCGTCATATTTGCGCACGCTGTTGGTCGAATCGGAAATGTACAGGTGGCCGTCGGGACCAAACGTCATGCCCCGCACACCGGAAAGCCCGCCCGAACCGGACGCCACAAACGTTCCAATCATCGCCCCGGATGCCCCGTCGTACTTGATCACGCTCGACGTGCCGTTGCTTCCCACCAAAAGATCGCCGCCGGCGTCGAAAACCAGTGCGGCCGGCTGAGCCAGACCGCCCAGACCGCTGGGGACGAAAATCGATGACGTGACCGTGTCCACGTTAATGTTCAGGATCTGGTTCGCGGCATAATCAGCTACATACAGTTCATCATCCGGGCCGAAAATCGCGTCGTACGGTTCCGTCAATTCAGCCTCGCCCCAGTTGGTGATGGGATACCCGCTGGACCGGTGATATTCGCGCACGTAGCCTGCTCGCTCCGCTACAAACACGTTGAACTCGCGGGTGACGTCCAGCCAATCCGATTGCCCGTTGGCGTCGCAATCCTGACAAACGTCCGGAACCGTGTTGCGATCGAAATCGTCCAGGATGTTCGCGGCGATCTCCGCGAAATCCGGCTGCCCGCTGCCGTCGCAATCCGGCTCGCACGCGTCCAGAATGTTGTTTCCATTCATGTCCAGGCTGGGCGTCAAACTGATTTCTGTTTCATCCGGTATCGAATCGCCGTCGCAATCGGTCTCGCAAACGTCCGGCACGCCGTTGCCGTTGACATCCGCCGCCCCATTCACAATGTCCTGGTCATCCAGCGTTCCATTGTTGTTGCAGTCCTCGCATTCATCCGGCACGCCGTTGGAGTTGGCGTCCGCGCTCGCCAGCGTGGCAATGTCCAGCGCGTCGTCGATGCCGTTGTCGTTGCAATCGAAGAACAGACAGTTACCGCTGGAAACGTCACTTTCCACAACCTGCTGTACCCGGCTATGAAATCGCACGTCGATATTCGTCGTGCCGCCGGCGTGGATGTGGCAATAGCTCATAATCGTCCCGCGCGACGCCACCCCGTTGCCGCAATCGTCGATCGTCGGCGCATAGCCGTCATGCGTGTGAAACGTCCCCATGTTGTGACCCATCTCGTGGGCGGTGACGATCAAGTCCCAGTTGCCCAGGTTCGGTTGGGCGACCGGCGTGGGAAACCCGCCCAGTAGATAGGCACTGATTCCGTAGGTCGCGTTCGCGCTACACGTGCCCCCGACGTAGGCGACCCCGCCGTACGCAAGACCGCGACGACCGCTGATCAAGTGCACCAGGTTCAGCCCAGTCACGTCTTCGTTGGCGATGTAATAAGATCGAAACGCCCCCAGATTCGATGCATCAAAAGGCGCGCCGCCCGCAGGCCACAACCGAACCCGGTCGAGCACCACTCGCACGTTGAAATCCCGCAGGTAAATGTCGCTGACGGCTCCAAACAGTTGCACCACGTAATTCATAGCCGCCGTTTCATCGGGAAACAAAGCCACGAATTCTTGATCGCCTTCGATCGCCGCCATCGCCACCCGAGCGCCCAATACCGGGCCGCCGGCGCTCGATGAAGATGATGTCGTTGGCCCCGGTTCCCCCGCGAATTCCACGCCGCAAAACTGCGGAAAATCCGGCAGGTCTGTCGTGCGCGAAGCCGGTGAAATGTGAACGGATGCACCCGCCCTGCCCGCGAGATTGGCGGGTTGGCCTACGTAGAATCGCTCGCCGCTGGCCCGCGTGATGTAGCCGTTGGCCGACCCCTGCGCCGTCAGCGCCAAGAACGCCCGCGAACCCGCTTCCCCCGCCACCTGACCTCGCAGGAGCAGAACATCGGGTTGAACAACGTCCGTCTTACCATCAGGCTGTTGAATCAAAAACCGCGTGGTCGAATTCGTTACGCTGAACGGTTCCATATCCAACGTCGTGTTTTCATAGTCCGATAACGGCAGGACTACGGATCGCCGATTCGGTGTCCCTCGCAAGCGATCAAATTCGATTTTGTCAAAATCCGCCCGCACACCTACACCATCCGCCAGATTGGTCACACGCCGAAGCGGCCGCGCGGTCATCAATGCATTGTCTTCTGCCATGGTGGTTGGCGTCACAACAAGGGTGCCAAGCAATGCGCTGACAACTGTCAATGAAAGTCGTGTTTTTCGTTCAAGAACGTGTCTGCGGTAACCGGAATGGATCATGAGGCGATTCTTTCCTGATTAAGCGGAGGCACGGAAACGTGCGGCACACATTGCAACGCCAACCGTGACCCGCCTGGTCTGGGTGAGTCTGATAACCCCGCCGGGCGTCCCTGGAATCATGTATGATCCCAAACTGGGCCGGCAATTGCAAGGCGAGAATCACTTTCGTTTGTTCTTGCTTGAATTCCTGATAACGATTTGCGCGGGGAATCGTGGATATTATTTGAACCGGCCACGGAATTTTTCCGCAGGGTACTTCGCGGCGTTCTTGACCATTTTTTTTGTCAGTGCCGACGAAAGATCAATGCCCATGGTCTCGGCGAACGAAAGCACGTAGGCCATCACGTCCGCGATCTCCTCGGTGATTTCGCACATCTGCGGCTGGTTATCGCGGATCGTGTCCAGCTCGTCCGTCCGCAGCCACTGGAAATGTTCCATCAGTTCCGCGGCTTCGATGGCGATCGATGCCGACAAGTTCTTGGGGTCGTGAAATGGGCGCCAATCCCGATCCTCGACAAAACGAGACATAACATCCTTCAAATATCCAACCGTCGCCGTGTCGTCATTGATCATCGCGGAGGCTTTCTTCGGTTTTGGGATATTGGCTGCGGCTCGTAAGTTTTCTTGCAGGAGACGAATGGCATCGTCGGCGTTTTCCGCGAAGTGCACGACCTGCCGCGGCGTCTTTCGATGATCGCCGACCCCGTCAATCAAGCCGCGCCACCCCGGACCCAGCACGACAATCGGTCTTGCAGGCGCCAGACCCTTGGCCATGAATTCCCAGGTGATGGCCAGCTCCATCAGCGTGCCGGTTCCACCCTCCAGCACGAGAAATCCGTCTCCCAAGTTGATCATCCGCTCCGTCCGGGCGAACACGTTTTCGGTCGGCAGGATTTCGTCGAGAAATGCGTTGGGTTTTGCATGGAATCGCCCGGACTCGAAAACGGAGGGGCAGGTGACTCCAATCGTCCGACCGCCGGCGTTTCGGGCCCCGGAACTCGTCGCTTCCATCGTTCCGGCATATCCACCGTTTACGACGACGAAGCCGGCCTGGGCCAATTTCGATCCCATTTCCGCAGCCAGCTTGTATTGGGGACTGGTCTTGCGAGGCGAGGAACTTCCAAACACAACAACGTGGCCCATATGTTTCGTGGTGTGGCGCGCTGCAAGGGTCTGTTGATTGTTGTTCGAACGGGGCATGGAATCACTCCTGACGATCCAGTGTGCAGGCTACCATTGAACCCATTCGGATCATCATGTCAACGCCCCGATCGGTGCAGGGTCTTTCAGTTTTGGGTTTCTTGCCAATGCAGGGCGAGCAGGATCGTCCCGATCGTCACTCCGGCGGAAGCCGGAGTGCAGGCAGTGTGATTCTGGATTCCGGCGTTCGCCGGAATGACGGGCCAGGCGCATGGTACTGACGCAGGTCGCCGGCGAGTGTGACCCGACCGCGACGGCGGCGTGAGGCCAAAGAGTGGGCTGCGTCGCCCTACGTTCGAAAAGTCGCAAAACGGAAAGATCCGATCGGTGCGGCCCAATGGTCATGTCGAACCAAGGGTGTTACAATCAGCCAACGCGAGCATCAATCGGAGCGCTGGAATTCTATAGATTCACCGTCGAGGTGGGTGTCGGCTCGGCAGGAGTTTCACCCGCCCGACACGAGCGGATGTCAGTGGTATTTGGCTACGTCGAACCATTGCAAAGGGAAAATGAATGGACCACCGATTCGCCGAGCGCGTCCTGAAAGTGAAACAATCCGACATCCGCCGCTTTTCTGCCAAGTGTGCCGCGATGGGCGGTGTGAATCTGTCGCAGGGCGTCTGCGATCAGCCGGCTCCGCAGGCCGTGAAACAGGCGGCCAAGGTCGCCATCGACGCCGACCACGCGACCTATACGCATATGCGGGGCATCGTCGAGTTGCGACAGTCCATCGCCAAGAAAATGAAGGAATTCAACGGCATCACCGCCGATCCGGAATCGGAGATCGCGGTCACGGTGGGCACGGCGGGTGCTTTTTCCTGCACCGTGCTGACGGCGTTGAATCCCGGTGACGAAGCCATCGTCTTTTCGCCATTCTACAGCTATCACATAAACGTTTTCAATCTGTTCGGCGTGGTGGTGCGTTTTGTCGATACGCATCCACCGGATTGGCGATACGCGTCGGACGAGTTGGCTGCGGCGTTTAACGAACGAACGCGCATGATCGTGATCAACACGCCGGCCAACCCCAGCGGCAAGGTTTTTTCATTGGACGAGCTGAGCGAGATCGCCGCGCTGGCCAAGAAGCACGACGTGTTGATCGTCACCGACGAGATTTACGAATATATCACGTATGGAGCCGAACACGTCAGCATCGGCAAGCTGCCCGACGCGGTAGATCGAACGGTGACCATCAGCGGAGCGTCCAAAACCTACGCGGTGACCGGTTGGCGGGTGGGGTATGCCGTCGCGCCCGCGCCGCTGTGCGATCGGATCAGCGTGGTCAGTGACCAGTTGTACATCTGTGCTCCGGCGCCCTTGCAACATGCCATCGTGGCGGGCATGCAACTGCCCGATCGTTATTACGACGAGATGCGGGCGGACTATACAGCCAAGCGCGATTTGCTGGCTGACACACTTCGCGACATCGGTTTCGAGCCGTTCGTGCCGGAAGGCAGCTACTATATGTTGGCAGCGTTCGAGTCGGGCCGATACAGGGATGACACACATGCGGCTGAGTCGATTCTGGATGAAGTGGGCGTCGCCACTGTGCCGGGTTCGGCCTTTTTCCGTGACCCGGCGGAGGGTCGCAATCAACTACGCTTCTGCTACGCCAAGAAGATGTGGGACCTCGAAGAAGCCTGCAAACGATTGCGCAAACTGCCGGCTTGCGCGCGGCGTTGAGGAGTCGAGCGTCTGCCGTTGGAATGCGGAACGTGTTGCCGACCTGAACGGGCACGTGCTAGCGATTCGTAAAACGCGCGGACGGGACCACCCGGCCGGAAGACCGCTCCCTGAACAGATGGTTTCTGGAGGTAGCGGCGCGGTTCGCGTGCCATGGACTGCCTCGCCCGCTTGCCATACTGGACGCTCCCGCCTTGGTCGCGTCCAGGGTCGCGGCTCTGAAAGAAGCGGTGGGCCACCCTCTGTGAATGCCCAGAAGGCGGGTGAAAGTCGCCCTACGAACTGGCGCTCTAATCATCGGCTCCCCCACGTCTAAAGACGTGGGCCACCCAGATCGTCGTGATCATCGGGACCCCACCCATCGCTGCGCGATGGACGGGGCACCCATGCGCGGATAAGACAACGTACGAGAAGACCGCTCCCTGACGGTTGCGGCTCTGAAAGAAGCGATGGGCCACCCGACGCGAGCGAAGGTGCCCGCGATGCGGCCGGCCAATCGCAGGAATGGTTAACGATCGCCCGCCCACTTCGCTTGTACGCGGTGGAGTTTGACGTCGGTAATTTCAAGGATGGAATTCCAGTCGTCGGCGAAGAGCAGTTCGACGAATTCCTGTGCGGTGGCGTCGGCGACGATGCGAAAAACGGCGTGGCCAGCGGAATAGTCCGGGCCGTAGAGGGCTTGGACGCCGGGGATGGCCTCCAGTCGTTTCTTTAGTGCGAAGGCCTGTGACGCGCTCTGGAAACCGCTGATCTCGAATCGTATCTCGCCGCCGCCGGAAATTTCCGTCGACCACGATTTCATGACCGTTTCGTAGAGCAGGTCGATGAGCGGCTCAGCCGCATGGCTGATGGCGGTTTTGCCGGCCTGTCTGGAATGCTCGGTGAAGCCGCGCGCTCCGCCGCGAACGTTGGTCAGGGCGTCGCTGGCTAGGAGTTTGGCGGTGTCGGTGTAATAGACTTTCGCCCGTGCGTCGCAATTATACATGACCAAGTTGACGCCGTGGGGGCTGGTGTTTTCGGCGCGATTGGCGTCGGCGGTGCCGACGACGAACATCTGGGCCCCGAAGCCCTTGGCCAATGCGGCCATCTTTTGATCGTCGCCGCTTTGCGAGGCTGCGGCGGCTTCCTTCGATTGCAGGGCGTCGAGGTGGGTGCTGTCATAGACGTCGAAACCGAGTTTGATGAGCCGGCTTTCGATTCTCGATTCCAGGACGCTGCCATCGTCGGGTTGACCGTCGACCGATTCACGGATGTAGACCATGACGGAAGGCCGGCCGATCTGGCCGAGGACGTTTTGCACTTCGCCCCAGGCTTTGGCGACGGCATCGCTGCTGACGACGGCTTCGATGGTGCAGAAACTTGTGCCATCGCCGCGTTGGCCTTCGTCTAACACTTTGTAGGATTTCACCAAGCCCTCGGCCCGGGAGAAGATGGTGTCGCGAATCAGCTCGAAGTTTTCGGTTCGACTGTAGGCGGCGATCTGCACGCCGGCGCCCTGTTCGAGCGCTTTTCGCAGGGCGTCTCGCAAGGCAGCCTGCCCGGTCACCGCTTCGCCCGTTACCTGAACGGTTTTTGTCGGTTGGTCTTGGGAATCTCCCGCGATGGCGGAGCCAGTCAACGCGAACATCCACAGCGACGTGGATGCCAGTGAAAGTCGGAAAATACGTTCATTCATGATCGGATGGTGTCCATTGGGGCGACGGTATCGGTCGCGGCTTCCGGTGATATTGTCGATGGAGCTCGATCGATGGTCAAGCCGGCGTGGGTTTGTCGCAAGGTTTTTCAATGGTCGGGCACCCGTGACGCTTTTGTGAATGATCGGTTATGAACGGCGTTCTGGATTCCGGCTTTCGCCGGAATGACGGATTGTGCCGGGAATAACGGGTTGTGCCAGGAATGGTGAATCGCGACGGAAAGGACGATCGTCCGACGGTTCAATCGGAACACGGTTGCTGTTGCAGCGATCGGTCCGAACGCTTCGCCGAACTCGTCGGCAAGGTCCGGCGGTTCAATCGGAAAAGGGTTGCAGTTGCAGCTCCATGATGACTTCGTCATGGATGGGAATGCCCTCACGCCCGACTTCCGGGATTTGGGGCTTCAACTTCCGGGCTTGGTCGACCGCGCCCTGATGAATTTCCGTCAGCCGAAACCCAAGTCGCTGATAGAACCCCATCGCCCGGAGATTATCATTCGTGGTGGACAACCAAATACGGCAGAGGCCTCGCTGACGCGCTTCGTCCAACGCAGCCAACATCAGTGACGATCCGATTCCCTGGCCTTCCAGCGTGGCGTTCAGGGTCAACAATTCCATCGAACGATCCCCGCTGCACCAGGTGACCAAGCCGACGATCTGGCCATCGCGACGTTCCAGCAATCCTTCAAGTTCATGCGGATAGTAGACTTTTCCGCAGGACATGATTTTGGTGCTGCCCCAGTGCCGCTCGATGAATCGGGCGACGTCGGGACGATCTGCATCCTGGATAAACGATCGAACCATAATCTCTTTCTATCGATTTTGACCCGTTTATGCCACTGAATATTGGTAGCATGCTGAAAACGTGTTTCGTAGGTAGAGTTCTCGCACAAATGAACGTCAAAAGTCAAATGTCGAACGTCAAAAGTCAAAAGTTCCGACCTTGGACCTTACCGTCCATGCTTGCAGGGCGATCCTGCCGGGTTTCTCTGTGACCTCTGTGGCTGAATTATGCGAAGCATGGCCACAGAGACCACAGAGAGCGGTTCGAAGGTTAAAAGGTTAGAAGGTTCGAGATTCAAGTTCCCAACCTTCCACCTTCCACCTTCCAACCTTCTAACTTTCCAACCTTCGACGTTCGACCTTCGACTTTTGACTTCGACAAGACCGTCGTAGGGTAGTGTCGCGGAGCAAAGTCAGTTAGAATGTGATTCGAGCGTGACTTCGATTCAGGATGGATGGAGGATTCCATGGATGACCGGAATGCACAAGTGACACGGGCGGACCGCAGCCGGGCGCGGGCGGCTGCTATCGAGCAGTATCTTCAAGCGTTTGCGGCCTCGCCACATCAGGATCAACTCGCGGAGATGATGGTCACCATTTCGAGATTGGCGGCTGACGGATGTGGGCGGGGGGAAATCAAGATTCTGAATCGAGCGCTGAAAGAGCTTCGCTATGCCTTCAAAATCTTCGCTCCCTACAGTGCGACGCGAAAAGTGTCCATTTTCGGGTCCGCCAGAACCAAACCCGATCATCCGCAGTATCAACAAGCGCTTAAATTTGCGGCCAAGATCCGCGAAGCCGGTTGGATGGCTATCACCGGCGCGGGGGACGGGATCATGCGTGCCGGGCACGATGGGGCCTCGCGCGAGTCGAGCTTTGGTGTGGCCATCTCCTTGCCTTTTGAACAGTCGACGAATGACATCATCGAGGGTGATGCCAAGTTGGTGCACTTCAAGTATTTCTTCACGCGAAAGCTCTTGTTCATCAAGGAGGCGCACGCCATTGTGTTGTTCCCAGGCGGGTTTGGTACCCAGGACGAAGGCTTCGAAGCCCTGACGCTGATCCAAACGGGCAAGGCTGAGCCGTTGCCCATCGTCTTGTGCGACGAACCGGGCGGCACGTATTGGCAGCACTGGCGGACGTGGGTCAAGGCCGAGCTGCTGGGGACGGGGATGATCAGTCCCGAGGACATGGGTCTTTTCCTCTTGACGGATGACATGGATAAAGCGGTCAATGAGATCTTGCATTTTTACCGACGATATCATTCATCGCGTTTCGTGTTGGACCGATTCGTCGTTCGCATGAATTCGCCGTTGTTGCCGGAAGCGTTGGCCAAACTGAACGCGGATTTTCCCGATATCGTCGATCAGGACGAGATTCGGCAAATCCACCACGCGCTCCCGGAAGAAGAGGGTGAGTGCGAGGCGTTTCCGCGGCTGGTATTTCGTGTTAATCGTCGCAGTCCGGGCCGCCTGCGTTACCTCATCAATGCTATCAATGACGCCGAGTAGGGTTGATCGATCGCCGCACGACGTGGTTCGCCGACGATCATCGGCTCCCCCACCTCCAAAGGAGGTGGGCCACCGGGCGAATTGGGTTGATCGATTGCAACGCGACGAGGTGAACTCTAATCTCGCATTTGGGAGCAATAGCGTATGTCTGACCATCGTGACCCGTCGCCCGATTCGGTGAACGACGTAGCGGCTGCGGAGCGGCTGGGCGCAGCCTTCGAGCACGCCCGGGCGGAACTTGGCAAGGTCGTGGTCGGTCAGCAGCCCGTCGTCGAAGAGATGATGATCGCCCTGTTTTGCGGCGGGCATTGTATTCTGGAAGGCGTTCCGGGATTGGCCAAGACCCTGATGATCAGCACGCTGGCCCGGACCATGGAACTTTCTTTCGCCAGGATTCAGTTCACGCCCGACCTGATGCCCTCGGACATCACCGGCACGGAAGTGATCGAGGAAGACAAGCAGACGGGTCAGCGGTCGCTGCGGTTTGTGAAGGGCCCCGTGTTCGCCAACGTGATATTGGCCGACGAAATCAACCGTACGCCCCCCAAGACGCAATCCGCCCTGCTGGAGGCCATGCAGGAGCGACAAGTGAGTACGGGTGGGGTCTCGTTGAAATTGCCGGATCCGTTTTTTGTGTTGGCCACTCAAAATCCCATCGAGCAGGAAGGCACGTATCCGTTGCCGGAGGCTCAATTGGATCGATTCATGTTCAAGGTCCTGGTGAACTACCCGTCGGAGGAGGAAGAGTTCGAAATCGTTCGCCGGACGACGACCACGATGGACACCACGGTGGGGCGGGCGATTCACGACCGGGAGATTCTTGAATTGCAACGCGTCGTTCGACGCGTACCGTGCAGCGACCACGTGCTTCGTTACGCGATGGCCCTGGCTCGATGGTCCAGGCCTCGTCATGCGGATACGCCGGAGTTTATCACCTCGTACGTGAATTGGGGCGCGGGGCCGCGAGGCTCACAATATCTCGTCTTGGCTGGGAAGGCCCGGGCGCTGTTACAGGGACGGTTCTATGTTTCGACGGAGGATATCCGCCGCGTCGCACTTCCGGTCTTGCGGCACCGCATCATCATGAATTTCAGTGCCGAAGCCGAGGGAATCAACAGTGATCAAGTGGTGGAAATGTTGTTACGCGACGTGCCGCGCGATCCTTCGGACACGCTGGACGAATCGCTGGCCGCCCGGGTATTCGCGTCCAAGCCGCAGCGTGCAACCTGATGGAATTTTCATCGCCTCCCCCACGTTTCCAGACATGGGCCGCCCGGCTGATGAAACGTTCCACCATCGGTGGATGATTCATGCCGCTAGATTCAACACGCCAAGGCATCCTTGATCCGCAATTGCTCGCCAAGATCAGCCCCTTGTCGTTGCGGGCCCGATTGGCCGTCCAGGGTTATTTCGCGGGAATGCACCGCAGTCCCTATCGTGGAGTCAGCGTGGAATTTGTGGATCATCGCAGCTATACGCAGGGCGATGATATTCGGCACGTCGATTGGAAGGTCTTCGGGCGAACGGACAAGTATTACATCAAACGATATGAGCAAGAAAGCAATTTGAGCTGTCTGCTCGTGCTGGATGGAAGCGAATCGATGAGCTTTCGATCCGCCGGCGCCGTCTTCTCAAAACATGAGTACGGGGCCAGCATCATCGCATCGCTTTCCTATCTGGCCATGAGGCAGCGAGACGCGGTGGGATTGGCGGTTTTTGATACCCAGTTGACGCGTTTTCACAAGCCTTCCAGCCATCGGGGACAGTGGAAGTTCATTATTAGCGATTTGCATTTGCCCGCCGGCCGACAAAAGACTCGCCTGTTGCCCGTATTGATGGACCTGGCGGATCGTCTGTCGCAGCGTACGTTGATCGTGTTCGTCAGCGATTTATTCGGCGACGTGCGGGAGACGTTGTTGGGGTTTCGGCGGCTTCGTTTTCAGCGACACGAGCTGGTGGTCTGCCACGTATGGGACCCCGCGGAGCTGACTTTCAAATTCAAAGGGCCGACGTTGTTCGAGGGCCTGGAGTCCACGGGACGTGTTTTCACCGAACCGCAACTTCTGCAATCCCGCTACCTGGAAGAAGTGCGGAGCTTCATTGAGCGGCTCAGTCGGCAATGTCGGGCGATGCAGATAGAATACAACCTGTTTGATACGAGCACGCCCATCGACCGAGCCATCAGCGCCTACTTGGCGACGCGAAACGCACGTATTCGACAGCGGACCTCGCGCGTGCTGGGATCCCGTTAGCGGCCCTGGCAGCGGGTGACCGCACACCGCTCCCTGACGGTCGCGGCTCTGTTAAGAGGCGGACATGATCGGCAGTACGAACTGGCGCTCTGATCATCGACTCCCCCACCTCCAAAGGAGGTGGGCCACCCGCGCGTTCTGGATTCCGGCGTTGGCCGGAGTGACGCGGCTTGCACTGGGTGACCGCACACCGCTCCCTGACGGTCGCGGCTCTGATAAGATGCAAATAGCGTGAAAGACTATATGGGCGGGGTTTGCAGCGGGTGACCGATCGGGACGCGACGAGGTACGCCGACGATCATCGGGTCCCGCACCTCCAAAGGAGGCGGGCCACCGGGCCGATCGAGGCCGACTCTTCGCTTTCGGAAGGCATGATGATTTCGCAGATCAGCACGTTCATTCATCCATCCTTCGCCCTGGCCGCCGCCGGCTTGGCCGCCGTTCCTATTCTGATTCATCTGCTGAATCGGCGTCGTTATCGCCGACAGCCTTGGGCTGCGATGGACTTTCTGCTGACTGCGGGAAAACTCCGCCATAACCGACTTCGACTGGAACAATGGCTGCTGCTCCTGATGAGAATGGCCTTGATGGCATTGATTTGTCTGGCCATCGCTCGTCCCGTGTTTCCCGCGATGCCGCTGGCGTCACTCGGGCAAAGCCGGTCCCATCACGTCTTGTTGGTGGATGATTCGTTTTCGATGGGGGCCCGCTATGCGTCGCGGACAACGACGGAACCGGGAGCGAGGCCGACCACGCGATTTGAACGGGCGATTCAACTGGTCATCGATTGGGTGGATCGACTGCCCGCGGGGGACGCGGTCAGCCTGGTCACCATGGGCGGTCCCGCTCGGACCGTGATTCAACACGCCGCCTACGATCGGCGGGTGGTGCGAGATCAGTTGCAGAATCTTCAGCGGACGCATCGCACATCCGACTGGCAGGGTTCGCTGGCGGCTGCGGGGAGAATTCTCGACGAATCCGAGTTTCTGCCCAGCCAGCGAATCCTGTACATCGTCAGCGATTGGCAGTCGTCCACCATCAAGGCTGAGCACTCGCCCCCCCCAGCGGACCCGGGCGAAGCGAATGCACCGGGCGGACAAATGTTGGCTGATGGGATCGAGCGTCTGGCTGCCAAAGCTTCGATTGTGCTCATCGACACGGCGGACAAGGAAAATCTCGGTTCGTCGGACGTCGCGAATCTGGCGATCACGGAGCTTTCCATTTCGTCGGTGGCAGGAGCCGGCGTGCATTTGGGGAGTGCGCGGTTGCCCGCGTCGGTCAACGTCACCCTGGGGAATTATTCGCCAGACGCGTTGCATGATGCGCACGTCGAGCTGAGTGTCAACGGCCAGTGGGTGCGCCGATTTGGGCTGGCGCCGATCGCCCCTTTTGAAACGGCGCATCGATCCACTTCCATTCCCATACAAACGTCAGGATCGCATGTCGTTGCGGCCAGCATCGCGAGCGATGGTGAAATCTTGACGGATGCATTGCCCGATGACGGCATCCGATACTTGTCGACCCAAGCTTTGGATCATATCCCCGTGCTCGTCGTCGACGGCGAGCGACCTGAGGCGGGGTCGACGTCGAGGGCCAGCGGCAGCGAATACGTGTCGATCGCCCTGGCCCCCCGGACGCAAAAATCCAGCCTCACCACCTTCCTGCCGCGAACAATCCCCGAGGCACGATTTTCATCGGAACCACTCGCAACTATTCGCGTGGTCGTGCTGTGCAATGTTTCCCAACTGGAAGCAGTAGACTGGACCCGCATTCGGGAATGGGTGACGGGCGGCGGCGGGCTGCTGATATTCGGCGGCGAACGCGTGTCAGCCGACGATTACAATCATTGGGCTGTGGATTTGCTGCCAGCCCCGCTGGCCGGCGTGACGGAGATTTCCAAAGACGTGGAATTCGTACGGTTCGCGACGCCGGACGCCACGGGAATCATCCATTCCGCCCTGGCGGATTTTTCGGCGGAGAACGTTGCCGCCCAAAGCGGATTGTTTCTCGCCCGTATAAGCAAGTACCTGTCGATCGATCAAGCGTCGACCGATCAGACGTCGACCGATCAAGTGCCGACCGATCAAGCGTCGATTGGTCCCAACGACGCGGGACCGGAAATCGTTTTGCAATACACCAATGGCCAGCCCGCCATCCTGGCCCGGCGCGTGGGTCGGGGGCGCGTGATCCTGGTGACGACGTCCGCCGACATGAGTTGGACGAATTTGCCAGCCAAGGGAGATTTCGTGCCCCTGCTCGTCAACCTCATGTCCTATCTGATGGGTGAAGGCGGCACGAACCGCACGGTTCTGGTAGGGGAGTTCATCGAAGAACCGCTATCCGCGCGGGAGACGCAGTTCGCCGTCAACGTCACAGGCCCGGGCGGCGAATCCAACAACGCCGGTGATGCCAACAACGCCGGTGCCGCCCTGGACTCCGGCCTGCGCCGGAGTGACACGGCCTTCGAGATTGTGACGACCGACAACCAGCCGATCCTTCGGTCCGAGTTGTTGGAACAGCCGGGCGTTTATCGTGCGACCGTCGGTTCGCGATCGTTCGCCTTCGTCGTGAATGCGAGTCCATCGGAAAGCGATTTGCGCCCCATCGGACGAGCGTGGATAGACGAACACGTCGAATGCCCATTCGACTATTTCGGGGCGGATGAATTCGAAAAACGCATCGAACAACGGCACGCCGTCAGCGAATTGGGCGGCCGATTGTTGCTGGCGGTGTTCATCCTTTTGGTTCTGGAAACGACGTTTTCGCGTGTAATGGGGGCGTTTCGCTGATGAATTCGCGAGATTCCTTCAATCGAGCATTGGAATGGCTGCTGGATTTGGAACATATCCGGCTGGGGCGCGATGCCCCATTGTCATTGTTCTGGCAGACCGACCTGCCCGCGTGGTTCCTCGCCCCATTGGCAGCCTTGGCGGTCATTCTGATCGTATGGCAGTATCGGCGGGAGAACTGTTCGCGAGGGGCCCGCGTCGTTTTGGTCATGTTGAGGTTGGCCTTGCTGGGCGTCGTATTGCTGGCCCTCTGTGAACCCGTTCTGCGATTGCAACGCGAACGAATCGAGCCGTCCTATGTCACGCTCCTGATGGACACGTCCGCCAGCATGGGCATCACCGATCTATATGGTGACGCACAAACCGCCGCGACATTGTCCGAAGCCGCGGGCTTGAACGACGGGCAATCCGTCGAAGAGGCCACGCGATTCGACTTGGCTCGCGGGGCGCTGCTGAATCATCAAGGGCAAGTCCTACGGGCTATGTTGGCTCGCAACCGGGTGGAACTTCATTCGTTCGGGATGGGAGGCCGGGTGGAGGCCGTGGCGGAGAGCGTCAACGATTGGCCGGTTATCGCCGTTGCCCTGGAGTCGATGGAATGCACGGGGGTCGGGACACGCATGAGGGAGGCGTTAGGCCGAGTTCTGTCCCGTGTGGACCGAGGTCGCCTTTCAGCGATTGTACTGGTCTCGGATGGTCGAAACACCGGCCCCGACCCATTGAATGAGGCCATCGTGAAGTCTCGTGCACGAGGGGTGCCCATTCACACGGTTCTTGTGGGGTCTGCTGACATGCGCCCGGATGTGCGCGTGGAAGCGGTGGCCCTTCGCGAGCAGGTTTATCTGAAAGATAGCGCCGTCGTTCGGGTGCGGGTGTCGGTGGGGGGCAATGTTGAGATTCTGGATTCCGGCCCGCGCCGGAATGACGGCTTGGAACCGATTCGCGTGGATTTGGAGCTTAAACGAGACCACGATGGACAGGTATTAGCCCGACAAGCGATTCACGTCGATCCGGGCGAAGAGTTTCAGGAAACGGATTTGCCGTTCAAGCCCTCCGGAAAGGGCTGGCAACGCTACCGCATCGAAGCGACCCGCTTGCCGGGTGAACGGGATACTGCCGACAACGTGGAGCACGTACGGATTTTCGTGATTGATGATGCGCTGCGTGTTTTGTACGTCGAGGGTTATCCGCGCTTCGAATACCGATTTCTGGTCAACGCGCTCGTGCGAGAACCCACCATCCGCTCCAGTTGCCTTTTGTTGAGTGCCGATGCTCGATTCAGCCAGGAAGGCGACGAACCGATTCAGCGGTTTCCGCAAGACCTCGACGAACTCGCCGCCTACGACGTCGTCCTTCTGGGAGACGTCCAACCCGACGACAATTGGCTGAACCACGAACAGCAACAGCTTCTCGTTGAATTCGTTGGGGAAAAGGGCGGGGGTTTGGGCCTGTTGGCCGGCTCGAGATTCGGCATCGAGCAGTTCGCCGGATCACCCATCGAACGAATGCTTCCGGTACTTTTCGCGCCGGCGAACCAGCGAGTGACGCCGTCGGTCATCCTCGATTCATTTGAACCCCGCCTGACGATCGCCGGCCGCGAATTGGGAATCGTGCCGCCCCTGTACGAGCAGGACCCCAGCCGCGTCGACGCCTTGCGGTTTCCCCCCTGCTATTGGTTCGCCGCGACCGTGGGAACCAAACCCGGCGCCGAGGTCTTGTGCGAGCATCCCATGGAACGAACGGGGTCCGAACCCCTGCCCCTGATGGTGCGGGGCAGGTATGGATCCGGAACGGTGCTGTTCTGCGGCCTGGATGAGCTATGGCGGTGGCGGCGTGGGGGCGGCGAATGGATTCACGATGCCTTTTGGCTGAACCTGTGCCGAATTCTGGGGCGTTCTTCCGTAGCCGGCGCGGACGAGCGAATCGTCATATCCGCGGATCGAAACCGTTACGACGCCGGCGAGTGGATTCCGCTACAGGTCGAAGTCAAAGACCTCGTCCTTACCGAATCGCTCGGCTCGGATCTTCGCCTGCTCGTTCGCGATGCTGACAACGAGCCGGTCGACTCCATCTTGGCTACGCGAGCCGGACCCGCCGCCGTGATCTTCGAGGGCACGTTCATTCCACCTGGGCCGGGCAATTACTTCATCGACTGCGAGCAAGTCCTCGCCCCACCGGGACGACCGCGCGCTCCACTGATCATTCGTGTGACACAGACGGACGTGGAACATCGAAGGACGGAAGCAGACCACGATCTGCTCAAGCGACTGTCCCAAGCCACCGGTGGCTTGTCCGTGGACCTGAATGGGCTGCGAGACCTGGCCGACCGCTTGCTGGATCGAAGTGTTCGCATCCCGGATGATTTCAATGAGCCTTTATGGGACTCCAAACTGATTCTGTCACTTTTTGTGCTTATCATTGCTGTAGAGTGGGTGTTGAGAAAAATCTATGGCCTGCAATGAAAGAATTCCGGACAGACGATGAATCGCACGCCCGATCCCGTATTGATGGAGTTGTCGACGATTCGCACGTCGGTGAGACGGCGCGTCGCTGCCTTCGGCGTGTTTTCGGTTCTGGCCGGTGGGTGCTTGTCATTCTTGACCGTGGTTTGTTTGGACTGGCTTTTGGATCTGCCGCCCCAATTGCGTATCTGGGGTGCGGTTTTGTTTGTCGTGGGGTGTGGCTTTGCGACCCTGCGATGGGTTGTGCAGCCCCTGCAATCTCGAATCACGTTGTCACAAATCGCCAATCGACTGGAGCGCCAATATCCCGGTCTGAATGACCGCCTGAGCAGCACCGTCAGCTTTCTTTCGGAACGAGCCATGCAACACGATCACCCCGCGATTGCAGGGGGTGACCGATCGCGACGCGACGAGGTCCGCAGACGATCATCGGCTCCCCCACCTCCAAAAGTGGCGGGCCACCCGGCCGGATCGCCGCAACTGATGGACGAGGTGGTCGCGAACACAGCCCGCGTCGTCGCCCGACTGCAATTACGAAACGCGCTCGTTCTGCGTCCACTCCTGATCCGAGTGGCCCTGTTCATCCTCGGCGCCGCGACGTTGTCCGTGCTGGCGGCGGCCTGGCCCGAATTCATTTCCACCGGCGTTTACCGTTACACCAGGCCATTTGAACCGGTGGATTGGCCTCGTCGCGTGGGCATTGAGCCGATTACGGACGTCTTGAAAGTCGCAGCCGGAGATTCCACGACAGTGCGCATGCGAATCGTGCGCGGATGGACGCCGAATGTGCGGGCCGGCGTCCACATGGTTGACGACAACGGGAATCGTACAGAAATGACGATGCACCGTGACGATGAAAATGAATTCCGTTGCGACATAGACGTGGTCACCGGCGATCTGACCTATTGGTTCGAAGCCGGCGATGCAAATACACGGCGGCGGCCGGGACGAGTCCTTGTCGTGAAACAGCCCGAAGTCGTGCGGGCCACGGCCTCCGTGCAACCGCCCGCTTACGTTCGCGAACAAGTGCCACCCCAGATCGACTTGACCCAGAACTCCGTCAATGCCGTTCTCGGCGGACACGTCGAATTGACCTTCGAGATGAGCAAGCCGATCCGCGAGTCTCGGGCCGGCCTGCCCGATGCCTGGCTGGAATCAGAAAACAGTCAGATTCATCCGTTACAATTGTTGAACGAGTCACCACGCATTTTGCACCTGTCCCTGGCCGTCGAACGTAGCTTTTCGCTACGGTTACACGTGCTGGATCGAGACGGCTTGTCGAACCGGGGCCAGCACACCTACGTCATCAATGCCGCGCCCGATCGCGCCCCGGTCGTGTCGCTTGTCGAACCTCGTTCAGCCGTTGAGATCACGCCCAACGGGTTGCTGGTTTTTGCCATTCACGCCGAGGACGATTTTGAGATTTCAAGCCTGCGCTGGAGGGGCGAAGGCGACCTGCCTCCCGAAGCCGATTCCATCGATCTATTCGACGGGGGACCGCTCCCTGACGGTCGCGGCTCCGTTAAGAGACGATCAGCGAGCGGGCACGAAATAGACATCCGTCACGTCCTGAATATGAGCGACCTGAAGCTGAAACCGGCGTCACGGGTGCGCTGTTGGATCGAGGCCATGGACAACTGCCCCACCGACCAAAGCGCTGGCCAAGTGGGAAAAAGCCCCGACGTTTTCATCAAGGTCATTCGAGAAGCGGAATTCGAGAGCAAGGTTCGTGACACGGTCGCCCGACTTCAAAACCGGCTGCGAGACGTACGATCGAATCAGGAAACACTGCGGGAGAAAACGATCGTCTTGCGACGTGAAATGATGGCCTCCGTTGACCCAGCACCGCCCGCCCGACAGGTGCCATCCATCGCCCAATCGTCCCGCGAACAGGCCGCTCGACAAGACCGGATCGCGCGAGACATTCTGGAAATCGCGACAGACTTTCAACGACTCGCGAGGCAGGCGGAAATGAACAGGTTGCAGAATGGTCAATCCGTTCAACGGCTGGATCAAGTATCCGACACGTTGAATCACATCGCCGTCGGGCCGGCGAATCAAGCCCTCCAATTCCTGGAACGGACGAGCCAGGCTCCATACCCGCAGCGCGAGCAAGATCAGCACGATGCGACCGTGCCGCAGGAGATCGTCATTCGCGACCTGGGCGACGTGCTTCGTTTGCTCGATGAATGGAGCACCTTTCAAGCCTTGGTATCCAAGACGCGCGATCTCGGTGACCGGCAGGAATCGCTGCGCGATCAAACCGCGGCGCTCGGCGGTCAAACGCTCGGAAAACGCCCCGACGAATTGAATGAACAGGAGCAATCCGAACTCGCGCGGACCAAGTTGCTGCAAAAGCAATTGGCTGAGGAACTCCAAAACCTGCTCGACAGATTGCGTCAGCAATCATTGGGCGATTCCACGGAGAACTCCGCGGACGCTTCCGTCGCCGACGCAGCCCTTCGAATCGCCGACCACGCCAATATCATTCAGCTCATGAAGGACGCCCTCGACGATATCCAGGCGAACCGATTGGCTGGTGCGGCCCTGCGACAGCGCATGGCCCGACAATCGCTTGCACGCATGGTCGTAGCCCTGGAAGAACGTGAAACGCGTCGACTTTCCATTCTCGCAAAACGAGCAGAGCAGGCCGCCCGTGCGGTGGCGGCGCTTCTGGCGGACCAGGAGGCGCTGCACGCAGCCACGCAAGAGGCGGTACTGCTCGCCAGCCACCCGTCGGTTTTTTCTGGGCAAGCAACCGATCAGGGCCGGTTGGCGGGCAATGCGCGATCGTTGGGAGAACTGCTGATCGATTCGTCCGAAAGCATTGAAGAAGGGCATCTCGTTCGCCAGGCTGCCGATTTCATGGAACACGCTCAACGCGCCCTGACCGAGCGAGATGGAACAGCCGCCATCGAACCGCAGGCGTCAGCCATCCTCCTATTGCGGCGGGCCGGGGAAAACCTCGATGCCCGGGCACAGTCCGCCGCACACGCAGCCTCGCAGCGATTCATGTCCACCATCAGGACAACGCTGGAGGAAATCCGGAATCGGCAGGACGCGGTCAAAACGGAAGTAACCGCGTTGATCGATTCCTTGACTGGCGAACGATTGGGCCGGTCCGCAGCCCGAAAAGCGGCTGAGTTGACCCGAATGCAGGCGGATGTCCAGGAATCAACAGCCGAAATCCAACAACAGTTGGAAGAGACGGTCATTTACAAATACGTCATCAGCGAGGTCGTGCGGAACATGCAGCAAGCGACGGCCATGCTCGCGGATCGGCAGTTGAACGACCGATTAGCCGGACTACAACAACGAATCCTGCGGCAACTGAGTCAGTTGATCGAAGCGCTGAGGCAGGCTCAATCACTGCCGCCGGGCGACGAGTTTGCCGGGTCCCAGGGGGGCGGTGGATCGGGCGGTCCGTCCTCCAAATCTGGCCCCGCCGTTCCCACAGCCGCCGAATTGTTGATGATCAGGACCATGCAAAGCGATTTGCTGGATGAGACCGGCGCGCTTTCCGATTTGATGAGTGAGGCGCAAAACCCGTCCGAAGACACGCTGCAAGCCGTCGAAGAAATCGGACAGCGACAAGGAGAGTTGAAGCGCCTGACGGAAATGATGGTCAAACGCGCCCAAGGTCCGCGTTAATTCAGGGCGGTCGGCCGGGTTGACGAAGCGTCGGTTGGAGTGACGAAGCGTTCGCCGGAGTGACCACGATGGGCGTCATTCCGGCGCAGGCCGGAATCCAGAATCTTGATCTGGAAACCAACGGAGCATGTGCCATGACGACGTTCATCGGAAAACACATCGTAAACCTGAAGATTGGCGTCACGCCGTTTCTTGCGGCTACGATCATGGTCCCGTCGTTCATCAACAGGACGTTCGCGCAGGCGGACCTTCCACGCGAGCCGTCAAGACCGCCGTCATCATCCGTCGACGACTTGGCCCGTAGATTGATCGAGGGCAAGAGCGTCGAGCACGATTCCATGGCCAACATTCTTGACGACATGGAACACGCCGAACGTCGTTTGCGGAACGTCTTCGATACGGGAACTGAAACACAAACCATTCAGCGCCAAATCCTGAAAAAACTGGACGATGCCATCGCCAGCGCCGTGCGCGGCGGAAGTGGCCGACCTTCCGGTGACAAGGTCACCACCGACGTACGCCGAAAGCCCGATGCGATGAACGGTCAATCCGACGGTGGCCAGCCCGGTGAATCGGGCGACGCACAGCCCACGGATGCAACCGCTTCACGCGGCGAGGG
Organism: uncultured Phycisphaeraceae bacterium; assembly: GCA_964424105.1. GTDB lineage: Bacteria > Planctomycetota > Phycisphaerae > UBA1845 > UBA1845 > CAYRHJ01. The sequence continues at coordinate 23,635 of CAYRHJ010000011.1, read as the reverse complement.
CGAAACGACAGATGTCGGAATTTTCGGCGGAACGGAACAATCCTGGGGATTCCTACCCCCGCGTGATCGTGACGAAGTCATTCAAGGCATTCAGGAGCAATCGCTTCCCAAGTTTCGCGAGTGGATTGAGGATTACTACCGAGCACTAGCCGAGCAGGATCAACCATGAGAAAGCGGTCGCTGCGATGCCTTTCATATGCAGCCACGTGGGCTTTCACGGTCGGCATCGCCCACGCCCAGAACAGTGACCGCCCCGCGCCGGGCGTCATTCCGGCGCAGGCCGGAATCCAGAATCTTGATCTGGAATTCAATCTCCCCGCCCAACAAACCGTCGAAAAAGGCCTGCAATGGCTCGCGTCGCAACAACAAGCCGATGGTTCATTCGGAAGTCAATCGCACTATGGTCGACACGTCGGCATCACCGGCTTGGCCGGTCTCGCGTTTCTGAGCAGCGGCGACACGCCCGGGCGAGGTCGCTACGGCCACCATCTGAATCGTTGCGTCGATTTCATCATCGCCCATGGATCTGAAAGCGGTCTGTTGGCGGCTGAAACGTCGCACGGACCGATGTATGGACACGGCTTCGCCACCCTGTTTCTTGCGGAAGTGTACGGCATGAGTCCGCGCAATGATTTGCGCGAAACGCTGCGCAGAGCCGTGCGACTCGTCGTGAACACGCAAAACGAGGAAGGCGGGTGGCGATACCAGCCCGTGCGACACGATGCCGACCTTTCCGTGACCGTCTGCCAGATCATGGCCCTTCGCGCCGCCCGAAACGCCGGCCTGCACGTCGATAGGGAAGTCATCGATCGATCCATCGAGTACGTCCGAGACAAACAAAACCCGGACGGCGGATTCCGCTACATGGGTGCGTCCGGAACGTCCGCATTCGCCCGGTCCGCCGCGGGGGTGGCCGCACTGCAATATGCCGGCGTTTACAGTGGAGAGGTCATTGAACGGGGCCTAGAATACTGTAAGAGGTTTATCCCACCCGATGAACACAGTGTGGGACACTACTTCTACGGTCACTATTACGCGGCACAGGCCATGTTTCTCGCCGGGGATGCCTATTGGTCGCAGTGGTGGCCGGCAATTCGCGACGAATTGATCGAAAAACAAGACCCCGAGGGGTACTGGCGAGGTCAGGCGGGCAAGGAATATGGGACCGCGATGGCGCTCATCATCCTGCAAATGCCCAATCGACTATTGCCGATCTTTCAAAAATAAACGCGATGAATCTGCAAACCCATTCCAATCGAGTGATTCGCTGCGCAGCCGTGCTGTTCGCTGTCGGCAATGTTCCGCTGGCATCGAATGCCCAACCGACACCGATCTTGCTGCGCACCGTTGATACCCATTTGGTGTCGGGCCAGCTCGAATCATTTTCACTCGACCGAGGTTTGCGATTTGCCCCGGACGGCGGAGCAGAGCCGGTCATCATCCCCGCAAGAGACCTCGTTGAACTGAATCCCGTCCGACAAGAACCGACCGCCGAAAGTCACGCGGACGTCCTTGCATTGAACAATGCAGATCGCCTGATCGGTTCGGTCAGCATCGTCGGCGACGACCTTCTGGCCATCGAAACCGCCTTGTTGGGTATCCTCCGAATTCCCGTTGAGCGTTTGACGACTTGGATCACTCCCTTGGGTCAATCGCAAGACTGGAAAAAGCGAGTCGCCGCTTTCCTTGATGATCGAAAAGATGGAAGAGACCGCGTCCTGATGATCAACGGTGATGAAGCCACCGGTGTCCTAGCCGCCACCCCGGACGGACTCGCCATTGAATCAGCCTCCGGAACGATCATGATCCCCATGGATCGAGTGGTCGCGGCCGTCGTATTTTCACCCGAATCGAGCCATCCCGACGCCGACCGATCCCAGCTCGCCGCCCGAATCACATTCAGCGACGAATCCCTGTTGACCGTCGAAAGCCTTCATTGGGCCGATGGAAAAGTCCATCTGACCGGTCTACATCACGCCGAGCGAATTGTGGACGCCTCCCGGATCGCACGCATCGAAATCCTACGCGGCCGATGGGAATGGCTCACCGATCGATCACCCATCAGCTTCGAGCAAACGCCCACTTTTGCAATCCATTGGCCATACCAGGTCAACCGCAACGTCGTGGGCGGACCGCTAAAAGTCGCCGGCCAATCGCATCGCGTCGGTATTGGCGTCCACAGTCGAACGTCGCTGACCTACGACCTGCAAGGCCGCTGCGATGAATTCGTCACCGCATATGGATTGGATGATGACAGCCATTCACTCGCCGATGTAACCGTCAAGATCATCGTCGACGGCCAGGTTCGACATCATCGCGAGGCGGTCACGCCAGGCGATTTGCATGGCCCATTTCGCGTGAATACTTCGCGGGCCAATCATCTCGAACTCGTCGTCGATTTCGGAAAATTCGGCGGTGTGGGCGATCGATTCAACTGGATCGAGCCGGCATTCATAAGCCCGCCCCAACCATAGTCCCTACTGCCGCTTTCACCCGCCCCTTCACCCACCTCTTAACAGAGCCGCGACCGTCAGGGAGCGGTCTTCTCTTCCTACAGTATCCACCGCGACCAAGTCTTTCACGAGCCGCGAGCGCGAAGCGAGCGGTCCCCCGCGCTCCGTCATTCCGGCGAACGCCGGAATCCAGACGTGCCATTCGCAGCCGCCTGCTTGCAAGCGCGTAACGAACGGCCGCCAATTGAAACACCCGGGGAGGCAATTTGCCGGTCGATCACCATGCCATTACGATCTGTACAGCGCGGTGATACGGAACGTGACGGTCGACGGGCGTGTCCCGGACGATCACGTGGCGCCGACTTTTCGGCGTTTTCTTGATACCGCCACCAAAGGATTCATTCATTGGAAAGAGATAACCGGTTCAGACAAGAACGCCTGGCCAAGTTGGCTAAACTCCGCGAAGCCGGCGTGGACCCCTTCGGTTGGCGATACGACAACGTGCAGTCCGTGGCCACCGTACGAGCGCGGGCCGCCCATCTGCCCCTGGAGCCAGGCGCGTCATTGGAAACCGAATTCGCGCGCGTGGCTGGTCGAATCGTTCTCCAACGTACCATGGGCAATCTGATTTTCCTGACCGTCCGTGATTCGTCCGGCGACGTTCAATTCGGCCTATCCAAGAAAGCCATTCCCGATCAGTGGGCTACGGCCAAACTGCTTGACCTGGGAGACGTGATCGGAGCGGACGGATTTCTGGGGTTGACCAAGACCGGCGAGTTAACGATTTGGGCCACCGACCTGAAGCTGCTCTGCAAGTCGCTGCAACATCCGCCCGAAAAATGGCATGGCCTGACCGACGTCGAGCTGCGCTATCGGCATCGATATGTCGATTTGTTCGCAAATCCGGACGTGCGCGAAGTCTTCAAAAAGCGCAGCACCATCATCAAAGCCGTCCGCGACTACCTCGATTCCAACGGGTACATCGAAGTGGAGACGCCCGCACTGCAACCGATCTACGGAGGTGCCGCTGCCAAACCATTTACCACCCATCACAACACGCTCGACGTCGACCTTTTCCTGCGGATCAGCCCCGAATTGTATCTCAAAAGACTCCTCGTCGGCGGCTTGGAGCGGGTCTACGAGGTCAGCCGCAATTTCCGAAACGAGGGCATCAGCACCAAGCACAACCCCGAATTCACCATGGTCGAGCTGTACGAAGCCTACGCCGACTACCACGTGATGATGGAGCGCGTTGAAGGCATGACCGCGCTGGCCATCGAACGACTCGACGGCCAAACGAAAAGACCTTTCGGCCACGTGCAGTTGGATTTTACCATCCCCTGGGCGCGACGAAAATATGCCGATCTGTTGCAGGAGCACGCCGGCGTGCCCATCAACGACCTCGACGCCGTCCGCCGCAAGGCGACCGCGCTGGGCATCGATCACAAGTCCATGGACAACGCCGTGGTCATCAACGAAGTCTTCGAACGCACGGTTGAATCGCATCTGATCCAGCCCACGTTTGTCTGCGACTACCCCGCCGCCATCTGCCCGCTAACCCGCCGCGACCCCCGCAACCCCGATATCGCCCTGCGATTTGAAGCCATCGTTTGTGGGATGGAGCTGGGAAACGCCTACACCGAATTGAACGACCCCACCGTGCAGGAGGAAAATCTCAAACGCCAATTGGCGGGCGAAAACGAGACCATGGCCGTCATGGACGAGGATTTCTTGCTGGCCCTTGAATACGGCATGCCCCCCGCCGGCGGTTTAGGCGTGGGGTTGGATCGATTGGCCATGCTGCTGACCAACAGCCCCAGTATTCGCGATGTGATTCTATTTCCATTACAACGAACGCGATAGAATGCGGTCTGCGATTGACGCGTCGCTGCGCGAAGGCGGGCGCCATTCGATTTGCCTTGACACGAAAAATCACCATCGGTCGCACTAAACTGGCCAGGGAACGTCAATATCCATGTATAAGCTCTTCCTGACCATCCGCTACCTCCGCAAACGGCGGATCGCACGGGTTCCCATCATCGGCGTAGCCGTGTGCGTCATGATGGTCGTCGTTGTCATTAGCGTCATGGGCGGGTTCCTCGACACCATCAAGAAGAAATCACGAGGCCTGCTGAGCGACATCATCATCGACAACGCTTCCCTGCAAGGGTTCCCGTTTTACGAACAGTTCGAAGCTCACCTGGCCGCAAAACTCCCAGACGTTGTTCAAACCATAACCCCCGTGATCTATAATTATGGCATTCTGCGCGTCGAATCCTCCTACACCAAGACCGTCCAAGTCGTCGGCATTCGATTAAGCGAATACAAAGAGGTCAACGATTTTCAGGCGGGCCTGTACTACGACACCTACTTTCCCGGAACCACACACCTCGCAATCCAACAGCAACCGTTCGTCGGCTTCGACGAGCAACTCGTCCCCAGGCTCCCCGACGATCATGAAGCCGCCCTGGCACGTTGGATCGCGAAATCACCCAACGACCCCCTGCTCGACGGTTGGAAACGAACGCCGGAAATGCCCTATCCAGGCCCCGGTGTTTTTCAATACACGCTGGATGATCCGCCGGGCTACTACGGAGACCCTGCCCCCGGAATCATCACCGGAGTGCACGTCATTAACGACCGCTCGCCCAGTGGGCAAGTCATTCGTATTTCACGCCGCGGAGACAAACTCCTCCTGATGCTGCTGCCCATCACCCGCGGTGGCCGCCTCAGCGCGGAAGGGTCCGCCACGATCGTCGGCCGCCACGCGGACGATTCCAGCACCGGCGTCTTCGAATTCGATGAAAAGTGTTGCTACGTCGATTTTGACCTGCTCCAAAAGTGGTTGGCTATGGATCCCCAATTACTGGAAGACGGCGGAACGACGCCCGCTCGCACGTCGCAATTGCTCGTCAGTCTAAAAGACGGCGCCGATTTGAACGAAGCCCGCAAACGAATCAGCGATGAATGGGACCAATTCGTCGCCACCCTGGAAGAGCCGCTAAGCCTGCTCGACCGGCAAATGATCGGTTTCGTGAGCGTTCAGACCTGGGAAGAGCGCCAAGCGAGTTTCATCGCCGCGCTCGAAAAAGAAAAAATCTTGATGACCATTCTATTTGCATTAATCAGTCTGGTGGCTGTCCTGCTGATTGGTTGTGTCTTCTGGATGATCGTGTATCAAAAGACCCGCGATATCGGCATCATCAAAAGCTTGGGCGGGTCGTCCGCGGGGGTCGCTGCCATTTTCATGTCGTTTGGTGCTGCCGTCGGCGTCGTAGGGTCGATTCTGGGCGTAATAGGCGGAACGATGTTCGTTTGGTACATCAACGATATTCAAGACTTTCTGGAAAAAATAAATCCCAGGTTGCGCGTCTGGAGCCCGGATGTTTACACGTTCGACCAAATACCAAACGTCGTGAAGCCGCAAGAGGTTACCATTATTGCAGTTACGGCGATTCTGGCTTCCGTTTTGGGCGCCTTGATCCCCGCGATCCTTGCGGGTCGAGTTTGGCCGGTCAAGGCGCTGCGTTATGAATAGTCGTAACATAATTCTCCACGCCCAAAATGTTCGCAAAACCTACCAGATGGGTGCCGAACGGGTTCAGGTATTGCGAGCGGCCACATTATCGGTCGTCAAAGGCGAATTCGTCGCGATTATGGGGGCCAGCGGGTCCGGTAAAAGCACCCTGCTGCATATCCTCGGTACGCTGGACATCCCTGACTCCGGAAGCGTGCGGTTGGACTCGTTGGACGTGTTCGCACTTTCACCGCGTGAACGCGACGATTTGCGATGCCGGCGCTTTGGTTTCATTTTTCAGTTCTATCATTTGCTGCCGGAACTGAATTTGTTCGAAAACATCCTGCTGCCGCGCATGGTCGAAAGTGGGATTGGAGTGTGGATGCACAAACGAGCCGCCGCACATAACATTGTACGGGAAACCCTGGAGAAGGTCGGCTTGGGCCATCGATTGCATCATCATCCCAGCGAACTTTCCGGCGGCGAGCGGCAACGGGCCGCCATCGCCCGTGCCCTGATCAACCAGCCGGATATCTTGCTGGCCGACGAGCCAACCGGTAACCTGGATGTACGGACAGGGCAGGGGATCCTGGATGTTTTGACGCTGCTGCACCAACAGGGACAGACCATCGTCATGGTCACGCACGATGCCCGGTCGGCTTCCAAGGCCGACCGTTGCGTCACGTTGGAAGACGGGCGAATACAAGCGAGTTAGCGACCGGGGCGATTCGTCCGGTCGTCACATGTCAGGCTTGGTCAAGAAAGGAGGTTCGCCATGATTACCGCTCCGGAACCGAAGGCTTTTGTGCGCAAGAACCCATTTGCCCCCGATCCCAATCTTCGGGTTTGGATGGACGGTAAGATCGTTCCCGTGGGTGAAGCGCGTGTCAGTGTTTTCGACCACGCGCTGTTGTACGGAGACGGAGTCTTCGAGGGCATTCGAGTTTATCACGGTCGAATCTTCAAGGAGAAGGAACACCTCGACCGTATTTTTGAGTCCGCCAAGGGACTCCTCCTCGACATTCCCATAACACGCGAAGAAATCAGCCGGGCCATGCATCAAGCCATGCAAGCCAACGAGATCGTTGACGGGTACATCCGCCTGCTCGTGACCCGGGGCGTGGGCTTGCTGGGAATCGCCATCGACAAAGCCGCCTGCCCCTCGGTCATCGTTATCGCGGCTTCGATCGAGCTGTACCCACCCAAACTGTATGAGCGCGGACTCAATTGCATCACCTGCGCGACACTGCGGAATCACCCGTCCACCACCACCGCCCGGGTCAAATCGCTGAACTACCTGAACAACATCATGGCCAAGGCGGAAGCGAAGAATTGGGGTGCCGACGAATCCATCATTCTGAACTCCGCTGGCTACGTGACTGAGGGCACGGGTGATAATCTTTTCGTGGTCCGTCGCGGAGAACTGCACACGCCCCACACAGCCTGCGGCATCCTGGAAGGCATCACCCGTCGACTGGTCATGGAATTGGCCCGCGAGCGCGAATACACCGTTCACGAATCGCTGTTGGTTCGGCATGATCTATACGTCGCGGAGGAATGCTTCTTGACCGGCACAGCCGCGGAGATCATTCCAGTCGTTTCGGTGGACAAGCGCGTGATAGGAGACGGCGCCCCAGGCCCCATTACAAAACAACTGATGGCGGATTTTTTGGACTATCGAACCCGGAGGTCAGACTGATCGGCGCTCCGCCGAGTTCGTAGGGCGGGTTTCAGCCTCTTTCCGCGCCGCGACCAAGTCTTTTACGAGCCGCGAGCGCGAAGCGAGCGGTCCCCCGAACAATTACAGAGCCGCGACCGTCAGGGAGCGGTCTATTTCATCCATTCAAGTTTGCAGGGTGCCCCATTCATCGCGAAGCGATGGGTGGGGTCCCGATGATCAAGACGATTTGGGTGGCCCACCTCCTTTGGAGGTGGGGGAGCCGATGATTAGACCGGGTGGCCAGTTCTACAAGTTCCAGCCGGGTGGTCCCGACTCCCTGAACCTGCGATGGCCATGGAAAAAACCGCTCGCCTTCCCCTGTCGCAGAACGTCAAGGGTAAACAAACGGTTGATTCCCGCGAAACGCGTCGCGTTGGTGGAATCTCTAGCCTGCGCCCGCAAGCACACCGCTGAGCAGACCCTGGGCCGCGTTGGCGACGACCAGAGCCAAACTCTGCGAAAGGGCCCCGAAGAGCACATCTTGGCTGAAGCATCCGCCGATTTGAAATACAGCCAGCGGAGACAAGATGGCCAGACAGGCTACGCGCGACGTGCGCAGCGATCTAACAAACATTCGCTTCATGGTAAGGTTTCCTCGAAGCTGAGCGCGCAATTCCGTCTTGCGGCGAGACTCAAACCGACCGCGGTCCGCGATGACTCGCCTACGTTGTGGTCAGACCACCACCACCCGACGCGGTATCGTTTATCAGGCTGGTGAAAAAGGTCTGGATCAGGGTGTCCGCGAGGGCGTTCGAAGTCGTTTGCAGGCCGGCCAACAGGGTCGAGCGCACCGTCGGGTCACAAGATCCGAGCTGAAAAACGCTACAACCCATGGCAACCGCCGTTACCGTCCGCACCACTCGCCTACGAATGCCACCGTTCGTCATTGGATCAAACTCCCTAGACGTCCATCCCGGTTCCGCGCCAGTCACCGTTCGGCAGACGGCTCAGCCACGCCTGCTTGGACGAACCGGCGAAGCCTAGCGGATTCAATATAAACCTGCAACAGTTTTATCGGCTACGATTGGGACCGGCGAGACTTCGAGCACCGTTTAGCGGTGACGGCCCAGCCGCGACGACCGCCTGCTTCAGTCGATGCAATGGAAACTTCGCCCCGGGACAGGCGGTTCGCCCGGTAACCCCGCTGTGCGTCACGACGTTCAAGGGGGAAATACCACATTCCTGTAGCAACGCCTGAACCAGCCTCGTCAGCGACGCCATCTGCGCATGCGTCGGAGCAGAATTCTGGAAGTTGCCCACCATGCAAATTCCAATTCCATGTTCATTGTAATAATTATCCGGCGTCTTGCAGTGGGCACCGTGCTTCTGTTTGACCCAGCGCGAGCCTATTTCGATTTTGCCATCAGCGGACCCGTTTCCATTACCGATTACAAAATGGTAACCTAATTCCTCCCAACGGTTTACGTTGCGATGATAACTGTCGAAACTCTGCGCGCTACCACTGTCACTGGCGCTGTGGTGAATCACGATGTGCTTCCAGCGATTCGATAGTCGCCGTGATGGAACCACCGATCGAACGTCAATATACGATAACGATGGCTGTTTAGGCAAACTGGGAAGTTCTGGTGTGATGATGGCTGGAACCGTCGCTCGACGGGACACGCTCGGCGTGGCGCTGGGTAGGTTTTCAATGACGCCTTTGCGCTGGGTCGCACATCCCGCCGAGGAAAAAGCTATGACGAATCCGGCACACGATAATACGAGCAAGCCGCGCATGGAACATTGGCCTCCTGCCTAGGTGCCGAAAAACGGTTCCAACGAGTCACGCATGTGGGTTTTTATCGGTCATTGGGCCTGTAGCGGAATAGACCATCCGCCAAGTTGGGGCGGATTTGTCGTTGGCCGGCCCGCCTGCTGCCGCACCCGAATGTCAAATCGCTGTCCTGGAACGAAGGCCTGCATCGATGATTATTTCACGCTGGCTGCATGACCGAAATACAGGATCATGCCGCACGAAGCGCACATTTGAAGTTCGTCCCGCGTCTGGAGAGTCAAAACGGTTTCCAGCGTCACGGACATATTGCACCCTCCACAGGCATATTCGTTGCGCTTGGCGTTTTGAATCAACACTGGAGCCAACGCCTCTCCCTCGTGCTTCTCCGCCACCCGGCGAAACGTGTCCAATATGGCTTGCGGTAGATCGACTGAGGCTGCGTCGCGCTCCTTTTCGAGGCGGTGCAATTCTTCGGCGTGTTCGTCGGTGTAGTCTTTCAGTGCCTTTTCGATGGTGGCAACGCGAGCTACTTTCTCGATCCGTTCAGCCTTAGCCGCATCAAGCCTGGCCTTTTTTTCATCGAGGTCGGTCAAGTACTGAAACTGTCGCCCTTCTATTTTGGCGGTGTCGGCCTTTTCGGTGTTGATGGTCGTCAGGATGGCTGCGTATTCTTTGTTGGTCTTAGCGGCGTTGAGGGCTTCGCGATGCTTGGCCAACATCACTTCGCGCGATTGCAAATCCAGATCAAGCTTTTCAATCTCGAGTTGGGTGGTACGCAAAGCCAAGGTGCGCTCTTCAACGAGCACATCCTGAAGCTCGACCCCCTTTTTGAGCGATTTGATTCGGCGGCTTTCAGCCTCCACTTTCCTTCGAATCGCGGCAATTTGTCGTTCGATGTCCTGCAATGCATGCAACGCATCGAGCCTGGCACCCATATACTCTCCCGTGACACCGAGACAACGCGGGCAGGCCTACGCAAGGCCCCCGTACCCTTCGATTATGGTATTTCATCGCGCAAAACGCAAGCGGGGGCAACGTCGTAAATCGGCTTGTCGTCGCAAATCGGCTTGGGGAAGCGCAGCGTCGGGCGAAGTTCCACTGATTTACCAGATGTCCCAATGAACGGTGGCGGAGCCAAGGCTGCCAGCCCGTTTTTTCATTCAGCGCGCGCGATCGCTAGCCACGCATGAGCCAAAGGGCGAGATTTCCCAGCGCCGAAATAGCCAACAACAAGCTTAGAACATAAATCTTGAGTTGGTAGGCCCCGGCGATTCGTCTGGTGATGATACTCGGATCCAGATCCTCAGCGGATGCGGTCGATACGGTTTCGCCGCTGCTGGCCAAGTCTTCCAGAACGCTACGATCGTATTTCTTGCGGGCCTGCAAGGGCGGCTCCCCTTGGGCGATGGATTCCAGATCGGCCAGCAGATCGCGCGTCGAGCCATAGCGATCGTCGCGTTGTTTGGCCATCATCAACTCGATGACCTCGCCGATTCCCGACGAGAGCGATCGATTGACATGGTCCGCGGGCACCAGCTCTTCTTTCAGGTGCTTGTGCATGACGGCGGAGGGAGTGGCCCCTTCAAAAGGCACCCTTCCGGTGACCATGTGATAGGCGGTGGCCCCCAGCGAATACAGGTCCGCCCGAAAGTCGATGTTGATCTCCCCGCGGATTTGTTCCGGGCTGATGTAGTAGGGGGTTCCGTAGGCTCGGCCTGCTTCGGACTGGGCCGTTTCGTAATCGCTGACCTCCCTGGCCAAACCCATGTCGGCGAGTTTCACCACGTCGTCCAGGCCGATCATGATGTTCTTGGGTTTGACGTCGCGATGAATGAAGCCGCGGGCGTGGGCATGATCGAGTGCCCGGGCGACTTCCAGCAGACTGCGGGCGGCTTTGCGTTCATCGATGATGCCCTGCTCCTGTAGCAAGTCATAGATTGTCTTGCCCTCGACGAATTCCATGACGAAATAGTGGTAGCCGCCCGCCTCGCCGACGTCGATGGCCTGAACGATGTTGGGATGGTTGAGTTGGGCTGCGGCGCGGCCCTCGCGATAAAAGCGATCGACGAACTCTTGGTTCTCGCTGAGGCGCTTAGGAAGGACCTTAATGGCGACGATTCGATCCAAACTGAGCTGCCGGGCTTTGTACACCGTGGCCATCGCCCCCTGCCCCAATTTGCTGATGATTTGAAAGCCCGGTATCTGCTGGGCGGGGCGGTACATGGAGTCGTCGTCCATGGACCGATTCATGCGTGCCAATTGCCGCCGCGTGACGTAGCCCTCTTCCACGAGCAGGTCGGCCAGCCCGACTTTGCTTCCGTTGGCGGCCAACTCTTTGCGTCGCGTGGCACAAGCGGTCAGCTCGTCGGGCGTGACCAGCTTGCTTTCCACGAGCTTTCGACCGAGTTGTGACTCGTCTTCACCTGCCATAGCGACACCCAACAGGCCCGTGTTTTCGGGCCAGGAAAGATCGGCGAAACACGCGCGACGACTTGCCGGAAGCGCGACACTGTACGCGCCAAGCGTGGGGGGTCAACCGAAAAAAACGATGGCCGGTCGATGCGCGCACACCCGCCCAGCGAATCCCCCAGGCATTATATCCGCCCCGCGACTCAAATCTCCAATGTTCATGATAGGGCGAAGCGATGACGAATTTCGATGGGACACGGTTGGTTATCGTCCCTCAGTTGATCCTGCATCCAATCCATTTGCTCCTCCGCGAAGAACAGGGGCGTCCCTTCCATTGATTCAACAATTGAGAGGATTTCTAAAACCGATCGTCCCAACTCGTCCGTTCCTTGGCCACCCAATCCCGACGTGTGCACCACGCATGGGAACATTCCCGGCGGCAGGTTGACCGCTCGAAACGCTTCCAGATCACATTTGTTCAGGGCGAGGATACAGGGACGAGGTGACATCGTCTTGCCCGGTCCGTCCGCCGATAACAGCGTCCGCCATTGCCCCAGCGATTCGTTCGAGGCACGCTCGGTGCCATCGATCACGACCACGCACACGTCGGCTTGCTGAGCGAGCGATAGGCCACGGGCGATCGCTTCGCCTTCCAGTTCATTCGCATCTTGTCGTAGCCCAGCGGTATCGATGGCCCGAACGGGAACGCCGTTGATGGCCGTGTGCGTGTCCACCCAATCGCGAGTGGTACCCGCCTGGCTGGAAACCAGGCTTCTCGATCCCTGAAACATGTGATTGACCAACGTGGACTTGCCCGCGTTGGTCGGGCCTACGAAGGCCACGGTCAACCCGCGAATCAGGAAACGTGCGGGCTGCGACGCACGGATCAACTCCTGCGCGAGCTGCATGCCGCGACATCGATCCGATTCAAGCACGCGAGTCATGGCGGCCAGCGCCGCGGGGAGCAGTCGCCGTTGCGCAGTAACAAATCGCACGGCGCGATTGGTGGTACATCGTCGCAACGCGACCTCCACGTCGCGATCGAACGGGTGCATGAACGGATCGCCGTTGCCGGACTCGTCCGCCGACGCAGCCCCCAACCGTTCGAATTCCTGCATCAGCCGTTCGACGATACGCACACTGCCGTGCGTGGTGATTTCGACGACAAAGCATGGATCGTCACCGCGTACCGCGAGCAGGCCCTCGTCGATGGTCTCACCATCCACGCGGAGTTCACCGAAAACAAGCTGATCCGCATCGGGGCGATGGACTCGCGGACCGTTTCCCCGGGGTCTGAAAACCGAAAGCGCCGCAGCCAAGGCTCCGGGACCCGACAGACGCAGCGTGGCCATCGCTCCCATGCTCGGCGGTGTCAGAACCAGCGCTTCGAAGGTCGGGTCGTGGGGATGGGCGGAAATCATAGCGGCACCGCGCCGGCCAGCCATCGTTGGTAGGCGAGTCCGATTCCCCGCAGACACAGGTCCGGCACGATAATCTCGAAGATCCCGCAGGAATCAGCCAGCAAAGCAGCCCCGCCGCCCGTCGCCACCACCGGCGGCCAGCGGCCGATGCGCTCGGAAAAAACTTCCACGACGTTTCGAATAGCCCCGGCGGTTCCATAATGCACGCCCACACGAATCGCCTCCTGCGTATCGGCACCAATTCGTTCGCGGGGCGGGGCTAGATCAACGTCGGGCAGGAGGGCGGTAAAATGATGCAAAGCCTGCGTCTGCATCCGCAGCCCCGGAAGGATCGCGCCCCCGACGAATGCACCCTCGCCGTCTACCAGATCAATGGTGATGGCCGATCCAATGTCTACGATGATGCACGGTTCCTTCTTGGCTTCGAACGCGGCTGCGGCTGCACAGATTCGGTCGGCGCCGACCTTTTCAGGATGGGGAATCTCGACCGGGATGGGCCAGGGCACTTGCCGCCCGACTTGCATCGCTGCCAGAAGTAGACGATCGCCCACCAGCGCGCGGAGCGCTTCAAACGTCTTGGGAACCACGGACGCGACGACGACGGCGCTAAGCAATTCCGAATTCTGCCGCCGGAACGATTCCATAAACGTTACCGCGCCTGCGACGTTCTCCGGCTCGAATGTCTCGCGTATGGAAATCGCATCGTCCAGCCACAAGGCTACGTCAGTCGACGAGTTGCCGATGTCCACCAGCGCCGCGGGCGCCAAGCCGGACACCGCATTCGTTTCGGAATCATGTTCCAGATCGGTCAAGGTTCGTTCCGTGTCACCGCGGTCGCGGTTCGAATCGTCTCGTCGTCCGTCGCAGCCGAACGCGTTTGCTCAACCATGGTCCAAACCCGGTTCGTCAGGCTTTCAAGCCCTTGTCGGGTGGCCGCACTGATGGCGATGATTTCGCGGTCAATCTCTTGGCGAAGCAATGCCAGTCCCGCGTCCGATTCCGGCAGATCCGACTTGTTGGCTACGACGATCTCCGGTTTTTCAGCCAGGCGGGGGCTGAATTGGGCGATCTCGCTGCGAACGACGCGGTAGGCATCCACGGGCGAGGGAGCGCCTTGCGTCGGCGCCGCGTCGATGACGTGCAGTAATACACGGGTCCGTTCGATATGGCGAAGGAATTCATCTCCCAACCCAGCCCCGGCGTGTGCACCTTCGATCAAACCGGGAATGTCGGCGAAGACCATCCGTCGAAACCCTGACAGCTCGACGATGCCGAGTTGCGGCTTCAAAGTTGTGAAAGGGTAGGCGGCGATTTTCGGTCGGGCGCGCGACAGGCAGGACAGCAACGTGCTCTTGCCCGCGTTGGGCATGCCCACCACGCCCACGTCGGCCATCAATTTCAAATCCAACTTGAGCCAGCGCTCCTGCCCCGGTTGGCCGGACTCGTATTCGCGGGGCGTCTGGTGTGTCGGAGTGGCGAACGCCTTGTTGCCCTTGCCGCCGACCCCGCCGATGGCCAGACATACGCGAACGCCCGGCTCGTCCAGGTCCTTGATCAGGATGCCGGTTTCGCGATCGAAGATTAACGTGCCCAGCGGCAGTAGGAGGTCGAGGTCCCTGCCGGCCTTACCGGCCCGATCCTTGCCTTCGCCGTTCCTGCCGTCCTCAGCCGGCCAATGATAGCGCCCTGAAAAATCCAAGAGGGTGTCGACTCCGGGCGTGGCCACCGCGAAGACCGAGCCTCCGTCGCCACCCTTGCCGCCGTCTGGCCCGCCCTTGGGGCGAAACCGTTCGCGACAGAAGCTGACACAGCCGTGCCCGCCGCGACCCGCCTTAATGAAGATTTCAGCTCGATCGATGAACATCAGAACCGGCGCGTCCGCGTGAATTCGCGACACATGTTGGGTAGCAAACGCAGGCGAGTGGTGCAAGCGCGGAACGCAGTCGCCGGTCTATCAACGGACCCCGCGCCGCATGAATCGACATGACGGTCGGCATGAACGGTGAACCGTCCCGCCCGCGAAGTTAGCGACGAGCTCAATCCCCCGCGGTTGGCGTCACCTGTACCTGACGACCGCGAAATGAAACGATGCCGTCCGACAAGGCGAAAAGTGTGTCGTCGCGGCCTCGTCCCACGTTCAAGCCCGCCTTGAAAGGCGTGCCAC
Organism: uncultured Phycisphaeraceae bacterium; assembly: GCA_964424105.1. GTDB lineage: Bacteria > Planctomycetota > Phycisphaerae > UBA1845 > UBA1845 > CAYRHJ01. Next base: position 8,216 of record CAYRHJ010000011.1, on the reverse strand, counting down.
ACTGCCGGACGAGAATGGTGCCCGTGGTGACGACTTGGCCGGCGCAACGCTTGACGCCGCGAAATTGCGGTTTGCTGTCCCGACCGTTTCGCGATGATCCCTGACCTTTCTTATGTGCCATATTCAGTGACTCCCTGCACGATTTGCGATGACCCCGTCAACGCATGACCCAATCTTGCCGACCTCGCAAGGGCGAGGTTTCCAGACGCGTTTTTGCGTCACCGGGGATATTGTAATCCACAAACAGCGTTTTTCTGAGCGTATGGAATCGCGGATTATCATCCTTGTCGTCCCGATTCGGATCAAACCCCAGGTTACGAACCCGTACCATCTCGCCTGACAGACCGCCCACGTACAACGAAAACCGATTCACCTGCACGCTGGGGCGTTGAAACGCGATGGCCGACGTGCGGGCATTGTCTTCACCTCGCAATAGCGGGCCGAAGACCTGCTTTTGATCCATGATGAACGGGTAGGCCTTCTGATGTCGAGCCTTGATCGCATCGTACACCGAGGGGCTGATGTCCGCCCCGCCCTCGATGACGGAAAGGTCCGACGTGACGATGTGGAAGGTCGGAAAGAAGGGAATCTCCTGATCCGTCCGGTTCACCACCGTGTACAGCACGTACCAATACGTCGTCTCATGGTCGTCGCCCGGCAGGCGCAACGTCATCCGCTGGGGGTCGTGAAACCGAAAGTCGATCTCCCAAGCCTTCGGGCTGGCCGACGGTTTGGGTGCAGCCTGCGCGACCATCGCCGCAACCGCGACCCCCACCAACGTCCCAACTGCTTTTGCCGTATAGCGTTGCAATACGTCGCACCTTTGGTCGGTCTTGACAAACATCGCATTATGACGGGAATTTCGACGGACGTCAACACGCGAGGTCACATGGATGATGCGAGGGGTCCGTGACACAATCGACGACCCGGTCCGTGTCACAATCGGCGGCTGGTGGTACGTACGTTCCGCGTCCCGGAGGGACGGCATGAAAATTGCCCGGCGATTCATCGCCGGGAACCCCAACGATCCGTCGCCGGGAACACCATCGATCCGCTGATGCGAAGTCCCGTAGGGACGGCTGATATTCCGGCGGTGGCTCAGTCGTCCCTACGGGAGGCGGGACGCGGGGTCCGGCAGGGCGATCCCTCTGTGACCTCTGTGGCTGAATTATGCGGAGGATGGCCACAGAGACCACAGAGGGGGACTGCGAATTCGCAGGCCGGGTTCAAAACCGTGCCGGTCGATTCAGTCGGGTGTCAGCCGGAGCGAATCGCCGGGCTATTGTCGATGGCCCCGCCGGGGCCTGTTTCGGGCAACGTCTCGACGTCGTGGTACGGGGCCTGCAACGTCTCGACGACGGCGCGCGCCGGCATCCGTCATTCCGGCGAACGCCGGAATCCAGAAGAACGCTGCCTGGACTCCGGCTTGCGCCGGAGTGACGATCGGGTCAATACCGCTTGCGTTACCCGTCATTCCGGCGTACGCCCGTTGTGGTGCTGCCGAAAGTCGAAAAACCTTGTGCGATAGTCGGTGCGGTTTGGCGCCGACGTCGGTGGTGGGCTGGATTGGCCCATTACGCCGTTTGTTGACGCAAGCCAAGCGGCGTTTTGGGTTCGGACAGTGCAACGGCGAAATACCGCGTTGTCTACGTCGATTGGCACTCGTGGAACAAGTACGTTTCCCGCGTGCGGGTCGGGGCCGATCTGACCCGTCCCCGCGAATCGGTCAACTATTGTTCCGCGCTCGATCGCTTCCGCAGCCCCTCGATGACCTCTTGAATCATAGCCCTCCGCCCATCGCGAACGTCCGCAGGCAGATCGCTCTCGCGTATGAAAAACTCGTACGTAAATCGGCCGCCTTCACCGGGCATGGTGATGCGCCCGATGACGGGATCGTCGCCCGAACCGGAAGCATCGAACGTCGGGGCCACGCTTCCATCCGGCGATTCATCCGCACCACGGAAGATGACGATTCCCTCGCCTTCCACGCGATAATTCAATCCGGTCGCGCCGGCAATCACCTCCAATGCCTGAACGGCTGGGGCATCGATCAGCAACAACGAAAACTCGTTCCTCGTCGCCGCCGGCAATGACGCGATCGCGCCCGGCTGCACGCGAATCAGCAGGCCCAATTGACGCCCGATCTCCATCAAGACGTCCACCACAGGCTGGCGCTCAAACTCCAGATCGATCTTGCGATTCAGCGTCCGATAGACCTGCTCCTCGGCGCTGATGATGGCGATGCGCTCGTTCCAGGGTATCCACGTCAGGCCGAACTCGCGACACGCCCGCGACAGGGCCTCCTCGCCCGATTCGCCGACCGCTTCCAGAATCGACCTTTCGAAACCGTCGGGCGGCGGTTCTCCATACAGGCGAATATCGACGCGGTCCATCAAGCCGCCGGCCAATTTCACGTCACCGGTCATTTTCAATTCATCCAGCCATTGCAGCGTAGCCAACTCGTTGCGTGTCGCCCGTCGTCCCAATCGCAGCAGCGCCTCCGCGGGCGTCACGACAACTCGCTCGCCTGACACCCGGGCCGCCATTCCGATCGGCGCCAGCATCCGCCTCAATCCGTCACGCAAGGTGATATCGTGCATGGCCACTTCGCGCACGCGAGTTTCAACCCCATACGGCAACAATTCGATCGCCTCGCGAGAAATCGTGATCGGGACGCCCGTATTTTCCGCGATAATCCCGAACGCCTCCGGCAACGATTTATCAACGATTTCGAAATCCACCCGCTGATCCAAGGCCTGCTCAATCAGCGACCGCATGTCCACCTGCCCGTTCGTCGGGCAGACCTGCACGCCGCACACGAGGGCAACGATCGCGATGGCCAGGCGCTTTTCGAAACCCGACCAGCAACGCATGTCGTCCAATTTCAATCGATGCGCGTGTTCAACAGGAATCATGTTCTACCTCGCCCTCGGTGCCGTCGCCAAACTCGTCCAACGAACGTGCGACCCAACGGCTGCGATGGCCACACGGGTGGTCGGTTCATCAAATCGCCCAACTTCATCATTCAATGCACCGTCAGTTGCGGGTCCGTACGACACGATGACTCGCTCGTCTTCCGAATCCCCATCGGGATATTCAATCACCAGCCGGGCCACCGCACCATCGCCGCCGGCCCCCACACCCAACTCCTGCGGACCATGCAACAACGTAAACGTCAACGCGATGGACGCAGCCGCCGCCAGCGGCACGAACAACCTCCAGACCGTCAACCCAGCCGATCCGCGGCCCAGTTCCGATTCACGCGTCATTTCCCCTCCGCGCGATATTTCAGAGCCGCGACCGTCAGGGAGCGGTCTTCCCGATTCGTCGAGCACCCCGCCGTCCACCGTCGAACATCGACGGCGCACCTCCGCGCCGAATCGCTGCCAGTCGATCTCGGGAACGGGGTCTAGACCCTGCTTGACAGCCTCGGTCACGCCCCGGTGACTGCGCAGAAGTGCCGCGAATTCAGGTTCGCGGGCGACGCGCGATTCCACGTCGCCGCGGGCATCGGCATCGAGCGTGCCGTCCAGAAACTGACTGATCAAAAATTCATCGCGCTCCGATGGGTTCATATCGATGCCATCCATTGATCAGCTTTCAAACCCCCAGCCACACCCGCGATCACTTCGAATCTGTCGCGTCAAATCAAATATCATTCCGGTTGAAATTGAAAACGGTCTTGTGATCCAATCGATCAGCCAATCTTGCCATGTGTCAGTCGCTCTCAAAACCTGTCGTCGTCCGCCCACCCCGCCAGCTTCTGCCGAAGCGCTTTGCGGGCTTGGAACACGTGCCACTTCACCAGCTCAATCGTGCACTCCAGCACCTCTGCAATGTCACTTTGTGGCACCCCTTCGATGGCCGACATCACGAACGCCACCTGTTGCTTTTCCGGCAGATCATCAATGGCCGCCCGCACCGCCGCCCGCAATTCCTGGTTCCGGGCCCGATCGCCGGGTTGAGCCTGACCACGTCCCCGATCGCCGAGCGGAGACACCATTTCGGACCATTCGTCCAAACCCGTCGTCGCCTTTCCTTTCCGGGAACGGCGATGATTCAACGAAAGGTTGGTGACGATTCGTAGAAGCCAGGGGCCGAACCGACCTGCCTCCGCAAGCTGATCCAGATTCCGATACGCCCGGAACATCGCGTCCTGTGCGACGTCGGCTGCATCCGCCCCATTCCCCACGAAACGATACGCCACCGCCACCGCCTGACGCTGGTAGCATCGAACAAGCTGATCGAACGCACCGCCATCGCCGGTACGAACTCGTGCAACAAGCTGTGCGTCATCTTCCACCTGACCCGTCGTCGCCCCAGTTGGTTTCGGCACACCCGGTTGTTTAGACACGAATTAGGCCCACCGGTTAGGTTCTGTTGTGGGTTCGGCGGATCGAATACATCGCTGATGTAGGTCCGCGTGCCGATGCGCGTCATCCTGCTAGTTTCATAACCATATACAATAAATATAGTTACATCAAACACGACACCTTCGGAACCCATCAACGGCCGGAATCCGTTGGCCGGCGGACACTTGTTGCCTATCATAATGGCGAAGATTCAGTCCGACGCCACCACACCATGCAGATCGAAACGACAATTCCGAAAGTCCGATCAGCCGTGTCATCGTTCCGAAAAAACGGCGATTCAATTGGCCTTGTACCCACGATGGGCGCGCTGCACGCCGGGCATCGTGCGCTCATGGACGCAGCCACGAAACACTGCGATACCGTCATCGCCAGCCTATTCGTCAATCCCGCACAGTTTGGCCCCCACGAAGATTACGAGAATTACCCGCGCAACCTCGACGCCGATATTGACTTCTGTCGCCAAGCGGGCGTCGATTTGGTCTTCGCCCCCGGCGCTGCCGAGATTTACCCGCCGGGCAGCGTTACGTCGATCCACGTGGGCGAATTGGCGGACGGGTTGTGCGCGGTGCATCGACCCGGCCATTTCGACGGCGTCGCCATCGTGGTGGCCAAGTTATTTAATATCGTCACGCCCGACGCCGCGTTTTTCGGCGAGAAAGACTATCAACAACTGAAAGTGATCCAGCAACTGACCCGAGACCTGAACCTGCCCATCGAGATCGTCCCCTGTCCCACGGTCCGCGAATCGGATGGATTAGCCATTTCCAGTCGAAACGCCTATCTACAACCATCTGAACGACGACAGGCAACGTCACTTCATCAGGCGTTAATGGACGCCAGCCGTGCCATCCGATCGGGCCAGCGCGACGTGTCCGCCCTTCAAAAACTGATTCGGAACACGATTGAGCGGGCAGGTCCAGCAAACATCGAATATATCAGCGTCGTGGATGCAGATTCGCTCGTACCGTTGAGCAGGGTAGATCGATCCGCCCGCATCTGTTTGGCCGTTCACATCGGCCACTGTCGATTGATCGACAACGTGGGGATAGACGCGGGCGAGTTGACGGAATAAGGTACGACCGCAGGGACTGCCGGGACGTACGACAGTCCGAAACGCCTAATCGAATTGACAAGGGCACGTTGATGCTGCCGGAATTATGGACCATGCCGGGCACCGGCTGGACGCTGAAAAGCTACGGCTTCATGATGACCGTGGGTTTCTTGAGCGGGGTGTATCTGGCCATGCGCCGGGCCATGCGCGTGAAATGCGACCCCGACGTCGTTTTGAATTGTTCGCTGATCGCGCTGTTTTCGGGCGTCGTTGGCGCACGCATCTTTTACGTGCTGCACTATTGGAACGAATCGTTCGCCGACATCGGCGGTGCGCTGCCCCGGGCCATGGCCATCATCAACATCACCCAAGGTGGACTGGAATTTATCGGTGGATTGCTGGCCGCGGCGTTTTGCATCATCGTTTACCTGCGCCTGAAAGGATATTCAGTACGAGTTTATCTTGATATCCTCGTCGTTTCCACCATGTGGTCACTCGGCGTGGCGCGGATCGGCTGTTTCTTGAACGGCTGTTGTCACGGCGGCGTGTGCACGACCGAGCAAAACACGCCGGCGGTGGCCTCCGCGGTCGAATTCCCATTCGCCAGCCCGGCTTTGGTGCGTCAATGGGAGAACCGCCAAGTCGCGATACCCGCTGAACTGATCATCGATAACTATAACCCGATGTCCAATACGACGTTATGGGAAAACATGCCGCTTTCGCGCGACTTGTTGTACATGCCCGTCGATAAACGCGAAAAACCCATACGGGATTTTGAACAAGTTCAAGAAGCGCTTCGATTTGCCCAGGCTCGCGACCCAAATAGTGACGAAACCAAGGAACTAAAATCGACGCTGGAAGAAAGAAAGCTGATCAAGGATCGCCACGAGTATATGACCTCGCACCTGCGCTGGGCGCAACAATTCCCCTCGCGAGACGACCCGTCCAGGCTGCGGATGACCGTCGGTGAATTACAAGCGTTGGCCGACCAGTTCCCCGCCCGGTGGGTTCACCCAACCCAATTGTATTCCAGCCTGCATGCTATCGTGCTCTCGATTCTACTGGGACGGGTGTTCCATCGCCGCAAGCGCCATGGCCTGGTGTTTGGATTGATGCTGGTGACCTATCCGGTCGGTAGATTTCTCCTGGAAATCATTCGGGCGGATAATCCGCTCGACACGCTGGGACTGACCATCTCGCAAGCCATCTGCGTCGGAATGTTCATCGTTGGTGTCATTTACCTGGTCTTCATTTATCGATTTTTGCCCGAACGATCGCCGCGTGCCATCGCTTTTGTACCTGCCGACGATCAGCCGCAGCCGGCCCCCGCCTGACGGACGGGTGTATCGGGACACTGCATGACCGATTCCGTTGAACCCGCGGCGGCATTGGAATGGGGCATTATGGATTCCGCCTGACCCACGGGGCGCGGTATCACGGATTCCGCTTGACCGGCGCAGCAGGGTATGACGGATTCCGCCAACGGTCCCGATCGTCCGCGGTTACGTGCAGCGCGCGTCCCGGTCAGTACGGAGCGAATGCCCAATAGCACGAAAACCGCACCCAACAACACCCAAGCCGACACTTTCTCATCCAGAAACAACCAACCCCAGAAGATCGCCAGCGGAGGTGTGACAAACGTAATGGTCGCGCCGATGGTTGTGTCGAACTTCTTGACCAGCCAATAGTAACCCAAGAATGCGATGGCTGATCCGAATACAGCCAGGTAACCCGTCGCGAGCAGGCTCGACGTCGTCCAATTGGCGCGAAGAGGTTGCTCGATCGCAAAGGCTACGATGGTCAGCGCGATGGCTCCGCCGGTCATCTGCAACGAGGTCAACGCGATGGTGTCCACATTAATGTAATGACGCTTGATCATCACGATGCTGATGCCGCAAGCGAAAGCGGAGATCACCACACCCGTGGCTGCATAGGGGGCTAGCTCGGAAGACAGCTTCAGCGACTCCAGAAACACCAGCCCCACCCCGACGCTGCCACAAACCAATCCCAACAGCTTTCCGAAATTCCAGGCCTCCCCCGCCAACCAGCGAGCACTAAACATGGCTACGAAAAAAGGGTATGTGGCGAACAGCAAGGCCGTCATGCCGGTCGAGATGTGCAATTCCGACCAATAGACCACGGCGTAGGAAACGGCGATCTGTGGAACACCCCAGGCCAACAGCGCGAGCCTCACCCGCCAGGATGACGGAAATCGAATCGGTCGAATGAAATGAACGGCGAAAAAGATCATGGCTGCCAGCCAAAACCGGGCGGCGGCCCCGGTGATCGGCGGGACATCCTTGATCACATAGGTGATGGCCGACCACGTCGAACTCCAAATCAGACATAGAATGATGTAGACCGCCAATGGCATCGCGATTCCCCCGCCTTGTAACACCGATGGACGGATTATATGAGCCGTTTGAATAACTGTCCCGCGGCATGCCCATTCGCGCAGGGTCTTTCAGCTATAGGTTTTTCGCCAGGATAGCGCGAGCCGGATCGTCCCGATCGTCACTCCGGCGCAAGCCGGAGTCCAGGCACGTTCTTCTGGATTCCGGCTTCCGCCGGAATGACGGATGCGGGCGTACGCCGTCGTCGAGACGTTGCCCATGGCAGGCCCCGTACGCAGTTGTCGAGACGTTGCAGGCCCCGGCGGGGCCATCGAGAATAGCCCGGCGATTCGCTCCGGCTGACACCCGACTGAATCGACCGGCACGGTTTTGAACCCGGCTTGCGAATTCGAAGTCCCCCTCTGTGGTCTCTGTGGCCAACCTCCGCATAATTCAGCC
>CAYRHJ010000010.1:0-64025 GCA_964424105.1 uncultured Phycisphaeraceae bacterium | reverse complement strand
GCCGGCAACCACGGGTTGCGCTTCGCTTCACCCGTGGCCACTGTCATGCCCCCCGTTCGGGGCGGAGGAATGCCTCGCCCAAAGTGTCATGCACCCAAGGACCGGGAGCCAGCCGGGAGTCATCGTGCAAGAATTCTTCTCAACGGCGCATTTGGAGTCTGACCTGAAGCGTCGATCCGTTCGCGGCGGCGTGATCACACTGGCAGCCAATCTCGTTCGCGGCGGGCTTTATGTGGGAGGGGTCGTCGTATTGGCCAGGCTTCTGTTGCCGGAAGATTTCGGCCTGGTGGCCATGGTGACCGCGCTGACGGGATTCGTGATGCGTTTCAAGGACCTGGGTCTGGCCGCGGCGACCATCCAGCGCGATCAAATTGATCATGCCCAAATCAGCACACTGTTCTGGATAAACGTCGCATTTGGGCTGTTGGCAGCGGTCCTCGTCATCGCCGCCTCACCCGCCATCGCCTGGTTTTTCGACGAGCAACGATTGATTTCCATCACGGTGTGGCTGGCGCTCGGACTTTTCCTAGCCGGCTTGACCGTTCAACATCAGGCCATCCTGCGCCGGCAGATGCAATTCGCGACCCTGGCTTGGATTGACGTCGCAGCCATGGGCTTAGCTGTGTCCGCAGCCTTGTTGGTCGCACGTCACGACGAAAATGCGGGTTACTGGTCCCTTGTGGTGTTGCAATTGACCCTGGCGACGGCCTCGCTGATCGGTGTTTGGCTGACCTGTCGATGGCGACCGAGCCTGCCGGTGCGACGTTGCGGCGTGGGTTCGATGCTGTCCTTTGGAAGCCACCTGACCGCATTCAACGTCTTGAACTATGCGGTGCGAAATGTGGACAAAATATTGATTGGTTGGAAATTCGGAGCTGGGCCGCTAGGACTGTACGACAAAGCCTATGAAATGCTGATGTTTCCCATCAATCAGATTAACACGCCGCTCAGCAACGTCGTTGTGCCCACGCTCAGCCGACTGCAAAACAAGCCCGATGCGTATCGTTCAACGTACGTTAAGTGCATCTTTCTGATCGCCGGATTGGGCATGCCCATTGTATCGTTCATGATCGTAGCGGCCGAAAATTTCGTCCGTGTACTGCTCGGCGAACAATGGATCGGCGTGGTGCCTCTGTTTCATTGTTTGTCGGTGGCCGCCTTTCTCGGAACCATCAACGTCGCCACCGGGTGGGTTTACGTTTCGCTGGGGCAAACAGCCCGACAACTGAAGTGGAATGTGTTCGCTTCCGCGATGATTGTGATCGCCATGATCGTTGGTTTGCGATGGGGACCGACAGGTGTGGCCATCGCGTTTAGTCTTGCCATGCTGGCAAACTCGGTGCCGGCGATTCTGTACTGCTTTCGAGAAACTCCGCTCCAATTCCAACTCGTAGTCGAAGCCATCTGGCGACCCCTGCTCGCTTCGCTCCTGGGAATGGCTGTCACCGCGACGTTTCAAGTATGGGCGCCCCGCCAACCGTCACCCTTCATGTCGCTGCTGGCTGATTTGGCGGTTTTCTCGATAACCACACTACTGGCCGGATTGGCCCTGCCCGGCGGGCGGCGGACGTTGATCACCTACACCGCACTTCTGCGGGAACTACGCTCGATTCCATTACAAACCGATGACCTGTCCCATTCAAACTGATCCACCCGTTGGCTTACAATCTTGCGGTGGATCAAGGAGGATCGGACATGAGCCGGAGGCGTTCGGGTCTACACTACACTACACGACACGACACTACACTACACTACCCAACCCGGCCCAAGGCTCCGTTTCCGACTGAAGCAGCACACCGCAAATTAACGACTTGACGACCACCGGACCGTCCGATAGAGTACTGGTGGAGTTTTCTAGAATGCGTTTTCGACTGCTGTCGCTATTAGTCTTGGCTGGATACCTTCCCATGGGAACGGGTGCAGCCGGCGCGTGGCACGTCTGGTTCGATCACCATCACGAATCCTCGCACCATGATCACCCGCCGACCGAACACTCCCCGACAGGTGAAGATTCAGCCGAGTGCGCCACGTGCTTTCATCTGTTGACCGTTGCGAAGTGGGCCTTCGAAGCGCCTGCCGTTGTCCACCTACATGCCGTCGTATTCGGCCATCTGATCGCCGCACCGGTTGATTCGCCGGTCATTGCAGCCTGTCCGATTCCCAACGCTCCGCGCGCCCCTCCGTCCATCTCCTAATCCATTCCCAAAGTCGTCAACGCGCTGAATCTGGCTGCTCGTGCGTTCTTGCGCGTCCATTCGACGTACGTGGTTCATGGGTTTGTTGAATTCCTGCGCGGCTGCGCGTCCGTTGCTACTAATCGGCTACGGCGAGTCGAAACCAAAAATCTGAAAGGCGAGTCCGTGCGAAAGCGGGCATTCACCCTCATTGAGCTGTTGGTGGTCGTTTCCATCATCGCCCTGTTGATCTCCATGTTGCTGCCTGCATTGAAAGGCGCTCGCGAGCAGGCCAAGCAGACCGTTTGCCTCAGCAATATGAAAAACATGGGCCTGGCTGTGCAGATGTACGTGCAATCCAACCGCGACGCGTTCCCCCTGTCACGAGACCACGGCGGCTTTCAGGACGGAGGCTGGATCAACACGCTGGAACCGTACGCCGGCAACAAGCTGCTGTACCGCTGCCCCGCGGACCGCAGCCACAATTGGTTTGACGCCGCCCATCCCGAAAAGATCAACGTTCGCCTCAACAGCTACGCCACCAACATCTACATGACCCCCGAGCAGCCGCCCGATCCATTCGCCGGCGAAGATTCCCCGCGATTCGGCTACACCCGCCTCAGCACCATCAAGTATGCCATCGAGACCATCTACGTCGGCGAATATCGCGACACCGCCGCCAACGAAATCGCCGCCGACCATTTCCACGTGGACCGCTGGCTCCCCGACGCAGCCGGGCAGATTCAAGATCCCGCGCTCGAAGTGGCCATCGGGCGGCATCGCAAGAAATTCGAAAACTACACCTTCGCCGACGGACACGCCGAAACGCGTCGCTTTTCCGAAACATTCAATTACGACGCCAAATCCCAAAAAGTCACGCGAAATTGGTGGGACCCCGATTTCCGCCGAAAACAACGCGACCGCATCGACGACCTGCCATGATGTCCGACCGACCGAAAAAAGGAGTTGCACGCCGTGTTGACATTCCTGCGACCTAATCTCGTCTCGCTGCTGTTCGGCTTCACGATGACGGCGAATGCGATCGCCCAACATCAGGACATGTTCGTCGGCCACAGTCCGCCCGACAATTCCCCGCCGCCCACCCAACCATGCCCGACCCTCACGCCGCTGAAATTGTTCATCGCCGACAACGCCGCCGTCGGCGGCGCCATTCCCCCCGGTGGTGGCGATCCAGCCAACCCCGGCGCCCTGATCACGCTGGCTCCGGTCGCCTTCAACGCCAACCTGGCCGAAACGGCCCGCGGCGGTTTCAACTTCGCGATCAGTCAGCCGGGGTTGAACTACATCGGCGTCGATAACGCCTGCCACGGAATGAACACCGCGTTCACCGGCGGACAGTTCTTCGAAACATTTCTGCAACGCATCACCTTCAGTGACGGCGTCGATTTCGCCATGACCCAGGGCGTCTCGCCCATCCTTCTTGAAGACGGCCACGACTGGAAATTCGGCGACAGCAACAGCGGTGGCCACACCCACCCCTTCTTCCTCGCCCACCGCGCAGGCAACTACCTGTCGGAATTCCGCCTGACCGCCTCGATTGGGTTTCAACCCAGCGACCCGTTCACCCTGCGCTTCCGCACCGATCCGGAATGCACCGTGACCATTCCCGTCGATCTGACCGGCGCGTTCAATGCCGACGTGATCGACAGCGACGCGCTCGACTCGCCCACGCCGTTCGACTCCGCAGGTCACTCCTGGTTGATCAACGGCCTGTACCAAACGGATCGCGGCATCCCCATCCATGGCCGACTCGACGCATTCCTGCTCGGCGGACCGGACGCCACCGGTCTCGTCGGGTCGAATCCCAACTGCCTGTTCGACAACGGCGTCCTATCGACCGCAGCCACCATCGACCTGACACAGGCCCGCCTCGACCGTCAATACCTGGCCCTGGAATTGCTCGTCGGCGCGTCCGGCGATTTCACCTGCCTGACCGGCCAGATTTGCCAAAAACTAGTCATGCAGATGACCTACGCGACGGGCAACGTTCAGGTGGTCAACGTCCGCCGCCTGCCGCTCCCCATCGGATTTGATCCCGTCTACGTCCCGCTGAACGACTGGGGTGTGACGGGCGACCCCCCGCCGCTGCTGGCCGTCGGACCGAGCGGGCGCCGCGACGGAGGCGGATTTGCTCGCAGTAACGGCGCCGGCCTCGACGCGTCGATTGTTCCGACCGATTCATTCTACTTCCAACGCGCGACCATTCCGCTGGACCCTGCCCGCACACTGCGAACGATCCGATTCGACGACTACGTCGACGGCGGCCGCGTGGGCATTTTCGCCCTGACGCTCGTCGCCGCCGACGTCTGCCGCGACGGCGATTTCGACGAGGATGAAGACGTCGATCTCCTCGATTTTGCCGAATGGATCGCGTGCATGACAAGTGACGGTGTCATCTACAAAGACGACGCCTGCGCCGTGTTCGACGTCCATCGAGACGGCGATGTCGATCTGAGCGACTGGGGCCAATTCCAATCCGTGTTTGAAGGAGCGTCCCCCTAGAACCGTCACCCCGGCGAAAACCCGGGTCCAGGCATGCGCGCAGCCGCCTGAACCGGAGCGAGACAATCGTCGCCTCGCCCAGAGAAACTTCAACAGGAATGGAGGAAGCATGTAATGATCGAGGAAACACGAAGAATGGTTCGGGCCGCCGGCCTGTTTATTGGCCTGGTCGGCGTCATGCCCGCATTCGCGGGCGACAAGGAACACTCGGATTTCGAAGTCGGGCAAGACGGCTCGGCCATCCACGCCCTGGTCGTCGGCGGCGATGCCGACATCCTGTCCGGCGCAGAGCCCATCGAACTATTCCCCATCACCGATCCGTTCAGCGCGCTGAACGGCTGGTACGCAGCCGCGGAGCCGGGCTGGGAATCAGTAGAAGCGGATGAGCCGGATGAAGGCCTGTTCACGCTGCTTGCCGGCCACCAAACCGCGCTCCATCGCAACGCTTTCGATACCGGTCTGGCCATGTTCGACGCCGGCGAAAACGCCATCCTGACCAGCGACGGATCCTCGTACCTGTTTACGTCCGATGTCGCCGGCGCGTTTCATGAAGACCTGACATTCGCAGCCCCGCCGGAAACGCCGCTGCGGACCGAGCTTGTCGCCTCGCTCCGCCTGACCGATTTGGCCGGCATCCACGGCGACGGCGAGTCGTTTTCGCTGCGCTTCGTCATCCTACCCGAACCGGGCACGCTTGCCCTGCTGGGGTTGGGCATTGCAGCACTGTGTCGCCGATGCAACGGCGGCCAGAATGTCAACGTGGTTTGTAAGGGCCAAGGAATTTCGGTCCGTTGAAGTGAATCATGTGGTCGGGATTATCCGCGATCCATACTTCTGTTTCCCACGCGATGTCACCGGCGTATTTACGAAACGTTCCCATATCGAGAAAAGCTGTGACGTAGACCCGCTCGGCCGAACAACCCTTGAGCATGGTCTCGATTTCGCGGTGCCGCTTCGGGGACACCGGCCCGTGTGTCGTCACCGCCTCAATCAGAAAAAGCCAGTTGCGTTCGCTCCAGTAGAGCACGATGTCGGGCAGTTTCTCGTGTTCCGTGATGACTACCTTCAAAGCCGCAAGCTGCTCGGTCTCGCAAACGACGTGCTTAAGGGCGGTGTCGCCCACGTACAGGACCGTTGCACCTGGTGCAAAACGCGGACCGAATTCCTCGATGACAGAGACCTGAAGCTTGTTGTGCGTTCCAGGTGAGAGGTAGACGGTCGACCCGTCGGATACCCGGAGCGGAACGCGATGAGTCGAGCGGCTGATCCGGTATGCGGCCTGTAGTGATCCGAATCTCTGGATGAATGCTGCGACGGCCGGCTCAAACCGCGGCGATCTGTAGAGCCGGATAATCCCAACCGCTTCGTTGGTGAGCGCGTAGACGTTTTTTCCGCTGTTGGTCGGGCGGCTGGGATCGTCGGGGTTGCGATCGACGATTCGGGCTTGCTCGAATTGATGGATGGTCTGCCGGCGAATCGTCTCGCGGGTATTCGCAGCATAGTCCTTTTCGTAGTGGTCGCGAATGAATCCCATGATGTCCCATATTCGCAAGAGCGGTTGCTGTGCGTTTTTCCAAGCGGCTGTCTTCTTGATGTTTGCCAGAGCAAGGAGGGTCAGGGCGGAGCGGGCGTTTCGCTGAGCACGTGGCAATCCAAGCGACGTCAGGATTTCAGCCGCTTCTTGGATTCTCTTTTCACTCAAGCGGTGGCCTCCTGAAGGTCGCGAGCGATGGTGCCATTAACCCCGAGCACGGCTAGGACGGCCCGCTCCACAGCGTTGCGGTCGGTCACGTCGATAGGCTTCATTCGCGAGCCAAGTTCTGCAAGAACCGACAGGGGCGGGAAGGGCATTGCACGTATCTCCGTCGCGTTGACCTGGGTGTTTCCACTCAGGCTGCGAAAATAGCGGTCGAGGAACGCCGAGTTAAATAGGGCGGCCAGCCCGAGTGTCTCGGCTTCTGTAAGTTCGCGACGAGCGTGGTAGATGTAGTTCACGTGGTTTTCGATCGCGATCATGGACGGCCAGCGGCCGTTGCGTGGGATAAAGCAACTTGCCGTGAGACGACGGTGCTCCTCCTTGGCACTGAACCGCCGCAACAGCACGTAGTTTCTCGTTGGGACGAGGAGCTTCTCGGAGTCGAAGCACGAACGGAACGCGAGTGGTTTGCCGTTCTTGTGTACCGGCCAACGGGTGTCAAACGGGTGGACGTTGTGCGGGAAAATGAGAGGCACCGCGTGGGACTGGTCTGCTGAGCTTAGCAGATAGTCGGTCGCTCGAAATGTTACGACGGGACCGGTTGAGATCTGCAACCCGTGCTCAACAAACCGAGCGGGCCACGATTCGATGGCCTGCATGATTTGGGCGTCGGCTTGGCTAGCGGGGATTCGGATCACCAGATTCCCACAGTTGTCGTCGATGATCCGCGAAGTAGGATACTCGATGACGTTGTCTGCCCCCCGGAGATCTGCTCCGTGGCTCGTGCTGAGCCGGACCGTCTTGTCGTGATTCAGCGTCCTGTCGAAGCGCGTGATCAGGCTCTCTTGGAGTACGTCGGCTTCGCGAAACGTATCCGTACGCGAGTCAAAAAGGTGAATGTTTCTGAGGGCCATTCGACTGAGAAACCAGCGGCGAAACTCACGAAAATACAGGCCGCTACAATAACTTCGCGGCGTGATGGCAACAAGCTCTCCTCCAGGTCGGAGCATCGCCGCCGCAGTCGCCATGAAGAGGGCGTAGATGTTGGGTTGCCCGTGGATGATGCGTTCAAACGCCCGAGCGTGAGCCGATTGCTTGTTCAACTTGAAGTAGGGCGGGTTCATGATAGCCATGTCGAACTCGGCATGTTCCTGAGTATCCGCGAAGAGGGCTGCTTGACCGAACGTCGGCCGATTGGCGAGAACGAAATCGGACCGCTGAATCACGTAACTCATTTCGTGGCCCGCTTGACGGAGAGCGGTGCGGCAGTGCCGCATGTTCTGCTCCAGCAACGGAAGTAAGGCCGCGTCAGTCTCGAACAGAACAAGCTCAAGTGAGCGTGGTGAGCGGAGAAGCAGGACTCGGTCGCAAATTGCAGCGGAGAGGGTTCCGGTTCCGGCTCCCGCGTCAAGGACACGAAGATTCTTGCGGAGCAACGAGAAGAGGTGAACCATGAAACGGGCGATAGGAGGGGGCGTGAAGAACTGTCCTCGCTCTTTTCGTTGCTCGATCGAGGTTGTCGCCTCGTGGCGTTGCTGCAGCGAGGCGGCGAAGCCGAGCAAGTCGGCGGCGGTTATCTCGGAATCATGGGCTACATCTCTCATGGTGCTCGTCTGCTCGCCTGTAGCTGTTCTACTTCATGTGTGGCATGGTCCTCAAGCGGTCAAAGCGCGATTCGTTCCACCTCGCCGAGCGTGATTGCGTCGCTTGTTCGGTCGTACAACTTCGTGGTTCGCTGCGCTTCGTCATCGTACCCGAACCGGGCACGCTCGCCCTGATGGGGTTTGGCAATGCATCGCTGTGTCGCCGACGAAACCGTGGCCATTGCAATCGGGCGACGTAGTCCCCGTGCCGTACAGATAGTTGAGGTCGACTATGCGAACGGTCTGGGAAGGTGGGGTTGTCAGAAAAGCAACGTCGGCTCGCAACTCCAAAAAAGGATGCAGGGTAAGTTTCCATTGTTGCCGTTTTATTTCCGCCGATCGATGGGCACGTACGGCCTGGAAGGTGGGCCGGTGTAAATCTGCCGCGGCCGGCCTATGCGCACCTCGGGGTCCGTGATCATCTCCTTCCATTGTGCGATCCAGCCGGGCATGCGCCCGATGGCGAACATCACCGTAAACATTTCCGTGGGGATGCCCAAGGCCCGGTAGAGGATGCCGCTGTAGAAGTCCACGTTGGGATAAAGCTTTCTTTCGACGAAGTATTCGTCTTCCAGCGCGGTGGCTTCCAATTGTTTGGCGATGTCCAGCAGCGGATCCTTGACGCCCAACTTGGCCAGCACCGCGTCGCACGATTTCTTGATGATCTGGGCACGGGGATCGAAATTCTTGTATACCCGATGGCCAAAGCCCATCAGGCGAAACGTCGAATCCTTGTCCTTGGCCAACTCGACGTATTTCTTGACGTTGCCGCCGTTGGTCTTGATCTGCTGGAGCATCTCCACGACGGCTTGGTTGGCCCCGCCGTGCAGCGGTCCCCACAACGCGCAACACGCGGCGGATATGGACGCATAAAGATTAGCTTGGCTGCTGCCCACCAGCCGGGCCGTGGACGTCGAGCAGTTTTGTTCATGGTCGCAATGCAGGACCAACAGGGTGTCCAGAGCCTTGGCTTGATCCGGGTCCACCTGGAAATCTTCACAAGGAACACCAAAAAGCATGTGCAACAAATTGCCGGCGTAACTAAGCGAGTTGTCAGGGTAAACAAACGGCTGCCCGATCGATTTCTTGTAGGAAAACGCCGCGATCGTAGGTATTTTGGCCAGTAGACGACGAATGGTGATATCAGTGTGTTCAGGGTCCAGGGCGTTGTACTGATCCTGATAGAAGGCGCTCATGCTGACGACCATGCTGGAAAGGATGGCCATGGGATGTGCCTTCAGCGGAAATCCTTGAAAAACATGTCGTAAATTTTCGTGAATCAGGGTATGCCGGGTGACGTCGTTGACAAAGGCATCCGATTGTTCGCGGGTTGGAAGTTCCCCATATATAAGGAGATAGGCAAGCTCCAGAAAAGAGCCGTGCTCGGCCAACTCGTTAATCGCGTAGCCGCGGTGCCGCAGGATTCCCTTTTCGCCGTCGAGGAATGTGATATCGCTGGTGCAAGCCCCGGTGTTGGCATAACCGCTGTCCAGCGAGATTAGACCGGTGTCGGTGCGAAGTCCGCGGATGTCGATGGCCCGCTCGCCCTCGGTCCCGACGATGATGGGAAGTTCGTAGACCTGGTCATCATAATGCAACTTGGCCATTTCGGACATGTCGGTCATTCTCCCTATAAGTTCGTGGACCCTGTGAAGGCGATCGTTAGGTTAGCGGTTGGGCTTGAGTTGACAAGTCGTTCGCTTGAAGTGGACGAAACGCCTGTCCTGGAACGCGACAGGAGGAATATGCAGTTCTTCTATTGGCGCAAATTCATTATTGATAAACTGTTATGGCTGTCTTGGTGATTTGGATACAAAAACGCAAGGATCGCACGGTGACGCAACAATCTCGAATTACTGATTCAAGCGACTTGTAATCGCATATGAACGAGAAAGGCCAGCGAAAAATTCAGCGGTTCGGTGCCCACATGTCCATCGCCGGGGTGTTGGAAAACGCGATTCACGCCGGCGTGGCGGCGGGGTGCGATTGTCTGCAAATTTTTGTCAAGAATCAGCGCCAATGGGTGGGACCAAGCCTGACGCGCGAGGCTGTGACGAATTTTCGGCGTGCAGCGGGCGAATCCAACCTGTGGCCCATGGTCGCTCACGCGACGTATTTGATCAATCTCGCATCGCCAAGGGCAGATTTGCATCAGCAAAGTATCGAAGCCCTGGCCGACGAGTTTAGGCGATGTGACAGACTTGGGGTTGATTACCTGGTAGTCCATCCCGGCGCGCACATGGGCGAGGGTGTTGATTCGGGCATCGCGCGGATTGTAGTGGCATTGAATAAGATTCACCGGCAGATGAAGACAGGCACGACTAAAATACTGCTGGAAACAACGGCTGGCCAGGGATCTTCGATCGGCGGAGAGATCGAACATTTGGGTAAAATCATGAACGGGGTCAGGCCAGCGGATCGCATGGGAGTTTGCGTGGACACCTGTCACGTTTTTGCGGCCGGTTACGATATTTCCGATTCGAGCGGTTATCGGACGTTTCGGGATAAATTGGACCGGCATGTCGGTTTGGAGAACGTCAAGTGCATCCATGTTAACGATTCGAAAGGTGGTTGCGGGAGTCATTTGGACCGCCACGAGCACATCAGCAAGGGGTGCATCGGCAAGGCTGGATTCGTGCACATTTTGAATGACGCGGCGTTGGCGAATGCACCGCGGATACTGGAAACCCCGAAGGGAATGGATGGACGGGGAACCGATCTCGATCGCGTTAATCTGAAGCGTTTACGGTCGTATGTCGAACCATCGTGACGGTGGATCCGTCTTTTTGGGGCCGGACGGGTCGATCAAAGTTATTATCGGTCTATGATCTATTGCGGGCGTGGTGGCAATGGTTCGATGAAGAACGAAGGCTGCGAATGACGATTCCCGTCGACTTTTGTGATTTCGTGCGGTTTCAATCGGCAACGTCTGTTTCGATGCTATCTGATGGTCATTAATTCAAAATGCCTGGTCACGGGCGCGAACGGGTTTACGGGTGGCCACTTTTGCGCGTACCTGGCGAGCCGGGGAGTCTCGACGCGGGGGATGTACTATCCGCCTGACGGGGTGCCGGAACTGAATCACGAGGCCCTTGAATGGGTGCCCGGCGACGTGCGTGACGAGGAGGCGGTGCGTCGCGCGGTTGCGGGGGCTGATGTTATTTTTCACATTGCCGCTTTATATCGACCGACGAACGTGAGCAAGCAGGATTATTGGGACGTCAATGTTGAAGGCACACGGCGGTTGTTGAAGTTGGCTGCGGACGCGGGGGCGCGGCGTTTCGTGCATTGCAGCACGATTGGAGTTCATGGGCACATTGACCGCCCGCCGGCGGACGAGTCCGCACCGATTCGGCCTGATGATTATTATCAGTACACCAAGCTGAAGGGCGAGGAGGCGGCGCGTCGATTCGGCGAGGAATCGGGACTGCCGGTATCCATTGTTCGACCGGCTGCGATTTACGGTCCGAAGGAGCGTCGTTTTCTGAAGCTTGCGGACTTGATTTCGCGGCGGCGGTTCATCATGTTTGGCCACGGAGAAGTCCCCTACCACTTCGTTCACGTCGATGATTTGTCTGACGCGTTTGTGAAATGTGCGGAGCGTGGGGAGGCGATCGGGCAGACGTACATCATCGCGGACGATCATGCGATCACGCTGAATCGCATCCTGGCGATCGTGGCGGGGGCGCTGGGTGTTCCGCCTCCGCGGATGCGTCTGCCGCTGCCTATGTTGACTATACCGTCGGTGCTATGCGAGTTGATCTGCAAGCCATTGGGCGTTTCACCGCCATTGCATCGCCGGCGGGCGTCGTGGTTTTGGGCGCCGCGAAGTTTTGACATCGGCAAGGCCCGACGGGAATTGGACTACTCGCCGCACGTCGCGGTGGAGCGAGGATTGACGGAGATGGTGGAATCGTACATCGAGGCGGGCTGGATCCAACGGACGAAGCAACACGCGATGCAGGCGATGTGAGTCGTCCGGTCGGGGGGTGGAGTTGGGTGCGCTGGGTAAGGGACCGCTCGCTTTGCGCTCGCGTCTCGTTAATTGGCGGCTGAGACCCGCCGTAGGAACTGGATTCCGGCCTTCGCCGGAATGACGGAAAATACGCCGGAATGACGCATGCGGGTGGTCGCGGCTCTGAAAATGGTAGGAGTTCTGGGTATTGATACGTGATTTGGCAGGGACAATCGATGATCATACTGGGAATCACAGATGGGGATGACGGTGGGGCGGCGTTGCTGGTCGATGGCAAGCTGGTGTCGGCTGTCAACGAGGAACGCCTGAACCGCATGAAGATGTCGATCGGATTTCCGCGATTGGCAGTTCAAGAAGTCATTCAGTTGGCGGGCGTGGAACCGAATGACGTGGATCACGTTGCGATGGCTGCACTGGCGGAACAGTTCTGCGGCCAAGCTCGTGTCAATGACGGCTGGTTTCGCAGTGAATCGGGGATCTCGCGAATTCGAAATGCAGTCTCGTCGGCGTTGTCGAAACCGATGGCCCGCGTGCCGGGTGCGATCCGTGCGTATCGACTGCTGAAGCGGGCCTCGCTGGGACCGCGCAAGTCCGCGGTTCGATCGATTCTGGCGACAATGGGCGTTCGATGTCCGATCAGCTATCACGATCATCATCGCTGCCACGCCGTCGCGGCATTGGAGACGTCTGGATATGACCACGCGCTATCGCTGAGTTTGGATGGCGGCGGTGACGGGTCCTGTTCGCACGTCTATGACTGCCACGGAAGTGACATTCGCCTGTTGCAGTCATTGGATAGTTTTCATTCCATTGGGAACTATTATGCCTACGTGACGCATATGTGTGGATTCAAGGCGTCACTGCACGAAGGCAAAATCACCGGATTGGCGGCAATGGGCAAGCCATTGTATCGAGACGTATTGGATCGATTGATTTGTTATCGGGACGGGCGAATTGAAAACATCGGGCGGGTGTTCTTTCATTCGGCCATTCGCACATTGGAGCGTCTGCTTCCGAAGGAATGGGAAATGGCTGACTTGGCGGCCAGTGTTCAGGATCATCTGGAAGCGGTTGTGGTGCCGTATGTTCAGTATTGGTTGCGGCGGACCGGACAGCGGAACATCTGTTTGAGCGGTGGGGTTTTCGCAAATGTGCGATTGAATCAACGCATTGCAGAACTTTCGGAAGTGGACGGCGTGTGGGTGTTTCCAGCCATGGGTGACGGAGGGTTGGCTGCGGGTTCGGCGATTTGTCAGTGGTTGGTGCACGCTAACAGTACCGACATTGTCGTCCGCAGGGGACCGCTCCCTGACGGTCGCGGCTCTGAAAGAGGCGGTCGCGGATCAGAAATAGGTCGGGGACCGCTCCCTGAAAGAGGCGGTCGCGTGACGCGCCAGTCAATGGATCACGTTTACCTGGGTGGCAGCATTGATGAAAATGAGGCTGAACGAGATTTGGAACGCGCGGGCGTTCGGTATCGCCGATGCGGGGACGTGGCGATGGAGGCTGCACGATTGCTGCATGCCGGGCAGGTTGTGGCTCGCGTGGACGGGGCGATGGAATATGGTCCGCGGGCACTGGGCAATCGAACGGTGATGTATCGTTGCGACGACCCGACTGTCAATGACTGGTTGAATCGCAAGCTGGTGCGGACGGAGTTCATGCCATTTGCGCCCGCCTGCCTGGCTGGTCACGAGGAGAAGCTGTTCAAGTGGAATGAAGCCTCGGCGAAGTCCGCGAGGTTTATGACCATCACATTGGATTGTACTGAATACATGCATCGCACATGTCCGGCAGTGGTGCATGTCGATGGAACGGCGCGGCCGCAGATTGTGGACGAGCAGATCAACCCGGGGTTTTACGAGATCATTCGTCACTACTACGCCTTGTCGGGCGTGCCGGTGATTATCAATACGAGTTTTAATATGCACGAGGAGCCAATCGTGTGCACGCCGGCAGACGCCATCCGCGCGTTTCAGAAAGCCCAACTGGATGCGTTGGTGTTGGGGCCTTTCCTGGTCGAGGCGGATCGAGCGAGAGTGGTTTCGCCTGGGGCTGTGCGTGTGCGACAGGTGGCGGCATCATGAGCGAGTCGGCGGATTCGTTTATGGCCAACCTGTCGAGGCGGAGAGGCAAGTTCGCCCATGTTTGGGCATTCTGACGAGACGGGGTCACGGTCCGTCGAAGACCGCTCGCTTTGCGCTCGCGGCTCGTAAAGAGGTGGTCGTTCGTCGGTATTGTTAGAGTGACTTGGAAAATGTGGGTTTCGCGGCCCAAACATCGGTCCCCCCACCCATGGCTGGGCGATGGATGGGGCACCCCGGCTGTCAATGAAACGTATGTACTCTTGTGCCGCGATTTGTTATGATTGTGGAATGAGGTGCAACCCGTGAGGACGGTGGTTGGTTTCGATTCACAAGAAGTTGGAGCGCCTGATGCAACTGGCTGACAGGCGGTTCGAATGGAACGGAAGTCCGCCTTCAGAATGGCGGGTAGGTGTCTTGGTTTGCTAGCAAGACGGGATCATGGTCTGTCGAAGACCGCTCGCTTTGCGCTCGCGGCTCGTTATGAGGCGATAGCGCATTGGGAATAGGCGGTCGGGATTCCGGCGTTGGCTGGGGTGACGACGTTGGCTGGGATTAGATGAGGTGGGTTGTCGATGGGAATCGTAGGAACAATTGATAAGCCGGTGATGGCGGAGGCGAAACCGAAGCGGATTCGTTATGTGCCTGCGGTCGGGCCTAGGCTGAAGAAGCTGCTTTTTGTTGTATTCGGGCTGTTTGCGTTGCTGAGCGTCAATTCGGTTTATTTGGCGAGCGTGACGTTTGCGGAGTGGGTCGCGGGTCAGACCTATCAGAATTATTTTTATCAATACATGTTTTTGGTCCACTTGGTGTTGGGTTTGGCGATCATCTTGCCGGTGGTGGTTTTCGGATTGGCGCATATGGCCAACGCGCGGCATCGATCGAATCGCCGTGCGGTGCGGGTGGGATACGCACTATTCACGACGGCGTTGATATTGTTGGCTACGGGTGTGGCGTTGATGCGGCTGGACCTGGGGGGCGTGCAGTTTCAAATCAAAAGCCCGGCGTTTCGGGCGGTGATGTATTGGGGGCACGTGGTGACGCCGTTGTTGGCGGTTTGGCTGTTCGTCCTTCATCGATTGGCTGGCAAGCGGATCAAATGGAAGATCGGTGGTACGTGGGCGGCGGTGGCGTGCGGTTTTGCTGCGATCATGGTTGGGCTTCATTCGCAGGATCCGCGAGCGTGGAACGTGGCGGGTCCGAAGTCGGGCGAGAAGTATTTCTTCCCATCGTTGGCGAAAACGGCGACGGGCAATTTCATCCCGGCGCGGACGTTGATGAACGATCAGTATTGTCTGGAATGTCACGCGGACATTCACGAGAAATGGTCACACAGCGTCCATCGATTCAGCTCGTTCAATAATCCGCCGTATTTGTTTTCGGTTCGCAATACGCGAGCCAAGCTGTTTGCCCGAGACGGGAGCGTGCGGGCGTCGCGATTCTGCGCGGGCTGTCACGACCCTGTGCCGTTTTTCAGCGGGGCGTTTGACGATCCGAAATTCGACGATCCGAAATATGACCTGGTGAGCGACGCGACGGCGCAGGCGGGCATCACGTGCACGGTGTGTCACGCCATCACGCACATCAACACGGTTCGGGGCAATGCGGATTATACGATTGAGGAGCCAACGCATTACCCGTTCGCGTTCAGCGAGAACGCGCTGCTGCAATGGGTGAATCGGCAACTGGTCAAGGCTAAGCCGACCTTTCACAAGAAGACGTTTCTGAAGCCACTGCATCAATCGGCGGAATTCTGCGGTTCGTGTCATAAGGTGCACCTGCCGGAGGAGTTGAACGCGTACAAGTTCCTGCGTGGGCAGAATCATTATGACGCGTTTCTGCTGAGCGGTGTTTCCGGTCACGGTGTGACGAGTTTTTATTACCCACCGAAGGCTGAGTCTAACTGCAACAACTGTCACATGCCGTTGATGGCCTCGGGCGATTTCGGTGCGAAGGATTTTGACGAATCCGGCGAGATGAAGGTGCATGATCACCAGTTCCCAACGGCCAACACGGCTATTCCGCATCTTCTGGATATGCCCGAATGGGTGGTTCAGGCTCATCAGGATTTCCTGAAAGGCGTGATGCGGGTGGACGTATTCGGCGTGAAGGAGGGCGGTGACATCGAAGGGTCGCTTCTCGCGCCGCTTCGCCCGGAGGTGCCGACGTTGATTCCGGGTGGAGATTACCTGATCGAGGCGGTGATCCGCACGGTGAAAATGGGGCACGTTTTCACGCAGGGGACGGCTGACTCGAACGAGGTGTGGATGGACGTGACGGTGACGGCGGGTGAACGGGTGATCGGTCGCAGCGGTGGCCGGGCGGACGACGGGGAGGTCGATCCGTGGTCGCATTTTGTGAACGCGTACGTGATCGATCGGGAAGGGAACCGTATCGATCGTCGCAACGCCGAGGACATTTTCATCGCGTTGTACAATCATCAGATTCCGCCTGGTGCGGCGGACGTGGTTCACTATGGGCTTCACGTTCCGCTGGGCACGGACGAGCCGATTACGGTCGAGGTGAAATTGCAGTATCGCAAGTTTGATACATTGTATATGAAGCTTTTTGAGGGTGAACAATTCGACGGAAATGATTTGCCGGTGACGACGTTGGCGGTCGATCGGGTGACGTTCCCGGTGGCTGGTGCGGCGGAATCCGACGCGGTGATGAATGAATCTTCGCCGATCGTGACTTGGCAGCGTTGGAATGATTACGGGATCGGGCTGTTTCGGAAGGGCGAAACCGGTTCGAACAAGGGCGAGCTTCGGCAGGCGGAGGCGGCTTTCGCGGAGGTGGGCAAGTTGGGTCGTCCTGACGGCGCGTTGAATCGTGCGCGTGTTTACATTAAGGAGGGGCGATTGGCGGAGGCGGTTGAATCGTTGAACGAGGCTACGAATCATGACCCGCCGGCCCCGGAATGGTCCATCGCCT
This sequence comes from uncultured Phycisphaeraceae bacterium, assembly GCA_964424105.1. Lineage (GTDB taxonomy): Bacteria > Planctomycetota > Phycisphaerae > UBA1845 > UBA1845 > CAYRHJ01. Next base: position 46,995 of record CAYRHJ010000010.1, on the reverse strand, counting down.
GGTTTACGGGGTTGGTCAATAAGCAGAACGGCCATCTGGATGCCGCGATCGAGAACTTCACGAGCCTGGTGAACATGGATACGTCTGAAACGCGTGAGCGCGGATTTGACTTCAGCATGGATTATCAACTATTGAACGAGTTGGGACAGGCGGTTTTTGAACGGGCCAAGCAGGAGCGCGGCGAGCAGCACCTGGCGAAGCGTCAGGAATGGTTGCGGCAATCGGTGAATTGGTTTCAGCGTGCGCTGGATCTGGATCCTGAAAACGTGACGGCCCATCATAATCTGGGCCTGCTGTACGCGCAGCTTGGCGATGGGGAAAAGGCTGATCATCATCGAGCGATGCATGCGAAGTACAAACCGGACGATAACGCCAGCGATTACGCCGTGGCTGCTGCCAGGCGTCAATCCGCGGCGGCCAATCACGCCGCGGAAGCGATCGTCATTTATGATTTGCAGCGCGAGGGCGCTTACGAATTGCCGCCGACTTCGGTTCGGGTAGCCCGAAGCGATTGAACCCATGACGGACACCGAACACCAAGCCCACCATGAACCATCTGCGGAATCTGGGAATTCCGCGATTTTGCTGGATGACGGGAATCCGGAAACGGAATTGGTCGCAGCCGATGACGCGGTGATCGGCCGGGCGTTTCGGTGGTCGATCGTGGCGTTCGCGTTGATCGGCGTCGTGGTGACAACCATCGTGTGGCGCATTCGACAGCCTGGGGCTGCGACACCGACGCTCACGCCCACGATTCACCCTCCCCAGGTCGTCGACGTTGCTTTTGACCCACCGGTGCTGCGATTCACCGATATTACGAACGATGCGGGTATAGATTTTGTGCATGAGAACGGCGCGACGGGCGACAAACTGATGCCCGAAACCATGGGTGCGGGCTGTGCGTTTTTCGATTTCGACAATGATGGGGACCAGGACATCCTGCTGGTCAATTCAACCCATTGGCCGGGGAACGCGGTGGGTCAATCGCCACCCACCATGGGCCTATTCATGAACGACGGCAGCGGGCGGTATACGAACGTGACCGCCGGTTCCGGACTCGATGTCGGATTTTACGGGACGGGCGTGGCGGTCGGTGATTACGACGGTGATGGCTGGATCGACGTTTACATTTCCGCGCTCGGTTCCAATCATCTTTTTCGCAACGAGCGGGGCCAATTCCGCGACGTAACGGATCAAGCCGGCGTGGCGGGCGCGGCGGATGCGTGGAGCACCAGTGCGGGCTTTTTGGATTACGATGGCGACGGCGATTTGGATCTGTTTGTCTGTAACTACATCCGCTGGTCACGCGACATTGATTTCGAGGTCGATTATCGGTTGGTGGGCATTGGCCGGGCCTATGGACCGCCCATGAATTTTCAGGGGACGTATCCGTATTTGTTTCGCAACGACGGCGGAGGGAAGTTCAGCGAGGTGGCGAGCGATGCGGGCATGTACGTGAACAATCCCGCGACAGGACAGCCCATGGCCAAAGCGCTGGGCGTGGCCATGCTCGACGCGGATGCGGACGGATGGATTGATCTGTTGGTGGCCAACGACACGGTGCAGAATTTCTTTTTTCACAATCAAGGCGACGGCAGCTTCGTGGAACGTGGCGCGGAGATGGGTGTGGCCTTCGATCGCGAGGGGATGGCCACGGGGGCCATGGGCATCGACGCGGGGCATTTTCGCAACAACGAAGACGTGGGCTATTTCATCGGCAACTTTGCGAATGAAATGACGTCGGTTTACGTTTCGCAAGGGTCACCATTGCTCTTCGCTGACGAAGCCATCGGCGAAGGAATCGGTTCGACCAGTCGATCCGCGCTCAGTTTTGGATTGTTTCTGTTCGACGCAGACCTCGACGGCCGACTCGACCTGCTTCAGGCCAACGGTCATCTCGAGGATGAAATCAACAAGGTGCAATCCAGTCAGAACTACGAACAAGCGACACAGTTGTTCTGGAACTGTGGGCACACGGGAACGGCTGGCTTTGTCGCAGTTGAACCCGGTTTCGCGGGCGAATTGGGCAAGCCGATAGTCGGTCGCGGGGCGGCGTATGCGGATATTGACGGCGACGGTGATCTGGACATTCTGATTACTCAACCAGGGCGACGTAGCGTATTATTGCGCAACGACTTGCAGTTGAAACACCATTGGGTTCGCATTCAGTTAGTGGGCCGGTCGCCCAATACGGGTGCCATCGGCGCGGCGGTGGTGGCCACGGTAAACGGTCAGCAACTACGAAGGCAGGTCATGCCCACGCGAAGTTATCTTTCACAGGTGGAATTGCCGGTGACGATTGGCTTGGGGACGATTTCCCGATTGGAATCGCTTCGCGTCAATTGGCCCAGCGGGCGGATCAGTGAATTGAACGACGTGGCCATCGACCGTGTCCATGTGATTCGCGAGGACGATGCGCCGGCTGGTTCGTAATGGCGTGCGTTCATTTTCGCGCGTGGACGAAATGGACGCGTCCCCATCGATGGGGGATGTGCATGTCGACTTCGCCCTGCGGAGACCAGACCCAATTCTGCTCGCGGCGGCTGGGGATCTTGCGATATTGCCCGTCGATGACGTCGAGCGACCACTGAACGCGGGAGAAGTTGAACCACCATGCGTCGCCCGGCGCGGGTGGGACGCGAACGCGAGCGTGTTCGGTTAGCGCTGGCCAGGGAATGGCCATTTCCACGGTCCAGCCACGGTCTTTATCCGTCGGATCATTTAAGCTGCCGTCAATGGAAACGGCAGTTTGGAGACCCGCTACGTCCCAGTCGTGTTGAGCGGTGCCACTGTCACGGTAGGGCTTATGGATTAGAAGATCGAAAACCGTATTGAGTGCATTCACTTCTATTTCGTAGTAATTCAATGCATCGCCGTCGGGATCGATGAACACCTCGAAATCATTATCGTGATACACAACTGAATCTCGCTCGGTGAGCGTCGACCAGACGTGCGGCTCGACCATTTCCGCGGCAATGTAGAGTGACTCCGCGTCCCAGAGCATACGGATCGTGGTCTTCAGATGGGGACTGGGAACATGGGGACCTAAAATGTCTACGAATGAATCGGATATTTGGGCGCCATTCCATTCCGCTTGGCCGATCGTGCCGTCAACGTTTATTGGCAAATCGGTTCGATGGCAATTGTAACTGTGTCGCCAGGAAGGATGCCAAACCGTCGATGTCGGGGCGGCGTCATGATGACGACAGCCGATGGACCACGTTCCGAGTAGCAGTCCGAGGATGGCGCTGGATCGGCCCGCAACGCTCCGTGTGCCTGATCGGCCGGCAACGTTTCGTGCGACGGTTCGACAACGTGTCCGTACATGTGTCCCCGTACCAATCAACCAATCGCCGAAAGGAAGGCGCGATTGAGGCTCGCGTTGGAAAATGAACGATTCGTTTGTGGCCATGGAACCATTGAGGGCGGAAGGACTCGAACCTTCGACAAACGGCTTAAAAGGCCGCTGCTCTGCCGACTGAGCTACGCCCCCGAATGATCGAGTATCTTCGGCGACGGATGAGAGCGGGTCAAGCAAATCGATGAATGCGTCAGGGTCTTTCAACCGTCGGGGCCTGTTGCGTCTTGGCAAGTGGGTGAAGATGGATGGCGAATTGGATTCCGGCTTTCGCCGGAATGACGGAAGCGGATGGTCGTCGGAATGACGGAACGCGGCGGACCGCTCGCTTTGCGCTCGCGGCTCGTTAAAGGGTGGGGAAATTGCGGGCATGGCGGGGAGCGTAAGTCATCGGCTCCCCCACCTCCAAAGGAGGTGGGCCACCCGACCAAGAGTTTTCTGGATTCCGGCGTGCGCCGGAATGACGGAACGCGCCATGTGATGCGCACGCGTGACGAAGGGAAGGCCAACGCAAGGCGATGCTCTGCGGGTTGGACCGGCGGAGGTGGGTGTTCTTCATGCGGCTGGCAGAGTCCGTGGACGTTACGAGATTGCGGCTCGCCCGCCTGTCGGAAGACAGGTCGAAAAACCGCAGGCGGTGATGTAATATTGGATCGCGGGTTTCCGAGCGGAATTCCGATTCGAAAGGCGGCGGTGATGAGCGGCGAGGAAGAACTGATTCGCTGGCTTCGGTCGGGGGGATTGGCCAGGCGCGAAGGGGTCGTGGAGTTGGGCGTGGGGGACGACATGGCCATGCTTCGACTACCGGGGGGTTCGATGCTGGTGTCAACGGACATGCTGCTGGATGGTGTACATTTCGATCGCACGGAGCACGATTTGGAATCCATTGGGCGTAAAGCATTGGCGTGCGGGCTTAGCGATTGCGCGGCGATGGCGGTGGAGCCCGTTGGGGCGACGGTGTCGTTGGCGCTTCCACAGGATTGGACGTTCGCGGACACGGTTGATCTTTATCGCGGGATCAAGGCGATGGCGGATCGATTCAATTGCGTGATCGTGGGCGGTGACACCACGTCCTGGAGCGGGCGGCTGGCGATTGATGTTGCGGTTGTCGCACGACCTTTTGCGGAGTCGAAACCGATTTGCCGCAGCACGGCTCGTGTGGGCGATTTGCTGTACGTTACGGGGAAGCTGGGTGGGAGTCGGCTGGGGCGTCACATGACGTTCACTCCGCGCGTGCATGAATCGAGAGAATTGGCAAGGGCACTGGGTGCGGACCTGCACGCCCTGATGGACATCAGCGATGGATTGGCGCTCGATCTTCATCGGATGTGTGAAGCCTCGCATGTTGGAGCGCGGCTTGCGGGGGCGGATTTGAAGCAGTTGATTCATGATGATGCCAAGCTCGCGGCGCAACAGGATGACTTGAGTGCACTGGAGCACGCGCTTTACGATGGTGAAGACTTCGAATTGTTGGTGGCGGTGGATGTTGGCCGCGAGAATTATTCGGATTGGCCGACCGAGATGTTTCGGATCGGGACGGCGGAGTCCGGGGTCGAGGTGGTTGTTTCGTCGGAAGGCGGTACGATGGCACTGCCTCGGCGGGGGTATGAACATCTGTCATGAAGCGTATGAGCCTGTCATTTTCCAGCCCTTCGCCGCGAACGACGTTTCAACTGGGTCATGCACTTGGTCAATTGATGGCGCCCGGTCAGTGTGTTGCATTGAACGGGCCACTGGGGGCGGGCAAGACGCATCTGGTGAAGGGAATCGCGACTGGGGCAGGGGTCGATTCTGGTCAGAACGTTTGCAGCCCCACGTTCGTGATCTCGCATGAATACGTGGGCCGGTTTCGCGTTTACCACTTGGACGTCTATCGATTGGCCGGCGCTCATGAACTGGAGGCGATCGGATTCGCGGAGATGTTGGAATCGGGCGGCGTGGTCTTGATCGAATGGGCTGATCGCGTTGCGGAAGTGCTGCCGGCTGATCATGTTCGGATCGGGATGGAGCACGCAGGTGAATCGCGACGGCAAATGGAGCTTGACGCGAAAGGCCCGACGTCGGCGGGGCTGTTGTCAAACTTGCCGCCGCTTGACACACTTGGAGCTGATTTTTAAGAACGTGTTTAAGACGCGGTGTTTCTGTACTATGCGGCGGCCGTCAGGAGGCGGTTTTGTGACGTCGAAAGACACCGCTCCCTGACGGTCGCGGCTCTGAAAGAGGCAGTCGCGGGTCGGAAAGAGTTGCGGGCGAAAAGCGGACGACGGACTGGATTCCGGCTTGGGCCGGAATGACGGAACGCGGCGGACCGCTCGCTTTGCGCTCGCGACTCGTTAAAGGGTGGGGAAATTGCGGGCATGGCGGGGAGCGTAAGTCATCGGCTCCCCCACCTCCAAAGGAGGTGGGCCACCCGACCAAGAGTTTTCTGGATTCCGGCGTGCGCCGGAATGACGAAAGCGGGCGTGCGCCGGAATGACGGATGCGGATGGTCGCCGGAATGGCGGTCAAGGCGGGCGGATGAAACCGGCGAATGGTACCGGGCCAAGTCATCGGCTCCCCCACCTCCAAAGGAGGTGGGCCACCCGACCAAAGGAGTTGACACCCTTGATACGTCGCGACGGCAGACGGGCCAATCAACTCCGTCCTGTGGAGATTGTTCGCGGGTACACGCAGTTTGCCGCGGGGTCGGTGTTGATCAAGTGTGGGGAAACCCACGTCTTGTGCAACGCGACGTTCGAACCGAAAGTTCCACCGTGGAAGGTGGGTGAAGGCACGGGGTGGGTTACGGCGGAGTATGATATGCTGCCCGCAGCCACGCCGTCGCGGCGGGCGCGGAATCGGCAAAAGGTGGATGGCCGGACGCAGGAGATACAACGCCTGATCGGTCGATCGCTTCGGGCTGTGGTCGATTTCGCAAAGTTGGGCGAGAACACGATCATCGTGGACTGCGACGTCTTGCAGGCTGACGGGGGAACGCGAACGGCGAGCATCACGGGTGCGTACGTGGCAATGTGTGACGCCGTCACATACGCGAGAAAGATGAAATGGTTAAGCGGCACGCCGATCGTTGAATCGGTGGCTGCGGTCAGCGTGGGTATGGTGGATGGTCGGGTGTTGGCTGATCTGGATTATTCGGAAGACTCGCGAGCACAAGTGGACTTGAACGTGGCGCTGACGGGCACTGGGAAGTTCGTGGAAGTGCAGGGGACGGCGGAATCGGGAACGTTCGAGCAAGCGGAATTGGATCGGTTGTTATCGGCAGCGCGTCGCGCAGCCGCCCAACTGCATCGAATGCAGGTTCAGGCGCTTCGCGGTTCGGCGCGGCGAAGGTAGCCGGTGGCGGACGGCTTGGCTTTGCACGTTGATGGGGTGTCGGAGTTGCGGGGAAACGGGTGCGTCGCGAGAAAGAAGTGTTTCGAGATTTCGCGCATGGTCGGTTGCCACATGAAACTACCAGTTTTCGGAACGGTCGGGTTGGTGCTGACGTTGTTGGCCGGCGGATGTGTTTCGCAGCGCGGCGAATTGTGGACGATTGAGTGTCTGGAAGTTCGAGGGCCTGAACGGGAGGAGACGGTTGAGACGGTGGCGGGCGTGCTTCGTGAAACGTCGGGCATTCGCCCGCAAGACGTCAGCGTCATTCACGAAACGGAGGGTTCGCGCATCATGTATGGGCAGTATCACCGCGACCTCGAATCCGCGACGGGAAATCGAGACATTCCGCGTCGCCTGCGTGACGATCTGGCCATGTTGAAAGCGCTGCATGACGATCGAGGGCGACGGCTTTTTGTGGCCGCACGGATGGTTCCCATGCCCGTGCCTGACACGGGGCCGCCGGAGTGGAATCTGGTGAACGTCACGGGGGTCTACACGTTGCAGATCGGCGTTTTTTTTGCGACGGCGGATCTGCGCGATTTCAAGAGTGCGGCCGTGGAGTATGTCAAGGCGCTTCGGGCGAAGGGATATGAAGCCTACTACTATCATACCGATTCGAAGAGCGTCGTGACGGTGGGCGTGTTTGGTGAGGATGCGGTCGTGCGAAGTGGGGGGCATGTTGACTACAGCCGGGAGGTGCGCGAATTGCAGAAGAGCGAGGCGTTCGCCTACAACATCACCAACGGAGCGATCTGGAAAGCAAGGGTGGATAATACCGAGGCGCCGGTGCGATCGTTGTTGGTGAAAATCCCGCGCGTTGATGGGGAAAATGAGTAGCGGGCATCACCCCATCCTGTTGGCGACCCGCAATGAAGGCAAGCTTCGCGAGATTCAGGCCATTCTGGGCGATCTGCCTATCACCTGGCGGACGTTGACGGCATTCCCGCACATACCCGGCGCGGTGGAGGATGGGGCGACATTCGCGGCCAACGCCGCTCGCAAGGCCATTCATTACAGTCAGCATTCGGGCCTGTGGGCGTTGGCCGACGACAGCGGATTGGAGGTTGACGCCTTGGGCGGTGAACCGGGCGTTCATTCGGCGCGTTACGCCGGCGACTTGGCCAACGACGCGGCGAACAACGCCAAACTCATCGGCGCGTTGCGGGGGATTGCGGATTCGCATAGGACGGCGCGGTTTCAATGTGCCTTGGCGGTGGCGTCGGGAGATACGATCATCGCGCAGGCGGAAGGCACCGTGGAGGGTTTGATCATCGACCACCCCCGCGGGACCAACGGTTTTGGTTATGACCCGCATTTTCTTGTTCCCTCGCTGGGTGTGACGGCGGCTGAATTGCCGCGGGAAGTGAAAAACGCCCGCAGCCACCGGGGGCAGGCGTTACGACGCATCCTCCCGCACTTGCTCAAGTTATGTGGAATCCCCATGACATGAATATTGGGTGTTGTGTGGTGGCTGGGCGCCTATATAATCACCGCCCGCGCCGTATGGCGGAAAGGAGGACACACTATTGCACGATCAGTTGGTTCCGCAGGAATTGTTTTTTACGAAGGGCGTCGGGAAACACCGACATTCTCTTCAGTCCTTTGAAGAGTCGCTGCGCGATGCGGGAATCGCGCAATTCAATCTGGTGCGGGTGAGCAGCATTTATCCTCCGGGGTGCAAGATCGTGTCCCGGGCGGCTGGTTTGAAGAAGCTGGCTACGGGCGGCATCACGCATTGCGTGATCGCTGAAGCCCGAACCAATGAACCGAATCGATTGGAGTGCGCGGGCATCGGGTTGGCTGTTCCCGCGGAACAGGGGATGTACGGTTACATCGCGGAGCACCATGGCTTCGGGTTGACGCATCGCAAATGCAGCGACCTGGTGGAGGACATGGCTGCGGCCATGTTGGCGACGACGTACGGCATTGAACTGGACCCCGATACGGCCTACGACGAGCGCCGAGAGATCTACAAAGCCAAGAAGCTCATCGTGCGTACGCGGGCCGTTGTGCAGACCGCGGAAGGCGACAAGAACGGACTGTGGACGACGGTCATCGCCGCAGCCGTTTTTTGTTATTAGCCAACGATGGAATCGATTTGACCTTTTCTTGCCGGTCATGAAACGATTGGCCGGCGCGATCCGTTGTCATCATGCACCATTCCGAATCCAAACCTTGCGGCGGAAATGGAAAGCGCCCATGGCTTCAGGGCCGATCCATCGACCCCCTGGTGTTGCCGGGCAACGAGCGCGTCGCGGACCTGATTGACAACGTTTACGCCCGCAGCGGGTTCAACGGACGCCGATTGGCCGAGGGCGCACAGCTCTTCAGCCACATGATCGAGGAGGGCGCGACGGTCTGTTTGACGGTGGCTGGGGCGATGACGCCCATCGGCATGAGCGGCATCTTCACGACGTTGATCGAGCGTGGCTATGTCGATTGGATCATTTCGACCGGTGCGAACGTTTATCACGATCTTCATCGGGCGTTCGAGTTTCCCGTTGTGCAGGGATCACATGCCGTCGATGACAATGCCCTGGCGGAAGACGGCGTGGTCCGCATTCACGACGTTTTCATCAGCGACCAGGGGACGCTGTTGGCCACGGACGAAGTGTTTCTGCGGCTGATGGAAAACTTCCAGCCCGCGGAGCCGTTTTCGACGGCGTCGCTGCACAAGTACCTGGGCGAGGCGGTGTTGAAAAGCGCACCCAAGGCCGATGCGTCGTTCGTCGGCACGGCCGCCAAATTCGATGTGCCCATTTATACGCCCTCGCCGGGCGATTCGTCGTTGGCGATGAATCTGATCATCCCGCACCTGTATCGATCCGCCTTGCCGTTGAATCCGTTGTTGGACGTGATTGAAACCGCTGCCATCGTCCGTGAGGCCGAGCGGAACGGCGTGGTGGAGATCGGCGGGGGCGCTCCCAAGAACTTCTTCTTGCAGACCCAGCCGACGTTGCAACAGATTTTGAGAGACGCGTCCAAGGGTGGGCACGATTATTTTCTTCAGCTCACCGGCGACGCGCCCCATTGGGGTGGATTGTCCGGCGCGACGCCCAGTGAAGCCAAAACGTGGGGGAAAGTGAAGGACGCGGTCAACAACAACGTCGTGGTGTATTCGTGCGCATCCATTACTTTCCCTTTGATCGCCCAATATGTCTTGGAAAGAAACCGCCCGCGAAGTCCGCGGGGCCTGGGCAGCCGACTGCCGTCGTTGGTTGAATCGCTGCGCTCTTCCGCCGCGAGCAACCCGGCTTTTCGAGAATACTACAAGGGTCTCTACGGCGATTCACCGTCTGATCAATGATGGGCAGGGTCTTTCAAGTGTCGGCCGCCCGTTACACCCTCGCAATCGGACGGCCTTGAATGGCGTTCTGGATTCCGGCTTTCGCCGGAATGACGGTCAACGCCGGCTCGTGAAACCCGCCCTACCCCCGTAGGGAGCGACGGTTTCCCTTTTTCGAGGAGTCATTTAGTTGCTTGGCCGCCTCGCGGCTGCGCGGGGAATTGGGATTGAAATGAGCAACCATCGGATGCCCTTCAATTTCCTGGAACTTCCGCCGCGCTACAGCGATTTTCGGTCGGCCCGTTATGCCGTGCTGCCGATTCCCTATGACGGTGCGACGAGCTACAACGCCGGCGCCCGCCGGGCGCCCTTGGCCATCATTGAAGCATCGCACCACGTCGAACTATTCGACGAGGAGCTTCTCGCGGAATTTCACACCGCCGGCGTGGCGACGTTGGAAGCCGTCGCGCCCAACGTCAAGAGTCCGCTGGCCATGCACCAAGACATTTTCAACGCCGCCAAACCGGTGATTCGCGCCGGCAAGGTGCTGCTGTCGTTAGGCGGTGATCACAGCGTGACCAGTGGATTGGTGCGGGCGGCGATGTCTCGCCACAAACGGCTGTCCATCTTGCAGATCGACGCCCATCTGGACCTGCGAGATACGTGGGATCGATCGGAGTATTCGCACGCGTCGGTGATGCGTCGCGCCGTCGAAATGGGTGCGTCGGTCGTTCCGGTGGGCATCCGATGTGTGGCGCGGGACGAGCATCGATTTGTTAAAAAGGCGGGGATCAAGCCCGTCTCGGCGATGGATTGTCATTCGCGTGATGATTGGGAGGTGGACGTATTGGACCAGTTGGGTGACACGGTCTACGTCACAATCGACATCGACGGTTTTGATCCTGCTTACGCGCCGGGAACGGGAACGCCCGAGCCGGGCGGACTCGATTGGTATCAGGTCACCAGTCTACTGCGTTTGGTGGCGGCGGAGAAGAAGATCGTGGCTGCGGATGTCGTGGAAGTGATGCCCATTCCGGGTCAGGTGGTGACGGAGTTTCTAGCCGCCCGCCTGCTTTACAAGCTCATCTGCTACATCGAAGCCGGACGATGACGCGTCAGAACTTCACGGCGCTCAACGTGAGTTTAGCCTGATGGCGCATGGCTGCGTGTTTCGTGCGGTAAGGTGGGGTGAATCGACATGATGGCTCTGGTCAGCGTGTGGATGGGTCTTTCGACCTTTCTGCTGGCGGTGACGATGTTGGCCTATCGACCGGCGATGACCGACGTTGCGGTGTGGCTGGTCTTGTGGCTGGGATCTCCCGGCGCGATGTGCCTGGGGGGCTTGGTCTTGTGGGCCCATCGCAAAGACGGCGCTTCCGACGCGGGTCTCAACGCCCAACGGCTGCAATGCAAAGTTGCCATCGGCTTGGCCATCTTGGCCGCGGGCATCGTGTACTATCTCATAATCAACGCCGAACAGGTCCCGCCCGGATTGCTCGATGCGTCGCTGTGATCTATAATCCAGCGCTCACCGGGGAACCAACGATGCAACTCTTCGTCAATGGAAAAAGCGAGACGATCACCAACGCGGAGAACGTGGCCGACGTGTTGCAACATTACAAATTGCCCCACGTGCGCGTCGCCGTCGAGGTCAACAAGGACCTGGTGCCCCGCAAGGAATTTGAAACGACTCGGGTGCGGGACGGTGACGTCATTGAAATCGTAACGCTGGTGGGAGGTGGATGATGAGGGGAGACGTTTACCGCGTCGGATCGTTCGATTTGACTTCACGGCTTTTTGTCGGAACGGGAAAATATGCCGACTTCCCAACCATGAAGGCTGCGATCGACGCTTCCGGTGCCGGCGTGGTCACGGTCGCGGTGCGACGTGACGTGCTCACCCCGCAAGGCCGAGCGCGCGAGGAGAACATTCTCGACCAGCTCGACTTGAACCGTTACACCATCCTGCCGAACACCGCGGGTTGTTTCAACGCGGAGGACGCGATTCGCTCCGCCAAACTCAGTCGGGAACTGCTCGAAGGGCTTGGGAATCGTGGGTCCAAGTGGGTCAAGCTGGAAGTGTTGGCTGACACGAAAACACTGCTGCCCGATCCCCTTGGCACGCTGCGGGCTACGGAGACGCTGGTCGAGCTGGGTTTCGAAGTGCTGGTCTACTCCAACGATGATCCTATCTTGGCGAAGCGGCTCAAGGAGGCCGGCGCGGTCAGTGTGATGCCGGCGGGTTCGCCCATCGGTAGCGGACAAGGCATCTTGAACCCCAACAATATTCTGATGTGCATCGAGTACTTGAAGGATGATGATGCGGATTATCCGGTGATTGTGGACGCGGGCGTCGGCACCGCTTCCGATGTGACCATTGCGATGGAATTGGGAGCGGACGGCGTCCTGCTTAACACGGGCATCGCGGGCGCTCGCCATCCGGTCTCGATGGCTGCGGCTATGAATCATGCCATCCAAGCCGGTCGACAGGCGTTTCTGTCGGGTCGAATTCCCCGCAAGCGCTACGCGTCGGCTTCGTCGCCCGTCGACGGTGTGGTCGGGTCCGCGACACAGGCGGCTGGTACCGCGTGACCATGGGTCGTACACCGCGTGACGATGTGTTGCATCACACACATGCGCATGGCTTGTTTGTATCGAAAGCGGAGTGGGTAATGGACGTGAATCAGAGAGTTGAATTCAGATTCGGAATCAAACGAAAGTGAATCGGCGAGGCCGAAATACCGTTTTGCTGTGGATCATCGCGCTGGGGCTTTTCAATTTCGTAGCGTACACGGCGGTCTATTGGTATCTCGGCGGCGATGCTCCAAACGGGTCTTTTCATGACGGACATTATTTCCTCCGCGGGCACTTTATATGGTCGCCGTCGGGCAAACCGACGGAGCCTGTGTCCCGCGCTGTATGGTTATATAGCTATCTGCATTCGATCAGCATCTGGCCCACCAGCGCCGCGGTGCTTGTGTCGATGTTCATTCTCTCCCAGCCACACATCATCGCCACGATGAACGCCGACACGCCCCAGCGGGGATTCACCTACGTCGTCATCTGTATCACCGCCATTGTCATGGTCACCGGCGTCGCAACACTTGCATTCGTGCTCAACTTTCTGGACGCGTTGGCCCTGATTGCGAACGGCCGGCCTGTGAATGTCTGACCGCGCTGCAGGATTGAATCGTATGCGTACGGAATCACCGGTTTAGCGAATCAGGTTGACTGCGTATTATCCGCGCCGCGCCTGCGGCCGATGCTGATCGGTTTCACGCCCGTTACTTTTGCGACCGGTGAAATCCCGTTCGGTGGGGTCCTGGGCGATGTGTACGATCGGATGAACGGAGCGGCGCACTTGCGCCCGCTTCAATTGGACGGAATGTGGGGATTGGAGGCGAAGGGATTCGAACCCTCGACCTTCGCATTGCGAACGCGACGCTCTCCCAATTGAGCTACGCCCCCTGACCCTGCAAACATATAGCCTTGATGCGCGCTGGCGGCAAGACGACACAAGGCAAGTTAATGGCACGAATGACCGTTTGATCGGCAGGGAAAGACCGAATAACTTGAACGCCAGCCGGTATCTCTCGCCGGTGCTCTCGTCGAATTCGAACGGTTGTAAACGGAATCATCGAAGACGATCGCCCCTTACCATCGCCTTCGAATCACCGACAAGCCCGCGAATCCACCCATACACAGCACCATGGCCAATCCGCCCATGCTCCCGCAGACGTTCACGATGATGGGTATGGGGTCTATGGGTGGGTCTGTGAAACATTCCCCAGCCGGCGGCAGGTCGACGAATTCGCAGGCGTCGCAGGGGACATTGATGAAATCCTCCGGGAAATCGGTTCCGGCGAAGATTTCGGCTGTGAAAGGATCCACCAGAACGACACTGCCGTCCAGCGACACCCACCACACCGTACGAAAACCATCGCCGTCGTCCGCGAATTCGACGAACCCTCGCGGCACGCCGTCGTCGAACACCTGGTTGGCTAGATCCACCTGCGTGAAGCTTAGGATGGTGTCCGTGCGGGAGACAATCATCAGTTCGGCTGTCTCCGTCAGGATAACGAGTTGAATGGGCAGCCCGGTTTCCGCGCTAACCGCGTTTACAATCCCACATTCCGACGTGGAGAGATTGTCGATGTTCACGTCCCAAGCTGTCTGTGCCCAAGTCATGGATACACAGAGCGACATGAACAATCCAGCCAGTTTTGCATTCGTAATCATCGATCAGGACTCCTTTCGGCATATTGCGGTCGCCGTTGTTTTCGCAGCCCATCAAGGGTCACCAATTCTGATCGATTTGGCCAGTTTCTGCAATGGCCGCTGGAAAGAGGCCAGGGTCTTTCAGTTTTAGGTTTCTTGCCGTTGTAGCACGAGCGGGATCGTCCCAATCGTCACTCCGGCGCAGGCCGGAGTCCAGACTGCGTTTTTCTGGATTCCGGCGTTCGCCGGAATGACGGATACTGGCAGTCGGGGTGCAGTAGGACGTGGGCCACCCAGCGAGACATGATTTCCGCTCCCTGACGGTCGCGGCTCTGTTAGGAGGCGAGTGAAACCCGCGCTGCGAATTCTGGATTCCGGCGTTCGCCGGAATGACGGATGCGGGCGTGTGCCGGAATGACGGATGCGGGCCTGCGCCGCCCCGCTTTCGATAATTCGGGAAAACTGAAAGACCCTGGGAGAGAGGCGCGAAAGGCGAATCAGGTGGGGCCGGTTGCACATCGCAAGCAGCCACCCTAACTTGCGTGTTGTATGGAGCAGATTCGGCGGATCGTTCGTTTCAGTGGCCGAGTGCAAGGCGTCGGCTTCAGGTACACCACATGCCGCGTGGCCAAGCGTTTTGAAGTGACGGGATACGTTTGCAACCTGTCCGATGGCCGAGTGGAATTGGTGGCGGAAGGCGAAGCGGGCGTTCTGGAAGGATTCATTGACGGTGTGCGCGCTTCGATGCGTGACAAAATAGACGGTTTTGAAGTTGTCGAGGAAGTTTCCCGTGGCGAGTTTTGCGACTTCAACGTTCGGACTTGAAGCGTCCCGGTGATCTACCCAGCATGGATTCATTTGCTAGGATATTATCCGGCGAAACAAGCATGATGAAGATGAGGTTTGGCAAGAGGAATAGCCCGTGAGAATATTGACGGTGATCAAGCAGGTTCCCGATTCGAACGCCGCGATCAAGGTCAAGGCGGACGGGATCGGCATTGAAACGGCTGGGGTCAAGATGGTCTGCGACCCGTTCGACGAGTTTGGGGTGGAATTGGCGATTCAGCTTCGCGAGAAACGGAAGGACGTCGAGGAGATTGTGGTGATCTGCCTCGGTGGCGAGAAGGCGGCGGAGGCGATTCGCACAGCGTTGGCCATGGGTGCCGATCGGGCCATCCACGTTTCGGACCCCAAATTCGAGTCGCCGAATGAACTGTTTGCCGCATGGACGCTGGCGGAGACCGTGAAGAAAGATGGGCGGGGGTTCGATCTGATTTTGTGCGGCAAGCAGAACATCGATCTGGACGGTGGCGCGCTGGGGCCTGCATTGGCGGAGTTTCTTGATTTGCCGCACGTGGGCGCGGTGACGGGATTGGATTTTTCCGATGACGGCAACACGTTTACAGCCCGGAGGCGAATTGAAGGTGCGGAGGAGGTGGTGTCAGGTCAATGGCCCGCCCTGCTGACAATTGAAAAGGGGTTGGTCGAGCCGCGTTATCCGTCGTTGCCCAATTTGATGAAAGCGAAGAAGAAGCCGGTCCAGGTGATCACCGCGGCTGACATCCCGGATGCGGACGCGGCAACTTGCGGGACACAGCTCGTCTCGCTGACGCCTCCTCCCACGCGAGTGGCATGCAAGATCGTCGATGGTGAGCCCGAAGAGATGGCTCGCGAGCTGGTGAGACTGCTTCGCGAAGAAGCAAAGGTAATCTAGTCATGTCAAGAAACGTCCTTGCATTCATCGAACAGCGTAACGGAAAGGCCCATAGCGCCGCGGGACAACTGCTGCACGTGGCCAAGTTGTTGGCGGGCAAAACCGGCGGACAGGTACAGGCCTGCGTGGTGGGTCAGGCGATTGGGTCGATCGCGGAAGAAACCCAGGCCTATGGTGCCGAAAAGACTTACCTGTGCGAAGGCGCGGATTTGGGGGGGTATCGAGCCATGCCCTATGCAGCCGCGGTCGATGCGGCCATCCAAGCCGCCGAACCGAAAATCGTGCTTTTCCTGACGACGTCGCTGGGGCGAGACCTCGCCGCCCGCGTGGGCGCACGCCGGCTCGCGGCCATGGCCATCGATTGCACCGAGCTGGAGCTTGACGGTGATGACTTGTTGGCCACCAAGACCATGTATTGCGGGAAGGTTTTCGCGAAATACAGGCTGACCGGGTCGAGACTTCAAATTGCCACCGTCAGGCCCAACGTCTATCCCGCTGCGCAGAGGCAGGCGGGCGCAGGAGGCGAGGTGGTGTCGTTACCCGTTCAATTACGACCCGAAGACAATCGACTGACGTTGAAAGAGATTGTCAGCACGACGAGCGGCATGAAGGACGTCACGGAAGCCGACATCGTGGTCTCCGGAGGGCGATCGCTGAAGTCGGAGGAGAATTTCAAAATCATCTACGAGTTGGCGGAGGTGCTGGGCGGCGCGGTGGGCGCCTCCCGTGCGGCGTGCGACGCGGGTTATCAGCCGCATACTCGGCAGGTCGGCTTGACGGGCAAGGTGGTGACGCCGGCGTTGTACATCGCGTGCGGCATCGACGGTGCCATTCAGCATTTGGCCGGCATGCGCGGGAGCAAGGTGATCGTGGCGGTGAACACGAAGCGCGAGGCTCCTATCTTCGGAGTGGCCACTTATGGTTGCGTGGCGGATCTGTTCGTGATGGTTCCGCTGCTGACGCAGGAGTTCAAGAAGCTGCTGGCGGGATGACGGTGCGTTATTTCGGTCGCGCGGCTGATGCATGGCGGCTGATGCATGGCGGATGGATGCAGTGCGGCTGGATGCATGGCGGCTGGATGCATGCGAACGGCGTGGAGTTTGATCGATGAACCCGATCGCCATGACATTATTGTTGTCCGTCACGCTGGGCGTGTTCGCGTGGTCGGCGGTTCGTCGCTGGCGATTGATGTTGGTGGGCGGCGGGGCGCCGCGATGGGACCGCATCGGCGAGCGCGTGCGGGCGACGATCAAATACGCGTTTGCGCAGGAGCGGATGCGCCGCTATCCGTTGGCCGGTGCGGCGCACATTCTGATTTTCGGCGGGTTTATGGTTCTGCTGTTTCGCTCGCTGATTCTTTTCAGCCGCGGCTATGTGCCGGATTCTGACCTGCTCATCTTCGGGCACGATCATCTGTTCGGCCAACTGTATTCGCTGGCGAAGGACGTATTCATCGTCCTCGTGATGCTGGGCACGCTCGTGTTCTTCTACTTTCGCCTGCTGGCGAAGTTGAAGCGCATGACGATGAGTGGCGAGGCGCTGGTGATCCTGGGCATCATTTTCGTGATGATGGTGGCCGACGGGTTGTACGACGGCGCCGCGCGGGCGATGCCCGTGGCAACGATGTGGGCTCAAGTGGCTGACGCGCCGGCGTATCAGGATGACAAAGGTATATGGCACAGTGGGTCGATGGTGCTTCCCCCTCCCAAATTGGTGGCATTCCGCTGGTATGAGCCGATCGGGTCGCTGGTGGCGCGGCCGTTTTTTCATCGATCGGTGCCCACGGTCGAAGCGGCCATGCACGTTGGCTTCTGGACACACGTGTCGCTGGTGCTGATTTTTCTAAACATCCTGCCGTATTCGAAGCACTTCCACGTCATCACCGCGATTCCGAACGTGTTCTTTCAGAGCCTGGAACCGCGCGGCCGATTGGCGCCGATCACGGACATCGAGGGCAAGGTCGAGCGCGAGGAGACGCTGGGCATCAAGCGCATTGCGCAGTTCGACTGGAAGAGCGTTCTGGATTTCTATACGTGTACCGAATGCGGGCGATGCAGCGACCATTGTCCCGCCGCGAATACGGGCAAGAAGCTGTCACCGAAGCATTTTACGATCGATCTCCGCAACTTCCTGTACAAGCATGGGGCATCCCTGACGAGCGGATCGAACGGCCAGGGATCGACCGGTGACGGCGATTCAGCCGCAGAACACCAGAAGGATCTTGTCGACGGGGTGATCGATCCGGAAGTTCTGTGGGCGTGTACCACGTGCCGCGCCTGCGAGACGGAATGCCCGGTGTTCATCACATACGTCGACAAGATCGTGGACATGCGGCGATACCTGGTGCAGGAGCGAGGTGAATTCCCGGGCGAATTACAGAGCGCCTTTCGCGGGCTGGAGTCGAACATGAATCCGTGGGGATTCGCGCCGGACGAACGGGCGAATTGGGCCGACGGATTGGACGTGCCGCTGCTGGCCGAAAAGGGCAGTGCCGAATATCTGTTCTGGGTCGGCTGCGCCCCGTCGTACGACGATCGTGCAAAAAAAACCGCCCGCGCGACGGCACAACTCCTGAAGCGGGCGGGGGTTGATTTTGCCATACTGGGCGCCGAGGAGTCGTGCACGGGCGACCCCGCCCGGCGTGCGGGCAACGAGTTTTTGTTTCAGACGCTGGCGCAGGCGAACTGCCAAGTGTTGAATGGCTACAAGGTTAAGAAAATCGTGACGACGTGCCCGCACTGTTTCAATACGTTGCGGAATGAGTACCCTGATTTCGACGGTCGCTTCGAAGTGGTCCATCACACGGAGTTATTGTCGCAACTGGTTCGAGACGGCCGGTTAACGCCGACGGCCAAGGTGGACGCGCAGGTGACGTATCACGACTCGTGCTATCTGGGGCGCTACAACGACGTGTATGACGCTCCGCGCGACTTGCTGCGGGCGATACCGGGCGTGAGCCTGGTCGAACCGCATGAGACGCGCGATCGCGGGATGTGCTGCGGAGCCGGCGGGGCCCAGATGTTCAAGGAAGAGGAGCACGGCGATGCACGCGTCAACGTGCGCCGCACGGAGCAACTGCTGGCCACGGGGTCGAACGTGATCGCCAGCGCCTGCCCGTTCTGCCTGCGAATGCTAACCGACGGTCTGGCAGGCAAGGAGCGAACGGACGTGGAACAGTTGGACATCGCGGAAATGCTGATGCAGTCGATGAAACCGTAGGGTGGGCATGACGCCACCCTGCGCAGGGGGTATGGAATTGATGGGCGGTGCCCACCCTACGAGAGAGGAATCGATGACAACGGTGGCGAGAAGAATTGCATCGTGGACGAAGGGCTTGACGTACGAGCAACTGGATGACGGCAGTGTTCATGAAGTCAAGCGGCGAATCATTGATTCCATCGCCTGCGCACTGGGCGCTTATCGATCTGCGCCGGCAAAGATCACCCGCGCGTTTGCCGAATCCATCAATGACACCAGGGCGGCTTCGGTTCTGGGAACGCATCACAGCACGAGTCCGGACCGGGCGGCATTCGCCAACGGCACGATGTTCCGATACCTCGACTATAATGACACGTACCTGTCACTGGAGCCGGCCCACCCATCGGACAACCTTTCCGCCGTGCTGGCCGTCGCCGAAGCGGCAGATAAGTCGGGCCAGGACGCCATTCTTGCCGCAGTCATTGGCTACGAGATTCAGTGTAGACTGTGCGACGCTGCCAGTCTCCGCAAGCACGGCTGGGATCACGTGTTCTACGGGGCATTGAGCACCGCGACGGCGGCTGGGAAACTGTGGGAACTGAACGAAGACCAGTTGGAGCACGCACTGGGACTGGCTGGCGTCTGCAATATCGCGACGCGGCAGACCCGCACCGGTCAAATGTCACATTGGAAGGCCTGTGCCTTTGCCAATGCCGCGCGAAACGGAGTCGTCGCAGCCGACCTTGCCCGCCGCGGCATGACGGGTCCCTACGAAATCTTCGAAGGACCCAAGGGGATTTTTCAGCAACTGACCGGCCAGTTCCAACTAAAGCTGGGCAGCACCGGCGATTTCATGATCAATCGCACCTATATCAAGTATTGGCCCGCTGAATATCATTCGCAGTCGGCCATCGAGGCAGTGCTGGCCCTTAGACCCGAAATCGGCGATCGCCTGATCAGGGGCATCGAGATCAAAAGTTTCGAAGCCGCAGTCAGCATTATCGGCAGCGAGCCGGAAAAATGGAGGCCCACGTCACGAGAGACGGCTGACCATTCGATGGCCTATTGCGTCGCGGTCGCGTTGATCGATGGTGACGTCACCTTGGCATCATTTGACGAGGATCGCCTCGCGGACCCCGACGTGCTCTCGCTGATGGACAAAATCAAGATCGTGGAGGATGCCGACTGCAACGCCGGCTATCCCAAAGGCATTCCCAATCATCTGGTGATTACGTTGGCCGACGGCAGCACGGTGGAAAAACGGATCGACTATCCCCGTGGCCACGCCCACAACCGCATGACCGATGACGAAGTTGTTGGCAAGTTCAGGAGATTGGCCCAAGGCGTCATCGACGACGCCACGGCTGAACGCGTCCTCTCGCAATGTTGGGAGCTGGATAGTCGCGACCGCCTCACCGGCCTGCTCAGCTTCAACGTGCTTCCTCATCGCGACGATTGATTCTCGCCTCACGCGATGGAATGACGACCAGCCTTTTAGACCGATGTCTTCCTTGCGCCTGCCACAATCAACCCGACGCCGCCGGCCAGGGCGATGCCTCCCACGATCGGCGGCAGTGGAATGCTCTTCGTCGTATCAGCCGTTATGTTGACCGACCCCACGTCCACCAGCGTCTCGCGCTGCGTGTAACCGACTTTTTGCCATATAAGAGCCGCCACTCCCAAAACGACCAAGACGATTCCCGTTGTTACAAGGTGCGTGCGTTTCAATTCTCAATTCCTATCTCTGGGCTGAGGCTGTCGCTTGATTCGCTTCGGTGATTAGATTCCTCCCAT
Source organism: uncultured Phycisphaeraceae bacterium (assembly GCA_964424105.1). GTDB lineage: Bacteria > Planctomycetota > Phycisphaerae > UBA1845 > UBA1845 > CAYRHJ01. The sequence continues at coordinate 26,056 of CAYRHJ010000010.1, read as the reverse complement.
GAGCAGAAGGATGACAACCACGAGCAATACCAATCCAAGCCCACCGCTCGGAAAATAATTCCAGATTCTGCTTTGGGGCAACCTGGGCACCACACCCAAGACCGACAAAAGCAACAACACGATCAGAACCGTCGAGAGCATTTGAGTTTCCTCATCAGAAAGAAGCCGAACGTGCTAGTCATCCTTGGGATCCCTCTTGGACTTACCTTCGGGTCGTTTCTTCGATCCACTGTCAGACTCTTTTCTAGACGCCGACGTCGGTGCGTTAGCCTTGTTGCGGACTGCTCTAGGCTTGGCCTCGACCCTCGTATCCGGCTCCGGTGCCACCTGTCGCCTGGGTGGCGATCGGCCTTTGCCAAGCTCCTCCGCTGACCTGGCCACGATCGCGGACTTGGGTAATTTCAGACGAGTCGGTTCTAATCGTCTGATCGAATCGTGCGTTGACACATTTACAGCCTGTGTCTCCAGCACCTCTCGTTCCTGGCGTAATCTCCGGACTTCCCTCCCAAGCTGAACGTGATTTTCCTTCTCCGCACTGTCCACCGTTCGGAATCGAGTCGGACTCGCCGTGCTCTTTGCAAGTCGTTCGAGTGAAGTCGCGATCACGACGCCGCTTTCTCTCCGTCCGTCCGTATTCAGGGTCATCTGGGCCGACAGAGTCCGTGCGGGTCGCGCCTCGATGTTATTACGGCGGTGGCGAAAATCCGCCTCTATGCGGACATCCCATTCACGATCGTTCCGATGCTGCCAGCGTCGATGGGCGTAAATAGGCTCGTACCCGCGACGATGCAAGTGAAACGCGGACGGTGAGTAGTACCCAGCATCGTCGTAGCGCACGTCATAGTAGTCGCCAAAATAATAGTGCTGGTATCTCGGCCGAACGAAGAGATGGTCGGAAAACACCGCCAGGCTGATTACCGTTGAAGGTGAATAGTAGTAGTCTCGACGAGCATATATGTTCGCATCGAAATAGACCGGGGCAAACAGCATCCCCCGTCGCGCGATCGAGTAATCCCAATAGCCGTCGACAAAAATGTAGCCGCGCGGTGACCATGTGTAATGGGACGGAACCCAATCCCAGTCCGCTTCAACAGCCACCCAGTAACCCGGACGCCAAGCGTACCGCCCTTGATGCCAAACCCAGGTGCCCGGAATCCAACTGTGGTCCAACGACGGGGCGGGCATGCTCGGGCCGATTTCGACGGTCTGCGGCGGCTCGGGCAGGTACTCGGTCTCGCGCAATTGCGCATCGGCCCAATATCCCGACGTCCACTGAAACCCCTGTGACACCCTCCCCCAATACCCGGAGACCCATTGCCGGCCAGGAGGGGGGGCGCGCCAAACGCCACTCACCCAAAGGTAGTCATTCCGCTCGTCGTCCCAGGCCGTGTAGCCAGGAATCCATGTGACATCGACACCTTCCGGCCTCTGGTCCGGCGGCAATTCATCGATCGGATTGGGAGGCGAAACGGACACGACGATGCCCGGTTCGGGGTCAAAAGTCACGGTCTCGGCGAAGGCCTCATGAACCGGCCCGCGCGTGAGCACTTGCACGCCATACTCACCATCGGGCCGCGGTGGCTGCGCCTTCGCTGTGCTTAGCCCATATCCTGTAAACCCGGCGGCCAGTGCCGTGACCATACATAATCTCGAAACTCGATGTTCTTTCAAAGTCGTTATCCTTCTCCAAGGGGCATTGCCCATTTCTGATATAGTCTGTCCCATACTACCGCCAAACCCCGCGATTGCTACGGAGAGGGAATCGTTATGACATTCGTGTCCAATGTAACTGCGGCGATTCGCGCGAATGCGCGACCGTCCAGCGTCGCGCCGGTCTCAAGAGTGATGGCCTGATCAGCCATGATGGTCCCCTTGAAAACGGAGGTTGTGCCCAAAGTCGCGGACGTGCCGACCTGCCAGAAGATGTTGGCGGCCCGGGCTCCACCGCTCAAGATCACCTGGCGATCATTACCCACGGTAAGTGTCGAAGACGGCATCTGAAAGATGTAAACCGCGTTCGCGTCCCCCTGGGCATCGAGCGTCAGGTCCACCGAAGTGATCGCAAACGAGCCTGGCGCGGACCTGTAAAGGCCGGGCGCCAGTGTCAGTCCGCCCAGTTCGCCGTCCGCGACGATCACGACGTCGCGCGATCGTCCGGCGGCGTCGTTGTAGGCGGTGGTCAAATTGAGCTTGGCCGATTCGACGACCGGGTCGGCTGCATGCAGCGAGCCGTTCAAAACGCCGGGTGGGAATCCGCTCACCGACGCGGTCGGACTCGTCCCCATATCACCGTTCACAATGGTGCCCGGGTTGTTGACGTTGGTGATCCCAGCGCCAGCCAGGATCGCAAAAGTGGCGGCTGATTGAAAGTCGACCAACGATTGGCCCGCGGGTTCCTCCGCTGTCGTGAATACCCAGACGTAGTCACGATCCAGTGCCCTACCCGCAAGATCACTAACGCCGGTCGTCATGCTGGCGGTAAAGTCTGTGTTCGGCATCAGATCGAGCAACGGCACAAAGGTCGCGATGTTACTGGGTACGTCGTAGAAGACCGTGCCCAAGACGGACGTTTCACCCGGTCCATTGACGATGTAGCTGGCCGTAGAAATGGACAACGGATCCATCGCCTCACTGAACGTTGCATTGATTTTCTGGTTAATCGGTACGTTTGTCGCATTATTCGCCGGGTTTGTGGAATTCACAGTCGGGGCGATCTCATCCACGTCGTCGCTGGTCGTAGCCGCCCGAAACGTCCAGACTGTATCGGCTACCAGCGAATTGCCGGCCAGGTCCTGAATCGCCGTGGTCAAGGTGGCCGTGTAAAGCGTGTTCGGTGCGAGATTGTTCAAGGGAGCAAAAGTAGCGGCATTGCCCACAGCCGCGTAGCTTACGTTGCCCGGAACAGGCCCGTCTACCTCACTGACCAACGTGAAGGATGTTTCGTTGATCGTTAAGGAATCCATGGCCTCAGTGAAAGTTCCCGATATTTTCGTGTTGATCAAAACATTGGCTGCTCCGTCTCCGGGAATTGTGCCGTTCACAAGAGGCCGGGTTGTGTCCGGAGTCGAGCCCGTTGTAAAACTCCATACGAAGTTTCTCGCCAGACGATTGCCGGCCAGATCGCGAGCCCCCGTGGTTAAGACGGCCGTGTAATTCGTGTTGGACGCCAAATCATCTTCCGGAGTGAACGTTGCGATCTTGCTGACGACATCGTAGACGATGGTTCCGACCAGGGGACCCTGGCCGGTCTCGCTCACGGTAAGGGCCGGGAAGATACTTGATGCATTCATGCTTTCACTGAACGTTGCGGCGATCTGTTTGTTAATCGCCACACCCGTAGCTCTGTCGGCAGGGCTGGTAAGGCTCACCGCGGGCGCCGTGTTATCCACGTCGAGTGCATTGGGCGCCGTGGTGAATGACCAGACAACGTCATTCGCCAGGGGATTGCCCGCGGCGTCCTGAACTTCCCTCTTAATCGTAATGGTGTACTCGCTATCGGGCGTCAGACCGTTGCTTGGGGTAAATGTCGCAACGCGGCCGTTTGCACTAATGGCGATTGTTCCTGCCACCGTCGCACCATCGGATCGCGTCACCATGAATGTTGCGCTGGTGATCGTCGACGGGTCCATCGCCTCGCTGAAATATGCGGTGATATTGCTGCCGACCGCCACATCAACTGCCTCGTCCGGTGGATCGGTATCACCTGAAATCACTCGGGGCGCCGTGACGTCCAGCAGGTTTTCCAAATTACACCCACATCCAGTCAAGAAAACGACCAGTAGAATTGCGAAAATCCCTTTCGTTGTAGACGCCTTCCTATTGATTGCCGACATTCTCATTCTCCTTCTCGGGTCGCCTGGGACCCGAGCCTCTGCAGACTCATTCTTGGTGTCTAACTTCTCGACGACCTTGTCGCCGGCCCGTTGAGCCGGACATGCCATACCCTACGGTCGTCGCACGTTGTTCCATGCCTATCCCACGAACGCAACGGCTCGTCGGCGGACCCGACCTGTGCGGCTGCGCCACGGCACCTTTTTCTGCCGACGAGCAGACCCGCCAGCCCGAAGCCAACAAGCATGGCCGTGGCAGGTTCCGGGATGATGATGTTGTTGTTATCCATCGTAACGGCCCCGTTTATCGCCAACGCTCTACCGTTCACGATGCTCGATGCGGTATTCAGGGTGATACTCGTCAGCGCAAGTAGATTTCCCGCGAACTCCGTGCCCGTACCGAGAGTCGCGGAACTGCCGACCACCCAAATCACGTTGGAAGCGCTGCCATTGATCACATTGACAGACGAGTTGCTGGCCGTTATGAGTTCGCTTCCTACCTGGATCACAAAAAAAGCATTCGGGTCGCCATCGCCGTCGAACGTGAGATCCCCAGTCAAATGAGCCGAGGATGAAAACCGATAGACGCCGGGCGTGAGCGTCATTCCACCCAGGCCCTGACCCGTCAGGTCCTCATCGAACGGCAAGTTTGCGAACTTAAGGTACGCAGTCGTCAGATCACCTTGCGCCTGCTGTGCGACCGCATCGCCGGTGTGCATCGTTCCTCCGGTAACAATCCCTGGCGGGAAGCCGGTGATCGCCCCACCCGACCAGACCCCGACATCACCGAAGATCGTCGTCGGGTTCGTGTTCGTCACCGTCGAACCGCCCAACACCGCGAAACTCTCCGCCGAACCCAGTTGAAAAGTGTCGGCTCTTGTTTGCAACGCCAAGCCGGCACACACTACAATTGTCGAAAGTATCAGGTTTTTGCGATTCATCTTCATTTCCCATCACGCCCCCGGGGGGATATCCCTGGTCCCGGGCGAGACGAACGTACAAGACTCTCGTACCCCAGTGGCCGCGCGGTGCGAGGCGAAACGTCACCACCACACACGCGGGTCTACGATCCCAAACCCATTCAAGACGGAAATCTCGGCCAACCCTTCAAGTCCCTGGCCCGTCCGGTTGTCTACAATCACGGACCTACACCTGCGGCTGTTGCCCAGTACCGTTGGTCGGAGGGTGGTGAAAACGGGGTGCGAAACCGTTTTCACACTTTCCCTCCGTAACCAGGTACTTACTCTTGGACATCAGACTCCGACCTTTTGACCATTGCTGCCGGCTTTGAGGATGTTTTCCGCGTGCCCTGAACCTCCGCCGTCATCCGCCCACCGGTCCAACGTTTCGCGCGGACCCGGGTGAGTTTCCGCCAGCCGATCCGCGAGAAGCCGCTCCCTTAATTCCTCGCGATTCACAGAGATGTTCCGCTTCGCCTCGAAGCCCAGCTTGACGACGCCCTGGCCAATCTCAATCACAGTGACTTTGAAGAGATGTTTCAGGCCGTCACCACCTTCGACGATCACCGATTCATTATTCTTCCGCGACAGCACTAGCATTTTTTGACCTCCGCTTCTCGACTTCAAATTGATCTGGCACAATTCCACTCCACGTATCTGGAGCCACGGCGTGGGCGAGCAAGTACACCTGAACCGTGGTTCCACTTGTGAACACCGCCACGACGGTGCCGGAAGACGGCTCGACTTCCGCGGTCGCCTTACGCACCTCCACGCCCGTGATTCGCTTAATCTCCTGCCGCAGCGAGTCGGAGGCGTTGGCGAACAACTGACGATGGAACTCCTGCACCTGAACAGCACCCTCCGGGCTTCTGGCCAAAGCCTGCTCAGCCGGTGAAAGAGCCCCGTGCAGCGTGATCACCAGCGTGTTTTCGCTGAGGACGACGCTCACCGATTTGGGTAGCTGCCCCGTTCGCTGTTGCTCGAACGCGCTGGCCGCTTTTGCAATCTCCTGCGCCATGTTCGAATTCGAATTCCCCATCGGGTCTCTCCTTGGCGGCCACGATCGCTTCCCGTCACCGCTGACCAAAAAAAAGCCGACGTGCCCGAACACCCGAAGGTATCCGACCACGTCGGCTTACTCTGCAACGAGCCCCCCGATAAAGATCGGGTTGCCCTTCATCAAGTCGTCCGACGACTTCGAATTTCTCGCCCACCGGAGCCGCAAGCTTCCTTGCGCGCTCCGACCGGCCACTATTCTACTATAACGTTACCGGATTGAAAGCGATAACGGAACTCGCTACTTTTGTGCATCTCTGCGTATTCGAGGCGACTTCGACCTTACCAGCCTACATCTGCCGGGACTGCTGAAATACCGGACAGGCTTTGCCGCCCCATGGGGGCGTCTATTCGATTCCATCCCAGATTTCCGCGGCAACCAGCCAGGAGAACGCTGGGAAGCAATATACCAAGGAGAACCAGGAACATCCTTAATTGGCCTATAGAGTTCTGCATTTATGACCTCACTTTCATTCTTATCGGCGATTTGCCAATATTTCAACATAAATCAAACACCGGGGCCTAGATAGGCTACAGTGGGTCATATCACCCGGCGTCCCTGAATCACCCGAAGCAGTACCACGACCACCGCAACGACCAGCAAGACGTGGACCAGTCCACCCATGGTGTACGAAGTCACCATTCCCAACAACCACAAAACGAGCAATATTACTACAATTGTTTCGAGCATGACATTCTCCTTTCAACCCGAATCAGCACGGAAGCGGTTCGCGAGGGAAGATCTCGGCGACCGATGCATCTCCCCCCCACGAATCCCGCTGAACCACATCATCTGCCCTCTCATGCTGAACTACATGAATCGACGCAAGCGGCTTGCTCCGCACGCTCCCACGCATCGTACGTCGCGCCCTTCGCATGGTTCCAGCTCAACTTCGACTTCCCCCGATGGTTTGGCCAGTCTCGGGCCAGCTCTGGTTCGACATCCTCGAATGTCTTGCCATTGTGGCTTGCGAAACTCACCCAGCCATATTCAAACGCGGGGCCATACTGGTCATAGGGCGTACCGTGCGTGAAGTACGGACGGCTTACAAATTCCCTGCGCCAGAACTCGTGCTCCGCGCTCGGATTGACCGGTTTCGCTGCCGTCTTGCCGATGGTGTTCTTCCTCGCGGCAATGCCACGCGCCACCGCCCCCACGGCCACGTCCCCTCGATCGCCGATCGCATGCCCGGCGTCTCCCCCGATCGCCGCGCCATTCGTTCGTGTCGTTTTCCCGGCGCCGACCGAAGTGGTGCCGGGATCGCACGTCTTTGCGTTTTGTTTGACGTCGCCCTTCTTCAAGTTCGACGACGTGATTTCTGTCCTCTCCGTGTCCATTCTTGAATCTCCAACTTGGTTTTGTTTTGGCATTGAGAACACGTTGCCCTCAATCAGCCCAATGTCCCCCAACAATCACTTCCACTCATCCCCAAGGCCCACATGTATTGCAGTACCCCAGCTATACATGTACGGACTCCGTATGAATTAGGCGTGCTGCCAATTCCGTGAAATTCTCGTCCGTCGCACGCTCATCGTTGAGCGTCTGTTGAAGCAGGTCGGCCGAGTCCATCTCATCCAACATCTCGGCGTAGGTGCGAGCGCACCCGTACCCGGCCATCTCGTAGTGTTCGGCGGCTTGTGCCGCCGAGATCAACCCCGCATCCTTGATCGCCGGGTCACCGTCCGCGTGGAACATCTCCCCGGCTTCCTCAAGAATCCCCTTCATGCCCAGGCACGTCGTCTGGACGGGTTTCTCCTTGAGCAACGAGAAAACGCGTTCCAACCGCTGAACGTGCTCCTTCGTCAGGTCCAAATGCCTCTCAAAGGCCAGGCGCAAGTCCTCGGACGCGGCAGCCTTCGCCATTTTCGGAAGCGCTTTGGCCAATTGGTTTTCCGCGTCACGCAGATCACTCAATTCGTGGACAAACAGCGTTCTCAATGAATCAAATTTCTTCATGCAGCACTCCTTTCATTCTCACGGATTGGACTAAAAAACATCACGGCTTCGACTACTTGACTGGGTTCGTACGCGCGTCGTCCGTCCAGTAGGGCTGCTGCCCGTAGAACTTATAGGTCTCTGTGGCGAAATTCGGATCCGCCATATTCGGCCAGTTGTTCTTGTCAAAACCCGTCGCGTTCTTCAGATGGTCCTTGTCCACCGTAAGCACGGCGTATTTTCCCGTGCCGGGCAATTGCAGGACGCCGACGGGCATGGCAAACAGCTTGTCACCAAAGCCAAGGAATCCCCCGAATGTCAGCACCACATAGGCGATGCGGTTTCGATCCGGATCGATGACCAGGTCCTTGATCTCCCCGAGATCCTCGCCCTGGTTGTTCTGCACGGTGCGACCGATGATCTCGCTGGCCTTCTGGATGCGAAGACCCTCCGGCGTCGAGCCATCACCCTCGTTTACCCAGTAGGGCTGCAGACCGTAATACTCGTGGATGCCCATTCCCCAGGTAGTGTCATCCATTTTGGGCCAGCGATCCTTCGCAAATCCCGTTGCCGTCTTCAGCCGGTCTTGCTCCACCGCGAGAACGAAATGCTTGCCGTCATTGGGGAGCGTCATGGCTCCCGTCGGGATGGCGAACCACTTCTCGCCCATTCCCAAAAACCCACCGAAGGAAAGCACGGCATATGCCACCCGCCCATGCTTCGCATCGATCGCCAGATCCTGCACCTCACCCAACTGCTCGCCGCGCGGATTCACCACGGGTTTGCCGATCAGGTCGGTCGCTTTCTGGATTCGGAACTTTTGCTGCGATAGGGGCTTCTCTACGGCAAAAGCGACCGGTCCGGCGAACCCTGTTACCCCGATGAGCGCGCCGGCCGCCAGTACGGAGATCCTCTTTACCTTCAACATCAATTCATCTCCCAAAAGAAATCCTCGAATCTCGGTCCACCAACGGTAGGTGGACACGTGTGTGGCCGGGAAATCTCCTTCACGTACAGCGAGTGAAGGAGACTCCCCGACACAGCAAATACGACGGTTGGAAGCCGGTCGTAGTCATGTTTCACTTAGTTCCTCGTGGCGATCAGCACTTCCACTCGTCGATCCCGCCTTAGATCTGGGTCACCGAAAGCGCCGAAGCTAATCTGGTGTGCGGGCACACCCGCTTCGACCAACGCATCCCGAATCGCCTTGACGCGGTTATCACTAAGACTCTGATCGCGAGGATCGGTACCGCGAGGATCCATGGAGCCGTCGATTCCGATTTGAAGCGACGGATTCTTCTTCATGTAAATCGCGATCTCGGTCAGCTTGCTCTGTTCAGAACTTTGGATTTGGGCGCTGTCGAACTGGAACCAGAAATCTCGATAAGAGGTCCAACGATCAACAACTCCAACTCGGCCTTGCGATCCGATGTCGCCCATCGGACCTTGCGGACCCTGCGGTCCGGCCGGACCTGTCGGCCCAGAAACTCCGGGCGTCGTGCTGCCTTGAACACCGGTGTATCCGGTGGCGCCTCGTGATCCGGCCCCGCCTGTACGGCCCGCGGGTCCTGTCGGACCTTCTAACGTGGCACCACGACCTCCGGCTGGTCCCATCCGCCCGTCGGGTCCGATGGGGCCTTGATCACCGGTTGGGCCGGCATAACCCAGCGCGCTTTCACCACGAGCGCCGGTATGGCCCATGGCGCCTTGTTCACCAGCGAAACCGGGAGCGCCTTGCACACCCACACGCCCGCGAACCACAGCACCGGATGGACCGGTCGGCCCCGATGGTCCCTGATCACCGGCGTAGCCTCTCGGGCCCATTTCACCGCGTGGTCCGGCCATCGCGTAGCCGGGGGCGCCCGAATAACCGGTCGGGCCTTGCTCACCGACCGGTCCAGCCGGTCCATCGGGACCGCGAGGCCCTACCAAATAACCAGGATCGGCTTCTACGTAGTAAACGGGAGCTTGGTGTACTCTCTCAGCGCGGGCCTGCGCCGGACCCCGTCCCGAACATGCACAACCACTCGCCGCAGCACCAATGGCCACAATCCCACACAACGCGACTACTCGTCTCATAATCCAGTTCCTCTCAAAAGAAGTACTTAAACCGTGCGCCTGGCAACCTACACCGGCTACGCCGCGCCTAAATTCAAAAAAAAAACCGGCGTCGCCGAGCACATAAATGCACTCAGCCACGCCGGCATACTCGCTAACGAACCCCCCCTAGGATCCGGGGTGTTCTTTATCTAGTCATCCGTGGGCGATTTAGACTGTCCAAACAACTTCTGGTAAATAGTCCTCTTCGTCGTCTAATAGTGTATTATGTTGGCCTTGGAAAAGCAAGCAGAATCTTCTCGAACGCAGAACAGGGTGCGGGTCTGTATTGTGGAAAACCCGTCTGGAGGGCCTGAAAAGGAACATTGGACCGGCATTAAAGGTTGCGATTGCCCTTCAGAATAAAACATCGATACACCCGTACCAGCGCTTATTTGCTCGGCTCCATGTTTTTCCCTTAACTTGTACACTGACAGAATTTGACGCTGGCCCGTCGGTACTACTCAAAATTCGTTATTGACAGCTAACCTTGTTTATAGTATGGAAACCGCATATCCAGCACCACTTTGAACTGATCGCTCAAATCCCCGACGATCATTTACGGCGGGGCAGGGCGGGCTACAATTCTATTCCGTTATTCGCCGGCATCCGGTAGCCACCATAAACCGGCGATGGATCTCGCCATGAGAACGCAAGGAGAAATCGAATCCGCGATCAGCGATGGTATCATCCGCTTTCTTCAGGAGCACATGGGCCGCGGACCCAAGGACATCCGCTGTCACCTGCTCGGCGACCTTGTCGTAGTCCGATTACGGGGCGTGCTGACCGCAGCCGAGCAACATCTTGTCAAAACGCTCCCGGCTGAAAAGGGAAGGGACCTGCTTAAGCAAGTTCGTATGCAACTTGTCGAAACGGCGCGGCCAATCCTCGAAGCCTTGGTGTATCAGGTCACCGGCGTCAAGTTGATGAGCCTGCACCACGACATCAGCACCGTCACGGGCGAGGAAGTCGTGATCCTATCCCTGACGGAATCGCCTGATTTCCGCGAAACGCAAAAAAGTCGGACGGCTTGAGCACCGACAGAATTAGAACGCCTAACAATTTCAGAGCCGCGACCGTGAGGGAGCGGTCTTCCTGTCCATTCAAAGGACAGGTCTCTATTGTGTTAGGTGCTTTTGGTTGCGTTGTGACGTCGAGGGCGATTCGGACGCATCGTCGTTTGGACCAACATTCCGGCGGGTGCGTTGAGTCGCCATTAAGACGGTGGTAAAATCCAGCGGCGATGTTATAATGCACGCTGGCGAATTCAATTGCCGTACAAATCGCCTGTAAGTCGGTAGACGAGATGAAGGGCCGTCCGGAGTTACCGGGAAGCCTGTCAACGAGTAGGCCGGCGTGGTCGAACACCCGTTTGTGTTCGGTCGCGTCGGCTTTTTGCGTTTCTTAAAGCAACGATGGCGGCAACACCGGGGCCGAGCTTGGACGGTGCGACGGGAAGTCGCATGCAGGAGTTGGATATGCACGGAAAACGACGACCCATCCCGAAAGTGCCGACCAATATCACCGGGCTGGATGATATCCTGGGGGGCGGCCTTCCGCGAGGTCGGACCACGTTGATAAACGGCGGGCCTGGCTCCGGGAAAACAGTGTTGGGCCTGGAGTTTTTGTGCCGCGGGGCGATGTCGGGTGAACCTGCGGTCTTTGTTACCTTTGAGGAACGAGCCGAAGCCATTCGCATGAACGCGTTGGCCATGGGATGGGATCTGGCCGCACTGGAGAAGGCCGGAAAGATGGCCATTATTGAGGCTCGTCTGTCCGGCGATGAAGTGCTTTCGGGCGAATTTGACATTCAGGGATTGCTGGCGATCGCGGGAGGCCACGCAACGAGGATCAAGTCTCGCCGGATCGTGATGGACGCCTTGGACGTCCTGCTCCGGGTTTATGGCGACCTGAAGCGCGAGCGCGGTGAATTGTCCAGGCTCCATGAATGGTTGATTGAACGGAAGATGACGGGCGTCCTGACGGTGAAAAGTCACCGCAACGGCGAGATGGATTCTCAATACGAATTCCTGAACTTCATGGCCGACTGCGTCATTCAGCTCGACCATCGCGTGACCGGACAAGTGGCCACGCGCCGCCTGCGAGTGATCAAGTACCGTGGCTCCGGATTTGGCACGAACGAATATCCCTATGTCATCGGCGATTCCGGCATCGTCCTGTTCCCGTTGACCAAGTCGGAGCTGACGCATAAGCCGCTGGGGTCGAAAGTCTCGTCGGGATTGAGCGGACTGGACCGCATGTTGGACGGAGGCTTCCGGCGGGCGTCCTGCATCCTTGTTTCGGGCAACAGCGGTACGGGCAAGACGACGGTGGTCAGCACGTTCGCCCGCGCCGCCTGCCGTCGCGGCGAGAGAGTGCTGTGTCTGAATTTCGAGGAATCCAAGGCGGCGTTGATCAATGGGATGCTCAGCGCCGGGATCGACCTGCGCCCACCCGTTCGCGCCCGAAAGCTGATGATTCAAACCGCCTTGCCGGAGAGCATGGGGTCGGACGGCCATCTGATTCGGGCGATCGACGCCGTCAACAGCTTCAAGCCCGATCACCTCATTCTCGACGCCGTCTCCGCCTGCCTGCGCATGGGGTCCGAACAGGCGGCCTTTGATTTTATGATGCGCTTGATAAGTGTCGTCAAGGAACGCGGAATTACCACCATGATGACCAACCAGATCAATGGTTTGGCGGGCAGCGACGAGGAACTCAGCGGCATCGGCTTCTCTTCCATCGTGGACGCCGTTCTCCAATTGCGCTACATCGAAACTGGCCAAGAGGTCCACCGCCAGATTCATGTCGTCAAGTCCAGGGGCTCGGCGCACTCGAATCGGAGACATCCCTTCATCATTACGGATCGGGGCATACAGTTCCCCGACGCCCCGCAACCGCCATCGGTACGACCGAAACGCACCGACCGAAAGGACGGTAGAAAATGAAAAAGCCGCTTCGAGCCTTGCCCCGCGCGAAAAAGCAAAAACCGGCCCGTTACCGGTTCCGGCTGTTCACGGCGGGCAAAGGACAGAATTCCCAAATCGCATTGGCCAATCTTCGCAACCTTTGCCGGGAATACCTGGGAGAGGGAGCCAAGATTGAAACGGTCGACGTGGTGGGAGACTTTCAAGCAGCAGTCAGGAACAACATCCTGGTCACGCCGGCGTTGATTATGGTCGAGCCTCGTCCCGCGGTGACAATCCTCGGCAACCTGAGTGATTTACCGAGAGTCCTTGTCGCCCTCCGCGTGACGGGAGGCGATTCATGACGCAATCCAGACCGACCTATGAGCAGCTCGAAGAGCGGCTGGCCGCGGCGGAACCGATCATCGAGGCCTTGAAACGCCACGAAGTGGATGCGGTCGTCGGCCGCGAGAAGATCGGCTTCCTCCTGCTGCGGAAGGTCGAGGAAGCGTGGCTACAGTCCAACGGAGAATTCGACGCCATGTTCGACCTTGGCGGCATCGGCATGATTCAAGCCGACGGACCCGCGTTCCGCTTCACCCGGGTCAATCCGAAATTCTGTGAGATGACGGGCTACTCCGAGGAAGAACTACTGACCAAGACCTACATCGGCCTGACTGATCCCCAGGATCGAAAAGAGGATCTGAACGCGATCGCGCGTGTGATCCGCAACCAGACCGACTCGTGGACAATCGAGAAGCGCTGCCTCCACCGGGACGGACGTACCATCTGGTTGAAGGTTCACGGTATCGCATTGCGCGACCTCGCCGGCCCGGCCATCAGAATCTTGGCCATGATCGAAGACGTCACGGTTCGCAAACAAGACGAGCAACGGCCACACCAGACCCAAGGTCAATTGAATAAACAGCTTCGGGCACAGACCGCTGCCTTGTCAAAGATTCGCCGGTCGATTCGCACCCAAGCGAGTGGGCGCAAATCCGCGGATCAGGTGCTAAAGGCCATCCAGGATTTCCTGGACCGGACCCTGGGCCCCATCGAAGAAAAGCCCACTGCCGGGCGGCGTAAGCCGAGTCCACAAAAGAAAGCTCCGGCCAAGGGGACTCGGAAATCCGCCGTTCGAAAATCGTCCGGCAAACCACGCCGGACGGCGCGGTAGATGAGGATGGAATTCGACGTGTTAGAGGCCGGGGCACCGTCTGTCCCAGCCGGTCACCTTGAACTGGACAGGAGGTTCAAAAAGCATTGATGAAATCGCAGGGAGAAATCGAATCCGCGATCAGCGACGGAATCAGCCGTTTTGAGCAGGAGTATATGGGCCGCGGGCCGAAGGACATCCGCACCTTCCTGCTTGACGATCTTCTGGTTGTCCGCCTCCAGGGAGTTCTGACTTCAGCCGAGCAACACCTGGTCACGACGCTTCCGCCGGAAAAGGGCAGGGACCTGCTCAAGCAGGTCAGGATCCAACTGATCGAGACCGCGCGACCGCTCATGGAAGTGATGGTCCGAGATATCACCGGCGTCGAGGTGGTCAGCCTGCATCACGACATCAGCACAACGACGGGCGAAGAGCTTGTTGTCTTCACGCTTTCAAAGATTCCCAGTTTTCGTGTAACGAAGAAAAAATAGCGATGACTTCATGCTGACAAGACCGTCGATCCTGCGTCCCCTTGGCCGGCTCGGATGCCTTGCAACCCGTAGCCCTGGCATTCTACCGTGTTTTTCGTCGGGGACATCATCAAGGGAAGTGACTCAGTCCCGGCACGGCCGGCTGGTCCATCGCTTTAGCGGTGGGGGAGTCGAATCCCACGCCGGGCGGCCCAGCCTCTGCGGGTTGGCGATGCCGTCCATTACCGTTTCGGCCCAGGAATCCGACCGCCACCCGCGTCGAAAGCGGATGCAGTTGATCCGGGTGAAAGAAACGTACGTCGGGCACCGCCCGACGATGCATTTCAATCGTGATTGGGCCGCGTGAGACCCGACCATGTTCTTTGCTGAAATTCGCCGTCGGCGACCGGGTTGGTCTGCACGACAGCCTTTTCCGCCGAAAACCGCCCCTCCCGAACGCGCCACCGCGGAATCCATCGTCGATTTTTCAAAAACGTGCCAAGGTTGGGCTAGAACAATAATTTCACTTGCCACCGGCGTTCGGCAACCTATAATACGAATGAGATGCTGAGAGGAACGCCGCCGACGCAGGGCGGTGCCGGTCAGCAGTTGACTCGGATGACTAAATGACGAGCAACCCGGCTTGGCTGGGGGGCTTGGTGATGAGTAAGCCGACGTGGTTGAGTACCCCCTGGGTATTCATCCACGTCGGCTTTTTTTGTTTCGAACCGTTGGAATCGATTACCGGAGAACAGTCATGAAAAAGATCACGACCAAAACCGAGGTGAAGAACAAATTGTTTGGTGGCACGGAAGTGAAGCAGAAGGAGGTGACGGAGCGGGGTGATAGGACGCGCGTGAAGGAAACCAAGACAAGCGTGAAACCGGACGGAACGCTGGGGAAGCGCGAGACCACCGTCAAGGTTGACAAGACCAGAAAGTAGCGCGCCGACGGCGCGAAAGCTGATGCCGTCGCGTTGGCGACGATTGAGAACGAAACCCACAATTCAAAGGAAACGGCAATGAACACGCTCGAAATCAAAGGCGACTGGAATATCATCAAGGGCACGCTCAAACAGAAGTGGGCCAAGCTCACCGACGACGATCTCAAATATGCGGAAGGCAAGAGCAATGAACTGATCGGCCGGATTCAGAAACGCACGGGCGAAACCCGTGAAGCGGTGGAGAACGCGGTCAAGGATGCCTGCACCTCCTGCCATTGCTAGGCAGCAGACTGGGCGGCGGAGCCGGACACGGTTCAGCCCGTCGAAAAGGGAATTGGGCGACTCGTCTGCGATTAGGGGAGAGCCGCGCTCATCGGCTTGTGCAGCGTCTTGCGCAAGTCGGTGAGTCGCTATTTGCGACGAGCAGGTGCTGGCCGAAAAATCCCTCGCCGGCGAAGATGACGCGTTGTTATTACCAAACGCGTTCTTTTCGAGGACTGGCCCTGTCGCACCACGGCGGGCCGGTGTGCAGAATCGAGAATACTCCGTTAAAAATGACGCGCCGGTCGCGGGCTGGCCGCCCCGTACGAGCCCTCTCGCTTGGAACAATCGCCTCGACCACCGCCCTTTGCTCATCCGTAAGCACGCGTCGCTTCATCACCAACCGCCTTGTCGTGACACAAGGATGTCGGCTTGTGCGGTCGTTTTCAGACAGGGCCTGATTATTCACTAGCGGCGACTGGATTCGAACCAGTGACCTGCGGGCTATGAATCCGCTGCTCTAACCAACTGAGCTACGCCGCCCCCGACACCCTGACAAGGCACCGAGTTTCCGCGGATAGGCCGCTTTCGACTCCTCGATCAGCCCCCGCCGCCCGCATCGTGTGCCCACTCGCCCGAAAAATCAAGACCACCCAATCAGCCGGCCCTTCGGATTTGGGCCGCGGCGATGACTGACCTTCCTATCATCACCGGCCAGGTGCGATTGGTCTGGCCATATTATTGTAACGTTTCAGGTTGGCTGCGTATTATCCTCGCCGTGCCCGCCTGCCTGTGCGTGAACACACGCAGACAGGTCAGGAAGCGGTGGACAGGACCGGCTGGCAACCGCGCCGCAGCCGGCAATGGAAATGTGACGCGGTTGAGGCCACAGGTTCCGCGTTACCGCCTTTCAACGGCGTAGCAATCGGCCATCCCGTCCGATAAGCTATAAACGCGGCCCGGGAATCGTTGGCCGCAGACGTTGTGATCATTGGCTGGGCGATGCGTTCGAGATTGACCGCCGGCGCTGACGCGCGCTGGTTCGACTGGCTGACGATAAGTTGAAGAAGGCCCGTTTGTTCGAATCTTCGCCGATAATTCATCAAGGCCCCATGCTCCGACGGCTGAATCTTTCGGCAGCGGTGTCATATGACTTCGTCAAGGAATGTCGCGAAAGGTGTTCTCGAGCGATCTTCATGGATCGGGATCCGTCACGGTTTGCAAGACATGCCAACAATTGGGTCTAGCAGTTTCCGAACGGCCGCGCTTGTGTTTCTGTTGGCCCTCGCCACGAGACTCGCGTTCTGCTTCATCCTTGTCCCCGTCGCGGATATTGACATCGGCCCCCGGACTCGCGACTTCCACACCTCGGGAGACGGGTATTTACATTTGGCCAGGAATCTTGTGACCCACGGGTCTTTCACTTTTTCGCCCGAACATCCTCCCACCACGTATCGTCCGCCTCTGTTTCCATGGGCATTGGCCGCGGTTTCGATGATCGTGGATGATATGGGTCTGGCCACTCTTCTCGTCAACTGCGTGGCTTCGGCACTGACTTGTGTCGTCCTGTGGCTCATCATTTCACGCTACGCCAAGGGCACATCGACGCTTTGGGCCACGCTGCTGCCCGTCGCCTTTCCGCTTTCGATCTATTATTGTGCCAGCAGTTTTTCGGACACTTTCTTCGCGTTGCCGATCGCCCTGTATGCGTATTTCATTCTGCGACTGTTTGATGAACCCAGCTTCAAGCGATCCTTGACGACGGCGATGGCCTTCGCCTTGACCGCGCTGGCCAAGCCGATACTGTTGCCGTTTCCCATCGCGTTGATGGGGTACGCCGGCCTGCGGTCTCGCCGAGCGCTGGGCGCGACGGTCAGCGCGACGTTGTTGGGGTATCTCCTCATCTCGCCGTGGACCTATCGGAATTATCGCGTCTCCGGGGAGTTTGTTCCCGTCGCCGTCGGCCCGGGGTTCAGCATGCTGGCTGGGCATTTCATGATCGACAAAGGCCCGACCAGCGAGGACGCCCTGGTGCACGGCGAAGCGAAGGCCCTGCAATTGATGAGCGAAGTGTATGACGTCGATTTCTCGCGACATTCCCTCAAAACCGTCGGACAGTGGAACATCCCAAAAGACGTGGATCGGCAGTTCTCCGAACAGGCCTGGAAAATGATCGCCGAGCAACCGCTCTTGCTCCCTCGAAAGCTCCTCATCAACGCCTGGCGATTTTGGTATTTTGCCAGCACGCCGATGAAATGCATCGCCAACCTGGTCATCAATTATGCAACGTTAATCCTGGCCGTCATCGGTTTATCTCGCCTGGCAAGAACTCACCGAAGGGACGTCGAACTCCTGATTCTTCTTGTCGTTTCGTTCGCAGCCGTTTATGCGATGGTCAACATATCGTCTTCGCGTTATTGTCTGCCTGTGCTCTTGTTGCTGGTACCGTTCGCGGGTTTGTCGCTGGCTGCGTGGCTCCGCCGCCCCAGGACCGACGGCGAAGCCTTGTCGCAATATCCAGACAAGTCGCGCCGAGTCGAAGTCCTCTAACAGCGCTTTCGAGCAAGTTGACCGATGCCATCCCCCATCGCCCATTGTGCGTTGTTCATGCTGGCCTGGCCCATGGCCCGAAAGGCCCTCCCGATCATTCGATCGCGTCGCGCGACGCTGATGTTCGCCGCAGCAGTCTTGGTTTCACTCATGGCCCCCGATCTCGATCTCCTGCCCGGATTCATAACCGGGCAGGGCTTCGCCAAGTACCACAACGGCCCCACGCACAGCTTGGTCTTCGCGCTGGCGATTGGCGTGCTCTTCGCGGTGGTAGGACGTCCATTGTGCGGGATAAGCGCAAAGGCGTTATTCCTGATCGGATCGTGCGGTTGCGCGGCCCATGTCATCTTGGATATGTTCACCTTCGGCAGGGGGGTTCTCTTGTTGTGGCCTTTCAGCGACGAACGAATCAGTTCGCCGGTCACGCTGTTTCTGGGTGTGCGGCATTCCGTCAATGCACCGTGGGTGGTGCACGCCTTCGCCATCCTGGGCGAAGCGGCATTCGCGCTGATGATCTGGTTTATCGCCGCGACCATCTACAAGCCGACCAGCGTGCGGCGCGATGAATCGGATTCCCCCTGACTCGTTCGTTCGCGACCATCCCCCAACGGCCGAATAAGTCCCGCTGCCGGTGGTGCGAATCCTGTTCCCACCTTGTAGAATGCGCCCGCAACTGAAATTGCAGCAGGGTTCGATGCTCACTTTAGGTGACGCGCGTTGGCAGCGTGCGGTTCGATAGCAAGCGGTCCCTTACGAGCCGCGAGCGCAAAGCGAGCGGTCCGTCAGCGTGCGGTCCCCCCGCCGACCGCACGCAACTCCGACCCGCGACTGCCTGCATGCGTCATTCCGGCGCAAGCCGGAATCCAGCGCCTAGGCCGGCGTGGCCCATTGCTGGATGTTCAATGGTCCATGCTCCGAGTAGTAAGTCAGTTGCTTTGGTCTTGTTTTTGGAATTCATCGCAGATTCGAAAGGAGAATGACATGGCGGACGAAGTGGCGACTTTCTTTGATCGTTGGCAGGCCGATCAGCAGCGGATGAAGGAGTTGGCACCGGATATTGCCCGTGGATTCGGTAGTATGTTCCAAGCCGTCATGAAGGAAGGCGCTCTGACGGCGCGTGACAAGGAGCTTATCGCGCTCGCCATTGGCTTGGCCGTTCGGTGCGTCCCCTGCATCAACCTGCATGTTGAGAAATGTTTGAAGGCCGGCGCGACGAAAGAGCAGATTCTCGAAGCCGCCGGCGTGGCCGTCATGATGCAAGGCGGCCCATCATTGACGCATATACCGGAAGTCATTCATGCACTCGATCATTTTGAAGGAAAGTCAGGGTCGTAGGCGGTTGGGACTGCGGAGCGTCGAATGAACCGCGGCTTGGGGATGCACTGATGGACGTGCTCACGCTTTCGCGATTGCAATTCGCCGGAACGATCATGTTCCATTATCTTTTCCCGCCACTGACCATTGGGCTTGGCCTGGTGATGGTGGTGCTGGAAGCCATGTGGCTGCGAACGGGCGACCGCACGTGGAACGATGCCGCCCGCTTCTGGACGAAGATCTTCTCGGTGAACTTCGCCCTGGGCGTTTCGACCGGGATTGTGATGGAGTTCGAATTCGGCACGAATTGGGCGGTCTACAGCCGATTCGTCGGTGACGTCTTCGGCTCGGCACTGGCCGCTGAAGGCATCTTCGCCTTCTTTCTGGAATCCGGCTTCCTTGCCGTGCTCGTCTTCGGCTGGGACCGCGTCGGCCCGAAAATGCATTTCTTCTCCACGCTGATGGTCTGGCTGGGCGGCATGTTCAGCGCAGTGTGGATCGTCGTCGCCAACTCCTGGCAGCAAACGCCGGCGGGCTACCACATCGTCGAAAACGTCGTGAACGGCCGCACGCAACGGCGCGCGGAGATCACGGACTTCTGGGCGATGGTGTTCAACCCATCGAGCGCGGACCGCCTGACGCACACGCTGATCGGGGCGCTGATCCTGGGCGGATTCCTGGCCATGTCCGTCAGCGCCTATTATCTGCTGAAACGCCGTCACGAGCTGTTTGCACGCAGATGCTTCACAATCGGACTGGTCATTGCGGCCATCTTCAGCGTATTGGCCGCGGTCACCGGCCACGACCAAGCCCAACAGGTCGCCCGCAATCAGCCGGCGAAGCTCGCGGCGTTTGAGGGGCATTTCAACACCGGCCCAGCCGACGTTTATCTGTTCGGCTGGCCTGACGCCGCGACCGGGAAGGTTTGGGGCGGACTGGCCATACCGGGCTTGTTGAGTTTCCTCCTCCACGGCGATTTCCAACAACCCGTGACCGGGCTGGATGCCTTCCCCGTGGAGGACCGTCCACCGCTGTGGCTCCCTTTTCAAATGTATCACCTCATGGTCGGGCTTGGAGTGCTCTTCATTGTGCTGACGCTTGGCACGCTGCCCTTGTTGCGCGGTGGCCGTGTGTTTCGAATTCGCTGGCTGCTTCGGGTTTATGTCTTCGCCGTGCTTGCACCGATCGCTGCCAATCAAGCCGGCTGGATCGCCGCGGAGGTCGGTCGACAACCGTGGATCGTTTATCCGAGCGTACAGAACGGCGTTGCGATGCAAGGCCTGCGGACCAGCGAAGGAATCAGCGAGGCGGTCACGGCCGAGCAAGTGCTCTGGTCGATCACCATGTTCGGTATGATTTATCTGCTGTTGTTTGCGGTGTGGGTTTACGTGCTGAACAGCAAGATTCGCCACGGTCCCGATGAATCCGCGCGATCGGTCGAGACCGGCGAAAGGGGATTCCTGAGGACAGCCGCCGTGATGACGGGCGCAGAGCGATCTCTAACTGATACCGCTGAAGAAGGAGCGGCCTAATGCCCAATCACGATACGCTGGCGCTCATCTGGTTTGTGTTTTTGGGCGTCATGCTGGTCGGGTACACGATTCTCGATGGGTTCGACCTCGGAGTCGGGATTCTGCACCCGATGGCGGGGAACGATCACGACCGTCGCATCATGTTGAACGCCATCGGACCCCTGTGGGACGGGAATGAAGTCTGGTTGGTGACGTTCGGAGGCGCCCTCTTCGCCGCCTTCCCCAACGCCTACGCGACGGTCTTCAGTGGGTTTTACGTCGCCTTCATGCTGCTGCTATTCGCGCTGATTTTCCGAGCGGTGAGCATCGAGTTTCGTTCGAAGACCGAACATCCGGTTTGGCGTCGCGCCTGGGATTACGGTTTCTTCGGATCAAGCCTGTTGGCCTCGCTGCTTTTCGGCGTGGCGGCCGGGAATGTCATGCTTGGGATGCCCGTTGACAGCCATATGGTCATCCGCCAGACCGTCTTGCAGCAACTGACGCTCTATCCGCTGCTCCTCGGAGTGCTGACGGTGGCGCTCTTCACCATGCACGGCGCGATTTTTCTGTATTTCAAAACCGAAGGTGAACTACAGCGGCAGACGGAACGCTGGATATGGCGGGCTTTCGGCTTTTTCCTCATTGCCTATCTTCTGGCCACGATCTACACCTTGGTCGAGGTTCCGCGGGCCGTCGCAAACTTTCGTAAGCACCAGTGGCTGTGGGTCGTGCCGCTGCTCAATGTGCTGGCCGTCGCCAACATCCCCCGTGCCATGTTCAAAAAGCAGCCGGGCTATGCGTTTGTCAGTTCGTGCGCCACGATCGCAGCCTTCGCAACGCTCTTCGCGACCGCCATCTTTCCGAATCTCGTCCCGTCGTCGCTCGACGCCGCATGGAACGTGACAATTTACAATGCGCGTTCCAGCCGGAAGACGCTTGGTATCATGCTCCTGTTCGCAGCGATTGGGCTGCCGTTCGTTTTCACCTATACGGCTGTAGTGTATTGGACGTTTCGCGGTAAAGTGAGACTAGCAAAGGACAGCTATTGAGCCAAGGCGGAAAGATGCGATGACGCGCGGAGCAGGCGCCCCACAGAATTCAACCTGTCGCCATCGCCCGCGATCGCGAATGGGTGGGTTCATGTTTGCTGGGAAACTGCCAGGCGAGTTCATCGTTGAAAATAATTTGGACGTCATTCAACCACAGGAGAACCAGGTATGAGACGCAGATCGCAGGAGTTCGGGCGAGTAGTATGGGTGTCGCTGGCCACGCTGGTTTGCCTTCAGGGTGTCGGATTCGCCCAGCAAACCGGGAAACAGGCGTCGAGCTATGCCCCCGTCGACATCAAGGAAACCTTCGCGACCATCATGGCTCGAATGAAGGCCGAGAAAGCAGACGTGATGAATCGGCAGTTGGAGTTGCTCAATGAACGCTACGACTTGAGCGACCGGCCCGCCCAGGGCGTGAAGATGTCGCGAGGCAAGGCCATTCAGGAAGGCGTACGCGCCAAACTCGCCGCCGGGATGACCTGGGACAAGCTGGCGGCGATGGATCCCGAACAGATCCGAGAGAAGGACTTGTTCCCCGCCGGGTTCCTTCCACTTCCCCACCCGAATCACCCGGAAGGCGGCATGACCTTTCCGCAGTTCCACATCGACGAGATCAAGAAACAAGAAGCGCGCGATCTGACTCGTTTCGATCTGGATTTCGATCTGCCGGACCACTTCCTGCCCGAGTTTCCCGCTCCCATCTTCCTGACCACTCGCCCGGACCTGGGCGACGTCTCGCAGGGAAAGCTCGTCACCATCGACAACTTTTATGAACTCTTCAACGGACTCTTGAACCCCAAGCAGTTGGAGGGCTTGAGGTTGCTGGTCACCGCGTTTCCCCAGCAGCAGTTCAACCAGACCGAGGACCGTCGCTCCGAGCGGGCCAGCCGTGGTGTGACCTGCTTCGACTGTCATGCCAACGGGCACACCAACGCAGCCACCCATCTGGTCGGCGACATTCGACCCCAGGAGTTTCGTCATCGCATCGACACTCCTCCGCTCCGAGGCGTGAATATCCAGCGGCTCTTCGGGTCTCAGCGGGCATTGAAGTCCGTCGAGGACTTCACCGAGTTCGAGCAACGGGCCGCCTATTTCGACGGCGACCCGGTCATTGCCGCAAAAAAGGGTGTCAACGTTCTCGACCGTGCCAGCCAAGTACACGCCATGGCGGAGTTTCAGGCCCTACTCGACTTCCCGCCGGCGCCCAAGCTGGGCATCGACGGCAAGATCGACCCTAGAAAAGGCACCGAGTCGGAGATGCGTGGGCAGGCTCTGTTTTTTGGAAAGGCGAATTGCGGCAGTTGCCATCCGGCGCCCTATTACACCGACAATCTCATGCACAACCTCAAGGCCGAACGATTCTACAAACCGCGAATGATCAACGGGCGAATGGCCAGCTCCGATGGGCCGATCAAGACTTTCCCGTTGCGCGGCATCAAGGATTCGCCGACCTACCTGCACGACGGAAGACTGCTGACGCTCGAGGATACGGTCGAGTTCTTCAACCTGATTCTTGAGACCAAGCTCACCGACCAAGAGAAGAAGGACCTCGTGGCCTTCATGCGGCAGTTGTAGACCGAAGCAGCGGCTGGGGTCCGAACTGAGAAAACGCATCATCCAGCAACCGTTCGCGGCGGCGACGCTGCCAGCCGCCGCCGCCTACCGCCGTCGTCATGATGCAAGGTGGTCGGGTGGCCCACCTCCTTTGGAGGTGGTGGTCGGGTGGCCCACCTCCTTTGGAGGTGGTGGTCGGGTGGCCCACCTCCTTTGGAGGTGGGGGAGTCGATGATTAGAGCTCCAGTTCGTAGGGCGGGTTTCATCCGCCTCGTTCCAGTCTCGCGACCAAGTCTTTTACGAGCCGCGAGCGCGAAGCGAGCGGTCTTCTTTTTCAACCTCATCCGCCTCTTAACAGAGCCGCGACCGTCAGGGAGCGGTTGACGTTGCGACAGCGAAACCCCAGGAATTTGCAATGCAAGCCCGCATGAATAAGGTGTATCACGTGCGTTTAGCTACTCTAGCGCAACCGCTGGCGCTTCGCGCCCCCGCTGATGCTGAGCGGTAGGCGGCCAGTGGAGTCAAGGATGCACCCATCCAGAACCACCGCTGAACCCCAGGCCATGCTCGCGACCGAAAGAACCCAAATCAGATTCGACCGCAACGAGTTCGCGGGAGCGTTCGGAGACATGGGAACCGACGTGCCGCTCCTGATCGGCATGACCCTCGCCGCCGGCCTCGACGGCACAAGCGTTCTCGTGATGTTCGGTGTCATGCAGATTCTCACCGGCCTGCTCTACCGCTTGCCGATGCCCGTTCAGCCGCTCAAGGCCATGGCCGCCATCGTGATCGCACAACAGGCATCCGCCGAGACACTCTACGGCGCCGGACTCGCGATCGGGCTTGCCATGTTGCTGTTGGCCGCCACCGGTTTGCTCGACTACTTGGCCCGAGTGGTACCGAAGTGTGTCGTGCGCGGGATTCAGTTCGGTCTGGGGCTTCAACTGGCCTCTGTAGCCCTGGGAAAATTCGTACAGGCAGACGGGGTTTCCGGGTACGCCCTTGCGGCAGGAGCCTTCATCATCACCGTGCTGTTGCTGGGCAACCGTCGATTCCCAGCCGCGCTTCCGGTCGTGATCCTTGGCGCGGTGTATGCGGCAGTCTTCAACCTCGACGGCGGCCTGCTGCGCAGTCTTGCCTTCCGTCTGCCTGCGATACATGTCCCGGAGCCGGCCGACATCCTCACCGGATTCCTCGTTCTCGCGCTGCCACAGATACCGCTTTCGCTCGGCAACTCGGTGCTGGCCACCCGGCAGCTCACCGAAGACCTCTTTCCTCATCGCCGCTTCACGATCCGAAAGATCGGCCTGACCTTCGCACTGATGAACCTCGTCAATCCCTGGTTCGGCGGCATCCCCACATGCCACGGCTCCGGAGGAATGGCAGGCCACTTTGCGTTTGGCGGACGAACAGGCGGTTCGGTCATCATCTACGGCCTGCTGTTTCTGGGACTAGGCCTATTCTTCGGCGGTGGCTTCGACCACATAGCGAGAGCATTTCCGCTCCCCATGCTGGGAGTCATCCTGCTCTTCGAAGCTCTGGCGCTGATCTGGCTTGTTCGGGACACGGCTCATTCCCGCACCGAGTTTCCGATCGCCGCGCTGGTCGGCCTTCTAGCCGTCAGCTTGCCATACGGATACGTGATCGGGCTGATCGTCGGAACCGCCCTCGCCTACCTCGGCGGACGCACCCACTTGGTGAGTCCCGATGCCGTCTCTCATCCGTTCGCAGCCACAGCGATCGGGCTGGACCCGCCCGACATCGAATCACCACCGGAGACTTGCAAGACCGAATAGCGCGGCGAGATAAACCGTAAACCCGTCACAAGAGGGATGTCTGCCCGGGTGGCCCACCTCCTTTGGAGGTGGGGGAGCCGATGATTTGGCCGGGAAGCGTCGCTCGGATACACTCCAACTGCGCGGACACAGCGTCGGCGGGGAGCTGTGGATGGCCGGGAAGCGTCGCTCGGATACACTCCGTATATGCAGCATGCCGTATTACACTCGGCTGTGGATGGCCGGGAAGCGTCGCTCGGATACACTCGGACCATGCGTGCGCCCGCATGACAGGCTGCTGTGGATGGCCGGGAAGCGTCGCTCGGATACACTACGTTAGTGCGTCTGTGCCGCGTACATGCTGCTGTGGATGGCCGGGAAGCGTCGCTCGGATACACTCCTTGTAGTGGGGGGAGCGCTCGATCCACAGCTGTGGATGGCCGGGAAGCGTCGCTCGGATACACTGTGGGGTGTGAAGCGGACCTCACCGCAGGAGCTGTGGATGGCCGGGAAGCGTCGCTCGGATACACTGGTAGACCACGGATATAGTTTACAATACTGGCTGTGGATGGCCGGGAAGCGTCGCTCGGATACACTCCACACTGATCTGGGCCAGTGACAGTCTTCGCTGTGGATGGCCGGGAAGCGTCGCTCGGATACACTCCGGCAACACGATTTCTGGACTCAAC
>CAYRHJ010000009.1:0-41705 GCA_964424105.1 uncultured Phycisphaeraceae bacterium | reverse complement strand
CCGGGAAGACCAGGTTGGCTGCAAACTGCGGGTCCTGCTTGGGCGAGGCTTCGGTTCCCGAATTGGCATTGTTGCCCGTCGCGCCATCGGCGAAGTAATCATAGAAAACGGTCAGGTTGCGGTTTTCGTTGACGCCGATGTCCATCTGGAAAACGAGATCGGTCGCCCGAACGCTGTTCACGTCGGCCACGCGCAATCGGGCGTTAAACACGCCGCCGACAAACTCGGTCGACGGAACCGAAATCATGAATTGTCCGTTGGAGACGACTTCGGAATCGACGGTCACGCCGTCCGACTGCCGAGCGACCTCGACGGTGACGTTTCGACCGGTGGTCAGCGTTGCATCATCTCCGCGGAACAGGCTGCCCGTGATCGGCGTGCCCGCTTGGCATTCGTTGTTCAAATCGCAGAATTCGCCGAGCGAACAGTCACCATTGTCCAGACATTCCACACAACCGTCGTTCGCTTCGTCGCAGACGACGTTGGGCGGCGCGGCGCAGGGGTTTGCATTGTCCACGCACCCCGTCGCTGGGTTGCAGGTCTCGACGCCCGTGCAAAACAAGCCGTCATTGCAGTTGATCGGCGTCCCGGCACAGTTTCCACCTCCGCAGGTGTCGTTGCTGGTGCACGCGTTGCCGTCATTGCAAGGACTCGTGTTGTTGACGTTCACACAACCGGTGGCCGGATTGCATGAATCGTTTGTACAGGCATTGGCATCGTTGCAATTGCGTGCCGTACCGCCCGTGCAAATACCCCCTGCGCTGCAAGTCTCGTTCACCGTGCACTCATTGCCGTCGTTGCATGCGTTTCCGGTTAACGCAGGGTGTACGCACATGCCCACGGGGCCGGAAGTATCGCAATTCGGAGGTCCCGTGCAGGCGTTCCCGTCGTCGGGGCAATCGCCCGCGACTTCGCAGCCTTCGCACATGTCATCGGCTTCGTTACATTCCAAGTTGGGGCACGCGTCCCCCGTACCCGCGCAGACACCGCCCGCGCATACATCCGTGGCCGTGCAGAACAGCCCGTCGTTACAGGCAGCCGTGTTGTTCGTATTCTGACAGACGCCACCGTTGCAAACGTCGTCCGTGCAGGCGTTTCCGTCGTTGCATTCACCGTTCGACGTGCATTCAGGCGTTTCTTCACCGCTACCACCGCCGCCGCCTCCGACGCTGCCGGTGCAGGAATCGATGTTGCCCACCACCACGTCAACCTGATCGGTCGACGACACCCCGTTGGCTGCCACCGTCAGTTCAAACGTCAACGTCACCGTATTGTCGAATGGACAAGGGACATTGGGAGCCGTGAAGGTCGTCACGGCTGTACTCGGATCGCTGAAAACCACATTCACGCCCGCCACCTGCGCCCAATCGAACGTCAACGCACCGAGGCCGCCGCTGGCGCTTCCGCTGCCGTCCAGCGTGACGATGGATCGTTCGTCAACGTCCACCTGATCAAACCCGGCGTCCGCGGTGGGAACGCAAGGATTCGTATTGCTGACCACGACGTTAACGACGTCGCTGCTCGAATTAGGCCCCTCAAAAACCGTCAGTTCAAAAACAAGAGTGGCCGTGTTATCGGCGGGACAGCCCACCGCCGGCGCGTCAAACGTCACCACCGCGCCGTCGGCTGCGCCAAGCGCTACCGTAGGACCACCTATCTGCGACCAGGCAAACGCTAACGGCAGTCCGCCACCGCTGGAACTCCCGCCGCCGTCGATGGTGACCGTGTCGCCTTCGTCAACGGTTTGGTCAGGCCCAGCGTCGGCGAACGGTATCCCAGCCACGACGCCTTCCGGCACCTCCACGGATTGGGACAACGTGTTGGCGTCGCCATTGCACGTCTGCGTCACGTTGATCGTTGCGTCACCCTCCGCCAACACCGTGTAAATGGTCGTACATGCGTCCGGCGGGTCGAATTCCCCCGCCCCATCCGGTACGACCGACCACGCGCAGCTACAAACCGAGCCGGCCAATCGTGCGCTTGCAGTGACATTATCTATCTGGGAAGCAGCAAAATCGGGTAGCGAGAGGAGGATGCGGTCGCCGACTCGCAGATCTCGTAGGTCGACTTCCGATCCATCATCAAACGTGACAAACGTTTCCAGGTTGGAAAAGACCGGCGGATCATCATTGTCGTTGCCCGTCCCATTTCCGTTCTCGTTCGGATCGGAATCACCACCACCGATTAGCGGGCAGCCCATCAGGCCGGCAAAAACGGCGAGAAATGCTAAGAGGATGACTTCGCGCCATACGCCGCGAGCAAACATATCGTGTTCTCCTTGTAAGCGTGACTAATTGACGGCCGATGGCCGGAACTGCAAAATCTTCCGTTATCACCGTCCGATATACGGCGTGAACCTTGATTGTCCTTAGAATAGCAAAATCGGCGTGCGCAAGTCAATGTGGGGAAACAGTTAGGCCGACCCTATGTGAGCCTGGCCAGCGAAACCGTGATCCGGGACCCAAACGGGGCACCCGGTATGGTACTATCGGCCCGAAACCGCCATAATGGCGATCAAGGCGTTTTTGAACGAAGGGGAACTTGATCATGACCGCGGGAAGAACTGTCAATGTCGGACTGCTGGTCACCACCGTTTTGTTGGTAGCGTCGGGATTGGGCTATCGCACGTTGGAATCCCGGTTCAATCGCCCAACCGGCAGCGTGCCGATCGCGCCAGGAACCTTGGGTAGACTTCCGCTCGAATTGGGAGATTGGAAGGGGAAGGATGTTGAGTTAGATGACGCCATCGTAAAGGCCACCGATACCGACGATCACGTGAACCGCACCTATTGGCGGTCGTCGGATAATGCCGCCGTTTCCATGTTTATGGCCTACGGCGTGCGATTTCGAGACCTGGCGCCGCATCGACCGGAGGTTTGCTATCCCGGGGCCGGTTGGACACTGATCGACAGCACGGAACATAACCTGGAATTAGCCGAAACATCGCCGATTTCCCAACTTCCCTGCCAAGTGCATCGCTTTCGGCGTAGCGGGCTTGCCTCAGAAACGGTCACGGTGTTGAATTACTATATCGTGGACGGTCGATATTGCCCCGACGTGTCACTCCTACGATCCAAGGCTTGGCGCCAATCCCTGGAAGCGCACTACGCCGCCCAGATACAGATCAGTTGCGGGGGGCCGATTCGGTCGCTGGAGCAATCCGAGCGATCCGTGAAGGAATTCGCGGCGCTGTCGGCGCCTGTCATCAGCAGCCTGCTGAACGACATCGTAGCCAGCGCAATGCAGGGGGCCGCGAATCTGTCGCCGCAGGCAGCCGACTCCGCCGAATAACAGTGTACCTGCCGGGGATGAATGGACGACGTGACGAATAGGGGTACACCCGGGTTCTTCTGTACCGGGCGCCAACCTCGAATCAGGCGATACGATGGCCATCAAATCACCCACCAAGCGCGATTCAACCGGCATGAAGCCTTCCGCCGGCCCCGCCACATGGTTCCTGCTGGCTGCCGCCGCCGCAACGTTGATATGGGCCTATTGGGGCACCGTTTACGGCCTATATCGCGATTGGCAAACCGACCCGAATTATTCCGTCGGACAACTGGTTCCGCTGGCGGCCCTATATCTAATATGGCTGGATCGTCGTGAACTGTCCCAAACGCCCATGCGTTTCGACGGATTGGGAATCGGACTGCTGATCGTCGCCCAATTGATGCGGGCGTTTGGGCTGATTTGGCTTTTCGAATCCGCCGAACGATACGCCCTGGTGTTGACCATCGCCGCAGCCGTCTGGATCGTTGCCGGCCGGCGCATGTTGTTACGCCTTCGTTGGATTCTCTTGTTCCTGTTCCTGATGGTGCCCCTGCCCGGGAAGATTCACGTGATGATTTCCGGGCCGCTGCAAGACTACGCCACAAACGGTGCGGTTTTCGGCTTGGAACTGCTCGGTATCGTCGTCATCCAACAGGGTCACCGCATCCTGCTCAACGACGAAGTCCCCATCAACATCGCCGAAGAATGCAGCGGGCTTCGCATGTTGACCGCGTTCATCGTCGTGGCCGCGGTCTTCGCCTTCATGGTCCATCGCTCAAAAGCCCAGAAGGTCTTCCTGATCCTTTCCAGCATCCCCATCGCCATCCTATGCAACGTCATTCGCCTGGTGGTGACGGCATTGTTGTTCCTGTATTTGAACAGCGATTTAGCCGAGCGATTCTTCCACGATTTTGCCGGGCTGACCATGATGCCCATCGCCGTCCTGCTGCTGGCGGCGGAATTATGGCTGTTGTCCAAGTTGATCCTGCCTGACCCGCCCGAGGTCATGGCCCAGCCCCGCGAGGCCGCCGGATGAGTGAAGCCCATACCGGACCGATTTGTGAATACTGCGGTGCGCCGGCAGACGTTCACACATCCGATGTCGTGGCTGGCAAGCCGGTGATGCGCCATTGCTGTGCAGATTGCATCGACATTGCGGCTACCCATCACCACGTCGGGCCCGGTCGCCGCGCTGAGGCGACCGTATTGGCAGCGGTCGGAATCGTGGTGCTACTCTTATCCGCCAGCGCGGACTGGCTCAAATTCGGTGATAGCGAGGGGTTTGGCTGGTACCAGCAGCTTGGTTCCGTAGTCGGCGGGCTGGTTGTATTTCTTGGGGCCGTCGCCCGAGCGCCGATCTTCGTTGTCATCGGACTCCTGACTTGCCTGTTGAGCCTGCTCGCGGATTGGTTTGCTTTCGGGAGTAATCCGGGGTTCGGTTGGCAACAGATCCTGGGAACCGTCATCGGGGCCGGACTACTTCTGGGTGCCGTCGTAACCGCCAGTCAACGTCGGGAGGGAAGCTGACGAGTTGACCGGCACAGCCCACAAGGACTCCTCCACGCCACCGATTCGGACGACCGGTTCGACCGCACGGGGTTGGGATGATGCGGCGCGTCGTGCGCCGCCATCGCGCCGCGTATCGCCAACGACGTGCGACGCCACCACTTCACGAATGAAGTCGCGGCGAACACAGTCGGTATGTGCCCCCGTCCAACCGTACATCATGTAACGTCGCTCCCAGGGGATATTGACGACTCGGTCCCCGTATCTCGCGGAGGCTGTCAGACCCACTTGTCCGACCGACGAGACGCCCCTTTTTCCATCAATCGTCCCCACGATCGACACCGCAGCCAACACTTCATCGTGCGGCGAGTGATAGGCGTAGATGCGGCCTGTCATGTTCCGCAACGCCCGACCCACGTCGTAGTCCGACGACAACGATGATCCCAATAGAATGACGTTGTGAACTTTCACCGCGGCGTCGAGGCCTTCGACAGCCCATATCGTCACGCCCGTACCTGCGGACAACGCAATCAGGTTGATCCGATTTTCGGGAAACCGGCGATGGTATTGCTCAATTCGATCCGTCAAGGCAGCCGCACGAAGCTTGGCGGCGCCGATGTTCAGTTGATCCACGATGGGAATCATCGACGTGGTCCAGACGTAAATCTCCACGTCGCCCGAATACCCCGCCTCCTTCAGCCCCGACGGCACGTCATACGTCCCGAAACCCCAATTCCCCGCACCGTCCAGGTAATACGTCTTTCCAAGACCTTCCGCCGGCCGCCCGGTCTCGCATCCGGCCAAAAAAACGGACGAACTCAGAATCAAGATTACAAGAATTGCATGTCTCATTGCGTCGTTTTCCCGTCCCATCATCGCATGGCGACCGCGCCATCCACGGACCGTCACTCGATAGGAGTCTATGCCCCCACGTCCGCTGGTCAACTGCGAATCCCAACTCGATCCATTCGCCATCATCATCGACCGTTGCTACACTGCATCGGCTGGCAAACGGCGTCACTTACCCTATGACCGTGCATGTCAAAATTTGTGGCCTTACCGTCCCGGAAGATGTCGCAATCATCGCCGCAGCCGGCGCCGAGTTTATCGGGATCAATCTGGTTTCCGGTCCGCGTCAGGTGAATCAGCAAACCGCGGAGCGCATTTGTCTAGCCTGTCCGCGAAGCGTCAAGCCCGTCGTCCTGGCCTATGCCGACGGTGACAGGCTGAACGATGACGCCATGGAATTGCTCGATCGACTCAAAATCGAATTCGTCCAGCTCTACGGCGACGTTTCCCCGCGAATCTTCAAGCGACTACAACTGGAACGGCGCCACGCATTCCACGTCGTCCAGGTATCAGACACGTCATTCGTCGATCACGTTAACCGTTTTTTGCATCAATGTGACGACGCCCCTCCGTTCGCCATTCTCCTGGATTCGGCGTCAGGTGCGAAACTCGGCGGAACCGGAAAAACCGCGGATTGGGATGCAATAGCAGAACACCGCCAAAACGGCGAAATGGACCATTGGCCACGCCTGATGCTGGCCGGCGGCTTGACCCCCGAAAACGTCGCTCGCGCCATCGAATGCGTGAAACCGTGGGCGGTGGACGTCGCTTCCGGTGTCGAATCGTCGCCGGGAACCAAATCCCCAGCCAAGGTTCAGGCGTTCATCAAGGCCGTGCGTGAAGCGGACTGATCGAAATGCCCTATCGAGGCAAACCCCGACCGGTGTTGCGATACCAGATGATCGCGTCGTTGGTCAAGCCGGACAGGCCTCTGCGATCCAACGTGGTGACGAAATCAATGTTTCCATCGCCGTCTAGGTCCACGGCATTGACTGTATTGATGAACGTCGAAGTCTCCAACACCTCGTTTCGGTCGACGTTTGGATCCGTCACCGACGGGCGACGCGGCATTTCCGGATTATCGTCCACCAATAGGATTTCCTCCCACTGGTCGTAGACCGTGCCTCCCTCGAACACGTCAAACCATAGGATCGCCCCTTGGGCGCTGGCCACCACCTCAAGCTGCCCGTCCATGTCCACGTCAGCCACGGCGATCGCCTCCGGCTGCCGTTCCTTGAATTCCGCAATCGTGAACACCTGCCAAGGAACCGCCCGCACGGGATCGGTAATCGGGTTTTGCGGGCCCTTGAACCAGACCAACAATCGCCCCGCGCTGGATCGACAGACCAAATCCGTGATCCCATCGTTGTCTATGTCACCCGCAACCACCACGTCCGATCCCGTTGGAATGCGACCAATCGCTCCCTGCTGCCACGTGCCGTCGCTTAAATGAAACGGGTCCGGAACATCGATCAATGGGTTGCGATACCAACGTACGCTGG
Source organism: uncultured Phycisphaeraceae bacterium (assembly GCA_964424105.1). Lineage (GTDB taxonomy): Bacteria > Planctomycetota > Phycisphaerae > UBA1845 > UBA1845 > CAYRHJ01. Next base: position 34,578 of record CAYRHJ010000009.1, on the reverse strand, counting down.
ATCCTCGCGCCGTCGGGAACGTGGACACGACGTCTTGGTCGCCGTCACGATCCACGTCGAACACCACCACCGATTTGACAGGCGGAGCGTCGACGTCGATCAACGTCGCCGCCCAACCGGTCCCCTGCCGCGCTGTCGCCGGACCGGGATTGGTATATATTTCAACCCGGTTGCCGCCGCCCTCGCATTCGTTGGCATTCCAGGCGACCGTAATATCCGGTCCATTCTGACCGTCGATATCAGCCACCGCCATCGACGCAAATCCCCCCTCTTCGGGCAGTTCAGGGTCCGCCGGCGATGCCCCAGCCGTTATCGATTGGGAAAGTTGCACGTCCAGCCAAGCCAACGCAGTGGTGTCTTCAGCCGGATTGGCCGGGGCGAAATACACGATGATGACACCCGACGGCGAGTCCTCTTCTTCCAGAATTTCTCCCGTCGCGCGACAACGGGCTTGAACACCCGTGTCCTTGACCAGCAAAACCACGTCATTCCGACCGTCACCGTCCATGTCAGCCACGGCCAAACCAGACACAATCGTGATGGGAAAATCGCCGGCCAGCGACACCGTTTCGAACGTGACCTCGCCCAGCCCCGTCCTTCGCTGGTAATGCAATTGCAATGGCTTGGTTTGGTTCCACGCGGTGGCAACGTCTAACAGCCCGTCGCCGTCGATGTCCGCGGTCACGGCGAAGTGTGGACCGGCGGAATCCTCGCTCCGCGGATCAACCTGAATCGGCGCAAAGAGGTTTTGACCGACGGCGCCGGCGCCTTCATCCGCGAACAGGTTCAGGATTTTTTCCGGTACGAAGGGCACCACCAACCCGCATCCGCACAGCGGCAGGGTCACTGCCCATACCCATGCCCGACTCGGATTGGGGCGTTTCATCGTACGAGGCTCCCGCGGTTAGGGGGACGGCGGCTTGCAGCCGGGGATCAGAACCAAATCGTCCAATCCCACGTCTTCCGGGGTCAATACATTTCGAAACCACACCACGACGTCATTGCTTAACCCGCTTTGTGATCGCCGATCCATCGTGGCCACAATGTCAGTCGTGCCATTGCAGTCAATATCGAACACCAAAAGCTGGTTGATGAACGCAGGACCGATGGCAGCAAAAAGTGAATTATCCAATTGGGCGTCGTCCACGATTCGGTTGGCCGACCAGGGATCAAACACCGTGGGTGCGGTGCTCGAGTCCAGCCAGAATACCGAACCCGATGCCCCCAGCAGAACTTCCGGCTGACCGTCGAAGTTGATGTCACCTAATGCAATACCGAACGGTTCCAGTTCACCCAGGTCCAGCAGCGTATAGACCGCCCAGGGTATGTCGACCCGCGGCGGAAGTACGTCGGACACGTTGAGTTCGTCGTCCACGCTGGGATGCCGGAACCACTGAATAATGCGCTGGGTGTTCGACCGCACCAGAATATCGACGAACCCGTCCTGATCCACGTCACCCAACGCCGTCACGTCCGACCCGCCGTCGATGTGTCCGATCGGCCGGACGAAATCAAACGTCAGATTACCGAGATTGCGACGCCAACTGACGTTTCCACTCGCCGAGCGAGGACGCGTGAACAGAATGTCCAATCGGCCATCCAAGTCAATGTCAACCAGTTTGACGTCCTTAAGCGGCGGCGCGTTACGATCGACCAGCGTCTGGGCCCAGGCGAAACCGTTCCGCGAGTCGGCCCCGCCGGGATTGGTGTAAAGTTCCACGTCGTTTTCAGAATTAGGGTGACAAGGCTCGTCCGGGCGATTGCTGGTGATGACCACGTCGGGACGACCATCACCGGTCACATCACCCACGTCCATCGCCGTCATTCCGCCTTCTTCCGGTGTGTCTTCAGGCCGTCCCGCCTCGGAAGGCAGACCCGGTGGGATGCCGCCCGGCGCATCAGGATTCAATTCCAGCGATTCGATCAGCGAGACTTCCTGCCAGTCGGCCCCGTTCGTCACGACGCCGCCCGGGCTGAACAGAATCAGTACCACGCCGGTGTATCCGTCCGGCAGCAATTCACCGTTCAACGGACAAATGGGTGTGAAACTCTGATGTTTGACCAAGGCCACGATGTCGAGAAAACCGTCCCCGTCCATATCCGCCAGTTTCAGACCAGCCACGATGGCGATCGGCGTCGTGCCGGCGATCTGAACGCTTTCGAAAGTGACGCCCCCATTCGCATCACGACGTTGCAGGTGAATCTGAACAACCTGCGACTGATTCCAAGCGGTGGCTAAATCCGGCAGACCGTCAAGATCGATGTCGCCTGTCACCACGAATTTCGGTCCGGCGCTATCTTCTGATGCCGGATCGATGGACCGAGCGAGAAAAAAGCTTTCCGTTTTCAACTCGTCATCCGCTTCAGGGACCAGCGGTGGCAGCAAATCGGCATCGTCGTCGTCGGTGAAGAAGCTGCCCGAATCCGTGAATCCGGTCCCTGATTTGTCGTCCCGGCTTTCGAAAGTGATGACCGGCACGCAGCCCCCGATGGCCAACAACGCCGCAAGCCACCAGCAGTTCGGTCCAGTCCGTCGAATTGCCATCCGGAATCCTCCGTTGCCTTCCGCAGCCAATACCAAGACACCCCGCATCGCTGTTATCGGTTGGTCCGCCGTCCTCGCTTCATAGCCAACGCGCAGGCGCCCAGCAGCCTGACGACAATACCACCCGTCACGATGCCAACTCACTACGAATTCTGTGGCCGATCATCAGGCCTTCGCCGACCGTTAGGCCTAATTAATGCAGATGACCGCGATCCGCCATTGCGCCGCTGGCATTCTACGGTCACGGAGTTGGCTGCGAAAGCAGAAACCCGCCTAATTGCAGATTGACACCAAGCCTACGACCGTTGGCCGCGGCCAAACGGCGTATCGGCTTGCCATGCTCCGAAAAGTACGACTTTAATTCGTAACGTGTTCGCGTATTCGACGCCAACAGAAAATAAACCGCCGCACCTATCCCGCGGTATCGATTAACACGCGGATGAGCGAAAACAGCGATACCAGTAGGCCTACCACAATAAAAAAGAGCGCGTTCATGGATACTCCCTTTTCCACGCGCTAGCGGACCGACGTGCCAAAATGCGTCCGTGAACCATTCCTCGCAAGCACGAAGCCCGGTAGCGTACAGCCTACAATATGTACTGTAGCCCACGGGTTGCGCCAACCATGAACATGAACCGTCCGATTGCGATTCCTGATATAATATCGCGTGAAACGTACACTATAATCTAATCCATCATAGTGGTGGGGCGGGGAAACTTGTCGTCCACCGCCTCGAACGTGGGGTTTTGAGGCTCGTCTACGAATTCGCACAGGTCGACATCAAGGCCGCCGTGGGAGGCCAGACGAGCCGATTGAAGGTTAGACTTGTTTAGATTGTTGCTGGTACGATAGGGCAAACACCTGTCGACGAACGCACGGCATCGCAGTTCGTGCGGATCATAGTTCGCCAGGATTTGGATGATAAACACCACGACCCCTACAGATACCAATTCACCGCCTATTGGGAAAATCACGCGCGCCGAGCGGAACGCCTATTTGGACGTGGAAAACGACATTCTCGTCACCCAATGCCTGGTCGATCGATATCGGGCCAGTGGCCCGGGGGGTCAAAAACGCAACAAGACCGATTCCGCGGTTCGGCTGCGTCATCAGCCGAGCGGGTTGCTCGTCATCGCGGAAGAAAGCCGCTCCCAACACGAGAATCTCGCCCGTGCGATCAAACGCCTGCGACAAGCCATCGCATTGTCCGTGCGGGTTCCGCCGGACGTGACAGGCCCGCGCGAGCCGTCGCAGCCCGGCGAGGTGGCCACTCGCGAACGACTCCGCATCGGCAGGCGTGATGGCCGATACAATACCATCGTCGCCGAGGTCTTGGATGTGCTGGTGTCGGAAGGGGTCCGGGTCGCGCCCGCCGCGGACAAGCTGGGCATCAGCACAGCCTCGCTGGTTGCGTTCTTCGAGCGAGACGTCAAGTTGTGGGGACGGGTAAACGAACTGCGTCGACACGCCGGTCTACCAGTCTTGCGACGCAAGACCAACTGATTCGCATCGAAGTGTGTTGATTCAGTGGCGTGATCACGTGAACATCCGTCCGGCAGGGGCCGCTTGATGGCGAAGCCAATGTCCGATGTCGTTTCCAAAATGTCGATCGAACCCCACAAACAGCAGAATGTAAAGCGCGTTTCATGCGCGGTGCTGACCGTCAGTGATACGCGGACACAGGAATCCGACGTCAGCGGCACGATCATTCGTGATCGACTGTTGCAGGCGGGACACACGATTCACAACTACTTGATCGTACGTGATGATCCCAAGCAGATTCGTGCCATTCTGATCGCCTTTCGAGACGACCCAGCCTGTCAGGTCGTGATCATGAACGGAGGCACGGGTATCGCGGCGCGGGACACGTCGTTTGAAGCCGTTTCAGCGTTGCTGGACAAGCGTCTCGATGGATTTGGCGAGTTTTTTCGCGCGAAGAGCATCGAAGCCATTGGCCCGAAGGCGATGCTGTCGCGAGCGGTCGCCGGTTGCATGCGCAATACCGTCGTGTTTTCCATTCCTGGTTCCGCATCGGCTGTCAGCCTGGCCATCGAAGCCCTGATCTTGCCGGTCCTGGGTCACGCCGTTTATCTTCTACAATCGTCGAAGTGAATTCGTAGGCCGTGTTACGCGTTACGTCGTTTCGGTTGGTTGCCTTGATCGGCTGGTTGTCTTGACACGTTGCCGAAACTCTTGTAACCACCGAAGGTTGCGGCTGGTGGTGCAGTTGAAGGCCCTGGTCAGGAAACAAGGTCTGCGCCGTGATTCGACGAAAATTCATCGCAGCCAACTGGAAAATGAACAACACCCTGGAATCGGCCCGGGCGTTGATGGCGTCATTTCGTGCGTTGTGGCCTGCCAGAATCGACCTGGACGTGGCCATTTGTCCGCCATTTACGTTGTTGTATCCAATGGGGAGGGAAATAGACGGCACCGAAATTACATTGGGTGCTCAAAATGTTTACTGTGAATCGAGCGGCGCGTTCACGGGCGAGATTTCGCCGGAAATGTTGGTCGCAGCGGGTTGCTCGCATGTGATTATCGGACATAGTGAACGACGGGCAGTTTTTGGTGAAACCGGCGAGCTTCTGCGGCGGAAGGTGGCAGCGTCGATTGCAGTCGGGCTTCAGGTGATTTATTGCGTGGGTGAAACGCTACAACAGCGGGAGTCTAAACAGGCCCAACCTGTTGTTCAGGCTCAACTTAACGAGGTGTTGGACGCGAAAACCGACTGTGGAGCGGTGACGATAGCGTACGAGCCGGTTTGGGCGATTGGAACGGGTCGAAATGCGACGCCGGATCAAGCGCAAGAAATGCACCGGTTCGTTCGCGGGAGATTGGCGGAACTGTTCGGTTCGCTGCCCGCGGAGACGATGCGAATTCTGTATGGCGGAAGCGTGAAAGCGGGCAATGCCGGGGAACTGATGGCCTGTGCGGATATTGACGGCGCGTTGGTCGGGGGCGCGTCGCTGGTCGCGAGCGAATTCGCTGGTATCATACAGGCTGCGCTGGCAGGCTCGCAGAAGTAACATTGAGTGCGTCGGCGATTGCGAGCGTCTAACACAATGGCCGACCTGCCATTCGAAGAGGCGGGAAGACCGCTCCCTGACGGTCGCGGCTCTGAAATTGTTGGGCGTACTTGGGTTTCTCGTTGGCTGACGCACAACCCGCGTGGTGGATCGCGCGACGATGGGGCGGGGTGGCGGCGGTACATGGCGATTCTCGATGAAATTGGCGGAAGGGTGTGAACAGAAAGGTGCGATGGGATGTCGATGTTGGCGTTTACGTTGTCTCAATGGCTTTTGAGCCTGGGAATCATCGTGGTTTGCGTCTTGCTGATCCTTGTTGTTCTGGTTCAGCAGGCGTCGGGCGGTGGGTTGGTGGGCGCGTTCGGCGGGGGTGGATCGGGCGGCGCGTTTGGCGCGAAGACGGGTGACATGTTCACGGTCATAACGGTGGTGTTGGCGGCGGTATTTCTGCTGTTGAATATTTTGGGCAATTATGCGTTCAGACCCATCACCGAGTTGAGCGTGGCCCCAACGATCGCGCCGGTGCCGAGCACGCTGCCGCAGCCGCCGGCAGGCGAGATTCCCGACCCGGCGAATCCGTTGCCGATCAACATCGAGATACCGACGGGGGCTGATACCGCCCTTCCGACGGCAGGCGATACCGACAAACCGACGGCGGCGGACGACGAGAAGCCGGCAGCGGGCGATGCCGACAAACCGACGGCGGCAGATACAACGCGTGACGATTCGGTCGGGGAGAAAGACGATGAGGAGCCGTTGGAACCGGCGGAAGGCGCGGCCCCTGCGCCGGGTAATGACAATGGAAAAGCGGATCCGCAGTAGTCCATGATCAGTTCCATGACCGGGTTCGGGGCGGAGGCGGCGACACACAACGGTGTCACGTTTGCGCTGGAAATCCGAACCGTCAATCACCGATATCTCAAAACGAGCATCAAGCTGCCGGATACGCTGCAACCGCTGGAACCGGCCATCGAAAAATTGGCGAGCGAGAAATTGAGGCGCGGCAGCGTGACGATCGTGCTGCGAATCCGCGACCAATCGGAGACGGCGGCATTTGACATCAATGGGCGAGCCTTGGCTGCCTATGCGGCTGAACTTGGCAACGTGAAGTTGCAAGAAGGCGTTCAACCGACCATCGATCTGGCCGCGTTGGCTTTGCTGCCGGGCGTCTGTCAAATGCGGGAGTTGGCGGAGACTGAGCGCAAGGCCCGGGAGTCGAAGGTGATCGAATTGGTGTCTCGCGTGTTTGACGAGGTTTCGGTGATGCGTCGTCGCGAGGGCGAGACGTTGATGGCCGACATCGAGGAGCAATGCACCGTGGTTCGCCAACAATTGAAGCTGATCGAGGAGCGAGCCCCGACCGTTGTTCAGGAATACCATGCTCGTTTGGCGTCCCGGGTTGACGCGCTTCAGGGCGGCGGGCGTCTGGAGCTGGATCAAGACGCCATTGCGCGGGAGGTGGCCATCTATGCGGAGCGTTGTGACATCAGTGAAGAGATCGTTCGATTGCGCGGTCACATGGACCACATGCGAGAAGTTTGTGAGGAAGGGGGCGCGGCTGGGCGGAAGCTGGATTTCCTGGCCCAGGAGATGTATCGAGAGGCGAACACCATCGGCAGCAAGAGTAACGACGGTCGCATCGCGCGGTTCGTCGTTGAACTGAAAACGCGTATCGATCGCATCAAAGAACAGGTTCAAAATGCCGAGTAGTCAGGCAACCGAATCAGCCGTCAAGCAGGGTTACCTGGTGGTGATCAGCGGTCCATCGGGGACGGGCAAGACATCAATCTGCAATGCGCTATTGGAGCGACTGCCGCGGGCGGTTTGGAGCGTGTCCGCGACGACTCGGCCCATTCGGGCGAACGAAGTGGATGGCCAAGCGTATCGATTCGTCAGCATGGCGGAATTCGAGAAGATGCGACGCGAGGGTCAGTTTCTGGAGTGTGCGGAATACGTGGGGAATTGGTATGGCACGCCGCTGGCACCGATCCAAGATGCCGTGACGGATGGTCGGCCGGTGATATTGGAAATCGACGTGCAGGGCGGCATTCAGATCGCCGAGCGCATGCCGGGATCGGTGCGTATTTTCGTTTTGCCGCCGACGCCGGAATCGTTGGAAGCGAGGCTGAAGGGACGCAAAACGGAGACGGAGACGCAACTTCGCCGCCGGCTGGAAAAGGCGGACGGTGAAATCGCGACGGCCCGCGACAGCGGCAAGTATCGGAATTTCGTCGTGAATGACGTGTTGGAGGAAACGATCCGCGAAGTGATCGCGATTGTAAAAAGAGAAACGGAGCAGACATGATCAGCGTATTGATGGGCGACGAGATTATCCAGAAGATCGGTGGGCGGTTCAAGCTGACGGCGTTGATTCAACGGCGCTGGCTACAGATCATGCAGGGGTCACCGCCGATGGTTGAACGGGGCAACCTGACCGACCTGGAGCTGGTGATTCGTGAAATCGCCGAGGGGAAAATCGAGCCGATCTTCACAACCGACAAGTCGAAAAACGAGGATGCATCCGCCTGAATCGGACCACGTCGATCGGCGGAAGCTGGCAGGCCGGCGGATGATCGTGGCGGTTTCGGGGGGCATCGCGGCCTACAAGGCTTGCTCGGTGGTGTCGTCGCTGGTGCAGGACGGCGCGGAAGTGACGGTGGCGATGACCGAATCGGCCACTCAATTCGTCGGCACCGCGACGTTTCAGGGGTTGTCCGGTCGGGCGGTTCTAACCAGCCTATGGACAACCGAACACGCCCACGATCCGCAACACATCCGACTGACGCGCGATTGTGATTTGTTTCTGATCGCGCCCGCCACGGCCAACATCATCGGAAAGCTGGCCAACGGGATTTGCGACGACGTGGTGACCACGATGGCGGTGGCGGCCACGTGTCCCATGCTGTTGGCGCCCGCCATGAACGATGCCATGTGGAATCATCCGGCTGTTCGCGGCAACGTCGCTCGACTGACGGAATTCGGTTATGCGATGGTGGGGCCTGACGAGGGGTGGCTGGCTTGTCGATCGGTCGGGCCGGGGCGGATGTCGGATCCGGATGAAATCATTCGCCGTGTACGCGAGTTATTGATGATCGATTAGTTTGATTGACACGTTCAGGGCGCAAGCTGGCGGGTGCGGGGCGGTGCTGGATTCCGGCGTTCGCCGGAATGACGGATGCGGGTGCGGAGCGGAGTTGCGTGCGTTCCGCGGGGGACCGCTCGCTTCGCGCTCGCGGCTCGTAAAGATGCGGTCGCGGGGCGGAACGGTGCTACTGCGCGGCGGTATGACCAGCAGGCTTTGAATAGGCGGAATCGGACGAATCATACCGGGTGCGAAAAGCGTCGCTGCCTACGCGCGTCAACCCTCGGCCAGCCAATGTTCAAGGGCGAAACGGGCGGCGTCTTTGCTGGGGATGGCGTAACCGGGGCCGACGTCGGGATCGGTGTGGATGGGCGGGCGGACGTTGGCCAGCCCCACGCAGGAGGGGCATCCGCCTTCGCACGGGCAATCGCGGACCAATTCCAGGCAGACGGTCAGTAGATCGTGAAAATGTTCGAACCCCAGCTTGGTATACCCCACCCCGCCGTGATAACGGTCGTACAGGAACATGGCCAACCGCCCGAGATTGGCGGAATCAACGCAGCCGCTGATGTCGCGACGATCGCACATGGCCAACATGGGCAGGGTGACCAACAGCAGGTTTCGCACGCCGACCAGCGCTTCGGGAGGCCTATGACCTGCTTGCTTCAGGGCGGTGTATGCGTGGTCGGGGAAGGTGGCCCACAGGCCCATGGTGCGGATGGTCTGCGGGGGTAGATCGAGGGCGTCCTGACCGACCACTTCCAAGGTGTGGTATTTGATTTTCTTGAACGCGACGGTGCGCCAGGTGACGTCCACGGTGCCCAGGTATTTTTGGCCGCCGCGGAATGATACTTCTTTCTGGGTGTCAATTACGTGGCACTGATCTTCCAGGACCGCTTGGGTGTAGTAGTCCACGTCGACGCGTTCGATGTAGGCGATTTTGCCGTCGAAATCGAGCTTGCGGACCAGGTAATCGCGACCGTCGTGCAGGTAGATGGCGTTGGGGTAGACGAGTTCCGGCGCGGAGATGGAATCGACGTTGCCGATGGATTCGTTTCGCCCATTCGTGCAATCGATGATGTCGAAAACGACGTTGCTGATCAAACGGAGGTTGATCTGATGATGCGGGAGCCGGCCATCCCGTTCGTGATAGCGTATTTCATCGCGATATTCGCTCCATTGGCCGGTCCGGTGGTCGCGATCATGGGCGATGCGTTCGCGAAGTCGATCATCGACCGCGCTGGAAGCGCGGGGGCTGCCAATATCCTCGCCGGTTGATGCCGGCTGCTCGTCAAAATCGCCCGTATCACCATAGCGATTTTCCGAGACGATGTCCGCGTTGATTTTCTTCAGGAACGCTTTCGTATCACCGTCGAACCATTCGTCGTCCATGTTTGACAGCGGCAGCTCGGCGGCGGCACATTTGAGTTGCGATTCGAAGATTTTCTCGTTGAAGGGATCGAGGGCGGCGTGTTCGGGCGATTGGCCGAAGAAATATCGCGGGTGGCGAATGAAGTATTGATCGATGGGGTCGTTGTAGGCGATGAAGACGGCCAGTGATTCGTCCTGCGTGCGGCCCGCCCGTCCGGCTTGTTGCCAGAAGCTGCAAAAGGTGCCGGGAAATCCTACGACGATGACGGCGTCCAGGCTGCCGACGTCGATGCCCAACTCCAGGGCATTGGTGCTGCACACCCCGCGCAGCTCGCCGGAAAACAGCAGCTTCTCGATTTCCCTGCGTTCGTTGGCGAGGTATCCACCGCGGTAGGGTCGCACTCGTTTGGCGAGATCGCGATCCCGCCGGGACAATTCGTCGTGAACGTATTTGTAGATCAGCTCAGCCACGACCCGGGCCCGGGCAAACGTGATCGTTTGGGCGCCGTCGCGAATCAGGTCGAGCATCAGCCGTTGGGCTTCGATGTTGGCGGAGCGCCGTTCCAGCCCGCTACGATCAACAATCGGCGGGTTCCACATGACCACCGTCTTTCGACCTCGCGGCGATCCGTCTTCATCGATCAGGTCGACGTCGTTTTCATTTCGACTGATCAGGCGGGCGGTCAGTTGACGGGGGTTGGCGATGGTGGCGGAGCAGCAGATGAACGTGGGGTTGGAATCATAATGACGGCAGATGCGCCGGAGACGGCGAATGACGCCGGCGACGTGCGAACCGAACGTGCCTCGATAGGAGTGCACCTCGTCGATGACCACGTATTTCAGGCCGGGGAAAAACCCTTCTCGTGCCCAGCGAGCATGTTGCGGCAGGATGGCGGCGTGGAGCATGTCGGGATTGGACAGGATGATGTTGGCGTGGGTGCGGGCGTGGCGACGCTTGCCGACGGGTGTATCGCCGTCATACGTCGACGCTTTGATGGCTTGGGTCAGTTGCGGTTCGGCGGCGACGAGCCGATCCAAGGAGCCGAGTTGATCCTGCGACAGGGCTTTCGTGGGAAAAAGGTAAAGCGCTCGTGCGGCAGGATCGGCCAGCAGGGCGTTGATGACCGGGATGTTGTAGCAAAGTGTTTTTCCGGATGCGGTGCCGGTAACGATGACCGTGTCGCGTGGCTCCGGTGGGGCGGCCGCGTCCACCGCCGCGGCTTGATGACTATAGAGTCGATCGATCTTGCATCGTTTCAGGGCCGATCGAAGCCGATCATCCAACGGGGTGCATGTCTCCGCGAATCGAGGCGGGCGGGCTTCGATCACATGGCAATGCGTGATTTGATCTTGGTAATGTCGCGAGGCGCGAACGGCGTCGAGAAATCGTTGGCTGTCCATCCCTGGCGTACCCCTCCGGCCGAGCGGCAATCCCAGGTTATTCAAGACGGGCTGAAAGTGCAACGTTCGGTGATCACGGCGTCGTTGGGCGGTCCGTCGCGGCTTCGCGAATCGCCAGGTGTCGCACCAGCGCCGTCACATCGCGTCGCAGTTGCCTGATTCGCGCATACATCATGAAAAACCCGGTGACGGTCATGATGGCCAGCCCATATAGCAGCAGATCAGCCCCGCGACCGATTCCCAGCCGCTTCGCCACCCATGTGGTCAGATCGGGTCGGATGATGGCTGCGGCTGCCACTGACGTCAGAATCACCACGAACGCAATCTCTCGCCGCCCGACCCAGCCACGGAATATCGCCCATAGACTGCCGGAAAGGACCACCAGCGCGATGGCCAACAATACAATTTGAAATGGACTCATCTTCCCACCTTTCCAATCAAATAATGCAGCAGAATGCGAAAACCATTTCGGACGGACTGCCCCTTGGCCAACGAATAGGGCGTGTAACGAATTTGCACGGGCACTTCCATATACGGCAATCCCGAACGCGAAATCTGATCGATCAATTCGCTGGCGTGGGCCATGCGATCTTCGGTGATCCGAATTCGCTCCCCAGCCAGTCGCGAAAATGCCCGCAGGCCGTTGTGCGCGTCGGTCAGTCTCACGCCGTTGACCAGACGCGTGAACAAGACGGCGACGCGCAACGCCCATCGTTTGGACATGGGCATGTTCACCGTCTGACCCAGAAAACGTGAACCCAGCGTGATTTCACATCGGCCAGCGCAAATGGGACGCAGCATCTCGGCGATGTCTTCCACGCGATGTTGATCGTCGGCATCGAACGTAACCAGGAAACGAGCGCCGCGCGTCAACGCATAGTCTATTCCGGTCTGTAGCGCCGCACCCTGACCTCGATTGATGACGTGACGCAGAACGTGCGCGCCACCGCGACGGGCCGCGTTGGCCGTCTCGTCCGCCGAGCCGTCATCGACAACCACCACGTGACGATAGGACGCGCAAATTCTTTCCACGACCTGTTGAATGCACGTGGATTCGTTGTAGGCAGCGACGACCACGTAGGTTTCGTCAACCACGCCCGGCGGCAAATCTTGAATGTCGTTCGAAACTTTCACAATTCTGGATTCCGGCGTTCGCCGGAATGACGCACACACGCGTCCCTGTCTGCGTTCGCCGGAATGACGCACACACGCGTCCCTGTCTGCGTTCGCCGGAATGACGCATACACGCGTCCCTGTCTGCGTCCACTTCAACGACGTTGCATCGGCCGTACGGTCGTCTACCGAACGATATGGTAGATTCTAATCGTCTCCCATGCCACGATGATCAACGAATCACTCGCGACGTCACTGGACCCTTAAGAGCGCCTAACACAATAGCCGACTTGCCATTCGAATGGACCGGAAGACCGCTCCGCCACCCTTGACACGGCGTTGTCTTGCTTCGCAAGACGGTGTCGCGGTGCGACACGCGAAGCTCTCGCTCGCAACGGCGAGTCAAGGGCAAGCGGTCGCGGCTCTGAAACTGTTAGGCGTTCCAAACACTCGAAACGTGGTCTGAAACATGATCGGATCGTTTGAACCACAACCTCGACGGGAAACTCGATCCTGCGTGATTTCACGGTCGGCGGCACCCAAATCGCCATGATATCATAGTCGGCGGAACACACACTATTGCGGTTTGCGGCCCCGCGAGGCCGGTCGACGTCCGGCCTGCACGTCTTCATCAAACGTTTTCTTACGTCGCAGGATGTGATGATAATGCTGGGCAAACCGGTGGGCTTCGTCACGCACCTGCTGCAACAGGCGCAGGGCTTCGTTGTTTCGCGTCAGGCGGACCGGCGTCGATCTCGCCTGAACGTAAACCTCTTCCATTCGTTTGGCCAGGGAAATGACCATGGGCGGTTGGATGTCCATGTCGCAAAAAGCCTGCAACGCGGCATGCAACTGTCCCAGTCCGCCATCGATCAGAATGACATCCGGGTACAGCTCCTCGCCATCGGCTGCGTAGTGATACCGACGAGTCACCACTTCTCGTATGCTGGCGTAGTCGTCGCTGCCCTCGACAGTCTTGATCCGAAAACGGCGATAGCCATTCTTGAACGGTTTGCCGTCTATGAAGCAGACCAGCGAGCCTACCGTCTCCTCGCCCAGCAGATTCGCGATGTCGATGCCCTCGATGCTCCGTGGGGCATGCTCCAATCCCAGCAGATCCGCCAGTTTCTCCAGGCCCTTCGCCGGGTCGATGTAGAACACCTCCGGTTGGACGTCTTCGTGGACGTCGCCCGACAGGGACAGCGACTCGATGGCCTTGATGCGATCGCGCAATCGACCCGCCTCGGCATAATCACGACTGGCCGACGCCTCATTCATCTCCCTCTTCATCTGCCGCACGATCACACTCCTCTTGGAAGCCATCATGCGCTTCAATCGATCGATGTCCCGACGGTATTCCTCTTGGCCGATCAGCGCCGCGCACGGCGCCGTGCATTGATTGATGGAATACAACAGGCAGGGTCGAAAAAACCGTCGTGAATCGTCGCCTTCCCGAATGTCCAGCTCGCACGTGCGATATTTGAAGACCTTCTGAAGCGCGTTCACAGCATCACGAACGCCCGACGCGCTGGAAAACGGCCCGTAGAGTTTGCTGCCCTTCAACCGGGGCGTCCGCGTCACGTACACGGCTGGAAAATCGTCACGCGTGGTGATTTCGATGTACGGAAAAGTCTTGTCGTCTTTTAGCTGGGCGTTGAAAGGCGGTTGCGTGTCCTTGATCAGCCGAGCCTCTTTCAACATCGCGTCGACTTCCGTCTCGCAATCCAGAAAATCGATGTCCTCGACCAGCGTGACCATGCGGGCGATGTCCGGACCACGGGTGTTCAACAGGTCCGCCCCGGGTTGAAAGTAACTGCTCACCCGCGAGCGCAGGTCCTTGGCCTTGCCGATGTAAAGCGCCCGCCCCTCCCCGTCCTTCATCAAATAGACGCCGGGTTCCTTGGGGAACTGCGCGATTTTCTCGCGGATTTGCTGTAGTCTCTCGTCTGAATTCATTCGTCGCGTTATTCTATACGCCGCCGTCACGGTGTGCTTGCCTGACGGCGCCGGCATCGCAGAAAAAACACGTTGATTCGGCAGCGCCCGGCTGCCCGGAGTCGATCAAATGAATCGTCGCCTATTAACGCTGTGGGTCACCCTCTCCGCCGGGGGTTGCAGCACGCTCGCCCCCATCGGCACCGCCGACCTGGCCATCATCAACGCCCATGTCTGGACCGGCACGGGCCAACCGGCCAGCGCCGTCGCGGTCCAAGCCGGGCGAATCGTCACCATCGGCTCCGATGCTCATGTCAGCCGCTGGATCGGAAACCATACGAACGTGATCGACGCCAATGGGCGGCGGGTGATTCCGGGCATCACCGATTGCCACGTTCATATCGTCAGCGGCGGACTCCAGCTCGCCCGTCTCAATCTACGCGAAGCCGCCAATAAATCCGAATTCCTGGCCGCCGTCCAACAATCCGCCGTTCAAACGCCGCCGGGCGAGTGGATCCTCGGCGGCCGATGGAGCGTCGAAAGCTGGCCCATCCGCGAATCGCCCACGACGGAATGGGTTGATGCCGTCACCGGCGATCGACCGCTATTTCTGAACCGCATGGACGGTCATCAAGCCCTGGCCAACACCGTCGCGTTGCGACTCGCCGGCATCGATCAAAACGGTCCGCCGGATCCCGCGGGCGGCGTGATCGAGCGAAATCCCGACACCGGCGAACCGACCGGCATCTTGAAAGACTCGGCCATGGGTCTGGTATCGCGACACATCCCCTCGTCCTCCGCCGATCAATTGTACGCCGCGCTGCTGCGGGCCATGAAACACGCCAACTCGCTGGGTATCACAGCCGTGCACGACGTTTCGGGTCCCGACGATCTTCCGGTGATGCAACGGGCCCATCATGAAAACGCCATGACCGTGCGAATCCGCAAATTCATATCAACCGACGACTGGCCCGCGACCATTTCGACGGTCAAGGATTTTGACCCACGGGACCAATGGCTGACCGTCGCCGGTTTCAAGGGTTACATGGACGGATCCATGGGCAGCCGAACGGCCTACATGTACCGACCCTACGACGACGCCTCGCCGCACGGCGACTATCCCGGCGGAATCCTGGCCAAGATGGCCTCGCCGCCGAAACTTCTGCGGTACATGATTGAGCGCGCCGACGCCGCGGGCTTGCAGTGCGTCGTACACGCCATCGGCGACGAAGCCAACCACCTCCTGCTCGACGCCTACCAAGCCATCGCCCGAAAACATGGCCCGCGCGACCGCCGACATCGCATCGAACACGCCCAGCACCTGCTGCCCGAAGACATCAACCGATTTGCCGAACTCGGCGTCACCGCCTCCATGCAGCCCTATCACAAAGCCGACGACGGCCGCTACGCCGAAATCGCCATCGGTCGAAACAGACTACGCGGCTCCTACGCTTTCCGCTCGCTCATCGAATCGGGCGCGCTGGTGTGTTTCGGATCGGATTGGCCGGTGGTCACCGTCAACCCCTTCCAAGGCATCGCCGCCGCCGTGACCGGCAGGACACTCGACACCATGACCCCCGACGGCCAAGTCGTACCCGGACGCCCGTGGATTCCCCAGGAAAACATTACCGTGGAACAGGCCTTGCAATGTTATACGCTCAACGCCGCCCGATCCGCGTTCAGCGAAAAACATCTAGGCACCATCGAACCGGGCAAACTCGCCGACATGGTTATTCTTTCGCAGGACGTCCTGACCATTCCGCCGGACGACATCGCCGACACCGCAGCCCTCGTCACCATCGTCGACGGGCGGATCGTCTACGACGGGCGCTAGTGTATTCAGCCACGCCGTCAGCATCTTAACAGAGCCGCGACCGTCAGGGAGCGGGGGCCGCCGAATCCGTTTTAGATTCGTTATCGACGTTTCAAAAGTTGCGATCATTCACACCAACTACACGAACCGCCGGCCAAGCGCCGGGAAAAGCGCCAAACTTCAAATCATCATTCGGGGCGTTTTTGAGCCTCGCCGGTCATGGGCACGAAACGGACCGGCATGGTTCTTTCGACTTTCAATTCGCCGGACTCGTCCTTCTCGATCAATTGAAGCCATTGCACCTGGTTTCGCTCGGTAACCGGAATGCATAGCCTGCCACCGGGCTTTAGCTGTTCGATGAGTTGGGGCGGGACGCGACCGGGCGCACACGTGACGATGATCGCATCGAACGGCGCTTCCTCCGGCCAACCGCGGTAACCATCGCCGATACGCGTCTGAATGTCCGTATACCCGCGAGATTCAAACGTCTCCATCGCCCGCTTTCCCAGCGGCTCGACAATCTCGATCGTAAAAACGTGTGGCGTGATCTCGGAAAGAACAGCCGCTTGATAACCTGACCCGGTTCCCACTTCCAACACCTTCGATTGTGCCTCGATTCGCAGCGCTTCCGTCATGAAGGCCACCACGTAGGGTTGCGAAATCGTCTGCCGATGTCCGATGGGCAACGGGCGATCTTCGTAGGCATGATCGATCACGTCGTCCGGCACGAACCAGTGTCTGGGAACGTTGCGCATGGCCCGCAGGACCGACTCGTCCGTTATATCACGCGATGTGATTTGATGGCGGAGCATCTGGTCGCGCTCGTACGACCGATCCTCGCTGCGCGGTAGCTGGCGAACGGGCTTTTCCGACGAATCCCGCAGCCGATCTTGAACCGGACTCGACTCCTGTCCCAACAGGCTCGCCGAAAACACAAACATCGACCATAGAATCATGCCCGACCATCGAAAACGCCGCGTTGAATTCAACATCGAACGGCCTCCCATGGAATCTCTACGCCAATCCCAGCAGCGTACCACATTGAAAGACAATCAGCGATGCGACGTACGCGAGCGCGGTCATGTACGTGAACATGAACACCGGCCAACGCCATCCGCCCGTCTCCCGTTTGACCACAGCCAGCGTCGACATACATTGACAGGCCAACACGTAAAAGACCATCAAGGAAATACCGACCAGCGGCGTGTAGACCCTGCGACCGTCGGGCCAAGTGTCGGCGGCAATTCGTTCCCGCAACGTCATCGACGTTTCATCCACTTCCTCGTCAATACCGTACACCACGCCCATGGTGGCTACGAAAACCTCGCGGGCAGCGAAACTCGCCCCCAATCCCACGCCGATCTTCCAATCGAACCCCAGCGGCTCGATCACGGGTTCCATCACCTTTCCCATCCGCCCCAAATAACTCTGCCGCAGTTGTCCACCGCCCGGCACATCCGCCCAATCCGCGGCACGTGGAAAATAGGCTAGTGCCCATAATACGATGCTCATCGCCAGAATGATCGTACCCGCGTCTGTCAAAAATAGTCGGCTGCGATCCCACATATGTCGCAGGGCTGCCCCTATTTTAGGTCGACGATACGGCGGCAATTCCATCAGGAACGTGGGGGTGGGGCCCTTCAAAAGTGTTCGCTTCAACACCCAGGCCACCATCAGCGCGGTGACCAACCCCAACGCGTACATGGCAAACATGATCCCCGACTTGATCCACACGCTGCTGCCGAATAGCGCGCTGATCATCAACAGGTAAATCGGCAATCGTGCCGAACAGCTCATCAACGGCAATATCATCATCGTCGCCAGCCGGTCCCGTCGATCCGCAATCGTTCGCGTCGCCATGACGGCCGGTACCGCGCACGCAAAACTCGACAGCAACGGGATGAAGCTGCGCCCATGCAACCCCACGCCGGCCATGACCCGGTCCATCACAAACGCGACGCGGGCCATGTAACCGCTGTCCTCCAGCAAGCCGATGAACAAGAACAAAATGCATATCTGCGGGAAAAAGACGACCACGTTTCCCACGCCCGCAATGACGCCGTCCACCAGCAGGTCCGATAGCATGCCCGCGCCGAGCACGCCCGACACCCATTGGCCAATCCCGCCGATCAACTGCTCGATCAGTCCCATGACCGGTTCAGCCCAACTGAATATCGCCAGGAACATGACGGCCATCAGCGATGAAAACATCACCATTCCCCACAACCGATGCGTCGCGATTCGATCGATGCGATCCGTCACGGTCGGTCGCCTGTCAGCGGATCGGATAACGCCGACCTGAACTATTTCGCCGATACGCTTGTATCGATCCTGAATGCGCCGCCCAATCAACGACGAAGCCGCGTCTCCGTCGACCGACTGCTGAATCGTGCGTAACGCCTCTTCCGCGCGCTTCGGCAGGCGTATGTAGGCCGGATCGTTGCGCTCCAGAACCGATCGCGACAGCAGCAACATCGCGACGGAATCCGTGCCCGCCTCGTCCGCGAGGGCAAACTCCCTGACAAACTGCCGCGACCTTTCCAGTTCGGGCGGAATGGGACTCGCGTGCTGACCCCACAGGTGTCCATTCTGCACCTCGACCGATTCTCCGATCAGCTCCCGCAGCCGATCCAATCCGCGGCCCGTTGTCGCCACCGTGCCCACAACGGCGATTCCCAGCTCAGCCGACAGCCGATCGAAGTCGATCCGGTCGCCGCGTCGTTCCAACTCATCCAACATGTTGCAGACCAGGATGGTGGGAATCCCCAACTCAAGAATCTCCGTCGCCAGGAAAAAATGTCGTTCGAGGTTGGTCGCGTCTGCCACCACCACCAAAACGTCCGGCCGGGGCAAACCCTCCACCCAACCAAGCAGCACGTCGCGACAGATTCGTTCATCGAGACTGCAAGACCGCAGGCTGTAACACCCGGGAAGATCCAACACGGTCGTCCCCGGCAGACCCTTCATCACCCCCTGCTGCCGTTCCACCGTGACGCCGGGATAATTCCCGACCTGATGACGCAGACCGGTCAACCGGTTGAACAGCGTGGACTTTCCGGAATTCGGATTACCGACCAACGCAACGGTTTGAACTTTCGCGGACTTGGCGCGATCGTTTATCGTCGTCGTGGTCATGGCGATCCCGTGGCTTGATCTTGCAGGATTTGGATGGTTCGTGCCTCCGCCCGACGCAGGCTCAAATGATACCCGCGTACGACGATGTCGATCGGGTCGCCCAGCGGCGCCACCCGCGCAACCCTGACCACCGTTCCGGGCACCAAACCCATCTCCATCAGACGGGCCGACGCTCCCGCGTCACCGGTCAACTCCGTGATTCGTCCGCTGTCGCCGACGGCGAGTTCATTCAGTGTGTTTGGACGCGGGCCGATCAAATGGGCGTGCTCTGTCGTCGAGTCGGGCATCTTCGGAAGCGTTTTCGAACGGCGCGAAGCCCACTGCCGGGCAATCAGCACGGGCTTAGTGTCGACGTGCCTTGTTGTATCGTCGATGTTTCCCGACCGTGACACCGTGGCGAAACCGTCACACGGGACGCCAGTCCAGCCCCCAACGCCACGCGGGCACCGTAAATCTCGCAGATCATGGGGTCGGCTCCGCGGACAATGGTCAGGCGACGTCCGGTCTCGATACCCAACTCCGCCAACCGAATTCCGTCGGCGTCATGCTCGACTTCCATGACCCAGACGTCACTGCCGGCGCGAGCGTCACACAACCGGTAAATTGGAAATGCGCCGGCATCCCGCGTTGGCCCGGGCAACGAGTTGAAATCCGCTTGAAGATTCGCGTCGAAAGCTGACAAGTATGTCATTCCCTATTCCGATATCATCCAACCCCGGACCTAATTGAGACCCAATCTCAATTAATCCTAAGCCCCCGGACCAACCCCTGTCAACCTGACACTGGTTCCATGACACAATCGGCGACCCGGTCCGTGTCACAATCGATCAGAACCAATCTTCCGCAATCGTCCACGGTCGTAACGTTGCGAAGCCATCTCGGGCCTAAAACCGCCCCCGATGGGCTACACAGCCGAATGCTTGGCGACGAATGCACCACTGATTTGACACCGATTTGCCGCAATGCCTATATATTCGTCCGTCGGCTCGATCGAAGCCATCCTACTCGGCGGAGCAACAGCACGTGCGACTTTTCGTGAAACAGGATTTGGACGGCTTCTTCGGCCTGTTTGTCGACAACCTTGTCCAATTGCTCCTGATCGTCAGTCTGTGCGGTGGGCTTTGCGGAATGGTCGGCGATGACGCCGCCTTCGTCACCGAGCGGATCCTCCCCGCAGCCGCCGTCTCCATTCTGTTCGGCAATCTATTCTACGCCTGGCAGGCACACCGGCTGGCCCGCCGGGAACATCGACAGGACGTTACGGCATTGCCCTACGGAATCAACACGCCCTCGCTGCTCATCTATGTGTTCTTCGTTCTCGCCCCCACATTTCAAAAGACCGGTTCCGCCGAAACAGCCTGGGTCATGGGGCTGTTGGCCTGTTTCGGCAGCGGTTTGATCGAATTCGTCGGCGCTTTCGTCGCCGAGGCCATACGAAAACGCACCCCGCGGGCCGCGCTGCTATCCACGCTCGCCAGCATCGCCCTCGGATTCATCGCCATGAAGTTCGCGCTCGAAATCTTCGCCTCGCCCCTGGTGGCCATGCTTCCCTTGGCCATCATTCTAGTCACCTACTTTTCCGGCGTGCGTCTTCCCCTCGGTCTTCCGGGTGGACTGCTGGCTGTAGTCTGCGGGACTATTGTGGCCTGGTGTCTACCCGACCGTTGGCTGGCACAACCGTTGTCCGTGCAGGCCGTCGCCGATGCGTGGCAGTCAATCGGTTGGCATCAGCCACAATTCGCCGGCGATGCCCTGCACATCATCGGGTCGATGCCGGTCGGTGAATGGATCGGATTCGTATCCGTCATTCTGCCCATGGGACTATTCAACATCGTGGGCAGTTTGCAAAACATCGAATCCGCAGAAGCCGGCGGCGACGCTTACAACACTCGCTCCAGCCTGGCCGTCAACGGAGTGGGAACGCTGCTCGCGGCGGCCTTGGGAAGCTGCTTTCCCACGACCATCTACATCGGCCATCCCGGTTGGAAGCAAATGGGCGCTCGGGCGGGATATTCCACGCTGAACGGACTTGTCATCGCGCTGATCGGGCTGACCGGCGCGGTTGGGTTGATCAACTGCATCGTGCCTATCGAAGCCGGCATCGCCATCGTGCTCTGGATTGGATTGGTCATCACCGCCCAGGCGTTTCAGGCCACACCACCTTCCCACGCGCCCGCGGTGGCCATCGGTCTGTTTCCTGGAATCGCCGCATGGGGCGCCACCGTCATGTGGGGCGCGTTTTCGATGGCCAGATCGTCACCGGGCGGCGAACACTCCGCAGCCACCATGCAGTCCCTTCTGGAAACGAACGATGCCGGCGGCGGCTCGTTGGCCATGGTCAATGGTTTTCTGATTCATGGCCTCAATCTGATGGAACGTGGGTATATTTTTACGTGCATGATTCTGGCTGCGACGTCTGCCTGCTTGATCGATGGCCGATTTCGCTCCGCAGCCGTTTGGGCGGGCGTGGGATCGCTCTTCGCAGCCCTCGGCTTGACGCACGCGTATCAACTCACCGGCAACACGGTAGATTATTTGTTCCTGCTACAGGAACACGCGACGGGCGCATCGGTCTACCGGGCCGGAACCATCGCCGCCGGTTACGCCTTGATGGCCATTTTTTTCCTGGCCTTCGGTTTCAAACGCAACCAACCGACCGTCGCGG
The DNA here is from genome assembly GCA_964424105.1 of uncultured Phycisphaeraceae bacterium. GTDB lineage: Bacteria > Planctomycetota > Phycisphaerae > UBA1845 > UBA1845 > CAYRHJ01. The sequence continues at coordinate 12,489 of CAYRHJ010000009.1, read as the reverse complement.
ACTGACTCCAATAGTCGAATCTGTTACTTTTTTCTTCGGACCTTAAACCGACACATTATTTATAACATGTTCGATGGATAAAAGGAAATATTTAATATTTCGTGTTTCGCCGGATAGACACATAGCAGTGCAAGGACCCGACGTTCAGTCGCGATCTTCATCCGTTGGCCCCTTGCGCCCAAACCAGGATGACAGTATATTGGGGGCCGAACCCAATCGACGGGCTGACCGTGTTTCTTTCGATGCCGTTTGGAATGTTTTCAGGAATTCAATCGGCGGCTAGGCACGGACAAGCGTTTCGGGAGCACACGATTGGCCGATGAAAATGGCGACGTGGGCAACGAGCAACACTCGCCACACGGATGACCTAACCAGGAGAACACGCATGCATCATGATTCAAGATTGCTTTTCGTTTCGACGATCGCCGCGATGACAGTGGCTGCGTCGCAACACGTCAACGCCACGGAGTTCAAAATCGACGGAACGCACTCGTCGGTCGTCTTCCGCATCGACCACCGCGACATCAGTCACTTCTATGGCCGATTCAACGAAATCGAGGGCGTCTTTGCGTTCGATTCCGATCCGGCGAAATGCTCGATAGACGTCAAGATCAAGTCCGACAGCATCGACACCAACAACGGCAAACGTGACAAGCATCTGAAAAGCCCCGATTTTTTCGACGTGCGCCAGAACCCCGTGATCACCTTCAAGAGCAAGGAAATGAAGAATTCGGAAAACAACGAATACCTCGTCACGGGCGAATTGACCCTGCACGGCGTCACCAAGCCGCTCGAAGTCACCATCAAACGCATGGGGTCCGAATCGGGCAACACCGCCGGCTTCGTAGCCACCTTCAGTTTCAAGCGTACGGATTTCGGAATGGACTACATGGTTGGAAAAGGTCTCGGTGATGAAATCGTCGTGATGGTGGGAATCGAAGGCGCCGTTGAATAGTCTGGAACGCGATCGGGTCCGCCGCCCGGCGCACAACCCAGCACGCATATTTCATGACTAAAAGGGTCGGCGCATGCGCTCCAGCGTAGGCTCGTGGGGCTTGTGACGTTCCCAATACGTGCCTTTCGCGAGCAGCTTCCGCCGCAGGGGATCGCTGAATCGTATCAAGGAAAAAATCGGCACGACGGTAAAAAATAGAATCGTCAACATCACGGGCAGCATGACCTTCCCCATGGCCGCCGCAGCCGTCATCCAGGCGACGTAAACCTGCTTTGCGGCAGTGGGGATGGCCAGGGACAAAAACAGAAGCGTCAAACCGAGGCCGGCCAACACCGGAACCGCAGGCACCGGTCCCCATCGCCAAGCCACGATGGCTGTGATCACGCCAAATCCAAACAACATCGCCCATCCGAAGCGTCGCAGATCAGCCAGCGTGGGATTGCGATTCACCTGCATCATCAAAAAATGTCCGAATTATGGAACAATGATCGAAGGCAGAAACTTGAAAGCTAACGGGAGGATCGCTTCTTGTCATTCGTGAGCCGCTTGACCTGCTTCGACAAGTCCCCGAGGCGGCGGGTCAGCTCCAGGATTTCCTGATCCCGATCGTCGGAGCGTTCGGGCTCGTTGTTCATGTTATGGCCGAAGGAATCTCGGCGATCGATCACCGACTTGTATCGTTCGGAAGGAAGCAACGCTTCCATGACCGCGGTTCCCCATTCGAACGGGTTGTTGGCATTGGCGCGACCCACGCCCAGCGTGTTGCGGACAAATCGTATCCATTGATCCTGCGAGGCTTTGTGGGCGGCTAGAACCTGCGAGAAGAACTGTTCCACCACCGTACCTAAATACTGCTGCTGCGTGCGGATCAACTGATGCAGCACGTCGGCTGGAAAAATGGCCAGCTTGGGCGGGTCACGTTCCAATACGATCTGCGTCAGAACCTGGTTGGTCAGGTCTTCGCCCGTTTTGTAGTCCGTAATCACGAGGTCGTGCCCGTCGCAAATCAATTCGTGCATCTGGCCCATCGTGACATGCCGGCTTTGCGTCGTGTCGTAGAATCGCCGATTCGAGTACTTCTTGATATGCAGAACGTTTTGGCTGCTGTTTTCGGCCATATTCAATCACCACCCATGCCGCGATATCGTAACGCAAACGCGTCATCAGGTCAACAAATTTTGTATGTTTGTTTCATAACTATATGTTTTATAATAGGTTAAACCATATTTGCGTTTTTGTGCAAATGCAAAAAAACTTCTTGACGGCAACGGATTACAGAGTATACTCTCTAATAGAAATCGACGGGTGTGGCCGGACGTGCCCACCTTCTTTGTCCTCGCGATCAAAACGTCCGGCGAAAAAATCGGGCAGACGGATGCCCAGAACAAGATTTCCGAATCAGAAAGGTGAGTGTCACGATGGTCATGGAATCGACGAACTTCATGACGGATTTGTTTAAGCAGTCTTCCGAGATGTTCAACCAGTCGTTTTGCGCGGGCATGAAATTACAAGAGGACGCCGCCCGCTTCTGGACGAATACGCTCGGCAAGAATCTCGAGCAAGTTTGCAACCAGACGGAGAAGTTCAGCCAGGAATCGATGCCGGCCGCCAAGAAGAACCTGCAAAACTTCCGCAATTTGTGTGATGAGCAGGGCCAACGGGGGATGGACATGTTCCGCAAGTCGTTCGAATCGGCGGAAGCCACACTGAACGACAACGTCATGGACAAGACCATGGATTTCTGGCGAACGTCGTTCGACGCCGTTCGTACGGGTTTCGACACGATGACCAAGAGCAACGTCCAGATGATGGACCGCTGGGCGGACGCAGCCCACAAGTGCTGCGAGACGTCGGCACCGAAGAATCAGCCGAAGTCTAATCCGAAGTCGTAGTCGTAGTCGCATTCCGCCGGCGTTCCGCTCCGCGTCCCAGCCCTTGGCTGCGAATCGACGCGGTGCGGCAGTTTTGGGATTGCGAGGCATCGAGCGGAGGTTTCATCGGTGCTCAAAAACGTGTATTTGACGGGTGGTTCGCGGACGCCGTTGGGAATGTTCAACGGCGCATTCGCCGGCGTTTCAGCCGCCCACTTGGGCAGCCAGGTGGTCAAGGCATGTTTGAAACGAGCGGGGGTGCAACCGCAAGATGTCGACGAGGTTCTTTTCGGCAATGTGATAGGGGCCGGCCTTGGGCAGAACATCGCACGACAGGTAGCCATCGGCGCGGGGCTGCCGGTCAGTTGCGGTGCAACGACCATTAACAAGGTGTGCGGCTCCAGTATGCGGGCGATCATTCTGGCCGCCCAAGCCATTCAATGCGACGATGCGGGATTGATCGTCGCCGGGGGCACCGAAAGCATGACGGGTGCACCCTATCTCCTGGCCAAGGCGCGGCAGGGGTATCGGATGGGCCATGGCCAGTTGATCGACTCCATGATCCACGACGGCCTGTGGGACGTGTACAACGACGTCCACATGGGCACCTGCGGGGATGTTTGTGCGAAGCAGTTCGGATTCACCCGTGAAGCGCAGGACGCCTTCGCTATCGAAAGCTTCAAGCGAGTCATCGCCGCACAGCAGGCCGGCAACTTTGAGCACGTCATCGTGCCCATTGAAGTTTCCACCCGAAAGGGCACGGTCGTCGTGGATCATGACGAGGAACCGACCAAGTTCGTCGAGGAGAAGATTCACACGCTGAAGCCCGCCTTCGGCGCCGACGGGACGATCACCGCCGGCAACGCATCGGGCATCAGCGATGGGGCAGCCGCAGCGATTGTAGTGGGAGAAAGCCGGGCCAAGGCACTGAAGTTGCAGTGCAGCGCCCGCATCCTCGGTCACGTCAACGTGGCCATGGAACCGGATCAGTTCACCGTCGCACCGATTCACGCCATTCGCAAACTGTGCGATCGGCTGTCGATCAAGACAGCCGACGTCGATCTGTTTGAAATCAACGAAGCCTTCGGCGTGGTCACCATGTTGGCCATGCGAGAATTGGGCCTGCCCCACGAAAAAGTCAACGTCAGCGGCGGGGCGGTGGCTATGGGACATCCCATCGGGGCGACGGGGGCGCGTATCGTGGTGACGCTGATGAACGGCCTGCGCTTGCGAAAAGCAAAACGAGGCATGGCCTGTTTGTGTATCGGAGGCGGTGAAGCCTCCGCGATAGCGATTGAGCAATGCGAATGAGAATTTATCAAGACGTCGGAGCGGACCCGCTGTCGAAACCCGTGAACGACATTTTGGCGTCGCGGCGAGATGTTTCGCTCGACCCTATTTAAGGATCACCATGTGGCGGATGGCCAACAGAATTTCGGCGCCATGGATTCCTGGACACGGATGTGGACGGACATGATGGGCCGGATGGCTTCGGCGGGTGCCACGGCGCCGCCGGCTCCTAAAGACGTGTTCGAGCAGATGCGTACCGCGTTTTTCGACGTGCTGTCGCGTCAGGCCGAGGAGTTCATGCGTAGTGAAGCGTTTCTCAACACCATGAAACAGTCCATGGACGGCGCGCTGGTGTTCCGAAAACAAATCAACGATTTTGTGGCCAAAGGCCTGGAATCCTCGCAAATGCCGTCCACGACGGACGTCGAGGAAATCGTCCGGCTGGTCCGCAACATGGAACAACGCATCACCGACAAAATGGACGATTTAAGCTACCGGTTGGAGCAACTGGAAGGTAGCGGCCCGGAGAAAGGCGATCGATCCACAAGATTGAAACCCCGCGGACCGGCCAAGGCCAAGTCTGCCGGCGTTCGAAAGGGGTCACGCTGATGCAGTCAGCCACCGAATCATTCAATTCCTGGATGCCCCATTCTGAAGCAGCCACGCGTCTATGGCAGGAATGGACGCGTAAGTCGATGGCGTTGCCAAAAGTCATGGACGCCATGCAAAAAGTCCGCGTCGGTGCGACGGCCACCAAGACGGTCTACAGCGAAGATAAGCTTCGCCTGTTGCGATACGAACGTGACACGGAATCCAAGTACGCAACGCCCCTGGTGTTCGTCTTCGCGCTGGTGAATCGACCGTACATCCTCGATCTTCGTCCCGAAAAGAGCGTCGTTCGCCAATTCCTGAATGCCGGGTTCGATGTCTACAACGTGGATTGGGGCGTGCCCACGCACAGTGATCGCTTTCTAAGCCTGGAAGATTACGTCGAACGATACCTGGACCACGTCGTGGACCACGTGCGGGAACGATCCGGCTGCGACAGCGTCAACGTATTGGGATATTGCATGGGCGGCTCGATGAGCGCCATGTACACCGCCCTGCACCCTGAAAAAATTCGCAACCTGATTCTGCTGGCGGCTCCCGTTGACTGGTCGACGCAGGAAAGCCTATTGAGCGTCTGGACGGATCCGAAGTATTTCGACGTGGACAAGATGTTGGAAGTCTACGGCAACGCGCCACCGGAATGGCTACAGATGTCCTTCCTGATGCTCAAGCCCGTTCAAAACTTGCTGGTGAAGTACGTCAACTTCTATGAAAACATGGACAACGAGAAATTCCTGGAAGACTTTTTCGCCATGGAGGCTTGGCTCAACGACAACATCCCGGTGGCCGGCGAGACCTTCAAGCAGTTCGTCAAGTATTGTTTCCAGCAGAACCTGTTGATGAAAGGCCGGCTCGAAATCGGCGACCGCCGCGTCAACCTCGCCGACATTCATTGTCCGGTATTGAATCTGACCGCGTCGCAGGACCACCTGGTGCCCTGCGGGCAAAGCCTACCCTTCAACGGCGCCGTCAGTTCGAAAGATAAGGAATCGATCACGTTTTCCGCCGGTCACATCGGGATGGCCGTCGGCTCGCGGGCCCATCGCGACCTATGGCCCAAGGCATGCGACTGGTTGGCGAAACGATCGGAGAAACTTGAGTGAAACCTGCTCGGGCGGTGGGTCCGAACATGGGGGTTTCAAGGGGCGTTCAGTCGAATTTGGGGATTGTGGGGAGGTACGAACATGACTGGCAACAACGGTCGTAAATCTTTCATGCGTGATTGGCAGGACCGCCGACTGGACCTTTCAACGAGAATAGCGGTCATCACCGGGGCGGCACGAGGCATCGGCAGAGCCACCGCACAGGCATTGGCGCGTGACGGTATCAAGGCCGCCGCCGTCGTCGATCAACTCGATCAGATCGTGGACTTCGCGGATGAAGCCAACGAATTTTTCGGGCGAAAAGCCCTGGTCCCGTTCAAGGGTGACGTCACCAGCAGTGACTTCAGGCGACATGTTTTTGAAGAAATGCAAAGCCTTTACGGGCCCGTCTCGATATGCGTGCCCGCGGCTGGCATCACCGGCGACCGCTTGGCCGTCAAAATCAATTCCGACGATGGGCAGATCGACATTTATCCAGAAGAGCAATTCGAGCGCATCGTTGAAGTTAACCTGACCGCGCCCGTCTATTGGGCGCTCCAAACCATCGCCAGCGTCGCCCAGTATCGCCACGAGCAGGGCTTGAAAATGTGGCAGCCGGAGGAACACGTTCAGGGCTGCATTGTGTTCATCGGTTCTGTGTCGTCAGGCGGGAACCGCGGACAAATCAGCTATGCCACGACCAAGGCCGGTCTGGAAGGCGCCCAGGGCACGTTGTCGGCTGAAGCCATCTTTCACGGAATGCGCTGTGCCATCATTCACCCCGGCTTCACCGATACCGCCATGGTTCGGGCCATGGGTGAACAGTTCATCAACGACCACATCCTGCCGCAGACCCAGCTTCGCCGACTGATCCTGCCGGAAGAGATCGCCGACGCCATCTGCTTCCTGATCCGCAATGCCTCGGTCAGCGGTCAATTGTGGGCGGACGCGGGTTGGCACCCCGCCAGCAGCTAGAAATCGCCAGGCAACACGGGCCGCGGACTCGTGATCCAGCCGAATCCGCGACTCGGGACGGGTGATCCGCCCCCAATTCGGTAACGAGCGCCCGACCGAGCAGTGTTACAAATTGCGAAATTTGCCACTGGCACATTTCCAAAACTTGGCCGATAATTCCAGTATGGCCGTTCTAGACGCCACACTTGCCAAGCCATCGCGCGTGGAGCCTGACTACCGTCTCGACCACAAAGGCAGCGGCGACTGGGAAGCATGGGGCCCCGATCTTGGCTCGCTCGCTGATGCCATCGCTGATTGGAAACAGCAACTCTCTGGGATCGACCGACCCTGGTTGTGCTGGAACGTGTACGACCGTATCAGCCACATTCAACAACAGATCGTCTTGGAATTTGGCTGGACGCCCGTCGTCGGTTGCGATCCGCTGGTTGACCCGCCCGCGCTGGTGCCCGGCGCCAAGCCGTTCGACGCCAACCGTCTGCTTCAACTTCCCACCATGTGGATGTGGTTTCCCATCGAGTTCACGTTTCAATTCGCCGCGAAGCTCGCGTTTTGGCACAGTGACTTTCTAGTCAGCCGCCGAGACATGGAACACCTGGTTCGCACGTTCGATGAATTGGACGACGGCGAAACCGCCGCCTATCTGCCGCGACGATGGTGGACCCGAAAGGCGGAGCCGTGTCCGGGCTTGGCCGCCTGTGCGACACGTGGCGGCAGCCGTCACCAGTGGGAAAAGGGTTGTGGATGGTGGCGATGGTTCGCCAAACACCCCAACTTTCAAGGGACGTTTCAGCCACAGGGTGACAATTGGGACCATGGCTATGGCATCCGCTATTGGCGAAAACACTGCGGCGGATGTGTCAAGCCGGTCCATCCCAGCGATCGGGGCCATTGCAATGTGCCCTGGTCGAAATGGAAAGGCCAAATGTCCAAGGCGGAATCCATTCAAACCTATCATCGCCTCGACGCGCTGATCGAATCACTCGACATCGCCGACCTCGATCAACTCTGAATCTAACCCGATCGTAGTGTTTCGCGCGGATTGCATTTCCTGCCGCCCCGCGACCGCCTCCTTACGAGCCGCGAGCGCAAAGCGAGCGGTCTTCTGCATGGGTGGCCCACCTCCTTTGGAGGTGGGGGAGCCGATGATCGTCGACCCACCGTGTCCCTAAAATTCGTATGGCGGTTTTCACCCGCCGCTTCACGAGCCGCGAGCGCAAAGCGAGCGGTCTTCTGCCCCATTACCGCCCCGCGACCGCCCGCATTGTCACTCCGGCGAAAGCCGGAGTCCAGGGATCCGCACCGACGGCTGGATTCCGGCCTGCGCCGGAACGACGACGCGGTGCCCCATCCATCGCGCAGCGATGGGTGGGGTCACGATGATCGGCCTGCGCCGGAATGACGAGGTCCACTATTCGCTGCTCTCCTCCGCAGGATTCTGAATCGCGCCCCGACTGCAATGGAAGGCAATCCGACGCAAGTCCACGATAGGCCCTAATCCTATGGCCGGGGATGATTCAACTGTTCGCCCAGCCACGGTTTGATGGCATTGCCCTCGCCGGCCAACAGTTGCCGAAATCGCGTCAGATCGACCGGCGAAAAGACGCCGTCACGATTGATATCACCGACGTCGCTGATGGTCCCGACGCTTACCGTCCCCTGTCCCAACTGGAATTGTCGATGACGCGTCAGGTCGACCGGCTCCACGAATCCGTTCTGATTCGTATCGCAGGTCAGAAAACCCACGTCGATCCGATCGGGCTCCGATGTCTCGCCGAGGTTGCCCAGATTCGGTATGGGGACGCCGGCCAGGTTTTCGACATGCACCTGAATCGTCGTCCATTCCTGAATCGTAATGGGACGACTCAAGCTTAGTCGCACCGTGCGGTTGTCCGAGCTTGATGCAGCCACCACCGTCGGCGGGGGCACGTCACCCGTTTCGAAGACCTCGAAACTCGCCGCCGTCACAGCCCCGCCGCCGATCGCCCGGATCGGCTGATCGAACCGGATGGTGAACACCTGCATGCCCATGTTCGCATCCGTGCCGTTATCGCTGTCGTTCCGCGGGTCAACGTACCCCGTCCAGGCGTGCGAAACATACGGAACTTCAGGCGCACCGTGCACGATTTCCGGCGGAGTGAGGCTGGCTGGACCGACGGTGGCCACGTTCTCCACGAATTCGCCGGTCTTGAACATGCCCACGCGAGCGTTCACATTCAGCGGCGGCGAATTCGCGTCAAAACGGAAGTTGTACAACGTCCCCCAGCGAACCGCGTTGGCCAACGGATTGGTGACGAATGAACTGGTGCGGAAGATGACCGAGGTCGGACCGACCGTCATGGTCCAGGGCTGGTTTGAATAGGTCGGGGCGTTGGGCTGCGGATCGTGGTTGCGCGGCGCATGGAATTCCGCGTTGGTCAACTGCACGCCGGCGGGTAGCGGGATCTCCAGATACCAAAGCGCCCGATCGAGGTTTTGATTATACAACGCATATTCGTAATGCCACTGACCGCCTCCCAGATTCGTGGCCTGATACGCCAAAATCGCCCGACCGTCCAAACCCGGGGCGGGTTCAATGAGCGACTGACTGGCGCCGGTCCACGCATTCAACGCCGGCTGTTCTACGAACGTCTGCCCGCACCCCCCGAAGAAGCAAAAGTTGAACTTGTCGAGCACGTCGTCGAAGCTCACCGTCTGTTTGCGATAAGACACGTTGTTGAACATGTTCTGCGTGCCCGCGGCGTATTCGTGCGGGACGACGTACTGACCCTCCGCGAAATACTCCGCGCCGGGATTCAGATTGGGCAATAGGTCCACGTCCTCGACCTGAAGACGATGAGCGACCGTGTCATTCACGTGATCGTGATCCATATGGTTGTTCGATTCGTAGTTTGTGGGACACCCGCCGCCTGATCCCAGATTCACCGACAGTTGCATCTCACCGGTGTACGGGTGGATCACCGAACGCGGCGCTAGCAAGCACTGGAGGGCATTCAGACTCGTACCGTAGGGATCAGAACAACCCACGCCCAACAACTGGCTGGACCCGGGTGGTGTACATCCAAACTGACACGTGTCTTGGGCCAGTGTAGAAAACCCATGCTTGAACCAACTGTACCCAATCTGCTCAAAACGGGTGCTGCCGTCGATCGTACGCATTCGATACAGGTTTTGAGCGATGGCCGGGTGATTCACCGACGAAAGCGCGAACCAGTGCACCTGCGTATCGCCCTTGTTGCACGAAATCGTCCCGGTGGCCAAACCCACCCGACCCGCTCCGACGTCGCCCGTTCGGCCAAACTGCGCGACACTAGTAATCGAACCCACGATGACGTCAGGCCCCGACACGGGAAACTCGCCCGCAGGTGCCGATGCTCCCATGGCCTCGCCCTCCGCCGCCGCGGGGGGAACAGCCGCTTCGATCACCATGCCCGTCGCGTCCACCGTTTGCGTTTCCAGCGGCGTCAAGGAAAGCTGCACCACAGCCGACCCCAGCGTCCGACCGACCGCCTGCGGAACGCCCAAGGCCGCAGCCAAGTGTCGCCCGAGCTGAACGTGGGCGTCGACGATCAAACCCCGCCGATCCATCGCCAACTCGTACCGCTCCGCGGAAAGATCGAACAAATGCTGTTGCAGTTGAGCGTCCTGGTACATCGACCATTCGTATCCCAGATCGGGGTCGACGCGATGCGCCAAATACAGCGACTCACCCAACACCAACCGACCCGATGGGCCGATCAACATCATGGGTTCGCCCGACAGCGCGATCACGCCGTCGCTCACGCCGCGAAACTGTCCGTCAAATACGATCGCGTGTAGATCAGCCGACTCGGTTTGCGAGAATATCGGGGCTGCATCACTGGCAAACGACCGCCCCACGTCGATGGCACTCAACGCGTCGCGATTCAGTTCCAATCCTACTATGGCCGCGTGGATGCGCGATCGTTCTTGCAACTGGTGCGCCGACAATTCCAACGAAGACGGTGCCTGTTCACCCATGGCCAAGCCATGTGCGACAACCAACACGAGCCCGACCCGGCACATTAACTGCCACGGCTTCATCCACATCATCATGATCTTCTTTCCGCCCACTCGCCCGCCGCAACGGGCTTGGAGGGTCTGCTTCGCTGGGCGCCTTGATTCAAGTCGAGTCAAGACAACAGTTTCCGTGCATCACTCGCCGCGACGGGAGTCAATCAACCCGAACCGAATGGTACCGGTCTTGGCGCGACTCTTCGCACGACTTTTCGCGCGACTCTTCGCGCGGTCTTTTCCCGTAGACAAAACGTGTGCCTGGTGAATTCTCCTTCCCCGATCCGTCCTAAGCCCCCAATCCCGGTTAACATAGTCTATCGAAGCAATCCTCGGCTATCAAGCAGAAGCGGCGGCCTGACCGAAGTCCGACCGCCGTCCATGCAATGTGTGTCATTATCGCCTCTGACGCGAATATGACCTAACGCCTATCTCATACGCAGGTTACGTCGAAATGCCAATAATCCTCCGAACAGCAGCAACCCCGCGGTTGCTGGCTCCGGAACGATGCGAATGGTCGCACTGCCCGTTGGGGGAACCAGTATGTTAGCGCCTGGAACTGTTCCGGAAACAACCAGTGTTTCGCTGAAAACGCCCTGGGTCAGCGGCATAACAATGGTCGTGCCCGGTGTTTCGGCCAAGGCTCTAAAAACGAGCGTTGTGACCAATAAACCCGATGTCGACGCGATCGCTACATTCGGAAAGAAATTTGACTGGGCTTGATAAAATGCGTTACCGTCGTTCAGGTTTTGGTTTAGCCCGTCAAAAGCCGAGTCGTTCGGAAGCGTTGAGGCCAGCCAATTATACGGACCATTGTTATTGATACCTTGAAATTGTACCTTGGCAGGGTCCCAATTCAGAATGGCAGTCAACCCCGAGATCGGCAGATTGACGCCCACCGTCGATCGAACGATCATCGATACACCAAAAAACGGGTTTTCGTTCAGATTGATGGTGTCGCTGGAAGGCTGTAGGAACAGCTCCGTCCGCTCAAGAACCTGAGCCTTCGCCGGCACCCACCCCAAACCGACGAGAATCATTCCAGCGATGACGCAGAAACTCCCACGACGCGTCAAACTCATCATAAATCACTCCCAATAAATAGTTTACAAAGCACCGCCAAACGATTAACTCGCCAGCGGCGTTTTCACCCCTACCGACTGCTGGTCGAACCCGATAAAACCGCGTTCAACAGTCGTCACGTGCTCGCTTGACAGAACGATCCGAAATCTCGGGATTCCGAAACGAACGCGATGCAGATACGACCGAAGATAGCCTAGCAAATGCGGCGCCGAAGACGCGGCTTAATTCCCGGTTCGTGATCGATTCTTAAGTTCCGTTTATAAAAAGAGTTGCGCTAAACGACACTTCGGACCACACTGGACGACGCGAGATTCTCGCTGGCATCAACGGAAAACAGTGGCAATCGCTCGGCAATTGTCGGTGAAGCGAAACGCCGCAACACGGGTTGAAATGAAAGTGTCATCTATCAGTTGAGAACCGGCCAGTGATTATCGAATCAAAACCGGCCATTTTGAGGAGCTTCGGCTTCGTCGCTTAGCTTTCTCCTTGAAAGGAGAGAGCCGTGGCGAACCAACTCAAGATGGCCCAGATTCATTCAATACTGACGTTACACGTTCGGGGATGGTCGTATCGACGCATCGGCCGGGCACTCGGC
>CAYRHJ010000008.1:0-65402 GCA_964424105.1 uncultured Phycisphaeraceae bacterium | reverse complement strand
ATAGCACACGGTCGCGGCCGGTGTCAACCCTTCACGGAACAACCGCGGGGTCCCGGGTGCATGACACTTTAGGCGGAGCCATTGCGCCGCCCCGAACGGGGCGCAGGACGGTAGCCACGCGTGAAGCGAAGCGCAACTCGTGGTTGCCGACCCCACGATCACCGCCCCGCAAGGGGCGGGGGAGGTTGCGTCGGCATCCTCCGCCCCTGCCGGGGCGGGTTCATAGTGTCAGGTTTCCACGGGTTTCGCCGCCTGCGGCGGCTCCACCCGTGGCTACGTTCCGTCGCCCCTTGCGGGGCGAAAACCTACCCGCCTGAACTGTCACGGACCACCGGTCCTTCCAACGCTTCGGGCACAGTTGACCGGTCCGGCGGGCGTTCATAGCCTAACTTGGACCATGGATCAATCACCGGTCGTTTCCATCGTCGTTCCCACGCGAAACCGTCGTCCAGCGTTGGAAAGATGTATTGATTCCCTCTTGTGTCAAACCAGTTCCGCCTTTGAACTCATCGTCGTCGATGACGGCTCGACGGATGATACGCCTGTGCTGTTGAATGAATTGATCTCCCAGAACCACGGCGTAACGGTGCGCTGGTTTCGGAATGAACCGCAAATCGGAGCGAATCCGAGTCGAAACCGGGGGACGCGGGAAGCGCGGGGCAAGTTTGTCGCGTTCGTAGACGATGATGTCATCGCCAAGCCGGATTGGCTGGAACGGCTGATGGAAGGGTTTGTGTCCGATCGGGTGGGGGCGGTCACCGGTCGGGTCGAATCCGCCCCGGCGAGGAATTGCTATGAATTGACATTGAAGGGGACACAACGGGTTCACGGGCGTGTGCAGGCCAGCCGGCTGGTGGCGTGCAACATGTGCGTGCGTCGTGAACTGATCGTGAAATACGAATGGGACGAAAATCGGGCACCGGTCTGCGACGACGTCGGTGTTTCGGGACGGGGTGACGAGGAGGGCCTGTATTTGACGCTCCGTTCGGCCGGCTATGAACAGCGTGTGGTGCATGGAGCCGTCGTCATTCACGATCATTCCCACGACCGGCGGAGTTTTTTCCGACAGGCCTTCCGGGGCGGGATGGCCACCGCTCGACTGGCCAAGCAGTATCGATTGCCCCCGCGCATCGAATTGGTCACGCTCTTGTTGGCCTATGTGACGTTGCCGGCCGCTTGGATCGGGGACTGGGCATGGGTGGTGCCGGGCGCGTCGGCGATCTTTTTCCTCGCAGCCATTCTATACAATGACCTGTTTCGCAAGGGCAAGACGGTCTTCGAGGTCGCGGTGACTTTTCCGCTGCTGTTATGTTATTACCATGCCCGATTAGCGGGTTACGCGGTGCAATGGTGTCGGATGTGGTTTCGGGCCGAAAAGATTCGTCCGTCGCCAACCCTGTAAGTTGGATCGCAGCCAGCGCCATGACGGCTCAAAATAAACCCACCGATAAAATGATCGACGCGGCCACCCCGCAACCCTCTCGCGAGATTCGTTGGTTGGTGTGGCTGATTCCGCTGGCGGGAGTCCTTGCCTACCACAACAGTTTTCAAGGCGTTTTTCTGCTCGATGACGATGCTTCCATCGTCCGCAACGAGTCGATTCGCCAGCTCTGGCCACCTTGGGAGATGCTAGGACATCGTGATCGGCCCGTGCTCAACGTTTCGCTGGCTTTGAACTATGCGATTCATGAAGCTCGAGTTTGGGGATACCACGCGGTTAATTTAGCGATTCACATCGCGGCGGCGCTTTTGCTTTTCGGCGTCGTTCGTCGCACGCTGTTGGTTTTGAAAGTCGGATCGGCCGGCTCAGCCGCAGCAACGGCGTTTGTCATATCGCTGATTTGGATGGTTCATCCGCTTCAAACGCAGAGTGTGACCTATGTCATACAGCGGGGCACGTCCATGATGGGCCTGTTCTATCTCCTGTCGCTCTACTGCGTGATTCGCGGGGTGGATTCGGATCGAAGACGACGTTGGTTCTTCGCCTCCGTGATGGCCTGCGCTCTGGGAATGGGCAGCAAGGGCGACATGGTAACCGCCCCCGTCGTTATCGCCCTTTTCGATTGGGTGTTTTTGGCGGGCTCTTGGCGGTTGATGTTCGGACGGCGTTGGTCATTGTACGCCGGGCTGGTTTCGACCTGGGTGGTTCTCGTGTTGACCGGTGTGGCGCAAGACGTCTTGTTCCCGCGGGCGGGCGCGACGAGCGACGTGGGGTTTTCCTATACGCGAGTGACACCCTATGAATACGCATTGACGCAAGCCGAAGTCATCACCCATTATTTGCGACTCGTGTTTTGGCCGGATTCGTTGTGTCTCGACTACGAGTGGCCCTTCGTTCGGTCGCTGTCTGACGTGCTTGCGCCGGCGATTCTGGTCGTTGGGCTGTTGGGATTGACCGTGTATGCACTGATGCGCCGACATTGGCTGGGGTTCGTGGGGGCTTGGTTTTTCATCATAATGTCACCCACGTCCAGTTTCATCCCCATTCGGGATGCAGCCTTCGAGCACCGCATGTATCTGCCGCTGGCTGCTCCGATCGTCGTCGCAGTTGTCGCGGCCATGCGGGTGATGTGCCTGTTTCATGGTGCAGGTCGACAACGTGCCGTCAGGTGGGCGGCGGGGTGTGTCGGACTGTTAATCGTCGGGGCGTTGAGCGCGCGCACCGTGGCGCGCAATCGCGATTATCATAGCGATTTGATAATGTGGCATCGCGTGTTGGCAGCGCGACCGCAAAACGTCCGGGCCCGATACAATCTGGGCAATGCCTATTTGCGGCGGGAGCTGTACGAACGGGCCATCGCTGCGTATCAGGAGGCGTTGGAGCGGAATTCGAATCACGTCTCCGCCCATTACAACCTGGGCCACGCGTTAACGTCGGTGGGGCGTTATGAAGAAGCGATTCGGCATTACGAAGCAGCGGCGGCGGTTCCTTCCGAATCGACCTATCAACGTTGGCGTCCCGAATCGCTGGCCCAGACGCGTTCACACGCCCATAACAGCCGCGGCAACGCGTTGTTGAGGCTGGATCGATTGGACGAAGCGGCGCTGGCCTATGTCAGGGCGATCGAAACGCACCCGGCCAACGTGCAAGGTTTTTACAATCTCGGAAACGTGTATGCGCGGCAGGGACAGTACGACCAGGCCATCCAAGCCTATGAAATAACGCTGAAGATGGTGCCCGAACACGCGGGGGCGCACGGAAATCTGGGCAACGTCTATTTTTCCACGGGGCGGGTGGACGATGCCATCGCCGAGTTTCGACAAGCCATCCGTCTCCAACCCGGCACAGCCATTCTGCATTACAATTTGGGAAGTGCGCTTCAGGTGAAAGGTGAAACTTCGGCTGCACTCGAGCAATTTCGTGAAGCCGTGCGGCTGAATCCAGACGATCTGACGATGCGCGAGACCCTGGAAACGGCGCAGAGGTCCACGCAACCGGGCCATCCGTAGGCAGTCATACGACGTCGTCGCGGTGGCTGCCGCGTTCCAGGTCACGCTTCACCGTCGTACTTCGTCAATTGGAATGGTGTTGCGTGAAATCTCCGTCGGCGATTCCGTCGGTGTTTACGTATCCAGGCGCCGGTCAGGCTGTTTCGGTGGGCAATGGGCCAGTCTTTTGAGGCGAGATACCCCAGGCGTTCAGCATTTGACGAACCAGCTCCATGGGCAAGCCCACCACATTGGTGAAGCTGCCTTCGATTCGCTCAATGAACGCGTCTCCGCGATCCTGAATACCGTATGCGCCCGCCTTGCCTTCCCAGGCCTTGCTTTGCAAATACTGCTCCATGGCCTCCGGGGCCATCGTCTTCATGTGGACCCAAGTCACGTCATGCTTGATGACTCGGCGAATCAGACCTGCGTCGAGCAGTGCGACGCCGGTCACGACGCGATGCTTCGTGCCGCTCAACGAACGGAGGATCGCGCGAGCTTCATCCACGTCGTCAGCCTTACCATAAATGCGTCCCGCCAGGGCAACAATCGTATCCGCAGCCAGGATCACCGCGCCCCGTGACTCAGCTTCAGGGAGCGACTTGGCCACGCTTCGAGCTTTGAAGTAGCTTAGCGCTTCGGCGCGAGCTTCCGGCGGAACGTCAGCCCCCATCTGATCGGGTTCATCAAGTGGCGGCACCACGACCCGAAATGAAAAGCCGGCTTGGGCGAGCAACTCCCGCCGCCTCGGACTGGACGAGGCCAAAATCAGGTCAATCGTGTTTCCATCATTCATATTGAACAACGTCTTCAACAACAGCGGATGCGAAATCTCCACCTCGGGGAGTATGATACCAGCGAACGGTGGCCAGGCCAAATCTGCAATCCATGCCCCGCCGGTGGGTTTCTACAACAGCGTCGCATCGACCTCGCGGACCCAGCCTCGCTTGCCGTCGGGCAATTCGATCTGAACCCACCCCGCCCGTTGGCTTAGAACGGTGAATTCCACGCCTTCATGCAGTGGCTGGGCCAAAAGCGCGTCGTAACTGTCACCGTTGCCCTTCCGAACGATGACCTCATCCGCAATGACCACACCCTCCCGAAACACGCCCTCGCGGGGCCAACTGATCGCGGCTGAAATCCCGAAACTGACCCAGCCCAGGAGCAGCACTCCCGCGGACGTGCGGAGAAAAGACCGTCGCCAACGCAGACGCATCAGCAGAATGACCCAAAACAGGCCGTACGCCGTCAAGGCCAACGTCCATCGCGTTCGCCACGGCAGCGCATGGTGCAGGAAGAAAACGTTTCGCACAAACGTCCGTTCAGCACTGGCCTGAATCTTGTCGCGTCGCAACGACCTCGCGAAATGCAGGTTCTTTTGGAGTTGCTCATCACCCGGCGTCAGCCGTTCGGCTCGACGATAGCAGGCGATGGCCTCTCCCACGTCTCCCAATCGAAGATGCGCGTTTCCCAGATTGTAGTACAGTTTTCCATTTTCCACGCCGGCATCGATCACAGTCAGAAAACGATCACGTGACTCGCGAAACGCAGCCAAGGCTTCGTCGGGCGACCGATGCAACAAATCCACGCCCTGCTGGTAGGCGTCCAGACCCTGGCGAAGCAACGCTCGAAGGGCATCGTCGCCATCCTGATTCGCCACCGCCGCCCCTGAAAATCCGAATGAACACACCCACGCGAGAATAAACGACGCAGTCGATGACGTACTCGTAAACTCTCGTCGCATTCGACCGTTAACGTTCCTCGACTGTCTCATTTCGCCCATCATGCAACCAACGCTCAGCGATAGAATGGGTGTCAAAGTCTAGAAGGCGATTCTTTCCATTTGGTCGATACAGCGTTTAGCCTGCCCGACAGGTTGATTCGTCGCCGTCGCCGTCAGTCCACCATATTGCATGCTCTCGCAGCCGGCCAACAAGTCGTCAACCTCTTGCACCAGCGACGCGGGAACGTTGGCTTCACGCAAACTCGCGACAGCCTCTCCCCGCGTCACCCCACCGGCGGGAAGATTGAATCGGTCCGCAATGTATCGTGTAATCGCGGTCGCCACGGAATGGACCCCCGCCCGATCATCCGCCGAACGTGGCTCATCCAGCAAGTCGAACGCCGATCGCCTCGCCGAGCGCTTGCGTGCCAACGCCACGTTGCTCCGCAGTCTGTCGCGATTTCGTCCGATGAAAAAGAACAGGGCGTAGATTGCGGGCATCACACCGGTGATAGCCCAGACCGCCATACCCGGCGAAGCCGTCTGACGGGCCAGGAGGGCATCCAGATCGTCATGATTCGCCCACATGCCCGTATCCAGCAACGTCAACTCCGTCGGCAGGGAATCAGGCGTCGTCCCTTCCATGACCTGCGATACCACCATGCGTGACGACTCCCGCACCATCAGCGGTATCGGCTCACTGCGCAACACCACGTAGGATTCCTTCCGCGGGTCGAAATAGGAAAATTCGACGGGCGGTACGGCACCCACGTCGGCCCGCTTGGCACGGATGCTCTGCGTGAACTGCTTCACTCCCTG
The DNA here is from genome assembly GCA_964424105.1 of uncultured Phycisphaeraceae bacterium. Classification (GTDB taxonomy): domain Bacteria; phylum Planctomycetota; class Phycisphaerae; order UBA1845; family UBA1845; genus CAYRHJ01. The sequence continues at coordinate 59,431 of CAYRHJ010000008.1, read as the reverse complement.
TTCGACCACCCCCGACAACGTTTCATCAGGTATCTTGAAATCGCGGGTCATCAACTCCGTGGCCAGCGGCGGCGGCTGCAACAGGTCCAACCGCCCCGAACCCGACAATTCGATGGTCAGCGTGATGGGATCACCAACACTGACTTCCCTGGGAACCGCTCGTACGTCCAGCGCGTATTGTCCGACCGCGCCGCGGAACGAATCCGGCTGGCCCTCGCGGGGCGGCGGTTTCACACCAATGGCAACATCCTGAACCCCGGCGGAAACAGGACGCCAAGCGCTGACCGTATATTCCGGTCCCAGCAGGCTGAATCGCCGCCGACGAACTTCCGTCGGATACTGCACGATGACGAACACGTCCGAAAGATCGACCGTGCCGGACTTTTCAGGCCAAATCGTCTGCTTGAGGAAATAAACATAATACTCCGTAGCCCTGCCGTTTTCATCCCGTCGCGAGTCACGACGGACGCGCACTTGGCGATTCTCGATCACTGCCGCGAACGGCCCCCACGTGCTCTGTCGAACATCCACACACGAATCCCACATGGTCTGCATGTCCAACGTCACACCGGATTGCTGGTACGGCTTCAACCATACTTCCAGCGTCACCTCCAGCGGCTCACCCACGTAAACCGAATCGCGTTCGCTCTGAATTTCCACGAACAGCAGATCGCCCGATTCCGATTCTCGCACCACGATCGTCACCGGCGGCGACTCCGTCGACGTTCCATCCGCCTCGACTCTCACCGGCCCAATCGTGATCGTGCCGGCCTTTCTCGGCGTAAACACGCACGAATACGTATCCGTCGTCGATTGGCTCATCCGGCCATTGATGAACGACATCTGCGACGAGTGGCTCGGACCCGTGACTCGTCCATCGACGCCGTCAATGGTCGGCAACGTCGGCGGATGGTGCTGCTGGGCATCGGCAATCATCACTTGCAGCACCACCGGCACCCCCACGTACGTTTCCCGCGCCGAAATGGAAAACGATACTTCTGCTCCACTGGCTGGACTCGGCACGCACCAAATCATCGTCGCCGTCACCACGCAGCAACGGAAAACCAAATGCCCAGTACAGTATTTCACGCTGATTGCATCTTATCAGTGCCGCGACCGCGCTCACGCGTCATTCCGGCAAACGCCGGAATCCAGTCTTTCAGGTCATTCCGGCGAACGCCGGAATCCAGTATTCGTCGGGCGGATTTCACCCGCCTACTACCGCTCCCCGTCCGTTACGAGCCGCGAGCGCGAAGCGAGCGGTCCCCCGCCGAGCGCACACAATTCCAACCGCCCACCGCGGGGGCACGTAAATCCGCATCCTACCAGTCCTTCACCACCCTGCCTCGCCGGGCACGAACGCGTTGCGCCTTCTCATCTCGACGCTGGCGCTCCTTGTCGCGTACGGCCTGTAGCAGCCGTTCCGCCTCCTCCGGTGACATTTCACGCTGCTGGTCTATCTCGGCAGGCGCCGGCTGGTCCTCCTCGCCGGATGGCTCATCTTGCTGATCCACGTCTCCCTCGGACTGCTGTTGTTGATCTTGCGATCCCTGTTGTTGTTCTTCTCCTTCTTGCTGCTCTTGCTGCTGCTTTTCTTCTTGATCCCCCTCACCGTCATCCTCTTGTTGATCGCCCTGTTCTTGCTGATCCTGCTGCTGTTCTTGATTCTCCTGCTGATCCTGGTTTTCCTGCTGCTGCTGTTCTTGTTCCTTCTTCAGCTTGTCCAGAAGATCCTTGATCAACAACTGGGCCAACTCGATATTCGCACGGGCGTCTTCATCGGACGGCGCAATCTCCAACGCATCACGATAGTGGCCGATGCTCTGCTTCAACAACTCAACCGCCTCTTGCAAATCCGACATCTTCTCCAATGCGGATGCGTAGGCCACGTTGCCCAGGTTATATTTCGCACCAGCCTCCAAATCGATATCACGCGTCCCCAGCGCTCGCATGAACGCATTTCGCGCCCCGGCGAAATCGCCCAGCTTGAACTTCGCCAATCCCTGGTTGTAGGCCACCTCAGGTGACTCCGGCAGATCAACCTCAGCCTCGTTGTACGCCCGCAAAGCCTCTTCAAATTGGCCCGCACGATACGCCTCATTCGCCTGCGCGACCCATCCCCTCGCGCTCCGCTGTTCGCCGCGTACCATGGCTACCATGGCCAGAATCACCACGATGGCCGCCGTCAGCGCTCGATTCATGCCGCACCCTTCCGATCCGTCACCAGCGTCTCCAACATCAACAGGGCGATCGCCGCACCGGCGAACCAGTGAAACCGCGGATAACGCATTTCCTTTCGCGTCGATTCAAACGTCCGCCGCGTCACCTTATTCTGCACGTGCTCGTAAACTTCCGCGAAATCCGCATTGGAAAAATATCCGCCGTCCGCCACCGCCGCCATGGACTGCAACAACCCCGGCTGAAGCTTCGTCCAAACTTCCTGACCCTCGAACTTCAAATAGGTCCGCTGCCCGCCCGACACGACCGGAATCCGTCCGCCCTGCACCGAATCTCCGTAGCCCACCGTGAACACACGCACGCCCCGCTCCTCGAACGCCTTTTGGGCCGCCTCCACCGCGTAACTGTCGTCCGTTTCCTCGCCGTCACTCATCACGATGATCGCCTTGTGCTCCTTGGCCTTGTCCGTGAAGCTACCGACCGCCATCCGAACGGCATCTCCGATATTCGTCCCGCCCAGCGGCGCGCTGCGCGTGTCAACGGCGTCCAACCCCAAACGAAACGCGCCGTAATTAATCGTCAACGGGCACGTCAGCGAACTTTCCCCCGAAAACGTGATCAACCCCACCCGGTCGCCCGGCAAAACGTCCAGCATGTCCTTGATGTCCAACTTCGCCCGCTCCAAACGGTTCGGAGCCAGGTCTTCCGCCAACATCGAATTCGAGACATCCAACACGAAAAACAGGTCGATCCCCCGACGCTGAACTTCCTCATAATGCATGCCCCATCGCGGTCCGGTCATCCCCATGACCACCATCGCGAGCGCCCCCAGCACCAGTCCAGCCTTGATTCGGCGGCGCCCCATGCTGATCGACGGCACCAGAAATCCCATCAGGTTTGCCGTCGCGAAACGACCCAACGCTGCCCGATTCCGCGAAAATCCCCACGCGTAAACCAATCCCAACAGCGGGACCGCCCACAACAGATGCAGCCACTCCGCATGATCGAAACCCAAGTCCATCATGAATGTCCTTCAAAAACCTCTTTCCCGACCCGCAACGGCATCTTTACGAGCCGCGAGCGCAAAGCGAGCGGTCCCCCGCGCACGGTGCGCAACTCCAACCCGCGCCCGCCGGCCCGCGTCATTCCGGCGAAGGCCGGAATCCAGTCCCACGGACCGCTCTCTCGCAGTCATACCTCAGTACGAACACACGAATCATGAAATACGTTCTACGGCACCTTGCGAAGCACCGTGTTCGCCACCAAGACCTCCGCCGCCAACAATCCAAACACCACACTCAACAACGCCGGCCACCGCCAGCCGCCCCATTCGACCGGCTCCGTAGCCATCTCCGAATACTGCATGTACCGCTTCTCTTCCGTCTCCGTCTTTTCCAACTTGTCGATGTCCGCGTAAATCTCACGCAGCGAATTCGTATCCGTCGCTCGCCAGAATCGACCGTCCGTGATCGATGCCACCCGCTTCAACGTCTCCTCATCCACCGTCACAGGCTGCGGATGCATGCGCTTCAACCCGAACACGTCCACCACCGGTATGAGCGCCGTTCCCGTCGTCCCCGCACCGATCGTATGAATCTTAATATCGAACGCCTTGGCCATCTCCGCTGCCTTGTGCGGCAACAGATCACCCACGTTGTTTTCCCCGTCCGTCAACAGGATGATCACCTTGCTCTTGACTCGATTCGCCTCCAACACGTCTTTACGCCGATCCAGATCTCGAAGCCTCTCCACCGCCACCGCGATGGCGTCCCCGATGGCGGTACCGTCTTCCGAGCGCTCCTCCACGATCTGCACGTGTTCCAGCGTCTCCAACAGATAGGCGTGATCCAGCGTCAGCGGGCAATTGCTGTCCGCAAACCCCGCGAAGCTCACCATGCCGATCAAATCGTCAGGCCGCCCATCCAATTCATCGCTGCCCAGTATGAATTCACGAATGACCTTCTTGACCGCCGCCAATCGATCCACCGGCCTGCCCTCGATCGTGAAGTCCATCGCCAACATGCTGCTGGACCGGTCCACCACCAATTGAATCGCAATACCTTCCGAATAAATCCGTGTTTCCTCGTTGCCCTTTCGCGGTCCGGCTACGCAAACCACCAGCAATCCCACCGCCAACGTTCGCAGCAGCGGAATCACGTGTCGCGATCGGACCCGCAACCCGCGTCCCTGTTGCTTCAGCCAACCCAGCGTGGAAAACCGCACAGCCGCATGCGGCGACCGTACAACCCACCGCCACCAGATCAGCGGCAGCAGACCGAGCAATACGAGCATCCATGGATTCTGCCACGTCACGCCGCCGCCCTCGTATTCCCCAATCCCGTGCGATCCGCCGATTGGTCCACGAAGTCCCGCGCCGCATTGAACGCCCGCTCGATTTCCTCCGAACCAGGCTCATACAACGCGAATTTCACCAAATCACATGCTTGCAAAAACCCTCGCAACATCCCCCGATGCTCCAGCCCCAACGCGTCGCTTCCCTGCACCTCCTCCAAAAACTCCTCCGTCGTGCGCTCCGGTGCCATCAGACTGAATCGCATCTCGATGTACTGCCGCACGATCATACTCAACCGAAAATAAAACTCGTGAATCAATCCGTCCTCGATCAGACGGTCGTCGATCAATCGCTGCAACTCGTCAAACGCCCATTCATGCGCCGCAATGACAACCGTCGCCGCGGGTCGTTTCGCTCGTCGAACCAGCCACGTCCCCAACGGCACCGCCATCCCCGCGATGAACAAACCACCAGCCACCCACCCCGTCCAGGCCCACGTTCGGCTCACCGGCAGTTCGACCGGCCCCTTCACGTCGCGAAACTGCGTGGGATCGAATTCACCTTCAGCCAACGACGCCACCGTGATCTCGATCGGCTCCGTCGATAGGCTGCTCTCCACGATCGCGTCCTCACCCTTGCGTCGATCCGTAAACCGGGCCGTCATCGACGGTATGGCGTAGTCCCCCGAAACGAACAAATCCAACTCGTACCATTGCCCCCAGCGACGCCTGCCGTCCGGCGTCTCTTTCGCGGATTCTGATCCGTAGTCGCGAATGGCGAACGCCTCGAACTCCTTGCCGAACTCCGGCATCGCCACCTCCACCCCTTCCTCAGCCAACACCTCGACGTCAACACGCACTCGCTCAGCCAGCGTGATCTCCGCCTTGGCCACCCGGACCGTCATGGTCACCGGACCCCGCTCCGCCGTGGCCACCGCGGATCCGTCACCATTGGAATTCTGATCATCAGTGACAGGACTCTGACATCCGCCGATGAACCCGCTCATGATCACAATCGCCATCAACAGGACCGTCATCTGCGACATCAATCGCGTCGCCGGCCTCGATCCATCTCTTCCCGACCCGCGACCGTCAGGGAGCGGTCTTTCCAACCCGCGACGATCTCTTTCCAACGCGCGACTGCCTGACTGTGCGTGCACGCACGCAGACAGGTCAGGGAGCGGTAGCGTTGCACGGCGCGAAATCGCCCCCAATCGTCCGCGTTGCTCGATGGGTAATAACCTCCAATTCAACGACATAACGCTACGGCGCCTCGCCGCCATCGTCCGACTTCCCCTCGCCCGACGATGGCCCCTCAACCGCCCCGCCCGAAAACGCACCCGGATAGAATTTCACCCCCTTGGTCGTGAACAGCTCTTGCAAATACTGCTGTGACACCTCCTCCCGGCGGGCCATTCGGACGCTGCGTTCAACTTCTTCTTTCACTTCATCGAACGACTTCTGCCGGCGCTCCTTGCGATCCACGATCTTCACCGCGTGCCAGCCACGTTCACCTTCATAGGGAACCGCCAGCACGGTATCTTTCGACGCCGCCATGATCACTTGATGCAACTCTTGCTGCCGACCGATTCCCGGAACAATATCGCCGTCCTGCTCGACCGCTTGCCCAATCACCCCGCCGCGGTCCTTCGACGCTTCATCCTTCGAATACGACTTGGCCAGCGAACCGAACGCCTCCCCCCCTCGCGCCTTTTCAATCACATCCCAAGCCTCATCTTCCGTGTCGCACTGCACGTGCCCGATCGTCACCCGCGCCGGCTCGGCATACTTCGACAGGTTGGCCTCGTAATACCGCTGCACGTCCTGCGGGGTGACCGTTGCCCGCTTGCCGATTTCATCCAGCATCAGACGCGTCGCCAACAAGCGGTCCGCCGTTTCCGCCACCTGCCGGCGAAACGCCTCCGACTCCTGCAACCCCTGATGTCGCGCCTCATCCGCCAAAACACGCGACGCCACGAACTGCTGCAATTGCTGCATTCTCGCCTCCACGTCGGCAAACTGTGCGTGCGCTTGGCGGCGGATCTCCTCCGCCTGATCCGCACCGATGCCAACCTGCATGGCGATCATCTGCTCAACCTGCTCGGTCAACATACGGTCGAAATCAGCCACCGAAATCTTTTCCCCGCCGATCTCCGCGACCACTTGTCGACCGGCCAGCGACCCCGCCGGCGATTCCATGTCAGCCCGCGATGCCATCTCCCGCGTCAGATCCGCATATTGGCCCAACCGCATCATGCATTCCCGTACCCGCGTGGCCATCTTCTGCGTCAAATCACCCGCTTCACCTCCCAACTTCACTTCAGCCCGATAGTACGACGCGATGGCCTCCGCAAACTGCCCCGCATCCTGCATCAGCTTGCCCATCCGGAAATGAATCTTGCCTTCTTCCACGGGGTCAAGTTGAGCGCCGCCCAGATATCGGCGCCAAGCCTCCACCGATGCAGCCGGCAGGTTGCGATCTTCCAACTTCATCGCCACCGCCCGCTCCGTATCCGCATCGAACCCCGCCGCCGCCGATCCCACAGGTACAACGTCCGCCGTCGATGTGAACAACGCCCACGTTTGCATCACCAACAATGCCATCAACAGCACCGTCATCAGCGCCAACAAACCCGTCGCCGGCCTAGATCCGCCCGTCGCAGCCGACCGCTGCGGGACTTGCAGTTTGGGAGCTTCGATGTTCATGGTCACGTCCTTGCCTTGCGTGCTCGAAAATAGCGCGTCAACGGCTCCACGAAAGGTTCACCCGTCATCACGTCGATCGCGTCGATCTTCGATCGCTTGAACTGCCTGTATCGATCGTCAGCCCGAACCACGGCGCTGGCCGCATAGCGCCGCCGCAACGCTTGGCTCGATGAATCGACCACGATCGTCTCGCCCGTTTCCGCGTCCATCAATTCGATCAAACCCACGTCCGGCAATTCCACTTCCCGTTGATCCGTGATCGTAATTGGAATCAAATCGTGTCGACCCTTGGCCATCCGCATCGGCTGCTCATATCCGCTGGCTTGAAAATCGCTCACCAGAAAAACGACGCAACGTCGGCGAGTGATCTTGTTCAAATGATCGAAGGCCACGCTCAGATGCGTCCCCGACCCCTTCGGCTCAAAATACAACAGATCACGAATAATCCGCAAAACGTGGCGCCTGCCCTTCTTCGCCGGCACCCAATGCTCAATGCCATCCGTAAACGCGATCAATCCGATCTTGTCGTTGTTGCGAATAGCCGAAAACGCCAGCGTCGCACACACTTCCGCCACCAGGTCACGCTTCAACTGCCCCGCCGTTCCGAATTGATGCGATCGGCTCAGGTCCACCAGCAGCATCACCGTCAGCTCCCGCTCCTCGCGATACATTTTCACAAACGGCTCGCCATAACGCGCCGACACGTTCCAATCGATCGTCCGCACGTCGTCGCCGATCTGATACTGCCGAACCTCCTCAAACTCCATCCCACGACCCTTGAACGCGGAATGATATTCCCCTGCCAGCACGTCATTCACCATGTGCGACGTGCGAATCTCGATTCGCCTGATCTTCTTCAGCAACTCCTTCGGTATCATGGCGCTCTCAGCGAATCCTCTTCATCCCAGCCACGGTCGCCAACCCAACCGCCGTCCCAACCGCCGCCCCAACCGCCCACACGCGTCATTCCGGCGACCGCCCACACTCGTCATTCCGGCGAACGCCGGAATCCAGAATTCATGCCGCGGGCTTCACCCGCCACTTGCCGAACCGCGACCGTCAGGGAGCGGTATGCTTCTGACCGTCACCTCGAAACAACAAAAACCATCACCCTACGGCACCGGCACGTGGTTCAACACCGCCTTGACCACGTCGTCCGCCGTCTTTTCTTCCGCCTCCGCCTCGTACGTCACGATCACCCGATGCCGCAAAACATCCAACGACACGTCCTTCACGTCCTGCGGCGTGACGTATCCCCTGCCCGCCAGAAACGCCGACGCCTTCGCCCCCATCGTCAACCCGATCGTCGCACGCGGCGACGCCCCATACTGAATCAATCCCGCCACCGGCACCTTCGCGCCCACCGGATCGCGCGTCGCCGTCACCAGATCCACGATGTAATCCTTGATCTTGTCGTCCATGTAAATCTCATCCACCAAGCCCCGCGCCCGGCTGATATCCCCAGGCTCCATCACCGCGTCCACCCCAAGCGCCGGTTTCGATCGACCCATCCGATCGAGAATCTGACGCTCCTCCCCCTTCGTCGGGTAGTCCACCAACACCTTCATCATGAATCGATCCACCTGCGCCTCCGGTAGCGGATACGTTCCTTCCTGCTCAATCGGATTCTGCGTCGCCAGTACGATGAACGGATCCTCCAACCGATACGTCTCCTTCCCGATCGTCACCTGCCGCTCCTGCATCGCCTCCAGCAACGCGCTCTGTACCTTGGCTGGTGCGCGGTTGATCTCATCCGCCAGAATCACATTCGAAAAAATCGGCCCTTTTTGCACCGCGAACTGCCCGTCCTGAGGCCTATAAATCAACGTGCCGATCAAGTCCGCCGGCAGCAGGTCCGGCGTGAACTGTATTCGCTGAAATCGCGTATGAATCCCCTTGGCCAACGTCGACACCGTCAACGTCTTTGCCAACCCCGGCACGCCCTCCAACAGCAGATGCCCGTCGGAAAGCAGTCCGATCAACAGCTTGTGAACCAGGTCGTGCTGCCCGATGATGACTCGGTGAATCTGTTCCAGTAAACGCCTGAACGGGTCGCTGGCGGCGCTGACCGCCTCGCCGATTTGCTTCACATCAAGCTGTGTTGTCACCATTACACTGACTCCGAAAATAATTGTCAGATTCTGTCCCGTGTTGACTGCTGGCTGTCGGGATGATGTCAGCTCATAAATAACACCGACTTTGCACAGACGCAACGGAACGACGATTCCTGTCAGCAGACACGCAATTTATCCATGGTACGATCGGATGCGATATGGGTTCGGTGAAAGTCGCGCGAACTCCGGTCCCTGAATCGACCGGACGCCGCGCAGCGCAGAGCGTAACCCCGGCACATGGGTTCAACAAGGCCTGTTCGGTTTGATAGGTCAATCGAACACGCACGGACCCTCGCGACAGGCCCGTGCGTTGGCATGATCGGGATCAGACCCAACACCGGTCATCAGGGATCACCGGCGCGCATTTCGGGCCAGCGGCAGCACGAACAAGGCAATCAATATCAGCACCGCTGCCGACGGCTCGGGCACCACCCGCAAATAGAAATGCTCGTCACCGTAGAAAAAATCAGGTTGGCCGGCGACCGCAAATTCCAGATCGTAAAAGTCCGCCGGGGTCGCCGAATCAACCCGCATGGTGAACGTGAACTCCGTCGGCTGACTGAAGATGATCCCCTCGTCCATGGGCACCGTGTAATAAGGCCTGTTCGGGTCGAATTCAATGTCGCCCACATGAACAAACCAATCGCTGTCCGCCGTAAAAACCAGCGATCCGTTGTTTTCAACACCCGGCACCTCGGTCCGTTTCAACTCAACCGCGAACGAATGGTCCGTCAGGTTTCCGAAATCGACAAGAACGGTCAGGTCCACCGTTCCACCCGGTTTCACGACGTACGTCTTAAGAAACCCGCGGTCGACGGCTCCCGTCAAGGATTCATCCGGATCAGCCAATCCCGCGAAATTTACAACCTCGGGAATCCCCGCAATCGGCGCAGATTGATCATGACAGCTACTGCAATTACGCCCATAATTCGGTCGAGCGAAACTCGCAGAAACCGCCACCAAAACGAGGCAGCCAGCCTGCACGAACGTGCGTAGTTGATCCATTTTCCCTTCCCTCCCGACCGTCATTCCGGCGCAGGCCGGAATCCAGTCCATTTTCGGGCCTTTCACCGTCATGCCACACCGCTATCAAATCATTCAGCCAAACACGCGAGCCATGGCACGAAAACCTGTTTCCGTCTTGTTCCGGTGACCCGAACCCCTGCTGCGACAGGCAACCCCAACTGACTAGATTAGCGAATTGAACGGCCCGATTCAACCTCGTTCTCGAATGTGGCCATCCACAATGGACGGCGCGACGGACGGGGCGATTTTTTCGGACCCACCAGATCGTCATTTCGGCGCAAGCCCGCATGCGTTTGCCGGCCCATACCCGCCTGCGTAATGCCGGCCCATACCCGCCCTGCATACGTCATTCCGGCGAACGCCGGAATCCAAGCCCAACCACCTGCAATTTCACATCCGCGCCCTTGTCGGCTGATTCATTGCCCCGTAACTTGACGGATCGACGCTGATGGAAGTGAATGATCGTTTGGAGCAAAAATCGATAGCACCATGTCCACCCAAGGTCCAGCAGAAACCATTACTTTTGACGACTTTCAACGCATCAAACTGCGGGTTGGAACGGTCGTCGAAGCCCACGACCACCCCAACGCCGACAAGCTGATCGTGATCAAGGTCGATCTGGGAGACGAACAACGCCAGATTTGTGCGGGGTTGCGCGGGTTCTATTCGCCCGAACAACTTCTGGGACAAAACCTGGTGATCGTGACCAACTTAGCCCCTCGCATGATGCGCGGCGTGGAAAGCAACGGCATGCTTCTAGCCGCCGGCACGCCCGAACGTGACAGAGTCGTGACATTGACCACCAGCGAGGACATGCCCCCCGGCTGCTCGGTCAGCTAGCCTGAGCGCCCGCCTCTTCACGAGCCGCGAGCGCAAAGCGAGCGGTCCGCCGCGCTCCGTCATTCCGGCGAACGCCGGAATCCAGATATGCAGTTCGTCGACCGTGTTCCGTCCGCCGCTGCCGTTTCGCCCCACCACGTCAACCGACCGGCGGGCATTGCGTGTAATCCGTCTGATCGACACGCAACGGTGTCAGCACCACGAAACCGTCAAACACCGCCGCCACGTCGCAACCAGCCCGAGACACGCGCCCTTCGTAATATCCCACATATCGATACGTGCTGGCGGAATCGGAATCACCAGCCCGTCGTTCAAAAACAAGCGGAATATGATCCGGCGACAGCGGAAGGACCTGAACTCCGCGCCCCGACTGCCCAGCCGCCAACGCGGGCAGATTGCAGCTCCAAAACGTCCCTCCCGAAATCTCCTGCGATGTCAAACGCTGAACCAGGTCCGCCACGATGTTCGTCGACCTAGCCCAATCGACCGGTTGACCCTTCCGAAACATCTGTGAAAACGCAGCCGCCCGAATACCGGCAAATGCAGCTTCACGCGCCGCCGCCAGCGTTCCGGAACAGTGTGCATCGACCACGCTGACGTTGGCACCCAGGTTGATTCCGGAGAAGACCCAATCGATCGGCTCGCCGGCCAACTCTGCGATGGCCAGTCGCACACAATCCGCCGGTGTGCCCGCCACGGCGAAGACGTCCCCGAAAGGTTCAACGCGCCGCCTGCATACCGCGATGTCGTCATTGAGGTGCACGGAATGTCCGGAACTTGATCGTTCGCCATCGGGCGCAACCACGGTGATCCGATGTTTCGAATCGATGGCCCGGTAAAGCGCCGCTAGCCCCGGGGCGTCTACCCCGTCGTCGTTGGAAAGCAATATATGCAAGGGATTTTCTTCTAGCCTTGCTGGGCGGGTTCTGCCTGTTTCTTGATCAAACCGGAATGACCAGCCCCGTCACCGTGGTCTCGAAAACGAGTGCGTCGTCCACCACGCCCTGAACGTAACACACGATTCGGCGACTTCGCGAATCGATCCGGCGACACATCAGCCACATCCGACATGGAGGCCTGACCATTTTTCGGAATTTGCAGTTGTCCACGCCGCCGTAGCCCACGAAACCCCGGAATTCCGGCTTGGAGTAACATTCCATAAACGCCGCGACTTGCGCGGCGGTTTCCAGCATCAAAACGCCTGGCAGCAAGGGATTGTCAGGTATGTGGCCGCGGCACCACCACTCATCCGCGGAAACGTCACGAAAGGCCATCGCCTCGCCCTTCTGTCGATCGAGATAGACGATTCCGTCAACCTGCTTGAATTCATGCCGCTGCGGCATTCGTGCGTAAATGGCTTCTTGATCGAATACGACGACGCTGCGGTCAATGGCCTGCAAATCGAAAATCAAGGGTGAAGACATGACCACCTGAATCGGGAATGTTCGGAATCGACGATCCCCAGCGTGAAACCGGGCCACGCGATTCGCCGTTCGGTTACCCAACCACTGTCTAGGGTCCGGCCATGAACGCCGAATTCGGCGTTTTTCATCCCAACGGACCGCTTGCGGGCCCGCTGTTCATGACAATGGCCGCCCCGGACACGATCTAGGAGGGGCTTGTTTGCGACCGATCCTCGAGAACCTTTTTTCGCACGTCTTGCGAGGCCGCCTTCACTTCCTGCATCGCTTTTCGCACGCGTGTCCCCGCCGCCTTGTTCCCACCGGCGGTCTTGGCCACGTCCTCCGCGCAGGCCTCTACGAGTTGTTTGAGCCGTTCATATGCCGCGTAAATCGCCTGTTCTCCCATGATTTGCGTCCCATTAATGCTGGTGTCCATTTGTTCGTCTCGCGCGGAAGTGTATCAGAGGACAGAGGTTGTCGTAAAGTGGTTCATTGTAAAAGTAAAAGAGCAGGGTGAAAAAAATGGGCTTGACGGACGTGCTTCGAAGACCTAACGGGTCCGTACTTGTCATAACATATTGTTAATAATATGGTTACAATGCCAAAACATCGGCTGACACGTTTTTCAGCCACGAATCCGGGCTTGTACCGAACGATACGACTTTTTTTGTCGGCGTCCCGAAAAACGGATTTTTCGGTACCCGAATTCAAAAATGGTGCCTTCCAAGTGCAATCGTGCGTATGCACTTCAAAATCACACACACCGTGCGGATCAACGGGTTTCGATTCAGCCCGACGCGATGCAGGTCCGATATTCACATGTTCATCAATGTTGGGGCGAGATTCTCGCCGTTGGAGCGCACGGAAAATGGTTGCAAGGAACTGGCTGCTTAGAAGTCTCTCGGCGATGGCGATTTCCGGGCATTTCAGCCTGGCGCAGGACGCCGCACACGGCGTTGATCGTGTCGCATCGCAACAATTCAATATTCGAAGTCATATTGACGACGGGGGCGGGAATATGCTGTCCGTCGCGTTATGGTACACCGTCGATGGGGGAACCCATTGGCGACATTACGGAACTTGGCCCGCCACGGACGAGGCAATACCTTTTTCAGCCTATCAGGAAGGACTATTCGGATTTCACGTCGTAGCCACTAACGAGCATGGTGCTTCAGGCCTGCCTCCGCAAGGTGCTTCCGCGGCCCAACACTGGGTCCACGTGGACTACACCCCGCCGGTGGTCCAGCTTCATCCGGTCCAGCTTGTCGACGATTCCGGGGGGCAACGACTCGTGCGATTGCGGTGGGCGGTCATTGACGAGGCCTTGCCGGACAAGCCCGTGACTATTCAACGACGATCCGCGGATGGCGGCGATTGGGTCGAGCTGGCCACGGAATTGCCGCCCAGCGGTTCGTACGATTGGGCGCTCGCGGATCACGAAAGCGGCGTTTTCGAGTTTCGGATCATGGTGAAAGACCTCGGCGGACATCAGGTGGTGGCTACGACCGACGCCCTGGCTGTGCCCGCCCGCACGTCCATCCCCGTTTCCATGTCTTTCACCGGTGATACGGAATCCGCATTGACCACGGGGATTGACGATGCGCGGTCGGCGTTTCAGCCGGCGGATCGGTCGCAGGAAGCCAAGGCGCTGTATCATCAAGGATTGTCGCATTCGCTTCGCCGGGAATATCGAATGGCGGCTTCACGATTGCGGGAAGCGTTGACTCTTGACGCGGGCATGACGGTCGCGCTTGTTGAGTTGGGCCGCGTGTTATACGCTCAACGGCGACTGGAAGATTCGATGGATGCTTATCGGCTGGCGTTGGGCCAGGATTCGAATCAACGTGATGCGCTGGAAGGGTTGGCACTCGCGTTGATCGCGCAGCGGCGGTTTCCTGAAGCGGCAGAACACCTGCAACGGATCGTCGACGCCAACCCGCGCGACGTAGCGACGTGGTTGAATCTGGGCGACGTGGCCATCTACCAGGGGCAGGAATTGTTGGCTGGGGAATATTATCAGCGGGCGGCGACGTCGAATCCGGCGGATGGCGCGGTGGTCGAGAAGGCGCGTCTACGATTGTCCGAGTTGAAAAAGCTGGCTACAGAGTTTCGCCAGAACGAGGCTGTTCGATGAGCGCTTCGAAACCAACACCGATTTGTGTCATTTACGGTGCCAACGCTTTCCAGCGTCGGCAGGAATTGGGACGGGTGACGCGGAACGAATTGGCTGGGGGCGATCCGGCGTTGAATCTGTCTGCGGTTGATGGGGCGAACGCGTCGATCGGCGAGGTGCTCGACGACGTGCGGACGTTGTCCATGTTGGGGGGTAGGCGAGTCGTGGTGGTGGACGAGGCTGATGCATTCATCAGTCAGCATCGGGCGGCGCTCGAACACTTCGTCGCCCATCCTTGCGATAGCGGATGTCTGGTGCTGATTTGCAACACCTTTCCCTCGAACCATCGTCTATACAAGGCCGTTCGAGCGAGCGGACAGCTCGTGGAATGCAAGGCGATTTCCGGGCATGCATTGAAGGCCTGGCTCACCTCAACGGCCCAGGCAGCGTACGGGAAACGGATCAACCCGCAGGCTGCGGCGTGTCTGATTGAACACGTGGGCGAGTCACAGGAGACGCTCAACACCGAGCTTTCCAAGTTGTCGATGTACGTCGGGTCACGTCCTGAAATCACGGCCGGCGATATCGAAGCCGCCGTCGGTCAATACCGGGAGCAGAACGTGTTCGCCGTGATGGGCGCCATTTCCAGCGGAGACGCCAAGACCGCGCTTCACGAGTGGCAGCAGGTGTGGGCGACGGACCGTGCTGCGCCCGGGCGGGCGTTGGGCGGCTTGGCCTGGGGCGTGCGGAAGCTAATGGAGGCGCGGAGAGACCTTGATCGCGGTGCATCCCTTGAATCGCTTGCGCGCAAGAACTGGACGGATGCAGCCGTGTTTCGCCGGCGGATGAAACGGTTAACGGTGCGCGGTTTGCAAGATCAACTGGTGGGATTGATGCAGGCGGATTATCAAACGAAGAAGGGATTATCAACGGTCGCTACGGGGATCGAAAAGTTCATAGTTCGTCACAGTACCGGTGTGCAAGGATAGTGGTGAATGGTTCGATGGAATCATTGATCATTGCATGGTCAACTGAACGATGGTCATGGATTGCGTGAAAGCGGAAAGCCGCAACGATCAAACCTGGACCCCGGCTTTCGCCGGGGTGACGGCTGAATTGCATGATCGAACCAACGTTATGACTCCGTTCAAATGTCAATAGCAGGTCGCGGCTCGTAAAGACGCGGTCGCGGATCAGTATTGTTGGAGCTCCTAAATCGATGCACGGACGCATCGCGAGACGTTTTACAATTCGAGGGTGATGCATGGACGCGAAACAAGCAGCGCGCAGCAAGAGGCTGACGAAACCACGAAATCGAAGACGGATTTTGTCAGCCGGCGTTTTGTTT
This sequence comes from uncultured Phycisphaeraceae bacterium, assembly GCA_964424105.1. Lineage (GTDB taxonomy): Bacteria > Planctomycetota > Phycisphaerae > UBA1845 > UBA1845 > CAYRHJ01. The sequence continues at coordinate 43,411 of CAYRHJ010000008.1, read as the reverse complement.
TTGGTCGTTGGCGCTTGTGCATGGCAGGACGGACAATGGCGTCCGATCGAAGCCGCACCGCCCCAAACTGCGGCAGGGCATTCGTCGCAGCCAAGCGCGGTTGAACAACACCCCGCCAGCGAGGCCGCGGCGGAAGCTGTGGCCACCCCCGCCACGGTCGCCGTTGAGGACGACGCGCGGCTGGCGGCTGCACGAGATCAGGTCTTGGAATTCATTCGTCAACTTGAACAGGCGGGTGGATCCGTTGATTCTGCCGCAGTCGAAACCGATCCCGCCGGTGACGGGGATGCCGATTCATCGGTGGAACGAGGCCGATCGTTGACATCGGAACAACAAGCCCGACCCGTTGTGTCGCCTGCCTATTCCCAACAGCGGCAACGACAGGCGGAAATTGCGATCGATTCGTCAGGCCCAGCTACGGCGAATTCCGTTCCGCCGTCCACGGCATCGCCCATCCACGGGTCCGGGTCTCCGCCTCGCGTATTGGGCATCATGGTTGACCGACCGTCCGCACCACCGCCCGCAAGCCTGCCGGCGTTGGAAGGAGAAGACGAGGCAGCAGAACGATTCGCCAATAGGCCGATGGGCGGCGTGCCGATGGGCATCATCGATCAGCAGGTGAATCAGCTCGAAACGCGGATTCGCGAATTTCCGGGTGACGCCGATGCCCGCTGGCGATTGACGCTGGTGAATGCGGGGCTGGGTCGGGAATCGCCCGCGGTGGCGTCATTAACCGGCGAGGCGCCGTCCGCGGACATGTGGGGGCAGGCCCGATCAGCCGTTTCTGCGCTGGGGCAGGCGCTCGCGGATCCGGTATCGGGCAGCGGCGTGGCGTTGAGCGCCGTGAACGCACTGCGCGGTTCGTTGGTTTCGCAGGCTGACCTTGAAATCCCTGTTGTTAGGTTTTGCTCGCGGGTGCAGGCATACGGCGTCTACGACGTGTTGCCGGAGTCGACCTTTCGTGAAAACACAACCAACGACGCGATCGTGTATTTCGAGTTGAAGCGATTTTCATCGGAACGGACCGCGGACGATCGATTTCGAACGGTGATCCGCGAAACGTTTGAAGTGCTGACACCGCAGGGCGAGGTGAAATGGTCGCATGACGAGCCGAGTATCGAAGACCACTGCAAGACCCGACGGGAAGATTTTTTCGTGGCCCAGCGGATCACGTTGCCGGCTACCCTGCCCGCGGGGCGATACGTGTTCAAGGTCACCGTGGAAGATCAATTGGCGCAAAAACGCACGCAAGCAACGCATGAATTCCAGATCGAATCCGTTTCCGTTTCTACCACCAGCCACCGCAGATGACGCCGCGCTGACCTATTGACGATGACTGTGCCGCATCCGTCGCGGGGCGAACGTGAACACATCGGCGGAAAGGGAGGAGTCAGCTTGATTGAGCGTCGTCGGCAAACCCTGCGCATGTGGAATCAGTGTCGGCGTTGTACCAAACTGAGCCGCGAGCGCCTGCCTGTGCGTGTACGCACGCAGACGGGTCTGGGAGCGGGATTTCGTACACCAAGCGGTCCGCTCCCTGACGGTCGCGGCACTGAAAGACCGTGAATGTAGCGTTGTGGTAGTAACGCGGATTCGATTGACTGCGTATCGTCTGCGTGACGGCAGGCAGGGCTACGTAGCGGAGGACACGGTTTTGTGCGGGCCGGAAGTTACATTTGTGTTGGCTACGTACAATCGGCGGGAGGTGCTGGTCAACACGCTGCGACAGGTGATGGACTGCGGCCGGCCCGGGTCGGCAGTTGAAGTCATCGTGGTGGATAACGCGTCAACCGACGGGACGGCTGACGGGGTGCGGCGCGATTTTCCCGATGTGCGCCTGATCGAATCAGCCAAGAACCTGGGCAGTTGCGCGAAGTCGCTGGCGCTCGAGCACGTTCGAAGCCCCTACACGGTGTTTCTGGATGATGATTCGTATCCGCGATGGGGTTCAGTTGAACGGATGTTGGATCATTTCGCGTCGGACGATCGACTGGGGGCGGCCGGCTTTCGGGTGCATCTGCCGGACGGTGGGGAGGAGTGCAGTGCATTTCCCGGTGTGTTCATCGGTTGCGGCGTGGCATTGCGTACAGGCGCTCTTCGCGAGATCGGCGGATTGGACGGGGATTTTTTCATGCAGGCGGAGGAATACGACGTCAGCTTCCGGTTGATTCAGGCGGGCTGGCGGGTTCGCACGTTTGACGATCTGCACGTGGAGCATTTGAAATCGCCCCAAGCGCGCATCAATGCCCGCACGACTTTTTTCGATACGCGAAACAATCTACTGCTGATTGAGCGCTATCTGCCCGACGAGTCCGCGAAAATCTACCGCACGGATTGGCTGCAACGTTATCGATGGCTGGCGGGGGCGAATGGCCAGGGTGGGTCGTTTTCGCGGGCGGTTGCAAGCGCCCGTCAGCAAGGACCGTCTCAGCGACGGCGATTCGCGGGTTTTCGATTAGGCCCGGCTGCGTTCGAAACGCTTTTCTTGTGGGAGGACGTGGAACGTCGCATGCGGGAATTGCACGATAACGGTATTCGTCGAATCGCGTTGGCCGATCTGGGAAAAAACGTTTATGCCTATCACCGCGGCGCGCGGGAAACAGGTCTATCAGTGCTGGGAATCGCGGATGACCGTTTCTTTCGACCGCGGCGACAATATCGCGGCCTGCCCCTGATCCCGATCGATCGGATCGATGACCTGAAGCCGGATGCGGTGTTGATCAGTAACACATCGTTTGTGCATTCGGGCCAAACGCAGCGGCGACTGTCCGCCCGGCTGACGATTCCCATTTTCAACTGGTTTGGCGCGAACGACTTCCGTTTCAGCGTGACCAGCGGCTCCGTCGATATCGACGCTAGATGTGCGGAGCATACCCAACCAAACGGGCGCTGGTCACCGGCGTGACCGGACAAGACGGCTCGTACCTGTGTGAATTGCTATTGAGCAAGGGTTACGACGTGCACGGCATCGTTCGCCGGCACAGCACGTTTGGCACGGAGCGCATCGAACATCTGTATCAGGATCGCCATGAGCCGGGGGCGCGATTGACGCTGCATTACGGTGACCTGTTGGATGCATCGGGCTTGCGCCGACTGATCAGCGAGTCTCGACCCGATGAAATCTACAATCTGGGCGCTCAATCGCACGTGCGAACAAGCTTCGATCAGCCCATTTACACCGCGCAGACCATTGGCATTGGGACGCTGAATCTGCTGGAAGCGATCCGCGATTATCAAGATTCGATGGGCCGACAGGTCCGCCTTTATCAAGCGGGCAGCAGCGAGATGTTCGGCAACTCGCGAGAGATTCCGCAGTCTGAATCCACCCGTTTCTATCCCCGTAGCCCGTATGCCTGCGCCAAGTTGCACGCGTATTGGCAGACCATCAATCACCGCGAGGCCTACGGCATCTACGCGTGCAACGGCATCTTGTTTAATCACGAGTCACCTCGTCGAGGGGAAACGTTTGTCACGCGCAAGATCACCCGTGCGGCTACGCGCATCAAGCTGGGTATGCAAGACAAGATTTATCTCGGCAATCTTGACGCCAAGCGAGACTGGGGCTTCGCCGGCGATTTCGTGCTGGCGATGTGGCTGATGCTCCAGCAGCATGACCCGGATGACTACGTCGTGGCCACGGGGGAATCGTTCAGCGTTCGCGATTTTTTGAACGAAGCGTTCGGTTATTTGAACCTGGACTGGCAGGAATGCGTGGAAATCGATCCGCGGTATTTCAGGCCGACGGAGGTCAATCATTTGCAGGGCGATGCCACCAAATCGCGGAATTTGCTGGGCTGGAAACCGCGTGTACGATTCGTCGATCTGGTGCGAATGATGGTCGATGCGGACCTGCACCTGGCTGAACAGGAACGGGCCCGGTCGGAATACACGTCCGCGCTGCCGCAAGTCACACCGTGGAAACATCCGTGAACCCCCGCAACCCCGAGCGCAGCGCTTGCGACCGTAAACCATCCGCGTATTGGAAGGGCATGCGTGTTTGCGTCACCGGCGGGTCGGGATTTCTGGGGCAAGCGGTGTGCCGTGAACTAGGCTCGCGGGGAGCCGATTCGATCACCGTGCCGGAGCACGAAGCTTTCGATCTGACGCAGGCGGACGCGGTTCACCGCCTGTACAAGATCAGTCGGCCGGATGTGGTGATCAACCTGGCGGCTGAAGTCGGCGGAATCGGTGCGAATCGCACGCAGCCGGGCCGATTCTTCTATGCCAACGCGATGATGGGCATGCACATGATCGAGTGCGCCCGCGTGTACGGTGTGACCAAGTTCGTACAGATCGGGACGGTTTGTTCATATCCCAAACACTGCCCGATACCGTTTCGCGAAGACGATCTGTGGAACGGTTACCCGGAAGAAACCAACGGCCACTACGGCATCGCCAAGAAGGCCACGCTGGCCATGCTGCAAGCCTACCGGCAGCAATACGGGCTTAACGGCGTCTACCTGATACCGGTTAATCTGTATGGGCCGGGCGATGACTTCGATCCTGAATCGTCGCATGTCATTCCCGCGCTGATACGACGCTTCTGCGATGCCAAGCTGCACGGCCTTGAATCCGTGATCTGCTGGGGCAGCGGTGAACCCAGCCGAGAATTTCTTTTCGTTGACGATGCGGCGGAGGCTATCGTGCGTGCGGCTGAGCGGGTGAACGATACCGAACCGATCAATCTGGGAACGGGGGTCGAAATGTCGATACGCGATCTGGCGAACAAGGTCGCGGACCTCGTCGGATTCAGTGGCCGCATTATGTGGGACCCCGCCCAACCCGACGGTCAACCCCGCCGCCGACTCGATGTCACCCGCGCCGTGACCCGCCTTGGGTGGCGGGCGAAAACCGACCTTGACGCGGGCCTGCGGCGGACGATCGATTGGTGGCGGTCACTGCAAATCGAACCTGCCGCGAGTGCCGAGCCATGTTCGGTATGAAGGCCCCAATGGGGAGAGATGATCGGTAGCGGGCCGCTAACACCCCCTGGACAAGTGGTTGTTTGACCACCCCCTACCCATTATTGGTATTGACAGGTCGGGCGACTATAATGGCGCCGGTTGTTGAGACTGATCGGTGATGTATGATGGGGCGTATGCCGATGCAAGACCGGTGAATCGCACGTTGAATGTGCGACGTAAGCCGACGAGATTCGGCCCCATTTTTTTGACGCCGCCTGACGACGAGTTAAGTTCGCAACATGCCACGCAAGAGCATCAAAGACATCGACCCGACGGAAACACAGGATTGGATCGACTCCATGGACGAGGTTGTTCACCGGGTCGGGCCGGCCCGTGCACAATTCCTCCTGGGGCGACTCATCAAGTGGGGAAAGCTCAACCGGGTGATTCTGCCCTTTACGGCCAACACCCCATACGTCAATACCATCCCGGTAGAAGAACAACCTCCCTACCCGGGCGATCGGGATATCGAAAGGCGGGTCAAGAGCCTGATCCGTTGGAACGCGATGGCCACTGTCGTCCGCGCCAACCGTGAAAGCCATGGAATCGGCGGACACATTTCGACCTATGCCTCAACGGCGACGCTTTACGAGGTCGCGTTCAATCATTTTCTAAAGGGCCCCAAGGCTGAAGGCGGCGGGGATCAGGTGTTCTTTCAGGGTCACGGGTCGCCCGGCATCTACGCGCGTTCGTTTCTGGAGTACCGACTGACGGAAGATCAATTGCGCGGCTTTCGACGAGAGATCGGGAAGAAAGGTCTTTCATCCTATCCGCACCCTTGGCTGATGCCGGACTTCTGGCAGTTTCCGACGGTTTCGATGGGATTGGCGGCCATCACGTCCATTTATCAGGCCCGGTTCAACCGTTTTTTGCAACATCGCGGCATCAAGGACACCAGCGGGCAACACGTGTGGGCTTTCTTGGGTGATGGGGAGATGGATGAGCCGGAAAGTCTCGGCGCCATCACGTTGGCCAGCCGCGAATCGCTCGACAACTTGATATGGGTGATCAGTTGCAATCTGCAACGCCTGGATGGTCCGGTGCGGGGCAACAGTCAAGTGATTCAGGAATTGGAGGCTGCCTTCCGCGGTGCGGGATGGCAGGTCATCAAGGTCATGTGGGGTTCCAATTGGGACCCGCTCTTGGCCGCCGACACCGATGGCTTGCTCGAGCAGCGGATGGGTGAAACGGTTGACGGCGAATGGCAGAAATACAGCGTGGAATCGGGTGCCTACGCACGGGAGAAGTTTTTCGGCACCGACCCGGGTCTGGCCAAGCTCGTCGAGCATATGTCGGACGAGGAGATTTCCAAGTTGGCCCGCGGCGGTCACGACCCGGTCAAGGTCTACGCAGCCTACAGTCGTGCGGTGGAGCATCGCGGTTCGCCCACGGTCATCCTGGCCCACACCGTCAAGGGATATGGGCTGGGTGAGGCTGGTGAGGGTCGCAACGTTTCTCATCAACAGAAGAAGCTCAATTTTGAAGAGCTGAAGCGCTTTCGCGACCGATTTGCCGTACCCATTGCGGATGCGGATTTGGAGCAAACACCGTTCTTTCGGCCTGCGCGGGACAGCGTGGAAGTGCAATACTTGTTGCAGAGACGCGAGGAGCTGGGCGGGTTTATTCCCGAGCGCAAGAGTCGGCCCAAGCCGCTGCGCGTGCCGGAAAGCGATCTATTCGCCGAGTTCAAGACCGGAAGCGGCGAGCGCGACGTCGCCACCACGATGGCCTTTGTACGCATGTTGGCCAGACTTCTCGATGACCCCGAGATCGGCCGGTACGTCGTGCCCATCATTCCCGACGAAGCCCGCACCTTCGGAATGGACGCGTTGTTTCGCAAGTATGGCATCTATTCATCGCGCGGGCAGCTTTATGATCCGGTCGACTCCCATCTCTTGCTTTACTATCGCGAGGATCGGCGGGGACAGATATTGGAGGAAGGCATCACCGAAGCGGGTTCCCTGGCGTCGTTCACCGCGGCCGGTACGGCCTACGCAACGCATGACGTCACCATGATTCCATTTTTCGTCTTTTATTCCATGTTCGGCTTCCAACGAGTCGGTGACAGCATTTGGGCTGCGTGTGACGCCCGCACCCGCGGGTTTCTCATCGGCGCCACCAGCGGCAGAACCACGTTGGCCGGGGAGGGGCTGCAACATCAGGATGGCCACAGTCACGTGTTGTCGAGCACGTTTCCCAACGTCCGCAGCTACGATCCGGCCTACGCCTATGAATTGGCGGTCATCGTGGAGGACGGCATGCGGAGGATGATCCAACGGTGCGAGGATGTCATCTATTACATCACCGTCGCCAATGAACCTTATACCATGCCACCCATGCCGGATGGCGTGGGGCCTGGGATTTTGAAGGGCATCTACAAGTTCCGATCGGCTGCGGAGTCGACCGCCCATCAGGTTCATTTGTTCGGAAGCGGTTCCATCCTGCGTGAAGCGTTGCTGGCCCAAGCATTGCTGGCGGAGAAATATGGGATCGGCGCGGAGGTGTGGAGCGTGACGAGCTACAACGAGCTACGCCGGGACGCGTTGGATTGTCAGCGTTGGAACATGCTCCACCCCGCGGGGCTGACCCGCGAACCCTACATCCGCACGGTCTTGCGCGACGCGCCTTATCCCATCGTAGCGGCCACTGATTACATGAAGATCGTTCCTGAACAGATCGCTCGTTGGACGCCCAAGCGGCTGTTCGCGTTGGGCACGGACGGTTTCGGACGCAGCGACAGCCGCGCCGCCCTTCGTCATCATTTTGAAATCGACCACCGGTTTATCGCCCACGCGGCGGTGTACGAGCTTGCTCGATCCGGCGAGTTTTCCATGGACCGGGTCACACAGGTGATGGAAGATCTCGATCTCGATCCCGAAAAGGTCAACCCCGCGACCGCATGATCCGTTTTCGCTGAACGGAGGTCGGGTTTCCGTGACGCAGCCGGGGGGTTCAAGCGATCGCCCGTCGAGCCGTCGCCCGACCACGCAACAGACGAACGGGTTGGGCGACGAATTGAGAATGGCCTATGTACGAGATTGAGGTGGAAAGTCGGTTTTCCGCGACCCATGCGTTGCAACTTCACAACGGTGCGACGGAAGCGCTCCACGGACACGATTGGCGAGTCGTCGTGTCGTTGGCGGCTGCTGAACTCGACGGTTGTGGCATGGTCGCGGATTTTTGCGATGTCAAGAAGATATTGGACGAATTGGCCAGCCGACTTCACCACCAGAATTTGAATCAACTCCAGCTATTCGCCGGCGGAATTCCTTCCGCGGAAAACGTCGCCCAATGGATCTATGGCCAAATGACGGGAAATTCCGCGTGGGGTGGACTTGTTCAGGCTGTTCGAGTCGAGGAGTCACCGGGTTGTTGGGCGGGATTTCGTGGCCCCGGCGCTTGAGGAAGTCCGAACAAGTTGACGATGAAGAAGACAAGACGTAAGATTTCAAGGCTGGAAAGCCGTTTGAGTAACAACTTATGACGATGTGTCAGCGCTGCAAGAAATCGCAGGCGACGGTTCATCTCACCGACATCATTCCGCCTAATGGCGAAAAACGCGAGCGCCATTTGTGCGAACGATGCGCCGCGGAAGAGGGCGTCACTGTCCAAAAGCAGGAGACCATCACGACCCTGCTCGAAGGGTTCGTCAAGCAATCCGCGGGGATCACGTCGGCGGCTGATGCGCTGGCCTGTCCCCGTTGCGGGATGACCTTTCGCGAATTTCGCGCCCACGGCCTATTGGGTTGCCCGGAGGATTATAAGGTGTTTGCCAAGCATCTCGGTCCCCTGATCGAACGGGCCCATGGGGGGGCTACGCATCACGTGGGGAAGGCTCCCGGCTCACCGGTCGACGAGTCTCCCAATCAGGTCAAACTCTCCGCGCTGCGACGAACCTTGAAGGAAGCGCTGGACATCGAGGACTATGAGCAGGCTGCGAAGATCCGTGACGAACTCAAGGCCCTGGAGCCGTCATGAGCATCGACAAGTTGACAGATCAAATCGGCGAATGGCTGCGGGGCGAGGGTCCCTATTCCGACGTCGTGATTTCGTCGCGCATCCGGTTGGCCCGGAACATCAGCGGTCACCCTTTTTTGTCCAAGGCGTCCGAGTCCGATCGTCGTCAGATTTACCGCACCATCTGCGATTGCATCACCTCGCCGGGCGTGGTGGAAGATGCCCTGGTCTTCGACATGGAGTCCGTGGAAGACCTTGATCGGCAGGTGCTGGTGGAGAGGCATCTCATCAGCCGGCAGCACGCCGACGGCGAGGGGGCGAGGGGCGTGGCTGTCTCCCGGGGCGAGCGACTGGCGATCATGATTAACGAAGAAGACCATCTTCGCATACAAGCTTTGCGAAGTGGATTGCAGATCGGCGTCCTGTACGAGGAGATCAGCAAGCTCGATGCGCAGTTGGATCGGCAGGTGGAGTTCGCCTTTGACAAACAGTATGGATTTTTGACTGCGTGCCCGACGAACGTGGGGACGGGGATGCGCGTCTCGGTGATGTTGCATCTGCCCGCGCTGAAAATTACCAGCCAGATCGAGCACCTGTTTCGAGCGGCCAAGGATATGCGCTTGGCGGTCCGCGGGCTGCACGGTGAAGGCACCGACGCGATCGGTGATTTCTTTCAGATTTCCAATCAGGTCACCCTGGGCAAGACCGAAGACGAACTGGTCGAAGATTTCGGCAGCGAAGTCATCCCCAAGATCGTCAGCTATGAAATGGCCGCTCGCGAAGCCCTGCTCAACGAACGGACGAGTTTGCTTGATGACAAGATCTGGCGGGCCTATGGTGCCCTGGGCAACGCCCGCACCATCAGCAGCGACGAGTCGTTGTTTCTCCTGTCTCACGTGCGAATGGGGGTCAGCATGGGACGATGTAAGGACCTCGATCTGACCAAGGTTAACGAAATGTTCATTCGCAGCCAATCCGCGCATCTTCAAAAGCTTTCCGGCCGTCGGCTGGACGGGGCTGAGCGCAGCGTCGCACGAGCGGATTTTCTCCGAAGCATGCTCACGTCACGAAACTAGCGTTGTTTTTCACGCCGTTTGCATCTTATCAGAGCCGCGACCGTGAAGCGAGCGGTCCCCCGCATCCGTCATTCCGGCGAACGCCGCAATCCAGAAAAACGCTGCCTGGACTCCGGCTTGCGCGGAGTGACGTGCGGGACGATCCCGCTCGCGCTACCCTGGCGAAAAACCTAAAACTGAAAGACCCTGCTTGTGTTTTGACCGCGCTTTTGGAGGACCGGACATGCGTGTAGTATGGTGTCGATGCCCGCAATCGAAGTACGAAACCTCAAAAAGGTCTATCGTGTCCATGTCAAGCCGCAGGGATTGGCTGCGTCGGTCCGCTCGTTGTTCCGCCGGACGTACAAGCACGTTCACGCGGTCGATGGGATCGACTTTGACATCGAGCCGGGCGAAATCGTCGGCTTTCTGGGTCCCAACGGTGCGGGCAAGACGACGACCCTGAAAATACTCAGCGGCCTGATTTACCCGACCCAGGGAACCGCGCGCGTGCTGGGTTATATCCCCTGGAAACGGGACAACGCTTACCGAAGACAATTCGCCCTGCTCATGGGGCAGAAGAACCAGTTATGGTGGGACCTGCCAGCCGTCGAATCCTTCAGGTTGCACAAGGAGATTTACGGAATCGACGACGACACCTTTCGTCGCGTGCAGAATGAATTGACGGACCTGTTGAAGGTGGGCGACCTGACCCATCAGCCCGTACGCGAGCTGAGCCTGGGCGAACGCATGAAGATGGAGCTGATCGCGGCGCTGCTCCACTCGCCGAGAATCCTTTTTCTCGACGAACCGACGATAGGCTTGGACGTCGTGGCGCAAGCCAGCATCCGCCAGTGCCTGCGCGAATACAATCGCGACAACGGGGTCACGATCATACTCACCAGCCACTACATGCAGGATATCGAAGCGTTGTGCAAGCGCGTGATGGTGATCAACCACGGCCAACTGATGCACGACGGTCCCTTGGCTGACATCGTTGCCCGATTCGGCGGATACAAACTGGTCACGGTGGAATTTCTCAACGGCACGCCGGCTGGTCTGGAAGCGTTCGGCGAGGTCGTCCGACACGAACCGCCCCGGGTCACCTTGCGACTGACCCGTGAATCCGTAGCCAAGCGAGCCGGCGAATTATTGGCCAAGTATCCGATCCAAGACCTCTACGTGGACGATCCTCCCATCGAGGAGATCATTTCGCACATGTATTCACAGGATGACAAGAGATACAACGAGGAAGCGAAATCCAAGGCGAGTTGATTTGTCGGCTGGGTGACGATGACCGATGGACGAGATTGAAGCGAAATTCAAGGTCGACGGGCACGAGACCATTCGAGACCGCTTGAAACAGGCGGACGCCGCGTTTGTGGGTCGCTACGTGGAGAAGAATCACATTCTCGACAGCGTCGATGGATTGTTGCGGCGATCCCAATGCGGATTGCGGGTACGCATCATGCAGACCGTGGAAGGCGAACCCGTTCCGACCATGGTGACGTACAAAGGCCCCCCCAAGCCGGGGCCTTTCAAACAGCGAGAGGAGATTGAAACCGCCGTCGGCGATTCGCGGCGCATGTTGCCGCTGCTGGAGGCTTTGGGTTTCAAAACGGTCATGGAATACTGCAAGCGGCGGGAGCGCTGGGTTTTAGGCACCTGCCACGTTGAACTCGACGAAGTGCCCATGCTAGGATGGTTCGTCGAAATCGAGGGTCCGCACGAACAAGCGGTAGCTGCTGCGCGGCGAGCGCTGGGGTTGGACGCCCTCGAAATCGAAAAACGTACCTACGTCGGGATGTTGGCTGATTGTTGCGCCGAGTTGGGCCGAACTCCGATGGGCATTGATTTCAACGACTGATGTTTCGACTGCGAGCGGAATCGCCGTCACTAGTCCTCCTGTTTCATGATGCGGTCAAACTCCGCAAGTATCGCCCGCCAGCTTGGCCGGGAGTGAATGAGCATCGGAAACACCTGCCGCACCACGCCTTGCTCATCGATCAGATAGGCCGACGTTCGGTCGTACGAGCTTGTCTTTCGCCGATCCACGTCGACCACGATTTCGAACTTCCGATCGCTTTTGAACCGTTTAAGGATTTGAGCGTGCGATGAAACGTCCTTGTCCTCCTGCGCTACTGCGATGACGGCGATGTCGCGCTGCTGAAATTCCGACCACATTTCCTGCAACTGAACCAGTTGCGTCACGCAAAACGGTCACCAGAAGGCCCGGTACGTCGTGATGATGACGTTCTGCTTGCCCAAGTAGTCTTCGAGATTGACTTTCCGGTCGTCGCCCGTGGGCAACTCGAACGGCTTGGCTTTGTCGCCGATTTGCAGCGATTTGACTTTTCCCCAATTCGATTCGTCCGGCGAACCGATTTCAGCCACGGCGTTCGGTTTGACGGGAAGGACCAATCGCCGGCGAAAGAAGCGGGCGTCACCCGAGTCATCCCCCACGTAGGCGAGCACGTTCATGCGGATGGCGTCGTGGTCACCTGGCCGACGCGTCAGCTTGAAATCCACTCGGGCCGGCCAATCTTTGATCAACCGCTCGAATGGTGCATCCAAGAAATCGTTCTTGGCAAGCTCTTGATGGGTCTCCAAGACCTTGCCGGACAATTCCACGGACTTGGGAACATCGATCTGCAAAATCGGCGCGGGCACACCCGCACTTGAAGTCGACCAACCGTCCGCCAATTGCACGTTCAATTCGATCGTGTATTCCTGGCCAACCACCAATTGATCCGCCAAGAGCTTGGCTGAGATGACCAACGGCGAATCGGGCGGCGGACTAGCTACCGCTACCGCTAACAAGGTCAAAATCGCCAAAACTGTCATTGCAAATCTCCCTACCAGATTGGCTCGCCTAGTGTAGTTGGTCATAAATGACGCATCCTATCGAAACCCGGCCGCGCCCGACGGCATCCGTCATTCCGGCGAACGCCGGAATCCAGTGATACCGACCGTAAAGGGTGGCCCACGTCTATAGACGTGGGGAACTCGATGACCGAAACACGATAACGCCAAGTTTTCCGAATCTCGCCTGCCACCTTCCGAGCCGCGCCCGACAGGAAGCGGTTGGATCGTGAAAAGCCTGTCCGCTCCCTGACGGTCGCGGCTCTGATAAGATGCAAACTGCGCGATTAGCTACACTAGCCTATTACGCCGACCGACGAATCGGGCGACGACGAGTCGTAGTATACAAAGGCGCTTTCGGGTTGCATAGGCTTGATAGGCTTGCGGTTCGTCGTCACAACGATATCATGCAGCCTTCTACGTGCCGATTGGCGATTGCTGAATGAAAGATTGCCGTTGGCGAGGAAATCGTCATCCCAGAAAGGATCAAATCGTCGCCCGTACGAGGATGATCAGGTGAAACCAACCACGGAGTCCAACATGATGCGTTATGCCATCGCCGCCACCGTTGTCCTGCTCAGCGGTTCGCTCGCACGTGGGCAGGGCCGGTTCGACAACGTGGAGATCAAGGCTACGCACGTGGCTGGCAAGGTCTACATGCTCGAGGGCGCGGGCGGGAACATTGGTGTGTCGGTCGGCGACGACGGCATCTTGATGGTGGACGATCAATTCGCACCGTTGGCGGACAAGATTCGAAAGGCCTTGAAAGACCTGAACCCCGGAAACCTGGAATTCGTTCTGAACACGCATTGGCACGGTGATCACACCGGATCCAACCCGATCTTCGGTCGCGAAGCCCACATCATCGCCCATCACAACGTGCGCCGGCGACTTTCCACGCGACAGGTCACACCGCGCGGCACCACTGAAGCCATCGACCCCGGCGGCTGGCCGGTGATTACGTTTGAAGAATCGGTCGCCATTCATTTCAACGGCGAAGAAGTCAGGGTGATTCACTATCCCAAGGGCCACACCGATGGCGACAGCGTCGTTTATTTCACCGGCTCGAATGTGGTTCACATGGGAGACCTGTTGTTCAATCAGCGGTTCCCGTTTATCGATCTCGACAGCGGCGGGGACGTAAACGGTTTCATCCGCAACGTGCAAGCCGTCATCGACGCGCTGCCCGCCGGCGCGAAGGTAATCGCCGGTCATGGCCCATTGGCGGACAAGAACGACCTTGACCTGTATGTCCGCATGTTACAATCGACGACCGACGTCGTTCGCCGGGCCATCAAGGACGGCAAGAGCTTGCCAGACATTCAATCCGCGGGACTACCGAAGGAGTGGGACTCGTGGAGCTGGTCATTCATCGACACCAATCGTTGGCTGGAAATCGTGCATCGGAGCCTGACGCGCTGACGCCACCAAGACGTGTCCATTCTTGACGATGCGACGGTGTAATGAAGTAGGTTCGTTCTTGCCGGAAAACCGTCACCCCGGCGAAGGCCGGGGTCCAGGCATGATTTCCGTCTGGCGACTGTCGCCGCTGACCCGAATGATCCGCGTGCGTCAGGCGGCATGACCCAACCGACGGCACATCTCGCGAGACGCGCAACGTCCCGGCGGGCGAAATCGCGTCCGATAGTCTTTCAGTTCGAACCAGCATCTGCCGACGAATCAGCATGGAAAACGTGCGCCCGCGTCGTCACACGGGGGTCATGCTGAGCCGCGTTACCAGCGCTGAGAACCGGGTCAAGACGCAAGGATGGGCGGTGATGGTGGTGGGCGATCATGCCGGGGGTTATGCATGGACGAATCGTACGACGTCGTAATCCTCGCCGGCGGGAAGGGCAGTCGGCTGAAGCCCTACACCACGGTGTTGCCCAAGCCGCTGATCCCGGTGTGCGATATTCCCATTCTCGAAGTCGTCATCCACCAACTAGCCAGCGAGGGATTCACCCGCATCATTCTGGCGGTGAATTATCTTGAAGCGCTTTTGCGATCGTACTTCGGTGACGGCGAGCGGTATGGCATACGGATCCATTACAGCAAGGAACTGTCAGCCTTGGGCACCATCGGCCCGATTCGTCTGGTGCGAGATCGGGTCGCGGAGCATTTCCTGGTCATGAACGGCGACTTGCTGACCGATCTTTCATTTCGAAAACTGCTCGACGAACACACTCTGTCTGGGCATGGCCTCACCGTCACCACCAGCCCGCGGACCGTCCAAATCCCCGGCGGAGTGATCGACGCCGATGAAAACGGGTTCATCCACGGATTTCGCGAAAAGCCCACCGTCGAGTTTTCGATGGCCGCCGGCATCTATGCGATGAGTCGAAACATCCTCGACTACGTGCCCCCCGATCAACCGTTCGGCATGGATCAGTTGATTTTCGCACTCCTCGACGCCGGCGTGCCCATTCGTACCCACCGGCACACGGGCGACTGGTACGACATCGGCTGCCCGGAAGACCTCGACCATGCGAACGAAGCCCTGTCGCAACACCGAGACCGCTTTCTATCGAGTCACGCGGCGCCCCATCTCCCACAGGAGGCCTACGCACCATGATTCCAAACCATCAAGACCGGACCGACGGGACTTCGTCCGCCGATCACAACGTGAACCTGAAAGGAAAGCGAGTGCTCGTCACCGGCGGGACGGGGTTCGTGGGATCGCACCTGGCGGAACGGCTGATTCGTGAAGGCTGCAAGGTTCGCGTGCTGGGCAATTACAAGAGCCAGCCCAGCCTCGGAAACCTGGCCTGCGTCGGTTCCGACGTTGTGGCTGAGATGGAGATCGTGTGGGGCGACGTGTGCGATCGTGACTCGGTATGTCGCGTGACGGACGGCGTGGACTTGGTGTTCCACTTGGCTGCCCTGATCGGCATACCGTATTCCTACCTCGCCCCGGTGTCCTATGTTCGCACCAACGTCGAGGGGACGTTGAACGTACTGCAAGCCGCCCGATCCGCGGGCGTCGAGCGCCTGGTGCATACGTCCACGTCGGAAGTTTATGGGTCCGCTCAATACGTCCCCATGGATGAAAGGCATCCGCTGGTGGGACAGTCGCCCTATTCCGCCAGCAAGATCGGCGCGGACAAATTGGCGGAGAGTTTCGCGCGAAGCTTTGAACTGCCGGTGGTCACGGTTCGGCCATTCAACGTCTTCGGTCCGCGGCAGTCGGACCGGGCGATCATTCCCACGGTGATCGGACAGTGTGTGACCGGCTACGGTCCCGTTCGTATCGGCGACCCGTCTCCCAAACGGGATTTCACCTATGTGACCGATACAGTGGACGGCTATGTTCGGGCGGCCTGCCTTGGTGATGCCGTCGGCAGGACGATCAATCTGGGCAACGGCCAATCCATTTCAATCGGTGATCTGGTGGCGCGGGTTTGTGAACTAGCCGGCGGCAGCGAGCGTCGTTCATCGCCGACAGGGGTCGTTAAATCCGGCCAACCATTCATCAGCGATCAGGTTCGACACCGCCCCAATGGCAGCGAAGTCAGTGAACTGCGGTGCGACAGCACGCTGGCGAAAGACCTGCTGGGCTGGCAACCAAAAGTCACGCTGGACCAGGGCCTACAGCGAACGATAGAATTCGTCCGCGCCCATCCGGATCGTTTCAGCCCCCGCACGTATGGCGTCTAGCGCCGCTAATTCATGACGAGCCGCACGATTCTGTTCAATGGCTGGATTCCGGCCTGCGCCGGAATGACGGCGAAAGCGCCGGAATGACGGCGAAAGCGCCGTTGACCGGACACTTGAGCAGGCCTACCTATCCAAACGGAGAGGGGCTGCGGGAGACCGGTTGACTTTCAACGCCCCGATCAATCCTGCCGGGATTAGGGTTACGGACGCCCAAGAACGCCCAAGAACGCCCTGGAAACGCCAAGACATGGCCATCAATCGAAATCAACATTACGCGGATTATTCAATTGAGGCGGCTTGTTCGCCCCTGGCCACCTTCACCCGTTCCGCCGAATCGTTTCGTCTTCCGTATTTCGCAAACAGGAATCATTCTTATCTTTCACTTATCCCACTTTTACGGAGAACGAACCATGCAGGCGCGAAAAGGAGAAACACCCCGAACTGAAAGCCGCTTAACAGAAGGGAAGCTGAATACGTCACGAATTACGCGTGCCCTTGCGGTCTTGGCTACGCTGAGTTCGTGTCTCCACGCCGATTCGGAACCTCCCCGGTCCCTGGCCGAATCCGGCGCCGTGGCGACGGTGGAGCTTAGGCCGGTCGGCGGCACCGGAAATCACATCACGGTCAACGCGGGTGAAGAGTTCGTTATCGAGGTCTACGCCCGCGACTTCGCACCGGATGACCTTCGCGGGTATCTGGTGGGCATCCCGGACATGTTTGCGACGGACGGCGCCGGGGCCGTCTGGTACAGCGGGTTCAAGCCGCGGGTTGAACTGAGCCGGCCCGATTTCGTCTTCTATGAAAGCCCGACCTTTACCTATGCGTTTGATGCGTTTCGGCGGGATTTCCAGGCCGTTTTGAGCATTGTCTTTTCATTTGATCTTGATGTTGAATTGACGTTTCCCGTCGTACGAGAACCTCGATATCTGGGAGAGTTTCGATTCATCGCGGGGGCCGGTGCGTGGGGAACCGCCACCATTGATTTGTACAACGCCGGCGCCGAATCCACGTCGATGACGATGTTTTTGAATTCGTTTATCGACCCCATGGAATTCGCCATTCAGGCAGCGATCGTGACTGTTCTGCCGGTGACGTGCATCGACCAGTGCGGTGATTCATTATTTTGCAACGGCGAGGAGGAATGCGCGGAAGGCATCTGCTTAGTCGATTCGAATCCGTGTCCTGAAGATCAGTTTTGCGACGAAGGCGACGATCGTTGCGTAGAGCCTTGGCGTCCCAGAATCCCGCCCGATGATCCGCCGGGCGATCCCGATGATCCTCCCGATGACCCGCCGGACGAACCCGATGATCCTCCCGACGACCCGCCGGACGAAATAATCGACGACCTCCCGCCAGATCTTCCGCCGTGTGATGACAACGACCCCTGTACGACAGATCGTCGACTGGGAAACCTGTGCCTCTTCGCACCCAAGCGCGTTCCACCGTTTGTGCGTGAACACATCCTACGCACGGAAACGGCGCCGATGTGGTTGGCGGTAGGTGATTTGGACGGCGACGGGCGACCGGATCTGGTGGTGCCGAATTTCGGCAGCGACAGTCTGTCTCTTTTCTTGCAATCGGACGATGGTTTCACGACCCAGATCATCAGGGGTGTTTGCCAGAAGCCCATTCAGGTCGAAATCGGCGATCAGGAAAACGATGGCGACGCGGACCTCGTCATCGCCTGCCAGGGAAACAACAATATCGGAAGCGTGGTTTTCCTGATCAACGACGGAGACGGTCAATTCCAGATACGAGCCAGCCACGTTGTCGGCCCGCCGCCCAGCGTGATCGCGCTGGGTGATATCGAACGCGATCAAGACGTCGATGTCTATGTTCTGCGAAAAGGAAACGTGCCGCTCGTCACCCTCATCAACAGCGGAACGGGCCTATTTCACCTTTCCGAAGCCATACACCCCATCCCCATCGGGACATCGCTGGCAGTCGCGGACATCGACGCCGACGGTCACGAAGATGTGGCCGTAGTCGGTAGCGGCGTGGGCCCGCTGGTCTATTACGGGCGAAGCCAAGGATCATTCGACCTCGTAGACTACACCGTGCCCGGTCACGCGCCGCACATCGTCACGATCGTGCGACAAGACCTTGTGTTGCTTGATCGGTTGACGCACCGGCTGTCCGTTCGCCCATACACCGGTGCACGAGGATTTGAAGCGCCGCGAAGTTTCACGGCGGGGACGAAGCCCAGTGGTGTGGCCCTTGCGCCGCTGGATGATAACGATTCGATTGATGCCGTAGTGACCGATCTGGACGACGGCGACGTGACCGTCTGGATCAATTCCGGTTACTGGAGCCTGGCGATCGCCCATCGCCTGCCGACGGGCAGTCGACCTGTTTCCCCCCGACTCGTCGATTTTGATGGGGATGGTTGGAATGACCTGGCTGTCGCGGATTTCGGCAGCAACGAAGTTTGTGTCTATCGGAACGTTTTCGGCGTGGACAGCGATGGGGACGGCATTGTCGACCCGTGTGATGATGATGACGACAACGATGGTATCATGGATGACGATGACAACTGCCGAATCATCGCCAACCCCGATCAGGCTGATACCGATTCGGATGGATTGGGTGATGCCTGCGACAATTGCACGACGCGCGCCAATCCGCTGCAAGTCGATGGCGACGGCGACGGGTTTGGCGACCCGTGTGACAATTGCCCGGACGTGCCCAACGGACAGCACGATGCCGACGGTGATGGTCTGGGCGATGCCTGCGACCTGATCGATCCCGACGGCAATGCAAATGCCAACGATAATGCCAACGACAATGGCAACGAAAACGTGAACGACAATGGCAGTCCGGGCGGCGGCGGCGACGGAAACACCAATGACAATCGGAACGACAACGGCCCTGAACCCGAGTTCGGTGATATCGACGGCGACATTCCATCCACCGCCGAGGCCGGGCGGACGGCGCAAGTCGGACCCGATGGCACGGTGTCTGTGGAAGTCGCCATGGTTGACGGTCCCCTGGCCCGGGTCGAGCTGACGCAAGCAGTGGTCGGCACCCAGGTGGACGTTTTTCTGCTCGACGGGGTAGGCCCGCCCGGTCGAGGCTCCGACGTGACTTTTCGCGGTTTCAGCGGTGAACGGGCGCTGGGGACGACCATTGAGGTTGTCACATCGCTGGCGCCGGGCACCTTCAAAGGTGTCATCAGTCTGACCGTGAAACGATCAGCCATTACCGCGCTGGGATTGCGACCCGCCGAATTGGATTCGCATGTCTTGAATGAAGAGGTCGTGCCCGTGGCCTGGCAGCGAGCGGGGCATCGGTTCGTCGCGAACGCCGTCCCGACCGAGGTCGTCGGTGATTACGGCTACGAAGTTCAGGTCGGGTCGGTGCGATATTGGGCCACCGTCGACCGCGCAGGCCTGTTCGCGGTCGGTCTGGCCGCCAACGGACCGTCGGTTCCGCTGGACTGCATGGTAGACGCCGATTGCGATGACTTCCGCTTTTGCAACGGTATCGAGGCTTGCGCTGACGACGGCACGTGTGTTCCCAGCCGATCACCCTGCATGGACGGCGAATTCTGCAATGAATTGACCGACCGTTGCGGGGCTTGCATTGGCGATGCAGATTGCAACGATGGGTTGTTTTGCAATGGAATTGAAACATGCGATCAGGATGCGGGGCGTTGCGCTCCTGGCCAACCACCCTGCGACGGAGATCAACTCTGCGACGAGGCCCTGCTGCGATGCGTCGAGCCGGCATCAATAGCTGCCGAGGCGGCCGCTTCGCCGACACGTGGGTTGCTACCCATGTGCGGTGTGATCGGCATGCCAAGCTCCGTCATGTTGATTTTCGGCCTTTCAGAATTCCGTCGGCGCAGAAAGCCGGGAAAATAATCTGCCAACCGAAAGGCTGCGGCGAATGACGTTAAAACCCCCGTGGCGAGCAAAACGGGCTTAGCTGGATGAGCGCAAAGCCGCTTTCCGTTTGCCTGTACGCCCGCCACGGGTCCGTTAATACATTTTTCACACAATGGGGACTGGTAATTGGGGAACGGACAGGTTATATATCTTCAACTGGAGGCGGTCGTCTCCCTACGGGGTAGGACGGGTTGGTTAGGCCGATGGGGTCTAGACACACGTCTGTCGATTAACTCAACCGTTAGCCGATGATCTTGGGCCATGGGGCGAAACCAGGGTTCAGGTGCATCCGAATAAGGCCAAAGGACCGATAATAATGCATCGCGCGACACGTGGTCGGCGGTGGTCCGGGAAACTTCTGCATGGCGGCGCGAAAAGGAGCCGCTGAATAACAACGTTTCGTCCGTGCCCTCACCAAGCTCGACCGCCCCTGGAAAGTCAAGGTGCAGGCCACTGAAGGAAGCAAGCAACAGGTAAAAAGTGCGATCATGAAACATTTGGCAAACGAACGCAACATCGGGATCATTGCACACATCGATTCCGGCAAAACCACCCTGACGGAACGCATCTTGTTCTACGCCGGGCGTATCCACCGCATCCAGGAGATCAAAGGCAAGGACGGCGGTGCCACCATGGACTTCATGGAGCTTGAAAAGGAGCGGGGCATCACCATCAAGTCCGCAGCTACAAGCGTCGCCTGGGCCGATCACAACATCACCATTATTGATACCCCCGGGCACGTCGATTTTACGATCGAGGTTGAACGATCGCTGCGGGTTTTGGATGGGGCTGTTCTGGTCTTGTGCGCGGTGGGCGGGGTTCAGTCGCAATCCTTGACCGTCGATCGGCAGATGAAGAAATATCGCGTTCCGCGCATGGTCTTTGTAAACAAGATGGACCGTGTCGGCGCCGACGCCGCGCGCGTGGTAACCGATTTGGAGTTAAAGCTGGGGCACGTCGCGTTGCCCATGCAAATCCCCATCGGCAGCGGTGACGGTTTCGAAGGGGTCGTCGACCTTGTGGAAATGAAGCGAATCGATTTCAAGGGCGAACACGGCGAACAAGTCGTTCGCGGCGAGGTCACCGGCGAGCTTCGCGAGGAGGCCGAGCGGGCCCGCGCGGGTCTACTCGATACGCTAAGCCTGTACGACGACGCGCTGATGGAAGCGATGTTGGAGGACCGCGAGATTCCCATCGAGATGATCCATCGGGCGGTTCGGTTGGCCTTGCTCAATCGCGAGGTGACCCCCGTGTTTTTCGGCAGCGCCTATCAAAACAAGGGCGTTCAACCGCTCCTCGACGCGGTCACGCGTTATCTGCCCAGCCCGTTGGACCGGGTGGCCTACGCGACGGACCAGCATAACGAGGGGGCTGAAACAGCCATCACCGCGGATCCCGACGGGACGCTGGTGGCCATGGCCTTCAAGCTGGTGGATGAACCGTTCGGGCAGGTGACCTACACGCGACTATATCGCGGAACGATGCAGCGGGGCCAAAACTACGTGAATTCGCGAACCGGCCGGAAGCAGCGGATCATGCGCATTCTACGGATTCACGCTGATAGCCGCGTGGACATGGACGTCGCACGAGCCGGGGACATCGTCGGCATCATGGGCGTGGATTGCAATTCGGGCGACACGATTTGCTCGCCGGGCACGGCGTTGTCGCTCGAACCGCTGGACGTCATGGAGCCGGTTATCTCCCTGGCCATCAAACCTGCCAACACCGCCGCCCGTGACAAGATGTCAAAAGGCCTGCACCGCTTCATGAAGGAGGATCCGACCTTTCACGTCCGCTACGACGAGGAATCCGACGAGACGATTATCAGCGGCATGGGCGAACTGCATTTGGACGTCTACACCGAGCGGTTAAGACGCGAATACGGCTGTCAAATTGAAGTCGGTCGTCCCAAGGTCAGCTATCGAGAAGCCCCAACTCGCGAAGCCACTTTCGATTACAGATTCAAGAAGCAGACCGGGGGTTCCGGCCAATTCGCCCACATCGTCGGCCGACTGGTGCCCTTGCCCTTGGACGGAACGGACGACTACGTGTTCGAGAACGTGGTCAAAGGCGGAAACGTGCCCACCGAGTACATTCCCTCGGTCGACAAGGGATTCCAAATGGCCCGAACGAAGGGTCCGCTGGCCGGCTTTGAAATCGTCAAGACCAAGATGATCCTGGAAGACGGCTCCTCGCATGCGGTCGATTCTTCCGACCTGGCCTTCCAGATTTGTGCCCGCGGCGCGTTTCGCAAAGTCTTCCTGGAATCCGCCCCCGCCATTCTGGAGCCCATCATGCGAGTGGAGGTGGAAACGCCCACATCGTTCCAGGGTCCGGTCAGCGGCGATCTGTCCAGTCGTCGCGGTATCATTACCGACGTCGAAATGAAACCTCGCCTTTGTGTGATCCTCGCCGAGGTGCCCTTGGCCAACATGTTCGGCTACGCCACGGACATCCGGTCCATGACGCAAGGACAGGCCACCTTCGCCATGGAATTCTTGACCTACCGCCGAGCGCCGGCGACGGTTCAGGAAGAAGTGATCGCCCAATATCAAAAAACCCGCGCCGCGGCCAAGGAATAACGCAGCCGGCATTTAGAACTCCTAACAATTTCTGAGCAGCGACCGCCTGCCTGTGCGTGTACGCACGTAGACAGGCTAGGGCGCGGTCTTCCTGACTATTCGAATGGCAGGTCGGCCATTATGTTGGGCGCTCTTACTACTCGGAGTCTGAACCATTGAATTTCCATCAACGGTCCGAGCAAGTTATCGAACGATGGTGGGGTGCCCGGAATCGCAGTTGATCGCAAATCGGAAAGGAAGAAGCCATGATCGTATCTCTACCAAGCCAACAACGCCGGCGGAGCCTGTATTGGGCAATCCCCATGTTAATGCTGACCATCGGTGCCAATCAGGCATCCGCCCAGTTCGGGGCGTGCTGCCTGGGCAATGGCAACTGCATCGACACCAACCAAGCCGGCTGTGACGGGTCAAGCGGCGAGTTTCTGGGCGTCGGGACGGCTTGCGAGTCAGCGGTCTGCGACGGCGCCTGCTGCAAGAACAACGACACCTGCACCGAAGGCAGCGCCGACGACTGCGTAATGGGCGATTATCAGGGTGCGGGCTCAATCTGCGCGACGCATTGTGCCGGGCCGCTGGGAACAGGCTTCACCTTTCAGGGGCAGCTCAAGCACAACGGGGCACCGCTGACCGGCATGATCGATCTGGAGGCGTTGCTGTGGACGGCCGCGGTCGGCGGGGATCAGGTCGGGAGGACGCTGGCGTTTGGCGGCATAGGCGACAACCCGCCGCCGATCAACGTGGTCAACGGCCTGTTCGCAGTCCAATTGGACTTCGGCACAAACGCCTTCGACGGCGACGCCCGTTTTCTGGAACTCGCCGTCCGCAGCCCGCACGATCCCGGCGACACTGAGCCGTACACCACCCTGTCGCCGCGCCAATCACTGACGGCTACTCCGTACGCACTTCAGACGCGGGGGATCGTCGTGGACGAGAAAGGCAACGTGGGCATGGGCACGACGGCGCCAGACTTCCCGCTGCACGTGGAGGCAGCCGGACCGACCCCCGCGATCTTCGGGAACAATACGGCCACCAGTGGAACGAACTACGGCGTGGTCGGTCAGGCCAGCAGCACCTCCGGTAAGGGCGTCCTCGGTCTCGCGACAGCCACCACCGGGATTAACTACGGCGTGCACGGCACGACCAGCAGCACCAGTGGCACGGGCGTGGTCGGGATCGCAACGGCGACCAGCGGCACGACCTATGGTGTGTACAGTCAGGCCTTCAGCACCTCCGGCGCGGGCGTGTTCGGCGCCGCGACGGCGACCACCGGCACGACCTACGGTGTGTCCGGCGCCACCAATAGCCCGGAAGGCTACGCCGGATACTTCACGGGACCCCCGGGGAGTCGAAACTACTTCCAGCGCAACGTCGGCATCGGAAACCCGGCGCCGGCCTACCCACTGCACGTGGAGACGAGCAGCACAACACGCGCGATCTTCGGGAACAATACGGCCACCAGTGGAACGAATTACGGCGTGTACGGCCTCAGCACCAGCACTTCCGGAAATGGGGCTTTCGGTCAGGCCACGGCCACCAGCGGCACCACCAACGGCGTGTACGGCCTCAGCACCAGCCCTTCCGGACGTGGGGTTTTCGGTCATGCCACGGCCCTCAGCGGCATCACCCACGGCGGGCGATTTGAAAGCGCCAGCACCTCCGGGCGTGGGGTTATCGGATTCGCCACCAGCACCAGCGGCACCAACTACGGCGTGCGGGGGCATAGCGACAGTACCGCGGGATTCGATTTCATGGCCTCGGGAGCGGGCACCGACTACGGTTCGTCATCCTCCATCCGCTGGAAGCGCAACATCGAACCCATCCAAGGCCCTCTCGCCAAGGTTGCCCGATTGCGCGGCGTCTACTTCGACTGGGACGGCGAGCACGGCGGCCATCACGACGTCGGCATGATCGCCGAGGAGGTCGGGGCGGTTCTGCCGGAGATCGTCAATTACGAGGAAAACGGCACCGACGCCATCGGCTTGGACTACAGCAAACTCACCCCCCTGCTCGTCGAGGCCGTGAAGGAACTCAAGCGCACCGTCGAGGCAAAGGACGCCGAGTTTGCCGCGCACCGTGCCGAAAAAGCTACGGAGCTGGCCGCACTGCGCGCGGAACAGAACGCGGTGGTCGAGGCATTGCGTGCCGAAAGCGCTGCGCTGGCCGCTCGTTTGCAGCGGATCGAGAAGATGTTGGCGGATGATATGCAGTACAGCCAAACAAAGGCGGACTCAAAATGACAAAACTGAATGTGTTTCATCGAACCATTGTCCGATCGACCTCGATGGCCGCCTGCCTTTTCGTCGCCGCGGTGGCCGCCGGGCGATGGGTCGCCGCGGTGGCGGCCCAGGAGTTCGAGATCGTCCGCTCCACCATTGACGGCGGCGGGGTCATGCGCAGCACCGGCGGGGACTTCGAATTGTCCGGCACCATCGGCCAACCTGACGTGGGCGCGATGACCGGCGACAATGGGTCGATGCGGTTGACGGGCGGCTTCTGGTTCAGTCTCGCCGCGGGCGATTGCAACGACGACGGCGGGGTGAATCTGTTCGACTTCATCGCATTGAAAGACTGCCTCACCGGCCCCGCCCCCGGCGCCGGCGTCGGCGATCCGCCGTGCCCCTGCCTCGACTTCGACGACGACGGAGACGTCGACATTCTGGATTTCGCGGCCTTCCAAGTCGCCTTCGAAGGGTCGTAATTCGGCAAGACTCACGTGGACCCCTGCACGAAGCCCGTGCCGTACCTGTTGTTCGCGATTTCCAATTGCGTCGCAGGCACGCAGTCGTGAAACAGGCTTTGCGCATGGGTGCCCCATTCATCGCGCAGCGATGGGTGGGGTCCCGATGATCGGCGTTCGGAAAATTTCGAACAGGCAAGTTCGGCTGGGTGGCCCACCTCCTTTGGAGGTAGCGATGGGTGGGGTCCCGATGATCGGCGTTCGGAAAATTTCGAACACGCAAGTTCGGCTGGGTGGCCCACCTCCTTTGGAGGTGGGGGAGCCGATGATTCGAGCGCCAGTTCGTAAGGCGGGTGAAACCCGGCCTACGAACTCGGTTGAAACGGTTCGGTTGTTCGTCCGCTCCCTCACGGTCGCGGCTCGGAAGGAAGCAGTCGCGGCTGGGAAGACTACGGTAGCGGGTCCGTAATTGATTGGCGTTTTAGACACCCAATGCGTCCGCCAAACCCGTCAGGTCGGGGAATTCAGCCATTGGTTTCGCTGTCGTCGTGTTGGTTTCGCCTCGCCGGTTGATCCACACGTTGGCGATCTCCAAATGCGTCGCAGGCACGCAATCGTGATACAGGCTTTGCGCCGCGTGAAGCATTCGATTCTTGTCACCGTCCACGTGGGTCAGCATACGAGTGAAATGGCGGGCGGAAGGCTTGTAGGCTCGAACGTCTTCCGCCGCGATCAACAGGTCAACTTCGATCTCGAAATGACGGGCCGTTCCGGCGAATAATTCGCGATCGATATTGGACAAGACGCCGATCTTGTATTGGCACTTCAACCGTCTCAGCGCCGCGTTCGTATCCGCCCACACCGGCCAATCCGGCAGCGTCCGTGATAATACGTCGACCTGATTCGGTCGAACCTGGAAACCAAATCGTTCCGCCAGCCGCCGCAGTGTTTCCGCTTGAACGTCGTGATAGGATTGAAATGGACCGGCCTCAATCTCCGCCTCGATGCCCAGAAACGCGTCGAACATCGCCGGGTCGTCGTTGCCGCTGACTTCGCGGACGGCCTGGCGAAGCCCAGTCTCCCAATCGACCAGCGTTCCGTAACAATCAAACGTTATCCATTCGATCGTTCCGCGGATATCGCCTAACGCCATTGGCTCGTTCATGCTCGTCAACGTAATCGTCTCGCGTGATGCTGGCAACGCGACTCGCCGTGGGCATTTCTATCGATTACGATTCAGGCCACTACATCCCGTTCCGCGCGGCGCTGGGATGCGAGGAGTTTATCGGGGATTCAGCCATGTCCACAGGCTTGGTATATGACGGCGCATTTCAAAAACATATCGCCGGGCCGGGGAATCCCGAACGGCCGGATCGGCTGGCCGCGATTGTGAGTGCACTGGACGAAAGCGGTCTCATCGATCGTTGCGTGCGAATACCCGCCCGCCCCATCGATCCCCAAGTCGCGAGTCGAGTTCACGGAGCAGCCTACCTGGAACGACTTCAACGAGCCTGCGCCGCCGGCGAGTCCATGGTCGATTGTACGGATTGCGGAATCTGCCCGGAAACGTGGGACGTCGCGTTGCTGGCTGCGGGGTCCGTTCTGCAAGCCGTCGACGCCGTCATGGAAGGTCGCGTTTCTAACGCCTTTTGTGCGATTCGTCCGCCGGGACATCACGCCGAGCGTGACTTCGCCATGGGGTTTTGCTTTCTATCCAACGTCGTGTTGGCCGTCGATCATCTCCGTCATCGACACGGGATAGGCCGCATCCTGATTTTCGATTGGGACGTGCATCATGGCAATGGTACGCAGCATCTTCTCGAACAGGATCCGCAGGCCATGTTCATCAGCATCCATGGCCACCCGCACTACGTTTATCCGGGAACGGGTTTCGCGGAGGAACGCGGAACGGGTCCGGGGTTGGGCGCGACGCTGAACGTTCCCATGATGCCCATGTCCGGCGACAAGGAATACCGCGTCGCGTTCGATCGCCACGTCCGCAACGTGCTCGAGTCGTTCCCGGCGGAATTCGTCCTGATCAGTTGCGGATTCGATGCCCATCGACGAGACCCGCTCGCACCGCTGAATCTGGAAACGGAGTCTTTCGAGTGGATGACGAGCCTGCTGATGGAAACCGCCAACCATCACTGTAACGGTCGGCTGGTCAGTGTCTTGGAAGGGGGCTACGACCTGCAAGCCCTGGCGGATTGTACGCGGACGCATGTCTCGACATTGCTGGGTTGATCCAACCTTCATTCAGCCACCATCGAAATTTCCGGCCAGCGCGGCATGGCTAGACTTCAACCCGCCGGGCGCGATTATTGATGTTTGAATGGCATAATGAAGTTGATCCGGTCTTGCCTTAGAACCGTCACCCCGGCGAAAGCCGGGGTCCAGGCAAACGTGCTGCTGTTCCACGCTTTCGCGGAAACGACAACCATCCTTCAATTGACCATTCAAAGTTCAATAGATTGACCTGCGGAAAGATGATCAAACCAGCGACGTCTCGGTGGCTCGTTTCAGCCATGCCAGCGTGATCTCAGCCGCCAGGTACAGTTGTTCGAGATCAACGAATTCGTCTGCCGTGTGGGCTTGGGCAATGTCGCCGGGACCGAAAATGACCGGCTCGATGCCGGCGGAATGAAATGAACCGGCGTCGGTATAATAATTGACGCCGACCGAGTGGGATTGGCTGGTACACGTGCGAGCGACGTCCAGCAGATTTGTCACCCAGCGGGAATCAGAAGGCGTCTCCACCGGTGGTTGTCGATGAATCTCGCTCCATTCGAATCGCTCGCCGGGAACCGCGTTCCGCAGTCCAGCCAGGAATTCATCACGGACCGCCTCGCACGATTGCCCGGGCAGGATACGAAAATCGAGCTGTGCCCGACACGACGCCGGCACGATGTTCGTAGCCGTGCCGCCCTCGATCGTTCCCACGGAAAGCGTCGGATGCCCCAGAAGCGCGTGCCGCTGCCCCTCCAGCGACGGAACGTATTCATCCTCGATGAAACGAATGGCCCGGGACATGGCGTAAATGGCGTTATGGCCCAGGTGCGGCAGCGATGCGTGACAGCTAAGACCTTGCGTTTCCAGCCCAGCCCAATAGGTGCCCTTGTGTGCGGTCGCGATCTGACAGCCGGTCGGCTCACCAACCACAATCCCGTCGACCCTGAAACCCGCGTCGGTCAAGGCCTTCGATCCGCGACATCCGGTTTCCTCGGCCACGCCCGCAACGAAATAAACCTTGTCCAAGAACGTCCAACCCTGCTCGCCCGCCCAATGCAGCGCAGCTAGAAACGCCGCCATCGAGCCTTTCGTATCGCACGTCCCCCGGCCCCACATCTTGCCGTCATGAACCGCGGCTGCGAAGGGGTCGATGGACATCCTGTCCACGCCGAC
The DNA here is from genome assembly GCA_964424105.1 of uncultured Phycisphaeraceae bacterium. Classification (GTDB taxonomy): domain Bacteria; phylum Planctomycetota; class Phycisphaerae; order UBA1845; family UBA1845; genus CAYRHJ01. The sequence goes on along the minus strand of CAYRHJ010000008.1, from coordinate 14,371 downwards.
GGTATCCATGTGGGCTTGCAGGGCGAAACTACCACGACCGGATTGCTCCGGCCAATGGGCGACCAGATTATCGCGACCCGGAACCAACGGATATCGCGAAACGGTCATTCCCAGGTTGTGCAAGCGCTGCTCGACCAGTTCAGCCATCCGCTGTTCAGGCTTGTCCCGATCGCCCTGCGCGTTGTTCAGATTGACGCTGGGAACCCGAACCAACTCCGCAAGCCAATCCCGCACCAGGCTCTTTTGTTCGGAAGTCAGTGACGACATGAACGAAATCGATCAGTCTTCATCATCCAACAGCGATTCGTTTGAATCGGCATTGCGATTGGTGTGCGAGGCATGGATGCCCAACAGGTCCAGCACCTCTCGCTCCACGATGCCCCGTAGTTTCTCCCGCGGAATGGTCGGCAGACTGGTTCCCGCGGCCATCTGGTTAATGCCATACAGTGCTTCGATGGACTGCGCCGGATGCGTATACGGAAAACCGCTTCCAAAAAGCAACTTGTCGATCACGCCGAATTGATACGCGCTGACCAGGGCTTGATACGCTTGCCAGGGTTGATGCAACAGCCAACTGATGTCGGTGTAAACGTAGGGATGCTTCGCCAACATCACGATCGTTTCCTGAATCCACGGATAGCCCATGTGCGCGATGATGATCCGCAATGTCGGAAATTCACGGGCCACTTCATCCAGCAGTGACGGCTGGGCATATTGCAAAACGACTTCCGGCCCATCCCGAAAACCCGTATGAAAGACAATGGGCATTTCCAGTTTTGCGGCCGCTTCATAACACGGCTTGGCGTTCGTGTGACAAGGATGAAAGTTTTGCGCCGCGGGCGACAGGCTGACCCCGCGCATGTTCAACTCGGCATGTGCGAATCGCAGGTCTTCGACGGCCTGCCGCGGCTCGGTTGGATCCACGGCCGCAAAGCCGATCAGACGGCGCGGGTTGGTCCGAATGTAATCCGATATCAGTTGATTGGGAACGTCGGCGTCGAGATATAGACTCTTGAACGCCAAGACGAACGCGGCGTCGACCGGTTGGGTGGCCTCTTCGTGTCGGTCCGCCCCCGCGTAATCCGGTGGCTCCGCACCGGCGTGGGTTCGGGCTGGAAAGGGTCCCGTCGATCGACGGCTGCCGCGACCCAATTGCCCGCGAGACTGCCAGATGCACGTGTGGCAATCAACGATCATTCGCGGCTGCCGCTAGTTCGACGTGTTCGCATCGGCTGCAATGAACGGCCACGCGGGATGGCAAACAATGTCAACGTCATCGCAGCGAGACCCATCATTTCGAAACCGAGCAATCCACACGGAATCGGTGCAACCCCACCCTGAACCGCCGGCTGGCGAAATTCTTGAATGGCCTTGTTCATGCGATCTTGGACCGCCTTGGCCGTGTCTTCCGGAGCCGCGACTTGAATGACGTTGACCGCCTCGTTCAACTGCCCGAATGACGCGACTGCCCCCGTGCCTACGGGGAGGTTGGACACTTGCAGCGTGATCGCGGCTTCCAAAATAAAATCCACGTCAACGGTCGCATCATAGGTGTAATCCAATTGCTGATTCTCGGGGATGATGGTGATCCGATTGGTCGCGAAAACATCGAGCGAGCCGAACGGAAGCCCGACGACGCCGTCGAGAATCGAAAGATCCCCTGAAACCGCGAAAAGCCCCGTCGATACCTCGCTGCTGATCGCCCCGTTCGCCCCACCCACCAACGCCGCACGACGACTCAACAATACCACCGGACCTTGCCGCTCGCCGCCCGGGCCCAGCCCAATCCGTCGGACCTCAAACTGAACTTCCGCGGAAACACCCGTCAAATCGCGAGTGGCATCCGACGACCAAATTAACAACGCCCCCGACGGAAAAAACGCGCTTTGCACCGGGCGCGATCCACCGACCGGGTTGCCCAACTCGTCCGCGCTCAGCCGAATCACCCGTTCTTCGACTACACTGCTCAGAATGTCATATCGAGTGACGTCGTCGTTAGAAACCGACCCAGCCTCCAACGTCATCTCCTCCGGATTGCGAGTCGGAGTCTCCTGCGTCGGGTCCTCGAACACCGCGGCGGAGACCCCCAACGCCAAGCCCGGAGTCATCAGTTCCGAGTGCGCTGAAATCGGAAGCGCCAGCCCCGAATCCGGGCCGAATACTTCGGTCGTCTGATCCAACGAGTCGAGCTCACCCGCAATAAACGACTGCACTTGGCTCGTCACTTCCGCGGACAATTGCACGACCACCGCACCGGCGGGTCGGACAACGGCCAGCAACGCAGCCGTCCATACCAACAAGGTTAGACGTGTTCTGAACATTCATATTCTCCCAACCATGGGTCCTGACGTTTCTACTCCTCGAAACCGGTGGTAATTTACGCTAAATCGGTTTTCCCGTCGAACATTTTCGAGCTAAATCGTGGCTGCTACAAATTCGCTCTCGGTATCACCATAGGGCCAACGACGGATTCATCGACCGCAACGACCTAAACCTGTGCAACCTGCTGTGTCGGATTGAACCAAGGCAAGCCCGTCGCCATCATGTTGCCAATCGTAACAGCCACCACCTGCCCCCCATTCGCGAATCGCAAAACCCGCCAGCTCCTGCGGACCCCGTCGCACCAAGAACCCTATCGCGACCGACCAAGGCGAAGATCTACCGCCATCATCGCACCCTTCCTGACTACGGCCAAGAGCGGGCGACGCGTCCATACAATCCGAATAATCAATAACAACCCCGTTGGCCAGAATCGAGATTCTAGCCCACTCCGTGCAGGTGGCGACCCGGATACTAATCATATCACCCGTCAAGCCCGTTGCCAAAATCCGGGCATTATTTATGCCAAGCTACCCACCATTTGCCCCATTCAACCCAAATTACTACGGAAATCAACAAATAAGTGAACATCGTCATTCCGGCGCAAGCCGGGATCCAGCGCGTAGAGAGGTATAACCGAATTTCGATGGGCCGGCAAAAAATGGAGGGCGTTTGGGCCATCGTTAGGTTGTCGTGTCAATGGTCGTGGTTCTGGGTTTCGTACTGAGTCGTGCGCAAACTGTCGCTTGGGACCATGCGGCGGCACGCGATGTTTGCTACAAGCTGTTTGCTACAAGGGGAATTAGGGGCCGAATGAGCCTGGGAATTTTTTGCTTGACGGGCATGATATCATCATGGGCATGAATACGACACCTTTTTTCGATGGTCTGGGCGATGGTCTGGGCGATGGACTGGGCGATGGTCTGGGCGATGGTCTGGGCGATGGGGTAGCGACGGAGGTATCGTCGGCGTTGGATTCGGCGGTCAGGTCGGCGTTGGATTCGGAAGGCAGGTTGGGGGCGTTGCGCAGCTCGCTTTCAGCCTACTCATCCCAATCGTCTGGTCGGCAATGCTCGCAAGGTGCTCGATGTTCGTCATCGGAGGGCAGGCGGTGAGCAAGCGTATGCACGATTCCGCCTTCAACGCCCGCGAGCAAGGTGCAATCGGGGCGGTGATAGATGCGCTCGCCCTCGACCATCGCAAAACCGATCCGTGTTAGGTCGAGGACCACGCGAAGCGCGGCGTCCGGGTCGTGCAACCCCACACCCGCCGAGTACCGGGCGACGGCGAGAACGGTGATCCCATCCATCTCGGGAATCTTGGTCGGGTCGCTTTCGGATTGGGCTTGACACAGGCCGTTGTCGTGCTCCGCCTTGCGGGGGTTCGTGATGTTGAAATCAAGCCTCGCTTTGGCGCTTTCCGTGATCTTCCCGTAGAAGGCTAGCGCATCCACGATCACAACCGATGTCGGGTCGAAGTACGGAATCCGCAACAGATGGCATCCCTCCCAGTCGCCGATGTGGTTATCCCCAAGCTCACTCGGGTTCGGCAAGCGCCATCCACGCTGACCAAGGATGGCTTCGATGATACGCCGCTGCTGTGGCACGAATATGAGGATCGGGTTGTCTGTTGTTTTCCTGAGCCGTGCTGCCGCCTCACGCACTGCGTCCGCAAGCTCGGCAAGCCTATGGATGGTTACCGTCGGCTTGGCCATCCGTTCCGCAGCATGCGTGATCCGGGTATCTTGGTCTTTCTGGATGCTTCTCGCAATGAGGGGCGCGAAATCCATCGGATGCTCGCAGCAGTCCACAACCGAGTCCTTTTGAAGCCAATCGTCGTACGGGATACGCGGCAGGAACCACGACCGAGCTTCGCCTCGAAGACCACCGAGCTGTGTCAGTGTGTTGATAAGCCCATGCTCGGCTTCCAGTTCCTTGGCGATCTGGGCGTGGAGCCGGACACAATGCTCGTTACGCAGGGGCGTGGCAACCACGGTGGCGAGGCGGTCGATCTTGAACAGGCGGAGCCGCTCCGCGAATAGTGCAACGACGGCATTGACGGTCTCATCGCGCTTCTCATCCGCGATGCTGAGCAGCTCCTTCCGCACGGAATCGTTGGCGAGGATCGAATCGGCTGCTTTCCTGACTTCATCCGGGGATTTGTGCCGAAACGGCGGACAGGCACGCATCGCATCCGGTATGTACTTGGGTGATGAGGGGCGAGCCAGCGTCAGCGCCATGAATCCGCGTTCGATCCAAGCATCACCCCCCCTCCGCCAACGGATACACCGACGCGGCGGGGTGACGGCAGCGTCCAATGCGTGATTCCCAGAAGTTCGTCGATGTGCTTCTCGCCGTACCTCCGTCCCCGGACGGTCTCCCAAAGTCGCAGCAGATGTTCGCGCGATCCGAGGTCGCTTGCACAGCGCTGGAACACAGTCTTGGCTGTGTCCGCGTGTTCATGGTTGGATTCAACGAGGTGAAGGCACCACCCCGCCGTGATGAGCGTGGCGTAGCTCACGAGATCGCTTGCCTCGCGCAGCTCCGGCGGGATGTTTGACTCCTCGTGCGGATCGGCAAACCGCTTCCCCGAATGCTCATCCCACCGGAACAGCCGATCCTGAAAGTTCGTCGCGTCGTTTGCACGACCCGCTTCCAACGCGGCCCGCATCAGTTTCAGTCGCCATGCAAGATCGACCATCAGCACGGGCGTCTGGGCAGCGATCTTCGGTGGATCAAGCCGCCACGCCAAATGCGCATATTCAAACTGCGAACCGAGAGAAGTGAGAACGACATTATCAAGGTAGTCGCCCACATAATCGGCAAGCTCCGTACCCTCAATGGCTCGGTAGTAAACGGCGACGATCATTTCGCCCGCACGGTGGTACAGGCTTGGGTTTATACGCCTTACGGCCAACCCCATCATCCGACATGCGAACCCGAGCAGTGCGGAGACCTTCTCTCGGTCGCCTGACTCCACGGCGTTCGAGACCATCTCGTAGTATTCATGCCCCTCAAGATTGTCCGCCAGCCGCTGGCGTCGGAACGATTGATGTCGTTCCCATGACTCTTCTCGCTCAAGTCGAAGCTCGATCAGCCGTTCCAACACGCCGAGGCTGCGTTCAAGCTGATCCGCGCGGTCATGCCGGGCTTGGCTGACGATTGTCTTCTCGAAGTCCGCAAGCACTCCCACAACATCTCGCTCACGGACGCGGCCAAGGCGAAAGATGCGACTAAGCATCCGGCCAAGCTCGTGGCGGCACTCTTTCGGTACTGTCTGAGTCTCACGCTGCTGCCGTCCCTGATCGTCTCGTCTCGCAGAGAGGACGAACACGACGGTGTTATCCAACACATCTTCTGGGCCGACCGCAACGACGCCCTCATATTCAGGACAACGCGCGTGGATGTACGCCGCAAGGTCACGCAAACCTGTCAGCTTCACATCAGTGACTTGCCGCTTTCCCGGAAGCGTGAACTTGACCGGGGTAACCGGATCGACATCAATCATTCCCGCGCCGCATGAATAGCGGAGACCGACATCAGCCAGAACCTTCTCGTACTCCCTGATGAGTCCTGCGTGATGGATTTCCTCGTCAATCGCACGCTCGTATTCCCAACACAGACCGGGGATGAGGCTACGGTCGAAGATGTCTGCCGATACGCTGACGACCATGCGGTGCAGCAAGAACAGCAGGAGAAACAGAACGAACGGCACGAACAGATAGTCAAGGTACGCCATTGGCAAGGCTGCGTACGGGAGACCATGCGAACTGAGCAACGCCGCGCAGGCGTTGGCTGTGACGACCGCGAGTGAAAACCCCGCGATGGGAACAAGCCCCTCTCGCCTGCCGAAGTAGCGCGCCAGATACGACGCCTGTCCCAGGCGCTCTCCGTGGAATTGAATGCCAAAGACAATTACAGCGAACAGAATACCCGCAGCCCCGCCCACCACTTCCGTCAGGGTCACGAGTGTGCCAGCCAGTTGTATCTCAGGTTCGGGGAAGCCTTGGCGATCCATCACCAAACCGACAACGACTGAAACGGAGATTAGCAGCACAGAGGCAATGACCCACAACGCAGCGCTGGCTTGGATCGAATGCATACTGTGCAGCAAACGATGAAACCGCTCGCCGACGCCGTGGCGCTCACGCCGCTGCCGACGAAAACGGATGTCTCGAAGCGACGCGCTGCGCGACGACAGCCATTCTGGCCTGTCACAAAGATGCCGGGCGACAATCCTCCATACGCGTCTGACCCGCGACCATGCCGGTACGCTGGTGTCGCGCAGCGCCGCCCACACTTCCGGGAGCCTCTCCCGGAAGTCCGGCCAGCGTTCGTTGATCGCACGAATCCGTTTCACCTTCAGCCGCCTCGATGCGGTCCCTGATGTCCCAAGTTGGCCCGGTCCCGCGCTGATGCGGAGTGCATGGGCCGCCGCTGGCTCGGATTGTGCCGATGCACTGTAGGGTTCGCAAGGCGGTTCGTGTTGTCATCGGGCTGCGAACGTAACCCCGCGTAAACCGAATCGGGGTGTCAACCGCGAGAGGCCGAGAGTTTGAGAGTTTCTGGCGGGGGAGCGGTCGTAATCCTTGGGGTTGCGTTCGGGCCGGAGGATGAGGTGTTGCAAACAGGGAGCGCGGCCACTCGGCGGGTAGCGCGCAACGTCGCGTGGTTGGCAGACTTACGGCGATCGTCGGCGGCCGCGATGTTCAGCACCGTTCCAGGTGGGCCGAGCCGGAGTTGGTCTTTCGGATCGTCCGCGTTGCCTTCGACGACGGTTCCCATACCGCAATGCAGGGTAGGCTTGAGGATAATGCGCCGCCGACGTACCGCGAGCAGGCCGTCGAGATCGCCCTCGGGCCGAACCCGACCTTCCCGAAAGGTCGCATAGCCGCCCTGACGCGCCGGGTGCCGCCCGGCCAGGTCTTGAACGCGGTGCCACCCTCCCGCCGCAAGGCAAGCCGGGTGCCGCTCGCTCATGTCGTAAATGCGGTTCCGGCGTCCCGGCGTAAGCGACGGGCGCGGCGGCGGCGCCATCTTCGTGGTGGGCCTGCTTCTGAGCGTGTATCGTGATCGCCTGCTGGCCCTACCGGAGCAGGTGAAACAACGACGGGGACTGTTCCGAGTCCTGAACTGGCGCTGACGGGCGCGCTGCACAGTGCACAACCGAGGAGGGCAACCTAATGCTGGGAACACGAATTGCCTCGACCGCACGATGTCTCCTTATGGGCGCGATCCCCTTTTTCGCGCCCTGGAATGCGGTGGCACAGTCGGACGAGCAACCGCACTGGAACCTAAACCTCCGTTCTTACGCCGGTCATACGGGCAATGTTCTCGTTCGGCCCGAAGGCCAACTGCACGAAGGTCCAGGTCGGACAGGACTCAGTTGCGCATATCACTGGCACCCGCGCGACCCGATAACAGGCGAACTGCAAAATCCGGGCGTTCCACTCGACCGGGAACTAAGACCGCTGGCGCTCGTCGCCGCCTCTCCGAAGCGCCCCGGACCCAGTGACGTCCAAGCTATGCGGGCGACTGTGGATCCGATTACACTATGTGCCGAGGCCATCACCCCAGAAATCGAAAAACTACTGCTCAATGCAGACTGGGCAGCTACTGAGAGACGCCTTCCATTAGATGACGATGAAATAACCTCGCCATTGATTCGCCTCCTGCTGGGGCACGCCGCGCTGGTCGGCAATCGCGGCAACGATGCCCTGGTATTATTCTGGAGCTGCCTGGATCCGCTTGACCTGTCGGCTTGGGACCGCTGGACGACCGATCTGCTTCAGCGGTTCCCGAATAAGAGCGTTGCCCACTACCTGCGAGGAGATGCGCTCGCGAGATTGGGGCGCTGGGCCCCTGCGGTGGAGGCCTTCACGCGCGCGATTAACGCGGATCCAAGCGATAGTGCAATAGCTTTTAACGCGCGGGGAGTGGCGCACATTGGCTTGAAGGAGCTCGAGGCTGCTAAGAATGACCTCGATCGAGCGATCGAACTTGACCCGAGGTTACTCGACGCATTTTCGAGTCTCGGCCGTTATTGGTTACTGAAGAAGGCTGGACAGAATGCGTTCGAGTGCTACGCCCGTGTCGTCGATGCAGATCCAAACAGCCTGATCGGGATTAATGGTCGGGCCTGTGCGCAGTTTGGGCTCGCTGACTGGGATGCGGCTGTCCGGGGTTTTCGTGTGCTCCTTGACCGGAGGCCCGATTTTGCCGTTGAGTACAATTTGGCCGTAGTGGTAGACGCTCGTTGCGCCCTGGCGCTTGCCGCTGCGGGTGGCGAGGCTGCAATGGGCATCGAGCGGCGTTACGACTTGGCCGAGTTGGGACGGGCTACCTGGGACGCCAAATGGGGAATAGCGAACGCGCGCGAGTTGGGTCTCACCAACTCCTGGGTCCTACCTATGAGAATCGACGCGTGGGGCACCGGCTGGGCGGTACCAGGGTTCGCCAGAGGAGCAGCGGGAGTTCGCATCACAATGAGGATAGACCCCGGGGCTGAACTGAAATCGTGGTCGAGCGGCGAGGAATCTGCCTTGCAATCAACTGGGACACCCTCGGCGAGACCGAGGCGGACGTCGTTTTCGAAGCCCTTGAGGCTTTGACAGACGAGCAGCGTAAGGTCATCGAGAGCGACTTCACGATGATCAACGAACTCGCATGCGGAGCGGGCATCCGCGCGATCCTGGAAGAGGCCGCGTTTTGGGGGAAGGATTGGTCCGCAGACTTCGAGAAGATGGAGAACGACTACGAGCGGGCCTTCTGGACGTTCCTGAACGAGCCGCGTCGGTTTGAGGTGGCTGGCGCCTTTCACGTCATGGATCGCTACAGCGGCTGGTGGCGCCGTTTCGTCGGCAAGCGCCTGGAACCCGCCACAGAGAGCAACGCGCTGGAAGAGTTGGAGGGCGGGATCAGAGCGTATTACCGGCGTCAGGGGCGCGGACGTCACTGCCACGTGGACGTTTACCTGCGCCACGACCCGGAGCGGCTGTGCTACTTTGTCTACCCGGAAGGCATCGCGACCTCCGAACTCGGCTTTGAGGACGGCGGGAAGTTCGGCCGCCGGCCCCGGCAATCCATTTTTTAGATTGTTATCGTCTACCGGCCCGAGGAGGGCCACATCGAAATGCACGCAGAGGGCGTGAAGAAGGTCAAGGAGGAGATCGCGGAGATCTTCTGCAAAACGATTCTAGGCCTGAAAGAGTTGCCCGACGAGGGTGGCAAGGTGCCGTACGATCTCAGATGTTTGAAGGACGCAAACTTTCCGTTTAGCACGGAGCCGAAGGACCAGGTGCTCAACGTCGACCTGAAGCTGTTTCGGCTCGATCTACCCTTCGACAAGTCGAAAGGTTCGGGACGGCGTATTGTCCTGTCGGCCACATCGCTGCCCGGCGCGCCAAACGCGCTGCATCGGCTGATGGGTGAGGCAATCGATCAGCGGAGAGTTCCGCTGGACGACGTGGTGGTTTCTCAGGCGAAGCTGAAATTCACCTTCCGTGCTGACAACGGCCGGCAGCCGAAGACGCAAACGATGGCGACGGTGGACCGAAGAGCTGGGCCAATCTGCGAGACGATAACGCGACAGTCGATGAGCACGGTGGCGATTCGGCGTACCGCCGCCGCTGATCCAACGGGGTTGAGGGTCCTACAAGCGTGGGAGGTTCGGATGCAGGAGGGGCGGGCGGGGGCAGTATGTCCGAAGGCGAGCCAGAAGGTATTCCCGGTGAAGTGCTGCTGAACCAAGCTGTTGGGGCGGGCGGTGAACCGCCGCAAAAAACCGGCACCCCAAATGGAAAACGCTCTTGCATCTGGGCACGGTCCGAATAGCATGCTCGCTCGCCCAGCGAGCGTCTTGTAGGGACGTGTCAAATGGAAAAGGTCGGGCTGAAGCATTTCGCCTTGCTCTACGTGGCAGCGGCGATACAATCGGAACCATGACGGTGGTCCAAACCGTTAACGCCCTCGACCTGGCGTTCTTGCTGGGAGATTGGGGGCCGTGTTTGCGTTGGCAAACTGATCTTGTTAACGACGCCACGGTCAACAGCGCCGATTGGGCGGTTCAGATTGCCTCGTGGGGACACTGTCCATGAAAAAGAAGAGAGTGTTCGAGTTCTGGAACGCGCGGACATACGTCGTTCGCGGTGCCAACTGGCCGACGGCTGTTGGCGTTGCGGGCTGCGTCGTGGGTGTTGCCGCGCTGGGACATCCGCCAGGGGCACTTGCAGACGCGACTGGCGTTGTAGCCGTCATGGTAAGCGACGATCCCACGGATCCCGCATCGGCATGCGATGACTTGCTGGGAAAAGACGTAGACGTTTGCAACGTCTACGTTGAGTTTGACAACCCGGTCGACAAGCTCCACGTAATCGGGTTCGCAAACGTTGCCACCGACTCACCCAGTGGATTTGTGCAAATCTCGGCATTGGAGGGAGGCGCCGACACGGCGCCGTCTGACCTTGCGGTCCAGACCAACCCTGCCCTCGCGTGCGATACCCATGTAACAGTCGGATTGCGCACCGTTCCGTCTGGAATGGCGGACTGTAGTTCGCTTGCGCCCGATTTCGACATGGACCTTTTCAATACGGCGGGCCAGGCAGTCGGAAGCTGGTATTGCAACAATCCTCCGAGCAATCAAGGGAACCCTACTGCCGAAAGCTTGGTGCTTGTTGCGCAGTTTACGGTGCCCGCTGGCGCAAGCGTTTCGGGCGAGATTACGGTTCTGTACAACACGGGGGCCACGAAGCCGCTCGTCGCTGCCTTTGATTGTGCCCCAGCAGTGTGTCCCACGCCACCGCTTGATCTGGGAAACTTCCAGGACTTTCACACATGCCTTAGCGGGCCCGGCGATGGGGTGGGCGGCGGATGCGAATGTTGGGACTACGACGCCGACGACGATGTGGACCTTCTGGACTTCGGGCGTTTTCAAGCGGAGTTTGGAGATTTCAGGCGCTCCTCAGAATCGCTCGCGTTTACCGCGGTGGCCCAGGTTGACAATCCATGCGTTCCAGATGTTTATTCTCAGTTCTTCGCGCTCGATCGCCACGGCGACGCTATGGGCTTCTACCTCGGCCTTTTCTCTGGAGACACCAAGTGCCTCGATGATTGCGACCCATGCTTTTCTCACTATCAGGGCATCGTGAGGAAACCGGGCGCAGGAACTCCCTTCTTCTATGTTTCCAAGAACAACGGACCCGAAGTATTAGTTGTTCAAATGGGGTCCCGTGACACGAATGGCGAGCGTTTGCGCTCAAATCGTCTCGCACACGGCTTCACTACTGCGTTTACAAACCCTGCGTTTGGTGATGGAGAGATTGCGACGGCGGACTTCCCGTACTTTGAGTTCCTTGATGCCTTCTACGGCTTTGATCACGTAGGCGGGATGCAGGCCATCGGAGACACTTTGGTCGCGTCAGTAGAAGGCGGAGGAGAAGGTGCAGTTGTATTCCTTGACATTTCAAACCCGGCGTTCCCGATGGCATACCACACCCGGTTCTTTCCACACCCTAACGGAAGCAATGCAATAGCGCGCCTGGACGACGGCCGTTATCTCCTACTTGCGAGCGGCGGTGGTCATTTCGTTTATGTGTCGAACGTCACCGACCTTCGTGACCAAAACTTGTTTTTCCAGTTCGTAGGTGAGCTGAATGTGAGTGGCGCGCCATTCGGATACAACCACATTAGCTTGGTCAAGCAGTGTGACGGCGAGCTTTACGTGGTTGGTACGGACAGGTTCGTAGGGTCATGCGCGGGTCCATTAAGCACAGCCGCCCTATGGCGCGTCGATCTGGGGACCAACGTGAACGTGCCAGGGAGCGTCTCAGTTACCCACTTGGGATCGATAGATCTGAATTGCAACAACATCGGCGAAGGTGTGACATGTGATTTCAGGGCGGCGGGTGGCACTTACGTGAGTCCAAGTGGTGAACTCATCATCTACGGAACTGTGCATCAGCGAGGCGATCCCTTTACCGCGTTCGCCGAGTTCCGCCGCCGTGACGTCGTGCATCCGGATGCTCAACCCTGGGTTCAATTGTATTCGGATCCCTTGGGCTGGAACTCATCATTCGGGCAAAGCAGGATCCTTGACATGCCCGATCGCTACAAGGATGACTACCTGAACTTCGGCTGGCTGGACTTCTTCGACAACTCCGCGAGTTCGGTGCGATGGTGGGCGCCGGTTGGCTGTTGCATGGAGTTGATCGCGAATCCATGCAGCGCTGGCAATACCGGTGCCGTGCACCGCCTGGAAGGTACCGGACAGGTGGAGTCCATCAACAATCTGGCAACGACTGCGTTCGGCGACAACAGGGCAAGCGCGGTGCGGTTTTGCTTTGATGCGGTCGAGCCATATGGGTGCAATCAACCGGTAAGTATCCCGTCGCCGAAGTGTCAGGGCTGCCCTGCCGATGTGAACAACGACTGTTACGTCGACATGAGCGATCTGGCGGAATTGCTTGCGCGCTGGGGTGAGGGCGACGATGCCGGGGACATCAACAGCGATGGCGTCGTAAACGTCCTCGACCTCGCCCAACTTCTTGGTGGCTGGGGTCCCTGTTACGACGGGCCGGATCTCGTCATTTCGGAGATCAATGCGGACGCCTGCTTGAACGTCGGTCAGTCGATTGGCGTCACCTTCGAACTGAGCAACATTGGCATAGACCCGGCCTTCGGTTTCATGGACGTCGGCTTTTCGCTCTCCATCGACGATAACCCCCACAACTCAGGTGACGACATTCCGATGGGCATTCTGCACTTGAACCTGAATCCGCCGCTCCAGCCAGGGCATAGTCGGACATACTCGTTTAACACTCTGGCGGTTCCGATCGGCGCGACACCGACGCTGCAAAACCTATTTGTGTGCGCGGACCTGGGGCTGCCGCCTTGTGGGGCTATCTGCGAGGGATGCGAGCCCAACAACTGCCGGTCAGTGGACGTGAGGATTGGCCTGGCTGATCTGGCGGTGACCGAGCTGGCATATCCCTCGCCAGTGATCTCAGGAGATCTGGTGCCGGTGACGGCTACGATCCGCAACTTCGGATGCGACACAGTGTGCACGACAGTGACCTGCTGCCTTGGAGTGGGGCAGGGTAGCAATTGTGCCACGCAGTCGTTTTGCATCGAGCCTATGGAGACGGACAACGTCACGTGCATGGTGCTGGCACCGCTGTCGCCTCTCAACTGTGGTGCCACGGATCAATTCTCCGTTTCGGCTTGCGTGAACTTCTTCGATGTGAACGGCGGTAACAACTGCCGCAACGAGACGATCGGGATCACCGAGAGGTATTGGGATATCGACTTGGCCATCACCAGTGGTGACAACTCCGTCGGTTTAGGCGACACCTTCAGTTACAACGTCGAGGTCACCAATCTGGGCAATATGCCGTCGCCAAGCTGTGTCGCATTCATCACCGGGATCAATTGCAGCGCCGGGCCTGGTCAATGGGGCTGCGTGCTGAAGGGGGACCCGTTTACTCCGATCGGCATAGTCCAACCTGGCCAGGCTAACAGCAAGACCTTTACATTCGAGTTTACGATCCCATCGTGCTGTGTACCTCCCATCATCATCGGCCAGCAATGGCTCAAAGCAGAGATCCTCTATACCCAGGGAGAGAACTGCGACGATGATTGCGGCGAAGGGTTTGGGAACAATCTGCACCAGGAGCCGATTCAGGTCACACGCTGAGTGACTGCGGTCACTCAGAACCGCCCACATAGGGCGACTTCAAAACCGACCATGCTGAGCAAGCGGAGAATCGCTTAGAGCGTGTTCAAAAAGGGTGTAGGGCCGCTTCGGGGCTGGTCGAATGAATAGGTAGGCTAGATCCGGCGGGGCCGGATGCTTCTGGGAATTCACTGGCGGTGATCAGGAGGATCGAGTCATGGCACGGAAGCCCTATCCAAGCGATTTGACGGACGAGCAGTGGGCGTTGATTGAGGATTTAATTCCACCGGCCAAGCCGGGTGGGCGTCCGCGAGAGGTTTCAATGCGCGAAGTGGTCAATGCCATCATGTACTTGTTGCGTACCGGTTGTGCGTGGCGGCTTTTG
>CAYRHJ010000007.1:0-139113 GCA_964424105.1 uncultured Phycisphaeraceae bacterium | reverse complement strand
GAATGGTGTAATGAAGTTGATCCGTTCTTGCCGCCGAACCGTCACCCCGGCGAAAGCCGGGGTCCAGGCAAGCGTGCTGCCGTTCCACGCTTTCGCGGAAACGACAACCATCGTTCAATTGACCATTCAAAGATCAATAATGCCTGTGAACCGACTCAATTGTGGGTCGGTCGGTGGCGAACAATTGTCCGTCGCCGAATGGCGTGACCCCGGGCGAAAACCACCGTGAATCCAAATTCACACAAACGGATTGACGATTTCCAGCGGTTGCGGCGGCGCTCGACCGGGGGGTCTTCGGAGTAGAGCCGGGTCACTCCCGCGTCGAGGCAGGCGCCCACCATCATGGCGTCCCAGAACGACCAGTGCTGTTCGACGTGCAACTGACGAGCGCGATCGAGAACGTGGTGATTCGGGACGACCAGCGGAAAGAGGTGCAGGAGTTCGGACACCCGCGCCCAGGCGTGCGCCCGTGTGAATCCCTTGTCGACGAGCTTCCGCGAGGCTCCGATGAATTCGCAAACCGCTTGCCAAAGCAGCACGCCGTCCCGAGTGTTCTGAACGAGTTCAAGCGCGATGGATTGGCGATGGATTTCGGATTGGTCGCAGGAGTAGATCAGGATGTTGGTGTCGAACGCGATCACCGTTCGTGCAACTCATCGCGGGTGGGTAGAGGTCCGTTCAGGCAAAAGCCCATGGAACGTACACCCTCAAGGAACCGGGCAAACGCCGCATCGCGCTCGCCCATCGGCCCGTTCTCGATGGCCTGCACGATGAGCCGAACCCGCTGCCGTTCGGGCAGATCCAGGCTTTCGAGCGGTTCGAGAACGCCGCCCGCGTATATGGCTTCGACGATTCTGGTCATGCCGAAATTATACGCAACACACATGCGAAAGTACACCGTTGGCGGCCGCCTGCCAGAGCAACACGGCGTCGGGCGAGGATTGCAGCGTTCGGACGGCAATCCCTTGCTTTCGGGGATCGCGCCGGTCCGCGGCATAAAGAAGTACATTTGTATCAAACGTGACGATCACCGTTCGTGCAACTCGTCACGCGAGGGGTATGGACCGCCATGCGAAAAGGCACTGTCTTGCAACCGTGCGATCAGGCGCTGCATGGCGGCCTGGCGATCGCCCGGTGGATTCCCGTTAATCGGTTCAATCGTCAGGCGAACCCGCTGCCGTTCGGGCAAATCGAGGCTTTCAAGCGGTTCGAGAACGCCATCCGCGTATATGGCTTCGACGATTCTGGTCATGCTGGAATTATACGCAACACACATGCGAAAGTACACCGCCGGCGGCCTCGCCACACGATCGGGCAGGACGCGATCATTCATCGTATCCAGCGCATGCGGCCCACATTGGGGACAAAGCGCTCGACGAAATGTTCGCCACGACCGGGCAGCCAATCGGGCCGGAGTCCGCTGGGCCAATAGACGAAGAACGCTCGCCCGACGATCTGGTCGCGGGGAACAGTGCCGAGTTGCACGTCTTCACCGCGCTGCGCCAAATGCGGCCCCACGAAATCCCAAAGGCGGGAATCCTTGCTGGCGGGACTGTTGTCGCCCAGCATGAAATATTCCCCCTTACGCAACAGAATCGGTTGATTCACCGTGCCCCAGCCTCGCTGGCGAGCGGACGAGGTCACCGAACTGTCGAGATAGGGGGACGTATAGTAGACGTCTCGATAAAGGACGACATGATGCAGATCGACGTCGATTCCGTCGGCGGCGATGGCCGGCGGCGTCGCGGGCTTGGGTGTGGCGACGCGTAGAGACTCGATGTCGGGCGAATACTGTTCAGGCGTGGTGCCCCAAACCTCCTCGCCGTCGATCTCCATCGAAACGCGATAGTCCACGCATTGAAACGCCAACGCCCGAAGACGGCCGGGTCGTAGCGGCGACACCTGCGCGCTGGCCAGTTGTTCCGCTGGATCGTTCCCCTTGGTTCGTCGCAGCAGTGTGACGTTCCCTTCGGCGGACCATCGGGCAATGAAGTTACTTTCATTCTTCGTCAGCACGATCTGGAGATCGCCTTCACCGCCCAGCGACTCGACGAACATCTCCAAACGCAGGTCCGACACCGGATGCCAAGCCTGTCTGGGTACGTCGATGTTGTAAGCATTGTGATCGACGATGGGCTTGCCGTCGAAAGCGATGGTCGCCTGCCCACGCTGATGAGCGCCGCGGAACGAAAGCAACCGGCCCGCCGCCTGCCAGGAAACCCCCGGACTCGGCAGCGGCAGCCAGCGTGGTTGTTCCGGACTCCACACCCGAGGCGGGTAATCATGGTGGTATACCGCCATCCACAACGTCTCTTGAGCGCCCGGAGTCTTCGGCTGAAGCTGGAGCTTGCGGGCAAGCTCGGACAAGGCCGCGTCAGGAAGGGGTTGGGAAATCAGGCGAATCTCTTCGCCAAACGCCGGGAAACCCTTGTTTTGCCACTGAAACTTCACCCGACGAAGCCCGTCCAGCACACCGACCGTCTCGGCGGACAGCGCCTCGACAGGAACGGTATAAATGTCGCCGTCGATGATCTCCAGCACCTCGTTGGGCAATCCCAACAGGCGCTTGATGAAATTCTCGTCCCCATTGGCGGGGTTCTTGAAAACAGTGACGTCCCAACGATCAGGCCCCAGCGTTTCACTGAGAAGATCGAGAGGCCACTTGAAAACCAGAATTCGGTCGCCCGCTTCAGAATTGGGCCGTACCAAGGGACGTCCCCCCGCTCCTCCCACGCCGTCGTGAATTTTCAGGTTGCTGTTTACGTGGTTGCAGTTTTGGCAGCGTACCTGGGAGTGCGGACCATGACGTCGATTGGGCGACGAGGCATCGGTCAATCCGTACGCGTTTTCCCACCCGCAATCCTCGCAAATCAACGTGCCGTGCTGCCCATACAACGTAGCCGCCATCGAACCCGTGGGTATCACAAACGCTTCGATGATGAAGGCGCGAAACACGAACGCCAGAATGAAGGCCATCACGATCGACTCGGTCGTGTCGCGAATCTCCTGCGGGACGGATGGAACGTTCGTCGATTCGGAAGGCTTCGTCGCTTGCGCAGACGTCTTGGTCATGTCCGTTCCCCAGTCACTTGTGCGCTCCGATCTGATGAAGCCACGCCAATGCAATGCCCATTCCACTAGGCATAACTATGAAGCCCGGTGATCACGAAATTGATGACGATCCAGTTGAACAACATCACCCCGCAACCCACCACGGCCAACACCGCCGTCCACAACCCGCGATCCTTCACCTTGAATCGGACGTGCACCAGGATCAAAAAAATGATAAACGTATTCAACGCGAAAACTTCCTTCGGATCCCAGCCCCAGGGACGACCCCAGGAATGATCCGCCCAGATCGCACCCATCACCAGACCGGCCCATAACATCACGAATGACAATTCCATCAAGACCATCGTGGCACCGTCCAGGATTTTTCCCGCGGAAACCCGATTGTCCGATAAAAAGCCGCGCCCGCCCTGACCGCTCAAAATCAACGTACCAGCCCCACCCACCTGTGCATAATCGCGTGCCCCGCCGCCGATGCGATGTCGGAGATACAACAGCGCCGTCACCGCCGCCATCGCGATCAAACCGTAGCTGAGGATGATGACGTTGGTGTGAATGTACAGCCAGACGTCATGCAACACGGGCATGATGTTGTCGATGTCCGGACTCAGCGTAGCCGGCATGAAATTATTGCACATGGTGGCCGTCATGCCCGCGACGGCTGCTCCCAGGAAAAACAGATTGCGCATGGGCGTCCTGCGCACCACCCACTCGAGCACGAACGCAACCACACCCGCCAGCCACGTCGAGGCCGTGATGGCTTCGAACATGTTGGAATTCGGAATCCGCCCCGAAATATACCAGCGAATTCCCAATGAACTGGTATGAAGGGCAAACGCCGTCAGAAACAGGAACACCCCAGCCAGACGGGCACCTCGCCAATGATAAATCACCGACATGAGCAGCGGCACAACGGACGCGAGGTACACGATCCAAATCCAGGTCATGCCCTTCCAGCGAAAATACCAGTTTTCCAGCTTCAACCGCTCCTGCTCCGGATATTGTCCCGGCGATGCCGTACGCACCAGCGCCGCCAAGCGAGCAAGCCCCGCATTCACAGCCGACGCATCTTGTCCCCGCCAAGCCTGCTCCAACGTCTCCCACGCCCGGCCGATGCTCGATTGCAGTTCCGCGTCCATCCCGGCGATGCCCGCAGCGCGCGACATGCCCTGGTGAATCGCGTCACCGGGGACCGCGCTGGCCAACAGTTCATCAAGCATGTGCCACGGCTTGGACTTGTCACTGCCGGGAGGAGGAATCATCCGCATGAAATTCATCAACACACCCGGACGCAGCCGGGCCAGCGCCGCCTGTATTTCGTTGACCGGCCGGGCCGTTCGGACCAGGTCCTTTTCCATTTCACCGAACAGATTTTGCACAAGCGGATGATTCAGAAGGTCGGGAGAGAGCAGGCCGGTCTGCATGAACGTCTCCAACACGGAAATCTCCGCCGAGTCGGCCCGCAGCAGATGATCATAAATGAGCTGCCGGACGGGTTTCTTCTTGACGTAAATCACGTCCGCGTTCTGATAGGCTTCGGGCCTGAACAGGATGTCCAGGAATGTGAACGTCGGTTCCTGCCCCGCGATGGCATGTCCGCCCGCGACCACACGCATCTGTGTCCGAGCGACCGAATCAAACGACTTCAATCGGCCCGAACTCTGAATCGCCATGCTCTTGATGGGCTGAAGTTCGACGGCTTGAGCGAACGAAGTCGGCTTCACCGCCGGCGGTCGATTGGCCACGTTCGAATAAATGATCCAGCCAACCAATCCGACGGCCATCATGTCGATCAATCGCTTGCGACGCGTCGGATGCAGAGACGCAAGAAGAAAACACATCGCCGCCGTCCCGAAGACGACGGCTAACATTGTGGCTATGGCTGCATTGGACATACGCGAGTCCTTTTCATCCCATCTTCCATCGACGTCTCGTTCCGCTTCTCGTCATTCTACTCGTTAGGCTCAACGCCGCTTGTGATCTTCACGCGACCCATTCCCATTGCTCGTTTCAATTCGCGCGATCATAGAATCGTTGACGATATTCATATCGTCATCCTCGCCGAAAACGATGATCGTACGGCCCGACGGACTCCTGGCCATGAATTCCCGATGGCGAACGTTCAACACGTCTCCGTCGGCTAAATGCAGCTTGACCGGCCTGAATGGCATTGCGCCGTGAACCGCCTTCAATTCCCGCTGGGTCATCTCGATTCCTCTGCACGCACGCTCATTTCCCGTTCTTGACCCGTTCTTCTAACGATCGGCGTTCCGCATGACGGACAAAAGCGGACGCTCGGATCATCGCCTACGAAAGTTTCGCACTGGCTGCACGTTTGTTGAGGGGACCGAGCGCCGTTTCCCGCGGACGTCGATTCAACCGTCGCCACCGCTTGACCCTTGCTGCCCCCTACGGTCCGCCGCTCCTGCATCCGACGCCGCAACACGGGCTTGACGTAAAAAGCATAGATCATCCCCAGCACCGCGATGCACGTGCCGGTCAACTGAATATAGACGCCGTTACGATTGCCCACCCCCAGGCCGGTATAGTTCATTCCCGAATAACCCTGTGCCGGCGGGTCCCATTCCGACTGAAAGTACCAGTATCCGCCCCAAGTCGCCGGATTGTTGGAACTCATCTGCATCGGTTCACTCCAGCCGTCCTCCGTCTTGAACCGCAACTCGCTGATGAAATCGCGGATGGTGATCGTCTCGCCGGTATAACCACCCGTGTGCGTCGCCAAGTCGAATCGCTCCAACGCGATCGGCGCGGGAAGTGGACGGCGTTGTCGCGAAAAGATCAGCTCGATCGATTGGCCATCCGGCAATTCCACATGCGTGGGCAGGTAGGTCGTGCGGCGGGGGATGGCGTATTGTTCATTGGGAAACGGGTAACGGTTGAATTCCAACCAGCGGGAAACGGACCAATCACCCTTGCTGATGTCCACGCGAATCATGGAAAACATTTCGCGGGCGTTTCGCTCCCGCTGTTCAAACGGAACGACATTGGGTTTCACCTCGCGCACCGCGTGCGTCAGCAAACGCCGCAGGACCAGCGAGATGCCCGTGCGAATCGTCACCGGACGTCCCAATTCCAAATCATGGCGAATCATTTCACCGCCGGCTGAACGGATCAGGGCATACGGTCCGATGGCCTCGGTTCCGCCCGCCGGCGTGGCGGCTTGACCCGCCACCACGGATACCACGTCTCGATTGCCCGGAAAATACGTCATGATCACCGTTCCGTCCGGTTCGACCGTCGTCCCGTCGGGACCGAGATCACGCGTCGCCGCGGCGTCGTCGGCCACAAACCGCGTGACCTGTCGATCGGATAGTTTCAGTTCCACCGTCGCCACGGAATAGGGCCGCGACGAATGATCCGCAGCGTGAACGAACAGGTCGCGGGCCACGTGCTTGATGCGATAAGCGTAGGCCGTACCCTCGATCGTCACGAAGGGGGCGTCGTCAGCCGCACGAACAAACTCCGCGTCCATCGGTATGGCCAACACGATGTCATGGTCCGGCACCCGCAATTCCAATCGCGAGTCGGTTTGCAGCAATCGATCAACGTCCGCCGCGGAATCGACCCAGCGAAACGCCATCAACCCGTCCTCCGCTGCGTACTGATCCGCATCAAAGGCCATCATCGTGTGATCCGCCCGCGCGCCCGTCGTCGCCACCAGCGCGACGTCAGCCACCGGATACACATTTTCACCGTCCTGACGCCATTGCGTGGACAAAAAGGCATATCGCAGATACGAGGTCACGCGGACGTCATATCCCGCCAGCGGATCGCCCGGCTCCGTCGCCGCCGCCACCGGCAAGTCGATGGGCCGAAGCGGAATGGCAGCCCCTTCCGGTACAATAACGTCGTCGTAGGACGCGATACGCTCGTGATAATGCGGCAGCCCGTGTATCGGTTTGTGAATCCAGGGCTGCGAATCGTCCCGCCTCGCGAACAGGGCAGCCGAGTCCATCAAATAGAAATCAGTCTGCGGCAGGTAATCCAGACGCATTTCCAGCGATTCGTCCACCAACGGTTTACCCAGCGTTTTCTTGGCCCGCGTGCGATCCGGCAGAATGTCCTCCGTATATTGCGGATAACCCGCCAGCAATTGACGGGTGAATCGCTGTTCCGGCGTGACCACGTCCACCCATACCATGTAGGCCGACGTTCCCGCGTCTTCCCCCGACGCGATCTTCCAATCAGGGAAAATCTGTGACACCGAAAAATGGTAGGCATCGCGCCCCTCGCCGATCGAAACGTGATTATCCGGCCTGACCAGCAGCGAGACCGGCTCCGAACGACCCGGAATGGTAATGAGCGCTTGTCGGCGAAAGACAGGCACGTCACCTTCAAGCTTCGTGCCGAAATAATAGACGCTCCCCGCCGCCAGAATGATGATTCCCGTGTGTATCGTCCACACGCCCGCGTTCATCCAACGAAGCGGGATCTGCTTGAGCGTCACGACGATCATGCCCATGCAGAGCAGCCCGATGAGCACGTCGAAAGGCCACCAATGAAACCACTCCATTTCCGTCATTTCCAGCAGCGGATGCTGGCGCAACGGCGGAATGGCGCTCCCCAGCGAACTGTAAACGAAGATCGCGATCAACATCGCGATCCCGAACCAGACGCTGTTGGCCCAACTGAAGAAATAACGATCCCAAAAACTCGTGTGACCTACCGGTTTCGGCATAATGCTCCTACGTGGCGTCGGTTCGCAAAGTGCGGCTTGGCCAATCAATGGCAAAAGCCCTTCCCGTCCCCTGCTCCGGCGAGCCGCGAACAAACCGCCATTATTGGGGCATTATAGGGTGCCCGACGATATTGGGAAATGATTCACGAAAGGTTTCCACCGCCGGCCTGCGATGGACGTCGGCCCATGCGCATACGCGCGCCGTGACGATGACGACGACCATCGGCCCATGCGCATACGCGCGCCATCGTAAGGACACCGGATGTGAACATCACGGCGAGAACCACTAATGTAGTCTTTTGGCGCAGCCTCTCGGCGCAACCTCTCGGCGTAGCCTTTTGGCCTAGCCTTTCCCGCCGTTTGCTTCTTATCAGAGCCGCGACCGTCAGGGAGCGGTCTTTTATTCAAAGGGCAGGTCGGCCACTGTGTTAGGTGCGCGAAGGCCGGCTCGTTCTTGCCCCGCACCCGTCACCCCGGCGAAAGCCGAGGTCCAGGCATAATCGTTGCGGTTTCCGGCTCGCACACAACGACCGCCGTTCTAACAATTTCAGATCCGCGACCGTCAGGGTGCGGACGCACAGACAAACCGTTTCAACCGCATCATCGCCGTTTCAAGAGTTGCGGCATTTCAGACCAACTGCACCAGAACAGGGTCCACACGGGGTCGCAAAGACTACTTGATCGATCCCTGCGGCGGATTTCCGCTAAACGCCGCCAGCTTGGTGCCGGCGGCGAACGAACCCGTGGGGACGATGTACATCTCCACTCGACGGTTTCGACCGCGATTCGCATCGGAATCGTTGGCAACCACAGGCCGATATTCACCGTATCCCATGACCCCGATTCTCGCTCCGTTCAGACCGGCCGATTCCAGCTTCTGGCCCACCGCAATGGCACGATGAACCGACAAATGCCGATTCGTCGGGTGTTTGGCCTTGGTGCCCGGGTTGGAAATCGGGATGTCATCGGTGTGGCCCACGACGACGACGTCGAAATTCGCTGCCGCGGGGGAGCGCATGATTTCCGCGAATCCATCCAGCGATGAACGGGCCGTGTCCATGACGACGTCACTGGCAAACGCGAACAACAGATCGCTCGTCCACTTGACCGTGCCATGATCCGCCTCGTACACCACCGCGCCGGGGTTCTGCGTCGCGAATTCGCGAAGCGCCAGGTCCAGCTCAGCCGGAAGACGCGACGTCGTGATTACCGGTTGACCTAACGGTTGGTCGGCATATCGTTCCACCAGGCCCGTCGCACGTTGTGCATAGCCCTCCAGTCGGTTGTTTTCGCCTTCCAGATTTGTGATGAGTTGATCTTTGTTGGCCAACTGCTGTTGCAACGAATCGGATCGACCCCGCACCGATTCCACCGCCGCACGCAGATCATAAACGTCCTGCTCGAGCTGCGACTTTTCAGCCGCCAGGTTGCGATTGGCCATCTGCGCCTGTCTCAATTCCTCGAGAGACGCACAACCGGACATCCACACACACATTCCCATCACACATCCGCACATCACGGCACGCCGGACAGCCATCGTTACCCTCACTTTCGCCAGTCTCTCGACAGTTAATATGAACGCGCCTTCGAACGATCCTACGGATAGCATCGCGAACCGCCGGCCTTGCTGCGAAAGGCGGCAAGGGCTATTCGTTCACTCGCGCCCCGTCGTGCGGCGGAATCATCCGCAAACACGATGTGACTGCGACTGTACCGATGATCTCGCCCTACGCCCCGATCATACGGAATCGCCATGGATTTGCGAGCGCCGCCATGCAATTTCTCGTAAGGTGACGACACGACGCAGCCGCCACCCCAAGCATCCGCAGGATGTCCACGCGATGCGAAAACGGTAACCCGGTGGGGCACAATCTCTTGCAGTCGCGGCTACGCCTTCGCCCGCTTACCAAGAAAGATTCCCAGCCCAGCCAGTCCACCCGCCAACAGCAGCGTCCCCAATCCAAACATCCACAGCTTGCCGAACATGAAATCCAGCAGTCTGGGCCAAATCCCCCGGATCATCGCTGCCACCGCCAAACCCGAAAAACACATGGCCACGATCGCCACCGCCATCAGCGCAGACGCCCCGTGCGAAAACCCATCTGTTCGATAGGTCACCGTCCTGACCGTCAAAGCCGCCGCCTGCCGCGCCGCGGGGGCCGCATCATCCTCGTCCACCCCCATCGCTTCCTGCGCCGGCGGCGTCGCCTCCGGCATCATCCCTTCCAATCCCGCACGAGTAGCCTCGCCCATCTCCAGCGTGCCGCTCTCCTCGCCCGGATAAATCTCGTCCAAAAGCTCCGCGCCCAGCGACGTGTCGTCACTCTCCCGCGTCAAATCCAACAGCCCCGATCCGCTGCCCACGCCCTCCAATCCCGTCCCACCGGCCGCACTGCCGGTCATCATCGTCTTAGCCAACGGATCAGCACTTTCGGACAGGTCTTCTTCGTCGAAGACGCTCACCCCCACCGAACTCACCACCGTGTCATCCTTGCTTCGACCCGAAGACGTACGATCCGCATCCGCATCGTCCAAACTGACAATGTCCTCCGCCCCGCTGCCCGCAAGATTCACCGCTGAATCGTGACCGGCATCAAGACCGATCTCCGTCGCTTCCGACCGCCCGCCCAGCATCGAACCCGACAGGCTGATACCGCCCGCCGTATCGGACAACGACATCGCCCCCGAAGCGCTCAGATCAGGCATGGGATTGGCTGTGTCCCCGGTGTCCGACAAATTCAGCGGCCCCAGGCTTCCCGAAAGATCAGGCTCCGTCGGAATCTCCGGATAATCGTCGCCGCCTTTCAGTGACCCGGACTTGACCAGCTTATCAATTTCGTCGGCCTTATAATTCGCCTTCCCGGCATCACGAAATTCACGCAGTTTGCCGGCGCGAACCGCCGCCTTCAACGCGGCTTCATCGATGCCCAGCTTCTTCAAAGCCTCTTCCAGGTTGTAAAACATCTTGGCCATGCCGACTCGTCCTTATGGGGTTGCACCCGTCCGTTGACGAAGCTTGTTCAATCGTTGGGCTTCGACCATGTCCGCGACCTCCTGCGGGCTGGGACCGTCGAAGTCCTGGTTTTCCAAGTAGCGATCGTAAAGCCAACTTCTCGCAGCCACCAACCGCAGCTTCTTCGGCCCACTCATATACTCATAACACCACATCGTTCCGGCATCGACGTCCACCATGTACAGCCCATACGAGTGATCCGACAATTGCCCACTGAAGGCGAACACGCCCCGAGCACCCGCCGCTCCACTCGGCTGACCCATCGCCACCGGCAGCATCCGTTCATCCAATCGCAAAACCATGCACAGCGCGATCGTGGCCAGACTGAACGCGATGACCCATAGCGCCGCCTTCCAACCCCAAACCGGTGAAACACCTGCCGCTCGAACGCCTGCGGACGAGTCGGGGGACGACACGTTGTTTGATTTCTCAGCGTAAACCGGCATCCCGCTCCCAGTGAACTGTCACAGCGATTTCATCCGCCCGCCAAGCTTGGCAAGCGCTAGTGTAGTGCATCAGAATTGCAGTCACCTGTCTGAACCGAGCCGCGACCCTGGACGCGACCAAGGCGGGAGCGTCCAGTATGGCAAACGGACGACGCAGTCCATGGCACCCGAACCGCGCCACTAACTCCAGAAACCACCTATTCAGGGAGCGGTCTTCATCCAGTCATGCCCGCCGCTTCCTGACGGGCGCGGCTCTTATAATGCGCAAGCGATTTGATACACGACACTGGCACGCAACTTCGTTGCCCGGGCCTTGGTAAACAAGCCGCGAGCGCTTGACTGTGGGCGGTGCAGACGGGTAGGCACGCAAGAAGGCAATCGTGCGATCTTTCGCTGAACCCATGGACAATGATGAACTCGAAGTTGGCTTGCGCGTTTGAAATTTTACGAACGCCGATCATCGGGACCCCACCCATCGACAAGCCAGCCGAACCTACCGAGCCGGATACCCGCAACCCCGCTGCCGTCGCCCTCAGCAAGCTGGGGGCGTCCAAGGGCGGGAAAGCCCTTGCAAAGGCCCTAGGCCCGAAAAAAAGTGTCCAAATTGCCAAGAATGCAGCCAAAACACGATTGGAATAAGCGAAAATGGGAATTGACCGGACTTAACTTATAGGTTAAGATGGATACAGGCGATGATATCATCGAGGTTCGCCTAGTGGTTTTTCCATCTGAGGTAGCTACCGACATTTGGATTTCTAGCGCTGCCGACAAAGCTCTCCGGGGCTTCGCGCGTGACAACGAGGGAAAACTATTCACAAAGTAACTATTCGAAGTGGCCAAAACCGGATTCGTTCACTACGAAAATGGCCCTGTTAGAAGCGAAGGGCAAGGTGTTTTTGCTTTTGGAATAAGGGCGCACCTGTTTAGGTTGATGGGTTTTTATGGAGATGATGGGCTCAAGGATGAATACTTTGCGATAGACGCCGACGAGAAGCCCGGACAGAAACGTGGCAGAAGGATTTCGGATCGGATTGATAGGGTCGCCAGGATCAAGAAATTGGGGCTAATTCGTAAGGTTTCGCAAAATGACGAACTACATACTTGACGCGATTAGAGAAGTTGACGACACACCAGACGGCTTGAGCATCGAGATGCAGATGAACTTCAGTCGTATCGTACTCAAGCGGATTAAAGATTTGGAGTTGACGCAGCGCAAGTTGGCCGAAAGATCTGGAAAATTCGAATCTTACATCAGCCGTGTGCTGAATGGAGATGAAAATATTTCCATTAAGCGCATGGCCGAAATCCTGTTCGCCTTAGATAAGACGCAAATCGCCTGGACTATTGTAGGTCAAGAAAAAACGACGGAGAAAAGACGACTATTGCGGCCTGCTGATACGATTGGGCATGTGACGACGGAAGTTCCAGGGTTGCAATTTTGCCCCTCTTACAAGGATGATTCAAGTGGCAAAGAAATCAACTTCGAAACGAGCAAAACGCCAAGCGTCCCACTCCGGTACGTTGCGCATGGATGACTTGCCGCAGCTCCCGCACCTTGTCCCTCCTGTTTGGGCGGATCGGATGGAGCTTTCGGTGCGGGGCGACGCCCCGCTCGCCACGCTGAGATTCTTGGCCGTAGTTCCCAGCCCCCTCCCGCAATCGCTCGTAGAAACGGGGCGCATACAATTGAGTCATGCCTTACTAACGAGCATCGTTGATCTGATATGCAAGAGCATTAAGTATTACCCCACTCCTGAATCACCAAAATCCGAGTCGAAAGCATAGCCCGTAGAGCCGGTTTGTGATGTCCATCAAAGCCCACGGTTCTGACCGATCGCCCGTCCCTTGCTTATGGGGGTCGTGGTTGTAGAATCCCCTTCCCTGATTTCCATGTGCCGTTGGCGGCCTGCCGGTTGACGGGGTGGGTCGTACTTGATGATCGTGACAGGGTACGTCGCTCCGGTCAGCGTCGTACCTTGAATCGATGGAATGATTCCGGGCGGCATGGGTTTTGGGAACAGGTGTCGGGCGTGTACCCAAGTGGCCAAAGGGGACGGGCTGTAAACCCGTTGGCATTGCCTTCCCAGGTTCGAATCCTGGCGCGCCCACGTTCACTTTCATGGCGTTCGGTGGGTGAAAAGACTATCAAGATTGCTTGGCGGCTGCGTTTCGCAAGGCGGTTCGGATTTCGCCGAGGAGTTGATCGACCTTGAAAGGCTTGAACAAGACGGCAGCGAGACCTTCGCGACGGGCCCGCACGATGGCGTGGTTGGGATCATAACCGAAACCGGTCATCAGAATGACCGGCAGGTCCTTGTTGGCATCCTTGGCCGCAGCGAACACGTGGTAACCGTCCCGATGGGGCATGCGAATGTCGCTGAGCACGAGATCGAACGGGTTCTGCTGGATGATTTCGATGGCCTTGGCGCCGTCGTCCGCCACCTGGACTTGACAGCCGTAGCTGGCCAACACGTCGCGAACGGTGTCGCGAATCATGACCTCGTCGTCGGCGATCAGGATTCGCTTGCCGGTCAGGATCGGATCGGTGCGTCTAATCCCGGTGGTTGACGAGCCGATCAAGCCCCGCCGCTGGCTGGTCACGCGTTTGATTGCGTCACGAATGCCCACGGCGGTGCTGGTGATGCGATTCAGACGAAACCGCAGATCGTCGTGGCCGATGTAATCTTCGATCAGATTTTCCGCGTCCGTCAGAATGTCATTCACCGGACCGCTGATCTCCGCCATCACGTCGCTGCCCAACCGGCCCGTCGTCGCGTATCTTTCGGTGACCAATAGGTCGAGAATGTGCAGGGCCATCGCGATATCGCGGCCTATGAATTCCGCGAGTTGACGGCGCTCGTCGCTGAACGAACCTTTCTTGCGACTTTCCACGTTGAGCACGCCGATGGTCTCGTCGTTGAGTTTCAGCGGAACGGTCAGGGAGCTCCAAGCGCCTTTGATGCCCGGAAAATAGAGCGGGTCCTGCGTCGTGTCCGCACATATGTGACTGCGACCGTGATAGGCGACGTATCCACACACGCCGTTCCCGTCCGGAAGAGCGAACAGATCAGACTGTTGGGCATCCTCGGCGAAACCATACGAGATCAGCGGTTCCAGTTTGTTGGTCTTTTTTTCCAACACCCGGATGGAAAAATGATTGAAGTGCATCACATCTCGCAGGCAACGAATTATCTTTTGTTCCAGCAGACCCAGCCGCTCCTGCGTGTCCAGACGCGACATCTGTTCCGCGTCCAGCCGAATCAACTCCCGCCCCGCATGATCCGCAGCCGCCAATTCCTTCTGACGGCGCTTGGCTTCGGTCAGGTCCCAGATCACCGCGACCGCTTGCATGGCCTGTTGATTCACGTCGACGATGGGCGTGGTGCTCAATTCGAAGGTGCCCCCGTTGGCTGTCGTCAACGTCGCCCGATGTCCCGCCGCTCTTTCGGCGTGCGATCGACCGCGAAATCGGGTCATCGATTCTGCGCTCGTCTTGGACACCCAATCCCGCACCTCCTGCGGGAAGCCGGCCAAGCTTGCGTTCGACCAAACGAGTGATCCCTGGTCGTTGACCAATCCGACGCCCTGTGAAACGTTTTCGAGCAGATCCGCACCGATGGATGACGTCTCCTCGGGCAGGTTTTCAGTGACTGCATTCGATGGCATCAACACGTAGTCGAAATGGGATTTGCTTAGAAGATCGCGCGCTTCGCGCAGCGTGGCTACACGAATGATTTCCGCAGCGGGTCCCAGCCATTCGCGCGACGACGCTGTGTCCGCATGCCCCGGACCGATCAGCAAAACCCTAACCGTGCGTTGGGCTTGGTTCATAGTCTAAACATCCAAGAACTAAACTCGACTCCGAGCCTCGGCGCATCACCCGTCCAGCCAACACGAGCACGGACAGTGGGGCCTGGCTCGGAATCCGAGTTTAGCATCTCCGCGGGTCATCGCACAAGAGCCGCGGCAGACAGAATCGTACAGAATTGGTCTGCGTTGCAGAATCGTTCATCCCCTGTCATGGGAACGTCTGATAAACGCATATAACCTTATCATCTCATCTACGTGTCTTGTCATCGACAAGTCGCAAGGCTGATTCATCATCGCAGCGATCATCCGACGCCGGTTTTCAGCCAACGTCAACTCCGTAATCCGATCGGCAAATCGGGCGATGTCGTCGAGAGATTCTAGGACGTACCCACTCAGATTGTCCACAATGATCTCGCTGGCCCCGTCGAATCGAGACGAGATTATCGGAAGCCCTTGCGAATAGGCCTCCAAGACGACGCGGCTGCACGGATCATAAAAGGAAGGATGGACCAGCACGTCCGCGGCATGAAAGAACGGCATGACGTCACCAGCAGGACCGCTAAAACGGACAATCTCGCCCAATCCCTCGCCCGCCACCCGCCGCAACCAGCTTCTGGACGCACCACCTCCCACGACAAGCAATCGCAGCCTTCCCACCGCGCGGTCCATTGTCCATCGAATCGCGCGTAGGAGAACGTGAAGCCCTTTCAATCGAAAATGATGCCCCACGAACAAAAGCAGAATCTCATCATCCGAGATGGCGAAGCGCCTGCGTATTTCCAGACGTTGACCCTGTTTTTGGGCATCGTTAAACGATGGCACGGTCACGCCGTTGAAAATCAAGCGAAGCCGTGAATCCGGGAAATCGAAGTGCTCGCGCAATTGCCGGACCACGTAATTCGACAGGGCTGCAACCATGGGTTTGCTTCGCCCGGTCAGCAATTGCCGTTCTCGATTCAGAAGCATGCGCTGTCGCATGTTGAGCCGAAGATCAAGTTGCTTGACTCGCTTCGCCCACCAACCCTCTCGCGAAGCCACCGTTCGCGTGATGGTCTCCGCCACCAGCCCGCCGCGGGGTTGATACACGTCCACGCCCTCGCAAGGCACGATCGAGTGAATGACGTCCGCGCCGCACGACTTGGCCAACGCACCCGCTCGGCGCAAGAACGCATCGCTTCGCGAGGCTCTGCCCAGTCCACGAGCTTCCACCTGTACGAATCGAACGTCAGGAATAGAACACTGCGAACTTCGCGAAATGACGGTGAGCGCTACGTCACGTCGCGTTAGTTCGTTCAGGAATTGAAGGGCTGACGTTTCCGCGCCGCCTCGCGAAGCGTCCAGCCATTCCGCAATGAACGCAACCTTCATAAATCTCGTCCGCCTAGCCGGTCCCCGGTCGCGTGACGCGAAGCGCGACGCTGATCGTGTCGGGCCATTCGATTCGACTTGGCCAGGATTCGATCGACGAGCCACCGTGTGATGGACTTCCTGCGCCGATCGAGGCCTGGAAATGGTTGCAGGGGGAGACCGCTCCCTGAACAGATGTTTTCTGGGGGTAGTAGCGCGGTTCGAGTGCCATGGACTGCGTCGTCCGTTTGCCATACTGGACGCTCCCGCCTTGGTCGCGTCCAGGGTCGCGGCTCTGTTACGACGCGGTCACGGATCGCCAGATACCGGCGGAGGAATCGTAATCGATCCGTCCGACTCGCGACCCGCGCGGGCGTCGAATAGTTCAGGGCTGCCAAATCCTTGACCACCCATCGACGATGAAACGTCGGCTGAATCACTCGTTGCAAATCAATAAAACGAAACGCGTCGTGCAAGGGGGCACGGTCGTTGAAAAAGATATGCGACAGGTACATGTCTCGATGGGCGTAACCTGGTGAATGAAAATGGGCGACCACGTCAGCCAACCGTTCGATCATCGCACGAGGCGCCCGTTGAATGCGTGACCTCGCCCACACTTCCAGCGATTCCCCAACCGCAGCGTCCGTCATCAAAAAGCTGGCCAATTCCTTGCCAGCCCGCATGCGTTCGCCCAGGGCGATCGGACGTACGACGGGAATTCCCGCCGCAGCCAAGCGGTGCATCCATTGCCATTCGATCCAAGCCGACGCGTGTGTGACGCAGCCATGCCACGCCCGCGCCAGTTGTGCCCGCAACGGAGGCACGCGGTAGCGCTTCAAATAGGCCACCACGAATCCGCCGCCGGGTTGCACGAGTTCGATTCGGCACCTTTCCCGCCATCGGTCCAGACCCGGCTTGGTCATTCGATCGACCGAGTTCAATGACAGGATCGCATCGACCGTGGTCAAACCGTTGTGGCGAAGCAAGTCGTCGTATCCGTCCGTGATCGTCAACCCATCCATTCTAGGCGGAAACTCCAGATTGAAAACTCGATGCGGGGCTGCGGATGGCCATATTTGCGGGATCGGTGACTTTCCCAAAAGACGGGTTTGACGGCGAAGAACAGCCTTTCCGGGCCAACGTCGAATTGGGCGGTGAGGGACTTGAACCCCCGACTTCCTGCGTGTAAAGCAGGCGCTCTAGCCAACTGAGCTAACCGCCCCCGGAAAAACGTGAATTATCGATCCATCCATACTTGCAAGCTCGATCCGCCCAACCATGCTTGCAAGCTTGATCCGCCCATCCATACTTGCAAGCTCGATCAACGTTAGATGTCCGGCTGGGCCAGCGTCACTCGGTCGCCGATGCGTATCACGCCGCCCTCCAAAACCTCGCCATGAACGCCGCCGCGCAATTCCGGCTTGAGCGCGTCCTTCAGACCCATGCAGATCTCGTCCATCTCGCCACAAGGCCTGGTTTCGTCCCAGATTTTGATGGAAACGTTTCCGACCCGAATGCACTGCCCGATGGTGGCCGCTAAATCAAATCCTTCGACCAGGACATTCGCCCGCCGGGAATGCCAAGGCAGGGATTCTCCCAATAGGGCCATCGTTTCCCGCCAACGCTCGGCGGACAAAAATGTGATACCTCGCTTCCCCTTTGCCCGGCGATCGTCCTCCAAACCTCGGCCCGCGACGACGCGCTGCTGCTCGACTTCCACCATCGGTTCACGATCGCCGGTGCGGATGGCCAAGGCGCGAACGACACCGCACGCCCCTTCGATTTTCACCGTGTTACCTTTCATCTGAAATCCAAGTCTGCCGCGCCACAGGATTCTTCAATTTTCGGCCGCTCGTGTCGCCCCGGCAAGCCGGCTGCGCTGTCTGCCAACGGACAGGGAACCATGGCCATGGATTCCGGCATTCGCCGGAATGACGACGTTTGACGGACTGACGGCAAGCGCCGGAATGACGGCATGCGCCATTTTGCAAACCGGCGTCAGGTTCCGAACAGCAACCCGTAGGCCACCCACATGATGGCTGCGTCGGCCAACAGATGACTGAGCCAAGGCGCACATATGTTGGCGCTTCGCTCGTACAAGATGGCCCAGATGAAACCGCCCACGAAAACGCCGACGTTCAACATTACCACAAGCGACACATCGGGAAAATAGGCGGCCAACACTACGATATGATGCAGCGTAAATCCCAGGGCCGACGCCACCGCGGCAGGCATGGGCCCCATGTATCGCCGAAACCCACGAAAGACGAACCACCGCCAGTAATATTCCTCCATGCCTGAATTCGCGACGCATAGAAACACCGCGAAAAGGAAGAAATGGTCCAGCGCCCCGTACGCGCCGGCCTTGGCCCGTAATGCTTGCGATTCCAATTTCCCTTCCAAGAACATCCCATGGAAAACGAGTATCGCACCTGCGATGACCAAACCCCAAGCCAGCCCCAGCATGACTGCCCGCCGGGTCGGATGGGGCCATCGGAAAGGTCGGCGCTCCATGGCGAACATCCAGACCAACGGAATGGCATTGATGACGACCTTGGAACCGAAATAGACCGCCCGACGCGCGGTCTCGTCGACGATCAGATGGGCATAGAGCAGGGCCGCACACGCGTGGCCGATCACCGTAACGAACAGCACGATCGAAAAACCGGGAACGCGACGAGGTGATTGCACGAGCGGTAGCTCTCCTACAGCCGAATCAATTCCAAGACCCCGCGAACCGCTGATTTCATCGACCACCATACCGGGTTAGGTTCCAATTTGACAATCAAGGATCGCGGTCTTTTCCGAGCCGCGACCGCATTTTCCGAGCCGCGAGCGCCAAGCGAGCGGTCTTCTACCTCTCTCCAACCCGCGACCGGTCCATTTGTTCGAGGCCTGCGTAGTCATTTCGGCGACTGTGAACGGTCAACAATGCGCAACCGGTAACGCGTGAACGGACTGAATTGAAACCATGTGACGACTCGCATCACATCTTGTACAATAGGTCGCCATGAATGAAACGAACCTGATCGACTTGCGCAGCGACACCGTGACCCGACCGACGCCGGCGATGCGTCAAGCCATGGCCACCGCCGAGGTCGGCGACGACGTATTGGGCGACGATCCCACCGTTATTCGATTGCAAGATCGCGTGGCGGAACTGATGGGCAAGGAAGCCGCCCTGTTCGTGCCCTCCGGTTCCATGGCCAACCAAACCGCCATTCGCGCACAAACCGAACCCGGCGACGAGATCATCTGTCATCGCGACAGCCACATTTATCACTACGAAGGAGGCGCGCCGGCAGGGTTGTCCGGCTGTTCGTACAGCCTGCTACCCGGCCAGCGCGGAATTTTCACGGCCGATCAAGTCTTTGCGGCGATTCGCCCGCCGGAGTCGCACTACGCCCAATCCCGATTGGTGGTCATCGAAAACACCCATAATCGCGGCGGTGGGTCTATCTGGTCGTTGGACGAGATCAAGGCGGTGCATGACATCGCCCGCGACAACGGGCTGAACATGCACCTCGACGGCGCTCGGCTGATGAACGCTTGTGTCGCCACGGGTCACCGCGCGGCAGAATACGCCCGATACTTCGATACCGTTTCCATGTGTTTTTCAAAGGGATTGGGGGCGCCGGTGGGTTCTGCCGTGGCCGGCTCGGCTGCGTTGATCAAACGAATCCATCGATTTCGAAAGATGTTCGGCGGGGGCATGCGACAGGCCGGCGTGCTGGCTGCGGCTGCGATTCACGCATTGGACCATCACGTGGATCGACTGGCCCAGGACCATGCAACCGCGCGACAATTAGCCGGCGGGCTGTTGGGCATCGCCGGCCTATCCGTCGATCCCGACGCGGTGGAAACGAACATGGTCTATATTGATTTAGAACACAGCATGGGGTCAGCCAAGGCCATCGCGGGACGATTGCTCGAATCCGGTGTAGCGGTTTTGGCGATCGGTCCGCAACGCATTCGCGCCGTTACGCATCTTGATATCTCGTCGGAGGCGATCCCCCGCGCCATTCGGGTTTTTTCTGAAGTTCTGACCTGCAATTCCGCGACCGTTTGACGGTATCAATTGTCGGACGAGCGACGTTGACCACGATTGGCCAAGCTACTACGATCGCGCTCGTTCCGTAAATTCGATGCGGATTTACGATGCGGGTGGCTGTGTCCGCGAACCGATGGCCGGGGTCACGGACGGCTGGACCGTCATTGGCCGCGGCGGATCGGCGGATTCATTCTTGAAAAACCGGTGACCCAGGATCGATGGGCACCGATCGAAACGACGACGATGGGATGTTGCAACGGAGAACATCATTGAATAGGTCACGATCCTCGCGATGGCTGCTCGGGTTGCTGCCGCTCGCCTCCGCGGGGTGCCCCAACTATCGCGACGCCGGCGTGCCGAACCCGATTACCCGGGAACGATTGCCGGAACTGAATCAAGAGTACCTGCTATACGTGCCCTCGCATTACAGCACGGACTTCAAATGGCCACTGATCATTCTGTGTCACGGGACGACGCCGTGGGACAACCCCCTGCGGCAGATGTTGGATTGGGTGAAGCTCGCGGAAGAACGCGGATTCATCGTCGCGGCACCAAGTTTGTACGGCACGTCCGCGTTCCCCCTGCCCGGGCCGACAACGCAAATCGCTCGGCAGTGGGAGGATGAAGCTCGAATCCTGGAGACCGTCAGACATCTGCGGGGGGCGTACAACATCTCCGCAGACCGGGTCTTCATCACCGGTTGGTCCGCCGGCAACTTCGCCGTTCTGTTCAGCGGATTACGCAACCCCACGGTCTTCCGTGCGATCGCGCTTCAGCAGGGCAACTTCGACGCGCTGTTCCTCGCTGACGTTATTGAACACATTGACCCGCATCAACCCGTCGCCGTCATTTATGGATCGGGCGATCTATTGACCGGTGGTCACGCGCGAAAATGCATCGAGTGGCTGGAGGATCATTACGTCAACGTGCGGGCCATCGAAGTCCCCGGCGGGCATCGCGGTCATCCCAGCGAAGCCGTGGCCCTTTTCGAACGCGTACTTCGCAAGGAACCGTGGCTGCACATTCGCACGTTGGCCATGGAAGACCGCGACCCCCTGACCGTGCAATTCAAAATCAAGTCATCTTTTGAACCGGAGCAGTACGAATGGAGTTTCGGTGACGGTGGCCGATCGCTGATCGCCGAGCCCGTGCATACCTACGCGGAACCGGGCACGTATCGAATCACGCTGATCGCCCAGCGCGGATCCGCGGAAACCGTTCGGCGGGTCGTGGACTTGCAGGTCCCGCAGATGCAGGCGTTCGCTCCCCGGCCCACCCGATGGGAAACCGATCGCCCCGGACCGTGATCATTCACCGAGACCGTCATTCCGGTGTTTTCGCTGTCATTCCGGCGCAGGCCGGAATCCAGATAAACGTGCCTTTCCAAACGGTTGAAACGCCAGAACCATCGCGGGAAGCAGCAACAAATCCCCCGCCAACGCGCAACACATCGTAAAGCCCAGCAACCCACCGAAATAGGCCGTCGGCAAGAATTCGGAAATCATCAGAATCCAAAATCCGCCCGCGATCACCACCGTCGTGAAAACGCAGGCCCTGCCCACGCTGCCGTGGACCTGCCCAATCGCCAGACCATAATCGCCCTTGTCTTTCAACGTGGCCCGCAATCGCCATAGGTAGTGAACCGCGTCATCCACGGCGATGCCCACCGTCACCGACAGCATCATCGCCGTCGTCATGTTGATGGGGATGCCCAGCCACCCCATCGCCCCCAGACAAAAAACCACCGGCAGCACCGTCGGCACCATGGCCACCACACCCGCACCCACCGATCGCAATACCACGATCAACACAGCCAACACCAACGGCACGGTCAGGCTTAGTGACCGA
The DNA here is from genome assembly GCA_964424105.1 of uncultured Phycisphaeraceae bacterium. Classification (GTDB taxonomy): domain Bacteria; phylum Planctomycetota; class Phycisphaerae; order UBA1845; family UBA1845; genus CAYRHJ01. The sequence goes on along the minus strand of CAYRHJ010000007.1, from coordinate 116,830 downwards.
AATTGGTCCCGCCACAAATCCGCGACGAGGCCCGCGTAAAATACGTACAAGCCCGTCACCTCGACCTCGAATTCGGGCCCCATCTCCTCCGCAGCCAACTGTTCGATGCGGGCAGCCATCGCCAGTTTTTGGTGGACGGAAATGCCTTCCCGGGCCCGCAGATTCAGTCGCAGTGCCGTTTCATCGGCGTTGAGGAAATTGCGAATCGCGTCGTCCCCCAGCAATCGCCGCGACAACGCCAATCGCCCAGCCAATCCTATGGCCGTCGTGGGCAGGCCGCCGGGGCTTAGCGTCAAGGCGTCCGCCAATGACAGGGCCTTTCCCACCGCGCCCATCCGGGAAACGACCGCATGACCCAAACGATGCAGGCCGGCCACGCTGTCCGCGGACAAGATGGACCCGCCGCCGCGCCGACGAACGACCACCTCGATCGAGCCGGTGGGCGTCAGGTGGGTTTCTATGAATTCGTAGCTTTTTCGAACGTCACTGTTCGGGCGGAAATTCTTCACGAAGTCGCTTTCGAATTCGAGGCGAGGCAAGCCCGCGTCAAACAACGCCACCCCCACCGCGAACCCCACCATGATGCGCGTCCGCCGCCCCACGACCCATCTGCCCAGTTCACGCAACGCATTTGAAACGCGATCGTCTTTTCGCGACGAACTCGTGGCCGGGCGAATCCGAATCAGAACCACCGTCGCGAACATCGAAAACACCAGCGACAACACCAACCCCACGACCATTAAAAATCCGAACATGCGAACCGGCGTAATCGACGAAATCGCGACAGATCCGAAACCGACCGCCGTCGTGATCATGACCGCCGAGCACGGCGCCAACATGCGACCCAGCACCCGTCGCGCCCGTTCACGCCAATCCAAAAACGGCGTCTGTCCGAAAATTTCGTCATCCGCCGCGATGAGATGAACCCCGTTGGCCACCGAAAGCACGACAACCAGAATCACGATCATCTGTGTAATCAACGTGGCCGGCAGATTCAGCAACGACGCCAGCCCCAACGTGCAGATCGTGGCCGACCCCGCCACCGCCGTAGCAAATAGCACCGCCGCCCATCGCCGAAAAACCACCCCCAACATCACCAGCGACAAAACGGCCGCCGAAACGCTGAACGTCAACAAATCCCGATCCACGTAGTCGTACATGTCAATCAGCGTGACATACGGACCGGCCAGAACGATTCGCCATTCAGGGTGCATCAGCCGGGCGTCGGCCACGATTTCCCGCAAACGCCCGACGGTCTCGACCCGTTCCGCACCTGTTGCGCCTTCACCCGCCATCTGCAACACGATGGCTGCGGTCCGACCGTCGTAACTGATTAGATTGCCCGCGAAAAGCGGATGCTCGCGAACGCTCGACGCCACGTATCCGCGAACGACTTCCGGCAGGCTCGCCAGCACGTCTGCCAGCGACGTCGCTCGCTGAACGGCTCGCATCGGTCGGATCGACCGAACCATATGTTCCGCCAAGGCCAGCGTTTCTTGGGATTGGGCATCGCCGCTCTCGATGGCGATCACCGCCAGCTCCGTGCTGACGAATTCATCCATCACCCGCCGGAACAACGCATACGCGTCACTCTGCGTGGCCACAAAAGCTTCCAGCGAATAATCGCGGCGTAGACCTCGAAGACCCAACGACAGGATGGAAACAACCGTCGCCGCAGCCATCGATGCAACGGCGACCTTGTGGTGTCTGACGATCCAGTCAACATGCATGAAAAGTGGCCGTGTCCTTCACAGCGGATCGAACCGTCGAAAATCTATCGATTCGTCATGGCCGTCGACGTCGCCAATCCCGTGAAACGGCGGGATCCCACCGTCGCCCGCGGCAACCCTTCCGGCCAAATCGCCAACGAAACGCCGACGTTGCCTTCCGCTTCATCCAGATCGAAGATGATGGCCGTGTACCAACGCGGGAACTTGCGAACGTACCCGATGCTGAAATCAAGTGTCTCGCCACGCGCCAAGTCAAACTGCTCGCGAAGGGCGATGGCATGTTTCTCGTCAATTCGATAATTCATGCCCAACCCCAACAGATTGGATTCCGTCTCCTCGATGAATCGATACCCCACCATATAACTGAAACGCGGAGTCCGCTCCACCGCCAGCGAGACGTTGAAAATATCGACTTCGCCGTCGTTGAGGTCGTAATTCATTTCACTCGCCAACACCGTCGCGTCGTTCACCCGCCAGATGAATTCCGTGTTGACGAAATTTCGTGCGACGCTGTTTTCAGGCCTGGAATACGACACAAACCCGTTGGTCAAATCATCGCCCGGCACGTCATTGAACGCACCCATTTCAACGTCAAGCGAGATCCAATCAACCACCCGTTCCGCACCGGGAGCGCCACGCTTGGTCTGCCAGCGCTGCTGCACGCCGATTTTCGCGCCGTCGAAATCGTCAATTCCTTCGACGCTCTCGTCAAAAGCATACAAATCAGCCGAATCGTGATTCGAGTGCGACGACCAAGCCACCAGCTCCGGTTTGATGATGTGACGAACGCCGTTCACGTCCCATAGTCGACTCTGAATTCCGGGATACACACGTGAAAGATAAGCGCTCGCCCGGACGCCGAACGTCGCAAACGCCCGGCCCAGCCCGCCTTCGTCCGGCGAGTCGTCCCAGGCCGTTCCTCGCACCGCCAAGAACGGGACCACGCGCAACGGGCCTAAATCCAGGGGTACGTCGATCTCCTGGCGCGTATCCCCACGGAACGTCGAACCGGACGACGGACCGTCCGAACCGTAGCGAAGCCACTGAAACAAATCTTGATCCGCCGCCCGATAGCGAACCACCCCCGCCCGATTCTCGCTGAACCACGTTCCCCAGTCGCCCACCGGCTGACCAATCAAGTGAAACCCGAAGTCCGGCCATCGCTCGGTTTGGGTATAGAAGTCATTCCAGCGGACCTGACCCAAGGCCGTAAACGCCCAATTGTCGCGCTGCTTTTTGAGATAGACGAGTGTCTCCTGCTCCTTGCCCTCGTCGAACTCGCTCTCGAAATACTCCTCCAGGAATCCCGGATCACTGATGTAGGAGGCTTCGACGCTCAGCTCCCAATCATCCGGCAGGTATTGCCGATGACGCAGCGTGGATCGACCCCGCGTGCCGCTATCGCGTTCGTTCTTGCGGAATCGGCCCAGGTTGTCGTCGCCGCGATCGTCGATCAAATATCCGCGATATAAACCGAAATAATCGTCGCCTTCGTAATTCAGGTCCAAACCGACCGCCGGACCCCGTTTCGAGAAATAGTCCAACCGCAACTCCGCGTCGAACCCTTCAGGAGCCGGCAGGCTCAGTAGGTTGAAAAAGTCCCATTGCGTCTCCACCGACAAACCGAAGTCATCGCCCCCGCCGACGCTTATCCCGCGCAGCGCCGAATCGCCCAGCGACACCTTTCCCGCCGAACCGGGCCAATACAAAATGGGCACGTTATACAGATTGAACGTAGCGTCTTCCACGCGATACGTCGCACGGGCCAAACCCAGTTGTTCTCCCGACAGCGACCGTGTGGTCCGATCCACGACGTCGATGCGCTCCGCCCCGATGTGATAATGCGGTGTGTGGAATTCGCTCGTCGTCAACATCGCGTCATGGGCGGAAAACTCGCGCTGCGATAGCATCCGCACTTCCGCCGCCCGCACGTATAACGGAAGATTGCGATCCGGCACCATCCCGAAAACCACGGCATCCAGAATCGTGGCTCGATCGTTGCGAAGGTCGTACAGCAATCGCGATGCCCGCATGTTTCGCTCGCCCAGCGAGACGCGAATATCTCCTTCCAAATAGACGGCTTCGACAGGTGGCGATGACCCCGCAAGGTCGTCCGCCCGTTCGACCTGCTGCCCATCCACCCCGGCCTTCAGGAACAAAACACCCGCGTCCGCGTGCAACTCGAGCGTGTTCAAACCAGCCGGATCGATTCGCTGGACCACCACGTTTCCGATGGCCACAACGATGGGCTGCGAATCGGGCAGCTCGGAATAGGTCGTTTGGTCGGCTGCGAAGGAAACCTCCTGCGTCAAGTCAGCCTCCGCCGGAACCCCCGCGAGCGGGCCCGCAGGCGTCGTCAACTCGTCACCTCCGCCCGGAACCGCAGCCCGCAATTGATCGCGCACCCGCAGGGCATCTTGATAGACCGCCGTGTTTTCCGACGATGCCAACGTTCGCCGATTCGCGGACACCACCACGTCACCGAAGCTGCTGACCGTCACAAACAGCACCGGGCCCCTCGTGATCGTCCCCGCCGGCTCCACCGCCGACGCCGCACGATACAAGAACACGTCGAAACGGTGGTACCGTCGACCGTCCAGCTCGCGTGGCTCCATCCACACAATTCCCTGCTGTGCGGTCAGTTTGCGATCCCCCACCGTCAGCGAGAAATCACCCACCACGTGTATGGTTTGTTGATTCGCCCCGGTTGGCCACAGGTAGGCCAACTGCCCGTCGATCGCGACGTCGTGTGGAACAACGCCCGTGGGCAACAGGGGTTCGGTCACCCGGTCGGCCAGCGGGACGGGTGATTGCGCCCCCGCCGAAACGGCCAGCAACGCCAACACGCAGCCGTAGCCGTAGCCGTAGCCTCGCAACCGGGATGCGGTTGCCGCATGCCATACGCTAACTGCCCGCAAATATCTGGACCGCAATGTCTTACCGCGCCAATAATGCCGATTGCCCGTGTCGGTTCGCAGTATAGCGCGGGTCAACACCCTGTCAATTTGATCGCGGGCGTTGACCGCCGTTCCGGCTGGAACATTGCGTCATTCCGGCGAAAGCCGGAATCCAGCTCGTAGGTTCACCCGCACGACTCGAAAACTTCGCCGGCAGATTTTCACCGCTGATGATGGTCACATCGCGCGTTTCGACGTCGTTCCCAGAAAATGCACAGTCCTCGCAATCAGCACCCACCGCGAAAATATCACCGTGCGCGCCAATAGCGCCCTCAGCGCAAGAAAAAGCGGCGGTTCAAATCGCAACCCGCCGCCATCTCTCAATCCTAGCACAACGACGGCTTGATGCCGCCGCCAGCACTAGTTCCCCGTACCCAGGAAAAAGAACGCAACCAAACCGAGTACAACGACCCACAAAAGATAATTATCCACCATTCCACTCTCTTTCTGCCGGGCAAGCCAGCATATAACGATTCCAATGCCGCTCCACGCCGTCGCGGCACCACTCTCCAAACTATAACAACCTTCCTGAATCCGTCTAGCCCCCAAATTTAACTACGCCAAGACCATTCCCAAGCCTGACCGGCGAAAAGCCCCCATCCGCTTCCCCAAATCCCCTGCTTTCCCCGAAAGCGCTTCAATCGGTGGCCAGGGGTCTACCATGCGACGGCGGATGTAACCCCCTGGAAATGGCGTAGTGCCGTCAAAATCAGCCTCAGCCGGGCGAAAAAGGCCATGTCCAAACCGGAATCCATTGCATATTTGTATGAACCGATTCCCTGGAACAACGCGTGAGGCGGTCGATTCAAACGCCGGCCGGCATCGTCGCCCGGCAGCCCCAAATCAATACGCAGGGCGCCCTGCCGGGTCCGTCATCGATTCGCCAAGTCATCTGATATGCGTCAAACCGCTTCGGACGTGACGTATCGCCATTTTCCGGATGGATGGCTGTCTATTTGGGGCACGACGTGCAGGCGTGCATCCAAGCCGCTCCCCAGGCATTTGCGAAGACCGTTCAACGCCTGATCCCCGGCCTGATCCAGAAATCGACCGTGGGGGACGATGTGCACGTCGACCGAGCGGTCCGCCTGCTGATGAATCCGAAACTGCTTGATGGCTGAAAGATCTCGCATCACGTAAATGACCGACAACGCGTGTTGCAAGCTACCATCCAGCGCCACCAGATGATCGGACCGGCGACCATGAATCATCTCCAACACGCCCAATCCACGCCCGCATCGACAAGGGTTCGGACTGATTGAACCCATGTCGCCCGTTCGATATCGAATCAACGGTGTCGCCAGGTTGTCCAGATTCGTGACGATGATTTCACCATGTTGGCCAGCAGGCACAACGTCGCCCTGCTCGTCGACGATTTCAACCACGACGTGCTCATCGGTGATGTGTAGGCTGCCCATCGGGCATTCATGCGCGCAGAACCCGAAATCTCGCCCTCCGTATCCATCCGCGACCGGTACGTGGAAGAAATCACCGATCGTCTTTCGAGTGGCTGGGTCCAGGATTTCACCGGTGACAAAAACGGCCTGTAGGGTCGATGGCCAAGTCTTCCTGCCGGCCTCCAACGCGAACGTACAAAGGCGTTCAATGCTGCTGGGGTATCCAAACAGGCATGCAGGCTTGAAACGTTCAATCGACTTCAAATAGGCTTCACAGCGCTTCTTGGACAAATCGAATACGCTCAGCAGCAGGTCGTTCAGCAACCAATCACGACCCGCCCGAAGCACGTCCTGCCGCCGTTGACCCACGGTCGCCCCCCACAGGTAGGCCTCCCTGTCACCCGGTTCCACGCCGAACCATCGATGCGTCCGCATGCGAGCGGCCTTGTCGAACGAACGACGCCAACGATCGACCCAAATCACCAGCGGTTCTCCCGTCGAGCCGCCCGTCGCCATCCGCCTGGCACGATCGCCGCGAACCCGCCAGGTGAGTTCTGGAAAATGTTTGCGAATCGTGGACTTGTCGAGCAACGGCCAACGAGCCAGTTCGTCAAGCGGATCGCCGATCGTGGTCTTGAAATTTGCCCGTGTCATTCTCGCCGCGTAAAACGGACAGTGCGCATTGACATGCTGGATTAGCGAAGCGAGTTTCCTTGCCTGAAAAGCTCGTAATTCATCGCGAGACCACCATTGTGAATCTTCCAGCTCGTTCAATAGGGAAAACGTTCGGCGGTTGAAAAACCGTTCGTGAAGGGGGTAAAATAATCTCGAAACAACCCAGGGAGTCATCGATCCCGATTCTTGATTCAGAAAAGCAAACCGGTTGCACGTTTCGAAAGCGTGGACGCCTACGAATCGGTATGTCGGCAAGCGGGTTTGTGGGGTTGAGATCGACCGGCAGGCGATTCGCCGCGGGACAAAGCGGTCGAATCAATCTCCAAAAAACTGTACACTAGCGAAGCAGGCGTTCGATTTTCGATTCCACGTGCGGTAACTTTTCCGGCGACAAGTCGCCGATGCGCTCGACAATGTTCCCTTTCTTGTCGAGAAGGAAATTATCCGGTATGAATTCAACACCCCATTTGCTGCCCACGCCGGACCCGTTCAATAAAATGGCGTAATTAATTTCACATTGCCTCGCATACCGCCGTAACGTCGCGGCATCGTCATCCCAAACATCGACGGCCAGCACCTTGAAACCCCGATCCTGATATTTGCGTTGCACGGCGATGAGCTGCGGAACCTCCGCATAGCAATTTGGTCACCCAACACCCCAGAAATTCAATAAAATCACATTGCCACGGAAATCATTCAGTGACACTTTCTTTCCGTCCAATGTGGGTAATGTGAAATCACCCCGCGAGCATCCCAAGGGGGACGCGACAAACAGGAACGTGATGCACAAGCGAATTTTCCGGGTCTTAACCATTTTATTCACCGTCCGCCCTAATTTCATCGATCTGTGAACGATCTCTTTGCAAACGTGGTGAAACCTCGACGGGCATCGGCCCGATTGGCTGATTATCGCCAGATTCACTCGCAAGCAGTTGATGGACATTGGCAATAACGGGCACAAGGGATTCATAAGTTTGATCCAGATCATCCACTTTCAAATGGGCCCGGACGAGGATTCTATCGATTTGCTTCAGCACGGCATCGCGATCGGATAATTCCGTCGCCCACCGCAAAGCCGGTAGTGCAGCGTCACGTTGGATTGGCTCGATGACCTGCGGTCCGCGTGCGATTGTAATCAACGGGCTTAAAAGCGAAACCAACCGTTGATGGCCCGCTGGGTCATTCTCTTCCACGATGCCGGCGATGACCCGCAGCCGGGCTGCGACGTCGTTGACCCAATTCTGAACAGCCGGCGGCAATTGCGCGGTCGGGAATTGCGCGGTCGGGAATTCAATCAGCGCGTCCGGCTCGTCGACAGGCGGACCTTCGCGTTGAACGGGGCCGACGAATTCAGGAGGCGCGTCGAGAATTTTCTGCGGCGGCTCGTCTACTTCCACGTCGGCCTGCACCGTAGGCAATTCGTATAGAAACAACCGAAGCTGCGCTCGATCACTTGTACTTTCGGCGCGTGGGTAAACTTCCATGATGTGGCCGTGAACGAGGTGCCCTTTGCTTTTGGCCCAGACTCGCAGCCTCTCGTGGTCTTGTAACGTCAATCGGCGGTCGGCGGGCAACGTGAGCGTAGCCGCCAGAAATCTTTCGTAGCGTTGCGACGTGAAGCCGGCCAGCGTATTGGCGTCGCTGGGCAGGAGGACGCCCGCTTCTACTCGAAATCGATGGGGCGGAACGTTCTGCGGGTCATCTAGAAAAGCAACATACATAGCCTCATAACTCGCATTCGAATTCAGAAGTGAATGGATTTCTTGCACAACTTGGCCGAGCTGCCAATACGGGGTGCGATGGATCTTGAACATTCGGGCGCCGGCTTCGAACTCCTGAATGGCGAAAAGCGCTTCCGATTGCCCGACGGCCTGTTGCGTTACGGATAGGTTCATGCATGCGGCGAGCAAGGCGAGGATCGGTCGGGTCAGATGACAGCGGCGAGCGTAGCTAGTCTGAATTGTCGCAACTCTTGGAACGTCGATAATGCGCTTGAAAAGGGTAAGGCGCCCCCCGCTCCTTGAACAGGTAGTTTCCGGCGGTCGTGGCGCGGTTCGAGTGCTATGGACGGGGTTGTCCGTTTGCCAGACTGGACGCTCCCGCCTTGGTCGCGTCCAGGGTCGCGGCTCTGTTAAGATGCAAATAGCATGACTGGCGACACGGGGCGATGCGTCCCGGTCGCGAACCGTCCCGGAACACCGCAGGTTGTTTCGACTGTATGCTCGCGACGATCGCGATCGACCCACACCCGACCCACGATTTGCACGCGTGTGAGCCAACACAGTCATGGTAATTCGCCTCCCGACAAAAACGGTTCCTGGCCATTCGACTGGATCATGCGGGTTGATCATACCGCCAATGGCTGATTCATGCCCGAACTTCGCATGAATTCCGAATTCCCGCTCCCTGACCTGTCTGCGTGCGTACACGCACAGGCGGGCGATCACGGCGCTGATAATTGTCAGAAGACCGTTTGCTCACAGCTCAGAAGTCGTTTGGCGTTTCAAGCACCGGGCTGCGCTAGCACGGGATCGATTCCGAATCAGCGGCAAATTCGCGGTCGGGAATTAAATCTGCTCGTCGACAGACGAGCCTTCGCGTTGAATGGGGCCGACGAATTCAGGGGGTGCGCCGAGAATTGCGCCAACGCCAACTATTTGGATTCGATCAAATCTTCAAGCCGAGGTCATTTCCGCTTCCGCGTCGGCATCTTCGGCAACCTGAATCAACTTGCGATAGGTGAGCGTGATCATTCCGTTCGGGTCGACGTCTTTCATTTGCCATAGCTGGGCGAGAAACAGGTGTTCCAAACGTACGCGACCGTCCTGAATCACGATCTTGAATCCAGGCATGGATTGATGGATGCGTTCGCAAAACTTCGACGCACCCTTGATCAGCGATCCGATGACCTCTTGCGTGTCTTGGCTGTAATACACCGTGATGAGATCGTCCACGCGCTCGGCGTAGAACGGGTCCGGCTTCGTCAAAAACTCGATACAATCGCCGTCGCGATCGTACATCGCCGTCGGCTTGAACTGCTCCGCGGGACGGGCCAGCAGCATCATCCGCCTGGCAAAATCAGCGTTGGATTCGGGCTTCATAGCAACCTCTTCCGGAACCGATCCACGTATCCCTCAGGCAACGTCCGATCATCACGATCGCACTTGGCCCAGTACCAATTATAAGCGACTTCCTCGTCGTTGACGAACACCAAGAATACTTGCCCTGGGTAGGGCGGCGATTCGGTCCCGTCTACGCGAAAGCTCCGGTCGGGAACTCCGCAATAACATCGCCAGCCAACCCCGCGCAGGTCATCGTCTTCGTCGCGTCGAAGCCCCTCAAATACAGCCGCGGGCCGTTGCAAGATCATCGGCACGATGTAGCCGCACTCTTTTGCCTGACCCAAGCTTCGTCGCCCAACGGCCTGCATGCGGTCGAAGCTGATTTGCACGTGACAGGACTTTCCATCAACCGGGTTGATGGCCTCAAGCAGAATTTGTTCGCGCCTTGATCGCGACTCAGAAGGGGACGTCATCCGTGACCTCCTTCCTCGGCGGGGGCGGCGGCACAAAGCTAGCTTTGAGGGCGCGAATCCTTTCGCGGACGCTCGTTACGTTGGGGAGTGCGGCTTGCAAACTCAAGAGACGCTTCGCCTGCGTGTCCAACATACTCTCGATGAGGACTTCGAGGTATGGATACGCCTTGATTTTTTGGTCAATCGGCGCGTCCCTCAAAAGGCACGGGAACTCTTCGCACCCCTCAAGGTATAGAGACCAGTCAGCACCCCCGCGATCGAACGAAAGTACCAGCGCGTTATCTATCTTGACGCTTGCCTCGATCTTTCCGGGCAATGAACGCAGTACGCGTTCAACAGCGACAATCACATCCGAAAGGCCACAAATGTAGTTTGAATAATCTTTCGCCGCTGCCGCGTATCGCGACACCAGTTTTACCAACGTCTCTGCTCGGTCACCCGGCATAGACACCTCCTTTGGCCGCAAAGCCTGTTTTGGAAAACGCGAATTCGGAGCGTCACCGCTCCGCGTCACCCGCCCCGCAAGAGGCAAGCGAGAGCCATCCTCGTCGAAACCGTTTGGCTTGTCAATCAACGGTGCTAGTGTAGCAGGGTCTTTCAGTTTTGCGACTTATCGAACGCGGGGCGACACAGCCCACTCTTTGGCCTCACGCCGCCGTCACGGTCGGGTCATACTCACCACCATCATGGTCGGGTCACACTCGCCGGCGACCTGCGTCAATACCCATGCGCCTGGCCCGTCATTCCGGCGAACGCCCGCATCCGTCATTCCGGCGCAAGCCGGAATCCAGAAAAACGCTGCCTGGATTCCGGCTTGCGCCGGAATAACGATGAAAACGCCGGAATGACGGAACGCGGCGGACCGCTCGCTTTGCGCTCGCGGCTCTGATAATAGGCGGGTGAAGACCGGCTCTACGAACTGGCGCATTAATCATCGGCTCCCCCACCTCCAAAGGAGGTGGGCCACCCGGCCTGGCGGTCGCGGCTCTGATAATTGTTAGAAGACCGTTCGCTCACAGCTCAGAAATCGTTTGACGTTTCCATGGCCGGGCAGCGCGAGATCGGGGTCGATATCGAATCAGCGGCAGAACCGCCGACAGCATCATCATGGCCACTGGCATACCCAATCCGCACGTTGGCGGTGTTGCGCCCGGGGGGTCCGGCTGCGGACCATTTGTTTCCGCGTCCATGGTTGATCGGGCGACGAGAGTCAGGAGGGGAACTTGCGATGGGTCCGTCGCGGCCCGGTCCTTGGAGCGAAAGGTGAAACCGATGGTGTCGTCGGCGGCGGTCAGGAACAACGAAATCACACCGCCCATCATCAAATCGTCCGTGAATCCATCGGTCAAATCCAGACTGAAAACCAATTCGCGATCGTCGCCTTCGTTACGGAATTGGCCAAGTGGTTCATCGACATCGTCGTTACGGAACAACGATTCCCGTTCGAAATTGATTTCATCGTCGAAGGTCTCGCCGGGGCCACCGGGCGATCCACCCCCCTCTTGCCAATTATCATTGGCCAACCAAAAGACGCGAAAGTTTCCCAGGCCGCGGTTGAAGGCGCTGTTGTTCGGATTGCCGACTTCGAACACGGTCAGCGTGGCAGAAACGATGACCCATTGATTCGGTCCGAATTGTTCATTGAAAACTTGGACGGCAATGTCGGAGTGGAACATCAACCAGGAGTTGGCAGCGCCCTGCGGTTCAGAGGCGGCATTGACGGCGGCGGGACCGGAAACGTGCAGCCCGCCGGCCTGTCCAAAAGTGCTCTGCGGTTCATTTGCCCGTGTCATTGAATCCTGCGTCGGAATGATGTCGATGGAAAAATCCTGGCACCAGGCGGAAGTAGCCAATGCACTGGTCAGGATGCACGTTCCGAGGCCTACGATTGCTCGAACCGACATGATGTTCCTTTCAGAAACCCTACGTCCACACAATGAAGCGAACTTCGGCGGCGCCTGAAAGGATAGGCTGATGTTGAACCGAGTCAATCAGGGCTGTCGGGTCGGGGTTTGTCGAGAGGCGGGGTCACGTTTTGCGACCGTTGCGTTCGCTGTTTTGACGGGGCGCCGTGGTTCAGACTTCGCCTTATTCGCGGGGTGTTTCGGGTGACGATGCTCGCCATCGAGACACTGAATGTGACGGTCGGAATGGTACCGTGTGGCTGGTCGATGGCGCATGACCGGTCGAATCCTGATGTGAATCTCCCAATTTAACTGTATTGGATTTCGACGCCGAGCCGATAAGACCGAAAACATCGGCAATGCCAGTGTTGGCAGTACCAAGCTAATTAGTCCCATGGGGGGCGGCGCGGTCCATAAGTGGGATCGCGAAGGACGATATATCCTAGCAGGAGCGATTGACATGCCCACGAGAGTTACGAAAAGAACGGAAAGGACATCGGCGGCTCGCAAGAGCAGTGCCAAAGGAAGAACGCGCAAGGTCTCATCGGCACGTGGCCCAGCCAAGCGAGCCTCTTCCAAGCGAACCACGACCAAACGGGCCAGCGCCAAGCGGTCGACGGTCAAGAAATCCGGAAGTGCGAGGGTCGCGAGCAAGAAAACGTCGGCCAGCGCCGTTCGTCGCAAGAGTACGGTGTCGGCGGCTCGAAGCACGAGCGGCAGCCGAGTATCGGCGTCGTCCGGGTCGTTGGCGGCTCGAGGGACCGCGGCTGGGCGTGGTCGATCCGCGAAGCGTTCGCCGAACGCGGCCTTCATGCGTCCCATGCAGCCGGACGCGGCTTTGGCGGTGGTGGTCGGTCCTCGGCCCATGCCGCGGACGCAGATCACCAAGAAGCTGTGGGTCTATATCAAGAAGAATGGGCTTCAGGACGCCAATCAACGTCGCATCATCAACGCGGACCCCGCGCTTCGACAGGTGTTCGGCGGACAGCGTCGAGTGGACATGTTCCAGATGACCCGCCTGGTCAATCGCCACATGTCGGAGATTTGATCGAGCGGGATTTTCAAAGTTTCGAATGTTCAGAATGCCGCCACCGCCGTGAATGAAATCACGGCGGTTTTTTTTCGTGGATGGGACGAATCACGCCCGCGGTTTATGGAGAACGTCTGCGGGGTTGATGGTTGTGCCCATGGGGAAACAAATTATAATCGTCATTCGTTGAGCCAATGGACGCAGAATCTGCACAGGTCCGGATCATGGAGGTCGAGTGATGTTGCGAAACGTATTGCATTCTATCGTAACCGTTACGGGTGTTGTTCTGGTGGTCTGGGTCGCCGGCTGTCAGACGGCCCGGCAGGTGACGGGTACGCAGTTCACGCATTTTTCGGCGGAACCCGACCGGGTCGTTGACGCGGCGAAATCGGCGATGGAGGAGCTTGACCTGCAAATGATCACGTCGACGTCCAGCAAGCTGGATGGGCAGATCGAGGCGAAGACCGCGCAGGGTAAATCGGTATCGGTCACCGTGAATCGAGAGGCCGAGGGGGTCAGCAAGGTGTCCATCAAGGTCGGCGTGCTGGGCGATGAAACGATCAGCCACGCGATTTTAGAGAAGACGCGAGCGCGGCTCGGTGAATCGGCGGGCGGCGGTTGAACGGGCGAGGTGGGGTGCGGTGACCAAAGCCCGGTCACGGTCGGAGTTAGACCGCTCGCTGAATGGGTGGTTTCCGGCAGGGATGGCGCGGTTCAGGGGACCGCTCGCTTTGCGCTCGCGGCTCGTGAATGATTTGATCGTGGGACTGGAAAGAGGCGGGTGAAACCGGCCCTGCGAACTCCCATCATCGAGCGAACTCCCATCATCGAGACCCCACCCATCGCTGCACGATGGATGGGGCACCCCCGCGATGGTCGTGCGAAGGCTATTGAACCCTGGCGACGACGATCGTGATATCATCCGTCTGCTCAGCCAATCCGGCGAAACGGCGTGTGTCCCACATGATCTGCTTGGCCAAGGCGCGGGCGCTTTGCCCGTGATGTTTTTGGATGGATTTGCGCAGTCGTTGGCGTCCGAACAATTCACCTTGAAAGTTGGAGGCGTCGATGACCCCGTCGGTATAGAAGACGAGGACGTCGCCGGAACGCAGCGAAACGGATTCGTACTCGTAGCCCGCTTCGGGGGCGATTCCGATGACCAGCCCGCCCGCTTGCAGCGATCGAAACTCGCCTTCGCGGAGGAGCAACGGCGGATCGTGCCCAGCGTTGACGTAGGTCAGTTTAGGTTCGCTCCCGGAGAAGACGCCATAGAAGACAGTGGCGAATTCACCGGCCAGCGTGTCGCGGCACATGTGGCGATTGGTTCGGGCGACGATGGTGCGGACGTCCGCGGTGACGGAGGCGTGGGCCCGCAGGGCGCTGCGCACCGAGGCCATCATGAGCGCGGCGGGGACGCCTTTCCCGACAACGTCGGCGATGCTCAGGCCTACGGATCCGCCGGGCAGCTCAATGAAATCATAAAAATCGCCGCCAACGTCGAGGCTTGGAGAATACACGCCGGCGAACTCAATCCATTGGTGCAAGGGCGGCTTGGGCGGGATCATCCGCCGTTGAATGTCGCCGGCATAGCGTATTTGCCGGACATATCGTTCCGTGGATCGTTGCCTGTCGATGAGTCGGGCTTGGATGATTCCGGCGGCGGCCTGTGAACCGGCGGTACGCAGGAACGCGCCTTCTTCGGGCGTAAACGAACGTGGTTTGTCCGAATAAACGCGGATGACACCGATGGTGTATCCGCGGTAGGTCATGGGTGCACAGAGTCCGCTGACCAGGCCTTCTCGGCGAGCCTGTTCCGGGTATCGAACGCGTGGGTCTTGCCAGGCGTTTTCGATGTGGACGGTCTCGCCGTTCAACGCGGCTAAGTCGATGGGATTGTCTCGCACGAGCACGGGCCCCTTGTTGAGATAGGTGTCGGAGAGATTGAAGGAGGCTTTGATGGCCAGCTCGCCCGATTCTTCATCGAGCAGTCGAATGCCGCAGGCTTTCATGTGCATCGATTGGGCGACGCGTCTGGCGGTTTCATCGAGCGCGGTTTGCAGGTCAGCCGTACCGGCGAACCACTCCGAAAGATCGAACACGGTGTGCAAGGCTGCATTATCGGGAATGGGTGCGTTGGAAGGTTCCGCCGTTGAGGGCTCCGTATCGGCGGAATGATGCGGCGCTGTCATGATGTGTGATGATAGTTGCGGCAGGGACGATGACAATGCGGCGGGGATTCGATTCAGCGCAATCTTCGTTGTTGGCAATGCAAACGTTTCGTTAAGATACCGGCGAGCGAGACGATGCGCGTCCGTCGCAATGGTGGGTGTCCGATTGTGTTGACGCCTATTGCGGCCAACTCTTCTTCGCGCCGGATATCGAATATGATGATACCGAGTTGTGAGCGCGATTTGACGAATCCGCCCTCGGTGCACTAACCTGAAAGCGATGCGGCGTCGGGTGTGAGGCGAATGCGACGGGGAGCTTGACGACGGCACCGATACCGATCGTGATGGACGACGCCGGCGGAAAGGAAGGGTTCAGAGACTTGCCCAGACGAGCGATCAAACATAAACACAAGCTTGAATATTTGTCGATTTTAGATGAATCGGGGAATATTGACAAGGCGTTGGAGCCGAAGCTCGACGGTGATCGGCTCTTGCAGATATTTCGGCTGATGCAGTTCACGCGATTTTTTGACGAGCGGATGATCGCGTTGCAGAGGCAGGGTCGAATCGGCACGTATGCTCCGGTTCGTGGTCAAGAGGCGGTTCAGATCGCGTCGGTGGTTCACCTTCGTCGTTCGGATTGGGTGGTGCAGGCGTTTCGGGAGCCTGGGGCGAGTTTTCACCGGGGCTGGTCGGTTCGGGAGTTGATTCTGTTTTGGGGCGGGTACGAGGAGGGTTGCGCCGTTCCCGCGGGGGTGAACGATACGCCGATTACGGTGCCGGTTGCAACGCAGTGCCCGCATGCCACGGGGATCGCCTGGGGCATGAAGCTTCGCGGGAAGGACGACGTGGTGGTGTCGTTCGTGGGCGACGGGGGCACGAGTGAAGGCGATTTTCACGAGGCGCTGACGTTCGGCGGGGTTTATCAGGTACCGGCGATTTACATCGTCGTGAATAATCAATGGGCGATTTCGCATCCGCGGGCCAAGCAGACCGCGTCGGAGACGTTGGCACAGAAAGCGATCGCGTATGGGATGGACGGAATTCAGGTCGATGGGAACGACGCCCTGGCGGTTTACGTCGCGACGTGCGAGGCGGTGGAGAAGGCGCGGGCGGGCAAGGGCCCAACATTGATCGAGGCGGTCACATATCGATTGGGTGTGCACACCACGGCGGACGATCCCAAGAAATATCGCTCGGATGAGGAGGTCAAGACGTGGGAGAAGCGCGACCCGCTGCCTCGCTTCGCGAAGTATCTGACCGAAAAGGGCGTGATGGACAAGAAGACGCAAGCGTCGATCGAAGAAGATTTGAAGGAAGTCATCAAACAGGGTGTGGCAGATTACGAATCCCATCGGGACGTCGATCCGCTGCATTGTTTTGATTTCATGTACAACGACATGCCGGAAGAGTTGAAAGCCCAGCGCCGAGAGTTCGCCGAAGCGCTGAAGCGTGAAGGCCCGGCTGCTGGGGCGTGAGATTGCCTTTTTCGCACGTGACGCATGACTGGTCCGGGAGCTTGCGATTGAATCATAAATCGTTTGGATAACTCGATCGAGGTGGAAGCGAGCGAACTTCCGGTCCCTGACGAGCCTGAGAAAAAATCGATTTTCGATAGCAGCGACCCGCATTCTTGATAGCGCCACGCGGGTTGCCCGAACGATTCTTTTGATTTTTTCCCAGGCTCTGACGGTCGCGGCTCGGTAATTTTGCCGTTCAAAGTTCAATAAACGGAATGACCCTGACACGATTCGACTGAGGAGAAGCGATGACGCAGCTCAACATGGTCAAGGCGGTGAATCTCGCGTTGCATGAAGCGCTTCGCGAAAACGCGGACGTATTGATCATGGGCGAGGACGTGGGGCAGGACGAAGGCGTGTTTCGAGTCACGGAGAATCTGCTGAAGGAGTTCGGTTCGGATCGGGTGATTGACACGCCCTTGGCGGAAGGGGCCATCGTGGGTTGCGCGGTGGGATTGGCGTTGTACGGCTTGAAACCGGTGTGCGAGATGCAGTTTTCCGGTTTCGCCTATCAGGCCTATCATCAGGTCGAAGGGCATATGTCTCGATATCACAATCGAACGCGTGGCCGCTACAACATGTCGATTGTCGTGCGGATGCCCTATGGGGGCGGGATTCGTGCGATTGAGCATCACAGTGAAAGTCGTGAGGCCTTGTACGCACACAATCCGGGTTTGAAGATGGTGATCCCATCGGGTCCGCGGAATGCGCGGGCATTACTTCTGGAATCGATACGCGGGAGCGACCCGGTGATTTTTTTCGAGCCGAAGGCCATCTATCGGGCGTTCAAGGAAGAGGTTCCGGACGAGCCGGAGACCATGCCGCTTGGGAAAGCACAGGTGGTTCGCGAGGGAAAGGACGTGACGCTGATCAGTTATGGCGCGATGGTGCGTCCGACGCTGGAGGCGGCGGAGGCCCTGACCGAAGATGACGGTGTTTCGGTGGAAGTTGTCGATCTGCTGACCGTTTCGCCCATGGATACGGAGACGCTGGCGCGATCGGTGTCGAAGACGGGACGTGCGGTGGTGATTCATGAAGCCCCGCGAACGTGCGGAGTCGGCGCGGAAGTCGTGGCCCGTCTGGTTGAGGAGGCGTTCTTTCATCTGGAGGCGCCGATTAGACGCGTGACGGGATATGACGTACACTTTCCCTACTTCGCGCGGGAGCGGGCCTTTCTGCCGAATCCCGAGCGAATCAAGCATGCGGCTCGCGAAGTGCTGGCCCAATAGTCGGCCGGCCGGGTCGCCATGCACGGACACGTGAATCCACGAAAACGGAATAGAGGGGGTGCCACATGCCTCGAGAATTCCAACTGCCTGATCTAGGTGAGGGCATCACGGAAGCGCAGATCGTTCGCGTCCTGATCAGCGAAGGGGAAACCATCGCGGAAGATCAAGGCCTGTTTGAAGTCGAGACCGACAAGGCGGCGGTGGAGATTCCATCCCCGTTTTCGGGGAAGGCTTCCAAGATATTCGTCAAGGAGGGTCAGACGGTCAGCGTTGGCGACGTGATGGTCGCGTTTGAATCGGACGTCCCGGCCGACGGTCAGGCCAAGGCGAGCAAGACGAATGCCCATTCGTCGCAGCGGTCGGCTGGTTCGGTGGCGGTGATGGATCCGCCGGATGTGGCTGCACCCCCGGGGTCAGATGGTGCGAAAGCCCGGCGTACGACGGCGCCGGCAGCTCCCGCGGTTCGTAAGCTGGCCCGTGAATTGGGCGTCGATATTGACGGCATTGCGGGAAGCGGACCTGGTGGACGTGTGACCCGAGCCGATTTGCAAGGCGCGACGGGTCAGGTTGAACGGGTCGATGGGGGTTCAGCGGCGGTTGCATCCGCCCCGACGGTGTCCGCGCCGGTCAGCGTGACGCGGGCGGTCATTCCTGAAGGTCAATCCGAAACGGACAAGTGGGGCCCGACGCGGCGGGTGATGATGTCACAGATTCGCAAGACGATCGCGGCCCACATGGCCCGATCGGTCAGCAGCATTCCGCACGTCACGCACATCGACCAAGTCGACGTGACGGATTTGGAAGCGATGCGGCGGGAGTACCGCGACGCGACCGGTGGTGAACGTCGTGTCACGGCTATGGCACTGATTATCCGAGGTCTGTGCCTGGCGCTGAAAGATCATCCGATTTTCAATTCAAGCCTGGAGATGGAGCGGGGCGAGATTCTGTACAAGGAATACGTCAATATCGGCATCGCGGTGGACACGGAGCGCGGCCTGGTGGTGCCGAACATTCGCAACGCCGACACGCTGAGCATCGGGCAGATCGGTGAAAGGCTTCGGAAGATCGCCGACAACGCGCGCAACGCGCAGTTTGCGATCGATGATCTGCGGGGCGGAACGTTCACGGTCACCAACGTCGGCGCCTTGGGGGGGACGTTCAGCACGCCGATCATCAATTTCCCCGAGGTGGCCATCCTGGGAGTGGGGACGATCCGGGAGATGCCGGTGGTGCGAGCCGGCGAAATTGTTGTGCGAAAGATACTGCCGTTCAGTTTTTCGTTTGACCACCGTGTGGCTGACGGCGCGCAGGCGGCGCGGTTCTGCGGGGAGCTGATGTCGTATCTGAAACGTCCGGTGACGCTGGTGTTCTGAAGAGATTTGAATAGTTGGATTGGCGCGATTGGTTGGGAAACCAGCGAATTACCGCTCCCTGACCAGATGTTTTCTGGGGGTAGTAGCGCGGTTCGAGTACTATGGACTGGGTTGTCCGTTTGCCATACTGGACGCTCCCGCCTTGGTCGCGTCCAGGGTCGCGGCTCGGTGAAGACGCAGTAACCCGCTCGCTGACCTGTCCACACGGGGACTTGTCTGGCGAGGGACGCGCACATGCCGGGACGCACAGGGAGGTCGGTCGCGGCTCGGTAAATTGAGCGCGCGAGAATTCATCATTGGCCCGTGCGAACGGGAGGCTCGGTTTCGACATGGTGGTAGGCGAATTCACGCAGGAAACCGATCTGCTGGTTATTGGCGGCGGACCGGGTGGGTATTCGGCTGCTTTTCGTGCGGCGAAGCTGGGCATTCAAACGACCATCCTTGAATCGCGAGGTCCGCTGGGCGGCGTGTGTCTTCACGTGGGTTGCATCCCATCCAAAACGCTCCTGTCGATGTCCGAGTTGATCGCCGCGGCTGAGCATGGCCAGGAATTCGGGATCACGTTTGGCAAACCCAAGGTCGATCTGGAGGGCGTGCGGAAATGGAAAGAGGGCGTGATTGGCAAGTTGGCCAAGGGCTTGGACGCGTCGGCGAAGAAGCTGGGTGTGGAACGGGTCAAGGGTCGCGGTCGATTCGAGGACTCGAAGCACGTCGCCATCACCGACGGTGAGGTCGCTCGTATCAAGTTCAAGCGGGCGCTCGTGGCGACGGGTTCGTCGCCGGTGGTGTTGAAGGGGATTCAGATTGATAGTCCGCGGGTGATGGACTCGACGGCTGCGCTGGCGTTGGACGAGGTTCCCCGATCGCTGCTGGTGGTGGGCGGGGGATATATCGGGTTGGAGTTGGGGGCGGTGTATGCAAGTCTGGGCAGCGATGTAACGGTTGTGGAGATGTTGGAGACGTTGCTGCCGGGATGTGACGCGGACCTGGTCAAGCCGCTGGCCAAGGTGGTCTCGAAATCGTTCAAAGCCATCTGCCTGGGGACCAAGGTTGTCAGCATGAAGGAAGTCGGCAAAGGTGTGGAGGTCAAGTTCGAGGGCAAGCAGGTCCCGGCGGAAACGCGTTTCGATCGCGTACTCGTCGCGGTCGGTCGTCGCCCCAATACGGACGAACTGGGGCTTGAAACGACGCGCGTGCAGTTGGATCGTGGGTTCATTCTGGTGGATCAGCAGTTCCGAACCAACGATCCCCGGATATTCGCAATTGGCGACGTCATTGGAAACCCGATGCTGGCTCACAAAGCCGTCCACGAAGGTCACGTTTGCGCGGAAGTGTTGGCCGGGAGGGATTCTTTGTTCGACCGTCGCACGATCCCAGCCGTGGTGTTTACCGATCCGGAGATCGCGTGGTGCGGGCTGACGGAAGCGGATGCCAAAGCCCAGGGTATTGAATGCGTGGTCAAAAAGATGCAATGGGTGGCGTCGGGTCGGGCGGTGGCGATGGGCCGGACGGAGGGTCTGACGAAAATGTTGTTCGACCCGCAGACGCAGCGTGTGTTGGGCGTGGGCATCACGGGTCCGCACGCCGGGGAAATGATCGCCGAAGCGGTGCTGGCCATCGAGATGGGGGCGGTGGCGACGGATCTTGCGGAAACGATCCATCCGCATCCGACGTTGAGCGAAACGATCAGTGACGTGGCTGATCAAATGTTGATTTAGAGCGCCAACAAGATGGCCGAGATGCCCTTCGAATGGATCGAAGGACCGCTCCCTCACCTTTGACAACGCTGCGCGTCGTAAAGGGCAGGCGGTCGCGGCTCGTTAATAGGCGGGTGAAGTTGGAACAGAAGACCGCTCCCTGACGGTCGCGGCTGTGATAAGATGCGAACAGCGCGAAAGATTAGACTAGCTGCGCGTTTGCTGATCGATAGGAAAGTTGACACGGTTGAGCGTGATGACCCTTCAAATTGCACTCGAGCGAGCGTTTGCGGTGGTTTCCGGTTAGGATGAACCGAGACGCGGTGTCCATTGAACGAGCCAGGTCATGCCATCGGGATCATTTCTCAAGTCACTGTCTGACCACATCATCGAAGAACATCTGTTGGATCGGCGGGATCGAGTCGTCGTAGCCGTTTCGGGCGGTCCGGACTCGATGGCGCTGTTGAATGGCCTGGTTTTGTTGAATGAAGTGGCTGATTTTGAGCTACGCCTGCACGTGGCGCACGTCAATCATCAGTTGCGCGGCGCGGAGGCGGAGAAAGACACCGCATTTGTTCAGGCGGCGGCGGACGATTTGGGAATCGATTGCTGCGTCGTGGAGCGGGATATACCCGCGTTGGCCAAACAACGGGGGCGATCGCTTGAAGAGACGGCCCGGCAGGAACGATACCACGCGCTGGAGCGGGTGTGCCTGCAAGTGGGTGCGACGGTGGTGGCCGTCGGTCATCAGGCGGACGATGCCGCCGAGACGATCTTGCATCGAATCCTGCGTGGAACCGGCTTGCGCGGGTTGGGAGGGATTCCTCGACAGCGACGGATCAGCTCGATGAGCGAAGTGAAGATCGTCCGTCCGCTGTTGCGTCATACGCGGCAGGAGGTCTTGTCGTTTCTGGCGGAACGGGGGATTCCGTTTCGGGAAGATCGGACGAACGAGTCGATCGAGCCGATGCGGAACCGCATTCGAAACGTGGTTCTTCCGTTCCTTCAGGAGGAAATCAATCCGCAGGTGCGCGATGCGTTGTTGCGGCTGGGGGAGCAGGCGCAATGGTCGGAAGAGTATCTGCACGAGACCGTGGAGCGGACGCTGGAAGCGCTGGTCATCAGCCGCACCGACCAGATGCTGGTGCTCAATGCCGCGGCGCTGGGCAAGAAGAAGCGGATCGTTCAGACGGAGCTGGTTCGGCGGGCGATCGAGCTTTTTGAAATCGGTCTGGTGGATCTGGGTTTCGTCCATTTGAAATCCGTGCTGGAACTCGTGGGGGATTCGACCAGCGGCAAACAGGTTCATTTACCGGGCGGCATGACGGTGTCCAAGCGCTACGATCGGTTGATCCTGTCGCTGCCGACCGATCAACCGCGCGAAAACATTGCGGCTGAAATCGCGATTCACGTGCCGGGCAAAACCCATCTGCCGGTCAGACGTATGCAGATTCAGTGCGACGTGAAGTCGGTCCGCCCGGCGGACATCGATCGTTGGCGGGCTGCGAAGCACGACGATGAAGAATGGGTCGATTACGATCGAATCCATCTGCCGCTGGTGGTGCGTGGTCGTCGAGGCGGCGAACGTTTTTGGCCATTGGGGGCACCGGGGTCCAAAAAGCTGTCAGAATTCCTGATTGACAACAAGGTGGATCCGGAAGATCGCGAGAAAGTGGCGGTCTTGTGCGATCAGCTTGGCCCCATCTGGATCGTGGGACATCGCTTGGATGAGCGCGTCAAGCTGACGCTTCAAACCCAACGTGTCTTGCACATACAGGCCCACGGGCTGGACCATTCCCCATCGACCATGGGTGACTGATGGGTGATGCGGAAGACACGGCGTATTCGGCTGACTCCATCGGACGCATTTCTTTTGGCTGGCTTGTGACGCTGTTCTTGCTGGCGTTTGCGGTCCGCAGCGCGTGGGGGATCTATCGATTTTCGACGGCGGCGGAGGTCGGTGCCCTGGAATTTCCTGACGAGCATGACTACTGGTCAATCGCCCAATCCGTTTCGGCGGGCGCGGGACTGGTGGGTGAACATGGGTTCCGGGCGCTGCGCATGCCGCTTTATCCCGGAATTCTGTCGATGTTTGTGACGTGGCAGAACGGCGTCGCGTGGGCGAAGGTCTTTCATTGGTTCATCGGCGCGCTGGCGGCCTGTTTGGCTGCGGTGGTGGGTGATCGGGTGGGCCGTCGACGGGTGGGCATCGTTGCCGGCATGCTCGTTGCGCTGGACCCATTCCTAATCTTTTTTTCGTCACTGTTGTTAACGGAGACGTTTTTCGTAACGGCGTTGTGCGCCGCGTGGTTGGTTGGCTGGCCACTGATTCAGGGCGGGTACATCGCGGGTTTTGGTAGATGGCTCGCGGTCGGCGCGACGGTCAGCGTGTGTGTTTACCTGCGCGAATCGTCGCTGGGGCTGTGCTTGTGTTGGATCGGTTTGCTGGTCTGGATTCAATGGAATCGAATCGGCCAACAGGCGAGACGGCGTGCGCTGGCGGGCGGGATGATGGCGGTAGGTGTTTTGGTCGTGGCGTTGCTGCCGTGGGCGTGGCGTAATGGGCAGGTGCTCGGCGATTGGATTTGGCTGACGAACCGCGGCGGGATTTCGCTTTACGACGGCGTTCGACCCGGTGCGGACGGGAGCAGTGATTTGGGGGCCATCCAATGGTCGAATGAAGTGGCCACGCTGAACGAGTTGGATTGGGATCGGCACTTCGTGCATCGCTCGTTGGAATGCATCCGCAGGGAACCGGGCCGCATCGCAAGACTGGCGGTCACTAAAATCCGGCGGACCTGGAACCCGCTTCCGAACGTCAGCACATATCAATCACGGACCATTCGCTGGGTCAGCGCAGCCTGGACCGTGCCGGTGTATTTATTGGGGTTGTGGGGTGTATATCGATTGCGGGGACGAAAGGGCTGTGTTGTGGCGCTGCTGCTGCCGGCTGGCTACGTTTTGATTCTGCACGCTTTGTTCGTGGGCAGCGTACGATATCGATTGGTGGCTATGCCGATGTTGGAGATTCTGGCGGCGTACGGGGCGGTATCCCTGTGGTATCGAACAGGGAGGGTTGATCCGGTCGTTGGACCTGGGCCAACTCGTGCACGTTCCTGATTTCGTCAACAAATTCATCGACGTCATGGAATCGACGGAAGACGGCCATGAAACGCACGTAGGCGACGGCGTGAAGGTCTCGCAGACGACGAACCACGTATTCACCGATTTCCGCGCTGCTGACCTGTCGATCGTGATCGGCGAAAATGTCCCCTTCCACGTCGTCGATCAGGCGGTCAATGTCGTTTTCTTCGATGGCCAGCTTCCAACAAGCTCGGATCAGCCCGCGTTTGATTTTTTCTCGATCGTAGGGCACGCGTCTCGAATCGCGCTTGACGACGGTCAGGCGCAGCTCTTCCTCCACGCGTTCCTTGGTGGTGAACCGTCGCCCGCAGGCCAGGCATTCTCGCCTTCGTCGGATCACGCCGCCGCCTTCGGTCATTCGTGAATCGATGACTCGGTCCTTGTTGGATTCGCGGCAACCGGGGCAACGCATGTCGAGTCCTCCTGACGGGCGATGCAGACGCTGGGGTCTCGCGGATTGTAACGGCAATCGCGGGCAAGTTTAGCACCTTGGAAAAATAGGGGGTCCCCCTTGGACGTGAATGCGCTTCTTGCCTATGTTATCGCCCGTGCCCACGTGGATGAACAAACTCTCGGCTGGACGGACAGCCATCATCGGATACAGCCTAGCCGGCGAGGAGACGGTTGTCGGCGTGCCGGAGCTGAACGTCTGTTTTGACGCCGGCAGGGCACCGCGGGAGATCATCTCGATTGACAACCTCTGCATCTCGCACGGACACATGGACCACGCCGCAGGAGTCGCCTATTACCTTTCCCAACGGGGATTCGTGGGGGCGCCCCCTGGCCGGGTGATTATTCATCGCGATCAAGCCGTGAACATTCAACGCCTGATGGCGGTGTGGGCGGATATTGAAGGACATCACGCACCGGGGATCATTGAAGGCGTCATGCCGGGAGACGAGGTTTCGATTCGCCGAAACCTTTCTATTCGGCCATTCGCCGTGCAACACGCCGCGAAGGCGCTGGGATTTGCCGTGGTGGAATCTCGCCACAAGCTCAAGGCCGAGTTCGCGGGATCGACGGGGACTCAATTGGTGGCGTTGAAGAAAAAGGGCATTGCCATCGAACACCGCTTCGACGTCCCGTTGATCACCTATTGTGGGGACACGGCCTTGGGTGACTTTCTGGATTTAAGCATCGTCGCGGAGGCGGAAGTCCTGATCATCGAATGTACGTTTTTTGATCGCGATCATCTGATCCGTGCCCGGCAGGGGATGCACATTCACGCGACGGACCTGCGTGAACTGCTGGCTCGTGTCAAAAGCCCCCACGTCGTATTGGTGCACGTTTCGCGGCGGACGGATCTGCGGCAGGCCAAGCGCATCGTCAGGGACGCCGTTGATGAAAGCGATCTGGAGCGCATCACGTTCCTGATGGATCGTCCGCACCGTTCGCGTGAACGATTGACGCCTGATAGTGAATCAAAAAAGGTGCAAACGTAACAACCCCTTCGAGAGACAAAGCTGTGAACAAGCGGCAGGTTAATGGTAATCTGGTGGTCGTCGCCCTGGGCGGCAATGCGATTTCGCGTTCCCACGAGGAAGGCAACGTGGACCAGCAGTTTGCCAATTCCCGGGAGACGGCGCGACAGTTGGCCGACCTGGTGGTAGAAGGCTTTCAACTGGTCATCACCCACGGAAACGGTCCGCAGATTGGAAATTTTCTACTTCGCAACGAAGCCGGGGCGAGCTTGATCTATCCGCTGCCCATGGAGGTCGCGGTCGCGCACGTGCAGGGCGGCATGGGGTTCATGATCGCCCAGACGCTGATGAACGAATTGAGCGACCGCGGGCGGGACATCGTCATTCCCACGATCGTCACCACCGTTCTTGTCGACGAGAACGATCCGGCCTTCGCCCATCCAAGCAAGCCGATCGGTCAAACGATCATTCGCGAGCAGGCCGACCGATTGGCCCATGCGGAGGGCTGGCGGTTCAAGGAAGTCACGCCCGGCGGATTCCGTCGCGTGGTTCCATCGCCCCCGGCGCTTCGCATCATGGAAATCGACATCCTTCGACGAGCCGTGTCGTCGGGCGATATCGTGGTGGCCTGTGGCGGCGGCGGGGTCCCGGTCGTCCGGCGATCGAACGGCCATCTTGCCGGGGTGCGGGCCGTTATCGACAAGGACCTGGCCAGCGCTTTGCTGGCGGAACAATTGTCCGCCTCGATGATCCTGTTTCTAACCGCGGTGGATCGGGTTTCGATCGATTTCGGCAAGCCAAGTCAACGACCGGTTGATCGGATGACCGTCCGCCAAGCCCGCTCCTGGTTGGACGAGGGACAGTTTCCGCCGGGATCCATGGGTCCGAAGGTTTTGGGCGCGTTGCAATTCTTGGAGGCCGCACCGGGCGGCGTGGCTGTGATCGGGTCGCTGGAAAAAGCTGCCGACGCGGCGCGAGGTCTATCCGGCACTCGGATCACAACGGATTAGCGCAATGCCGCGGAGGTTGATGGTTCGTTCAACGTCGCCACAACCGATGAAAGGCCACTTCGTGGATTATTCGGCGTACCCGGTGGGATGACTTTGGCGGGTGGCCCACCTCCTTTGGAGGTGGGGGAGCCGATGAAAAAGAGTGGATGACACATTGCTGTCATTTACGATTCGAGCGTCGAAGAATCGAATCCCCCAGGTCCAAAGGACCTGGGCCACCCGTCCTGAATGCCGCGGAGGTTGATGGTTCGTTCAACGTCGCCACAACCGATGAAAGGTCACTTCGTGGATTATTCGGCGTACCCGGTGGGATGACTTTGATGCCAATTCCAGGCCGACTCAATGATGTTTCTGACGGTGCTGCGAGTCGGTGTCCAACCGAGTTCGATCTTGATGCGAGTGGCATCGGCGACGAGTTGGGCGGGATCACCGGGGCGGCGGGTTGTCTCGATCGACGGAACATCTTTTGCGGTGACCTGCCGCGCGGTGTTGATGATCTGCTTGACGCTCGTCCCGCGACCCGTCCCCAGATTGTAGAAGCGAAAAACACCCAGCTCCTGTGTTTCCATGGCCAACACATGGGCGTCGGCCAAATCTTCAACGTGTATGTAATCGCGGACGCAAGTCCCGTCGGGCGTGGGATAGTCCGTTCCGAAAATGTGCACCGCTTGTCGCCTCCCCGCAGCCGCATCAAGAACGAGCGGAATCAGGTGCGTCTCGGGATCATGGTCCTCGCCCAGTTTCGAGTCGGATGATGCACCCGCCGCGTTGAAATATCGCAGGGCACAGCCGCCCACGCCCCAGGCTTCAGTGCAATCGCGGATCATCCACTCGATGGCCAGCTTCGTTCGGCCATACGGACTGATGGGATGCTGAACGCTGTCTTCGACGATGGGGATTCGCTCGGGCTGTCCATACGTGGCACAGGTTGAACTGAACACCATGCGGAACACTTCCGCCTCGGCCATGGCCTGTAGAATCCGAATCGAGCTGATGACATTGTTCTCGTAGTATTTCAGTGGATCGCGCACGGACTCGTTGACGTCCAGATAGGCGGCGAAGTGCATGACGCCTTCGATGTGGTTCTTCAACATCAGATCCACAACGGAGGACCGATCGCCCGCGTCGAGCAGGTGAAAGGCGGCGCGCGGGTCAACGGCTTGCCGATGTCCTTGGCTCAGATTGTCGAGCACGTGAACGACGTGTCCCGCGTCACACAGCGCTCGCACACAATGACTGCCGACGTAACCGGCTCCCCCGGTAACAAGAATTCGCATGATTCAGAACCCGCTATCAGAATCCGCCGGTGCAAACGGCACGGTGATAACACCTGGGAACGTGTCCGATGAAACGCCGTCCGTCAAGTTTGTATTCGTCGAACGAGTTCGTCTCAAGGCCATTCATGGACATTCCACATTATTGGTTTTCGACACATATCGCGTGGGCCGCGGTCGACAACCGTTCCGCCAGCATCTCGCCAAAAAAGCGATGCGCCGCCGCGTTGGGATGGGCGTCGGCCGGGTGGACGGTCCACCGTTGTCGCGGCTGTTTCGCAAAAGCAGGCCAAGCGTTCACGACCTGAATTCCGTTTTTCACGCAAAACGATTCTTGCATTTCGTATACCGCCTGCAAAGATTCATCCGCCAGCCTGGCCACGTCGGGAAAAATCGCGACCCACAATTCACCATCACCACCCGACACATCGTTTCGCAGATCCGTTAACGCGTCAAACGAGTCTGCCCAGTCTCGCGGATCGGCCGACGCCGCCGACCAACCCAGCGCCTGCTTCATTCCGCTAACCAGCCGACTTGTCAACGGCAAATACTGTGCCAACGAATCAAAACCAACCAGAATCGATCGGCCAAACGTCTTCACTTCACCGGGCGCCGTATCATTCCACACCAGGGCCAGCACGACCATATCCGGCTGATAATTGACCACCACCCGCCGGAAATGCTCCAACTCTTGACGGGTGTTGTAGGCGGAAGCGCCCGCGTTGATAACCTCGACGTTGCAAGATTCCATCGGTTCCGTCGTTTTCATCACCTTCATCCGTTCCATCCGATCCCGCAACGCCCGTTCAAGCTGCCTTGGCCAAGCATCCTCCACAGATACGCCTTCGCCCAGCGTAAAGCTGTCGCCCAACGCCGCGACGCGCACCGTCCCAGCCGGCTTATTCAGGGGCAGCTCGCGCTCACGCAACCCTTGGCTGTTGGTTGCGTAACTTACGGATCGATCGGCATCGAAGTCATTCATGGGATCGGACGAATACCGATGCGTCCATCGGGCGTGGGGCATCAGGAAGAACCCGCGCGGATCAGCCGTCTGGCCGAGATACGGTCCCTCTTGAATCATGATCCGCCAGTGCTTCGGTCGCAGCAACTCACCGGCGGTCAATTCCAACAGCGCGTAGGTTCCCAAGACCATCCATGCTGAAAAGAGCCATCGACGACGAGCGCCCGTCTGGCCGGACGACAACGTGGCTGAACGCCGCAATAGGACCACCGGCGCAACCAAAATGGGAGCAAAAAGCGCGATCGTTATCAACCAACGGGCCACCGAGGGCGGCGGAGCTTCCAGCGGGTGAACGCACAACAGAATCACCCACAAAGCCGCGCCCATGAACACGCCGCCGGCTGGATACCATCGGGTGAGCGCTGCCCGACTTTCGGAACCCAATGCTAACGCCGAAATGGGAATCACCGCGACCGTGGCCGATATCCACAGGGCGATCGATTGCCACGCCGGCATGGGCAGCGGAGTCAGCAGCAGGCCGGGCAGGTGCCCGTTGGCGATCCACGCGCAGGCCAGCGCTTCAAAGACGACGAAGACCGGCGCAGCCAACCTCGCAATCATCATCCGCTGGCATACTTCACGGGCCCGTCGGCGTCCAGACAATTCTCGTCGCGACATGCCATGGGCTGCGTTTAAGGAGTGGGTCGGGCCAAGACACGACGCCAACTGCTGATCCGTGCCTTCCATCGATCGACATTTCGAATTAGCTCCGCGGGGTCACGGTCGGCCAACGAAGGAAAATCACGTTCCATCAGCGTTGATTCCTGGACCAGCGTGGAATTGAAATCGAGATAGTTTTGGCACAGCAATCGCACCGGTCTGACGTCCACCGATCGCCCACCCCCATCATCCGGCTCTTCATACCAGAATTCCAGGAACAGCTCATCGGCGTACCAGCCATGCCGTTCGGTTATATAGAAACTCAAAACCGTCCTGACGTTCTCCTGACGCACTTCCACCGTTACGTCGAACACGGGGTCGCCGGTGGGTTCAACGCCCTCGTGCTCCACACCGACCTTTTGATACATGGGAAGCTTGGTCGATTCAGGGGCGGGCGATGGTGTAGGGGCTTGTCGAATCTTCCATACCGCGACCACGAGCGCCGATAGCACGATCACCACGACGGCCCGCTTCGCCAAGGCCAGCCGCATCGACCTGCGCAGTGGCGGCACATCAGCAGCGCTGCAACCGACGTCCCCGCAACACTCGTTCATTTCAGGTGGCAACAAGCGACCGCTCTGATTTCAAGTTCGTGGAGCCAGCACTTTCCCAAAATTGGCGACTCGCCCCCGCCAATTCTCCGTTGTACCGAAACCGGCCACGCCGGGGTATTCACCACTGAAAAGCTCCTCAAACTCGTGATCCTGAAGCGTGGTCTGACATTGCAGCGTCGAGTTGAAGTCTAGGTAACTGTGGCACAAGTGTTGCAAGCGGTCTCCGATCTGCTTCTCGTCGCCATTTTCGTCCACTTGGACGTACCAGATTTCGGCGTAGATGTGATCCACATACCATCCGTGACTTTCGGTAATGGTAAAATGCATGACGTACCGCGGACCCTCGATTCGCAAGTCCAAGTCCACGTGAAAATCGGGCGGGGCGCCCGGTTCCTCACCCTCGACGTCGGGGTCGAAATACTGTGCCTTCTGACCTTCCGGCTCAAGCTCCGCCGGGATGAGCTTCTCCTGCTGCTCGTCAAATTCCTTGACGGACTGATTCTTCTGCCAGATGAGAAGCCCCAATCCCGCTATGACCACGATGGATAGGATTCGTCCAGTCACACATCTTTCCTTTCAATAACGCGATCGCGTCTTTCAGTTCCGCGACCGTCAAGAAGCGGTCCCCGACGCGTGTCATGATGATGTTCACGTTGATAATTCGCTGATCAACCGGGCATATTGATCTCAATCGCCGTTCCTGTCCAATGGCTTATCCCACCGACCGAACCGCTTTTCCAGTGCTTCCTGTCGCCCACGCAAAGCTCGAATCTGGGTCCGCACGATTTCCGCGATTTTCCGACCATCGCCCCACTCCGCCACGCCCAGAAGGGCCTCCCATGACGCCCGCCGCATTTCCCATCGCGGATGAAGTTGAGCAAAGGCCGCCAAATACGAAATACCGGTCGTCGTGCCCAGTTTTCCCAAAACCTCAACAGCCGCGACCTGCGCCCGGCGCTCCGGATCATGCAGCAATCTGATCAGGAGTGATTCAATCGCTTCCGTGTCGTGACCAAGAAGCGCCAATTTCCCCAGTGCCTCGATCGCGATAGGCCGCGTACGATCATGATGACCGTAACCTGCCACGCGCATGCACGACTCCACACCGCCCGCCTCGCCCAATTCTCCCAATGCCCACACCGCAGCCTTGCGAATCTGATCCTGATACGACTCCTTGTTCACGTTGGCAGCCAGCGTGCTCAACGCTTCCCGCCGCCCGGCAGATCCGATGGCCCGCGTGGCCGCCGCCTCAACCGCGTAGCTTTCATCCTGTTCAGCCAGTCGCACCAAGGTTGCCGTCACCTCCGAACTTCGATAGAACCCCAACGCGCGGGCAGCCGCAGCGCGTACTTTTGAATTCTCCGCGCCGGATAACGCTCCATCGGCCACCAATGCGTCGAGAAGCGTTCGCAACGCTCGATGACTCTGCATCGATCCCAACGCATAGGCCGACTGCGCCCGAACGCCCCAAAACTCGCCCGCGTCCGCCAACGACTCTCCCAACGCTTCTACGACCTCCGGGCGGTCCCAGTGCTTCAATTGAGCAGCGGCTTCGCATCTTGACGCCACCGTGGGCCCCTGCCGCAATTGCCCAAGCCACATCGGGCGCGGTTTTCGGCATTCCAGCGTCTTGAGCACGCCAGCCTGCGGGTCGACGCAAAACAGATCCGGGGGGTCGTCGAATCGCCGCCGAAACGTTTCCTTGCGACGGAAAACGTCCACCGTTACGGTCAGCTCCTCACCGGCGGATCGAAAATACAGGTCCAACGGCATAGCGAAGGCCGGGCGATTTTCGTCGATGTCTTGCGTCTGCTCGATCTTGACAACAGCCGATCGCGATTCGTCGTCCCATTCATAATCAACGGAAAGTCTAGGAGCGCCCGGTCGATAGGCCCAGTCGGCAAAAAACAACTCAAGATTTCGCCCCGCGACCCATTCCATCACGCCTCGAAAGTCGTTCGTTTCAACTTCCCTGCCGGCGAAGCGCCGAACGTATTCACGAATGCCCCGGATGAACACCTCCTGACCGAGTTGATGCCTCAACATGTGCAACAGCGAACTGCCTTTTCCGTACGGCAGATAATCGCCATGTTGGAACGTTTCGCGGGGATGTTCGTATCGCCGCCACAACAGCGGATCGGTATCACCCTCTCTGCCAAGACCCGCCACGTCACGAAATTTGAACCATCGGTCATAGGATCCCTGATCGTGGCCTTTGGAATGTTCGTACCAGACGTCGTCGAAAAATGTCGCGAAGCCCTCGTTCAACCAAACGTGTTCCCACGACCGGCAGGTGATCAAATCGCCGAACCATTGGTGCACCAATTCGTGGGCGATCAATCCTTCCTGATCGTGATCGATGGCCGCCCGTTTATCGAAAACGAGCTGATCGTACAGGGTCGTGGCTGACGTATGCTCCATTCCACCCAGTTGGAATTGATGCACACATGC
This sequence comes from uncultured Phycisphaeraceae bacterium, assembly GCA_964424105.1. Classification (GTDB taxonomy): domain Bacteria; phylum Planctomycetota; class Phycisphaerae; order UBA1845; family UBA1845; genus CAYRHJ01. Next base: position 84,080 of record CAYRHJ010000007.1, on the reverse strand, counting down.
TTGGGCGTACTGTGCATAGGGATAGGCGTAATCGAGCAGGTCGGAAAAAAACGTCATCATTTCAGGTGTCCGCCCCAACGCCCGCCGCGCGTCTTCCTCCTTACCCGGCTGCACCCAATAGGTGACCGGTATTCCCCGCCAGGTGTCCTCGACGACGGCGAATGATCCCACCACCAGCGAAATGAGATAGGCCACGTGTGCCGAATCCTGCCGCCAATGAAAGACGGTCGTCTCGCCCACGTCCCGGCGTTCGACCAACTCGCCATTGGATAACACGCTGAACCCCCGTGGAACGGTAATCAACATTTCGGTGGTCGCCCGTTCGTTGGGAAAATCGTGACAGGGCAGCCAATGGCGGTTGTATTCCGGCTGACCGAGCGTGTGAATCTGTGGCCGGCGATGCGGATAGGTTTCGTCCGGCAGGACAAAGTGCATGCCCTCGACCGGCGCGATGCATTCGTATTCGATGGCGATGACCGTGTCGCGATCAGTCGGCAGATCGTCTGGCGTCTCGACGACGAGTTGCTTTCCATCGTAACTGAAGCGCGATGTCGATTCACCGTTAACAGTAATGGCTATTATGTTCAAGCGCACGGCGTCGAATCGGACGCGCCGCCCGCCGGCTGCGATCGCACGCAGCGTATGCGTCGCCGTCGCCCGAAATGATTTTTTGATGAAATCGTCGAATTCCAATTCCAACTTCAAATGCGTGAAATCGACCAATCGATCCGGCGGAAATCGATTCCCCAACGCCGTCGATTCCGATTCCTCCGCAACCGCGTGCCCAGCCGCCTGACCACCAGCCGCCTGTTCACCCGTTGCATGGTCTACCGCTACTTCGCCGTCCGCTACTTCGCCGTCCGCTACTACGCCTGCCGCGACATCGCCACCGGCTTTCAGGTCCCCTGCGTCGCCGGCGTGAATCGGACGCGCGAATACGCCGAACAGAATCGCGATCGTCAGCCGCCGAAACACGTCCGATCTCGGCGTGGAGATAGGCCAACGTGAAATCGCCCTGCCGGCATGGATTGAACCGGACCGTACCCAGCGAATTATGCTTTTCGTTTCACGCGAAGTTGGCATGCTCTTGCCCCATTCTCGCCCACAGTTGGAAAAAGCACCAGGAAGCGGCAATACGACTCCTAAGTGCTGGCCGGTAAATAGTTTATGGTTCAGAATGGCCTATTCTCCTTCTCTTTACTACTCCTGCGACGGTCTTGTCGAAGTCAAAAGTCAAAAGTCAAAAGTCGAAAGTCAAAAGTCGAAAGTCGAAGGTCACGTGAAACCCTTCCTCACCGCCCTCTGTGGCCTCTGTGCCCTCTGTGGCCATCCTCCGCATCATTCAGCCACAGAGGTGTGGCCACAGAGAAACCCAGCAGGATCGCCCCCCGCCTCCAGCCTCCGGCCTCCGGCCTCCAGCCTCCGGCCTCCGGCTTTTCGATTCTCTTGAAGTTGGCATGCTATTGATTCCGTTGTCAGATATAATACTAGCGGATGGTGTCGGCGTCGTTAAGGAGCACCCCCGTGTTGTTTCAACCCCCGCTGCCCTGCCAGTACGACGAGCTTTCGCCGCAGGCGATCCTCGATCGCATCCGCGAGCGAAAGGTCCAGCTCGGTTCGCGCCTGGTCATCCTGGGCCATCATTATCAGAAAGACGACGTGATCCAGTTCGCCGATTTCACCGGCGACAGCCTGAAGCTTTCACAAATCGCCGCTCAGCAATCCCAAGCCGAATTCGTCGTTTTTTGCGGCGTGCATTTCATGGCAGAATCCGCAGACATTCTGACCGACGAGTCAGTCAAGGTCATCCTCCCGGACTTGTCCGCCGGTTGCAGCATGGCTGACATGGCCCACATCGACCAACTCGAGGACGCCTGGGATGTCTTGACCGCGACGACGAATGGCACGCTGATTCCTATCACCTACGTCAACTCCGCCGCCAACATCAAAGCCTTCTGCGGGCAGCACGGCGGGGCTTGCTGTACCAGCAGCAACGCCCGCCAAATCCTCGCCTGGGCACTGGAGCAAGGCGACAAAGTCATCTTTCTGCCCGATCAGCACCTGGGCCGAAACACCGCATTCGCCATGGGCTTCCCGTTGGAAAGTATGGTGTTATACGATCCAGCCAAGCCGTCCGGCGGATTGAACAGTCAGCAGATTGCCAACGCGCGATTTTTCCTCTGGAAGGGGCATTGCAGTGTTCATGGTTTGTTCACGCCGGCCAACTGCGACGAGTTGCGACGGGTTGATCCCGACATTCGAATCCTCGTCCATCCCGAGTGCACCTGGGAGGTGGTTCAAAAGGCCGACGACGTGGGAAGCACCGAATACATCATCCAGACCGTGCGGAACTCGCCGCCCGGCTCGAAGTGGGCCATCGGAACCGAAATCCACCTGATTACCCGTCTCGCCCAGCAGCACGCGGACAAGTCCATCCGCTCCCTGGCTGGGATCCAGTGTCTGTGCACGACCATGTACCGTATCGATCCCAAGCATCTGCTATACGCACTGGATAGCCTCGCTAGCGATCAGCCGGTGAACCGCATTCGTGTCGAGCCTGACGTGCGGCGCTGGGCGCTGGTCGCGTTGGACCGTATGCTGTCCCACGCCGCAGCCGGGCCAGTGGCGGCGCGGTGATCGGCGGTTCCAATCGACCCACGACCCATGCACAGTGACATCGATCGAATCATCATCTCCCAAACGCAATTGGCCCACAGGGTTTCGGAGATGGCTGCCGAAATCACTCGCCGGTATCACGAACAACCGCATCCCCTGGTTCTGGTGCCCATTCTGAACGGCGCCATCGTTTTTCTGGCGGACCTGATGCGCCAACTGCCGATAAGAATGCGGGTGGAGGTGGTCAGCGTGACGAGCTACCCCGGCCGATCCACCGAGTCTCGCGGGGCTGAAATCAGGAGTTGGCTCGACGCCGGAGCTGACCTTCGAAACCGGTCCGTTCTCATCGTCGACGACATCCTCGACACCGGAAACACCTTGCGGCTCGTGCAACGCGAGATGGCGGCTCGAAACGTCGAATCCATCGCGACCGCCGTCTTGCTAAGGAAGACCAACAAGGACCATCAGGGCATTCAGGCTGATTTCGTCGGATTTGATATCGAAGACGAGTTTGTGGTTGGCTATGGACTTGATTATGATGGTCAATATCGGAATTTGCCGCACATCGCCGTGCTCAAGCCGTCCGCCTACTGATCGGCTTGGCACGACACGTGGGCATTATCCGTTGCGACGTTTGATCGGATAGAAACATGCGACTCGAAACCACGACCAATCGCCCCTGCGACACGATCCCCGCGGCTCCCAGCCTGTCGTTCGAGTTTTCGCCCCGCGGCGCCCGCCCCGCCGCCGTCCACGCAGCCGTGGCGCGAGGGTCAACCGAAGCCGTAGCTGAAACCCATCCCGTAGAAATGACGCTCGTCCCGCCCGACCTCATCGGCGGCGGCGAATCCATCATCTTCGCCATCAAGCCTTCACCCTGGTTCATTCTGTTCGACTCCATAAACTGGATCGTGGTGACCCTCGTGATCCTGGCCGCCGCGGGTTGGATCGCCGAAATCGTATCCAACATTTCCGAGTCCCGCCTGATGACCTCCATGCTCGCCATCATGGGCGCTCGCATCGGTGTGGCCATGTTGCGTTGGGTGTCGCGCTCCTACGTCCTGACCAATCGGCGGGTGATGACCATTCAGGGAGTTTTCAAATCCGAAGTGTTCGAATGTCCGCTGGTGAACATTCGAAACACCGCCATCACCGCCAACTTCGGTGAATCCCTGACCCGGTTAGGGACGCTTCACTTCGTTCTCGCGCCCGAAGGCGATCGACGCGTCGCCTGGGCCAACGTGACCCATCCCCAGGAAATCCACACCGAGGTCCGCAAAGCCATCCGCCGTGCCTTGGACTGCCAACCGCACCTGTAACCGCCAAATTGGGGTCCGCAAAATTCTGCCTTGAATGCGTGCGCAACCGATCCGTTTCGCCAGGCTTCGTCGCCCAACCGCATAGTTAAGCCCCTCCCCATTCTGGCCGAAACCTGCTTCGTCCGCCGTGCTGCAACACAATGGAGACGATTCGTGGATCCCACTGCCGATAATCAAAGCGTCACCGTCCGCCGCCAACTCGAGTTGCAAGAACGGCTCCGCCGGGAAAAGGTCGATCTCGAAGACCGCTTCAAACAAGACGCCTACCAATTGCAGTACCTTGAATCGGAGCTGGAGCAGGTCGAAGCGGAAATCAATCGGCTGGAAAACCCCGGCCTGCTGGGTCTGCTGACCTCGCTTTTTGCGCGCCAGGATCAGCAAGTCGAAACCTGGCGCAACCGTCAGTACGAGTCCCGGCAGGAACACGAGAAACTCCTGCGTGTTATTGACGAGATGGCCTTGCAGCTTCAGGAAATCGAGAATCAGCTCGACTCGCTTCAGGGCACCGAAACCGAATACCAACGATTGCTCGACCAGCGCGCCCAAACAATCCTTGCGCAGGAGACCGAAACAGCCAACAAGCTGCGCGGAATCGTCGCCGACCTGGACCACGCTCAAAAAGCTCGCCGCCAAATCGAACGGGTCATGCAGGAGGCTAAGTTCGTGCTCGAGCGATTGGAAAGCGTCAAGCGATCACTTCATCGCGCTCGCAACAAACAGGTTCGCGGAACGACCGGGCTGATCGTCAATACCGCCTGGAACGCGGTTCAAAGCCAAACCCATCGACCCGTCATATCACGGGCCCGCGACGGCATGCAAAAGCTGGCCGAGATGATCGGTGAACTGGACATGAGCGAAGAATGCCCCGCCAATCTGGAGCTTGCTCGATTGAAGTCAACGTTTGAACGAATCGCCGCCGATCTCGGCGCGACCTGGATCCACGGAGCCATCCGCGACGCCACGTCAACGCACGAATTCGAGAACGAGGTGAGAGGTGCCTTGATGCACCTTGAAGACCGGGTCGAACGCGCCCTCCTCCGCGAAAAGGAACTGCACGAATCACGCGTTGCCCTTCTGGAAAAATAACGTCAGAGCCCGCGCAAAAAGAGTTACGTCACCCCGGCGAAAGCCGGGGTCCAGAAAGCCGCACTGACGGCTGGATTCCGGCCTGCGCCGGAATGACAGCCTGCGCCGTCACCAAGGCGAAGCCGTCACCCCGGCGAAAGCAGGGGTCCAGACAAGATCGTCGCGGTTTCCAGCTTTCCTGGAAACGACGACCATCGTTCACTGGACCATGCAATGATTAAAACACCCTAATGTTTCGGAAGGAATTCGATCAACTGATCGATTTCCTGTTCGGTGTTGTAGAAATGGGGGCTGGAGCGCAAGCGACCGCGACGGACCGCGATCACCAAGCGATGCTCCGCCTGCAAATGCCGTTGAATCTCCTCGTGATCATGAACGTCCGAGCAGAAGGCAACGATGCCGCTGGCCTCGGCGCGATTCCGCGAACTGACCACGCGGTAACCCTTGTCGCGAATCCCGCTCACCAGCCGGTCGGTCAAGAACATCAGTCGCCGACAAATATGATCCACGCCGATCTTGAGAATGATCTCCAAGCTGCCGCCCAGCGCATAGATACCCACCAGGTTGTAGGCACCGCTGTCGAACCGGCGTATCGCGTCGGACAAATCGAACGCCACGTGATCGAAATCGAACGGCTTTTTCACCGACATCCAGCCCACGCAACTCGGCCGCAGATAACCTTGAATCTCTCGACTCACGTAGAAAACACCAATGCCCTCCGGCCCACACAACCATTTGTGTGCGTCGGCGGAAAGAAAATCGATGTGCATCGCCTTGACGTCGATGGGCATAGCCCCCAACGATTGAATCGCGTCCACGCACAGAAACACGCCCTTTCGCTGGCAATAATCACCCAGCGTCGCCAAGTCCGTGCGAAATCCGCTGGCGAACTGCACCGACGAAATCGCCACCACACGCGTGCGACTGTCGATGGCTTCGATAATGCGCTCCAGCGGAATGCGCCCCCCGTCCTCCATCGCCATCCGAACTTTCACCCCGCGCGACTTCAAGTTCATCCAGGGATAAAGATTCGACGGAAACTCGACGTTGGTGACTACGACGTTGTCGTCGCTCTTCCACGTCAAGCCGTTGGCAACGAAATTGATTCCCTCCGTCGTATTCTTGATGAACGTCACTTCGTCAGGCTTGGCGTTGATAAGCTCCGCCGCCAATTGTCGAACGTGATCCGCATGGCGATAAAACTCGCCGTCCAGGTAGGCGTTTTCCTCCGCATGACGCAGGTAACGGCGCGCAGCCTCCGCCGCCGGTCGAGAAATCGGCGCCACCGCCGCGTGATTCTGAAAGTTGTAATTCCGCGTGATGGCAAACTCTTCGCGGACTTCATTCCAGTCCATGGTTCTCGTCCGATCGATGCCCGATTCGTTCCCCCGGGAATCCATAACCAAATGCCCATTCACATTATACCACCGTCACCCGCGTGACGCGCGCCAACTTTCTGCCGCCACCGAAGTGCCCCGGCCCAAATTCCCGCTTATCGGTCCCTGACAAATCCAATTTGACGACGGGAGGAGAAGGACGCACCATGGTCCCATGAATGCCCTGGAATTGGCCAACGGGTTCCTGAATATCCTACATCAGGACGAGCATTACCTCATCGTCAACAAGCCCGCGGGTTTATTCGTTCTGGCACAAGATTCAACCTCCAACGACAAGGTTGTCGAATCACGGGCAACCTTGCGGCTGCTGTGCCGCATGGCCCAATGCACCGAACTATATGCCTGTCATGTCCTCGATCGCCGCTGTTCCGGCGTACTTGTGCTGGCCAAGTCACGGCGAGCACGCGACGGGTTTTTCGAAGCCATTTCAAACGACCAAGCCACGTTCCGTTTTGTTGCCGCTTGTAGCGGATTTATTAAAGCCCCCACGGAAAATAAGGCCAAGCGCAAGGTCAAGGCAACGAAGCTGGAACGAAAGCTCGGATCAAACAACATCCGCGTCGTATCGAACCGCCGGACCAGCCTAGGTTCGCTTCTGACGTTCGAAAGCCATTTGCTCAACACTCGACGGGTTCGCGAATCCCTGCAACGCATGCACATCCCCGCGATGGGCGATTCCCCCCTGAACCCCACCCGCCGCAAGACCCCGGTCGGCCGCGTTTATTTGCACGTCGAGTCCATTCAGGTCGTGGTTCCGAGCCTGCGGGTCAACCTGCGAGCCTCGGCGGGAGCGCCGCCGTCATTCCGCAGTGCAGCCGAGGGTCCTCGCCCCATTACCGACGGTCTCAGTTTTGCCCTTTCCATCCGATTGCCCCGGCTGGTGGATTTCGATGGTGACGTTTATCGATTGGCCGACGGGCGAGAAGACGGCCTGCCCGGACTGCTGGTGAATCGATATGGCGACGTCGCGGTCATGAACGTGTTGATAGGCCGATTTCAGGGTGGGAAGGCGGATTTAGGACTTGTAGCCGATTGGTGCCGCGAACAGTTGGATGTCAGGACGGTCTACGTCAAGAACATCCCGCGGGACAGAAGCCATCGGTCGGACGAGGAATTGAGTCTCGATTCCGACGCCAATCCGTTGGCCGGACCGCCCGCGGACGAGGAGTTCCCCGTCGTGGAATACGGTGTTCGATATCTGATCAGACCCTGCGAGGGGTATCAGGTCGGTATGTTTATCGAGCATCGCGAGAATCGCCGCTGGGTGGCGGAGCATGCACGTGACCGGCGCGTGCTCAACATGTTCGCTTACACCTGCACCTTTTCCGTCGCCGCAGCCAAGGGTGGGGCGACTTCCACCGCGAACGTCGATCTATCCGTCAAATGTCTGGAATGGGGCAAACGCAATTTCCAAGCCAACAACGTACCGCTGGACAATCATCGCTTCTATCGTTCCGAGGCATTCGACTTCATCCGGCGTGCCAATCGTCAGAAATTGCGCTTTGACATGATCCTGCTCGATCCGCCCACGTTTTCCCGCCAGCGAAAATCGGGTGACGTCTTCCAGGTCGAGCGCGACATGGTCCGGCTTTTGAAGGAAAGCGCGTCGCTGATAGAACCCGACGGGCTGATGCTCGTGTCAGTCAATCATCATCAGTTAACCCCCGCCTGGATTCGCGAGCAGGTTGAAACCGCGTTACGCGATCGCCGCGTCACGTTTCTCAGCTCCCCACCTGCACCATTTGATACGACGTCGAATCGCGAAGGCCCGCAGGTGGCCGTTTTTCGTGTGAATCGCTAGCGTCCATCTCTCATTTCGATCAACGCGCCGGTCGTCCTCGATATCGGATTGATTCGTTAGACTGGCATCACATCGCCAGGAAATTCGCGACCAGTTTGACACCCTCCGTCGTCAGAAAGCTCTCCGGATGAAACTGCACGCCCTCCAGCGTATGGCGATTGTGGCGAATGCCCATGATCTCCTGGCCATCGTCCGCCCAGGCGGTGATCTCAAAATCATCGGGTAGCGATGCTCGATCGATGGTCAGCGAATGGTAGCGCGTCGCGGTGAATGGGTTTTCCAGCTCGCGGAACACGCCCCGGCCATCGTGGCGAATGCGACTGGTCTTGCCGTGCATCAATCGTTCCGCCCGGACGATGTCCGCCCCGAACGCCTGGGCCAGGCATTGATGCCCCAAACACACACCGAGCACGGGAACCCTGCCGGCCAGCGCGCGAACGACGTCCATGCTGATCCCCGCCTCGTTCGGCGTGCATGGGCCTGGCGAAATGATCACGTGCGTGGGTGACAGTTGATCGACGTCGGCCAGTGTTAATTGATCGTTTCGGCGGACGTCGACCGTCAGACCGGGATCGATCTCGCCGATGCGCTGCACGAGGTTGTAGGTGAACGAATCGTAATTGTCGATGACCAGGATCATCCGGCAGATTGTATGCCCACCCGCCTTTTTTCACCAGTCAGCGGCGCTATCGTCATTCTATCGGCGTCCGTGACACTCTAGGCGAGGCATTCCGCCGCCCCGAACGGGGCGCAGGACGGTAGCCACGGGTGAAGCGAAGCGCAACCCGTGGTTGCAGGCCCGCCCCACCATCACCGCCCCGCAAGGGGCGGAGGAGTTTGCGTCGGCATCCTCCGCCCCTGCCGGGGCGGGACGGGTTCATGGGGTCAGTTTCCACGGGTTCCGCCGCCTGCGGCGGCTCCACCCCTGGCTGCCTTCCGTCGCCCCTTGCGCGGCGAGAACCTACCCGCCTAAACTGTCACAGACCCATTCTATCGGCGTCGGCTCATGGTCAAGACATGCCATCCTTGATAGGGATTCAGGGGCCGGTCAAGATCGTCGAAATCGTCCGGCGGCGATTCATGGTACAGCTTGGGTGTCGGACCTACGGTCGCAATACGGAAGGCCTCTCGACGCAGATCCCGCAGCGGATCATCCCCCAAGGCAGGCAAATCGTCATCCAGATGTGAAAACGTGCGATAGGCGATAACGACTGCGCCGTCCGACTCGTTCCGCAAAATCTCGATCAGTCGGCCTTCCTGCGGCGGGTCCAGCGTCGAACCGGTCTCGATCTCCAAATATCCACCGCGATCCGAAACGCGATGAACGTGTGAATGACCAGCCAAATGCATGACGACGTTCGAATAGCGGTTCAACAACGCCCGCAGGCTGGTGGCGGTCAACGCGGTCCCGTAAATCTCCCGCAGGTACGAACTCGGATGGTGCGACGCAACGATCACCTGTTCATCACGATCGCGAGCCGAGTCCAACTCGCGAACCAAGAACATCGCCTGTGCCCACGACATGGACCCGTCGTGATACAAAAAACCCGGAAACCGATGGGCCGGCTCGCACGTATCCAGACCGATCAGCCGAACCCCCGGCGCAATCAAAAGACTGTACCAACCAGGCGAAAACAGTGCGTCATCAAAGCCATGCCCAGCCGGTCCCGTCAGCGTCTCGAACATCGCCCGAATGAATTCGCGTCTGTTGAAAAATCGCCGTTCGACGTTCGGAACGACCAGTTGCGGGAGTTGCAAAAGGTCCGGCGGACCGGGATGACCCGGCGTGACACGTCCGTGGGCCATGTTGCCCAGCGGGTCCAACACAACCGGCAGCAGCAATCCCGGGCGACGGTCCAGCGGAAACGGGGCGATGCGACGGCCCACCCGCGACGTGAAAACAGGCAGCGTACCCTGTGCGAAGACGTCGTGATTTCCAAACACGACGTACCACGAAATCGACCGCCCCCCACCATGCACACCCTCTCGATACAGCCCCTGCGGCCTGAACGGTTCATGGGGGTCCAAATCCGCCGGCGGTCGATCGATAGGCCCACGATCGTCCGGTCCGGTTCGCGGAACGATGGGCTGCCCGTCGAGCACGTCGATGAACCATCGCAACTCGTTGGACTGCGAGTTGTCGCACACGTCGCCCGTGACGACCAGAAAATCGACCCCCTCGCCGGACGCGTGAATGCGATTGACCTGCCGAACCATGCCGTCCAGCAATTGCGTTGAATAGGCTTCATAAGGCCGCCACGCACTGCGCGTAAAGACGTGCGCCCCCGCAAACCGGGCGGGCGATTCCTCGTCCATACAATGCGTGTCGGAAATGTGGGCGAAGCGGGCGACGAGTGTCAGGTTTGCGTCACTGTCGACGCCGTGCTCGCCGGGATCAAGCAAACGAGCCGGGTCCACTCCGCATGCCCCGATCAGCAAAAGGAAGGGAGCCAGCGAGCACACGCGGCCAATCTTGCGTCGGGTGACGAATTCATCGATACCCATGCAGTCAGTGTACGCCGGCGGATAGCCGGTACAACGCCCCGTTTCGCTTCTATCCGAGCCGCGCCCATCAGCGCGAGAATCCGCCTCTTAACAGAGCCGCGACCGTCAGGGAGCGGATGCACAGGATTGGGTTCCGATCTTCACAATCGAGGTTTCATCAGTTGCGACAATTACGATCACCTAAACTAATTCAGACCCGGCTGGGCGTACGGGCCCATCACCCGCGGACCGATCCGACGAGGCAGAAGATTGTTCTGCAAGCTGGGCAGCCGATCGAAGGTTTCCTGGAAACGCAGGGCACGCTGATCCACAGCCGACTTCTCACCCGTACCGCGCAGGGTACCGCTCACCGTAAACACGTGCGAACGTGTGGTCACCCAATCCCCCAAGGACACCAGCAACGACACAGCCGTCACATAGTCTTGGTTATCCGGAGCAGCCGAATCGATATTGCCCACGTCGAAATTGAATAGTATCGGGTTCGAACTGGAGGAAGAAGCAACCGCCCGCACGTTGGCCAACTCACCCACCGTCAGGAATCCGGTCCCCTGACGATGCCGATTTCCCGCGCCGTAGTCTTCCGACGCCCCTCCATTACCGTCGCCGACCACGCGTGCCTCCCGATAAGCCACGATGGACTGGGCCAGTTCCACGCCGATCGGCTGAGCGAAACCGTTGTCCGGCGGAGAAACGCTATCCAGATTGCAGTCGAATCCGTTCACGGCGGAGCAGATCTTGTTTCGGTATCCTTCGGGAATCAGGTGCATGGGCACCAGCGGCACACCCTCCAGAACCCTAACCGGAGCCGAATTCAAATCGATGCGCCCATGAACCCGCAGACCGCCTTGATCGACCGTGGGCAGGTGGTCGGCGATGTTAGGATCGTATGAATGGTTCAGTGGCAGCGCCGTGAAATAATCGAACACCAACTGACCCCAGGGGACGGCCAGCGACAGTCCGCCCGAAATTTGGGCCAATTGCGATTGGTCAAATACCGGCATGCGACCATTGTCGATTTCCCCCAGCTTCGCAACGAGGCTGGCGGTAAACGGAGCAGCAGCCGTTACATCACTGGGGTTGTGCTCCTGATTGGCGTAGCGGCAAAGCAGCAACAAGGAACCGGTCGTGGGAAACGCACCCGTTTTCATGGTGTCATCGGAGAATCCCGACATCACTCCGGCATTGGAGAACTGCAACTCCACCGGACGGACGACGCCAGTCAGATTTACGCCGGTATTCAGCTCCGAAAGCGTATTACTGCCGCTAATCTCCTCATATTCCGGAACCGAAACGCGCCACCCGCCCGCGTTGTCTGTGTCCCGCTGCATGCTCTTGTTCCCCGCGTTACTTGCGTCAGGAAAATCACTGGGGACAATGAATTCGTCAATGACGATGTCAGTCGCCACTACGTCCCCGGGCAGCGTGACCCGCCATACTAACTCAATCTCGTCCTCGCGAGCCAATACAAATGTGTCCCCAATGTCATCGTCAATGGTGGCCCCGAATTGGCCGTCAGGGTCGTGACCCACCGCCGTCGGATTACCGCTGGAAGGCTTGGTGGAGACATTGAATTCCTCCGTGCCGTTTATGATGAGCTTGTAGGCTCCGACAACGGGAAGCGGACTGGAATACGGCGGATCGGGATAGGGATTGTGAATCTCGACTGCGAACGCGTCGACTTGGCCTGTACCGGTGATGGCGGCGACCTCGGAGATAAACGCCTGCCGCTCCAACCCATAGACAAATTCTCCCGTCGCAGTTCCGTCCAACTCATTGCGGATGGCAACGGCGGTCGGAATCTCGTCACTGTCCACGTAGTCGATCAGGTTGGCCGTCAATGCGGCGGCCGTGCGCTCTCTTTCCGCCTTATCGAGCGGAGTGTTGGGGGCCAAGTCACCATCGATATCCTCGACGTTCCGCAACATCAGCATGAACGCGTCCTGGATCGTCTCGATGAACTGCTTCCGAACGCGGACGGGGAATCTCCGTTCCGCGATCGCGTCCACCGGTATCGCCTCGTGTGTACCAAAACCATTGTCAAACCAAGGCCGACCGGCTGGTATAAGAATCCGCTCCACCAAACCCGGCAGGCTGACCTTCTGACGGGCCGTCGTCGGCTTGGCCAGTTCCGGCTTGCTATTGACAACATTGTCATCCGTTGCCGGCCACTCGTCGATGGCGAAGTTGGCCGCGTTTGTCAGCACATCGCTATCAATCCAATCGCCGGGACCGTCACGCCCGATCCGCATCAACTGATCGTCGTGGCTGACCGTCGTCACCAGATGACGAACGTCGTAGATACTGTCGGCCTGATTGCTCGTGTGAAACGTGTCCATCCAGCGAAGCCAGGTCTGCTCGATCTCGTCCAGTTCTGCTCCGCTTGTGACCGTGTCGATCATCGACCAGCGGTTGTCCAGGGGATCTGGGCCGACCTTGAATCGCTGATAGAGCGCCTCGGGAATGATCCCGCCTTCATCGCCCGTTCGGGGGTCTTGCAGCGCCGACAGAACCACGTCGCGCGGCGGCAGCAGAAACCGCCGTCGAAGCCAATGCTCCTCCCCCTCGGGAGTGTAATACCCGGCAGTGAACGCTTGATCGAGAACTTGACTGGCCTCGTCCTGCCCAATGAGGCTTTCCAAGATCGTCTTGTGCGAACTGGACACGTTGGCCATCGCACCGTGCGGGATGACGCGGATGGCGTAGAAGATCGCCTGGGGATCAACGTTGGCCGGTTGAAAACTCAAGCCCTCCTCATTCGCCAACTGGCCGGGATCAAAATCTTTTTGCCGAAGCTCCTCCGCCAGGTCGCCCCGGACGGACCGGGTGTACCGATCCGGCAGCCGATACTGATAACTATCCCACACGCCGTCACCATCGGCGTCGCGACGATAGACTTGCAGCTTAATCCCCTCACCGGGGTCGGCTTGCAAAATGGTCCCGCCTTCAAACTCTTCAAACGTGTCACCGCTGTCCGTCCGGTTGAACCCCGCACTCGTCACCAAACCCGATGGGTGATTCTCACCGAGTTGCACGTCCACGTCGGTCAGGCCCACGGCACTGACGGGCGGTGGCAGCACGGCTGGGTCAGGCGCGATGGCGTTGGCCAGGGTCGTGTCGGCTAGCGTCAACTCCAAATCCGACACTTGATAAAAAACGTACGTATCCCCCGTTGGAAAATTCGTCTTGAACGGCTCAATCGACGCGATCAGCGGATGCACGCCCGCCACCTCGCCATACGTGTCGTTTCCGATATTGGACGTTGCATCGCTGTTCCAAGCCCGACCGTCGTTGCCCAGGAAGCCGCGCTTCAGCTCGCCCCGCACCTCGCGGGACAACTGATCCACCACCGACGACCGCCGCCGGGCGCTCATCGTCCGCTCGATGGTGTTGCTCTCGAACGTCACCGACGACAGAAACACCGATCCGACGATGAACAGCATGGAGAGCATCGCCACCACCATGATCAACACGGTGCCCCGGCGACACGATGACCGGCTACGACCGCTCCTCGCCCGCGCGTTTCGTTCAGAAACCCCGTTGTGTCGGTTCATCAACATGACGATCAATTACCCTTCCCCCACCGGCAAGACCATGACGTGCCGGATCGGTTTATCGAATTCCCCCGCCTCGTCATAGAGATCAACGGTGATGCGCAACGCCCGCGGAAAGAACAAATCAGGCTCGTCCGTCGCGCCGGGTGTCGGATCGACGGCAAAAAACTCGTGCGTCCCATTCACGACCATGGGATCAAATCGCCCGCCCGCTTGAAACTCGTTCTTGAGCGGAATCAACTCCGGATCGGGAGGGCTGATGGAATCTATCAAGGCAATCACCGAGGCTTGAACGTCCGCCGGGTCGACCCATATCACCTCGATGAATTTCTCGTTCCCATCGATCGACGGATGCGACAGCGCCCATTCAACCTTGAACGACGCACAATGCGGCAGGAAGAACGCACCCAGCCGGCTGTATAAGCTGGGCGGCGGGGTTTCATCCAATCGCGACCGACGGTACCACCGCGCCAGCGTGACCGCATTAGGGATCAGGTCGCCGGCCACTTCATTCTCGAAAAAAAACGGATCGACGACAGCATTCTTGGAAATGATGTCCAAAATCCCGTCACGCAACGGATAGTCCGGCCCCTGGCCTTCGTCAGGCGTCAGAATCGCCTGATCGTTGATGTTAATACCGAGCAGATCATCCGCACCGTCGCTGTCCAGCGCATAGTCCACCAACAACACCTGCCGGCGGGCCAAGTGCCAGTTCCGTGCAAAATACCGATCGCGAAGCGGGACAGCAGGGTCCCACTTGTCCACATAATCAGGGGGTGGATTCGTCGGGCTGGTCGTGAATGGCAGCGGTTCAACGTCCCACGTTCCGATGTTAGTGCCGTCATCCAGATATTCCCCCAACTCGGCGTGGCCATAGACCACCTGCACGTTGGACGATCGCACTTCGGGGTAGACCGCACTGCTGGCGTTGCGGGAAGTGAAAAACATCAGCACGTCGGCACGGGGCCGTTCCAAACGCGCGGGGGGAGCGTTGGCACCGTTAATGCCCTGCCCCGTCAATTCTCGTTCAGCGTCACCGTCATGCGCGAACCCGTCACTGGGATCGCCGCCGGCGTCGCCGTCCTGATGAATCGACGTCCAATAGGCGTCGATGGCGTGGGCATCGATCACCAGCATCGATCGGCTGGGGTTGACGTTGCGAAGATCAGCCCGCAACGTTTCTTCCAAAAGTCGCATCGATTGGCTGACGTTCATCAAAGCCGTGGCTTGATTGGTGGAATCGACCGCGATGGAAAAGACCTGACCCGCCAGCGTCATCATCAGGCCCAAAAGCCCGACGCTGATCACCAACTCCGCCAGCGAAAACCCCCGCCGACGATTTCGGAGCCGCGACCGTGAGGGAGCGGTAATTTTATCCCAGCGAGCCGCGCCATGGCGGCTTGGTTCCGGTAACCTGAACCCGCAATTGAGATGTAATCGCCTGTCGTCCATTACGTTAGCAAGTATGGGAATCGACCAAGTGTCGGTCCAGTGACCCATCCGTCAAAATTGGCCGGATGCCAAACGCTGTAACCATATATCAGTACGTAGTTTAACGAGCCTGCCCAACGTGTCTGGATATGCCCTCGCCCGGTCACCCAAGAGTCGGCGGAAGTCGAATGATTGGCTACGGCGAAAAGAACATCTGCCGCGTTTCCACCCCGACCACGGGCTGACGACCATCGAAAACCACAAAACCTTGTTCTGGCCGATCGATGACCACCGGCGGCGGAAAAACCCAGAAATCACGTAACACGTCGCCTGGGCCTATTGCGGTATCAATGGTGACTCCGATATCCGAACCCGTGATTTCGCGATCAAGTGTTACTGTGGCCTGATGATCGAAAGAAGCGCCCGTTCCCGTATAACGATGTTGCTCAACTTTCAAGACATGGCCGGTCACACGATCTACGAGGACGGAACCCGGCTGAAGCATCTGGGCGATCAAGCGGCCTTCTGCGGGCGGACTGGCACCGGGATTGGCAACGGCTTCGGATGCGACGCCGCTGGGAAGCAGTTGCGTGCCCCCGCCGGCGATTTCGGGATCAATCCAATTGCCCAGTATTTTCAGTTTGATAAGCCAGGGCACGGGAAACAGCATATCCTCGGTTGCGTCCAGCGCTTGGGGCGTAACCGGCGGTGCCATGTCGTCCTGCCGAGCGAAGCGATGGGTGGGCTGCGTTCGGCGGAGCGTGAACAGATAGAAGGTCATCGAGCGTGTTTCGTTCGTTGTGGGCAGTTCGTTGAATCGGTACAGGACGGCCCATGCGAACCGCCGGCTGTCCAGCAACGTGTTCCACCGGCCAATCTGGTCGTCGGATGGCGGCGGTGTATCGGTACTGAGCGGCTGACGGGGCAGCGGCGGAATGGTGCGCTGATGAAACGCGATTTGTGCTTCCGGGAAATTGGCTAGCAGTTCCCAGCCAGCAGTCACCATCGGGTCAACCAAAATGAAGTCCGATTGCATTGGAGTTGCGCCGGCCGCCGATGAGCGATACCACTCCCCCAACGCCAATTCCTTGTTTGGGGGAAGTACGTTGGGATCAGCCAGCGCGTTTTCGATGTGCAGTACGTGAACTACTGTATCGGGCGCTCCGGGTCCGGCGTCGCCGACGAAACTCGTGGAACTTGCCCCTTCAACTTTGCACAGCAATCGCAACGTCATGGCTGCCGTTTCGGCGCTGGTGGTTTCGCTGGTGAATTCAGCCAGATCACGGGCACGGGTCCAGCCGACGGGGAACATGGTGGCTGCCATCAGCAGGCCCAAGCCCAGGATGACGATGGCGATCATCATCTCCAACAGCGAGAATCCGCCGCGAGCGATTCTTTCCGAGCCGCGAGCGCCTCTTTCCGAGCCGCGAACGATTCTTTCCGAGCCGCGACCCTGGACGCGACCAAGGAGGGAGCGTCCAGTATGGCCAACGAACGACGAAGTCCATCGCACTCGAAACGCGCCACTCCCGCCCGCAAACACCGGTTCAGGGAGCGGTCCCCAGACGAGCGGGCGCTCGCTCTTGATCGTGTGCCGTAGATTGGCCAATCGATTCGACGCTGCCACCGCCGGCCTGATGCGTCTGCCAGATTGGGATGGGTTCGTCGAATTCAACATCAGTCACTCTTTTCGGCGATCGGCCCGCGAATCACGGAACCGGACTGCCGACCCAGATACAGCGGGCGACCGTGTTGGGCCAGGTAACGCCGCCGTGTCAAAACGTAAGGGTTGGCTGACTCGTCGGGCAATTCCCTGAACGGCGAATCGTCATAAACCAAAAGCCCGTCCGCGCTGGGGAAATTCAACGCCACGCCAGCGCCGACGAACAGCATGTCTGGTAGTAGTTCACCACCGGACGAGTTGACTGTCGCGGCGCCGCTGTTGTCCTGATATTGCCCGGTGGCCCCGACGGGCAACTGCGTGAAGGTCCCGGTCGTCGGCGCGTTCACCGCGGGCGGGTCGTGAATCAACACGGTACGATTCACGATGGGGTGACCCTCGGCGGAATAGATGATGGTGAAGAAGTTTCGATGATTCCTAGGCCCCGTCAGGCTCGCAAAGTGCACGTCGTCGTTGTAGTTCTCGTTGGCCAATTCTTCGTTCTGCCACTGTCCGTCGTCGAGCACGGAAAGCGGGCAGGCTCGAACGGGCGCAGACAGCGTGTACACGCCAGCGTCGGTGATGCGAAAACGATCAACCGTATCGGCAGGATCGACGTCGTCGCCGCTGACCACGCCATCCGGGCCCAGGTCGGCGGGGGAACTCGGATCAAACGGTTCCGATTCGATGAAAGCGATTTTCTGTTCGCCGAATTCGACGAAAAAGAACAGGCCTGCCTCCTTGGCGCTGTAGGCCCGCATCCGTGCGGAGCGGACCAGACCGCCGACACGGTTTTCGGCGTCTACCAGCTTGTTGTCCCGCCACATCGAGGCGATGAGCGGAAGCGTGGTCACGGCTAGAACGGTGATGATGCCCAGCACCACGACCAGCTCGATCAGCGTAAAAGCGGGGCGATGGGTTTTCCGGTTCATCATCGAATCCCCCACCTCTAAAGAGGTGGGCCACCCGATTGAGGTGGGCCACCCGATTGACGTGGGACACCCGGCCCGCTCGATCAGCGTAAAAGCGGGGCGATTCATACGGACCTTCAAATGGACGTTTATTCGGTTCATTACGTTTTGACCGGACGTTTTGACCGGACGTTTTGACCGGACACATCCCTACGATCGCCCCGATGAAGAGTCCGATCAAGGCTGCCGCAAACGGTCAGCCAGGGTTTCGTCCAGGTAGATATTGTCTTCATTGAGCGGGTGATCGATGATATGAGGCGGCGGCTCCAATAAAGCAAAGTCAGCCACCAGATCGCGACCCGCGTTCTCCACGAAATCAGGCGACCGTTGATCCCGACCATCAGGCCCATAGGAGACCAACAGCGGTTGGCCTCGGTTTTTTCCCATCAGAAATGCGCAGGAGGCCAATCGCTCGCCATCAGGATCGGTTTCGGAATTGGCTTTTTCCACAGGGGATCCCTTGCGGGGGTTGACGGCGAAGTATTGCAGCGGCGTGCCCCACGCGTCCACGAAATAGATCAGCGGCAGGTCATCCGTACCCAGGTCCCCGTTCGCATTGCGATCGAAAAATTCGCCGGGATTGTCCGGCGGACGGCGATGCTTGGTGGTGATTTGCTCCAAAATGGCGGCGGCGGACGGGCTGTAAAGCTGAATGACAAGGGCCAACGCCTTGATGTCCGCGTGGGGAACGTCCTTCAGTTGCAGGCCGGGGGGGAGGTTCAACGTCGAACTGTTTCCAGGCCCCATCACGGCGCCCTCCTCGCCGGCGGACTCGTCGGGGATTCCCAGATTCACCCCGCGGACAAATCCGTCCAATTCGTCGCAGGGGTATGGGCCGTAACGATCCTTGTAGGGATTTCCAGGACTCGCTGGATAGCGGATGGCCTTCATCGGATCATCCGCCTTGAATTGTTCGATGGCTTGTTCGAGGTTCAGCATGACCGCACGGGTTTGTCGGGCCTTCGCACCGTCCATAACGGTCCCGGCGACGGAGAACAAAGCCGTCAGCAGGATGGCGATGATGACCACGACGATGAGCATCTCGACGAGCGTGAATCCGGCCGCTTTCACCATTCGACATTCATCATTCGACATTGGACATTAGACCTTCGACCTTCGACGAACCGATGGTGCGGGTCGGCGCACGATCAATCCCCGCGATCCCAATTGGTCACGTCGTCGCCGGTGCCGTATTGGGCGTCCGGGCCGGCGCTGATGAGCAAGTATTTCTGGGCGTTGACGGGGCGATTCTGCTGGGTGATGGATCGATCCAGGATGAACCGTTCGAAGCTGTATTTGAAGGTGGCGTTTTCGAGTATGACATTGACGTCATTCTGTATCGTTGGCTTGACGGCGGGATACTGCGAATGGTGAATCTCGCTGGTGAATCCATCGGCGGTCGGTCCGGGTCCGAAATCGACGCCCGTGAGGTTGTCCGACCTCGCTTTCAGCCCGGTGAACATCTTGTTGTCACGCAGGTCATAAACTCCCATCCCACCAGCCCCGGCGGGATTGTGGACCATGATCTGTCCCGCGCGATTGGCGCGATAGTATAGAACGGGCCTTCCCCAACTGTCGGTGAAGACGAGTTGCTTCGCTGTCTCCTGCGGGACGGCGGCATTCAAATCCGTCGTTTCCGTCAGGGCGATGCCATCATCGAAAAGCTGCTGGTACGAGCGCACGCCGGAGCGCGTGGTGTCGTCCACGAAGGCTCCTCCGCCGCTGGGATAACGCTTGTTCAGCACTTCGTTAGTGCTGGTATCCAATGCGTAGGCGGCTTTGTAGGGAGGCTGAACATTGGCTCCCTGATCATCCCACCACGTGCCGTTCTTGTTGAGGTCGAAGAAACCCGGCGTGCCCAGATTGTCCGCGCCGACCAGGGCGTACACCAGCAGGTTGGCCCCGGCGATGAGGTTGACCTTGACCGGATTGACGTTGAAAGGGTTGTTCATGTAATCCGGGCCGTCCGCGACGTTGTCGGTCTGCGAGGGGGGGTAAGCGCCGCCCAACGCCCGTTCGCCGCGAAAGCCCTCGACTCCGCGGTCGATGCCTTGAAACGTGGCTTGTGTCGAGGTGATGTGGGCTGTATTTCGGACCGCGGAAAAGCCGGGGATCATGATGCTGATGAGCAGGGCGATGATGGTGATGACGACGAGCAGTTCGACGAGGGTGAAGGCTGATGCCCGCGCAACGGACGTCATACGAATCGGACGTGTGCTTAATCGTCTCATGGATTCAATCCCCTGGAACCAACCGCCGACGGACAAATCGGCCACCGCGTTTGCCCAATTGCCCAACTGTCCAACTGCCCGGCTGTCCAACTGACTAACTACCTAACAGACCGACTGACCGGCGCTATTTCGATGGATCGAAATTGTTAACGTCATCAGCCGTTCCATACAATCCATCCCTGCCGGCTGTGATGAGCATATACGTGTCCGGCTTGATAGCGCGCACGGTGCGCTTGGCACGATCGGGCTGCGTGGAAGTTTGGTCCAAGGCACTCTTGCTCGTCACATAGTACGCAAACGAAGTCGTATTATCGTCGATCTCGTCGGCGTGCGATTCACCCACGACTCGCAGCGGATGCTTCGACATGAATAACCATCCGTTTTCATTCGACCCCTCGCTGTTTTCCCGCCCGGTGAACCCTAAATTGTCTTCGTGAATATAAATCCCCTTGTGACCCTCACTATCCGGATCGCCGGTCGCCATTACCGGATCGGTCCCGTGCGTGTTGGCTGCGTAATAAAGGATCGGTCTTTCATGAGCGTCCACAAAGACGGGCACGACCAGGCCTTCGAAGACGGTTGACGGCTGACTCCCGGTCAGGCGATTGGTCGGCAGCAGGTCGACTTTCTCGACGCTGATATAAGGACCGACACGATCCAAACGCCTGTCTTCAAATACATCGGCATCATACCACTTTTCCGGTTCGTCCTTCAGTGACGGCGGAACGGACGCCCGCGGAACAAAACCGAACTGGTCCTTACCGAGCAGGTATCGAGGCAGCCAATGGGCTCCGTACATCGTTTCGTCGTTCTTGTGCGGCAACGTGCCCTCGTGGATGTCCTTCCGGCGGGCGGACAATGGGTAGCCATTGGTTTGCCGAAATTCCTTCGCGTTTTCGTTCTTGAACGATTCCAGCGCCGTGGTCAGGGAATGAATCATGGCTCGCGTCTTGGCGTCCTTGGCCACGTTCCGCGCACCGGTCAACGACGGAACCGCAATGGAAATCAGCAAGGCGATGATGGCCACCACCACCAACAATTCGACCAACGTGAACGCAGGTTTCAGGCTGGGTCGCGTGCGACGTCGATCAGCCTCAATCTTTGCGAACTTGCACTCCATGATTCAGCTACTCCGAACGTCTCGGATCGATCCTAATTCAATTCCGCAATCAGACACCGATCTCGAACGAATCCTTCTGGGGCCCGAATGATATTACGCCGTTATGCACCACGCCGAAACGCCATTACGCCCCGACGGCTTGAATCAGCGAAACCATCGGCAAGAACAGGGCCACCACGATAAATCCCACGATTCCGCCCAGGATGACCACCATGGCCGGTTCCAGCAGCGAGACCAGCGACCCGACCAGCGTCTCCACCTCGTCATCATAGTTGTCAGCCACCTTGATCAACATCTTGTCGAGATCACCGGTCTCCTCGCCGACGTCCACCATGTTGACCACAAGCGCGTCCACCACCTTGGCGGCGCGCAGCGGGTTGGCGAACGAGTCGCCCTCGCGAATCGAATCGTGCACGCTCTCCAAAGCCCGGGCCAACACCTCGTTACCCGAGGTCTCCTTGGTGATGTTGATGGCTTCCAGGATGGGCACGCCGGCGTTGATCAACGTGCCCAGCGTACGCGTAAAACGGGCCACGCCCGTTTTCGAAACGATCGCACCCAGGATAGGAATTTTCATAATCACGGTGTCGGAAACGTACCGCCCGCCCCTGGACTGACGCACCAGCCTCATAAAAACCATGACCGCGATCGGCGAGATCAGCATGATGCTCCAGCCGGGGGGCGAGCCGTTGACCATCCAACTGGAAAAACCGATCAGGCTTTCGGTCACGACGGGCAGTTTGGTGTCGAAGTCGGCGAAAATCTCCTCGAATTTGGGAACAACGAAAATCATGATGCCCGTCACGATCAACGCCGCGAACGAAATGACGCAGATGGGGTAGATCATGGCGCCCACCACCTTGCGTTTCAGCCGCTGGGATTTTTCCATGAACTCGGCCAAGCGCTGGCAAATCACGTCGAGCACACCACCCGTTTCCCCGGCGGCGATCATGTTGACGTATAGACGGTTGAAGGCCTTGGGATGCTTCCCGAACGCTTCGGAAAGCGTCGAACCGCCCTCGACTTCTTCGCCCACGTTTCGCAAAACGTTTTTCATCAGGCCCGGTTTCTGTTGCTCAGCCAGGATGTTGATGCTCCTCAAAATGGGCAATCCGGCGTCCTGCAAGGTGGACAACTGACGGGTGAATTGGGTCACGACCTTGGTCTTGACCCTGCCGATTGAAAACCCCGTTCCTGCTTTTTTCTTTTTTCCGGCAGCGGCGGCCGCTGCTTTCTTGCCGCCCTTTTCGCGAATGCGGGTGGGGAAGTAATTGAGCGACCGGATTTTGGCCAGGGCGTCCTTGCTGCTGGGGGCTTCGATTTCATCCTTGACGACCTGACCCTGCTGGTTCATGGCCTCATAGGCGTACTTGGGCATGATTCACTCCCGTGTGGCGCTGCTACTCCTCGACGATGGTCTCCTTGACGACCTCTTCGATCGTGGTGACGCCGTCGAAAATACACATCAACCCGGCCTCCCGCAGCGGGCGCATCCCCCGTTTGATGGCTTCGGCTCGCAAGACGTTTGTTGAAGCACGTCGCATGATCAAATCGCGAATGGAATCATCCATCACCATGATCTCGAACAACGCGGTTCGCCCGCGATAGCCGGTATTGTTACAAAAATCACAACCCTTCCCGTAATACAACTGCCGCGAACCGACGTCGTCCTTGGTCAAGGCCAACTCCATGAGCAGTTCTTCCGACGGCTCAAAAGGTTCACGGCAATTTTTACAGATCCGCCGTACCAGCCGCTGGGCGACGATGGCTTCGACGGTCGCCGTCACCAAAAACGACTCCAGACCCAGGTCCAGCAAGCGCGCAATAGATGACGGAGCATCGTTCGTGTGCAGAGTGGAAAATACCAGGTGTCCGGTCAACGCGGCTTGGACGGAAATCTGGGCGGTTTCAAGGTCACGAATTTCACCGACCAGGATAATATCAGGGTCCTGGCGAAGAAAACTCCGCAATGCACGCGCAAATGTAAGCCCCACTTCAGGTCGCACCTGAATCTGGACCAAACCGTCGATGTCGTATTCGACCGGATCCTCAGCCGTCAAAATCTTCACGTCCGGTGAATTCAACGTATTCAGCGCGGCGTAAAGCGTCGTGGTTTTTCCGGAACCGGTGGGGCCTGTGACGATGACGATGCCGTTGGGCTTGCGGATCAGTTGTTGCAAGACATCCTGATCGTCATCACGCAGGCCGACCTTGTCCAGATCAAGCTGAACGGTGGAGCGGTCCAGCACACGCATGACGACGCTTTCACCGAAGATGGTGGGCAAGACCGCGACCCGCAGGTCGATGGGGTTGCCTTCCACCACCAACTCGATTCGACCGTCTTGCGGAAGTCGGCGCTCGGCGATGTCCAGGCTGGCCATGACCTTGATACGCGAGGCGATGGCCATGGCGATGTAACGGGGCGGCGGGACCATCTCGTACAGCACACCGTCGATGCGGTAGCGCATCTTGAACTCGTCTTCAAATGGCTCGAAATGGATGTCGCTGGCCTTGTCGCGGATGGCTTGCAACAGCACGAGGTTTAGGAGGCGTTTGACGGGGTTGGCCTCCGCCAGCTCCTTCAGCTCGCTCAAATCGACGCTTTCGCCTCGGCCCGCGTAGGAGGCGAGGGTATCGTCGTTTTCGATTTCCTCGATGATGTTGGTGATGCTGTCCAGCGATCCTTCGGGGTAGTACTTGTCCAGCGCTTGTTGCAAGGCCGTCGCTTCGCAAATGCCGGCGGCCACTTCGAAACCCATCAGCGTTTTGAGATCGTCGGTGGCGCGGAAGTTGTCCGGCGAGGACATGGCCACGTGAATCAAGTTTCGTTCCGGCTCGTACTTGTAGGGGATGATCTTGTAGGTGTTGGCCATTTGGGCCGGTATCATGTCGATGACGCTCTGGGGGACGTCCATGGCGTTGAGGTCCACGGGCTGCATGCCGACCTGGGCGGCCAGGGCGAGATTGAGCTGCTCCTCGGTGATATGTCCGGCTTCGACGAGAATGGCGCCGAGGGGCCCTTTCCGCTGCTTTTGAATCTCGAGCGCATCGAGGACGTCGCGTCGTTTCAAGATGCCCATCTTGATCAGGATGCGCCCCAACTGGCGCCCGCGGAGTTGCTCGATGGGTGGCATTTCCATAGCGACTGCCATTGCGTTAACCGTTCAGCCTATGGGCGGTGATCATGATCATTTATCGTCTACGGGCGGCTCGTCGAGGTTCACCTCGCCGGTGACGTCCAGTCCGCGTTTGTGTTTGTCGACCTTGTCCTGCATCTCGCCGGGCCTGCGCGATTTGTCGACGGCCTCCTCCTCGGAGATCAGCCCCTTGCTGTACAGCTCCCACAGGTGTTCGTCGAGCAGTTTCATGCCGTATTTCTTGCCGGTTTGAATGCTGGAATCGACACGGTACGTTTTGTTTTCGCGAATGAGGTTGGCGATGGCGGAAGTCACCAGCATGAATTCATAGGCGGCCACCATGCCCTTGGGAATTTTGGGGCACAGGGCTTGCGAAAGCACGGCGATCAGCGTGACGGAAAGCTGCACGCGGATCTGATCCTGCTGATCCTGCGGGAAGGCGTCGATGATGCGGTTGACGGTGCCCTGACATCCGGTGGTGTGCAACGTGCCGAACACCAGGTGGCCCGTTTCAGCGGAGGTGATGGCGGCTTCGATGGTTTCCAGGTCGCGCAACTCGCCGACCAGAATGACGTCGGGGTCCTGACGCAGCACGCGGCGCAAGGCTTCGGAGAAACTGGGCACGTCCACGCCCACTTCGCGTTGATTCACCACGCACTTCTTGTGACTATGGTAATACTCGATGGGATCCTCGACGGTAACGATGTGGCGATCCAAGGTCATGTTGATGTAATTCAACATGGACGCCAGCGTGGTGGTCTTGCCCGAACCGGTCGGCCCGGTGACCAGAAACAGGCCCCGCGGTCGCCGGCACAAAGCCCCCACGGCCTCGGGCAATCCGATCTCCTCGAAGGAGAGCAATCGCGAGGGGATGAGCCGCAGCACCAGGGCGAGGTTCCCTTTCTGCCGGAAGACGGAGACGCGGAAGCGCCCGGCGTCGCCGAATGCGAACCCGAAGTCCGTGCCGCCTTCCTCCTGAATTTCCTGTTGACACCTCTCCGGGGCGATCGATTTCATCAGGGCCGTCGTGTCCTCGGGAGTCAGCGTCTTGGTTTCCAGGTGACGCATGCGCCCGTGCAGTCGAATGACGGGTGGGATTCCCACGGTCAGGTGCAAGTCCGAACCGCCACGCTTGATGACGGTTTCCAAAAGTCGGTCAATGTGCAGCGTTGACATCGCGTATAGGTTACCTTCTTCGATTCCGTCGTTAGTTGGCGGCTTCACGGCACATCAGGTTTTGGCCGCTCGCCGCACCATTCCCGATCAGGCCGACCGTCAGGCGGTCTCCTCAACCTGAACGATTCCTTCCGCCTGCGTCACTCGCAGGATTTCCTCCGCCGTCGTGGTTCCTTTCAGAATCTTGATTTTGCCGTCTTCCAGCAGGCTGCGCATACCCGAAGCCCGTGCCGCCCGGCGAAGATCGCTGGCCGGCGCCCGATTGAAAGCCAGTTCGCGGAGTTCGCTGTTCATGCTCAACATTTCAAAGATGCCCAATCGACCGCGATATCCCGACCCGCCGCAACGATCGCAGCCGGCGCCTTTCTTCAGCGTCACGCCGGCCAACTCGTCCGGTTTGAAGCCCAGCAATCGCAGGGTTTTCTTGTCCGGGTTCGGGTCGTCGACTTTGCACTCCTTGCAGATCACACGAATGAGCCGCTGGGCCATGATGGCTTGAATGGAGCTGGCCACCAGGAACGGCTTGATGCCCATGTCAATCAGCCGGGTCACGGCGGAGGGGGCGTCGTTGGTGTGCAGGGTGCTGAAGACGAGGTGGCCGGTGAGTGCGGCCTGAATGGCCACTTCGCCCACCTCGCGGTCTCGAATCTCGCCGACCAGGATGATGTTGGGGGCTTGTCGCAGCATGGAACGCAGGATTCTGGCGAAGCTCAGCCCGATGTCCTCGCGGACCTGACATTGATTCATCCCGGTGAAGTTGTATTCCACGGGGTCTTCGGCGGTGATGATCTTCTTGTCCGGTCGATTCAGCTCCTGCAAGGCCGAATAAAGCGTCGTGGTTTTGCCGGAACCCGTCGGCCCGGTGACCAGGAAAATCCCGTTGGGCCGGCGAATGATTTTCTGAAAAATCCGGTGATTGTCGTCTTCAAACCCCAGCGCTCCGATGCCGACGTTGGCCGATTCGGGCCGAAGAATACGCAGCACGACGCTTTCGCCGTGGTAACTGGGACAGGCACTGACGCGAAAGTCAATCTGCCCCGTGCTGTATTTCATCTTGATGCGCCCGTCCTGCGGAACGCGCTTCTCGGCGATGTCCATACCGGACATGATTTTCAGACGAGTCGTCACGGCGCTTTGCATGTTCTTGGGAATGTCGTCCCGCACGCGGCACACGCCGTCCACGCGATAGCGAACCCGAACCCGATTCGCCATCGGCTCGATGTGAATGTCGCTGGCCCGGGTGCGAACGGCTTCACGGATGATCAGATTGATCAGTCGAATGATGGGCGCGTCGGTATCCGCGCCATCCCCCGAACCGTCGCCGTCGCTGTCGCCCGCTTCCATATCCGGGGCGTCCTGGTCGATGCTGGCCATCGTCTTGGACATCTCCTCGGTCATGGGATTGACGAACTTCTCGATGTAATCCTTCACTCGGCTTTTGGGTGCCAGCGCCAAAATCAACTCGGTGTTGAGCCGAAACCGCAACAAATCCAACGCTTCCAAATCCAGCGGGTCGGTGATGATGATTTTGAGACGCCCGTCCACCCTGCCCACGGGCAACACGTTGTTTTCACGGATCACGCTTTCGGGCAGGAGTTCCAGCGCTTCGGGGCCGACGACGTGCCGATCGAGATCGACGTATTCCATGTCGAATTGAGTGGCCAGCGCTTTGGTGACTACATCCTCGTCGCACAGTTCCAATTCGATGAGGGCTTCCCCAACCCGCTTCCCGTGATCGGAGGCGTATTGCAAGGCGTCGGTTAGGCCCTGCTGGTTGATCACATCCCAGCCGAGCAGGATTTCACCGAGTTTTTTTCGACCACGTGCCATGTGCCGGTTCCCAAATACGATTCAAGGTCGGGCCGTCAAGCGTCGCCCCAAGCCCGACCTACAGTCTAGCGTCGGTAGACGTAGGCCCGCAAGCTTCCGCAAGATGCCGGCGGTTTCGGCCAACACATAAAACGATTGACACGTCTGCATCGTAGTTTTATAGTCCACACCCATCCGGCTTTGCCGCCTCAATTGTGAAAGGAATCCGTTCATGGGGGATCGGTCGAAATACGTCTACTCCTTCGGCGACGGAAAAGCAGAAGGTCGAGGCCATCAAAAAGCACTTCTGGGGGGCAAGGGCGCGGGGTTGGCTGAAATGACCGACCTCGGGCTTCCCGTGCCCGCCGGATTCACCCTTACCACCGAAGCCAGCGCCGAATACTACCGCCTGGGCAAGTCCTGGCCGCAGGGCCTGGCCAAGCAGGTGGAGCGCGGTCTTTCCGCGTTGGAAAAATCCTGCGGTCGGCGATTCGGTGATCCGAGCGATCCATTGCTGTTGTCCGTTCGATCCGGGGCGGCGGTTTCCATGCCGGGGATGATGGAGACGATATTGAACCTCGGTCTGAACCATCGCTCCGTTGAAGGTTTGGCCACGATCGCCGGCGATCGCCGATTCGCGTTGGATGCCTATCGACGATTGATCATGATGTACGGATCGACGGTGGCGGGAATCGATCGCGAGAGGTTTGACGAATCATTCGATCACGTCAAGGAGTCGCGAACCCGGACGCGATTGAGCGTTCCGAGCCAACAGCGGGTGAACGACGCCGACGTCAGCGCGGACGAGTTGGCCACCGTGGTGGAATCGTTCCTGTCCATTTATCAAAACGCGACGGGATTGATCTTTCCGCAGGACCCCCACGAGCAGCTTCACGGAGCCATCAACGCCGTTTTTGAAAGCTGGATGGCTGAAAAAGCGGTGACCTACCGCCGCGTCGAGAAAATCAGCGGATTGCACGGGACAGCCGTCAACGTCATGCAGATGGTGTTCGGCAATCTGGGTTCCGATTCCGGGACCGGTGTGTGTTTCACGCGGGATCCCAGCACGGGCGAAAACACGTTCTATGGCGATCTGCTGATCAATGCCCAAGGCGAGGACGTGGTGGCGGGCATCCGCACGCCCATGCGGATCGTTGAATTGCAGCGGCTGATGCCGGACGTCTGGGACCAGTTATTGGCTGTTCGATCGCTGTTGGAACTGCATTATCTGGATATGCAGGATCTGGAATTCACCATCGAGCGTGACAAGCTGTACATGCTTCAGTGTCGCACGGGCAAGCGATCGCCCGGGGCGGCGTTTCGCATCGCCAAGGAGCTGGCCACCGAACCGATCATCCCCGCCATGGAAGCCGACCGACTGGTGGCCAAGGGTTATCTGCCCAGGCGGTTTGCCGCGCAAGTGAAGCGCCCCATCATCACGAAGCAACAGGCCATCGCCCGCATTAAAGCCGCCGACGTGGAACGATTGTTCTGCCCCATCATCGATCCCGCGGTGGCGTCAGCCGAATTGGAACACAAGCGACTGGGCGCAGGGATCGGTGCCGTCCCCGGTGCAGCCTGTGGTGTCATCGTACTGTCATCCGGGGATGCCGAACGATTGGCGGCGGAGGGCAAGGCAGTGTTGCTGGTGCGCAAGGAAACCTCACCGGAGGACGTCGGTGGAATGCACGCCGCGGCGGGGATTCTGACGGCCACGGGCGGCAAAACGTCGCACGCGGCTGTGGTGGCTCGTGGCTGGGGAAAATGTTGCATCGTGGGGTGCGACGCGCTGCGCATCGACGAATCCGCCAAGACCATCGCGATGAATGGGCGCTCGCTCCGTGAAGGTGATGTGTTGACGTTGGACGGTTCATCGGGCGCGGTGTACGAGGGCCTGTTGTCGCTGATACAACCGCAAGCCTCCGCGGAATTTCAGGAATTGCTGCGTTGGTGTGATGAGATCAGGCGATTACGCGTCCGTACGAACGCGGACACTCCGCAAGATGCCCAAAAAGCCATCGAGTTCGGCGCTGAAGGGATCGGACTGTGTCGAACCGAGCACATGTTCTTTGAAACGCAGGACAGACGGCTGGCCATGCAGCAGATGATCGTCGCGGATACCAGCCCCACCCGCCGCGCGGCCCTGAACAAGCTTCAGCCCTATCAGAAGGCGGATTTCATGGGGATTTTTCGGGTGATGGCCGGCAAGCCGGTGACCATTCGTCTGATTGACCCGCCGCTGCACGAGTTCCTGCCGCACGACGAAGACGACATTCGGACGCTGGCGGAATATGCCGGCGTGACCGCTGACGCCATTCGACGACGCACCGAACAACTTCACGAATCCAATCCCATGCTCGGGCATCGCGGCTGCCGATTGTGCATCACCTACCCTGAAATCCTGGAAATGCAGGTCAGTGCCATCATGGAGGCCGCCGTGGAAGTGGCGGCAGAGGGCGTGCCGGTCTTGCCCGAGATCATGATTCCATTGATCATCGACGACCGCGAGTTGGCCATCCTGGTCGACAAGGTGCGACTGGTGGCCAACGGCGTCCTGAAAAAAACCGGAGCCGCGGTTGCCTATCAGGTCGGGACCATGGTTGAAACGCCCCGCGCGGCGCTGCTCGGCGACCGCATCGCCAAGGTCGCCCAATTCATCAGCTTCGGAACCAACGACCTGACCCAGACGACGATGGGGCTTTCGCGGGACGACGCCGGGCGATTCTTGTCTGCATACGTTGATGGCTCGCAACATGCCATCTTCGCACACGATCCATTTCAATCATTGGATCTCGACGGTGTGGGGCGATTGGTCGAGTGGGGATTGCAGGGGGCACGCAAGACTGATCCCAAGTTTAAGGTGGGTGTTTGTGGCGAGCACGGCGGCGACCCGGACAGCGTGCGGTTTTTCCATCGAATCGGAATGGACTATGTCTCGTGCAGTCCCTATCGAGTGCCCGTCGCTCGGCTGGTGGCTGCACAGGCGGTAATCGAAGGCCGCGGCAACGGCAAACCAACCGGCCATCAGAAACGCAGTTCATCATCCAGCCGATCCACTGCCAACAGATCCAAACGCGCCGGCGAGAAATCCAGCTCGCCAAAACCGGCATCACGCAAAACCGTCGCCAGCAAGAATCAAGCCAAGACCGGCCCAGCGAAGCGCGCCTCCGCCAAGAAGAAGGTCAAACGGGCAGGTGCCAGAATTGCCAAAAAGACCGGGCGATCGAAGCCCACCGCGGCATCGAAAAAACCATCCAAGAAAAAATTGGCCAAGCCATCGAAAACGCGAAAAGCCAAGAAACGCGCTGGCCAATAGCGCGTGACGTGTCTGGAATGGCTCGTCGCGGTCTTGTCGTATTCAAGACTGCGGCCAATTACAAACCATCGTCCGCTCGGCTACGCTCACGCCGGTCTTGACCCATCGATATATCAACAGCGAGTTTTTCAGACGACCTTGAATGCGCCGAGCTTGTACATTCGACGAGATTGAACAAATGTGCGCAAAAGCGCCAAGAATTATCAGAGCCGCGACCCTGGACGCGACCAAGGCGGGAGCGTCCAGTATGGCAAACGGGCGACGCAGTCCATGGCACTCGAACCGCGCCATTCCTGCCAGAAACCACCTGTTCCGGGAGCGGACTTCCCTGCTATTCGATTGGCAAGTCGCCCATTGTGCGGGACGTTCTATGAATGCCACTGTTCAGCCAAGCCATGCAATGCAGTCAGGCTATTGCGTTCTGTGAGCTTTTGGTATATTTCATTGCGATGTGGATGTGAAGGAACGTCCACGACGAGCTTTTAGTGCAGGAGATTTCACATGGCTAACAGGATCAAGTGTTCAAAATGCGAGCGTACATTTTCCATGGCGGCCCATCTGGCCCGTCATATGAATACGATTCATGGCCCAGGTGGCAGTCGCAAAGCTTCCGCCGGGCGCAAGAAAGCCCGCGGGGGCGCTTCTCGTGGCGGAGCGACGATGGGTCGTCCATCGGCCATCGCAACGAAATTGGGATTGCGAAACATGGGTCTTCAGGAATTGGCTGAAGTCATCGAAGCGGCTCGCGCGGAAGGTCGGCAGCGCTTGATGCAAATGCGCGACGCTTTTTCAGCATAGATGAACAATATGCCGAATGCGAAATTGGCGCATCGCTCCCGTTGCGAACTGAAGTCGGGGTAGACATTTTTTCATCGTTTGCCGGTGTCAACTGACTGCTGACAGCCAACCGAGTTCGGGCATGCAACGGAATGCGTAACCGGGGCAAATGATCCGCGACGCTTGTATGTCACGGTGTTGGCATCGTAAACCTCGCGATTGAGGGTTGTACCCGCCGGTGAGTCTTTCAGTTTTAGGGTTTTCGCCAGGGTAGCGCGAGCGGGATCGTCCCGATCGTCACTCCGGCGAACGCCGGAATGACGGATGCGGGCCGGCGAGCGGGATCGTCCCGATCGTCACTCCGGCGAACGCCGGAGTCCAGGCTGCGTTTTTCTGGATTCCGGCTTGCGCCGGAATGACGGATGCGGGTGTTCGCCGGAATGACGGATGCGGGCCGGCGCCGCCCCGCTTTCGAAAAGTCGGGAAAACTGAAAGACCCTTGCATCCGCCGTGGTTTTCTTGCATTTGCTGGAGCCTCGATTATGATTCCGTGAGAGGCGCGGGCGCTCCTGTCCGGCCGATCGGGTGATTCACATGCAAACACGCAAGCGTGGGCCATCGTTATTGGAAGCCATCAACCGGGGATCCGATCCGGAGGATTCCAGGCGATTGCCCGTTCCCGGATGGTGGAGCCGATCCGGTTCCGAATCACCGCCGGCGGGTGCAGAAGAACAAACGGAATCGCCACGACGTGCCTTGGCCGATCGAGCGGACGCCGTGCAAAGCGCAACTGTCGGCAGCAAGTGGATCGGCATCGACGGTAGTCGACTCGTGATTTCGCTTTCCAGCTTCGGTTCCGGCATTTTGTGTGCCTTGGCCCTGATACCCCTGGTCGCTGTGTTTTGGTTGGGCCAGTCGCGGGGCTACGAGAAGGGTCGATCGGCCGGTTTCCAGGCTGCAAGACTGTCAATCGAATCCCAGGCGCTCGATTCGATCACTGCCGCCCGCCGGCAAGCCGCGAATCCGTCCGTGTTCGCAGATTTGCCGACGCCGCCGACCACCGCGGGAGCGCAGAGCGAACGAGTCCGGGCAAATGATGAAATGTCGGTCGGGCCAGCCAACGCGGGCGACGGTCGGCCGGCATGGGTCCGCGGGCACACCTACATCGTCGTTCAGGAATTCCTGGCAGACGACCTGGCCGACGCAGAAAAGGCCAAGGTTTTTCTCGCCGATCACGGCATCGCTGCCGTTATCGTAACTTCCAGCACCAAGGGGCCTTACCGACACAGTCTGATCAGCCGTCAAGGGTTCAATTGCGACGATCCGGAGCAGCGAAAGCGATGCGAAGATTTGCACGACCGCATCCGCAAAATCGGCCGCCTTTTCGAGAAGGGCGGCGGACGCTACAATCTCCAGGGTTATCAAAAGAAGGCCACCCTGGCCGGCACATGATGGAGAACTGCATCGATGTCATTGCACAAGACGTTGAAAAGTAAAAGCTCATTGGAACGGCACCGCAACGTGCTTTCTCGCGCCGAACGCATCGACAAACTCAAGGTCGATGAACGTTGGGCGGACGACCAATCGCCCTTCGGCCTACCCAAAGTCGCCCACCGAAAACCCGCAGTGGGCGGCAAATCCAAGAAGAAGAAAGCGGCCGCCGACGAAACCGCAACACCCGCAGCGACTTGATTTCCGCATCGCTCGCGGGAATTTTCAAAGTTTCGGTTCATGCGTGCGGGCCTGCGGAGGTGTTCGTCCGGTGGTCCTCGCGCTTCATCGGCAAGGTGGGGATCGGCTCTGGGTCGAGCAGCAGGCCTTTCCGACCACCCGCCGGCGATGGGTCGAATCCTTCATTCGATACTCGAGGGGTAATGTCACATGAGCTTGCGCTCATTCTTGGCTGACAAGCCGCAGACCATCGGCTCATCCGGAATCCGGCGGGTCTTTGACTTGGCTGCGACGATGGAAAACCCCGTCGATTTATCCATCGGGCAGCCGGATTTCGCCGTTCCTGACCCCATCAAGCAAGCGGCCATCAATGCCATCCTAACCGACCACAACAACTACACCGTCACCTACGGCCTGCCCGAGCTGAGAAACGCCATTGCGACCGCCCTCAAGAACGAATTGAAGTGGACGGCTGACGTTCTGGTCACCTCCGGCGTGTCGGGTGGATTAGTGCTCGCGCTCATGGCCTGCCTCAATCCGGGTGACGAGGTGATCTTCGCCGACCCCTACTTCGTCTCCTACAGACATCTGGTCAACCTGTTCGGAGGCACTCCCAAACCAGTTTCGATCTATCCTGATTTTCGATTGAGCGCGCGGGCGTTCGCAGAAGCTTCTACGACTCGAACCAAGATCATTCTGTTGAATTCGCCGGCCAACCCGACCGGCGTGGTGCATTCTGCCGACGAGATTCGTAGCCTATGTGAATTGGCACGGGAGCGAGATTGGCTGATCATCAGCGACGAGATTTACAATCTCCTGTCATACGATGGCCCGGTAGCCAGCCCGGTTTCCTTCGCCCCGGAACGCACCCTTTTGCTTCGCGGATTTGGCAAGAGCTACGCCATGACCGGGTGGCGGATGGGCTACGCAGCCGGCCCGGAATCGATCATTCGAGAGATGGGCAAGCTTCAGCAGTTCACCTTCGTCTGTGCGCCCCATCCCGCTCAGGTCGCCTGCTTAACCGCCTTGCAGACCGATATGTCTTCGCACGTCGACGACTATCGCCGCAAGCGAGACCTAGCCGTCGCGTCTATGCAGAAGGCATTCGATTTTCCGCGACCCGGCGGCGGTTTCTATTTATTCCCCGGCATCCCGAACGGGTATGCTTCTGCCGGCGAATTCGTTGAGCAGGCTATCAAGAACCGATGTCTGGTCATTCCGGGCAACGTCTTCAGCGAGGAGGACACCCATTTTCGCGTCAGCTACGCCGTGCCGAATGAACGATTGATCGAGGGCTGCGATATCCTGTGTAGACTTGCGAAATAGGTGGCTGACCATCTACGTACGCCCGACAATTTCAATTCCGCCACAACCTGCATGCGTCATTCCGGCGAACGCCGGAATCCAGTCCGTGGCGCGACTTTCACCCGCCTCGTTACGAGCCGCGAGCGCCAAGCGAGCGGTCTTCCGCCGGGTGGCCCACCTCCTTTGGAGGTGGGGGAGCCGATGATCACAGCGTGTTTCACCCGCCTAGCCGCGATCGCAATGCATCCGCACCGCGACCCCAAATGGACGGGCAAACACCGCATGCCCTTTCTTGCGGAGTCCATCTGGTGTAAAAATGAATGCGCTGGCCACGCATCGCAACATGGGCCAACGCAGACCAATTGGGAGATTCACATGATCACGGTGGGCATGAACTACGAGGTGATTGACGGAAAGCAACAGGAATTTGAGAAGGTCTTCGCCAAGGTGTTGGAGGTCATGAACAAAATGACAGGCCACCACGAATCCCATCTCTACAGCGACGTCTTCAAACGCAATTCATATCTGATCGTCTCGGAATGGTCGGACGATCGCGCGTTCGACGCCTTCACCAGCTCCGAACAGTTCAGAAACGTCGTCGATTGGGGAAAGGAAAAAATTCTCGCCGCCCGGCCCAAGCACGAAATCTTTGGCCGCGAAAAAGCCAAGACCGGCGGCTGTCCCGTCTCGGGCCACTAGCGTAGTCAGTCATGCCGTTTGCGTGCTATCCGATCCGCGCCCGCATTTTTCCGCGCCGCGACCGCCTGCATACGTCATTCCGGCGAACGCCGTCACCCCGGCGAACGCCGGAATCCAGGCGGGTGGCCCACCTCCTTTGGAGGTGGGGGAGTCGATGATCAGAGCGCCAGTTCGTACTGCCGATCATGTCCGCCTCTTAACAGAGCCGCGACCGTCAGGGAGCGGTCTTCCGGCCGGGTGGCCCACCCATTCGACGATGCCGGGTGGCCCAGGTCCTTTGGACCTGGGCCACCCGCCCAACTGGCCACAGACCAAGTGTCGAAATACGTCCAAAACACTTGACGCCACCACAAGAGACGTGATCCGCCGGCGAAGCGCCTAGCTGCTGCCGCCCGGTGGAATCGGCGTCGGGGTGTTTACGCCGCCCCGTTGAGGCGCGAGCGACTCCATAGCCCCAGCATTGAATCCTCCGGCCTGCGGTGGATCGAACGGTTCATCGGCAGCCGCCGTGTGACACGCACGGCAACTGAGACCTTGGGTCAAGAGCGCGTTAGCGCCGGCGTGATTCTGATCGATCGCATCGTTGGTCGCGGGATCGACGAATGTCAGTCCGGCGTCTTGGCCTGTTAGGAACTCGTAGCTCGTGATACCCGGCAGGAACAGGTTCAGCTCGGTGACCGGGAACTGCGCCGTGTTGGAGAAGTCAGGCGGGTTGTTCCGCCCATTTCCCGAGACTCTGACCGCCTGGATATCCGCGCCGCCACCGTTGAGAGACAGTGTCTGGGCGAAGGAGACGTAGTGATCGCGCACCGTGACCATCCCAACGTGCACCGCGAATGCGATATTGTAAATGCCACCGGCCGCCAGCGCGGTGTCGTCCGGGTTGCCGGTGTCCAACAACCGCTGAACGTTAGAGCGCCATCGGCCGAACAACGGGTCGCTTGCGGAGGGGGTGAACGTCGTACCGTTCGCCGTGATGTCGCCGCGGCTTCCCGTAGGCTGACGAAGGCGGCGACGGGGAATGGTATCGCCCTCCTGCGGAACGTAGCCCATGGCGATGGCTTCCGCAAAATCGATTCCGACCGGAAGCGGTGCGGGACCGAGTTCTGCTGAGTCCGCCCGGGCAAAGGACCGTAGCGGGCTGGTGAACACCTCGCTGAACGGATAGGCAAACAACCCTTCCGTCGTGGCCGGATCGAAGGCGAACGTCGGGTTTCCGTCGACAATGCTGTTCGCCTGCCACGGGCTGTCTCCGACATCGCCCAATCGTCCGCCTTCCTCGCCACCATCGGGAATCTTGGTCACATGCTGGTCGTCGCTGAAACCGATGGGGTTCGCTCGAGCCAGCCGGTGGTGCCAGAGATCGAGCGTCCCGGGCACATCATCGTTTAAGTACTTGGAAACCTCACCGTCTGATTCGCGCCACAGGGGCATCGCCCGACTGTTGTCATGGCACGTAAGCGTGCAGCCGAACTCCAGGAATCCCGGCACGGCGTTTGGCCCGCTTGGGTCATCAAGCATGAACGTGACCCGCGATTCGTAAATCGTCGAGGTCGCATTGGTGGGACCGCGAACCGGGTCATTGTCGATGCTGGCCTGGGCATCGCGACGCGGCCAGCCCTCGTTCTGCCAGGCACCTTCGGTGAAGTGGACCTGGTCGTGCACGTCGCCGCGGTCTCCCTCCCAACTCAGTTGGAAGAACATCGTGTCGTCATTGTATGCTGCCTGAACGCCTAGCGGCAGAATCGACGCCTTGTTCGCCTCCAAGCCCACAAGCGCCGGTCCTTCGCCCCCTCCATTTCCGTTACCGTTACCGTTACCGTTACCGCCTCCGCCATCAGGGGGCGCCGATGGGCAACCCACGAGAACGAACCCCAGTACCACCAGAAGCCCAACGCCGATCGTCGAACCAACGGTTTTGTATCGTGCACTATCTTTCTGCGTCATGATCCCAGTTCTCCTTCATTTGGAATTGAGGGTAGCCGAGGGCGGACCGCGCACGCCCATTCGTACCCTCCCTGAATGCGATGGCACTTTGCCGCAAGTGCGCGGCGACGGCACATCGCCGACTGCCAGGCACTCTGTTCACTACTGAGGGCTTGAGCCAAATGGCCCCAAGCCCGTCCATCCAAACATCATCAACCACATCGCCATGAACCCCATCATCCATCCCATCATTCCCATCACGTTTCTCCTGTTAGTTGACTGCTTGCCCTAACGCAGCACGCTCTCGCACCGCCTCATGCTCAATCCATGAAGCGTCAGATCGTTTTCGGCGCTGTGTGCCGCTCCTAACGATCCGCGGGCCGCGATCATTGCCCTACGTGTGGCCCCATCATTCCCATTCCGTCGCCGTGCCGATGTCCCATCGGCCCGCCGTCCCGCATGTGCATTTCCATCCCCTGGCTCAACATGATGAGTTCGTCCGTGTCTCCATCGCCGTCGAGATCGTCTACGTCCGGCGTGAGCACAAACTCATGCATTTGCCCACACTGATAGTCCAGGCCGAGGAACCCCGGGACGGTCATCACGTTGTCGAGGGTTTGGCCGTCAGCAAAGTGACCGGCGGCGGCACCGGGCGTTTCGAGCGAGCCCATTCCCACGATCTCCGAACAGGGGATCTGCACGGTGGCCTCGCCGTTGGCGGGAACCTCGACGTCGATACCCTGCTCGTCGAGGCCTTCGAAGCTGGCGACGAACCTGACGTGACACGTGGCTGGCTGGGTCGCATCGTTCTGCACTCGAATCGTCATGCCGGCATCGGCGTTGGCAAGGTCGTCAGCATCGTCGAAGCCCATGTTCATGGGCGAGTGATTCAGGTAGCCGCTCATCAGCATGCCGCCGAAGCCCTGATCGCCGCCGATCTGTTCCGCGACAGCCGTGGCCTTGGCGGACACGAGCGGAGCGAGATCCGCGTCGTTGATTGGGATCAGGGCGGAATTCATGCAACCGGCGACCCCGAAAACCGCGACGCCGACCACTAAAGTCTTATTTTTCATTCGAAACATGGTGATCCTCCGAAAAATGATCATTCTCCAAAAATAAAATAAAATTCTACCGCACGACGACGCTCCAACACTTCACGCAATTCACGTACGAACAGAGCGATGCGGGGCGGGGAAAAACGACCGCAACGCCTACACGCGGCCTTTTCGAGCCTGAGACCCTTTCTCATCCTTCCGGGCCTGACGAAAGTTGTAGCAAGTTACATGCCACAAACTTGTCGATTGTGTCGTGGGAGATGAGACGGGTAGCCGCCCGGCGATAAACCGGGGACCGTTGTCCGAACTTTTCCGCCCCCGGTAGTATCTCTCCGGCGGCTCATGCCAGACCGTGGCCGCCGCTTTCGAGTGCCGGCGCCGCGGATTCTCCGTGCAGTCTGCGCCACGTGCGGCACTGATACCAGTTGTAAATCACGGGGATGAGCAGGTCGATCACTTCGTCCGCCACCAGCAAACCGCCGAGAACCGGCTCGGGCATCGGTCTGGCTGCGTGGCCCACCTCCTTTGGAGGTGGGGGAGCCGATGATCACAGCGTGTTTCACCCGCGGGGTGCCCCATCCATCGCGCAGCGATGGGTGGGGGCCCGATGATCGTCGGCCCACCGTGTGTCCAAGAGTTCGTAGTGCAGGTTTCACCCGCCTCGTTACGAGCCGCGAGCGCGAAGCGAGCGGATTTCTGACCACATCAGGCCGGGTGGCCCACCCATTCAACGATCGAAGCGGCACGCGCGCGGGATATGGCCGACCGCTGTCCTACGTCGGCGGCTCGGATAAGTACAATCGAATCACGTTTTGAACCGGGCGACTGGAACTTTCTAATGCCGACTCCCCTGACCGACGCTCTCCCGAACCAGACTCTCCAGACGAGCCACGACCTCTTCCAAGGTCATGTCAGTCGTGTCGATCCGTGTGGCCGATCCGGAATCCAACAGCGGCTGCCACTGAATGGCATCCATCGCGTCCCGACGACTGACATCCGCGAGAACCTGCTCAAATGACGCCCCATGCCGCTCCGCATGCAACTCCGCCATTCTCCGCCGCGCTCGAACCTCAACCTCGGCATCGATGATGAACTTCACATCCGCATCCGGAAAAACCACGCTCCCTTGATCACGCCCTTCCGTCACGAACGAGCCTAGCGACTCCCCAACCACCCGCTGTTGGTCGATCAACAATTCCCGAATCGACTGCACCCGCGCCACCGCCGACGCGGCGCGGGTCACCTCCAATGAACGGAGCTTGTCCGTCACGTCCCGGCCATCGATGATCGCCCGCGTGCCGGAGGCCGTGCATTGAATCCCCAGATTCATCGCCTTGGCCGCCGCCAACATCGCCTCGGGCTGATTCGTCGGGATATTCTGCTCAAAAACCCGCAAAGCCACCGCCCGATACATCGCCCCCGTGTCGAGGTGGGCGACATGCAATCGTTCCGCAAGCCTCCGCGCAGCCGTGGATTTCCCGCTGCCGGCTGATCCGTCTATGGTCACGATCATGGGCCGCATTGTAGGCGCTCGGCGGTGTTCGGCAATGACGAGTTTCAACGACGCCAGACGTGACGAGCGACGCCTTGACCGCACCGCCCACGTGAACCGACTACACCACCCACGTTGACCCACCGCATCGTCCGAATATGATGGAATCGGGAGACCTGCATCTCCCCTGGGTCACGCCGATGATCGGGTGACCGCCATTCGCCGCGCTGAGCCTAACGGTGTTCGCATGTCAGAAACCTTGATTGTCGCCTGTCCCACCTGCAATCAGAAATACCGCGTGAAATCGAACAGCGTCGGGCAACGCGCCCGATGCAAGAAGTGC
This sequence comes from uncultured Phycisphaeraceae bacterium, assembly GCA_964424105.1. Lineage (GTDB taxonomy): Bacteria > Planctomycetota > Phycisphaerae > UBA1845 > UBA1845 > CAYRHJ01. The sequence goes on along the minus strand of CAYRHJ010000007.1, from coordinate 43,686 downwards.
GGCCAAGGTTTCCGCGTCAGCATCGACCAACCCATCGACGACGATACCGTCCTCGGCTGGGTCATGGAGGAGGAATCCGCCTCCGAGCAAAGCGTGCTCGGCGGAACCAGCATTTTCACCTCCCCGGAGACCAAGACCCTTTCCCGCCCCGTCGTCGAAGCCTGGAACACGCCCCCGCCCCCAGACGAGCCTCGCGTTCGTCTGGAGCGCATCGGTGGAGACGGAGCCTACTTCGTTTTTCCCGCCTCCGAGCTGCGCGAAAACGATTTGCGGGCATCGTTCCCATTCCGCTGTGTGAAGTGCGTTCGCAAGGGAGCTTTGCAAGTCCGGCTGGTCCTTTGGGAGGAAAAACTCCCCCGCCACGATTCATTTCACCGGCAGGATTTTCTGAACAAAACGCACGGACGACTTGACCAACTCCTGCGCGATCATCAAGCCCGCTGGTTCGCTCTTCTGGAACCGCTCGCCATCGTTCAGCCGCCCTTCTGCCTGCCATTTCCATACTTCATGTGCGGCGATTGTCGACCGGACGGCCTCGTGGAAGGACATGTCTTTCGCGAGACCGTCGATGAAGCCTGCCGCCTGCGTATCGCCAACCTGGACATCGCCAGACGTTTTCTGCACAACAACGGCGGGCACAACACCTTGGGTTATCACAAGCTCGTCGAAGCCGCCGCTCAACAGCGCGACAACAAATGGCAACGCTTGCCCAGGGGCGTTCGACAGCGCATCGCCTACTGGTTTCGGCTTCAGCCGCCCGAAAAGTTCCTCGGCTATTTTTCCGATGCGGACTTCCCACGCGACGAAGCAGGCGCCGCCGGCGTCATCCTCACCGATGTCAGATTGGTCTTCAAAAAATATGGCACCAGGCTGGAGTTCGACGTTCACGCCGGCGGGACACTCGACATCCGCGCCGATCGCAGAGTCGCCGACATTCACATCACCCAAGCCGACGGTCGAAACGCCGTGCTCCACACCAACCCACTCGCCGCCAGTCACCTCGCCCGCGCCCTCGCCAAGCTCGACCGTCCCTGGAAAGTCAAGGTGCAGGCCTTCGAAGAAAACAAGTAACAACTCCGCCAAGCACAGCTCCGCCAAGCACAGTTCCGCCAAGCACAACTCCGCCAAGCACAACTTCGCCAAGCACAGCTCCGCCAAGCACAGTTCCGCCAAGCGAGCAGTCTTCTTTCATCGCCGCGACCGTCTCTTTACGAGCCGCGAGCGCAAAGCGAGTGGTTTTCTTTCAGAGCCGCGACCGTCAGGGAGCGGTCTTCGTGTCTATTCGAATGCCGGGTGGCCCACCTCCTTTGGAGGTGGGGGAGCCGATGATCAGGTTCCGTCCAAAATCCATAGCGCCAGTGCAGTTAGGCCGCATGGCCGACGACCGCACTTGTATCATCCTGTTAATCTTGTAAATCCTGTCAATCCCTGCCGGGGTGCCCCATCCATCGCGCAGCGATGGGTGGGGTCGCGATGATCGGCGTTCGTAGGGCATGTTTCACCCGCCTCAACAAAACCGCGACCGTCAGGGAGCGGAAAACCAAGGGCAGCACTTGATGCCACCCTTGCCACCGGGTCCGCACCGCGCGGCCGATTCTGATTCCGTTGTAAAATGTCGATCATGATGCGTCTACGACGATCCGCAATTCGGATCGACCGTTACCTCGCTGCCGCCATAGCAGATTTGAAACCGGCGGACTTCATTTTGATCAACGTCCCCGTCCTCATCGCCGTCCAGATGGGTACATTCCGGCGGCAACGTGACGACTCCGGGTCCCGACAGGCAATCGACGAACTGCGCGGTGTCATCCAGATCAACGTCCTGATCCCAATTGCTGTCGCCATACGGCATCTCGATCGGCGGCGATACACTCAAGAACCCGCTCGTGGTCAGGCTCGGCTCGAACAAAACGTTGCGATTCCAAAAAAAGTTCATCCCCAAAATGCCGTCCAACGGACCGCCCTCGGGTGATTCCAAATCCAATATGACAAACGGCGCACGAGAAAACTTCAGCGCCCCGCCCAACGCGGGAATCGCCGTGTAGTTGATATAATAGCCCCCGATACCCGAAACCAATCCCCCAACGCCGCAAGCCTCGATCTCGAAATCAGGCTCCAGCGGCAGGCTCAGTTGAGCCGCCATTCCCGGACTCATAATCGAACTCTGTGATCCGGTGTCCACCAGCACGCGCATGGTACGCGGGCCGGTCTGCCCCGTCGGGTCGTTCGAAACCTCGATCTCCGCGAAGAAAGCCCCGCCCGTCGGAAAAAAAATAGGCCCCAACGATAGCAACGTCGGAACTTCCGGCGTGACCAGGTCATCAACCATCGGGTAATAGCTCGCGGTGGTGACCGGAAGCAGACCGCCGGCTTCAATCGAAATCCGGTGCGCCACGTCTGGCAACACCGCGGGGTCAATCTGAACGTCAGGCCCCGTCACGCTTCTATCGCCGGTATCCACAGTGACGGGCATGTCCACCCGAATCGCCACGTCATGAAACGCGACGAACGGAGTTCCCACAGCCGCCAAAATCAATTCCTCGCCACCGCAGACGATCGGCGGAGCCGCCAGAATCGAAACGTTCGAATGCCCCACAACCGCAGTCAGGTCCAACTCGCCTGTTCCATCGATGGCCGACAAACCACCCAGAAAGAAACCCAGTGGCTGAGACACGTCAGCCTGCACCGTCCCCCCGATCCCACCGATTGCGAGGGTATTGCCCGTCAGCATGAAATCCCGAACACCTAGAATATCTGCCGCCGAACCAGCCACCAGATTGCTGACCGATCCGCTGTCATAAAACCCGATCACAAAATTTTCCTCCGCTGGGAAATTCAACGGAAACCCTACGTACGACGACTGTAGATCGTGTTCATAATCGATGTCGACGTGCGAACGCTCGTCAGACGTCGTGATCGCCACAAACGGCGACCAACCCGCGATCGGTGGCCGCGGAAAAAGCAACGGCCCACCCTGCGACGAAGAACTCGCCGACAACGAATCGCCGACCGGATTCGCAGCGGATTCCCGAACCCGGATGGCTGTGATGGTTCGGTCACGACCCATACGCACGTGGGTTTCGCGATGGTGCGTCTTGGGTTCATCAGCCCAGGCCACGCTGACCACCATCAACATCATCACGCACCACGAAAGTCGTGAAAGGCAGTCCGCCAACTTCCGCATGGAATCGGCAATCCTGAATGGCGCAGGAACTCGAAACGCGCTCTGTATTGCGACCGTCGTCGGAATCGCCTGCGCTGTTAAGGCCAGCGAGCAGAAGCACTCCTGCCGCCCCGCGGCATCCAACCGTTGATTCGCCATCCGACTTCTCCGCTGCTGGTGTATCGATTTTCGCATCGCCATCATTTTCCGATCGCTACTTCGAATATCAAAACCGATTTCGCCCTGCCAATGGTTCGCAAAACCAATTGTCTGTTCAAACCCCGGAAAATGGTCAGCGCCATGAATTCCACTACGCGCCAAACCACCGCGCCGCACGTCCCAAACCACCGCGCCTCGAGCGCCGATCTCGACGACAAATCGCCTCCCCTGAACACTCCATTGACGTTTGAACGGTGTAATGGGTTTGATTCGACCCCGCCGTCAAGCCGTCACCCCGGCGAAAGCCGTCATTCCGGCGCAAGCCGTCATTCCGGCGCAAGCCGGAACCCAGTCCGTCGTCCGTGTTTCACCCCATTTCACGAGCCGCGAGCGCAAAGCGAGCGGTCCTCCGCGCTCCGACTCCCCGGCCCAAACCGGGGTCCAGACATGATCGATGCCGTCTTCCGACTTCGCGAATCCACGACCATCGTTCATTTGACCATTCAATGATCATTAGGACCAAGTTCGCCGCTTGTCCGGTTCCGGCGTCCAACCGATTATCAAATGATGAATCAATTGTAAAAACGCCAGCCATCCATCGAATCCGTCAAGTGCCACATTCAAAATCCACCGCATGGCGACCGTTTTCAGCAGTAACGTCAATGATGCGCCAGGAAAACGGTAGGACGGGTTGCACCCCATTTCACGAGCCGCGAGCGCGAAGCGAGCGGTCCCCCGCGAAGCACATCTGCACCCGCCAACCCGTCATTCCGGCGCAAGCCGGAATCCAGTCCGTCGTCCGCGTTTCACCAGCGCCCGACAATTGATAGACCCCACCGCGTCCGTCCGCTCCCCAGACCACGTGCCTAAACGTAAAACTCGGCGCTCGCGGCTCGGGTGGACTGCAAACCATATCGCCAACAATGGCTACGGCTCTGTCAACACTTAATCTGCGCGTACGCGGCAATGCTTTCCGAGCCGCGACCATCTGGCGGGGAATTCGCTTCTTAACAGAGCCGCGACCGTCAGGGAGCGGTCGTGTGCCATGTTTGGCGCGCGTTTGGAATCAACGCCTGACCCGCAGGTTTGGTGTTGACAGACCACTACGGCTGCGGATCGACGGCCATGCCCAACCACACTCGCGTGCTGTTGCCCGCATGGAAAAACATCTGCCGCAACGCCACCAAGTCAGCCGGCTCCAGCGTTCCGTTGCGATCCATATCCGCGTAGTCCAAATCATCACCGAACGGATGATGAAAAGCACCAGCCAAGATACCCCGCTGTCGCGTCAGGTCCACAGGTTCAGTCACGCCGTTATTGTTCACGTCGCCCGGCAAGAAGCCCACGTCCACACGGTCCGGCTCGTCGACCCCAGGCCCCAAATCACCGAACGATTCAATCCGGTTCCCCGCCTGGTCCTCGACGTCGGCCACAACCGTCGTCCAATAACCAACGGGAATCGGTCCCGAAAGATGCACGTCGATCACCGGGTTGTCAGAAGCATCGACGCCGACAATCGTCGGATAGCTTGGCCCAGGTCCCCCGATGGAAAACGAAGCCCCCGTCAACTGATCGCCGCCCGGGGCGCCGACGTCGCGAACGCGCTCACTAAACCGCACGGTGATGGTCTGTACTCCCAAATCCAATTTCTGGCCATCGCTGCTTTCGCCACGCGGATCGATGTATCCGCTGAACGGAAACGTGCTGACCCCGCCGTCATGAACGATGCTCGGCGGCTCCTGATCCCCCACCACCGCGTCCAGCGTCGCCTTCGCGTCAACCCGACCCCATCCCGTGTTTTGATCGAACCCCACGCTGTGCACGTCCACCGCGTTTTCCCGCAGCAGCGTTCGAACCTCGCCCACGCCCAATTCCGGATTCACGCTGTACATCAATGCGATCACACCGCTGACATGAGCGCACGATGCCGACGTTCCCGTTTGCGTGAAATAGTTCCGAATCCCCGTTCCCCAACTCGACAAAATGTCCGGCGCAGGAGCAGCCACGTCCAAATGAGGCCCCCGGCTGGATTCAAACACGCCAAACGGGTCCTGCCACCAATGATCCTTCGCATCCGTCCCGCCCACCGCGATCGTCTCCGGATACAAAGACGGATAACGCGGGATCGCCGATCGAGAGTTGCCCGTCGCTGCCACCACCGTCATGTTGTTCTTCCACGCATAGGCCACCGCTTCGCCCAACAGCGTCACTTCGTCCGGCGTCGCCAAACCCGATCCGCTGAAATTCAACAGATGCGCGCCGTTATCGACCGCATAGAAAATCGCATTGGCTATGTCGTCCCATTCCCCCACCACGTTGCCGAATTCGTTCTGACCGAACACCTGCAAAATCATTAACGTACAGTTGCTCATTCCCGCGATGCCCTTGTCATTATTGATACTCGCCCCAATGATGCCGGCCATGTGCGTGCCATGCTGCATCCCCGCGACCGCAGAAGGCACGATGCTCGGATTGTTGTCATCGTTGGCAAAATCCCATCCCCGATAATCGTCGATGAATCCATTCCCGTCATTATCTACACCATCAAACACCAGCGTTTCGCCGGGATTCTCCCAGGTCGCGCCCAGAAATTCCTCGTGCTCAAAACGCAATCCCGAATCCGCCACAGCCACAATGACGCTCGCGTCACCCGTGGTAATGTCCCAAGCCTCGGGCGCTCGCATCAACTGCGGAGCATACTGCTCACCACTCGTATATCGAGGATCGTTCGGCACAAACGCGGGACGGGCCAGATAATTCGGATGAGCGTAGGCCACACCCGGCATTCGACTAACCCGACGCGCCGCCTCCATGACATCCTGACCCGGCGCAAGCTGCACGACCCGCACCCGACTGAGCGGATGACCACTTCGCGCCGTCCCACGAGCACGACCCCCATGCAGCAAGGCTCGCCAACCCCGTGCAGCCGGCACCCGAGCACGCAACAAATTCAGCTCCGCCACATCCGGCGCATCACGAAAGACGACGACCAGCTCATTCGGCACGTATTCCGGTTCCTCGACACCCAAATGAGATGCAGGTTGCTGCGTTTGTCCGATAACATGGTCAGTCCACATGGACAACGCCATGACGAACACCAACCCCATCGCGATTTGCTTCTTCATGCTCCCTCGCTCCCGCCGAAAATCGCGCATAAAGGCCAGCCTGTCAGCAGACAAGCCCGTTGCAGCCCTCCCCGATGGCACGCACGATTAAATGATGACTAGGCCATTATACGCCCCGTGGGCGCCGAATGAAACCGCGAGCCAAACGCTTCCAACAGTCCCACCAGCGATTATGGGGCTCTAAACGGTATATTTGGTTGGGTGGCCCACCTCCTTTGGAGGTAGCGATTATGGGTCTCTAAACGGTATATTTGGTTGGGTGGCCCACCTCCTTTGGAGGTGGGGGAGCCGATGATCAGGTTCCGTCCAAAATCCATAGCGCCAGTGTAGTTAGCTCGATGATCAGCGTTCGTCGTCTGTGTTTCACCCACCAATTTACAAAGGCGCAATGCAGTCTTTTACGAGCCGAGAGCGCAAAGCGAGCGGCCCCCCGCCATGTTCACGAGCGCGCCTTCACGAGCCGCGAGCGCAAAGCGAGCGGTCCCCCGTCGATCGCCAACGGTCAACGTGCCGCATTCCGTCATTCCGGCGCATTCCGTCATTCCCCCGCATTCCGTCATTCCGGCGAACGCCGGAATCCAGAACGTGATTCATCGTAGGGTCTTTCAATTGTCGACCACCCGTTTGTCAACGCGTAGCCCGCGTCCGATAATTGAAACATCCTCACCCTACCCGAACGCCAGTCGAAAACTGCCCCAGGTCAAATCTTCCGGTAATCCAAATCGCTCCATCACCTGATCGATAATGTTGAAACATAAACCCATCGCGCTTTCGCTACGAAACAGGACGAAAAAAACCCCGATGATTCCCAACCAGCGAAAATGCGGCAGGGCAAATTTCGCCCGGGCATCGTCGGGAAGATACGGCTCGATGATCCCGAATCCGTCGAACGGCGGCAGCGGGATCATGTTGATGATCACCGCAAACAATTGCAAAATCGCCAGCGCCCCCACCAGCCGTGCCCACGTCGGCTGCTGACTCGCGTCACCGTCAACCAACCCCAACCCCGGCTGCAACAACACCGCCAACAACACGAACAACAACACGTTGGCCGCCGGACCCGCCACCGATACCAGCGCCTCCCAATGCCGACCGCGTAGCAGTTGCGGCTGTATCATCACCGCGCCGCCCGGCAATGGAATTCCGCCCATCAACAGGAATATGCACGGCATCAAAATCGATGTGACCGGGTGAATATACAGCAGCGGGTTGAACGTCAGGTATCCACGCTCCTTGACCGATCGGTCGCCGCCCCAATAGGCCACGATCGCATGTGCGAATTCGTGCACACAAACCGAAAAAATCCACCCGATCAAGATCGCGCCGACGAACGGTGTAATGGAGACCCACGCCAACATGCCGCGTCATTGTGCGACACCCAGCCATCCTCCGCAACAGTATTCGAACTCCCCCCACCCTTGACCGTCATTCCCCCGCATTCCGCCATTCCCCCGCATTCCGGAATCCAGCATGGGTGCCCCACCTCCTTTGGAGGTGGGGGAACCGATGACTACAGCCTGTGCCCGAATGTCGCGGGACTTGTAAACGTGCGGACCGCCGACCAGCCCGGATTCATCCTGTCAATCTTGTAAATCCTGTCAATTCTTGCATGGGTGCCCCATCCATCGCGCAGCGATGGGTGGGGGCTCGATGATCGGCGTTCGTCGTCCGTGTTTCACCCACCAATTTACAGAGGCGCAATGCAGTCTTTTACGAGCCGCGAGCGCAAAGCGAGCGGTCCCCCGCATTCCGGCATTCCGGCGAACGCCGGAATCCAGCCCATCATCCCCCTGTATCACCCGCCGGCCATCGCTTTCGATCAGATTCACCGCATCCTTCTTCCGATAATCCGAACAAGTACATCTGGCCATCGGCTCGCGCTTTCGAACGCTACAGGTCACCGGGCGATCGGCGATTTGGAGAATCCATGAACACCGCGATCGTAGGACAAACCTGGTGGAACCGCGCCCTGGAAATCAATGGCCATACCCTCCACCCCTTGCCCGCGCCCGTACAACCACCCGCCAACCCCTACTCCGCCGATCTCGCCGCCCGCACCCGCGCCGGTCAACAATGGGCAAAATCCTTCGACGCGCTGCCATTCGACTGGATCCTCGACAACGGCGCCGCCGGGCTGGCCTTCTTGCCGGATCCAGCCAACCACGACTCGCTCAAATTGGTCCATGAATCATTAGGCCTGCCCCTCGCTTCACATTGGATCGACCCCATGGTCACCCTGTTTCAATCATTACCATGGGGCACCGTCTGGCAGTCCCTTCAATCCAACACCTGGTTCAAATTCGTCTGGGATCGCACTCAAACCGAAGAACTCGTCCGCTTCGGAATCCCCAATGTCTTTCAACTGCCAATGGCCGCCCCCGATCGCCAATATGACACCTCACCACTGGACGCAGCATCCATGCGAAACATGGTTTCATTCGTCGGCGGACAAAACACTTCCTACTTCTACCCAGGCCGAAACGTCCCTGCACAAAATCTATGGGCAGGCACACTCGCCATGGGCGTCCGCTCCGACATGCCCGACGTCAACTTCCCCAGCATCTACTACGACCTGTTCCAACTCGCCGAGCCGCCCAACGCCAACGATGACCTGCCCCTTCGAGCCAAAAAAGCCTACGAATACTATTCCGCGAAACTATTCTACAACGCCTGCGGTTGCATTCGACAGCGAGACCGTTTCGTCATCTTCCTAAAAAAGAAACTCGGCGACATGTTCACTTTAATCGGCGATCACTGGGACACCGCCTACGGGCTACCCTGTCAACCACAGTTGCCCACCACCGACGAATACCTCAATCACTTCCGCCAGACTGCCATCAACATCAACCTCGTCAATGGCAACTCCGACAGTGGATTGAACATGCGTCATTTCGAAATCACCGCCGCCGGCGGCTTCATGCTATGCTACCACGCACCCGAATTGGACCAGTTCTTCCAAGTCAGTCGCGAATGTGAATCCTTTCAATCCGAACAAGAGTTGCTCGAAAAAATCGAATTCTTCTTGGCCCATCCCGAAAAACGCATCGAAATCGCACTGGCCGGACAACAAAGAACGCTTCGAGAACATCTTTACAGCCACCGAATCAACCAACTCGTCGATTCCATCGTAGCCGCCGACAAACGCTCCATCTCAACTATACCCAACCAAGCGCAACTGGCCGCCACTTAGCGACTCGCAAGTGACAACCGAACATGGAAACCGCCGAATATCAACGCCTCGCCGACTACGAACAATGGTACTGGTGGTACCAGGCACAGCAATTCATCCTGGTCGATACAGTGCGAACGCTCCAACTGCCCCCCAACGCCACTCTCGTAGATGTCGGTTGCGGCACCGGACAAAACCTGCGGACCCTTCAACATCATCTACATCTATCCACCTTCGGAGTCGACAACTCCCCCCACGCCGCATCCCATTGGCCCCGCGACCACCGCACTCATCACTGCCTGGCCTCCGCCAACGCACTGCCCTATCCCGACAATACATTCGATGCCGCCACCTGCATTGACGTCCTCGAGTGTCGCCAAGCCGAACCCCGTCGCTGCCTGAATGAACTGGTCCGCGTCGTTCGACCAAACCAATACGTCATCGTGGTCGCCGCTGCCTATCAATGGCTTCATTCCCCCCACGACCGCGCCGTCCATTCCGTTAGACGCTTCACCGCCCACCGACTCCGCAAATTAGCGTCACAGGCCGGACTGTCCGTGGTAAAACTCACGCATCACTTCGCTCTCGTCTTCCCACTCATCGCCTTGTGCAGACTCGCTCACAAGTTCACATCACTCCGCAAAGACCAGCCACCGCATTCCGACCTCACCGATCTGCCCAACTGGCTCAATCACGGACTGTTGACGCTCACGCGCATCGAACACGCCGTCACCCGCTCCATCGCGGCACCATTCGGCTCCACATTGGCCATGGTCGCCAGAAAGAGGCTCACATGACCCCGGCTCGATCCTGGCAGTTCATCGGCCCGCAAGGAGGCCTCTGCGACCGCCTGTACAGTCACCTTCGCAACCGCCTCAATCGAAAATTAGCAGCTTTCCTGCATCAGCAGTTACAGTCCTTCAAACGCAACACCGTTCACCCTAGGCCACGCACTCTGGAGTCCGGTTCAGGTCCCGGCTCGACCTCCGCATTTCTCGCATCGTCCAGCGAATCGCCCTGGACTGTCTGTCTGGACATTGATTTCGACGCCTTGCAACTGACTCGCAAACGCGACTCCTCCATTCCCCTCGTTGTCGGTGATATGCGACAACTGCCATTCTCCGACAAGACATTCGATCTCGTCTTCAACAACAGCACGATTGAACATCTCGACAATGCCGATCAAGCCATTCGCGAAATGGGTCGCGTCTGCAGACTCTCCGGACGCGTCTTCGTCGGCGTTCCCTTTCTATGGGGCCCACTCGGCTTTCAACCCATCATTTCCACAACCGCAATGGGCCTATGGCTCGGGCGCGTCTTTACCCGTCGCTCCCTCGATAAACTCTTGATCAACGCGGGCCTGCACCCCCTGACCCACATTCGCTACTTTCTTAACTTCTTCATCGGGTCAGTCGCGACTGTACGCAACCTTCCACCTCAGTCTACGCCAACCCCATGACCTCAACACTTGTCATCGCGTCCATTCTATTCTTTCCGATCTATCTCGCCCTTCGCGCGCCGTACTTCCGGCTGCCCTTGCACATCGACACCGGCTTTTACGTGTCGAACCACACCGTTGTGACCGGAAAGCTTGACTTTTCACGAGGCTGGAACGCTCACTTCGCCGGTTGCAGCAAGGTACTTCCCGAATACTTCTACAGTCTGCTCTACCTATTACACTGTAGACCTCGCTCCAGTGAACAGCAATCCACTCGCCGCAGTTACAAATACGTAGCGCGTTGCTACGCGACACTATACAACTACGCCACCACGTTGATCGTAGCCACGCTCGCCTATCATTTGTCCGGCAAAAATGCCGACGCCTACCTGGCCGCTCTGATCATATTCGGACTTTTGAGCAGCGAGCCATCCTATGGCAGCTACTTCGAATGTGGCGAGTGGTTGGCAATTCCATGGGAAACGCTCGCCTTACTGTCGACACTATTCGCAATCGCCACCGGCGATACAGCCCTGCTTTTCGTCGCAACCCTTCTTTGGTTTGCCTCGGCATACTTTGTCAAACTGTCTGCCATCGCAACCGCCCTCGTCGTACTGGCCGGCACCCTGATCGTCTGGCCACCAGCATGGATCCATCTGCTTTTCGGATTCGCCGCATCCACTGCGATCTATCTGTACTGGATCATCCACAACCGGCAGAATCCACTACAGATACTTCGTCCACTCGCGGGTCACGAAATTTCCTTCGGCCAGCAGCTCAACGGACGAGTCATATCGCACCGCCTACACGAAAAATCGCGAACATTGCTTCGCACCTTTGGACGCGCCCCGTCGATACCATTGGCCGCACTGATTGGCGCCGTTTGGTTTTCGCCAACCGAGCCGCTTTTCTGGGCGTACTTCGCCGGGACAATTGTAACGTATTTCGTACAGTCGACCGACTGCTGGTATTACCAGATTCCCCTTCTCCCACCATTGACCATACTGGCCGTTCCTACGGTTCTATTTCTTGTGAGCTGGCACACATGGGGATGGATCATCGTCGCCGTTGCGTTGGCCATATGGATGTTCCGCGGACCAATTCACGCGGCGCGTCTCGATGTCGGAGAGCTGAACCAGCGCATCTGGAATGGCTATCGTCCGCTATCGGACATTCAGCGCAACACCACACTGGAACGCGTTGCCGACGAGATGAGACGTATTGTCGGATACAAGACGCTGCTGATCTATGGACCCGCTAGTCAAGGCTATGTGCTGTTGCATTCAAGCTACGAAACGCCCCTCGCGACTGCGGAACACTGTTTGGACGACATGGTTCCGACATGGCAATCGCTTTTGAATCAACAGTTAATGGATCGACCGCCGGCATTCATACTGGACGTGGATCATACTTTCGCCTCGCAAGACACTCGACTCGGACTGAGATTGGATTACAGACTTGTCCACTCGTCTACGCCAGGCATTCGACTATTCAAACTGCATCATGTTAACAGTCCATCCTCGCATACAGAAGGCGTCCGCACGTACAGTCCGCAAGTCGCCGCCCAAGTAAATGACGAAGTCGCCATCGCTCCGGGCGCAAACTTCGTCGATGATCGCTCGCCGTCATCGCCATGCGGCCTAAGCGCCATGGACGCGACCGACGCCCACATTGCAAAAATTTTGAAATCGCTCGCCCGGCGAGGCCTTCGACGTGCCGCCATTTATGGTGCCGGACGATTCACCGTTCGACATCGGCAGTCGTTTGTGGATTCACCTCTGCCCATCGTCGTAATCGTCGACGATCGCCCGGCTCGACACGGTGATAGTTTTCTCGGTTGGCCGATTTGTGAACCGCGACAATTGCATTCCTACGATCCTGACGTGATTCTGCTGTCGACCGACCGCTTCACGTCCCTATTGCGAAGCCGCGCCGAATCCCATTGGGGACAAACACTTCCCATTGTTTCTCTGGAAATGTCGAAGAACCTTGCCAATTCACACGACCGACAGTCACAGGTTGCGTCAAGTGTGGCCCCCCTGCAGTGCAGTCATTCAGGCAACACGACTTCGATAAACTGAATCCGACAGTGACGACGATCAACGACTCGATCGGCCAATCTTCATGTGAATCCATCGAGTCTCAAATCTCGCGTCGATTCGTCATCGCGGAAATAGAAATCGTTAATTTCGCACCGATGAAATTTGCGGTAGCCGCGAACGTTCAAATACGGTTCAATCCCCGCCCCGCATTCGCGATCATTTTCCAACAACAGAATGCGTGGCTTGAAGCGCGCCACGTTAAACCCATCCAGCACGTCCAACTCCGCACCCTCGACGTCAATCGAAACCAAGTCGATCTTCCAACCCACCCCCGCCATCCAAGGCCCCCGTCCCCCCAACGGGTTCCTACGCTCCGAGCGAATAATGTCATCCAGCGGAACGATCGGAACCTCGATTTCGACGAGCGTCGCACCCTCCCGCAGACAACGCGCCGCGTGTTCATCGTCCTGCCGAAGAAAGCTCAGAATCGGAATCCCCTGCGACAGCGTAAACCTGCCCAGCCCCCGACGGTCGCGCCGACTGCACGCCGCGTGAACCACACGACTCCCAGGCCGACTCGCCGCCGCACGCACGCACAACGGACCGATCGGCTCCACCAGGATCCCCCGCCATCCCATCTGTTCAAATAGATAGGTGTTACTGAGCGTCACGCCGTCATATGCACCGACTTCGATGAAATAGCCGGGCGATTGACCCGAAAACACCTGCTCCAGTATTCGATCTTCGCCGAACTGGGACCGATACCGAACGCCCCCATCGGACATCAACCTGACCGCAGTTACAGCTTCCGCAGTTTCAACGGCACACACGCTCGATTTATCGGGCCCCGCGAACGCCGACTTGAGCCGTGCCCGCCCAGCGCGCGTAGGTTCCCCTCTTCGCCCGCCCCATCACGAACCGCGAGCGCAAAGCGAGCGGCCCCCCGCCACAAATCGCCAAATTCATTCGATCACTTGCGACGATCGCTCAGGAAGTCGCTCCCGCCACGCCACCGGGCCGAGACCGAGTCTCCATCAAAATCGCCCAAAGCAAACCGATCCCGATCACCGCCGCCGCGATGGCCATCACCACGTTCCGACTTCCCACGCCGGCAACAAGCACGCTGAACGCCCCGAACACCCCCAGCGCGATCATGATGTAAACCACCACGTACAACACCTTCGGGCGATACACCAGCGGCACCGCGATCGCCACCGTACTATACCCACCCGCCAAGACACCCACGATCATCGCGAAGCTGAATCCATGAATCCCAGGCCCGCCCATCGCGTACATCACCGTCACCGCCACCAGCGTCGTCAAGCTCGTCAACACCGTCCGTGACATACACTGATTGATACTGTTATTGATTATCGCCGGCGTCAGCGTCTTCAACTTCCCTCGGTTCTCCCGAATACGATCAAAAATCACGATCGTATCGTTCAAACTGTAACCGATGATCGTCAAGAACGCCGCGATCATCGGCAAATCGATCTTGAAGTCCATCAGCCCCACCGACCTGCCGATCCCCGTCGCATACACGTAATGCGACACCGCCACAAATCCCAGAGTGATCGTCACGTCGTGACCCAACGACACGATCGCCGCCAAGCCAAACTGCATCTGCCCGAACCGAATCCAAATGTACGCCACGATGGCCAACAACGACAACGCTACCGCCAACATCGCCTGCTGAGCCGTCTGCGACGCGATCTGCGCCGCGAACTGATTCACCTTACGCAGCGACTTCTCCGTTCCCAACGCCTGCGACGCCTGACGAAGTTCCAACTGCGCCACCTGCTCCTCCCACACGCCCGTCGGATCATCGTAATATGGCAGATTCTCATCCACCACCACGTACGCGATCCGACTGAAAACCGCCTCGCCCTCCTTGTGACCCGCACCCTCCAAACCATAGGCCGCAAATGGCCGAACCTCATATTGCGAAAACTCCGGCTGAAGGCGTATCTCGCGAACACGCTTCTCAAATTCACGAGTCGTCAACGCCGGCATCAAATTCTCAAACACAAAGGCCACCCCACCCTTGAACGCCCGTATGTCAAAACGCGCACCAGGCTCCTCGATCACCTCCGCCAAATACTGATCCCCATCCTGAATCGGCCAATGCCCTTCCGGTGCCAGCCGCGGATCCTTCTTCGTCTGAAACGACACCGCCCGCTCCACGTTCAACTTCGGTATCTTAACGCCCCCCGTCGATTCCTCCGCACCCATCACCGCCAGGATCGCCGTCTGAACCAGCTCCTTGTTCGTCTCAACCGTAATCACCTCAAAAGCAGCCGGCGCAGACTCGCCCTCCGTTTCCAACGGCTGAACCGTCTGAATGCGCGCACCATTCAAATTGTTCGCCGCGCGCCGGGCCGAGACCTGCGACTCCGCGATCGCGTCACGCGCCTTCTCCGCGTCCAGCAGCGGATTACCTTCCGTGCCGATCTTCGCCTCCACCACCAACACCGCCCCGTCCCGAACGAAGCCACCGCGATCCACCAGCGGTTCCAGCTCCGCACGAGTCAACGCTTCGAGCTGCTCCGCGGACAGCCCCTCGCACGTAATCCGATACGACGACGCCGACGCCCCCCGCGACACGCTCGCCTTGGCCAGCTTGTCAGAAGCCTCCAACAGCCAATTCACCACCGACGGGCCCTCCCCCCCGCGACGCGTCACCAAGTCACGGATGTCCTCGTCCGTTACCGTCTCACCACGCTCCAATTCAATCTGCACGCTCGTTCCACCCAGAAACTCAATGTCGAACAACGCCTCCTTCTTCGTCGCAGCCATGAACACCGTCAACGCCAGCGATGCCCCAACCATGCACACCGACACCGGCCAAAACATCCGCCGCAATCCCAGCCAGTCGATCTGAGGCCGATGCATCAGTCGCAACATCGGCAACGACCGCAGTAAGCGTGCGTCTATCAGCGTCTCAAATATCAACCGCGTCACGTACAACGCCGTAAACATGCTGGTCACCACCCCAAACCCCAGCACCATCGCGAACCCCTTGACTTCCTCCGTGCCCACGTATCCCAACACGATGCACGTGATCAGCGTGGTCACGTTCGCGTCCACGATCGTCGACATCACACGCTCGTACCCCGTCTTCACCGCCTTGCGCAAGCCGATCCCCCGATCACGCTCCTCCCGTATTCGCTCATAAATCAATATGTTCGCGTCCACCGCCATCCCCACCGTCAGAATCAATCCCGCGATGCCCGGCAGCGTAAACGTCGCTTGCATCATCGCCATGATCGCCAACGTGAACAGCAGGTTCAATACCAACGCCACATTCGCCACCAAGCCCGCGTACATGTAATATACCAGCATGAACACACCCACCAGAATCGCACCGTACAACGCCGCACGCGTCCCCTGCACGCGGTTGGACGTCCCCAGGCTCGGACCCACCGTGTTTTCCATCAACGGCGTCTCCACCAACCTCGCCGGCAACGATCCCGCACGAAGTGTCGTCACCAGCTCCGTCACCGTGTCTTGCGTCTGGTTGCGTCCACTGATTTGACCATGCTCCCGGATCATGCTCTGAATGACCGCCTGCGATTGCGCGACGTTGTCAAGAAAGATCGCCAATGGCCTCTGCAAATTGTTCGCCGTCAGCTCCGCAAACTGCCGGCCACCTCGCGCATCCAACACGAAATCGACCGCCGGTGCTCCCGTCTGACCATCCACACCGCGATACGCGTCCACCAGCTTCCACTTCTGGTCGCCGTCACGCGTCAATCCAAACGCCTGCTCCGCATGCGCCAACACGTACCACCGGCCCGCATACTTATCCACGATCACCGGAAGCGTATCCTTCGACGCTTCCAGAATCTCCATCGTCTTGACGTACGTGAAATCCAATACATCACCAGCCTCGAACCACTGATACCCGTCGCCCGCACGCCTCCGCGGACCACGCTCCTGCAATTGGCTCACGTACTTCTCGATCGACTGTTGCAACCGCGCCTCTTTATGCGCCGTCTGCGTCGGGTTGCTGCTGTCACGCTCCGCCAAAATCCGAAACTCCAACACCCCCGCACCGCGAATGCGACGCTTCAGATCCGACGGGTCCTCCAACATCCCCTTCTCCGCTGCCCACGCATCGTAAGCAGCCACCCCCTCGTCCATGACCGCCCCATAGGACGGATGCTGTTCACGCAACCTTCCCAATTCCACCGCCCGATCACTCGCCTTGCCCAATGCCAACACATCCGTGAATCGATTCACCCCCAGACTCGTCAACAACACCGCCGCCAGCTTCTCTTCATAATCCCGGCTCAACGTCTGCGGATCGCCCTCCCCCGCCTCATACGCATCGTACGCCCCAATCAACGCATCCAATGCCTCTCCCCGACCTTCCACGCCTCGAACCAACGCCTCCTTCGCCTGCTCCCGCTCCGCCGCGTCCAAGTGCAGCATCGTTTCCACCGCCTGCCGATTGATGTTCATCGCCATCAACTTCGCCCGGGCTTCCTCCCAAACCTGCCGGCGCTGCAACGCCGCCTTCGGAGGACGAGGCATTTGAATCTCCAGCCGATTGTTTCCAATAGGCCGCCATACCAGATTCATCTGACCGTTCGGGTCCACCCGCCGTTTCAACACCTCCATCACCCGCTCCGCCAGCCCCACCTTCTCCATCGGCTCCAACCCGCTCGTGTCAATTTCAAACAACAGGCTCGATCCACCCGCCAGGTCGATCCCCGCCTTCAGCTTCCGATCCGGCGGGTAGATCGCCAACCCCGCCCCCACAATCGGCACCAGCACCACCAACCACTTCATCAACCGTCTTTCGTTGCCCATCTCATCCATCTCCACGGTGACATCTACCTGTCACCAATCCACGGTGACATCTACCTGTCACCAATCTATGTACCTGTCACCCGCCTCTTTACGACCCGCGAGCGCAAAGCAAGCGGCCTTCTCCATGGGTGGCCCACCTCCTTTGGAGGTGGGGGAGCCGATGACTAAGCCGGCTTTCACGCGACCGCCTCTTTACGACCCGCGAGCGCCTCTTTCAGAGCCGCGACCGCCTCTTTCAGAGCCGCGCCCGTCAGGGAGCGGTCCCCCGCATTCCGTCATCTCGCCGCACTCCGTCATTCCGGCGAACGCCGGAATCCAGTCCGTGACGCGTCTCACGCGTCTCAACCCATTTCAATCGCGCCATCGCCCTCTCAAATTTTGCGACAAATCAAACGACCCTAGCAACCCGCCGCCAACGGTGGTCCCTGACTCGAACAATTAGGATCGGACAGATATGAATGCGTCATCCATGAGACACCGATAGGCCCCCATCGAATAACGCGGATGTATGTTTGCGAATGACCGACCGGACCGGCGAAGTACACCGCGCTCGCCTCAACCCCACCAGCCCGCAACGGCTTGACAGGCTTGACCATCGGCGCTTCGCAAAACACCCGGCCTGCGCCCTCATGATCATGCCCCTCTTCTTCAGTCGCCCCTTCCTCCTCCGAATCGCATTCAACTACTGCATCATCGCTCGAACAACTTGCACTCCCCAACCTCTCCAACCCCGCAACACACCATACATTCCAACCAACAAACGCCAGCTCCTCGCCGCTCGCCGGTTCATCAAAACCCCTGCAATTCCCCACCACGTCGGCCACCGCGACGTCCGCCGTCCGCGCACCAGCAGAGCCATGATCCACCAACCCCAATCCACGCATCACGGGTTGTATGCCCACCCCCAACACGATGGCCAGGGTCAACATCCCCGCACATACAAGTCGGCCCAACCCTACCGCACTTCTATACATCTGATTCGCCTTCTCTGGAGCGTCCCTAATCAACAACCCGGCATGCTAGGGCAACTCCCCATGCCCGGCAATCGCAGATAGGCCCCGCCACCACGCGCCACGGATCATCAACCTGTCACCTGTCCTGTGATTTGTTGAGACATTCTTGCAAACCCCGATCAGCAATCCATCGTCCAGTGGCTGAATCCTACAATCTTCGACACGCCCCGCCATGAACGTAACCACTTGTACAATATATCGATACGATCAATGCACCTGCCGGCCCGCGAATTACAAAACGACTTTTTTAATAATTTCTGGAACACCGGCCCAAAAGCCTTTATAATTCACCCGAAGCTAGCTTTTTATCGATCCTTTTGGGTTTATTGCTTTGGAGCATTATGATGCCGGTCGAACTTGGACAGACACAGCAGTGTGCTGACGAACTTACTTTTTCGCTCTATCAGCGGGTCTTGCACCCTGAGCTATTTCAAATTTATCAGGCCAGGCGGATTGATCAGCGGCTATATCATGCCGAGGTTTGGCTCACAGGCCTGTCGCATGTAGTGTCGGTGCAATTCCGCGACCAAAACTTAACAGAAGTCGTCTCCCAGCCAAGCGAGTTGCACCCTCGAGTTGGCCTAGCCAGCTCCTTTCGATTCCGCGGTGAGCGCGATTTTTCGCAATCTTTCGCCGGCGGTGTGAAGTACATCCTCTCCACTCAGGTTGAGAAAATGACGTCCAACCTTTTCCCTGCCACCTATCGTGACCTCGCTCGCGACACCCTGCGTCGGGGAATGAGTTGGGAAGGCGAAGACGCCGCCCAGGATGGCCTGAAACCCTTCAGCCTACTCGACTTTGAGGCTCGCGAGTGTGAGTTTCACGTTCACGCTTTTCACGTTTTCCCTGCCGACCGGGCCATCGTCAAGACCCAGTCCATCTTTGAAACAGAGAAAAAGCCCCGTCCCAAGGGTTTCTAGCGCCTGACGGCTCAAAACCTCGGCAATCGTAATCGTTGTGACACCGTTGCAATAGCCTCCCGTTCGTGTACTATGGCCGGTTTGACGGATGGACGCGTCGTCCTGAGAATCTAACTGCTAGGCAACAGGCTGCGAACCCTTGCACCCGACGCGATTCAAAGCAATAGATCGTCCGCGTGAACGGGCGGACGCAATGTTGCTTTCGGTTGGTATTGATTGGGGTTGGTGTCTAGTGGAATTCGATTCGCTGGCTGCGAGTGAATTCCGCCGACTGATTCGAACGGCTATAGGTTTCTTGGCAATGGGTTTCGTCTTGAACGTCGAATGGTGAGGTAAGCGTACGATGCCACGAGTTTGCTATTTTACCGGTAAGAAGACCCGAATGGGCCGAAGCATTTCCCGCCGTGGAAAGGCCAAGTATCTTGGCGGCGTCGGCAAGAAAGTCACAGGCATCGCCAAACGCAAATTCAAGCCCAACATCCAGCGCGTCCGCGCCCTCATCGACGGAAAAGTCTGCCGCCTTAGGGTCTCCGCCAAGGCCATTCGCATGGGGCTGATCGTCAAGCCGCCCAAGCGCAACTGGAATCCCAGCCCCGCCGCCGAACACGGAGTCGAATCCGTCGCCGTTTGATCGCCCTCGCGCAGCCAAGGTTCCGTTATCCTGACCGCGTAGCCACAGTTCTCTGAACCTGGGGGGATCGCAAACGACGCGCCGCCGCCTGCTTCGATAACCCGAAACCGTTTCCGTGCCCAAGAACGTTCGTCCTTCAACTCAACTAAGCCATCGCCAATGACCCAACCGATCGACGAAACTCTGGTCAGGCATATTTCCGAGCTAGCCCGTCTGAAGCTGAATGACCGCGAAATCATTCGGATGGCCGGCGAGCTACGATCCATCGTCGCCTATGTTGACCAGTTATCCGAGGTGGACGTCACCAATGTCGAGCCGACCGCACAAGTTCCGTCACTCACCAACATCTTTCGAGAAGACAGCGTCCGACCCTCCCTGGCCCAAGACCTGACCCTGTCCAACGCCCCCCAACACGATGCCGGCCTATTCCGCGTGCCCAAAGTCCTCGACCAGGGCGACAGCAGTTAATTCGACTGCACGATCTCGCCCCAGCCGATACATCACGCCCCAACACCTGCCCACACTCGCCGCTACCGCATCTTGTCAGCCATCACCGCCCCGCGAGTGGTGTTCAACAACGACCATTCATTGATGGAATAGTTGAATATCGAATAATTCGGCGTCGGATAAGCCTTCACCTCCGGAATCGTCGTCGGCGTTGCCACCGGCGGCGTGCCCACGTATTCGTAAGGCTTCACCCGCAAGTGAGACCCCAATACCGGGTCAAAATAGACGATCCCCACCACCCTTCCAAACGTGACCACCGGCGCAGGCGTCTCCGCCGTCATTTCCAGCGACGACTCCTTCGCCCGCTCCGACCGAATTTCCGTCAACATCGCCGCCTGATCCGATCTCAATTGTGACAACGTCCTGACACTCATCTTCACCCGCCTCCCCACCTGACGGAACCAGCCTACTCCTCACCCAGCCTCGTCCCCACCAGCTCCGGCAACATCACCGGGCTTTCCGCGTCCGAACGGGCCGCCACAACCACGACGTTGCCGTCCGAATCACCCGCAGCCGTTACCGCCCGCACCGACCACGACCGCCGTACGTCATGACCAACCGCCGCCGACAAGAACTCGTAATGCGACTTCCCAGGCCGATACCCCACCGTACCCACCGCCGTCGCGAAATCCACCGTGCCCGTCCCGCCGTCCTCGTACACCTCGAACACCGCCGGCACCGACTCCTCGAAACGTGACACGTACATCCATCGCAACTCGAACCTGCCACCCGCCTTGGCCCGCACCACAAGCCCGCTCGGAACGTTGGGTCTCGGACCCAGCAGATTCCCGCCGCCGTCGAACGAAACAGCCCGCGCAGGATACGATGCCCCGCTCTCCACACCACCCCCGCCGATGGCCCGCAGCCCGTAAACATACGACGTGTCCGCCGCGTGAACTCGCCACGGAAAGTTGCCGATCGTCACCATCCCCCCGCCCGCCGCCCCCACCGGCTGATTCCAATCGATCAACGACTCCGCACACTTCGCCGCCCCGCCCCCCAACACCCCCCGATACAAGTTGTACCCGCCCCCCACTCGCGGAAACGACCATCCGTTCGTCGCCGTCAATCCGTTGGCCAGCCCTCGCGGCGTATATCCGCGATGAATCGGATCATAATGCGCCAACCATTTGTCAAACAATTCCGCTCCCATGTATCCCCTCGTTCCCATCAGCCACTGCTTCTCAATCCAACTTTCGCTCGCCCTCCCGCGACTTGCTAACTCGGCACCACCCGAATCGAGTCATCCCCATTGTCCACCGGCGTCATGGTCCGCAGCGTCGTCATCCCATCGTTGTCCTTGATCACGTCCACACCCGTGGAAATCGTATGCTCCCGTTCATTGGCCACCATGGCATACGTCACGTGCAACTCCGTTTCATCCGACGACACCGCGACGATCTCTCCGTCGTGATATCGATTGGCCGCAGACGTGCCCCCGTCCGCCCGCACGTCATAATGGGTCAACGTATTCCGCAGCGTAAAATCGAAGTGATACACGCCGGGCAGATCCGTCGCGTCCGTTTCCGTTAGCGCGTATTCGTTTCCCACCGGCGCGCCGCTCACCCACGTGCCGTCGTCCTTCAAATACTCATCCGCGTCGCGATCGTATATCCGAATCGTCGTCGTCAATCCGGGCAGACCATCGCCCGCCGCATCAACGAACGTCACCGCGATCCGCGTCACCGACCCCTTCAATACTCGTTCACTGGCCATCATGCTTGATTCTCCCCCGCGACCCACCGTCCGACTTCATTTTCATCCCCGCCTCGACGCGCGTCTCCGCCACCGCCTCTTTACGACCCGCGAGCGCAAAGCGAGCGGTCTTCTCCATGGGTGGCCCACCTCCGTTGGAGGTGGGGGAGCCGATGACTAAGCCGGCTTTCACGCGACCGCCTCTCTACGACCCGCGAGCGCGAAGCGAGCGGTCCCCTGTCAATCGCCAACGGTCAACGTGCCGCATTCCGTCATTGCCCCGCATTCCGTCATTCCGGCGAACGCCGGAATCCAGTCCGTCGTCCCTGTTTCACCCGCACCTTCCCGACCCAACGCCGTCGCCTACGCCCGCAACCACACCCGCGGCGTTTCGCCAGGTCCATACGCACCAATCGCCCCAAACGGATCCGGCAACACCCCATACGACTGCGTCCGCGTCACGTGCCGGTAATGATCCGTCGCATCGGCATCGTCGTACCCCAACAGCGGATCGCCCGCGTTGGCGTTGCGCGCCGCCGTCAACCGGGCCGTCCCCGTCGCATCCGACAACGTCGCCAGCCAATACCAACCCGGATTCAGCGTCTCCGCGATGACCAATTCCTTTTTGCCCGTCGTCGCCAGCGACACCGTCCCCGCATCCAAAATCAACCCCGCCGGCACCACGTTCAACGCGTCATGCCGATAGATTCCCAGTCGTACCGATACGCCGGCCTCCGCTGTGTCAACGTGCAACGCGATCCGATCGTACGTGTGCCGTTTGGGCACCAGAAACGGCTGACCCAACAACGTGTCCACCGCCACGACGTACGTCGACGCGATCGTCACATGCACAGGCCCCAGATAGTACCGCCCCGCCCGGTGACCCAGCACGTCAAACACCGACCCCACCTCCCGAAGCGCACGCAACCTC
Organism: uncultured Phycisphaeraceae bacterium; assembly: GCA_964424105.1. Classification (GTDB taxonomy): domain Bacteria; phylum Planctomycetota; class Phycisphaerae; order UBA1845; family UBA1845; genus CAYRHJ01. The sequence continues at coordinate 20,078 of CAYRHJ010000007.1, read as the reverse complement.
ATGCCCTGTCCCTCCGCCCCTTCGTGCCTGCCTCAAACATCCAGCGCCGCCCGACCGTTCAACACCACCGTCAAGTCCTTGCCCGGCTCCGTCGATCCCACTTGCTTCACGTCAAACGTCAGCACGTCGCCCGCGTCGAATGCGTGATTCACCGTGGCCGTCGTATCCTGTTGACTGCCCGCCACAATGTTGATCCGCTCCGCGTCACTGGCAAATATCGTCGATCCGTTGTCACGTATATCCACGATCAACGCCGCCCCCGTCGGTGCCGTCGCCACCCGGCCCGTCGCCGCGATCAACGTAAAATCCACCGCCGCCACCCACTCGATCTCCCACACCTTCACCGACATCGTGCCCGATAGAAACACGCTGGGCGTCAGCGGGATCGACTTCACCGCCACGTCGATCGGTGACACGCCGTACAAGATCGCCGCTCGATCATCGATGATCGTCAACACCCCCGCCGCCGCCGTAACCGTCGCCAACGGCACGTAGCTCGTCACATCCGCCGGGTAGCCAACCTCGATCTGCAACGCGTTGCTCGCATCCAAATACACTTTTCGCGTCGCGTCATCCGGCACCGATTGGCCGGTGGCTCCGTCGAACGACTTTCGCACGCTGCCCAACGTGTACGACAGCGGATAGACGCCGATCTCCAACGACCCTTCGTCCACCACCATGCCCTGACGCAACGCCCCTAGAATGCCGTTCTGTCGCATCAGCCGGCGATTAAACTGAATCTCGTACGTCGGCGTGCTCGTAGGCCCCACGCCCTTGGCGATGTAGGCCAGCCCCGTCGCGTCATCCGCCGTGCCGTCGAGTGCCAATATCGTGGCATCTGATGGATAAACTTCACTTGGAATCGTCGCCATCCCAATTCACTCCCTTCGTTCCTATAGCACCCCGCCTCCGCGTTCCTTCCTTGCATCGTGACACCCGAACCCCGCCACTCCGTGCCATTCCTTCAATTTCCGAATCGGCCCGCCGTAAACGTGAACGCCACAACGTCCCCCAGCGCATCATACCCCGCACGCTCCACGCACGCCGGCGCCGTCGGAGCGCCGTTCACGCTCACCACCGTTTCCGTCGCCGCCGATTCGTTCCCCGCACCATCCACCATCCGCACCCCGTGCCGAAACCGTCCGAACACGTAGGCCGGCGTGTCAAAATGAATCTCCCCAGCCGGTGTCAAGTGATTGTCACTCAAATGCGTGCCCTCCAGATGACCGTCCGGGTCCATCCCGTCCAGATGTCGAATCATCAGATGACCGTCCGACAGGTGCCCCGCGCGGCGCTCCGCCTCGGGCCACAGCGCCACCACCTGCGGCGTCAACGGGTGGGCATAATCGATCGTCCCCGTCCCACCATCGCCGTACACCTGAAACCCCGTGTCCGCACCATAGCAGCGCAGGCGGGGCACTTGAATCCGAACCCGCTGCATTACCCTTCACCTCCCGTCGCACTGCCCGCCTTCGATCGCTCCAACTCCAGCATCGTTTCCCAACGCTGGCCGTCGAATCGAAATCGTTTCCCCACCACAACCGGACCGAACGACTCCCCATCCCCGCGTGTCACCAGACTGACACCCCGACCTTGAATCTCGCCGATCTCGTCACCCACCGCCGGCACCGCCGCCAGCCACGGAATCACCGGCGAAACCACCACCCGGCGGTCCAGCGTCCGCTCCGCCAACTCGCCCGCGTATCGTTCGATCGCCCCCGAATCGTCGCGATCGATATCCGTCGCCGTCGGATGAATCCCCGACAGCACGTTGCTCGTGCCCTGCCGCGTGACATATTGATAGTCACCCGCACGCATCCACACCCGCGACGTCGTCTGCAACGTCGGCGATCGCGACTCGTCCGGCGCGGGCTTCGCCGTCAATCGCTCGTCACCCTCGATCACCGCCGTCACCCGCACCCGAAACGTCTGATCGATCAACGCATACCACAGGTTCATCTCCAATGGATCGATCCCCGGCGGTGTGATCTGTGTCGGACTGCTCACTTCTAGAACGACCGACGTGGGATTCTGCAAAATCGAAATCGCACCCTGCGGCACGAACCACGTCACGCCCCCATCGAAGCTGATCTGCACGTACACGCCGAATCGCGCACCCAGCTCGCTTCGCGTGATCGTCGGCAACAGCCTGCGCGAACGGCGTGACCATTGGCCCCGCCGCGTCACTTCCCCGCTGGCCACCGTCGAAAAATCAAACGCTTGATAGTCATCGGACGGAGCATTCCGATTGTACGTCGCCCCATCGAAACGCCCGTCCTCGTTCAACACCCATCGCCGGCCCACGAACCGATGCTCCGCGAATTCAGAACCTTCACGGTGATACTGACGAAACCAACTGTTCAGCTCCGCCAGGTCGCCCAACTTCGCCGCCTGTAGCGGCGTCAACGCCAACTCCTTGGCCGCAACGCGATCCGGACCGTCCACGTTGTCCAGGTTGGCCGTCGGCAGCCATCCAGGCCACAGCGGCACCGTCATTTCGTACGCACGCACACCCCCGATCACAATCGGCGCGTTGACGATGTCCCGGTCATCCCAGCGGATCACCGCCGAACTGATTTCGTTGTCCCGAAAAACGTCGCTCGCCGTCAGGTTCGTTGTGTCGTACCGCGGTGTTCCATCCGCGTGCACGCCCCCCCGCGCCAACTTCAAACTCCGCCGCGGACCGTCTCCTTCCGTCCAGACCCGGATGCTCGACCGCACGGCAGTGTCACCAATCTGACACCCACCAATCGGCGCCGTCTCCGCCGAAACGTGCACGCCGGACGCGTCCGCCAACAGCGCCAACGCTTCCACCAGGTTCGTCGCCTCGCAATTCAATGACTCCGGTACCGACAGCAACCGTTGAATCGATCGGCTCGGGGGATCAGCCTGTCCCGACCCCAGGCCGGCGAACGCTTCCGTCGCATCCAACACTTCCAGGATCGAAATCGGCCCCTCCCGCGGCGCATAAAACCAGACCAGGTATCGCAACGCATCCAGATACGTCCACGAGAATCCATTCGCGTCATCGTCGTACGTAAACGGATGCACCAAGCGCGACGACCCATCGGACGAGACCACCGTCAACGGTACCGCCGCACGGTTCCGCGCACCGTCCAGATTGAACACGCATGGCAGCGCCTCGACCAGCACGCTCCGCCCGCCCCATGTCGCCGGATCGACCGCCAGACCGTCCTCCATCTCGCCATCGCGCATCCGACGCCCGTGAATCCAGCTTCGCCGATCACGCGACAACCGGTCATAAACGTGCACAGCCTCAAATCCGAAAGACTCCTCCGCACCCCGGCCGTCGCCGCCCCCGCCGTGCCATCGAGCCTCCTGCACCGGCGGATAGCCCTCGAACACAATCGACGGCTCCGCCGATCCCTGTCCCTCGCTGCTCACCACGATCCGCAAATCAGCTCGATATCGCGCACGCGCCGCCGACGTGTCGAACGCGTCATCCAGCCGCACCAGAATACGCGCCGTCGAAATCCGCTCGTCACTGGCCAGGTGTACTTCCTGCACGCCCAGGCGCTCGTCGCGTTCGAATCGCCCCGATCCCGGCGACGTTTCCAACCCCACCACCAGCGCTTCAATCTCTCGCGACCGCCCCACGCACGACATGCCCTGCATCCCTTCCTTCTTCGTACCGTTCCTACGGATTCAACTGCACAAACGTCATCTCGAACTCCTGAACCGCCTGCCCCGTCACCGGATGCCGCCGGCGATTCCCTATCCGTTCAAACCGCTCCAGCACGCATTCCGAAAACGTCCTCGACCACGCATCCACCACGTCATGCGCCAGCGCGTCACCCACCGCGGCCTCGATATTCGATTCGACCGCATTCAACGCCGCGTCCGACGCCGCCCGCAACTGCCCCATCCAACGAATCACCCGCCCCCGCGTCCCCAGGTGATGTCGAAACACGCCGTCAATGCCCGGAAACGCGAACGCGTGCGTCGCCGTATCTACTGGCCCAACCATCACGTTGACCACGCTTTCCGCCCCCGCCAACGCCGTCGCGTTGAACGTCGGCGCCTGCAATTCCGCCACGCGATCCACAACGTAACGCTGTTCGTAAATCACGTCCGTCTCGTCCGCCGCAGCCACCTGCTCTTCGACGGCCAACAATCGGCGATCCGTTTGCACGACCGCACCATCAAGGACGCCCATCACCAGCGCCAGCAATTCAAATCCGCCCATCGCCGACCCGTCACCGTAACGCACGTCGTCGCCGCCCCGTTGGTTCTGCGCCCGTATCCACACCGTCAATCGCGGCAGCCCCACGATGGAACGACTCGCCTCCGCACCTCCACGAACCGCCGACAAACGCAAACGCCCCTCGTACGAAACGAGCGCCGCAGGCGCGTTCTGCGATCGAATGAATGACACGTTGCCCGGTCGATCCGTCTTGGCATAGCCGGCCACGGCGCGAAAAACCGGCTGGCCGCCGTCCTGAATGCCCGCGATCAAACCCACCACCGCCGATTCCAGATCCCCCAGCTCACTCATTTCAACGCCCCGTCGCCTTCAACTCGCAATCCCACGCTTCTCCACTCCCCGGCCCGTCTCGCCTCCGTCCCGACCTTCGCCCTCCATTCCGTCTCCGTCACGGCGTGCCGACATGATTCGACTCAAAACTCCTCCAACTCCTCGGGTGACAGAACTCTGTCACCCCCCGTAACCACCGCCCGCGCCCCGAACGGTTCGCCCGGCCCGATGGGCGCGACGGACGGCAACGCCGCCTCGCCGCGCCCCACCCGCCGCAACCAATCCAACGCCGACTCGCGCTTCGCCGCCACGTCCTTCGGCACCTCCCGCCGCCGTGCGTACAGCCGATGCTCCGTCAGATCCAGCGCGATGCTCTTCAACAGTCCCGCGACCTCGGAATGCACGGTCAGATCGATGGGCACCGCGTAGCGCTGGGCCAGGTGACTGTTCACCTCTCCCTCCGCACCCTCGCGGGCCTCGTCCACCACCGCCTCGTCGGCGGATCCCGTGCCCGCGTCATCCGTCAGTTGCACGTAGGGCGCCGCGCCCAAACGCGTCTGAACCTCGCTGTTCGTCAAGTAGCTCATCGTTCACCCTTCATCAAACGAAGTCCGACCGCACGGCGAACTGCCAGTACCCGTACGCCAATCGATAACGCGCACGCACGCCATACAAGTACTTTTCTCGCTTGAATCCTTCTTCGCTGTCATCCGTCAACGCCGTAAACTCCACCGGCTCGCGATCCTGGAAAATAAACGGGCGCACCACCCCGTCCGTCTTCAGCAGGTACCAACTGCTCACGTCCGTCAACCACGGCATGGATACCACCTTGGCCGCACCGCTCAGCACGTTGGTCGTGTTGTTGATCACCGTCGCGTTAATCGACTCCAGCGCCGTGAAAAACATCGTGGGCGGAACAACGCACGTCAGACCCGTCGCGCCGATCATCGCCGGCTCGCCTTGGTCATCCTTGAACGCCATCATGTTGGCGATGGCCTGCTTCAGCGACGCCTTGAACTCCTCCACCGTCGGGCTGTCGGGATCAGTCGCGGCGCTGGTCAGATCGTTGTCCTGTGCCCCGCTGCCGCCCGAAACGTGCGCGTCGTTGAAAAACGTCACGCCGTCATAACTGGTGAACCCAGCCGACCCGCCGCTGTTCAATAGCTGCGCGATCAGAAAATCCTTGTGCGTCGCCGCCCGCTGCGCCAGCTCGCCGATACGCACGCGGATTTGGCCGGTCTGATCATCGGAAATCTCGTCGCGGTCCACCTCGATGGTGGATTCGTACTTCAGATTCTCGACCGAGTAACTTTCCGTTCGCAGTCCCTTGGCCAATCGCCCCGTGCCCCACTCGCGCATTTTCGGCACCGTTCCCAGCCATCGATACGTTTCACTGTCCGACGTGCTGGGAATTCGCGTAGCCAACTCCGTAAAATGCACCGGTGTCTTTTCAAACCGGTTGAAGAACTCGCTCCGCAACCCCTTGGTCAATAATCCCGTGTTGATCACTGCCATCTCAGATTCCTCTCCTCTACGTCCCTACGTCCTCTTCGTCCCGTATTCCCACTCGTCCTAGGCTTGGACGCTGATGTCCGCGTCCGCTCCGCCGATCGACGCCACCGCCACCCAGTCGCCGTTGCCGTCAGCCACCAGATGCACAAAATCGCCGATGTCCGTTATCGAAACGTATTTGTCATCTGTCTGCTTGGCACCCTTGATGTAGATTCCGCCCGCCGCGCCAGGCTCCATGCGTAATTCCTGGTCGGCCATGCACACGAACTGGTACGTCGTGCCCTTGGGAGGTGATTGCGGCAGCGTGGCTGTAATCGCTCCGACGGCAGCCAGATTGGTGTGCGTGGTGCCGCTCTGGCCCGCGGTCAGCGTAAAATTCGCCACGTGATGCCAGATATGTGACACTGGGCGGCGACCCATGGCGTCCAACCGCAAAACAATTTCGTTGGCCGCGATCACGTCCTGCACGAATCCCACGAACGAGTTGCCGTCCGGATCAAACGTCAGCGTGGCATCATCGCTGGCAAAAACCGGCTGGCCGATGTTCGCAACGGTCGCCCCGGTCAACGTCAATCCAAAATCCCCCAGCGTGAACACCCGCACCGTCAGGGCCCCGTTGGCGCCGCCGCTGTTGTCCGACTCCTCGTAGGCCATCCCCACGCACGCGTCACCCGCCGTCAGCGGCTGAACGTAACCGTTGGCCGCCAAACCGACGAACGACCCCTTGAAAATCCGCTTGGCCACCGCCACCTGGTAGCTGCGCAACTCCTGGTCCACGAAATGATCCACTTCTCGATTCGCTGTCAGTGCCATTGTCCTGTCATCCTTTCCTTAATTGATCTTCTTGACGCCTATCAATCGCCACGATCAGGCGTTCAGTTGCCGCTCGCCACGCGAAGCGCGTCCGACACGTAGGCCTGCTCGTCAGTCAGTTGAGCCAACTCCGGATGCGATCGGAATTCCAGCCGGGCCTTGGCGGCCAGGGTGTGCGTGGCGGACGACGAACCGTTGATCACGGGGGGCATCGTCCGGCCTCGAGTGACTACGACCGGCGCCGTCCGCAACCATTCGTCAAACAACTTCGTGTCCCGCAGGGCTAACTGTGTGGCGAAATCCTGCTGCGCCTCCGTCAGGTGACCGGAACGAATAGCCAGCCGCACGCGATCCTGCGCCTCGCGGACGGATCGATCCCGGTCAAGCTCGTCGAAACGTCGACTGGCGGCGATCAGCACCGTCGGAACGTCGCAATCGGGCGGCAGGGCCAGCACTTCCTTCAGCGTCCGTAGTGCGTCCTGGTCCGAATCCACGTGGTCGATCACACGCTCGCGATTGACGATGGGCGTCATCCCCACAATGGCCGGCTTGTTGGTCAGGGCAGCCGAATGCAGCCCTACCAACTTGCGATCGCTCTTGCGAATCAATGCCACCGGCGACAGGTAGCGGTACTGCTTGGCGGACAGTTGGGTCAGCGCCGGCTTGGTCCATTCCACCACGGCAAACAAACCGACTCCCGGATCGACTTCCAGCTTCTTGATCCAACCGGCCGCCGGCGCCTGTCCCGATGGCGACGCGAATTCGCCGCCCAGCGTTTGGTGCTCGTAATCGATGGGCAGGTCTGCGCCGTGTCGCGCGAAGGCCTCAACCGCCAACCGGGTGCCCTCCTCATCAACAACGAATGATCCTTGCGTGCTTTCCACGTCACCCCACGGGGCGATGCGCACGCGGATTGGCGCTTGCGAACCCGAAAAGCCGGTTGACCCTAGCGACGCCGTCTGCGTTTCGTCGATTCGATTTTGATCTTGCTCTTTCACTCGATTCCTCCCGTATCCGTCACTACCGATCTGATCCATGTTCCATCGTTTCATGTTTGCTGCGCGCTCTATCTGCGTGTCCCGTTCAGCACGTCTTCACCCTCCGAAGCGCGCGGAATGCCCAGCGAGTCGTGTGTCCATTGGACGGGCACCTTGGCGCCCAGTTCATTGACCGCCGTCGCCAACAGATCGGCCAGTTCCTGCGTCGTGCCGGCCCGTCGCGGCTTTCGTCGAAAGCGGGGGATGGGCGCATCCGCGCCGAAACGAAACCTGACGAGCGGCGTCAGGATGTCCCGCCGAACGGTCCGCGCCTCCTTGCGCAGATCGTCGGCGAGCACGTCCTGTCGAACCTGGGCGTGGACCGAGCTGGCTGCGAACGTCCCACGGGAACCGGTGGTGTCAGTCGTCAATGTCTGGCCCAGCCAGGCCTTGCTCATTTCGCGATTGAAGTACTCGACCATCGATTCGTAGGGCGGCCTTCGTCCACCGCGTCCCGTTTCGACGATCTGTAGATCAATGGCCCGACTGAATATTCCCGCGGCGTTGCTGCCCAACGACTCGAGCATGCGCAGCATTTCTCGCTTCTCGTCTTCGGTCGCGGATGGCTCGTAACGGGCGATGCGCACGGGCATTCCGAAAATTTCCGCAAAAACCATCCAGTCCTTGATGGCCAGGTTCTTGCCCAGGTAGCTCATAGCCGAAACGCGCAGCAGTCCGCCGCGCTGTGCGTGCCCACTGGCGCATTGCGGTGCGTGCACGACGAATTTGTGCGGCGCCAATTCCATTCCGTCGAATGGAAACTCTTCCGTCAGAATCCGTGGTCGATCCAACTCGTCGAAAACAATGCGCGCAAAATCGACGGGAACGATATCCGCTAGTTGCAATGACCTCCCGTCGTCTTCCCAAACCAATTCCGCTATGGCAATGTTGCGACCGATGGCCAACGAAAGGTGTTGCAGTGTTTCATCGAACATTTCGATGCGATTCAGCGCGGTGCGACAGTATTCCACGATGGGATCATTCTGCGCCGATTGAACTGAAATACCCTCAGCTCTATCCGGTTCAATCGTCCATTCCAGACCCGTCAGTGCGAGTCGGCGTGTATTGGCGACGGCGTACAGGTGGGGATCCTTTTCCTCCATCTCTTCATACAGTTGCATGGCCGCGGAAAGGGAGCCCGCGTCGGCGTCGCGTAGGATGCCCATCAGCTTGGACGGCGTTAATCGGCGTGACGGATAGTCGCGCCACACGTCTTCCGGCCTGGGATTAAGCACCCGGCCCAGCTTCGGTCGCTGTTCGCCCATGGGTGTGTGCACTGCCAACGGAATCGGTTGAACGGTGAAACCATCGTTAGCGGTGCTGGCGGCGACGCGCTTACGGGCCGTCGGCCGCACTGCATGAAAAACTCGCTGTAAAGTATTCATTTCCGAATGTCCTTGACTGAGTTTCACGTCACCAAGCTCCCTGCCCGGCGAAGGCCAGCGGTTTCGCGTTCAGGCAGACTGCGGCGCCGTCGATCTTGCCCGCGGCGCGAACGGCCAATGCAGCCGCCCAGAACCGATCGGCGTGGCCTGTGTTTGATCTGGCCGCGTCGAAACGGGTTTGGCCAGACGCGGTCAGGCCCCGTTGCAGACTGTGCCAGTCATTGCGCAGTTGCGCATCGACGGGAATGCGGATAAATCGCGACTCCACTGCAATGCGCAGTTTGTGTGCCAGTTCGTCTTTGACGGTGTTGGTGAATATGACGGGCTGGACACGGTGCGCGCCGAAATCCTCGACGGCGGATTCGGCCAACTGCATGCCAATGCCGCCGGAATCAATGCAGCAGTTACGCACGTTTCGCAATGAAAGGATTTCACCGATAAACTCATATTGCTCGCGGAAGGGTTGACCTTGTCGCTCGTAAACGGCGCGTGTGATCAAATGTGACGGGTGAAGGCGACTCGACGGATCCAGGCCGGTGGTTTGCGAATCGACGGCGCGCTCGAACACCCAGATGACGGTCAGGTCGCGTTTTCGTCCGATGTCGATGCCGACGAACAGGTGGCCGGTGGCGAGGGCCAGCTCGTCGATCGTAGGAGTCTTTTCAAGCGTCTGATCTTCACAGGCGGCGATCTGTTCGTAGGTCAGAAAGGCGGTGGATTCGTCGAGGAATTCGCACAGGAATTCCTGGCGAAATAGGTGGTCATCGTTCATGGAGCTTCGCATGTCGTCGAAGTCGGCGTGCAGGCCCTGGTCGATGGCGTCGGACAGGGTGACGGTGTTTCGTTCGAAGCGGTCGTTTTTGGACAGTTCATAAAATAGGTTGCTCTTTCCCTTGGGCGTTGAGGCGATGTCCAGTTCGCCGTCGCCGCGGAGCAGCGTGGGAAAAATGGAAGCCCAGATGGCGCGATCGTCGGCGTGCATGGCGAACTCGTCGAGGAAAACGTCGCCGGTGAATCCGCGAATGGTTTGCGGATTGGCGGGCAGGCCTATGATGCGCACGCCGTTGGGGAGTTCGATTTCCAGTTGCTTGAACGAGGTGTCGTTGAAATATCGACTGCGCAGGGATTGGGCGGCCAGTTGCAAGGTGCGGCAGTGTTGTGCGGCTTTTTGCATCAGCTCGCGACTCTGACGCTCGCCGGCGGACAGGAAAATCTGATTGCGACGGCGTTGCAGGCCGCGAAGGATGCGGCGGAGCGACTTGGTGAATGATTTTCCGGATTGGCGTGACCAGCAGGACCATCGAAAGCGCGCGTCGGATTGCACGTCTTGCTTTTGGTAGGGTAGGAGCGGGACGAACGGTTTGACCTGCGCCGGGTGTTTCGGAGCTTGGATGCTCGATGCCGGCGGCGCGGGGGAATCCACGTGGTTGCATTGATGCTTTGTTTGGCGTGAATCGGTCATGGTGTATGTGTGGCCTGGTGTGGCAAGGCCCGATTTTCGCGGAAGTTGTTATTGCAATCGTGCCGTGTCATGTTCACGTGTGCTCGTTCCACGAGATCAACGGCTTGCGGTACCGATCCGCCAGCCGATCGACGGCGGGGCGATTCATCACGCCCGCGGCCGATTCGTCATCCCTATATCGCGCCAGGCGCGACACATTTTGTGGAAATCTTGGTCAGGGTCGTTTGCGGGCTGGAAACGTCGTTTTCCGGGACGTGGGGCGTTGATATAGTTGAAAGACCGCTCGCTCACGGTCGCGGCTCTGAATCAGTCAGGAGTGCTCAGCTTCGCAAGCGCGAGTTGGAATAGGTCGACGTGTCACGGTTCTCGACCGTGTCGTAGGGCGATTTGGATCGCTGCAAATGGAAGGACCGGCGCATACACTCGATGGCTTCATCTTTTTGTTGATTGAGTTCGTAGGCCCTGGATTTTTGTTCCCACGCGGCGGATTCGGCGTAACGATTGTCGTGCTTGCGGGCCAGCTCGATGCGGCGCTCGATGCACTCCAACGCGGCTTGTGACTGCTGACGCTTGATATGCAAGTTTGCCAATTGCTCGTAGGCCAGCGTCATCCCGTTCCAGAATTCAGTTGACGAAAGCGTGCGAATGGCCTCGTGGAGGTGATCCTGGGCTTCGTCGAGCGCTCCGAGGTGAAGCAGACATCGCCCCAGGTTGGTGCGTCCGATGCCGATGTTGACCTGGTCTCCGAGCTTTCGCGACCATTCCAGTGCGCGGGAATAGAATTCCATAGCCTCTCGGAATCGTCCCAGGTTCAGGGCGATTTCGCCTCGGCCATTGTAGGGTGATACCAGTGCGGCGGTGGCGCCGAGCGAAAGCTTGATGCGAATGGCCTCTTCAAAAGCCTGGTCCGCCTCGGTGTATCGCTCCATGCGGGTCAGCACGAATCCAATGTTGTTCGACGTCTTGGCCAGCAGGGGCAGGAGGTTCAGTTCGCCGGCCAACTGTCCCGCCTGGCGCATCAATTCAAACGCCCGTGCGTATTCACCCTTGTAGTAAAACATGACGCCGAGATTTCCGGTGGCTTCGACGAGCATGTGGGCATCGTCGCGATCTCGTGCGATTTCTTCGAGTTTTCGATGACAATGGATGGCTAGATCGTAGGCGGCTTGGCGAGCGTGACACACGCCCATCAGGCTCAACAACTCCACGCTGTCCGGTGCCTTTCGCAGACCCACGAGGCAGTGCTCGACGGACTTGGCATAGTGTCCTGCGGCAAACGAGGCATGGGCTGACACGTAGGATTTGCGAGCGGATTTGCTCAGTCGACCGGCGGACCTGCGTCTCGATTCGCCGGAGCGCGCCGGGTCTGCCCCCAGGGCTTCGACGACCTGTTTGGCCACTTCGCCTTGCAGGTCCAATACGTCCGCAAAGGCCCCCTTGACCTTGCACAGCACTTGACCGGCGGGATGGTCGACGTCCAGTTTGGAGGCGGCCACGCTCCAGCGCGTATCGGTCTGCTGGAAGGTGCCGCGAATGACGATGGCGGCGCCCAGCCGTTGGGCGGCATCGATCAGTTGGGCGTTGGTCAGGGTTGACCGATCGGCTGCATGAACGCGTCCCAGGAGGGCTACATATTCATGCCGATCGATGACTTGTAGCGATGGACAGGTCAGCAGGGTGTTGTGCACGTCTTCCGCGAGCGCCTGTCCGACCCAATCGATCTCGGTGTGACCGCCGACGTGTTCGAACGGGAGCACGACGATGCCATGCGGTTTGCCCACACCGGCGGGAAATGCGGACGGGGCTTGGCTTGACGGAGCACCGGCCCATTTTTCCATGGCGCGTAACAATTCCTGCGTGTTCGGGTAGCGTTGTTCGGGATCGATCGAAAGGCAGGTGTCCACGACTTCGCGGAGCCAAGTGGGGATGGGCGGGATCATATCTTGAGGCCAATGAATCGGCGCGTGGCAGTCGCCGCCGGTCAGGTAATCCAATGGCCCATCACCTCGACAGGGCGGATAACCCACCAGGAGGTGATACAGGGTCGCGCCCAGGCCGTACAGGTCGGTGCGTTCGGTGACGGGTGCGTCTCCGCCGCGCTGTTCGGGCGACATGTACTGGGGCGTGCCGATGCCGAAACCCGTTCTTCCGGGTTCGGTGAGTTTGGCGTGGCGGGGATTCGCGAATTGGGCCAGGCCCAGGTCCATGATTTTCACTCCGCCGTCGGGGCAGAGTATCAAATTGGCAGGTTTCATGTCGCGATGAAAAAGCCCGGCCTGGTGAATCTCCGACAAGCCCTTGGCGACTTGCTGAGCGATCTCGACCACCTGGGCCCAGGGGAGCCGTCCGCAGGATTGAGCGACGTCGCGCAGGTTTGAACCGTCGACGAACTCCATGACGAAATACCAGTCGTCACCGTTGCGATCACAATCCAGCACGCGGGCTACATTGGGATGGTGAATGCGGAAACCGGCTTTTGCTTCCGCCGTCAGGCGACGGCAAGCTTCCTCCGAATAACCGGGATCCACGGGGGACAACAACTTGATGACGCAAGGTTCGTCGAGGATCAGATGTCGGGCGAGATACACCCGGCCCGTGCCCCAGGCGTGCAGGGGTTTGATGAGGCGGTAGCGATCGCAGGGAATGACTTGGTGATCGCGGTCGATGGAATCTTCGGCTGTGACACGCTGAACCGGATAGACAAAGCCACACCCGCGACAACGGCGCAGGGCGGTGTCCGATCGCGTGGCCCATTCCAGGACGTCGCGACAATGGGGACATTGTAGTTGCGAGCGGTTTGTCATAGACGAGCACATCCCTATCCGCATCACGCCGCAGACGGGCGCGACGCGAGCGAGGAACCCGAATCAGGTCCGCGGCGCTTCACCGCGAACGACTTTCAATTGATGGGCCAACTCCAACAGGAACTGCGAACCGTCATCCCTGGGCAGGTGATACCAGAACGCGGTGCTCTCGTTCGGTTTTTCAAACGTTCGCGTCATGGACCGGCAGTAGACCAGCGGCATGACGTCGCTCCAGGACACGTCTTCCGTCTCGACCCATAGAATCGTGTGGCTGTGGCAATAGGTTGGCAAGGGTGACGTGACCGCATAGCCGGCCACGCATTCGCGGGACCTTGCCATCTCCCTGCGCATGATGGCCGACCAGCGCAGGGCGCGGACCAGATCATCGGGCAGGAGTTCCAACGTTCCCTGTTGGTCCGGTGAGTGGGGTGATTGGTCGGTGTTCAATCGATCGCCGGGAAAGACGTATCGCAATTGAATGCCCTTGGCGCTGACCAAGGAAGCCACCTGCTCGACCAAGGCCAAGTCACGCTCCTCGGCAAACGGCTCGTGACCGATCATCCATAATCGTGCCCCTCGCAACCACCCGGATCGGTCCAGATGGAGCATGAGATTTCCGAAGGACTGAACAGCCAATCCGGTGGGTTGCACATCGCGAATTCGTCGCGGTGCATTGCCGGCGTCCCATCCTGATTGCGGTTGTTCGTGATCGAGAATCGTTTCCGCGGAAACACCCATGGAGTCAGCCAGTTTGATCAGGTCCTGCTGAGTGATTCGCGCCTTGCCCGTTTCAACTTCGCTGAGGAACTTTCCTGATCGGGCGATGACCCGCGCGAGTTGCACCTGGGTTATCCCGGCGCGCAGCCGAGCCTGCCGGATCGAAAATCCCACAGCCGGTTCAAGCAAAATTTCACTGTTCTCGGAAATCGTTTTCATCTTTCTTCTTAGCCCCGCCTCGCTGGGTAGAATCTACCCATTTATCCCAGTTCCGCGTCCATCGGCTACCCATATTAGCCAACTTAGCAGATCATTGCCTAATCGAAACAATTGAAGTCCATCGAATCTCAGTTCTCAGTGTTGGTAACACGGACTTATCGGAACAATTTTGTTGACCTATTCGCGCATCATCATTAGCTTCAGATCGTTCTCCACTGTTTTCGCACGGGTTGTGCCCGTCTTTTCGCAGGCTCTTGCGCGAGTGTTGCATCGCGGGGCCTTGCCGGTTTTGGTGTTCGTTTGCACCGGCGGCAACGTCGGCTGGTGCGCTGTTGAGTCGAGTATGCATAGGACTGGTACATTTCGGACTTCGGGCTCGCGGCAGGGATGGTGCGGGTTTGATTCACCCGACGGCATTTGTAACTGCGCACTTGCAGTGACGAATCTCTCCCGTTCGATCCCAAATCCAATTGGCCAGCAACTTGCCTCCCTTAGGCTTCACACAATTCGGAATCACGCGCGGAGTCGCGGGCATTTTCTTCACCAAGCGATTTCGCGCAAGCCACGGTCTTCGAGTTTTCGGAGCCTTTCGGCGTCAAACTTTAGCAAATTTATTTGTTTTACCTATTTTGCTTATCGGACTTTGTCAAACGTAGGTCGGCGAAACCACTTCAATTGTTTCGCGGGCGGAGCATCCTTTTCTTGAAAGGATTTTACCATGGTCTTGTTCACAGAAATCGTCAGTTTTGTCCTTGGGGTGTTACAATCGACACTCCCGCTGCAAACACTGGCGTACATTCTCGACGAAATCCCGGCTTAGGATTGGCTGGGGACGAATCCTAAGGCACGACTGAACTTTCGATGGCTTGGCGAAGCTTGGCTGGCGTCGCGATGGCCTGTGTTTGGTGTTGCGTGGATTGGAGTGTAGGTGCATGTTGTGTTCTACGCTCGCGGTGCGGGTCGCGCGGTGGTTTCGTTAATTGGCCTGGCTGGGGCGTTTGCATCAGCATTCATGGCCAACGAGAGCGACTCAATAAACCCGCAAAGGGCGAAGAGTCGGGCTAGTTCGTGCGTGGCTGCGCCGGTTTGACGACATTGGGTGGGGTGGTCTATCCGCTGAAGTCGACCGTTTCTGAACCGAGCCGATACGTGGTTTAGAAATACCACCAGCACGTCGCGTTCGGGATCGTCGTATCGCACGTGTCGGCAGAGGTATTGATTCTTGGCGGCCCACTGTTGGACCAGTTCGTCCAATCCTGACATTCGCATGGAAGCCCCGGTTCCTTTCAAGTCGAATTGTTCGATGATAGGGGAATTCGACGTTTCGTTGTCCATTCGACCGCACGACTCCCATCGACGAAGTGCCAACGGCAGGTGAACGCGAAAAGTGTCGATTGCTGGCCTGTTTCGGCTCGGTAAACCGCTTACCTTACCGGATTGGGGTGATTCAAATCGATTCCCGTTTTCCACGCCCGGCGTGGTATCCTTGCGGTATTGCAAGCTTCGAAATGATAAGAGGTTTCGACCACAACCGGTCATGCGCTTGCCGGCGTCTTGGGTGACCGCCGGCGAGCGGTGGTAAATGGTCGATTCATTTGTCGAGCGGGTCGCGGAAGAAAATCTCAATCGGTAAGCGTTGATGCGTTGGCGAACTTTCCGCGTCACTTCACATTCGGACGGCTTGTGGGGTCGCTTGGCTTAGAAACTGTTTCAAGAGCCGTTTGGGGGTCGAGCGCAGCGGTTCGATCTTTTTGCCATTCGAAGAAAGAGCGCTTCCTTTACGGTCGCGGCTCGGAAAGAAAAGACACTTTCGAAACACGTTCATAGGTATTTTGGGACCTCTGCTTCGACAGATTTGCCATTCGGCGAGTTCGTTGGGCGACGTGGCTGGGGAGAACCAAACTGGGCATGGTGCCCTACCGATTCCATGTTGGGGGATGGGTCAAGGGTGTCGGGCCGTTCGGCGGGGTTGCTCGTTTCCTAATGTATGGTGAGCGCTGCCATCAATGATATCAATCATGGCTCGCTGGGCATCGTCGGGCGAGGCTATGGATCCACAAAAGGATATTTTGACGACGGGGCAGGTTGCCCGCATCTGCCAAGTCGCACCACGCACGGTGTCCAAATGGTTCGACAGCGGGGAGCTTCGGGGTTACCGCGTTCCGGGGAGTCGGGAACGGCGGATACCCAAGACGGAGCTACTTCGTTTCATGCGGGCCCATGGCTTTCCGATGGAACGTTTGGAGACGGGAATGCGGCGGGTGCTGGTGGTCGATCCGTCGGGCGAGATATCGAGACCCCTTCTTCGATCCCTCGGTGCCCAAAAATTCTGTGAAATTCGAGCCGCGGAATCCGCGTTTGCCGCGGGCGTCGAGGCTGCTCGTTTCGATCCGCACGCCATGATCGTTCATCCTGTCACGCCTGACCTGCAATCGGATACATTTGCGGAATCGATCAAGGCGCGAACAGGTGGGCCTACGGTGTTGATCGGCGTGGCGGAGGATCAACGCAAGGCCGATGCGCTGGCGAAATGCGGTTATGATGTTTGCATGATCAAGCCGCTGGAACTGATCCGAGTCGTTGGGGCGATCGAGGAGGTCAAGACTTTTTAGTGATCCTTGGATGGTCAAATGAACAATGGTCGTCGTTTCCGCGAAAGTGTTGAACCGCGACGAATTTGTCTGGACCCCGGCTTTCGCCGGGGTGACGGAGTGCGGGGGACCGCTCGCTTTGCGCTCGCGGCTCGTGAAGGGGTGGGTGAGACTTGGACAACCAACTGGCGCTCGAATCATCGAGACCCCACCCATCGCTGCGCGATGGATGGGGCACCCGCGCAAGAATTGACAGGATTTACAAGATTGACAGAATGAGTGCGGGCCGGGCGGTGATCGGCGCGTTTATAAGACCCGCGGCATTCGGCTACACGCTGTGGTCATCGACTCCCCCACCTCCACCGGTGGTGGGCCACCCGGGCATATGAAGACCGCTCGCTTTGCGGTCGCGGCTCTGAAAAACCGTGAATGTCGCGTTGTAGGTTTAGTCAAGCGCTTCGAAAATCGTGGCCACGCCTTGACCGACGCCCACGCACATGGTGACTAGACCCCGGCGGGCTTGGGTGCGGGCCATTTCGTGGACCAGGGTGGTCACAAGCCGAGCCCCGCTACAGCCCAGCGGGTGTCCCAGGGCGATGGCACCACCGTTGGGGTTGACCTTCGACGGGTCAAGCCCCAGTTGCCGGATGGACTCGAGCGATTGGGCTGCGAAGGCTTCGTTCAATTCGATCAGGTGCAAATCTTCGATCTTCAAACTCGCCCGATCGAGGGCTTTTCGGGTCGCGGGCACGGGACCGAGTCCCATGAAGGCGGGATCAACGCCAGCCGACGCGGACGCGCCGACGATGGCCAGTATGGGCAAGCCCAGCGTACGTGCGGTTTCATATTCAACCAGCAGGATCGCGGCAGCCCCGTCGTTGATGCCGGATGAATTGCCCGCCGTCACTGTCCCGTCGTCTGCGAACGCGGGCCGCAATTTGGCCAGGGCGTCGATAGTTGTTTCGGGGCGCGGATGTTCGTCACGATCAACGACAATCGGTTCGCCCTTTCGCTGTGGAATCTCGACGGCCACCAGTTCGTCGGCAAACCGCCCCGCATCCATAGCCGACTTGGTTTTCATTTGCGATTCATACGCGAAGCGGTCCTGATCTTCGCGGCTGACGTGATATTTCTTGGCCACGTTTTCAGCGGTTTCCCCCATGCCGTAGGGATGGTGCAACTCCGCCAACCTGGGGTTGGTGAATCGCCAACCGATGGTGGTGTCGTGTATCGGCGGGGCTCCGCGGGGAAACTCCTCCTCGGCTTTTGACATGACCAGCGGTGCGCGAGTCATGCTCTCCACGCCGCCGGCGATGAAAACATCGCCGTGGTCGGCTTCGATCATTCGGGCGGCGAGATTGACCGCGGTGAGACTCGACGCACACAGCCGATTCATGGTGCACCCGGGGACGCTATCCGGCAGCCCAGCCAGCAGGGCAGCCATGCGGGCGACGTTGCGGTTGTCCTCGCCGGCTTGGTTGGCGGCGCCGAAATAGACGTCTTCGATAACGGCTGGATCAATGTCGGCGCGGCGAACCACTTCTCGAATGACGAGGGCGGCGAGATCGTCGGGTCGTACATGTCGCAACGCGCCCCTGAATCGCCCGATGGGCGTTCGCACGGCGCTGATAACGACGGCTCGTCTCATGACCGGGGACTATATGCCGATCGACGATTCCATGCCACCAGAACCGGGTGCCATCCCGCTCCGTGCCCATTTTGTCGATCAACACCCAGTGGTCTGACATCGCCAAACCTGCGGGTCAGGCGTTGGTTCCGAACGCGCGCCAAACATGGCGCACGACCGCACTGGACGCTCCCGCCTTGGTCGCGTCCAGGGTCGCGGCTCTGTTAAGAGGCGAGTTCCCACCCTGACGGTCGCGGCTCGGAAAGCATTACCGCGCACGCGCAGAATAAGCGTTGACAGAGCACTAGTTTGGCGTTCTGCCTTGATTATGAAATGCGAAAATGCGATCCCAGCCGTCCTGCGCGGAATCGGCGTATTGAAACAAATCGAGGTCGTCGGGCCTGATGGTGCCCTCCTGAATTAGAACATCCCAGTTGATCAGCCGCTCCCAAAAACTCCGGCCAAACAGAATGATGGGGATGGGATTGTGTCGCCCCGTTTGCATCAGGGTCAGGGCTTCAAAAAGCTCGTCGAGCGTTCCGAACCCGCCCGGAAACGCGACCAGGGCCTTGGCCCGAATCAGGAAATGCAATTTGCGTATCGCGAAGTATCGAAACGTGAAACAAAGTTCGGGTGTGATGTACGGATTCGGCTCCTGCTCCTGCGGAATCGTAATGTTCAGCCCGATGGACTTGGCCCCGACGTCGTGGGCGCCGCGGTTGGCCGCTTCCATGATTCCCGGCCCACCTCCGGTCACGATGACATAATCGCATCGACCTTCTATCTGACAGGTGCTGGAAACGAGTCGAGCGAATTCGCGAGCGGTTTCGTAATAAACGACGTTCTCAACGGTATGCTCGGCCGCCTGCAATTTCGCTCGCAGGGTCGGGTTATTGGGGTCACAGGAAAGCGCCCGCTGTGCGTCCTCGAACTCCGCGCCGGCAGCGGCGGCGTCCTTGATTCGGCTGCCGCCAAAGACCACGATCGTCGAGTTGACGCCAAGGTCGTTTTGAATCAGCTCCGGTTTCAGGTATTCGAGCAGGAGGCGCATGCCGCGAAGTTCGGGACGCTTCAGGAGCGAGGGGTCCTCCTCCGCGAGCAGGTGTGAAACGGAGCGATGAATTGCTTCGATTCCCGCGTGGTTATCTTGAACCATCGAATTCCTTTCGGCGAAATCCGGGCGGCGGATCGTTGCACCGCGATGACCGCGCCGCCCTGATGGAACGCCCATCAACGCGCCAAGATCGCTGCGCCCTAATGTAGTGTATCAGATTACTTGCGTATTATCAGAGCCGCGCCCGTCAGGAAGCGGTGGGCATGACTGGATGAAGACCGCTCCCTGAATAGGTGGTTTCTGGAGTTAGTGGCGCGGTTCGGGTGCCATGGACTGCGTCGTCCGTTTGCCATACTGGACGC
>CAYRHJ010000006.1:0-18135 GCA_964424105.1 uncultured Phycisphaeraceae bacterium | reverse complement strand
CAATATAGCAGCGCGTTCGTCGCCGAAGACGGCACCATCTGGACCTGCGGCAACAACAACTTTGGCCAGCTCGGCCGTCCGACCGCCGATGGGTTCTTGCCCCGCGCCGTGGACACGCGCGTTGGCGCAGCCGTGCAGGTCCTTCTCTTGAATGTCCGGCTTGGGCTTCCGCGCCATGCTCCCCAGTATGCGCGATCCATGACCGAAGCGCAAGTAAAGTGTGGCGCGAAACCGTAAGGCCGAAACGTGCAGCTTGTTCCGAACAGTATTGGGGGTCCCGATGACCCGCATGGCTTCCCCACCTCCTTTGGAGGTGGGGAAGCCGATGACAAACGCGAGTAGTCGAATGGCGCGGGTCTTGTAAACGTGCGGACCGCCGACCGGCCCGGATTCATCCCGTCAATCTTGTAAATCCTGTCAATTCTTGCCGGATGGCCCACGTCGTGCAGACTCGGCTGCGCCGACTCGCTGCCACACCCCGCCTTTTCGCAAACGACAGCCGGAAGTGAATGTCCCTGCTCCAACCCAACATTCTCTTGCAATAATGCCGCAATATGCTACACTCCCGCCGTGGAACGCAAAGTCAACTCCATTAAATCGCGGGCCGCGGAGACATTGGGGCGTCGATTGCGGCGGCTCCGCAAGACTCGCCGAATGACCCAAGCGGAACTCGCACAATCCGCCGGCATCAATCAGGGCTACCTCTCCAGCATCGAGCGGAACCAGCGGGAACCTTCCGGACGAACGGTGGACGCGCTGGCCGTCGCCCTGAACGTTCCCCAAGCCGTGCTCATCGGGGGCGGCGAGGATCACGATTCGCCCCAACCGCTCGATGCCCGCGAAGTGCCCCTGTTCGGCTCCATACCGGCTGGAAAGCCCGCCACATCGCAGGAGCAACTCGAAATGTTCCCCGTCCTGCGCCATCTGTGGGCCGCCGATCGATACTGCCTGCGGCTGACTTTTGACAGCATGGAGCCAACGCTCAAGCCCGATGACATCGTTCTGGTCCACTACCGTCCAGACGTGGACCCCGCGCTCGTTCAAGGTCGTATCTGTGCCTGCCTGGTCGATGGCGCACCCACCCTGAAACGCGTCAGCGTAGGACGGGATCGCGACCGGCGAACCATTATCCTTCGGGGTGATAACCCCGCCATCCCGCCGACCGTTATTGACGATTCGCGTGATTTTTCAATTCAAGGAGTCGTCGTCCGCCTCGTCAGTCGCGAACTCTGAACTCCTGTATTTGCATAAAGTTACGTCGCAACTGTCCGGGACCGCGCTCGCGAATTCAACGCCTACCCACCACTTTTTTATCGCCCCAGTATTGCGATTTATTGCAATTTCGTTGACTTCCGGTCGATCATGTGTTAGGAATATGTTTGGTCGCGGGCTTTCGGGGTGATAGCCCGCGGGTCCCGGGCGGTCGGGCGGCGACCGAGTCGACTTGAAAGGTACGCGGGTGGCGACGCGAAACGCAGCACAGCTCACCGGCCAAACTCTTGAGGGCAAATGGAATTCGTAACTGCCGACATCGAATGCATTCGCACACCGACCGCCCTGCCGCCCACGGCTCGTACACACGAGGTCGCCATGCGCTTCGGCCTGCCGTTACTGGCCAAGCCGGAACAAATCGTCGAGGCGCTTCAGCTCCGCGTCGGACCGGGGCGCATCGTCTTGATCGAGGGACCATCGGGAAGCGGCAAGTCATCCGTCTTGCAGGAGGTGTCGCGTCAGATTCCCGGTGGCATCGACGTGGATCGCGTCAACCTGTCCGCCGAGCGCAGCGTCATCGACGCCGTCTGTCCCAACGAGCCGATCAGTGTCGCACTCGAGACGCTCAACGCCTGCGGATTGGGCGAGACGCCCATTTGGGTGCGATCGCCGGCGGAACTGAGCGACGGCCAAAAATTCCGCGCTCGCCTGGCACGGGCCGTCGGAATCCACCTGAAGGCGAAATCCTCCGCGCCACTCCTCTGCGACGAGTTCTGTTCCGGCTTGCATCGGCGTCTGGCCAAGTCCATCGCTTTCAATCTTCGAAAACTGGCCTCGCGACACAATCTATCGATGGTCATCGCCTGTGGCCACGACGACGTCGCTCGCGATCTGCAACCCGACACCATCGTTCGCTTGTCCGGGCAGGGACGATACGAATTGTCCGAGCAGGAACCTCGCAAACGAATGGTCAGCTTCGCGAAACAGTTGCTGATCGTTCCCGGCTGCAAAGCCGACTACGACTCCTTCGCGGCCATGCACTATCGGGCCACCGACGAACTCGGCTTTGTGGACAAGGTGTTCGTCATGCGCGACCGCCAATGCGGCGATCTGGTCGGCATCGTTGTCTATTCGCACGGTCCGCTGGAACTGTCGCTTCGCAACCAAGCCACGGACAACCGGTTTCTACGCAACCCCGCGCGGTTGAATCGCGAGGTTCGAATTCTGCGCCGGCTGGTGATTCATCCCGACGTGCGCGGCTGCGGACTAGGCCATCATCTGATTCGTCGCACGCTTCCCCTGGTGGGCACGCGATTCGTCGAGTGCTTGGCCTCCATGGGCGAAGTGAATCCGGTGTTCGAAAAAGCGGGCATGTCGCGCGTCGGAACCTGCACCATGCCCCAAAACCGGGCACACATCTTGCAAGACCTGCACGATCTGGAAGTTGACCCGTTCGATCGCACGTTCGTGATGCAGGTCGCCCGCCGTCCGCGGGTCCGCAGACTTGTCTCCAGCCTCGTCTTCCAATGGTACCAAGCCACGACGGCGGGAGGGGAGCGTCGCGTGGCGCGGCAGTCGCCGGAGTTTCTGGCCCAGGCTTTTCGAGGCCTGATCGGTTCTAGGCCGGTGTACTTCCTGTGGGAGCGTCCGGCGAGGCCTGCGCGTGATGACCGCGCGCAGGCCCATCGCCGCGGCGCGAAATGAACGGGAGATTTTTCATGCCTCTTTATTCTGCCATCAGGCGGTTTCTTGGCCCACTTCGGTCTCGCAAGGTTCGCGTGGCGCTGGCCACCATTCTCAGCGCGGCCCTTGCCGAGTACGGGCTTGAAGCGTCGGAAGAAATGACGCTCGCGATTGTCGGAATCGGGGCCACGCTCATTCTGGGAATCGCCCACGAAGACGCGGGCCGAAACGCAGCCTCATCTCACCATCCTGCCGAGTTCGGCGGTGAAACTCCAAAAAGGGGACCGGCGTGATGCGTGCCACCGTCGTTCCGAATCGATCGGAAGCAGACAGGCACGATCCGCGCCTCCGCCCGCGACGAAAAGGCCAGCGTCGCGGGCGGACCGCCCACGCCTTCTATGATCCACCGTATGACCCACCGACGCGCATTGGTCGGCCAACGAAGCCATTCCCCCCAGGCTGATCATGCATGCCCGTTCATTTCAATGGACCAAGCCATGCGGCGATTAACATGCCAAAAGGTTTCGCCCCATCGGCCCGATAGATTGGGTCGATGCACGGGGTGGCCGTTGATGCGCCGGCGCAGGCCCTGTATGATCGTTGCGTGCGGCGGCCTGAAGGACATCGGCGCACGAATCGCATTGGACCAGGTTTGGCGGGTGCGCCGGTTTGAAGATCCCCACGATGAAATCAGCGAGGCCCAAAGTCGTCGTCGCCATGAGCGGCGGAGTTGATTCGAGTGTCGCAGCCTGTCTTTTGAAGGAACAGGGCTATGACATCACGGGCCTGTTCATGCGCGTCGGCGCGGAGATTCCGGAAACCGACGGTCCATCGCCGGCTTCCGGGCAGGCTCGCCAGCGGCAGGGATGTTGCAGCGCTGCGGACGCTGCCGACGCTCGTTATGTGGCCGGCCTGTTGAACGTTCCATTCTATGTGCTGAACTTCAAGGATGATTTTGATGAATTGATGGACTACTTCGCCGACGAGTACGCCGTCGGTCGCACGCCGAATCCCTGCGTCGTTTGCAACCAGCGTTTCAAGTTTGGCAAGATTCTGGACTACGCCGATGCCATCGGTGCGACCTACGTCGCCACCGGGCACTACGCCAGAATCGACCGCAGCGGCGGCGCGCCATCGTTGCGGCGAGCGTTGGATGAACGAAAGGATCAGACGTACGTGCTGTTTGGTCTGCGCCGTGACCTGTTGAACCGTGTCTTGTTTCCGTTGGGCGACCTGACGAAAGACGCCGTGCGCGACGAGGCCCGACGACGCGGGCTGCCGAATTGTGACAAGCCGGACTCCGTGGAAATCTGTTTCGTCCCGGATCAGGATTACGCCGGCGTGGTCAAACGGCGCCGTCCCGACGCGTTTCGCGAGGGGGACGTGGTGGACCAACAGGGTCAGACCGTCGCCCGACATGCCGGCGTGGCCAACTTCACCATCGGGCAGCGTCGCGGATTAGGCATCGCCGCGGGCACGCCCATTTACGTGACGCGGCTTGACGCCACGACCAACACCGTCACCGTCGGTTCCAAGCCCGACCTATTGAACGACCGATTATGGGCCGACGGCGTGAATCTACTGGAAACGCCGACTACAAAAACATTTCGCGCGGAAGTCAAAATCCGATACTTGCACCGCGCCGCCCCAGCCAGCGTGACAATCCTGCCCGACGGTTTCGCCCGCGTCGATTTCGATGAACCACAGTCGGCCATTACGCCCGGCCAAGCCGTGGTTTTCTATGATCGAGACGTCGTCATCGGCGGTGGTTGGATTCGCTCGCCGGAGCACGAATCATTGGAAAGGGATCAACAGGAACACCCAGAACAGGAATGCACGGCATGAAAGTATTAACCATGATCGCCTTCGCCGTCTTGGCGGCGATTAGTAGCAGCTTCGCGCTTCAGGCGGGCGGTGGCCGCTCAAAAGGTGCGCCCGAATTCAAGCCCGAAGCCGAGGTCCATGACATCATGGAACTCAACCAGGATCTGAACGATTCGCTCCGCGCTCAACTCGGCGCCGAGCCTGATTGGAAAAAGGCCGCCCACATATCGCGGCTGCTCGCGGAGGTTGCAAATATCCTTCAATATCACCATCCGACCAGCGAAACCAAATGGTGGGAGTCCGCCGGCGCCTTCCGTGACGGCGCCCGCGCCGTCAACGCCGCCGTTCGCAGCGAGGACATCGCCCAGGCTCGTCAAGCGGTCAAGAACATGTTGCAGTCCTGCAAACAGTGCCACGACGTGTACAAGCAATAACGACGAATCCCGCGTCCATTTTGTTCTTGCATGCCGGCGCCATCGGTGACTTGGTGCTGACTCTGCACGTCGTGCGCGCCATCCGCATGTGCTATCCGCACGCATCGTCGACGTTGGCCGCCCGATGTGAATTGGCGCGATGGTTCGCTCGTCGCGGAGTCGTCGATCGCGCAGTCAGTCTGGAATCACTGGCCATTCAACGCTGGTTCGCCGACGAACCAGACGGCCAAGCCACGCAGGCACTGAACGCATTTGACTTGGTTATTAGCTTTCTGGCAGGCCCGGATGCGATGGCCTCGCGTCAACTGTCCAGCGCGCTGACGGCACGTGTGGTGACCGTCGCCCCGCAATCGAACGAACAGGCCGGCCGCGCTCCACGTCACATCACCGAGCAATGGCTCGCCGAACTCGCATCTGCCGGTTTGCAAGGCTTCGCCATCGATCCCACCCAACCGCTCGTCGACCTGCCCCGCCGGCACTCGTCCGCCGTCGGCGGTCACGTCATCTGCCACCCCGGCAGTGGTGGAAAAGCCAAGTGCCCGCCGTTGGAAAACTACGAAGCCGTCGTGCGAAGTTTGCAGCAGCGCGGTGCAGCCGTTCGATGGATGGTTGGGCCGGCGGAGCGCGATTGGTACGGACAAGAATACGTCGATCGCCTCGTCGCGACCGCGCCGGTAATCGAGGAACACGACCTGTCCATGGCGACGGACTACATCGCAAATGCCGACGCCTATCTGGGTAATGACGCTGGAATGACGCACGTCGCCGCCGCATTGGGTCGTACAACGCTGGCGTTCTTCGGCCCCACCGATTCGACTATCTGGCGCCCACTGGGACCGCATGTACATCTGCTGGACTTCGATCATCTTCGCGACGCGAAACTGATATGGAATCGTCTACGTGATGCGTGTCGGCAGGCTGATTGATCGATTCGCGTGGATCGCATTTCGGCAGGGGCGCGCCGGCCAACGTAGCGTCAAACACCGACGCCAACTCGCCCGCCAACTCCCGCCGGGTAAACCCTTGTAGACGCCATCGCTCGCAGCCCCGGGGCATGCGATCCGAATTCCAAAGCTCCCAATATCGACGCAACGCCGCACAAACATCATCCGCACGCATATCCGTACCGATTCCCGCCTCGAACGATTCGACCAATCGGCGGGTGGCGGAACCGGCTGGGCCGATCATCAGGATCGGTCTGCCGGCGGCGAAATATTCGAACAGTTTGCCGGAAATGGCCGTGTCCGCGTTGGTTTCATGCGGATATTGCAGCAGCAGGGCATCGGCGGATGTCATTTCCTGGACCGCGTCCCGATGTGACGCGTAACCGCGTGCTTCACAACAAATGCCCGTCTCCTGCACGGCACGACGCAGTTCCGCCGGCATCTGCCCCACGATTCGCAATTCGAATCGATATCGGTCATCATTCAGATAGCGAGCGAATCGGGCGAACCCTTCCAACATTTCGTCCTTGACGCGCTCGCGGGTAAACCGCCCCACGTGCGCCAACACAAAGCGCTCGCTGCGCACGGGCGCGGACGGAACAAGTTCGCCAAAATCGTCCAGGTCTACGCCGTTGTAGATCGTCGTGAACCGGTCACGGCGATGCGGTACGTGATCGGACAGGATGCGCGTTTGGTCGGGGCTGACACCCACCATCGCGTCCGCAGCTTCCAGAAACCGCCGCTGCAACCACCGGTCAGCAGACCGTCGCCAAATCGGCCCACGGGAGAACGGATACCAGCAGTCATCCGTCCACAGATCGCGGTAGTCGCTGACCCAAGGCCGACCTGTCGATCGCTTCAACAGCCATCCCAGCAGATGATTCGAGGCGGGACTATAGGTCGAATAGATGACGTCGATGCGCTCCCGGCGAATCACCCGTCGCAATTCCGCCACGCTGGCCAACGCCCAAAAAACCTGTTGATCCGGAACCATCGCCTGTCGCATGGGCCGGGTCCATCGATCGAGCCGCCACGCCAGTCCGTTGGCCCATCGAGCGGAACGCGAAATCCGTTTCACGTCGGAAACGGCTGCCGCTGACATGGGTCGATCATTTGCCTTGAATTGGGAACCACTAAAATGCCATCGGGATGGTACGCGAACGTCGACTTGCGGCGGCAATTCATTCAGCAGCGATTCGTCACGGGGCAGGTCAGCCAGGGGTCCGCACGTCCAGACGATCGGGGTCCATCCGAATTGGGGCAGGAATTTGGCGAACTTCGCGCTCCGCTGCACGCCGGCGCCGCCCGATGGCGGAAACGCGGCACAGATCATCAGCACGCGCTTTTCGCGATGCCGGCGTGGATGATTCCCAATGGATGCGTGAACGGTCAATTCGATATTCCAACAGCCGACGCGACGGTTCATCGACGCCACGGTTCATCGACGCCATGATTGGCCTACGACACGATTCGCCGACGCCATGATGGGCCGACGCCACGATCCGCCGCCCAGCGCAGGCCGTCATTACGGCGTAGGCCGTCATTCCGGCGCAGGCCGTCATTCCGGCGCAGGCCGTCATTCCGGCGCAGACCGTCATTTCGGCGCAGGCCGGAATCCAGTCGTCACGGCGCTGAACTGGACTCCGGCTTCCGCCGGAGTGACGATGCAAGCCGTCATTCCGGTTGGCTATTGACGCCACGATTCGCCGCCATCACCCGGGCGATGTCTGCGCACATTCATCCTTTCATCGGCGGCCAACGCCCGCGTTCTATAGCGTCATCCGCGTGTGGACCGCCTGTACAGGCTCGCTCCGCCAAGCCGCATCGAAAATCGTACGACTGCATGCATGACGCTCTTGGCGCGTAAATTCTCGCCCCGCGAGGGGCGGCGGAATGTAGCCACGGGTGGAGCCGCCGCAGGCGGCGGAACCCGTGGAAACCGGACCCGATGAATCCGTCCCGCCCCGGCAGGGGCGGCGGATGCCGGCGCAACCTCCTCCGCCCCTGCCGGGGCGGTGATCGTGGGGCCGGCAACCACGGGTTGCACTTCGCTTCACCCGTGGCTATTGTCCTGCGCCCCGTTCGGGGCGACCGAATGCCCGCCGGAACTGTCATTCACCCCGTACGACTATGGCTGCCCACCAGCGCTTGACAAGAGCGCCTTTCATGCCGCTATTCATGCACGATATGGCCGCCATCGATGTCATGGTCCTGCTCCTGTATTTTTCGGCGATCGTCGCCGTCGGCGTTTGGGCCGGCCGCGATGAACGAACGACCGACGATTATTTCCTCGGCGGGCGACGGCAACCGTGGCTGATCGTTGGACTTTCCATCCTGGCCACGGAGCTGTCGGCCATCACGTTTATCGGCGTGCCCGCGGACGCTTTTCACGGCGATTGCAGTTACCTCCAGCTATACGTAGGCTCGTTTCTGGGTCGAATGGCCGTTGTCTGGCTACTGCTGCCGGTGTTCTACCGAGCACGCGTTACGACTGTTTACGAATATCTGGGGCTGCGCTTCGGTCCCTGGACGCGGGCCACAGCCGTGCTGTTCTTCTTCGCGTCGCGCATCATCGGCAGCGGGCTGCGGTTGCTGGCGGCATCCATCGCCGTGTCGGTCGTCTTCGATTGGCCGTTGATCTGGGTGATCGTGGGATGCGCCGCGGTGGCGGTCGGATACACAACGATCGGTGGAATCAAGGCCGTCATCTGGACCGACGCGTTACAGGCCGTCGTTTTCCTGGGCAGCGCGGCGGCGGTGCTGATTTTTCTGATGGTGAACGTCCCCGGCTCGATCGGTCAACATCTTTCACAGCTTTCGGAGGCCGGCAAGCTGCATGTGTTCAATTGGTCAGCGGATCTGAACAATCCGAAAGCGTTCTACGTGTTGCTGGTTTATGCGTTGTTTCTCAATGCGGCGGCTTTCGGCGCGGATCAGGACTTGACCCATCGCATGCTCACCTGCTCCGACGTTCGCGGCGGGCAGAAATCCCTGACGTTCAACGCGATCATCGGCCTGCCCGTCGTCATGCTATTCCTGGGCGTCGGCGTCATGCTCTGGAGCTATTACCAGGCGTTCCCGGAAACGGCACCCACCGGTGATGTCAAAATCGATCACGTGTTTCCGTTTTTCATTCGTCATGCGTTGCCGGCGGGCTGGGGCTTGCAGGGCTTGGTGCTCGCGGGCGTGTTCGCAGCCGCCATGTCCAGCTTGGATTCGGCGTTGGGTGCGCTTTCCGCGTCGGCTGTTGTGGATGTCTACCGGCCTTTCATCGCCCCGAACCGCAAGCCCGCGCACTATGTTCGAGCCGGGCGGGCGTTCGTGCTGCTGTTTGGCGTGGCCCTGACGGCGATGGCCATCGTATTCATTACGCAGGATCAGATTCTGTGGGAAGCGTTCAAGTGGGCGAGTTTGGTATTCGGATCGCTCCTGGGTGTTTTTCTGCTGGCGGTTTGTACGCGGCGCCGAGGCCATGACCAAGCCAACGCCTGCGCCATGTTTCTAGCCCTCGCCGTTCTGGCCGTCTTCAAAAGGTACGATGATCCGGTCCAGCCGCTGGTCGCTTGGCCCTGGTGGATCGTCATCGGTACGGGCATCACATTCGGGATAGGCGTCCTGTTTCGTTCCCCTGATCGCGTCGCGAACACGCCCGCCACATGAATGCAAACGCGCCTCGGCGACGTCCCGAGGCAGCGCGCAAGCGTGCATGACGATGGCACATTTGACGTAGCCCCGCGCTTGGTTCAACAAATCGGTAGCCGCGGACCGATTCAGACCGGTGACCTCGCCCAACACGCGGATGCCGCGATCGACCAGCTTGGCGCACGCTGACGTGTTCATGTCGACCATCAGGTTTCCGTAGACTTTTCCGATTCCAACCATGCTCAGCGTGCTGATCATGTTCAGTACCATTTTGGTGGCGGTCCCCGCTTTCATGCGCGTGCTGCCGGCGATGACCTCCGGTCCGGTCAATACGCGAATTGACACGTCGGCATTGTCGGCTGCTTGCTCGCGGGGAACGCAGGCCAGAAAAACCGTTTTCGCGCCACGCTCGCGAGCGCGTCGCAACGCGGCATGCACGTACGGCGTGGTGCCGCCGGTCGCGATGCCCATGACCACGTCGGACTCGCCCACGTGTTTGGCGTCGATCGCTGCCGCGCCCGCCTGGGCGTTATCCTCGGCGCCTTCCATGCTGCGGCGCAGGGCTTCATAACCACCGGCGATGATGCCGATGACCATCGACGGATCGGATAGAAATGTTGGCGGGCATTCGGCGGCGTCGAGCACCCCTAATCGTCCGCTGGTCCCGGCACCGACGTAGATCAGCCTTCCACCGGATTTGAACGCGTTCACTACCAGTTCTACAGTTTTGCAGATGGTCGTTTTGGCCGACCGCACGGCCATCGCGACTTCCGCGTCTTCAGCCGAAATCACGTCAAATGCGTCGGCCGCCGATAACGTGTCCAAATCTCGCGAACGGTCGTTTCGCGATTCAGTTAGCAGATGCCCGCGGTTTTGCATGACACGCACTCCGATCGGGTTCCGATTCGCACGTTTGTAAAATAGTGATGTAATATTTCAGAATGGTCGTGGCCCAGCAGCGCCATTCCCAACGCCCCGACTTGACACATTCCCGCGCCGTGGCCCCACCCCGCACCCAGAAACTCGACATCCGTGACAACCCCAGCCGCAGATCGTTCGATATTGATATCAAAAGCACTGCTGTACAAAAACGTGTCGGACAGTGCGTTGCGAATCGCATATTGATCGTTAATGACAATCGTCGCGGGATGTTTGCAGCCATCCAAACAATCAATCGCCATGCTGGTAGCACGACCGCTGGTCCCGCGTTTCAACACTCGTAAATCATTCAATTGCAACAGTTTATGATCTACCGATAGTCCTGCCCGTTCAAAATGCTTCCGTTGGATGATTTCAGCCAATTCGTCGCCTGAAAAATGAATCTTCCATCTGAAATGTCCGCCACCATCGTCCACCGCACCCAGATAATGGGGCAGGTCGCGCGATGCCACAACGTTCGGACTGCAATAGGCTTGGCATGAATTCAACCACCCGCCAGCCACATAGTGACGGATATTGTCATTCGTGATCGCCTTGTAGGAATGAATTCGATCTCCCCGCGGCGAATCATGAACGGAATGTTGGCCCGGTTTGTTGTGACCCCAGACATTTTCAGGCGATTCGACGATTCCGCCGCAGCACTTCGAATAGTTCGCATCGACAACGTTTCCAGAATTGTGAATCAGGACTTGATTGGCGGTTTGTTCAACAGCTCGTCGGGCGGACTGGGAAACGCAACCGATCCCTTGATATCGCTGACAACAGTCGTCGTTACAAAAATCAATACCAAATTCACGATGCTTCCGTTCGGAAGCGGCGGTTATCCATGATCTGGCAACGATGGTCTGGGCTTTCATGAATTCGATGGGGCAGGTGCCGCTCATTTCAGCGGTGATCACCCCTTGCAGGTAGGTCTCGATATGTAATTCATTTACCAGCATCAGGTTACCGTCAACGACGCTGATGACGACGCGTTCCGGCAATACAGGGCTGATGGTTTTGGACCAATGGAAACCCCTGCCGGCTGGACAGTCACGCAGGGTGACTCCATGACGATCCACCACGTCGTGCTGAATCGGTTCAATCACGCATTCGGTAGAACGGTGGACTGGGGTCGATGAATGATGGCCTTGGAATTCGACTCGAACGGCGGACCCATCTACCTTGCATTCCACGTGACATCGGCGGACAGAATGTTGGCCCACGCGATAGTCAAAATCCGGCAGATCGAGACGGATTTGCGAACGCCGGTCCAGCGGCAGAATGATTCCGATACGCAGGCGATCATTGGACGTCAGGTCGGGGCGCGACATGGTGACTATTGTAGCTGCGAAACACCGGCATCGGCGAGTCCCTCCGTTCCGAATCGAATGCAGTCCGCTGTGAGGAGGCGGGTTTGATCTTGTACCTGCGGGCCTGACCATGGCAGCGGATATTTTTCGTGGTGGCTGATCATTCTTTGCGTTAGGCTTGCGGGATCATGCGCATTTCGTGTCGGCGGATCACCGTTCATACGAAACACCCTTTCCGGATCGCCCGCGCCCATAGCAGCGTCGATGGACGTGATGTCCACCGCGTGATCGTTCGAATCGAACACGACGGCACGGTAGGATATGGCGAGGCGGCGCCATCACCGTTCTATCGTCAAACCGCGGAGTCCGTCGAGACCGTCATTGATCGGCTCCAACGGGAGCCGGCGGTTCTCGGTGACGACGCCTTTCAAATCGAATCCGTGGTGGGCCGACTGGTCAATGATTTTGATGATCAGCGTGCCGCGGTGGCGGCCATCGACGCTGCGCTGCACGATTGGGTGGGTCGCCGATTGAACGTCCCGGTGTGGCGATTGTTGGGACTGGATGGCGGGGCGATTTCGCCTACGTCGATGACCATCGGCATCGATGACTTGTCCGGCATCCGCGAGCGCGTGGCGGAAGCGGGGGCGTTCGACGTACTCAAAATCAAGGTCGGCACGGAAGGTGATGCGGAGATTCTGTCGGCGGTGCGCAACGAAGCCCCTGACAAGCGACTTCGCCTGGATGCCAACACGGCTTGGACCGCGGAGGAAGCGTTGGATCGAATCGCGCGATTGGCGGTGTTCAAGCCGGAACTCGTTGAACAACCCATCGCCCCCGGACAACGGCGAGCGTTTCGTCGCATCCACGAGCAATCGTCCGTTCCGATCTTCGTGGACGAAGACTGCATCCGGCCCGGGGATATTCCGGGCTGGGCGGGCTGCGTGACCGGCGTGAACATCAAGTTGGCCAAGTGCGGCGGCATCCGTGAAGCGCTTCGTGCCATACACCTGGCGAGGGCCAGCGGCTTGCAGGTGATGTTGGGGTGCATGGTGGAAACGTCGCTGGGAATTTCTGCGGCTGTTCACATAGGATCGTTGGTCGATTTCATCGATCTTGACGGTCACCTGTTGCTGGCTGATGACCCGTTTGATGCGGTGAGGCTGGAAGGCGATCGAGTTCTTCCCACGGATCGACCTGGATTGGGTGCTGACGCATCCTGGTTGTTCGATTCACATGCGGAATCCACATGACGCAGTCCCAACCCCATTCTGTTCGCTCCGTGCTACGCCGGCGGCCCGTTCGTTTCTGGATCGGACCGATCGCGATGGCGATGCTCTTGATCGGATGTCTATGGACATTTCGTCGGCCTGCGCTTCAGGAAAAACGGATTGATGACGACGCGATCGTCGTTTGCGGTGAACGCATCAGGACGGGCGGTCCGGTCGTACGATGGGATCAATCGGGCGGATTCAATGCCTACCTGAAACATCGTTTTTTCGAACCGCAGGAAATCCTGCCGTCCGATCCTGCGACGGGCTGTGACACGCCGGAGCGATACGGTACGCGGGATTTCCTTTTGGCTACGACGTCTGAATTTGCGATGGATCTGGCCACGGTGCGAAAGCTGGTGCGGGCAAACGTGGATCAAGTGGTGTTGCATTATGATGCGGCAGGGACCAGCGGCCGATGTTTCGCGGTGTTGCACGACGAGCGGGGATTGAGCGCCCACTTCCTGGTGGACCTGGACGGTACGATTTATCAAACCCTGGACGTGCGGGAGCGTGCTCGTCACGCGGGCACCGCGAACGACCGATCGGTAGGGATCGAAATCGCGAATGTCGGGGCGTACGAAAATCCACAAGCGCTGATGGAAAGGTTTGGGCTTGTCTACGACGTGGCTGACTCGGCTGGATTGTCCGGGGCAGGGGGAACACGTGTTCCGCCGATGGTGCAGGGACGGGTTCAGAAGCGGGAACTTTTTCAATTCGTCTATACAGACGCGCAGTATGATTCATTGATTCGGCTGATCGTGGCGCTACGCCGGGCACTGCCACGGTTGCAAGCTCAGATACCGCGTTGGACGAATGGTGACGTGGCCGACGTGCGTCTGCCGCCGAGCCGCGTCATGCAGTTCAGCGGCATATTGGGTCACCATCATGTTTCGTCCAACAAATTGGATCCTGGCCCGGCGTTCGATTGGGGGCGGTTGATCAGGGGGATCGAGGGCGACGGATAAAACGCCGCCCGTGCGGCGAGTGGCCTGTCAATGCCAAACCCGCGGGT
The DNA here is from genome assembly GCA_964424105.1 of uncultured Phycisphaeraceae bacterium. Taxonomy (GTDB): domain Bacteria; phylum Planctomycetota; class Phycisphaerae; order UBA1845; family UBA1845; genus CAYRHJ01. The sequence continues at coordinate 3,879 of CAYRHJ010000006.1, read as the reverse complement.
CAGCGTTGATTCCGAACGCGCGCCAAGCAGTGTGCACGACCGCTCCCTGACCTGTCTGCGTTCGTACACGCACAGGCAGGCGGTCGCGGCTTTGTGAACAGGCGGATTCCCGCAATGAATGAAACGACTAGATTACGCTGTCCTTCGCCTGCGGAACAACAAAGCGCCCACACCCAATAGTGCCAGCGAAGACGGCTCGGGGAGTTGGCCTCGAACTGCACCGCCGGGGAAATTCGTGTTGTGAATATTGACGTAAAAACCGGCAGGGTCGCCCAGAATTTCGGAAACCTGCGAAAGCGGTGCGTGAATCACCGAATCGATCAATGTGCCAGCCCCGCCGGAAGTGCCGACGCCCATGCCAATGAACACGCCGCCGGGTACACCGAACGGCGCCTTGTGAATGTGCATCAGCGTCGGTGTTGTGATATTGAAATATTCAAAGTCCCACGAAATTAGACCAGTGGAATCATTTACCGAAAGAGTTCCTGTGGCCGTTCCGTCCGGGTCGCCCGGGCCGGGGGCTTCCTGAGCGCCGTCCATGTTCAGGGTGAATGTCTGCTCCGCCGCCCACGCGTTGGCCGTCAGACCCAATGCGGCCACCAATGCCAACAGTTGAAACGTCGCTCGCATCATGTTCTCCTCCAATTCACAGTTTCAATCACTCGCAACTCTTTTCGCCGCCGCCGTTTAGCTTGGCCCCGTCTGGTTTTGCGTAGTTCCGAAATGTCTCGTCATGAACCCACGCGCGCTGCCAAAACGGATCAATTAACGCTGCGCCCAATCAGCGGCGATGAAAGTTTCCCCGATCACCGTAATGTAAATGTAATGGATGGTCCAGGATCATGCAAGAATCCAGTACAACAATGGGGCTGGGATGGCCTGCGACGAAATTCGCGGGGGTTCATAGTCGCGGTCGCGGCGATGGTCATCGGTTCATGGCCCGGTTACTACTCTGCGCTTGAACCATTGAACGTCAAGCAACGGGCCACGCCGGCCTAGGCGCTGGATTCCGGCTTGCGCCGGAATGACGTATGTGACGTTCGCCGGAATGACGTATGTGACGTTCGCCGGAATGACGTATGCGTCGTATGCGGCGTTGGCCGGAATGACGGGCAATGCTGGCGCGCGAAAGTGGCGTGCGAAGCCGACGGGTGAAACCCGGCCCAATCATCGGGACCCCACCCATCGCTGCGCGATGGATGGGGCACCCTCGCCGGAATGACGTATGCGCTGTATGCGGCGTTCGAAATTCAGCAGCGATTGGGTGGTTGAAAGCGCGATGTGACATGGACAATTGGCAAGACCATGTTGAGGCGATACATCGATCCTGCCGGCGTCGTGATTGTGCCGAGCAGGCATTGGTGCTCGATGCTCTGAACGTCGGCTGGGTGATCCGCAAGGTGGGCAACGAGTACCTGCTGTTCGTGCGTGATACCGATGCTGACCGGGCGCGGGCGGAGCTGGCTGCCTACGCCCTCGAAAACCAGGATGGCGAGCCCGGTCTACCCGAATCAAACGGGCGGACACGGGGGCGACTGGGTGTCTACGGTTACGTTGTCATTGTGATTGTCGCGGACATTTTGAAGAACGAATCTGGTTTGGGTCTGGATTGGTTTGGTGCCGGGCGGACGAATGCCGGGCTTATTCGGCAGGGACAATGGTGGCGCACGGTGACGGCGTTGACGCTGCATGTCGATACGGCCCATCTCGTGGGGAACTTGATCGTCGGTGGATTGTTCGGCCTGTTTGCGGGTCAACTGTTGGGATCGGGCGTGGCTTGGGTGGGCATCTTGCTGGCGGGTGCCATGGGCAACGGGTTTAACGCGATGGTTCGTGATGCCCAGCACACTTCGGTCGGCGCTTCGACGGCGGTGTTCGGGGCGTTGGGAATCCTAGCTGCTCATGCGTGGTCGAAAAGACGGACGATGAGCCTGCAATCGATGAATCGTTGGATGCCGGTGATCACGGGGATCGTGCTGCTGGGTTATTTGGGGACGGGCGGGGCGCGGACCGACGTCACGGCGCACGTTTTCGGATTTTGCTGCGGTTTGATGGTGGGATTGGCTTGTGGTGTGTTTGGCTTTAATCGAGTCGGCGGGCGGGCACAATCCATCCTGGCGGCGACGGCTGTGGGCGTCCTGATTCTGGCGTGGGGATTGGCCATCAATCATGACATGCGATGGGGATTGATTGACAATTAGGCACAACGGATAGGGGCGGGCAGACAGGCAGGCGATGGGCATTACGGGGGTTGGCCCGTGATATTGGCCGGAAAATGCGGGTTCATTTTGTGTGCTTGTGTGCGGCATTGGTGGGTTTTTGGCGCAAATGTATCTTGCGTCGGCTGGCCTGCTTGGCGTAGGATGCATGGCGCTGGAGCGGAAGGACGCAAGGAGTCTTAGCGGACACGTCTTTCGGTGTTTTTTGGGACCTTCGAACCCCGAAGACCTGTACAAGGAGATTCCATGCGTTTACAGCATTTTCTACAGCTTGGCTTTATTTTCATCACGTCACAGTCGCTCGCGGCGGATCCGGAGTCGATCCGTTGTGGCCAGGACATTGTTCACGTTCAGAACATCGGGTTGTTGCCTCCCAATACGCCGATGTTGGGCGCGGGTCAGCGATTTGGTGGTGGGCTGACGATCGTCTTGAACGCTGGACCTACGTTGGCTGCTAATGCATCCGCGTTGGCTACCTTCCAAGCGGCGGCGGCGTATTGGGAAGGTCGATTGCAGGATCCGGTCACGGTGGTGATCGACGCAGACCTAGCCTCATTGCCTCCCAACGTGTTGGGATCCACCTCGTCGCGAAGTTTCATCCTCAATTATACAGCCACCCGCGATTCCATGGCAGCCGATGCGCTGTTTGGTGAAACGTTGTTGGCTGATCTTCCCAATCTCGCGAACTATTCCGTTCTGCTTCCGGTGGGGTTTTCGCTGAGCGGTTCGCTCATCGCCACCAAGGCGAACTTTCGGGCATTGGGTTTCGACATGGGTTTCGACGATCCGAATGCCGACGCGACCATCGTATTCAGCACAGGGTTTCTGCCGGAATTTGATTTCGACCCTTCCGACGGCGTGGATCCGGGCTTGTTCAATTTCTTCGCCATCGTCGTGCACGAGATTGGCCACGCCTTGGGGTTTACCAGCGCTGTCGACACGGTGGATTTCTTGATGGATCAGGGTCAAACCGACGTCATCGCGCTGCATGCACTTGACATGTTCCGTCTTCGACCCGGTGACGGTGCGGCTGACTTTTTCGCCAATCCGCGTATCGGGTCGCCCGGTAATATCGAATCGACGCAGATGTTTTTTGACGGCTTTGGTGATTTGTCAATGTCCACCGGTCGATTCATGGGCGACGGGCGCCAAGCCAGCCATTGGAAAGACAATCTCTCGATTGGCATCATGGATCCGACGCTCGCTCGTGGTGAACTGGCGCCGGTCACCGGCAACGACATTCGGGCGTTTGGATTGATCGGCTGGGATGTCGATTGCCCGACCGACTTTCCTTGCGACACGAATGGTAGCTGCGTCGAAACGCTGACCGGTTTCGTATGTATATGCAACGCTGGGTATCAGGGCGATGGTTTTAGCTGTCTGGACATTAACGAATGCGTCAATGGCACGCACAACTGCGACGTCAATGCCGCGTGCAGCAACACGGAGGGCGGTTTCAACTGCACGTGCAATGCTGGGTATCAGGGCGACGGCGTCACCTGTGCGGACATCAACGAGTGTGTCAATGGCACTCACAACTGCGACGTCAATGCCGCGTGCAGCAACACGGAAGGTGGTTTCAACTGCACCTGTAATGTTGGGTATCAGGGCGACGGTATCACCTGTCTGGACATTAACGAATGTGTCGAGGGCACGGACA
>CAYRHJ010000005.1:0-111299 GCA_964424105.1 uncultured Phycisphaeraceae bacterium | reverse complement strand
CCGGTCCCGATGGCCCAGTAATGGCCCCAGGCCCACGGGGTCGAATCGGACCGTACCGCCAGGCTGTGCTGCCAGCCGGCCGAAATCTGCGTCACGTCCGACAGCCCGATGGTTTGCACGAAGCGGTTGCGATCCACCACGGTTCCATCGCCGAGTTGTCCGAGCGCGTTCTGCCCTGCCCCCCAGACCGTGCCGTCCGCAAGGCGCGCCAGCGTATGAAAGGCCCCCACCTCGACTTCGACGACGTTGCTCAGTTCGGTCACGCGCTGCGGCGTCCGATGAGTGATTGTGCCCGTGCCAAGCCCGAATTGGCCGTAGTAATCGAGTCCCCAAACCCATAGCGAACCATCGCCGGTGACGGCCGCGGCGCTGTAGTAACCCATCGAAATATCCACCACGCATTCCAGGTTCAATTGTACGGGGTTGAGCGCGAGATAGAGGTCTGCGATTCCGAGTTGGCCTGTGCCTCCCTCGCCCCACGTCCACACGTGCCCGCTGGCGTCCAGCGCCATGCTGGTTCCGCCGCCACCGCCGCCGGAAACGGCGACGATGTCGCTCAGGCCGTTGGCCTGCACGGGCGTGGCGCTGGTTTGACTCGTGCCATCACCCAGGTGGCGGTAGCCCCAGCCCCAGACGGTGCCGTCGGAGAGGATCGCGTGCGAGTTGTATTGACCCGCCGTTACGGCGATCACGTTGTTCAGGTTGATCACGTCGCCCGGATTCACGTCAAAGTCGGGAATGAACGTCCCGCGGCCCAGCCCGCCGTAGGTGTTGCGGCCCCAGCCCGTGACGCGGTAGGCCGGTGGGTCGGCATCGATGACGCGCACGGCAATCGGCGGCGAAGTCGTCGTTTGCGTTCCGTTGCATTGCGTCGGCGGCGCGCCGTCGCATGATGTGATCCGCAGCGTGTACTGCCCGGCGTCACTCTCCCCTGCATCTGTGATGGTCAGCATCGTCGTCGTTGCGCCGCTCACGCGGCTCACGCCGTCTACGAGATTCACGCCGTCGCGCCGCCATTGCATGCAGCTTGAATACTGCGAGGCGTTGGCCAGTATTGAAAGCGTGATCGTCTCGCCGTTGCGATAGGCGCCGCAACCGCTGGGGAAGAACGTCTGAAGCGGCGGTAATGTCCAGCCCGCGACGTACACAGGTGCGACGGCTTGGGCGGTGCTGCGAAAGTCGTGGTCGAGCTGCGGAAATTCGGCCCGGAATCCGTTGATGAATTCGGTGATGCGGATCGGCTGATAGTCACGCACGACGGCCAGAATCTCGTCGCCGTCAAGGGCCAGCGAATCCTGCGGGCAGGAGACCTGCCCGGCATCTTGGACAGGGTCCTCGATGTCGCGCAAGAGCGCGCCGACGAACCCTTCGGTGGTCAGCGCATTGTGCGGCATGCTGTCGCACTGGCAATTCTGAAGCACTTCGAGCGTGTAACGGAAGTCATTGATCGCCAGCGGCGGCGGGTTGTTGTAGCGGCCTTGCCAGGTACGCATCACGACCGAACCGAGCCAGTTGGGAAATCCCTCGTTCCACGCAACAGTGTCAATCTCGTTGCACCAGATGCAATGCCCACCCCCGCCGACGCACGCATCGGGGCACCCGGCGGGATTCGCATCGCAAAAACCGTTGCAGTACATCGTGGCGGCCGGCGCGGTCCACTCGTACAGTAGATGATGGCCCCACTCGTGGACCTGCGTGCCCTCGTTCCATTGTTCATCCGGGCCGATATGGACTTCATCGTCGTCAGCGACATAAAAGGCGCCGTTTCCATCCTGCCACACAACCGCCACGTGCGCGGAATAGTAGCCGACGCTTTCAAATACATAGCGATGCGCGCGGTTAATCGAGTTATGGATGTGCAGGGCCGGAAACGTGGCTGTGTCCGTCGGCCGCAGGTTGCCGAAGTCGATGTCGGGGCCGGTGTGGTCCTCGAAGATCAGCGTGTCGATTGTGCTCCAGGCGTAGATGTCGTCCCCAGCGTCGTCGTTCATTATCGTCGATGAGCCGGTGTTGCACTCGTAGCGCAGGTATACGTCCGGATCATCGCAGCCGCTGATGTCGCAATCATCCCAGCACAGCGTTACGTCGAAGTAGCCCTGTTCATTCGTGGGGCCGTCGTACATCACCTCGGAATCGACCGTGTCCTCGTCCATGATCTGAATGCGGATTCCGTCCACACCGATGACCTGTCCATCAGGCCGGACATATTCAATCCGCCCGCGAACGCGAATCAGATAATCGTCGCAGCCCTGCGGAGCGGGGCCGCTGCCGACATCGCCGGGCGGAACCGCGCCGCCGCCATCGGGAGGTGGAAGCGCCCCGCCATCGTCAACCCGCGAAGAGGACCGGTCTTTTCCGATGGCCGCGATTCGCTCCGGGCTTAGGTCGAACGTCTTTTCGAACTGCTCTCCGTCCACGGTGACGTGGATTTCCAGCTTTTCGTCGCCCTCCCAAACGTCGGCTTGAAACGGTATGCGGATCGTCCGGCCACGCTTCACGTTGATCGCAGCGGAAAGTTCTACCGAGCTGAACTCTCGACCTATCCAGCCGATCTCGACGTTTTCTATCACGCCATCCCGCGGCGACGTGAATTCCACGACGCCGGAGTAGGGTTGGCCGGGCAGCGCGGGCAGCAGCGATTCACGGGCAAGTCGAATTTTTCCCGGCTCACGCACGTCCGCCGTCGCGGTCGCCGCGAGCACGAACAACAATGCCCAACTCAAACATCCCGCTCGCCCGATGACGATCCGCCACTGTTTTGACTGTTTATACACCATATTCTCCACCCCAAGCCGGCTCGATCGCGTCGCCGGCCCGTCAATGCACGACGCCGCGTGCCGCCGGCGTCTACCTGTCTACCTGCGTCATGATTCTCATTCTGAACACCGCTGCACTGCCCATCCTCGGCAGGCTTATTTCGATGTCTCTGTGATGAGTGGCCCCCTACACTGCACATTGCGACAGACGAGGGGCCTGACTCACGCGGGGGTGGGGTTTTTTTGGGATTCGCCTTATAATTGGCGTTAATTGGCAGCCGCGTGGAGATTGTCGGTGACCGCTGAGCAGCGCGAGTGGGTGGCCCGTGCCGTCGCCGGGGACAAAGATGCCCTTGGGGAGTTGCTTGAGGCGTTTGGCCCCGACGTCGAAGCCGGCCTGCGCATCGGGTCCACGTGGCGAGGCTTGCTGGACGCTGCCGATGTGATGCAAGTCACGTATCTGGAGGCCTTTACGCAGATCCGGCGATTTGACGCGGAGCGTGCGGAGGCTTTTCCCCATTGGCTGCGAAGAATAGCGGAGAATAATCTGCGCGATGCGATTCGTAGCCTGGAGGCCCGGAAAAATCCGTCGCCCCGAATGCAACTCAATGCCTACGGTGGCGATAGCTGCCTGGCGCTTCTCGATACGCTGAGCGGGGGCACGGACACTCCCAGTCAGGTTGCACGTGGGGCCGAAGCCGGCCAGCGCCTGCGGGATGCACTGCGTACCCTGCCGCCGGACTACGCCCGAACGGTGGAGCTTTACGATCTTGAGGGCCGGCCGGTCGAGGAAGTCGCCGCCGCGCTGGGGCGCTCGAGCGGAGCCGTTTACATGTTGCGGATGCGCGCTCACGAGCGGCTACGAGATGTTCTCGGAAGTGCGTCTCAGATTCTTGAATCGCGAACGTGAGTGGCAAGGGTTTATGGACGCAATGAGTGTATGCCGTCATACCGCTCTGCAAAACCTCGGCATCGGGCATGGATTGAGCAGGCCAGGCAGCAGTCAGACCAAGCCGACCGTCAGGCGGCTGAGGCCAGGGTCGCCTTCGAGCAGGCCGGTGCGCCCATCTTCGCCGCCGATCACTTCCCGGGATACGAGCTGGAGCGCGAAATTCACCGCGGAGCGCAAGGCGTGGTGTACCGTGCCGTGCAGAAAAGCACTTCTCGGCGCGTCGCACTCAAGTTGCTGCACGATCACGCTTTCGGCGGATTGCTGGAGCGGGCCCGGTTTGAACGCGAGATGCGCGTGCTGGCGACGGTACAGCATCCCAACATCGTCGCCATCCACGATGGCGGCAGCCACGACGGGCGAGTCTTTCTGGTCATGGACTACATCGCCGGTCAACCGCTGGATGTGTACATGGCCAGCCAGCCCCGCTCCATTCGCGAGACGCTTGATGTGTTCATCGCCATCTGCGATGCGGTGAATGCCGCGCACGTCCGCGGCATCATCCACCGCGACCTCAAACCGGCCAACGTGCGTGTGGACGCGACGGGTCGGCCTTTCGTTCTGGATTTCGGCCTGGCGAAACTCACCGGCGAGGCGCTGGACAGCGCGGCTGCTGCGGCGAGTCCGAATTCCATGCTCCGTGTACCGAAACCTGCACTCACCATGACCGGCCAGTTCCTCGGTTCTCTCCCGTGGTCCGCGCCGGAGCAGGCTGAAGGAAGCCCGACGCGCATCGACCTCCGCACCGACGTGTATTCCCTGGGCGTGCTCCTGTATCAGATGCTGACCGGCAAGTTTCCGTATCCAGTGGCCGGTGCGATGAAGCAGGTGTTTGAATCGATACTACACGTCGCGCCCACGCCGCCGCGATCTCTTCGACGCGAGATCGACGACGAGCTGGAGACCATTGTGCTCAAATGTTTGAAAAAGGAGCAAGAACGGCGATATCAGATCGGTGGTGAACTTGCGGCTGATCTGCGCCGCTATCTCGCTGGAGAGCCGATCGAAGCCAAGCGCGACAGCGCCTGGTACGTGCTCAAGAAGACGCTGCGTCGTTATCGCCGTCGCGCGGCTGTTGCCGCGGCATTCGTGCTCGTTGTCTTCGGTGCAGCCATCGCGTTGTCGATCTTGTACGCGCGTCAGGGGCGGTTGCTGATCGAGGTTGCTCAGCAGCGAGACATCGCGGAGTATGAATCGTACGTGGCCAACATCGCCGCGGCGAACGCCGCCATCGCAGCAGGAGATGGCGGCGCTGCATTGACGCGCCTGCAAACCGTCCCGGCTGAGCTGCGCAATTGGGAGTGGTATTACCTGGCTTGCCAAGCCGATCAGAGCGTCGCGACCTGGTACGGGCCAAGAGAACTGATCACGCGTCGTGTCCGCTTAAGCCCGGACGGCCGCTATGTCAGTGCCTCGTTTTGGATGGAGGAACGGGACACGGCGCTGCGGATTTGGCCACTGGCGTCACGCGATGCGATCGCCGGGTTCACCGGTTCGGCGCTTGGGCTGCCGTTCGAGTTCGTTGCGGGTGGGAAACAACTGCTCTTTCTTGATCGCGAAGGAACGGTTTCGTACTTCGATTTGGCCGATCGGCGCGAAGTCGATCATCGCCGGACCGCAGCACTCGGCGAAGGTCAGATCGCCATGGAATTTTCGCCCGACGGGCGCATCCTGGCGACTTCCACGGGACAAGGGATTCGCCTGTGGGACACTTTCGCCGACCGGTTGCACCAGGATCTAGCCATTTCAGGCGATCGTTGGGTTAACATCTTGAACTTCGATGCTGCGGGCAAACAACTGGCGGCAGGTGTGAATGACGGAACGATTATCCTATGGGACGTCGCCGGCGGAGGAGTATTGGCGCAAACCAAGGCGCACACCGGGCAAGTTTACGGAGTGGCGTTCAGCACGGATGGAAGGCTTCTCGCCACGGCCGGTGGCGAAGGCGGCGAGCTTAAGATATGGGATTTAAGCGAGCATGCAGCACTGCCGGTAACTACCATGGATGGTGACGCACCGTCGCCCCGCATGATTCGGGAATTGCACGACGGCGGTCAGCGCAACGGCGCAGTTGCTTTCAGCCCCGACGGCAGGCTTCTGGCTGTGCCGTCCGAAGACAAGACGGTGCGGATCTGGACTGTTGCGGAGGGCGAGGTTCAGGCCACGCTGCTCGGCCACACGACCGGCATTGTAAGTTCCGCGTTCAGCAGCGACGGACGATTTGTGGTGAGCGGTGCACGCGAAGGCGTGGTCAAGCTCTGGGATCTTGAGAAACCACCAGCCGTTCGGGCATTTCGCGAGCTTCCCGGTCCCGTGGCTTCCATTGCGTTCACGGCGGATGGGCAGCGGCTCCTTCTTCGATGCGGCGTGACGGCGTGCGTCGTTGATCTCGCTGGTGGCCGGCGTTTGCGTCAACGAACCTCGTCTCTCTCACCCATTTTCAGCGACATTCTACCCGGCCCAGGCGGCTCGCGGGCTACTTTCGGCACCGCGGACGGCAGTATCAAAATCTGGAACGTCGAGATTGAAGAGGAACTTCGCACGATCGGCACTCATCAGTTCGTTCCGTGCCTTGCGGGCCACCCGTCCGGTCGTATTCTCGCGACGGCGGACGCGGAAGCGATCGTACTTTGGGATTGGGCCGATGGCATCGAATCTCGCCGCTTCGTCGGTCCGGGAGTGAAAGTACGGTCACTGGCTCTAAGCCACGATGCTGCCCGCCTGGCCTTGGGATTGGAAACCGGCGAACTTATCATCTGCGATGCTCGCACGGGCGAACGCGCGCCGGCGGATAGTGCGCACAGTAGTGCGGTCGCGAGCGCGGCTTTCAGTTCCGACGGCCGCAACCTGGCCACGGGGTCCGACGACGGCACCGCAAAACTGTGGGACGTCGCCACCGGCCGAGTGACGTGGAGCGCTTCACCGCATCTTGGCGACGTCTGGTGCGTTGCGTTCAGCCCGGACGGCACGCGCCTGGCTGCCGGCGGCCGGGATCGCTCGGTGCGCATATTCGACACCGGGACCGGTCGGGAGCTGCTCGCGTTGCGCGGGCCCACCGGGACGGTCATGTGTGTCGCATTCAGCCCGGACGGGCGAAGCGTCGCCGCCGGCTCATGGGCCCGCGAAGTGTTCGTCTGGGACACCAGCCCAGCGACCGCATTCGCCGCGGTCGGGCGATCGCGTCACGCGGATGACGATGACAACGGCGTCTTGGATGGTCGTTAACCTCTCGCCAACGCTCGCGCTAGAAGCACCTACGCGGCCCGTTAGAAGCCCCCGCGACCGCAATCGCCTTGAATCCGCCGATTCAACCGCACGGAGACGTTATTGCCAATGAAGTTCGCTGTTGCGAGGTCGAGGTCGCCATCGCCGTCGAAGTCGGCGGACGTAACAGATCGCGGGCCGGAACCAACCACGAACGTTCCGTGTGGCACGAACGTGCCGTTGCCGTCGTTGAGCAGGACAGAAACGTCGCCGTCGGCGATGTTCGCGGTGATGAGGTCGAGGTCGCCGTCGCCGTCCAAATCGGCGCCCGCGATTGAACCGGGTCGGTTTCCCACTCCGTAGTTCTCCTGCGGCATGAACGTGCCGTCGCCGTTGTTACGCAGCACAGAGATGTTGTCACCGTTGTCGTTCGTCGCGGCCAAGTCGACGGCCTGGTCATCGTCCAATTGGACGGCGATAACGGAGAATGGGTTCTTTCCCACCGCGAGATTCACGGCGGACGCAAAGGTACCGTTGCCAAGGTTACGCAGGACGGAAACACTGTCGCCGATGTAATTGGCCGATGCCAAATCCACGTGGCCGTCACCGTTCAGGTCGGCCGTGGCGATATAGGCCGGGCCAGAACCTACCGAATAGATCGCCGGGGCCGCAAACGTGCCATTGCCGTTGTTGAGCAACACAGCCAACCTGGAGTTATCGTTGACAGCCACTATGTCGAGGTCATCGTCGCCGTTTAGATTGGCCAACGTGACGGAGTCTGGGCTGGCAAACAAGCCAAGGCTATACGTCACGTGCGGCATGAAGGTGCCGTTACCATTGTTGAGAAGCACGGAGACGTTACCGCCGCTGACGTTGGCCGCGACCAGATCAATCTCGCCGTCTCCATCCACGTCGCCGGCGGCGACCGACCCCGGTGCAGTCCCCACGCCGTACGTCGCATGATCAGCGAAGTTGCCGTCGCCCATGTTGAGCAGCACCGAAATGTTGTTGCTGCTGAGATTGGCCGTCGCTAAATCAATGTCGCTGTCGCCGTCGAGATCGGCGGCGGTGATCGAGGACGGACCGGAACCCACGTCGTGGTTCATCGCGAAGTTCCCGTCGCCGTCGTTGGCTAGTACCAGTACACTGCCGGAAACCCCGGCGGTAACGCAATTGCAATTAACAACCACGAGATCAGGGTCACCGTCGGCGTCCATATCAGCCGCAGTGATGGAGTTCGGGCCAACCCCCGTCCCGTAGACTGCTTGGGTCGCGAACGTGGCATTTCCGTTGTTGAGCAGTACGGAAACGTTGTTCCCGTCGAAATTTGCCGCGGCCAGGTCGTTGTCACCGTCGTCGTCCACGTCGGAGGCGACGACGGAGTCCGGGTTTTCCCCTACCGCGTGGGTCACGTGGGCCGCGAACGTGCCGTTGCCGTTGTTAAGCAAAACGGAGACGTTGCCGCCATTGGCATTTGCGGTGACCAGGTCAAGGTCGTCGTCGCCGTCCAGGTTTGCGGCGATAACGGATTGCGGGGTGGTTCCCACGGTAAAAGTCATATGAGGGGCGAAGGTGCCATTGCCATTGTTGTGCAAGACGGAAACGTTGTTGCCTTGTGAGTTCGCCGTCGCCAAGTCGACGTCCTCGTCCCCGTCCAATTTGGCGGCTGTGACGAACAGCGGGGCGATCCCCACCGTGAACGTGATGTGCGGGGCGAATGTGCCGTTCCCGATGTTGCGTAAGATAGAAACGGAGCCGGCGCAATCGAAACAGGTGAAATTGGCCGTAGCCAAGTCGAGATCGTCGTCGCCGTCCAGATCGGCCACGGTTACGGAAGTCGGTATGGGTCCCACCCCGAAGGTTGTTTGCGATTCGAACGTGCCGTCGCCATTGTTGCGCAACAGCGAAACACTGCTTTCGGTAAGGTTGGCCGTGACCAGATCAATATCGCCGTCGCCGTCCAGATCGCCGGCAGCGACGGATCGCGGGCTGAATCCTACGTTATAAAGCTCCTGAGGCGCAAACGTGCCGTTGCCATTGTTCAGATGGACGGAGACGGTGCCAACGCACCCGAAGCAGGTGAAATTGGCGGTGGCCAGGTCGAGTTCGCCGTCGCCATTCAAGTCGGCGGAAACGACGGAGGATGGGCTGATGCCGGCTGGGAAGGGCATTCCCGGAAAGAGCGGCCCATTGAATAATCCCGTCCCGAATTGGTTTTGAAACAAACCCCAATCTGCCAGGTCGACGTCGGTGTCGGCGTCTCCGTCCGCCGAGTTGCAATCCGGGTCAACGGGGCCTCCGCCCGGACCCGTCGCGCAGTCGACGAACAGGTCGTAGTCGCAGCGGTCAATGTCCCCATCGTTGTCGAGGTCGCCCGGGTTCGGTTCCTCGAAAGCCCGCCATCCCACGATGGCCGGAAACGTCAGTAGCAACACCCCAACCATCAATCGGAAACTGTGCATGTTCTGGCCCCCTCACCACGCCTACACAATGGATCCCGCATACGGCAAACAACGGGGTACATTATCGGGCCGGCGCATATAAATCAATCTGGCTGTCCTGCGCACGGTTTCGTACAGAGGGTGACCATTTTTCCTGCGGTGATCTCGCCGCATGGATTGGGTTGGGAGGTTCCCGCCGTCGCCCGGATTCCATCTCCGCCGGCAGTCATTGCACAATCGGAATTGCAATCTGACGTCGTAGCACTAAGATCCGCATGGATCGATGTCGTTGAACGCGTTCAGCACCGCGAAGAGGTCCATCTGCGCCTCGGCCGCTTTCTCGTCGGCCTTCGTACGGCGGAGCAGGTCGTCGATCAGCACCTTGGGGTGGACCTTCTCCTGAATGAAGAGCGGCGGGGCCTGGACGACGAGGTCCGACCAGTCCTGCTCATCCTTGCCGCGCCAGACAAGCTGCGGGTCGAGGTCGCGGTTGCGGCGCTCGTAGGCGACGCGGATCGGCGTCTGGTGCTCCTTGGCCATGACCGACTGAAACTCGGCCGTCGGGATGTTCGACCGCTTGGCCTCGTCGTGGGTGAGGGTCTCGACGCTCTTGGCCGAACCGGCTCGCCCGCGGGTCTTCCTGTTCGTTGCTCTCTTCGCCATATCGCTTTGCGTCCTTACGCAACCTCCGCCACGGGACTGGCCGCGACGGCGTTCTCGCGACTATCAAGTTTCTCGATCTGCGTCATTGTCATCCCTTAAGTTGCCACATCGTGGCGCGCTGCGTCACCAACTCGTTGCGATTCGGGGAGATCACAGCGTGAACTCCATGAATTCCATTTCGCGCAGCGTATTGGCCGCGACTACCCCACACATGCTTCCGTCCGGCATGACGCTGCCGTCGAAGGCTCCCACGTCTCGCAGCGTTTCGGGTTCAATGGCCAGCAAGTCACCTTCTTCCGGGATTACAAGTGCCCTCGAAATCGCGTTGAGCACGTCAACCCGGAGTCCGAGGACTGTCACTTGTAGGAAGTCCCGCATCGGACCGAACCAAAAGTCGGGCCAGTGCCACCACTCATGAAACCTATCTCGCGTAAAGCGGTGCGCTCGGTCCGGTCGAAGCTGCACCCCCGTCACGACATAGGCGAAGTCGCGTCCGCCGACACGTTTGGCTGGGAGCGAAACGCCGATTCCTTCGCGAGCGATGCCGTTGCGGAGCGCAATTGCAGGTTCCGCAAAGCCCATGCCCAGCAACCAAGCCGCGTAGTTTCCGCGACGAACCCAATCTCGCGGAAATTCGACTGCCAAGTCGGCATCTTCGCGATCGTCGGGATCGACGAGCGCGATCAGCGAAGTATCTTCGTGCGGATCATCGACCTCCCGCAAGTAGGTGCCGACGCCGTACGTCTTGGTCGGCTGTGGCGAAACCAACGACTTGGTGGCGGCAAGCTGCTTCAATGCATCGCGAAGGTCGGGTTTGATCCTACTGTCAATACCGGGCGTCACCATGCTTCCCTTTGCTTCCGCAAGGGCCGTTTCCTTCTCGCCGTTTTCGATGACGAAGTCAGATCGTTGATTCGTTTTCTTCTGCTGGAGCTTGCGCCGGATGGCCTTGGCGCGCTTCACACTCTTCGGATGTTGCACGACTTGGTTGCGAAGGGCTCGCTTCACAAGCACATCGAAACGATCCCAAAACGTATAGCCATACTCCTGCATCGTGAGCAGGAGCATCCCCTCGCCGATGAGCCGCGAGCGGCTTCCGTGGGCGGCGGTTTCGTATTCGTCCGTCGCGCCCGGCGCGAGTCGGAGCTCACCGCCACTCCAGAGGAACATCGCATGATGCTCGGCTGCAAAACAGGCCGCAAGATGATCGATATGCGTTGCATCGAAGCTACGAGTTAACTCCGCCTTCTTGGCCGCTTGATAGAGGCTCCAGGCGGTGACACGCAGTGTTTTCTGTGGCGGCGGCAGCGGGCGGACGCGGCGGTACGGTGTACGAACGATATCTCTGTCCAGTTCGATAATGGGCAAGGTGGCGTTCGCAGCGGCCAGATCAGCGGCCGTCAACGCGGTTAGAAGAAATGGGGCAAACGCGGGTAATGTGGTCATTTCCGCCGCGCCTTTCCGGGCCTGGCCCGACGCTTGGTTCCCTTCGCCGCGCGATGGCTCGGCACCGGATCGACCAAGCGCGCCGGTCACTCCGGCGCAATCCGGAGTCCAGATCGCCGATTCCTGGATTCCGGCGTTCGCCGGAATGACGCATGCGCGCGAATGCGATCGAGTATGCGCGAGAAACCGACCGAGTATGCGCGAGAATGCGATTGAATTTGACTTTACAGGTTACTGCTTACTGCGGCGCGAGTCAATAATGTCTGCGACCGAAACAATTTTTCGGTTGCACAACGTATTTTGCATTTGCGCCAGAAATCTACTGTCAGATGATCGCTCGACGGATTCGCACGAGGCTGTGGCGCCGGCGGGCAGCGTGAAACACTCTTGCTCAAGAGATGCCATGACATGTTGGAATTGACGCCGGCCCACTAATGTTGTTAGTCCGAATTGACGCAACTTTTGAAACGTCGATAACGCGGTTGAAACGGGTAAGGCAACCCCCGCTCCCTGACGAGCCTGGGAAAAAATCAAAAGAATCGTTCGGGCAACCCGCGTGGCGCTATCAAGAATGCGGGTCGCTGCCATCGAAAATCGATTTTTTCTCAGGCTCTGACGGTCGCGGCTCTGAAAAGATGCGGACAGCGTGACTAACTACACTAGCCGCGTGAAGCGATGCGCAGGCGGGCGCGGGCGACGGCGGATTCGCGAAGGTCGTGGCTTGAAGCGTCGAGGCCGGGCATTTCCAGCGCCGCTTTCAGGGCGGCGGCTGCGAACGCAGGGTCAATGGACTGCGCCGGTTCGGCATAGCTCGTCAGGATCGAAAGCACATTATCGAGCATTTGGGCAAACCCGCCGTCGACAAGAAATCGAGCCGTGCCCATTTCGTTCTGGATTCGCACTTCGCCGACTCCCAGTTTGCATACCAGCGCGGATCGATTTCTCAGAAACCCGATCTCACCGTCATGGCCCGGGATGGCCACGAAAGTAGCTTCACACGTAAGCACTTCCCGATCGGGCGTTAGCAGGCTGCAATGTAGCGTCTGACTGTCTGCCATGTCGTCATTCACACCCAGGTGAGGTTAGATCGTCAAGATTGCTCAGCAACATCGCTGGCCGGCTCGATCAAACCAACTCAGGCATTCTAACAAAACTGGGTCACGGTCCGTCAAAGACCGCTCCCTCACGGTCGAGGCTCGGAAAGAGGCGGTCGTTCGTTGTTAGAGTGCCTTAAAGCGTCTTGGCCTTCTCGGCCGCTTCTTCTACCGCCCCAATGTACATGAACGCGGCTTCGGGCAGTTCGTCCCATTTGCCTTCGCAAATCTCGTCGAAGGAACGGATGGACTCCTTGATGGGCGTGTACTTGCCGGCGAAACCCGTGAACTGCTCGGCCAGATAGAAAGGCTGCGAAAGGAATCGCTCGATCTTCCTGGCCCGCGAGACGATCAGCTTGTCTTCTTCGCTCAGTTCATCCACGCCCAAAATGGCGATGATATCCTGTAGTTCCTTATACCGCTGCAAAACGGTCTGCACGCGGCGGGCCACTCGGTAGTGCTCCTCGCCGACGTATTGAGGATCGACGATACGCGAGGACGAAGCCAACGGATCAATCGCGGGGTAGATGCCCTTTTCGCTGATGGCCCGATTCAGCACGATGAATGCGTCGAGGTGCGTAAACGTCGTCGCGGGGGCGGGGTCGGTCAGGTCATCCGCGGGCACGTAGATGGCCTGCACGGACGTCACCGCACCCTTCTTGGTCGACGTGATGCGCTCCTGCAATTCACCCATCTCTGTTCCCAGGGTCGGCTGATATCCCACCGCCGACGGCATCCGGCCCAACAGCGCGGACACCTCGGAACCGGCCTGCGAAAACCGGAAAATGTTGTCCACAAACAGAAGCGTGTCCTGGCCGGATTCGTCGCGGAAGTACTCGGCCATGGTCAGCGCCGCCAGCGCCACGCGCAAACGCGCACCGGGCGGCTCGTTCATTTGCCCGAACACCATGGCCGTGTGCTCGATGACC
Organism: uncultured Phycisphaeraceae bacterium; assembly: GCA_964424105.1. Taxonomy (GTDB): domain Bacteria; phylum Planctomycetota; class Phycisphaerae; order UBA1845; family UBA1845; genus CAYRHJ01. The sequence continues at coordinate 97,817 of CAYRHJ010000005.1, read as the reverse complement.
TTCTTCGTACGTCCCTCGGTGTCTTTGAATTCCGCCTCCTGCATTTCGATCCACAGGTCGTTTCCCTCGCGGGTGCGTTCGCCCACACCGGCGAACACGGAGTACCCGCTGTGTTCACGAGCGATGCGGGCGATCATCTCCTGGATGATCACCGTTTTGCCCAGCCCGGCTCCGCCAAACAATCCGATCTTCCCGCCGCGAACGAACGGGGCTAGCAAGTCGATGACCTTGATGCCCGTTTCCAGAATTTCCGTCTTCGGCGTCAGGTCTGCGAAGAGCGGCGGCGGTTGATGGATGGGCCTGGTGTTCGATCGATTCGCTTCTCCGCGCCCGTCGATCGTCTCGCCCACCAGATTGAACACCCGCCCCAGGGTCGTCTCGCCCACCGGCACACGCACCGGGCTGCCCAGATCTAAAATGTCCACGCCGCGCTGCAAGCCATCCGTTGAGCCGAGCGCCACCGCCCGTACCCGACCGCCGCCCAGATGCTGGGCCACCTCGCACCACAACGTCTCCTTGACGGCTTGTTTGCCAACCGATCGAGTCACCTCCACATTCAGGGCGTTGTAAATGTCGGGCATCGCGTCCTCGGAAAATTCCGCGTCCAACGTCGAGCCGATGACCTGCGTTACTCTTCCTACGTTCTTGCCATTCGTGGCCATGCAGCACTCCCCGCCCATCGGGCCTATTTCAGGGCTTCTACACCACCCATAATGTCCAACAATTCCATGGTGATCTGCGATTGCCGGGCACGGTTGTAGCGCTGTCCCAACATTTTCGACATATCGCCCGCGGAATCCGTCGCCGACTTCATCGCCACCATCCGTGCGACGTTCTCACTCACCGTCGCGTCACAGAAGCACTGAAACAGGCGAACCTTGACGGTCTCCGGGAGCAACTCAGCCAGCAACAATTCCGGCGGCGGCGAAAAATCATACATCACTTCGGCCGCGGCTCCCTTGTCGGCGGTGGACGCGGAATCCGGACTCGAAGCCAGCGCTTCGATAGGAAGCAACTGTATGACCTCGGGCTTCTGCCGGGCGGCGGACAAGAACTTCATATACACCACGCGGACCGCACGATATCGCCCTTCGCAATAGGCATTCATGAAGGCCGTGGCAATAGGCTCAACGTCCGCGAAGCTCGCCGAATCGGAAATCGCCGGATAAGTCTTCGCCAACTCGCGACCCATGAATTTGAAATAGATGACACCCTTCTTGCCCACCACGTGCAGATCCGTTGCTACACCCTCCGGCTCGACTTCCTCGACGGCGCTCAAAGCCGTCCGAAACAAACTGGCGTTGTAACCCCCGCACAGGCCACGATTCGACGTAATCAGCAGGACGGCTTGACGCTTCACGTCGAGCTGCCGCGTCAACAACGGATGATGGATGGACTCGCCCGCCCGCGACACCTGCTGCACCAACTCGGTGATCTTGTCGGTGTACGGTCGCGTGCCCACCGCCCGGTTCAGCGATTTCTGAAACCTGGCCGTCGCGATCAACTGCATGGTGTGCGTGATCTTCCGGATGTTGTTTACGGCTTTACGCCGCTTCGCAATGGATCGTGCCTTAGCCATGCTTCATCCGCCGCCTCAAATTCCCTGAAAACGCCTTCAACCGTGGTTTCACTTTTCCAAAAAAGCCTTCTTGAAGTTTGCGATCACGCCCTTGACCTTGGATGCCAATTCGTCCGACAACTGTCCGGTCTTGTCGAGTTCACTCAGAATCTCCGGAAACTCGTCTTGAACGTGCTTCAACATCGCTTTCTCGAACGGCAGAACCTGGTTCAACGGCAGGTCATCAAGAAACCCCTGCGTTCCCGCGTAGATACTCAAAACCTGGTCGTTGATGTTGTAGGGCTGATATTGGGGCTGCTTCAGCAACTCCACCATCCGTCGCCCGCGATCGAGTCGCCGCTGCGTCGCCGCGTCCAGGTCCGTGCCCAACTGGGCAAACGCTTCCAACTCTCGAAACGCAGCCAAGTCCAGACGCAGCGAACCCGCAATCTTTTTCATCGCCTTGCGCTGGGCATTTCCACCCACGCGGGACACACTGATGCCCACGTTCACCGCCGGCCTGACGCCCGCGAAAAACAAATCCGGTTCCAGATAAATCTGCCCGTCCGTGATGCTGATGACGTTGGTCGGAATGTACGCGGAAACCTCGCCCTCCAGTGTCTCGATGATGGGCAGCGCCGTCAGCGATCCTCCGCTGGTCGGATCGATTCGTACTTCGTGATCAGCCTCACCCAACTTCTTCTTGGCCTCCTGCGATTCGTGAATGCCCGGGACACCCATGTAGATTTTCCCATCGACGCCCTGCTTGGTGTCAGCAGGTGCCCCCTTCTTCACCACGTAGCGACGCTCAGCCAATTTGCAGGAGCGCTCCAGCAGTCGGCTGTGGATGTAGAACACGTCACCCGGATAGGCTTCACGACCCGGCGGACGACGCAACAGGAGCGACATCTGCCGATAGGCTGCCGCCTGCTTGGATAGATCGTCATAGATGCACAACGTGTGTCGTCCTTGCTCGTACATGAAATATTCCGCCATGGCACAGCCCGAATACGGCGCGATGAACTGCAATGGCGCCGGCGTCGCACTGGCAGCGGAAACGACTATCGTGTAATCCATGGCTCCGCGCTCGGCCAACACATCGACCACGCTCGCGACGGTGGATTCCTTTTGGCCTATGGCGACATACACGCAGATGACGTCGCCCCCCTTTTGATTCAGGATGGTATCGACCGCCACCGCCGTCTTGCCGGTCTTTCGATCGCCGATGATCAATTCACGCTGACCGCGACCGATGGGGATCATGCTGTCGATCGCCTTGATGCCCGTTTGCAACGGCTGATTCACCGGCTGGCGCCCCGCGATGCCCGGCGCGATCACTTCCAAGGGGCGGGCGTGCGGCGTCTCAATGACCCCGCGGCCATCAATCGGTCGACCCAGCGGATCGACCACGCGTCCAATCATCTCCTCGCCCACCGGCACGCTCAGCAGCCGGCCCGTCCGGCGGACCTCGTCACCCTCCTTGATGCCCAGGAAATCACCCAGCACAGCCGCCCCGACTGAATTCTCCTCCAGGTTCAGAATCTGGGCTTGTGCCCCGTTGGCAAACTCGATCAACTCCGATGAGAACGCGTTCTTCAGGCCATAAATGCGCGCAATCCCGTCGCCCACGGCGATGACCCGACCGACCTCGGCCACGTCAACCTCGCTGTGGTACTTGCGAATCTCTTCCTGAATAACGCTTGATATTTCGTCGACTTTGAACTTCATAGCCGTTCCTTCAACCGACGGATGCTCCGTCAACTGTTATTATTTCGGGTTGGCGGTCTGACGCTTCCAAGCGGTCGGGATACGGTCCCCCGCCGGCTACGCCCTCGTGTAGTGTATCAGGATTGGAATCACCTATCTGAACCGAGCCGCGACCGTGAGGGAGCGGTTGCCAGGCGGTCACGCCCACCGTTTCCTGACCCTTGACGCTTCGCGTAAAGGGCAGGCGGGCGCGGTTCGGATAACACGCAATCAACATGATACACAACACCAACGACGAACAAATCGTCGAGACGCAAGACTCCGGTCATCACTGCCCTAGACTTCGTCGAAATAGTTTCGACCGCCGTGAATCTCATGTGACGCACGAGCCAGCAACACCTTGCGAAATGCCCGCAGCCGCATCGCCACCGAAAAATCAATCTTCTCCCCTTCCGTTCGCACAACCATTCCGCCAAGGATTTCCGGATCGACCAGCTCGGTCAGCACCGGGGACTTACCGGTATGCTTTTTCAAGGCGTCCAACAATTCGGCACGAGAGGCGTCGCCCAGCGGCGTGGCCGTCGTCACCGTTGATTCGATCTGATTCCGTTGGCGTTCCAGCGAGCCGCGATATTGTCGAACCACCTCCGCCAACAGCGGCAACCGGTCCTTGCGATTCAGCACTTGAAGAAAGTCGATCATCCGATCGTCGGCCTTACCGCGGAACATCCGCTCGATGGATTCACGGCGGGCGTCGACGTCAATCACCGTGCTGACGAAGAACCGCTCCAACGCCGGCTCGCGATTCGTCAACTCCACCAACGCAGTCAATTCTTCCAATGTGGACGAGCGCTCCGCGTCCGTTTCTGCCAGGTTCATCAGGGCCTTGGCATAGACGGCCGCGATCGCACCACCCACTTCGTTTACCGGTTGCATCGCTGAACCTCTTCGTGGACCAATCGCCACACGCGCGTCATTCACGCGAGTTGCGAACGACGCCTCTCGCGGACCGAATCACCTCGCGGAAAACGTCCCAGTGATCGTCACGCTAATGCCCGTTCTTTCGGCTGGGCATCTCCGACAACGAGCGAATCGAATCCGCCACCAATTCCTGATGATCCTCAGCCCGGAGTTCCTTGCGGATCACCTTTCCCGCCGCCGCCGTCACCAACTCCGCAGCCCGTCCGTACAATTCCTTGACCGCGGTTTCTTGGGCGATTCGAATCTCGCGCTTGGCCCGCTCGATTGTTCGGTCGGCTTCATCACGAGTTTCGCGTTCGACTCGCTGTCGAACCACCTCCGCATCACGCCGCCCTTCTTCAACGATGGCGGTGGCTTCGTCGCGGGCCTTGGCGATCTGATCCGTGTAATGTTTCAGCAATCGCTCGGATTCCTCACGTTCGTGCTTGGCCAGCCGCAGCGAGTTTTCAATGAAATGCTCGCGCTTAACGAGCATCTCCTGAATCGGCTTCCACGCCACGATGCGCAACACGATCAACAGAAGCACGAAAACCACGATCGTCGCGACCGCAGCCATTCCATCCATCGTGAGCAGGCTGTACTTCGGGCCATGCGCACCATCGCCGTGACCCTCCGCCACTTGGCCGGCGGTTTCACCATGACCCGTTTCCTGCGCCAACACACTCCGGGCGATAATCGCCGATGCAAGCACCACAAACGCTATGATTACGCGTCGATTCATCGGGGCTTCCTCAAAATATCAATCCTCTCCCGACGGGCTGAACGACTAGCCGCCCGCCAGAAACTCCCCGATGCCCTTGCATTGAATGATGGCGAAGAACGTAAATCCCTCGATCAACGCCGCCGCCAACAGCATGGACGTGAAAATTCGCCCACCCGCTTCCGGCTGGCGGGCCATTGATTCCACGGCGTTTCCGGCAAGATGGCCGATCCCTTTGCCGGCACCAATCACCGTCAAACCGACTCCCAAACCCGCGCCCAGCACCGCGAGACCCCTGTCTCCGATGAGTTGCGTACCTTGTGCCAACAACTCGAAATCCATGAATTCGCTCTCCTGTTCTAACTCACTCGTCTCCGCCACCCCCCGATCAATGCTGCGGATTCACCGCCGCGTCGATGAACATGGTGGTCAGAAACATGAAGATAAACGCCTGCAAAAAGGCGACAAACAACTCCAAACAACTCAACAATACGCTCCCGATCACAGGGGCCGATGCGCCCAGCAAAAACCCCGCCGAAAGTCCCTTGAAAATGGGGATCAAAGCCAAAAGCGCCGCCAAAACCGTGTGGCCCGCAACCATATTGGCGAAAAGTCGAACGCACAGCGCGAATGGCTTGACCAATGCACCAATGGCCTCCAACAGAACGAGAAATCCCCACATCAGACAATCAGCGAAGTCCAACGGGTGCAGTCCCCCCGCGTTGAACGCAAAGGCAATGCCCAACGGCAGTCCGACCCATTGAAATACCCCCGCCAGTTCCACCCCGCCGAACAGCATACCCAACATCCGCCATTCGACGAATAGCAATGCCGTGTAAAACACCAACATAACCATTCGCGCCAAAACGCCCGGCTTGGCCCGGTGTCGAGTCACCGCGAACGCGTGCGGTGCGAAATTCCAGACGTAGATCACCGACGACCACATCGCCGCTGACGCCGCTGAAACGCCCGATGCATTGGAAACGGCCCGATCCGTGACATCATGATGGCCATGATCGTCGTCATGATGACCGTGATGGCCGAAGGTCCCCGAGCGCATCGCGCCGAACAATTCCCGAAGCCCCGCAACGTGGATCATCGCAAACGCGCACAACGCCAACCCAGCCGTCACGTTGATGTTGCCCGTCGGCGTGCCCCCGATGTGCGCGATTCCGAACAAAAGCTTGAAAATGCCGTCCAGCGGCAACATACCCAACAGATTGCAAAAAAGTATGAAAAAGAACACCGTCCACAGAAACGGCATGAACTGATCCGTCTTGCCGGCTAGCACCGGGCGAACCACCCTACTTCGCAAGCCGTCCATGACGGTCTCAATCAGGCTGGTAAATCCGCGGGGCACGGTGTTTTCGACCGGCACCCCCGCCAATGCCACCTGATACCTTCTTCCAATCGCAAAGAACACCAGAAACGTCAAGACCGCAGCCACGAGCAACATCAACAGGTGGTTCGTCATCCAGAACTCGTGCGCCTGATCCTGAAAAAGAGGTAGATGTAGATTGCTTGAAGAGATGCGAAACAATCCGTGCGGCAGCACGTGCTCCTCGGGGTTCTGAGCCCCCAGAGCGTCGACCAATAGCAGTGCGTTTCGAAGCCCGGAAATCATAGACTCAACGCGCTCGATCGACGTCGTTGGACCATCGACGATTCACCATACGCACGATCAAGAAAGTTTCAGCCGCCAAAAAAGCCAGGTAAAAACCCACCAAAGCCGTCGTATAGACCGACTCCTGAACGTCCGACCAGTGCGGGAAACCCAAGCCCACGCCCAGCGTCAGAAACAACCGAATGGGGATCGCCGCCATGCCGGCTTGTACGACGTATTCCGAATGACGTCGCGATACGACGACCAACGGAACAACCGCCACAATCGCGGAACAAAAACAAATCACCGCCGCCGCGGTCACAGCCCGCCCCACCGCCTCATTCGCAAACCGAACACCACAAACCCAGGCTCCCGCGACGAGCGCCAAGCCCGCCACACAAAAGATCACGAACAGGCGAACCGGTTTCACTTGAACAGACCTCGCGTTTGCCGAAGCACTCGGTATATCCAAGCCACCAATCCCAACAACAGGCAACCCAGCAAGCCCCGGTCATCCCAACCGTAACGCTGGTCGAGACGGAAACCCAGGTAACCCATCACGCCCATGTATCCCAGGAACTCGATGGCCAGGCTAAACCCGCTGGATTCCGACCCACGTCGGCCAGGCCGCCGGTCACCCGGCGGCGACGGATCATCGCCCGAGGTAGGGATTCGGTCAGACATCGTGACAAATGGTACGATGCCTACCAGGAAAACGCCAGCCGCCATTACCCTGCCATGAACCGCGCCACACAAGTCGGGGAGCGGAGAGTAGCGATCCGCCACCACGACGTCAAGCGGGGTGCATACACCCGCAGGGTCGTTCAATTTTCGGAATCCCCCACAACAGAGCCGCGAGCGCGAAGCGAGCGGTCTTCACTTCCTACAGTATCCACCCCGCGACCAAGTCTTTCACGAGCCGCGAGCGAGAAGCGAGCGGTCCCCCGCCGATCGCCTTCGGTCAACGTGTCGCATTCCGTCATTCCGGCGAACGCCGGAATCCAGCATGGGTGGCCCATCTCCTTTGGAGGTGGGGGAGCCGATGATTGGAGCGTCAGTTCGTAGGGCCGGTTTCACCCGCCTCTTAACGAGCCGCGAGCGCGAAGCGAGCGGTCTTCTCTTCCAACCTCACCCGCCTCTTGACGAGCCGCGAGCGCGAAGCGAGCGGTCTTTGACAGACCGTGGACCAGTTTTGTTAGAATGCCTAAATCGTGCGCGCCGACTGACCAACTTGCGGGGATGCGCTCGCTAGGGTTCAATCCGTGCCCGGCTTCGACCCGAACGGGTCATGCCCAGATGAGGTGGATGTGAACCCGACGATCCGATCGCTGTTGACCAACCGCAACTTCATCCTGCTGTGGTGCGCCTACGGCATCAGCGCCATGGGCGATCATCTGTCCGAAATGGCCATCCTGGCCCATCAGAACGCGTTGGACGAGTCGGTCAACATCACGCCCATTCAGGCACGGATGACGTTTGTTCTGATGGTTCCGTTTTTTCTGCTGACGGCGCTGACCGGTGTCATCGCCGACCGCTATTCCCGTCGGATGATCATGATCACGGCTGACCTGTGCCGCGCAGCCATCATGCTCATTTTTTTGGCCCTGATTCAATTCGGCACGACGTGGTTGGGTGAAACTTGGGGACCCGTTTCCCCATTGGCAGCCATCGGCGTGTTCGCGGCCTTGTTCGGTCCCGCCCGGCAGGCCATGGTTCCGACGTTGGTCCGCCACGAAGAGTTGGTGACCGCCAACGCCATGATCGGCGGGCTGGGCATGATCGCCACCATGTTCGCAACGTTGGTCAGCGGGGAGCTTGCGGCGCGTGGAATGATTCGGGAGGCCTTCCATCTCAACGCCGTCACATTCGGCGCCAGCGCCGTGTGCGTCCTGTCGATCAGTCGACGATGGGGACCGATCGATGAATCCCGCCATCAACATCGCGAGCGTTTTCTGGCCGCAATCTCCGCAGGGTTACGTTACGTTCGTGGCCACCGACGCGTAGCCCAGGTCATCGGCATCGCCGTCGTGTTTTGGTTTTCCGGCGCGACGGTGAAGAGCGTCGTCCCTGCGGTCGTGAAGAGCGCCTACCAGGGCGGCTTTCCGGAAATGGCCCGGTTCCTGGTCTGGATAGGTCTGGGATTGGCGGTCGGTGCGATATTGGTCTCGCTGCTGGGAAGCGCGCTGCGAAGCGACTATGCCATGACCTGGAGCCTGATGGGCACCGGACTGGGCGTATTGGCATTTGCTGGCAGCATGCTGCTCGGATTCGCACCCGATGTCGCCCACGTCGTAGGAGCGCTGTCGGTGTTCGTGATGTCAGTGTTCGGCGCGGGTGTGATGGCCAGCTACAACGCCATGTTGCAGGGCTTCGTACCCAATCAGTTCCGGGGTCGAGTCTGCGGATTGAACAGCATGGCCGCAGTGGGCGGGTTGTTGTTGGCGACGGGCCTGTTGGCCATTCCCGATTGGCCCGGGATTGATCGATGGGTACCCGCGATCCTTGTGTTCGTCGGCTGCTTGCTATTCGTAGTCGGATGGCGGGTATTCGTCGTTCGTTGCCGATGCATGCCGTTTGATCAATGGTTCGGCTTCTGCCGGAACATCAATGAAGTAATGGTGAAATTCTGGTACCGTTGTGTCAGGATCGGACACTGTACCGTGCCCAGAACGGGACCGGTCATCGTCACCGCCAACCACATATCCTACACGGACCCCTTGCTGATCCTGGGAATGTGCAATTACCGACTAATCAGCTTCATGATCGCGGCTGAATACTACAATTTGCCCATCGCGGGGTTTTTCATACGAGTGGCGCAGTGCATCCCGGTCCGGCGTGGCGTGAACGACGTTCGGGCCATCAAGGACACCATGCGACGCCTTCGCGATGGCCAAGCCGTGGGCATTTTCATTGAAGGTGGAATTCGTGGTCGCCAAGGTGACGGTGAGCTGAAAAACGGCGTGGCCATGTTGGCCTTGCGAACCGGGGCCACGGTCATTCCGGTTCACTTGGCGGGGAAAGTCGAAGCCACGAGCGTGTTAAAGTCACTGTTTAGCCGGAACTATTCCCAGGTTCGTTTCGGCCAATCTGTGGACCTTTCAGAATTTAAGAATTCGGCGGGCGCGCCGGATTTGAATGCGGCGTCGCGGAAGATATTCGAAGCGATTGAGGCGTTAGCGCCGGGTTAATTTGCGTGATGTTGTCGAAAAAAACCGCCACCGAAAGGAATTATTGTCGGTAGCTCATGCCGTCTTGCGATAGAGCATGATCGCGCATAGCATAAAGTATCACTTGGTTGCATTTGCTTATCGAATTGTATCGAAATACAAACCCCGGTCGGAATCGTGAAAAACCGCTGGGGGCAAGAGGAGTTCTAGTCAGGGAGATTTACAATGCGCCGTGGAATGTTGACAGTGTTGAGTTTGGCGGCTGTTGGTGTTTGGGTCGCGCCGACGTTTGCGGGTCCGGGTTGTCCGGGATGCAAAGCCGTCGAAGAGAAGGGTGAAGGCTTCTGCTGTGGGTCGGGCAAGATTTTCGATCTGAAACTGACGAGTAAGGTCGTGTTCGACATTCTGGCGGGCGATGCGGCCAAGGTGAGCAAGGCCAAGTATTCGCCTTGCCCGGCTTGTAAGGAAGCAGCCACCCAGGGCGGCTCGTGCGAGCATTGCAAGTTGTTTGTGACCGACGGGAAGGCCTATCAATCGAAGGCCGCGTTCGTCTTAGCGAGCGGAAAGCCGATTGCCAAGGAGACGGCGGACACGATGTCCGACCATTGCCCGGAATGCGCCAAAGCGTTTGCCAAGAATGGGTTCTGTACGGGGTGCGACGCCGGTTTTGTCGCCCATCGCATGTTCAAGACACAGAAGACGTACGATGAAGCCAAGCAGGCGATGGAAACCGTTCAGACGGCGTTGAAAGATGCCGGACATTGCGAGGCGTGCGCCGTCGCCCGTTTGACGGACGGAAAATGCGAGCATTGCAGCGTCAGCTTCAAGAACGGCAAGCCGAGCAAAGGTTAGCAGACATTTTCCGCGCGACTTTTCGCGGAATGGAATGCGATTCGGAAGTTCATGGGCTGCATCGGGCATAGGCCTGACGCAGCCCGTTTCATGGGCGCAGGGAAGTCGATTGCGCGGGGCTCGAATCCGGTGACGCAGCGTCAACGTCGTTTGAAATTCATGATCGGCATCATACGCGCAAATCGATCCGCGAATTCCGATCATTGACACGAGCGATAGCGACGGTCAAGGTCGGGGCGGATGGAACGCGGTCGCGGGTTGGGGTTGCGCGCTTCGCGGCGGACCGCTCGCTTTGCGCTCACGGCTCGTGAAGAGGGAGTTGGATTATAGGCAAACGGATTGAGCGCATGGACTATTGATGTTCGCATTTTTGGAGTGCTTGAATAGTTTGATAAATGCGATCGTAGTGGAAACCAGCGGATTTCCGCTCCCTGACGGTCGCGGCTCTGAAAGAAGGCGGGCGTTCGTCGGTATTGTTGGAGTGCCTTAATGGTCAAATGAATGACGGTTCTCGTTTCGGTGAAAGCCGGAACCCGCAATGAACATGCCTGGACCCCGGCCTTCGCCGGGGTGACGGCTTTACGGCAAAAACAAACCAATTTCATAACATCGTTCAATCGTCAATGATTGACAGTCGTCTCTTTGGTAATGACCCTGCCTATGCCTGACGGAATTATCAACGTCTACAAGCCCGTGGGCATCACGTCGGCCAAGGCTGTTTATCGCGTTCGAAAGATCACGGGCGTTCGCAAGAGTGGCCACGCCGGGTCGTTGGACCCTGCGGCGGAGGGGGTGTTGATCGTCTGTCAAGGTGGTGCGACGAAGCTGGTCGAGCAGATGATGAACTTGCGGAAAACCTATCGAGCCGTGGGCCGACTCGACGTGACCAGCGAGAGCTTCGATTCCGACCGCCCGCTGCAAACAGTCAACGTCGCGGTGATTCCGAGTGAGGCTGCGGTTCGCGAGGCCATGACGGGCTTCGTGGGGATGATTGAGCAGGTTCCCCCGCGTGTGAGTGCCATCAAGTTGGGGGGCGTGCCGGCCTATAGGACCGTTGGGCGGGCCGACGCACCGCCGATGCCCACAAAACAGGTGCGGGTCTACAGTCTTGATTTGTTGCGGTACGATTGGCCTGTCGTCGAATTCGAGATGGTTTGCGGTCGAGGCACCTACGTGCGTTCGATTATTCGCGACGTGGGCGTGTGCTTGGGAACGGGCGGATGCCTGACCGCGCTACGGCGAATGGCTGTGGGGCCGTTTCTGACGGAAGAGGCGTGGACGTTCGAGCGCATGGAAGGGGCGACGGCGACGAGTCTGTTCCTGATCAAGCCCGCGGAGGCGGTTGAGATGATTTCGCGATTCGCCACGACGGAGAGTCGGCTGGATACCGGAACATGAAACGAACGACGTGGTTCGAACGAGCATTGGGAACGATGGCGAGGTTTCACGCCGGGCGGATTCTCCGTCGCGTGTTGGCAGACGTGGATGATGCCACCCGGGTGCAAGATCGTTTGTTGCAATCGATGGTGCGGGCCAATGCGACCAGCGAGTTCGGTCGATTGCACGGTTTCAACTCGATACGCCGTTATCGGGATTTCGCCCAGCGAATGCCGGTGACGCGATATGCCGATTTGGCCCCCTGGGTGGACAGGGTCAAGGCTGGGGATATCGGGGCTATGTTCGGGGAAGGTCAACGGGTGCACATGTTGGCCATGACCAGCGGAACGGTGGACAAGCCCAAATACGTTCCGGTGACCGATCGATTCTTGAAAGACATTCGGGGCGGTTGGAGCGCATTCGGAATCAAGGCATTGATGGATCATCCGTCGGCTTTCATGCGTTCGATCGTGCAGGTGACGTCGTCCATGGACGAGGAGCGAACATCGGCGGGTCTGCCTTGCGGAGCCATTACGGGCTTGATGGCTGCTACGCAAAATCGCGTGGTGCGAAGGTATTACGTGGCGCCATTATGCGTAGCTGACATACTGGACCCGCAAGCCCGGCGATACACCATCATGCGTTTGTCCATCCCGGAGGACGTGGGATGGGCGGTGACGGCGAGTCCAGCCACGATGTTGCAGTTGGCTCGGGCGGGCGACGAGAATTCGGAATCGATCATTGGGGACGTTCGTGACGGAACCTTGTCGAAGGACGTAGATGTGCCCGATGCGGTGCGTGTTTCATTGCGACCGCGACTGGTGCCCGAACGGGAGGCTGCGAGGCGTCTGGAGGAGATTCGCAGGCGAACGGGGTCGCTTCGGCCCAAGGATTATTGGCGGTTGGGCTTCGTTGCCAATTGGATGGGGGGAACGATGGGTCTATATGTCAATCGATTCCCCAGCTATTTCGGCGACGTGCCGGTTCGCGACATCGGCTTGCTGGCGACGGAGGGTCGCATGTCGATTCCCATGGAGGACGGCACGGCGGCGGGCGTGGCGGCGGTTTCCAGCACGTTTTTGGAGTTCATTCCGGCGGCTGATTACGAAACCGCTCGCCCGACGATTCTTCGATCGCACGAGTTGGAAGTGGGCGGGGAGTATTTCGTGTTGCTGACCACGTCGGCTGGGTTTTACCGGTACGACATATGCGATTGCGTGCGGGTGGTGGGGTTTCTTGGCCAAGCGCCGTTGATCGAATTCCTGCACAAGGGCGATCACGTCAGTTCGGTGACGGGAGAAAAGGTAACGGAACGACAGGTGGTCGTGGCGTTCGAGCGGTCTTGTGTGGAACTGGGATTGGCGATTGATACGTTTGTGATGGCACCGCGGTGGGATGATCCGCCGCATTATGGACTGTACGTGGAGTGGCCGGCGGACCGACCCGTCGCTGAGATGAATGGGCTGGTCCGGTGCGTGGACCAACATCTACAGGGGCTGAACATTGAATATGCATCGAAGCGTTCCACGGGCCGATTGGGTGCGATCAGGCTGCGGGCCGTTCGGAAGGGGTTTCTGGCGGTTCTGGATCAACAGAAGGCCGGCCGATTTCGCCGGAATAATGAACAATTCAAGCATCAATATCTGTTTACCCAGCCGGGGCAGGAAGACAATTTGTTGAGCGGGGTTGTCGGATCGACTCAGTCACACGAAAATGAGTCGGCGGAAGCGATGTCGCGCACGTCGTGAAGAGGAATGGAGTGACGCGTCGTCGGTCGGGCGATGTAACACAAAGGCCGCTGGGACCTGATTCGTTGGTGGCCGCGGATCAGTGCGGATCGGATTGATCGTGGCAGGAGGAATTGGCTATGGCATCGAAAGATTGGGAGTCGATGATTCCGTTTGGTGAGCTGAGACGGGAGGTTGACAAGTTGTTCGACAGTTTTGGCGTGGGCCGGGGGTTTCCATTTCGCATCCATAACCACCCGATCTGTAACGTGTGGGAGGATGAGGAGTATTTCCACATCGAGGCTGAGGTGCCGAATTTGACCATGAGCGAGGTGGAGGTGCAGGTGTTGGGCGGCGAGCTGACCATTAAGGGTCGTTGGCACAAACCGGCCAAGGAAAACGTGACCTATCATCGACAGGAGCGTCCGAGCGGTGAATTCTCCCGCGTGCTGCCGCTGCCGCAGGATGTCAATTCAGAGAGCATTGAGGCTGTGCTGAAGAATGGACTTCTGTTGATCACGTTGCCCAAGACTGCGCGTGCCAAGGTGCACAAGGTCGCAATCAGGAGTGATTAGCGGAGGCTTCATTATCAAGATTGGTCATGCGGGGGGTCTGCATGGTCCACGGGTGTGGGTGTGGCGACGGTCTTCGCTGACGTGATTTTGCCCCGCGAGTGGTTCGAGACTATATCTCGCGCCGCGGCGTTGAGCGTTGCGTTCGCGATTTTTCGGAATTCCACGCCGGCCAAGTACCAATGCCCGCGCAACGAGCGAGAGTGCATGACCACACCCGAAAGATGAAACAGTTGATTGTCGGGTGAGCGGACCATAAGGCAAATCTCCGTTTCCTTGGCCAAGTGGCGGTCACAGACGATCCCAACTCCCGTTCTTGAAATATCGCGGGTGCGGCCCTGCGTGTGCAGGATGGTTTGCCCGTCACGGGCCATGGAGCAGATTTCGCAGGGCGCCCGGAGCTGCCGTCGAACGGAGCGGCGTTGTTGGTTCTGGTCGCGAACGAGTCGCGTCGACTTTGAATCGAGCAACTCTAACACCTGTAGGAGGTCGTTATCGTCGGTGTTGCAATCGGGTTGTGAAGCCTGTCGAGTCACTGACATGTTTTTCGTCATACCTTGCGTTTGAATTCATGCGGCCACGATTACGTTGGTTACGATCGGGGTGGAAAGTGGAATAGGGACGGACGGCTTTCAGTTCGTGCCGGCGGTCGCGACCGCTGCGGTTTGCTACGCGGACACCACAGTTTTGGGACGATGGTGTCATCAATCTCGAATGCAGCGGTTTGCGAATTTGTGAATCACGGTTTTGCGAATTCGTGATGCACGATGGATTGGGTCCGATAAGCCGAATGTCAATTCCAAAAACGCCGATGCCGCACTCGAATCGGTGCGAGAATTAGCCGAAGACAGTTACGCGCTTGTTATTAGACGATGCACGGTCGCAGCCGAAGACGGCCGACCAAGTACCGGATTGTCGTAGTGTGCCTCCGGTCAAGTCAGGGAGCTGACGCGATGTCGCAGACAACGTTTGAACAGCGGGTCTTGATCAAGCAATGGGTGACAGAGGCTCGCGAGAACGCCGAGGAGGACACCTATCTGGGTAAGCGCATCGTGCCCCGATACGCGCCGTGGGCTGAACCGATCGAGATTCGCTTTCAGGGGCAGATTCACAACGCCCGTGGCCGGGACATTTGTCATCAGGGCGTCGGTCTGACGTGCAAAGTGAACGTCCCCCGCGGGACGATCGTCGAGATTCGACCGTGCGGCGCGGAATTCTGGATTCCCATTCGCGTGCAGCATTGCACGGGCACCGTCGCGGGATTCAAGATCGGCGCGAAATTCGCGTTCGATTGAACCACGTTCACCGCCAACATCACCGTATCGCCACCGCCGCCTTCATGCCGATTGTTGATTCGCCGGACGGCCCGACCCGCGCCCGCGTTCGCAGTGGACGTCACGCGGAACTTGCGTGGCTTGGACGCGGCGGGGATTGCGGTTAATTTGAAGGTCGGCCGATGACATCGTGGCATTCGACTTGGTCGTCCTTGTCTTCGCGGCCCTCGTACCATGCGTCAGTCGCAATAATTTGAGAGCGGCAATATGTTTGCATCACAAGACATCCGGCGGCAGTTCATCGAGTTTTTCGAGAAGAAGGGCCACGTTTACGTGCCGTCGTCGCCGGTCGTGCCGCACGACGATCCCACGCTGATGTTCACCAACGCGGGGATGAACCAGTTCAAGCCGTATTTTTTAGGCAGGAAGACGCCCGAGCATCGCCGGGTTGCCAACTCGCAGAAGTGCATCCGCGCGGGCGGCAAGCACAACGACCTGGACGACGTGGGACAGGACACGTATCACCACACGTTCTTCGAAATGCTGGGGAACTGGTCGTTCGGAGATTATTTCAAGAAGGAGGCCATCGCCTGGGCGTGGGAGCTGTTGACGGGCGTCTGGGGGATCGAGAAGGATCGGCTGCACGCGACGTTTTTCGAGGGGGACGCGGCTGAGGGTCTGGAGCCGGACGAGGAGGCGGCCAAGCTTTGGCGGACGGTGACGGATATCAAGCCGCAGCATATTCACCCCGGCAATAAGAAGGACAATTTCTGGGAGATGGGGGATACGGGGCCTTGCGGACCTTGCAGCGAGATTCATATCGACTTGACGCCGGACAAGAGCGGCGGATCGCTGGTGAACGCGGGCGATCCGCGGGTGATGGAGTTGTGGAACCTGGTGTTCATTCAGTTCAACCGGGGTTCCGACGGCAAGCTGTCGCCGCTGCCCGAAAAGCACGTTGATACAGGGATGGGGTTCGAGCGACTTTGCGCGGTCCTGAATCGCAAGAACAGCAACTACGACACCGACGTGTTCAGGCCGTTGTTCGATGCCATTCAGAAACGGTGCCGTGCGTCTGAATACAAGGGCACGCTACCTGCAATGGCGACCCGCGATACGACTGCACCGACCCGCGACGTCATTCTTCCTACCCGCGACCGCGGGGGTGCGGATGACGTCGACAACAGGCAGGCTCCGCCTGCCGAGGGGCAGGTGATGATCGACGTAGCCTATCGCGTCATCGCCGATCACGTGCGCTGCCTGGTATTCGCCCTGACCGACGGCGCCTACCCGTCCAACGAAGGGCGGGGGTACGTGCTGCGTCGCATTCTGCGCCGGGCCGTTCGATATGGGCGGCAGTATTTTGACATGCATGAACCCTTCATGTGTGACCTGGTGCCGGCGATCGTTGGGCAGATGGGTGACGTGTTTTCCGAATTACGCACGGCCCACGGCGGGAAGAACGTCGAGCGTGTGGTGGAAGTGTTGCGGGATGAGGAGGCGTCGTTCTTGAAAACGTTGGATCGTGGAATACGCCTAGCGAATACAATGTGTCTCGCATGCCGTCACACAGCAGCGTACGGGAAGAGTCCGACGTTCAACAAGAGGTATCTTCGAGCGTTTATCAAGACCACTTACGCCAAACAAAGTGACGTTTGCGTTATAACGAGCGGAGATTGGGATAACCTTTCACCGCCACATCAAGCATACGAGGAAATCCTCGAGATGGGGCGCTTAGGTACGTTAATTACCGATGAAGTACTTGACGCGATCATTGAGGATCCGACCGTCGTACCTGCACGCGTAGCATTTACGTTGCATGACACATACGGGTTTCCGATTGACCTAACGGAACTCATAGCCCATGAGCAAGACTTATGGGTGGATACGGAAGGCTATGAGCAATTGATGAATCAGGCGCGCAGCTTAGCGCGAGGTGGGCAAGTTCGGAATGAGCACTTGAGTTTCTTTTTCGAAATGGTGGAACACGTCCGCGGGAAATCGCAATTTGTAGGATATGATTCGTTAGACATTGAAACATCAATAACCACACTAATTGTTCGAGACCAACATGGCGAGTTCGCTGAAACAGATAAACTGTCGATAGATCAAGACGCGTGGGTTATTCTACGCGAAACCCCATTCTATCCGGAACGAGGCGGCCAAATTGGGGATAAGGGATCAATTCTGGCCAGCGATTTAAGTTGGGAGTTTGCAGTCGTCGAAACGCTCAAGGCAAGCGAAACGATCTTACATCGTGGTCATTGTGTTAGGGGACAGTTGAAGATACCGCTACCCTCAGCCGGCTCAACTGGCGGTCCCTCCGGAGCGCCGTGTCGCGCGTTTGTCGATGGCTCTCACCGTGAGCCCACCATGAGAAACCACACGTCCACGCACGTTCTGAACTGGGCGTTGCGGGAGGTGTTGGGCGAGCACGTGCAGCAGAAGGGTTCGCTCGTCGATCCGGAGAAAACGCGGTTTGATTTTTCACATCCCAAGCCGGTCAGCGACGATGAACTGAACCGCATCGAGTCGCTGGTCAATGAGCGGATTGAGGCCAAGCTGGGCGTGTTCACGAAGAACGACTGCAAGCTGGCTGATGCCCAGAAGATCAAGGGGTTGCGGGCGGTGTTCGGAGAGAAGTACCCGGATGTCGTCCGCGTCGTATCTATCGGCGTGCCCGTGGAGGACCTGCTGGCTGATCCGGACAACGATGAATGGATGAAATATTCCGTGGAGTTCTGCGGCGGGACACACGTGAAGAACATGGCTGAGGCCGAGCGGTTCGTCATCGTGTCGGAGGAGGCGGTGGCGAAGGGTGTTCGTCGCGTGGTGGGCGTAACAGGCGATGCAGCCCGCAAAGCGGAAGAGGCCGGTCGAAGGTTGCTCGAACGAGCGGACGCGTTGCGAAACGCCCCGGCGGAGGAGGTGGCTGGCGGCGTGGCGGAGTTGCAAAAGGAATTGGCTGACTCGATCGTTCCGGTGCGCGAGTCAGGCAGGCTGCGGAGTGTGCTGGGTGAGTTGCAGGAGATCGCCAAGCAGCACGGCAAGTTGCAGGCCGGCGTCGCGGCGGCGGATGTTCTGACGGCGGCGGCCAACCTGTTGGAGTCGGCCTGGGCTGCGGGTGACACGAAGATCATCGTCGGCGCGGTGCCCAACGGGCCGGCGGACGCCTTGCGGGGGGCCATCGACTGGTTCCGGCAGAAGACGGCATCGTCGGCGGTTCTGTTGGCCAATCATGATGGGGAGAAGGTGACGTTGATCGCGGGGATGACGCGTGACGTGGTCGATCGAGGGGTCAAGGCCGGCGACCTGATTAAGGAGATCGCCCCGCTGGTGGGCGGTCGGGGAGGCGGTCGACCTGACATGGCCCAAGGCGGCGGCACCGATCCAACGGGCGTCGATCGTGCGGTCGGACGGGCGAGAGAGTGGTTGATTGAGAGGTTGAGTTAGTGCAATGTGCCACCGGCGTCGTGGGGTGGCGCCGGCCTGTTGTGTGATTGCTTCGCTACGACTACAACAGAACGGGGCTGAGATTTGCGGTAATAGCGTTGTGTTGTTGGGCGAGAAGGATAGAAGGTTGATTGGGAGGGTTGGCATTGGCACAGATTAAGGCGACGAACATCACCTGGCATGAAGGGCACGTCACGCGGGAAACGCGCGAAGCCCTTCTGAAACAAAAAGGGGCGTTGATCTGGTTCACGGGGCTTAGCGCGTCGGGCAAGAGCACCATCGCCTACACGCTGGAGCACGCCCTGGTGGAGCGCGGACATTTGGCGTACGTATTGGACGGCGACAACGTGCGCTTCGGTTTGAACAAGAACCTGGGGTTCAGCGCGGAAGATCGACAGGAGAACATCCGGCGGATTTCAGAGGTGGGCAAGCTTTTCGTTGATGCGGGTGTGTTGACCTGCACGTCTTTCATCAGCCCCTATCGCGCGGATCGCGACGCCGCTCGCGAGATCGTCGGCAATGATCGTTTCATCGAAGTTTACGTGAACACGCCGATCGCCACGTGCGAAGTGCGCGACCCGAAGGGATTGTACAAGAAGGCCCGGGCCGGCGAGTTGAAGGGGTTTACGGGCATCGACGATCCCTACGAAGAGCCGTTGAATGCCGAGTTGGTGATTCGCGGTGATCGACAGACGCCGCAGGAGGCGACGATCATCCTGTTGGAAATGTTGGAAAAGCGGAAACTGATCGCCGAGCTTGGCGGTTAGCGCGGAATCTGCCGGATAGCCCCACCGCACGATTGGAGCGCGGATAACGCCCGATCCACATCTGACGATCCGTACTGCACGCCCGGCCTTGTTGTGGCCTGCGACCGGCGCGCCTACCATCCCTGCCATGGCGTGGATTCTGAACATGACCTACGCGGTGGCGGGTTTCTTGTACCTGCCCGTGTTGGCCTACCAAATGGTTTTTCAGAAGAAGAATCGCCGCGGGTGGGCGGAACGATTCGGTCGTATTGCGATTCCGTTCACGGGTCGAGGCCGGCTATGGGTTCACGGCGTATCGCTGGGCGAGGTGAACGCGTCGCGTAGCCTGGTGGAGTCGCTGCAACGGCGGATGCCAGAATATGACGTGGTTGTATCCTCGACAACCGACACGGGATTCGCGCGCGCGGTCGAACTGTTTGGCAGGGATCGAGTTTTCAGATTCCCGCTGGATTTTCATTGGGTGGCACGCCGCGTGCTGCGTGTTTTGCGCGCGGAACTGATCGTGTTGATGGAGTTGGAGGTTTGGCCCAATCTGATGGAGCAGGCTTCTAAGTGCGGAGTGGCGGTTGTGGTGGCCAACGGTCGATTGACGCAACGCAGCGCGTCGCGATTGGGCAAGTTGGGGATCATCACGCCGCGGATGTTTGGCCGATTGGCATGGGTCGGCGCGCAGGACGCGGACATCGCCCGGCGATTTCAGGGGCTTGGAGTTCCGGAAGGTCGCATCGCCATCACCGGTTCGATGAAATGGGATACGGCCGATTTGGGTTCCAAGGTGGAGGGAGTCGAGCGGCTGGCCCGTGCGTTGGGGCTTGGCGATCGTCACCCTGTTTGGGTATGCGGCAGCACCGGACCGGGCGAGGAGTGCAAGGTGTTGGATGCGTACGATCGATTGATCGCGGATGGGTTGGCTGCACGATTGGTGATTGTGCCCCGCAAGCCTGAACGGTTCGACGAGGTGGCTCGGCTGATCGCCGATCGGTCGTACGGATGCCTGCGGCGTAGCCATCATCCCGACGACGGAGAGTCGGCTGGCGGGGATGAACGTGCGATTGTGTTGGGAGACACGATGGGAGAGTTGCGGAAGTTTTATTCGCTGGCCCGGGTGGTCTTCGTGGGGCGATCGTTGGTTCCGATGGGCGGTTCGGACCCGATGGAGGCGGCGGCGTTGGGAAAGGCGGTGTTGTGCGGACCGCATATGGACAATTTTCGCGAGCCTGTGGAAGCGTTGAAACGAGGCGGGGGACTGCGAACGGTGAACGGCGCGGCGGAGCTGGCTGACGCGGTGGCGATGTTTTGCAGAGACGCAGACTTGACGGCCCGAGCGGATCGCGCGTCGCAAGAGGTCGTTCGATCGCGCCAAGGTGCGACCGAAACGACGGTGAATGAACTGGTCGGTTTGCTGAAGAAATAATGACGAATCGAGATACCTAAAATGTCAGTCCCGTTTCGGCGAGGTTGAGAATGAGCGCTGGTGATGTAGACTGCACGGTCTGATGGTCATTGGAGTTCACCCGTGTGCGGCGATCGCGTCGAGCGATCAAGGAGACGACCCATGAGCGACACGCAGGGCATTCAGTCAACGATGGTCGAAACGCGGCGTTTTCCACCCCCAGCCTCGTTTTCAGCCAACGCCCATTTGGGAGATCCCCAGGAATATCAACGGCTATACAAGCGGTCCATCGATGACCCCGAGGGTTTTTGGCGGGAGGTGGCGAAAGAATTTCACTGGTACAAGCCGTTCCAGAAAGTGTTGGAATGGAACCCGCCCTTCGCGAAGTGGTTTGTGGGGGGTCAGACCAATGTTTCCTACAACTGTCTCGATCTGCAAATCGAGCGTGGCCGGCGCGACCATGTAGCCCTCCTGTGGGAAGGTGAGCCTGGCGACGTCCGCAGACTGACGTACGGGGAATTGCGATCGGAGGTCTGCCGATTGGCCAACGCGCTCAAACGCATCGGCGTCAAGAAGGGCGAGGTGGTCACGATCTACATGCCCATGGTGCCGGAGCTGACCGTGGCGATGTTGGCTTGTGCGCGCATCGGCGCTCCGCACAGCATCATATTCGGCGGGTTCAGTGCGACGGCCATCGCCGATCGGGTCCACGACTCGCAAAGCAAGGTCATCATCACCGCGGACGGAAGCTGGCGGCGCGGGTCCGTCGTTCCGTTGAAAGACAACGTCGATGAAGCCGTCAAACAATGCCCCACGGTCGGCGGGGTGATCGTCCTGAAGCGTTGTGAAAACAAGGTGAACTGGAACGAGGCCAAGGATCATTGGTGGCATGAACTCGTCGAAGCCGAATCCGACACATGCAGCCCGGTGGCGTGTGACAGCGAAGACCTGCTGTTCATTTTGTACACGTCCGGGACGACGGGAAAACCCAAGGGCATCATGCACACCACCGGCGGATACATGGTCTACACCGCCTACACAGCCAAGTTGATGTTCGACCTGAAACCCGATGACGTGTATTGGTGCACCGCCGACATCGGTTGGGTCACCGGGCACAGCTACATTACGTATGGGCCGTTGCAGAACGGCGTGACCGTGTTGATGTACGAAGGCGCGCCCAATCACCCCGATTGGGGGCGTTTCTGGCAGATCGTCGAAAAACATCGAGCGACGATTTTCTACACAGCCCCGACGGCCATCCGGGCATTCATGCGGCAGGGGTCGGAGATTCCCGCCAGGAGCGACCTGTCGAGTCTGCGATTGCTGGGTACGGTGGGTGAGCCGATCAACCCCGAAGCCTGGATGTGGTACTACGAAACGATAGGCGGAAAACGCTGTCCGATTGTGGATACCTGGTGGCAGACGGAAACGGGCGGTGCCATGATCCTGCCGCTGCCGGGATGCACGACGCTGAAGCCCGGCTGCGCCACCAAACCGTTTTTCGGCATCGATGTAGCCGTGGTCGATTCCGGCGGGCAGGAGCAGCCCGCGAACACGGGCGGTTTTCTGGTGATCCGCAAGCCCTGGCCTGCGATGCTTCGCGGCATTTACGGCGACATGGAGCGGTACAAGAGCCAGTATTGGACACAAGTCCCGGGCGTGTATTTCACCGCCGACGCGTGCCGCCGGGACAAAGACGGCGATTACTGGCTGATGGGGCGAGTGGACGACGTGATCAACGTTTCGGGCCATCGCATCGGAACAGCCGAGGTGGAGTCGGCGCTGGTGTCACACGCCGCCGTCGCGGAAGCGGCCGTCGTGGGCATCCCCCATGAAATAAAGGGACAAGGTTTGGCGGCGTTCGTGGCCCTGAAGACCGGTCAGCAGCCGACGGAGGAATTGAAGGCGGCGTTGCTGAAGCACGTGACCAAGGAGATCGGTGCCATCGCCAAGCCGGATCAGATTCGGTTCACTGACTCCCTGCCCAAGACGCGGTCGGGTAAGATCATGCGCCGGTTGCTGAAAGAATTGGCTTCGACGGGCGAGGTCAAGGGCGATACGACGACGTTGGAGGACTTCGCCGTCATCGCGTCGCTTCGGCAATCGGACGAAGGCTAGCGAATGAACCAGTTGAGTTGGGAGCAGACATGGACGTGTTAGCGTTGCTTTCCTGGGCGAGCCGTTGGTTGCATATTCTGTCGATGGCGCTGCTGGTGGGCGGGGCTGCGTTCACCATGATCGCCTTGCTGCCCGCAGCCAAGACCGCGTTGACCGCGGAACATCATGCCTCGCTGCGCGGCGAAATTGTTCGCCGGTGGAAAATGGTGGTGCACGTGGCCATCACGCTGTTGATCGTTACGGGCGCGTTCAATTTTGCCGTGAGTTTGAACGACAAGGTCCCGCCTGTGCCGTATCACCCCATCTTCGGCGTGAAGGTCTTGTTGGCCATGGTCGTGTTCTTTTTCGGCATCGCCTTGACAAGCACCAAGCCCGGCTTCGAAGCGCTGCGGCAAAACGCCGGGAAGTGGTTGAATGTGCAGGTGCTGTTGGCTGTGGTCATCATCCTGCTGTCCGGCGTGTTGAAGATGCTGCACCAATCCGCGCTGACGACCGGTTCACCGACCTAGCGGAGTCGTTCGCGATGTTTGCATCGTATCCCAACCGCGACCATCAAGGCGAAGTCCGCGGGATCAACGCAAGCCGTCTGATCCACCCGCGCGGCTTCGGAGAGTCGTCATGCACGTCCTTCGCTATATGTAGCCTATCATCCGCACGAATAGACCGATCGGAATGATCGTCAGGACCCCATCGATAATCATCCAGCGAACCAGTCGTTCGCGTCTTGGCTGAGTGAGATTCTTCAAGACCGGACGCATCGCACGATAGGCGAAAGCCGTCGCCGTTGCGCCATACCATAGACAAGCGGAGATCGAATAGACGGCGCTGATCATCGCCAGCATGATGCCGCCCGGAACCGTCTGCCGCGCTGCCAGGAAGCACATCACCAGGCTGAACATCGCGATCACCTGCAAAACCGCGACGGCCCACAATCGCAACAGGGCATGGTCCGCCCAGCGGTTGATTTCGTGCACATCCTGGCCCGGCACAAACGCATGACTGCACTCCGGGCAGACGGAGCCTGCGGGCAGGCCGCGTTGGTCGTATCCACAATGGGAACAATGCCCGACTGGCAAGGGTGCGGATGGCGAGTCTCGTGACGCGGTCGGCAACTCCCGTGGCGCGGTCGGCAACTCTCCTGACGCTGGCGGCAACTCCCGTGACATGGAACAATACTATAGCCGCACACAGGCCCATTCGGCGAATGGTGACGTAAAGGCCAAGCGCCCGCAGTCGCTGGTCTTGCCGATTGAATCGACCGGCGGATGGCGCTTTGAAGGCACGGCGTCAAGTGCAATGCGTCATGCTGTTTGCATCTTAACAGAGCCGTGACCGTCAGCGGTCCGAAAGAAATCGCATTCTATTACGAGCCGCGAGCGCAAAGCGAGCGGTCCGAAAGGAATCGCATTCTATTACGAGCCGCGAGCGCAAAGCGAGCGGTCCCCAACCATCCGCGAAGCACATCTTCACGAGCCGCGCCCGTCAGGAAGCGGTGGGCATGGGTGGATGAAGACCGCTCCCTGAATGGGTGGTTTCTGGAGGTAGTGGCGCGGTTCGGGTGCCGTGGACTGCGTCGTCCGTTTGCCATACTGGACGCTCCCGCCTTGGTCGCGTCCAGGGTCGCGGCTCGGTTCAGATAGGTAATTCCAATTCTGATACACGGCACTAGACTGCTTGATTCGTCGAAAAAAGGTTGGCGCGCTCATGCCCGGATCTGCCATTCGAAGCCTCACCATTTACCCGTTGGCCATTCCGCTGCGCCGAAAAATCAGCCACGCCGCTTCCGAAAGGGTCATTGCAGATCCGGTCGTCGTTGCCGTCGAGCTGGATGGCGGCGTTATGGGGTACGGGGAGACGCTGGCTCGGCCTTACGTGACAGGCGAGACGGCGGAAAGCGTGGTCAACGCCATCCGCAACGCCTTCCTTGATGATCTGCTGCGGATGAATCCGCAGGGGTTTTCCTATGCGCTGGAAGCCATCGATGCGTTGCCCTGGTCGAACCCCGTCGGCCAATCGATACCAGCCGCCCGTGCCGCCATCGAATTGGCCTTGCTGGATGCCTATTCTCGCAAATTCAACCGCCCCATCACCGAAGCCGTCGGATGGTTGGGATTCAATGAATTCGGACGCCCGGGTTGCATCGCCGCGATTCGTCACAGCGGCGTCATCACCAGCCGGCGATTGACCTCGACAAAACGCAGCGCCCGGGCCATGTGGTGGTTTGGCCTACGAGACTTCAAACTGAAAGTCGGAATGGACGGTGACGAGAAACGACTTGACTGGATGGGCGATTACCTGGCCCATGCGATCCGCCGCGGCAAGGCTTCGCTCCGCCTCGACGCCAACGGCGCCTGGCAGGCTTCGGAGGCGACGCAACGACTGATGGATTGGAAAGATCACCCCCTGGCCTTCGTCGAGCAACCGCTGCACCCCAGCGAGGATCACGCGCTCGTGGGTCTGAAACAAGCGACCGGCGTACGTTTAATGCACGATGAATCGCTCGTGACGCAGGTCGATGCGGAGCGCCTTCTAACCCTCGGTGTGGCCGACGGCTTCAACATCCGCATCAGCAAGTGCGGCGGTCTTCTGCCTTCGCTCAAGCTGGCCCATTTCGCCGCCCGGCGCAATATCGTAATCCAATTAGGCTGCATGGTAGGCGAGACCACGATTCTGTCTGCTGCGGCCAGGCGGTTCCTGGAGTGTGTTCCCGGCGTGCGTTTTGTCGAGGGAAACTTCGGATCATTCCTATTGACCGGTGACGTCACTCGCCGATCGATACGTTTCGACTATGGCGGGCGAGTCCGACCGTTGCCGGATTTCGGCTGGGGAGTGGACGTCGATCCCGCGAAATTGCGGGCCTGGTCGCTCGTCGAACCTGTTCATTTGACCCTTTGAAAGCTGACGGACCCATGTCGACCTGAAATCGCCGCACTACCCCGCGGCGCGAATAGATTCCCGTTGTGCCATGAAGTGATTTGTCCGCCGTTCCTGCAGGCCAAACAGGCGAGCCGCGAGCGCCTCTTTACAGAGCCGCGACCGTGAGGGAGCGGTCTTCCGGTCCAGTCGAATGGCAGGTCTGCCATTGTGTTAGGCGCGCTTAGATCGCCCACGTGTTCGCCGCTTCAGCACCAGGGCCACGCCCAACAGCAGGCACGTCGCGGTGGCCGGTTCCGGAGTCAGCCTGATGCGGTCGATACCCAGTTCTCCGCTCGTGCCATCCGGGTTGGAAACGATCGGCGCCCGATCGTGCCGAAACATCAGCTTGGTAACGTTCCGCAGTGCCTCCTCGAATGATTCTTCGCCCGTACCGTGAATCTGCGTCCATTGACCCGCGTCCGTGAAATCGACGCTGAATTGTCGCCATTCGTTATGGGTCGGCACAAACCCGAGCGTCGTGCTCCACATGTTGGCTACGCCGTCAAAAAGCCCCGTCCCAATGGATACGTGGATTTCAAAATCGTCGGCTTGGTCCACGTCGTTCAGCCAAAAGCTCATGCCCGTAATTCCCGAAGCCTCATAATCCACATCCGGCCCGCTGAACAGATGGCCGAAGTCAGCCGTCCCCAGATTGAACGGTATACTATTAGCCACACGCAGGAAGCCATCGTCAACGCCGCCCACGCCGCCCGTCAACGGGTTTGAATAGCTCTCCGATCCGCCGAAAAAGCCCGACGTGCCGCTGCTGAAGTCTTCAAGAGTCTGTGCCGGCGGAACCGCCCCCACCCTGATCGCGAAAGCCGCGACAACCAACAGAAAAGCAATAGACCGATGACACATCATGATTCTGAATTACCCCCAATCAACCCCGATTTGTCGTTCGCAGTGTTACCGCCCAACTGAAAATGACCCGCCTGCGATTCCTTCCTCGTCCATACCAACTGTATGCCCGCCATCCAGCCGTCGCAACTCCGAAATCCGATGAATTCACACGCTTATCGGTCCGTGACACGCGGATTTGGACCGCCCGCATTCACGCCTGCCCATAAAAAAGGGACCGGGCCACGCACCCGGTCCCCGCCGCGTAGACAACAAGTCGCCTACGATTCGAGACTTACAAAACGAGCAAACCAACCGCGGCATTGAACTTGCCTCGATCATATTCATGACACGCAATTCCCAGCGCAGGTTAGAGTTACATCAACAAACGACAAATTTCTTCCGTGTGGCGAAAACCGCCGGGAAACTCCCGACCAAGAACTTGATTCTCGCGTCCTTGATGCCAACCCGCACGGTTTGACGCCTCGGCCACCGCCGTCTAGGATTCCGGCCTTGATTGTTGCTGGAGCGACGAAATCCCGGCGCACGGCGTTAGGCCAAGGGTGTTAAAAAGGACTTGTGACTATGAACGCCAAGCCAACACTAGGCATTCTTTTTGGATTGCTGCTGACCCATTCAAGCGGTTGCAACGTCGGCAGGTCAGCCGCCGAGGTTGGAAACGCCGGCAAAATGATCATGATGTCCCAGAACTTGGGCCCGACGTTGGTGCAATCGACCGGCGACCATTTACATACCATCAGCGCGGTCATCGACCGGGACACCCGTGCCCTCTTCCACGATCTCGATATGCTATACATGACCGATCGCCCCACGCGACTGACCCCGTGGCACGACCGCTGATCCCGACCGGCGCACTCTTGCCGCCCACCGCGTTCGCCTTTTCCTGTCGTGACCGATATCGAGCATAACGTTTCACTCCGCTCAATAACACCCGATCGCGGCGGTTTGAGCGCCGAAACCCTCGATTCACCGAGCACGATGCGGTATCCTCCAACACATGCAAGAACAGCGAAACAACACCCTCCGCTACCCCGTCGTGTTGGGTATCGTTACCATTCTGATTGCGCTGGGGCCTGCGCTGCTCATGGCACAATCCGGCGGTGAAACCAATCCGGACAACCGCCCGCGAACCAACCCCAACATTATTCCGCCTCGACAATCGAAGCCACGACAAGAACTAACGACACTGACCCCCACCCCGCACGAGCTGAAGACGCATTTCAATCAGAACGTTCGTAGGCCTCGCGTCGTCGCCCTGCTTTCCCCGACTTGCGGCCAATGCGTCAATCTGGCCCGCACCATCCATCGGGCCATCAACACAGGTTTCGCCGGCTCCGATTTCAGCGTCATGATTGTGTGGACAAAAATCTATGAGGATGACAATGAAAACAACACCCAATCATCCACGGCCATCGTTAGCGATCCCCGCGCCCGGCACTTCTACGACGAAAAACAGTTAGCCAGCCGCGCGTTCGCACGTGACCTTGTCGCGCCACCGCCCGCATTCAACCTCGTCCTTTTTTACAAACCGGGAAAGACATGGAACGAGCAACCCCCACCGCCCGACGAGTGGCTACATCAGATTACGGAAGGTCGCGATGTCGATCCCGACCATTATTCCGCACCGGATGTATTGGCTGACGGATTGAAATCAGCAATGACGAGCATCCTACCGCCGCGTTCCGACCCCTGATTCGATAGGCCGGTCAATCGATCGAAATAGTCGTGCTCGACTGATTGCAGGAAACGGACTTCGCGCGGAAGAATTCTTGAAGTGACGATGATTCGGTTTGCTAAATTACGATATCGTAAAAAATGACAGCGGCCGACAGGTCCCAACACAGGACTCGTCAGCCGCGTCAGAGGCGGCAATTTGATTGTCGCAGAGGCCCACAGGCGGGCCTCTGCAATCCCCCATCCAGGATTCCCACCGATACGGCGAGCGTCCCAAGGCCCATAGTACCCCAACCTTCAGGACTCACGGTCGGGGTCTCATTTCGGTCGTACAGTGAAGTAGTGGCACGCACCGTACCAGTCTGTAATCAAAACGATTATAATTCATAACCATTTATACAATCTAAAGTTACCAGTTTTGCATACCATCGCGTCACTCCCAATAATCGGGAAGAATCCCACAACCAGGTTTCAAAAGTGGGCAATGTTACCCAATCATGCCGACCATTCGCTATTCGCTACCGCGCGAGGCTGTGAGAATCGTGGTCATCGGCCCGGTCAGGGGCAGGATCGTATGATTCGTCCGATGGGACCAATATGAATTCTGGAAGTTACGGTTAGAATCTGGCCGTGACAATTTGGAGAAGTGACTAACTTCGCACTTCAAACAGGGTCTGCTTGAAGTGGCGCTTGCCTGTGGGCGTGGGCGATAGCGGTTTTTGGAGTAAGACAATGTTGAGTGGAAGAAGAGCGCTGGCGGTGTTGGGAATCATCATTCCGTGGAGCGTAGCCACCATGGGCTATGCCCAGGTGGACGAGCAGCAAAAGCTGCTTTCGCGGCGCAGTGCAGAAGCCGACTGCTATCGCAAACTGGCCGAGACCATCAAGGGGCTTCAGATCAACTCCCAAACTTACGTTCGCGATTTCGTGACGGAGAGCGACGTCATTCAGGCCGAGTTGGACGCTTTCATCCGGGGCGTTCGTCTGGGATCGGCGCGCTATTTCGAGGACGGCATGTGCGAAGTGGACGCGGAGGTGACGGTGTCCCAGGTGGTCGAGCACCTTCGCGAAATCCATACCCGTCATTACCAGGGTGGTCGGATCGTCGGAACAGATTTCGAGAAAATGGAGCAGGGCATCGCCAAACGGGTGATCAAGGTCACCGGATCCGGAGCGCCCCGCGCAGACCTCCCACCGGACCTGCCGCTGGCCGTCGAGGAACTGCTCTCACCGGCGCCGCCGGCCCCTCGCAGCAGTCCCTATCCGGAGATTTGGCGGACGGTGCCCGCCCAGGGCAAATTGATGGCGGTCCAGGCTGCTAGAATGGACGCCCAACGAAAGCTTCTGGAGCGAATCATGGGAGTGAGAATCAACTCCAACACTTTGGTTCGCGATTTCGTCACGCAAAGCGACGAGATCGAAGCCCAGGCGTCGGACATGGTCATCGGTTGCGAGGAGACCAAGCGATATTACCATCACGACGAGTTGATCGTCGAGGTGACCATGAGCGTGCCGACCGAACAGGTCATGCGAACGATTTCGGAATTCCAAACGCGCCACCGTCAGGGTGACCGAGTGACCGGCGAGGATGTCGTCCGCGTTCAGCAAAAGACGGAACGAAAGACGTTTTCGGCGACCGGATCGGGCGTGCCGCCCCGTGCTCACCTGGAAAGTGCCACCCGGGCGACCGGCGTGGATATGCCGGAATGGGCTTTGGGGCGCATTTCCGCCCAGGGCGAAGGTACCGATGGTGAAATCGATACGCCGCAAGGACGCTTGCGGGCCATTCAGGCTGCGACGCTCGATGCTCGCCGCAAGTTGATCGAGCAGATTTACGGCTTGCAGGTGACCGCGGCGACGCACGTGCGTGATTTCGTATTGCAGCGTGATGAAATCAACGCCCAGCTCAACTCCATGATCGCCGGTTCCGTCGTGGAAGATCGGGAGGTTCGAGATGCCGTGGCGATTGTCGTGGTTTCGGTGGGCGGTCCGGAAATTTGGAGTCCGATTCGCTCGCAGTGGTTGGTCGAATCCAGAAGATAGATCACGGGGAGGTCCGAAACATGACGCGACGTTGGATTTGGGGAATCATTTGCGTGGTTTTCGTCAGCACGATCATCGTGACGGCTGGTTGCGGCGATGACGTTCGTACGACGAAGTCCGTTACTCGGCATGAACAGGAGCCGGCCCGCATGGTCTCGCCGGGACAGGAAGTCGTGGAATAGGATCGCGGTGCGGCGATGCCATCGATAAGTGAGGGTGTGTTGACCAACATGTACCAATTGATAGTGCCAGGCATCGACACCCATCCCTTCCGTGCCATTTTGCGGGGGCGGGGGCGTGGGCTTTGCATCTTGGTGGCCGTATTGGAAATGGTCGTCTTGTCGGCGGCGCCCGCTGCCGCTCAATCCGAGCAGAGGTCGCGACCCGATGAGGTCGAAGGAAAAACCCGCACGCTTGGAACGGATGACGAATCGCAGGATCAGGGCGTGGGAAAAAAGGTGCGTCGCGACGACTCGCAGCCACGGCGATTGGGCGAACCTGATGATGGCGCGCGTCGCGCATCGGCCCGCAGGCTTCCCCCTCGTGGTTGGGAGGGTGTTGGCGAGGAGGGATTCATTTCTGCGGAGCGTTCGGCCCAGGAAGACGCGCTTCAGCGGCTGGGCGAGCAGATTGAGTATCTGAAATGGACGCCCACGCGCCGCATCGCCGAATTAGCCGCCCGATCGCCCGCCTTGGCGTTGGGCCTGCGCGAGCCGTTTGAGGGCGTGATATTTCAAGATGCCAGTTACGCGCCGGATCAGATTTGCAACGTCCGCGTGACGGTCTCCATGATAGACGTGGTGAGGCGATTGCAGAGACTGGCCGAGTTACACAACGTCGAGGGGTTCTCGCGTCGCCACGCCGAGCGGGTGCTGGCGCTCAATCCATTGAAGTCGATCTCGACCGTCGGGCTTGGCGTCCCTTCGCTACGCGACATTCCCCGTGCGGGACCACCACGTGGATTTCCAGGGCCACCGGATTGGGCTTCGATCAGGTATCGTGTCGTGGGTCACGGCGATCCGCCCGCGTCCCATGGCAACAGTGCGGCTGGAAAGCTGATGGCCGCTTCGCGTGCTCGAAGCAACGCGCGATCCAAACTCGACTCGTACACTCGGGCGCTTCCGTTGTTTGAAGGCGGAACCGTGGCCACGGAGCTTTTCCGCCGGCCCCGTCTGAACGAGGCCTTCGAGCAATGGTTGGGCAATGCCATCGTAGTCGGGACGGAATTCCGTGCCGGTGGACGAGCAGAAGTGGAACTGGAGGCTGATCTTTTCGGATTGTGGCAGATCATCGCGCCCGATCGAATGGAGCGTTCCGGGCCGCCGCAATATCGCCAACCTTCGCATGCCGGCGAGAAATAGTCGCCCGGATCAATCGCCCGGCTGAGTCACCCGGCACAACAATCAATTGGATCAGTCGCGTGGAATGCGGATCGATCGAAACCGCGGCCTCGAATCAGCCGCGATGAGATCGGCGGAATCGTGCAACAATGTCAATAGCGTGCCGCAATGGGCATGCGCCGTCCTGAACCGAACGCCCGGCTGGTCACCTTCAGGCCTACCGGAGCCTGTTTCCGCTTGTATTCATTGCCGTCGACCATTCGAATGACCTCTCGAACCGTCCGTTGATCCAGACCAGCCGCGACTATTTCCGAAGCCATCTGTTCGCGTTCGATATACGCCTCCAGAATCGCGTCGAGGGTGTCATAGGGTGGCAGGGAATCCTGATCGGTCTGATGGGGCTTCAATTCGGCGGACGGCGCTTTTGTGATCGTCCGTTGGGGGATACGATCGGCGCCAGCCATTTGATTCATGTATCTGGCCAGTTGATACACCATGGTCTTGGGTACATCGTTGATGACCGCCAGCCCACCGCACATATCCCCGTAGAGCGTGCAGTACCCCACAGCCAGCTCGCTCTTGTTGCCGGTGGTCAACAGTAACCAGCCGAACTTGTTAGACAAGGCCATCAACAGGGTGCCGCGAATGCGGGCCTGCATGTTCTCCTCGGTGACGTCCATAGGCCGATTCTCGAATAGCGGGGCGAGCACGAGTTCCAAGGCCTGATGGATCGAGTCGAGCGGCACGTTCAAAAACTCGGCATGAAGCGATTCAGCCAGCGCCAGCGCGTCTTCCAGGCTGTGTGTGCTGCTGTATCGCGAGGGCATGGCGATCAGGTGAACCCGTTGGGGACCGATCGCATCAACGGCGATGGCAGCCGTTACCGCGGAATCGATCCCGCCTGATACGCCGATGACGACGTCGGTGAAGCCGCATTTTTGAACGTAATCGCGCGTGCCCAGAACCAGCGCGGCGTAGACGGCTTCCATGTTTTCGGGAAGCGGTTCGATGCGCCCATCGCGAACGTCGAGGTCCACGACCAGCACATCTTCGCGAAAGGAATGAGCGTGGGCGATCAGCCGCCCCGTTGCGTCAAACGCTCCGCTGGCTCCGTCGAAGATGAGATCATCATTGCCGCCAACTTGATTGACGTACACCAACGGAATCTCATGGGCGGCGGCCTTGTTTCCAAACAGTTTCAGCCGCCGCTGGGGCTTGCCGAGCGAGAAGGGCGAAGCCCCGATATTGACGATCAGGTCCGCGCCGGCAGTGGCCAAGTCAGCGATCGGGTCGCCGTCGTACAATCGACGGGCAAAATACTCGTCATCGCTCCAGAGGTCTTCGCAAATGCTGAGTCCGACTTTCGTCAATTTCCCCGCGATCGGTATTTCCACCAGCCCGGGCTGTCGACCGGGTTGAAAGTATCGTGATTCATCGAAGACGTCATAGGTCGGAAGCAGAATCTTCGCGTAAGAATGCAGGATGCGGCCTCTACTGCAAACCGCGGCCATGTTCAGCAAGCCCTTGCCTCGCGAGGCCGAGTTCGGTCGCACGTAACCCACAATGACCACCCGGCCATCGGTATGACGGGCGATGTCTTCGAGTGCCGCGACGTTGGAATCGACGAATCGGCGTTTGAGCAGAAGGTCGTTGGGCGGGTAGCCGGTGATGGCCAGTTCGGGAAAAACCACGACGTCCACATTTGCGGTCATGGGGTCGCGTAACCGGTCCAGGATTTTCGCGGTGTTGCCGGCCACATCACCGACGACCGGGTTGATCTGTGAAAGTGCAATCTTCATGAATCGCCCATCTTGCGAATCGGAGCCTCGGCCGCCCAGTCCAACGCCACGCTATTGTAGAAACAATTCGGCAGATGTTCGAGCCGCGGCCCTCGAACGGGCAGGGTCTTTCAGTTTTAGTTTCTTGCCATGGTAGCGCAAGCGGGACCGTCCCGATCGTCACTCCGGCGCAAGCCGGAGTCCAGGCAGCGTTTTTCTGGATTCCGGCGTTCGCCGGAATGACGGATGCGGGTGTTCGCTAGAATGACGGATGCGGGCGGAAGCGGGACCGTCCCGATCGTCACTCCGGCGCAAGCCGGAGTCCAGGCAGCGTTCTTCTGGATTCCGGCGTTCGCCGGAATGACGGGCCAGGGGCAGGGGTGCAGTTTGGCATCGAACGGTTATCACGCCGCGCGGTAGCATGAATTGACTCGCGTGGTCACTTTCATAGTGCCTGTATATGATCCCGGCGGCGGAAGCGTGATTCGCCGAAAGAGACCATCATCGGCTCCCCCATGTCCGAAGGACATGGGCCTCCCGCCACGGGCGCAGCCGTGTTCAACCATTGCGTGGCTGTCCGTCGGGCGAGCCGCCGAGTTTTCTGGAATTCTGAAGTCAATGGATACATCAGCCATCGAAGGTCACGTCATTATGGAAACGCCGAATGCGGATCTTGATGCAGCGGTGCGTGCGCTTCAGTTGCATGTTCGAGGCATGACCTGCGGCGGATGTGTCGCACGTGTGGAACGAGCGTTGCACGACGTCGCCGGGGTCCGTTGGGCGCGAGTCAATCTGACCACGGAAATCGCCACCGTCGAGATGGGCAGCGACGCGTCGCCGACGGGCGCGCTCTTGCGGGCGATTCGCGAAGCCGGCTTCGATGCCGAAGCCGCACGCGGCGGCGATTCCCTGTCCCGGTTGGATGCCGATCATCGCGTGCAGCTTCAACAGCAGCGGCAGGCTATGGTGCAGGCGGTGGGGTTGACCTTGCCGATTGTGGGGCTGGAACATTTCGGTCCCATGCTGGCATCCAATCTGGCCGGCGGGCACGTCTGGTGGCGAGTGTTGCAGGCATTGTTATGCGCCATGTTGCTCCGATCATCAGCCGGCGCGCCCATCCTGGTCGGCGGGCTGCGGGCTGCGTGGTTTCGCACTCCCAATATGGACTTGCTGATTACCATGGGCGTCGTCACAGCTTTCGTCGCCGGGTGCGTCAGCTTGTTCATGCCCAGCGGACCGGCGTTTCATTTTCACGCGGCCGCGATGATTCTGGCGTTCGTCAACGTCGGAAAATTTTTCGAAACGCGGGCCAGACGGGAAGCAGCCGAAGCCCTGGTTGGATTGGCCAGGCGATTGCCCAAAACGGTTATTCGCAAACGGGGCGACGCGCGGGAAGTCGTCGCGCTCGAAATGGTGCAGCGACTCGACGAGCTGATTGTCCCCGCGGACACCGTAGTGCCGGTAGATGGACACATCCTTTCGGGAACGGGGGCGATCGATGAAAGCGCCCTGACGGGCGAACCCGTGCCGGTCACTCGTGGTCCGGGCGACGCGGTCAAGGCGGGCACCGTCGTTTGTGAAGGCATGCTGACCGTCGTCGCACAGGCTGTCGGAGTCGAAACGACCTATGCACACATATTGGCCATCGTTGAACAGGCCCAAACCAACAAGACGGATTGGCAGCGTCTGGCGGATCGGGTCGCGGGCGTGTTCGTGCCGCTCGCGATTCTAGCCGCACTCGCCAGCACGGCGGCGTGGGGTCTGGGGTTCGGAGACTGGGGCCGCGGTTTGATTTCGTCGATCGCCGTGCTGGTAGTAGCCTGTCCGTGTGCCATGGGTTTGGCCACGCCGACCGCGGTGATGGTGGCGAGCGGAATGGCGGCTCGAAAAGGAGTGTTGGTGCGGGACGGTTCGGCGCTGGAGCGGTTGGCCGTGGTTGACACCGTGTTGTTCGACAAGACCGGAACGATGACATTGGGCCAACCGGAAGTGGTCAACGTTGTCGCGGTATCAACCGGGGGCAAAACCGCTGATCGTGATGACGTGCTCCAGTTGGCCGCGAGTCTCGAACAGTTCTCGCAACATCCCTTCGCACGGGCCATCGTGAAAGAAGCACAACGTCGCGGATTGTCATTGGCCGCCCCCGATTCGTTTGAAAGTGTTCCGGGGATGGGAGTCACAGCCGAGCATGATCAGAAATCATCGATGATCGGAAGCGTCGCGTTTGCCGCGAGCCGCGGGGTGAACGTGGCTCCGCTACAGGAGCAGCTTGACGCAATGGCGGGAAGCGGAGCGTCCGTCGTTGTGATGGCCGCTGATGGAAAGGTGTGTGGATTGATAGCCCTTTCGGATCAAGTTCGACCGGGTGCACGTGACACCGTCGAGCGTTTGGAACGAATGGGCGTTCGTTGCGCGATGGTAACCGGCGATCATGAAATCCGGGCGAAGGCGGTGGCCGAAGTTGTCGCGATTCGGGACGTGTTTTCCGGGCTACTGCCAGCCGGCAAGGTCAAGGTCATTCGCGATGAAATCGATCGCGGGCGTACGCCGGTTTTCGTCGGTGACGGCATCAACCACGCCCCGGCTTTGAAGGCTGCCCACGTCGGCATCGCATTTGCAAGCGGCACGGATGTCGCCAACGAAGCCGCGGACATTTCCCTGCTCGGCGAAGAGTTGGGGCTTGTCGCCGACGCGGTGGACATCGCCCGCCGGAGCGTGCGGGTGATGAAGCAAAACCTATTCTGGGCATTCGCCTACAACGCGGTGGCGATTCCCCTGGCCGCCGCCGGTTACGTTCATCCTGCCACCGGCGCCGCGGCCATGATGCTTTCGTCGACGATCGTGGTGCTCAATTCCATATGGCTGGGGCGGCGGTTGAAGAATTAACACGGTGCCCATACATCAAATGTTCGCGCGATGCGGATCATTCAAGGCCGGAACGAACCAATGACGGCGGCCACGGCGATGGCGGCGGTTTCAATTCGCAAGATGTTCCTGTTCAGACGTGCGGGGCGGGCGCCGGCTTGAACCGCCGCTTGCATTTCCACCGGCGATAGTCCGCCTTCAGGGCCAATCCAAACCAACATCGTGGGTGCGGCGGTCACGTCGCGGCGCTTTTCCAGCATCGGCGTCAGCAAGTCGATGATCGAAATAGCGTCATCATCCGGGCTGGCCATCACCACCTGATCGAATTCCGATGCGTGCTCCAATGTATCGTTAAACGTCATGGGCGGATTGATTTGCGGCAGCGATGTTCGTTCGCACTGCTTGCACGCTTCGACGGCTGTTCGTAGCCACCGCGTCGTATGACTCGCCCGCGGTTTCACCACGCTGCGCTCGAAAATCGTGGGCCAGATGGACCATACACCCAGTTCGGTGGTTTTCTCGATCATGAAAGTTTGACGCTGTACGCGTGGCCAAGCCACCGCCAGCGTCAGTCGTATGGTCGGCGAAAACGGGCGATGTTCGACCGTGTCGATCCGCACGTTGACCGTCTTGCGAACGGCGTCGATGAACGTCGCCTTCGCCTCCCCGCCGGCGCCGTCGAACAGCGTGACGGTTTGGCCGGGACGCATTCGCAAGACGTTGGCCAGATGGTGGGATTCGTTTTCGGATAATGCTGCCAATCCCGGTAAAAGGGGCTGGTGAAACACGCGTGGGGCCGACATGAAATTATTATGCCCGTCACCGAACGCGGCACAAGCGGCTACACCCCCGCCGTGGGTGGACCCGGCACGGCTTGGTTGGTTGGTAGGGGGTTTCAGCCGCCGGTTTCACCCGCCGGCGTTGGCCGACGACGCCACGCTGACGCCTTCTTTCACCGTGGCCCATTCCGTCATTCCGGCGAAAGCCGGAATCCAGAACGCCCATCATGCCCGCCTGTCGGCAGACAGGGCCGCCCGTTGGCGAGTCCGTAGTGCGGGTTTCACCCGCCGGTTTTACTCGACGCGGCTTGGTTGGAGTTTCGATTGCGGTGCACCGATGATACAGGCGGCCAGCACGGGGTAACCAAGAATGCCAGACAACGAATCCGAACCACCAGATCACCTGCACGGAACGGACGACGCTCCCAGCAGCGAGGCGGAGATCAATCGAATCTTGGCTGAGGCTGCCGACTTGGGAAAGCAGATCGAACACCAGGTCGGAACCGCGGGCCAAGGGGCTGCGGACCGATCCGAAAGGGCGCTTTCGCACGCAGATCGAGGCGAAAACGAGGTGGATTCCCAACTCGATCGAGTGGCGGAGTTGCTGCGCGGGGTCAAACCCGCCCATGAGGATGACGAACCGGCGGCCCCAATCATCGGCTCCCCCACCTCCCAAGGAGATGGGCCACCCGGCTCCGCGGAGTCAATCAATCACGAATCCCGCGATGAACCATCCGATCATCATCCGCAGGTAGAAAATCGCCCGCAGGCAGAAAATCAACCGCCGCCAGCGAATCATCCGCCGGCGAATCATCCGCCGCCGGCGAATCATCCGCCGGCAATGAATTATTCGCAGGCAGATGATGCCCCTGCCTACATCATTCCGGCGAACGCCGGAATCCAGAGTTCGTCGGACGAAGAGGATCAGCCTGAACCGTTTCCCGACGAGTTCCGGTCCGACCCAGCACTCGACGCGGATTCACGCCAACACAGTTTAGGGCACATTGACAGTACCAATCAGCAAACGCTTCCGTCAGAGCCGCGACCGTCAGGGAGCGGTCCTCCGCCAGCCCAATCAGGCGTTCTGCCACAGTCCGCAAACGAGAATGTGTCCGGCGCCGAGGGCAAGCCTGATCGTCCGACGGAGACCATCATCGGCTCCCCCACGTCCAAAGGACATGGGCCACCCGATCCGCCGACCATGGTCAACGCCGGCCCATCGAATCGATGGCGCATCATGCTAGCGCGTGGGCAGGCAGCGTTGTGGTCCACGACGACCATGTTGGCTGGAATTCTGGATCGTCTGGATGAGGTTTTTGCTTTTGTCGGTCTTGGCATGCGGCAGAAGTTGGCTTGGGTGGGATTGGCGTTGTTGGTCGCCGCCTGCTCCATCACCCTATATTCGCTGACGTGATCGATTCATCGTCTGTCTTGCAGATTTCACGAACCACGCAGGTCGCGTAACTGCCCGGCGGCAGGCCGAATTTCAACAGCACGTACGATCCCCGTTCGTCCCGACCGAGATCCAGGGTCGGTGATTCAATGGGCACGCGCAGTGGACGTCGACCGCCGGTCAGCGATTCGCCGACTGATTCACGCATGGAGTCGGGAGTCAGTCCGACGCTCGATAACACGTCAAGCTCTCGTCGCTCGGGCAACCCCGAAGGCCAGGTCATTCGCGTGCCGAAAAGTGGCCCGGTTGGCGAAATCTCCATAGCCTCGCATCGCGGTTGTTCGGTGGCGGCATCGGCGACATGAAAGCAGGCGCCGTTGGCATGTTTCCAGGCGAAGTCTCCGTTTTCCAGGCGGTCGATGGTTTGAATGCGGTCGGTCAGCACGCGATTAAAAAGCTCGCTTTGAAAAGCGGAAAGATAGAACGACTGCATGCGCCGATCGATGGCCCGCCACGCGGTCTTGTGGTTTCCGTTGGACCGAGCCAGCGATTTGCAAACACGCCGCGGAAGATGGTGGGATCCGGGCCAAGTTTTTGCGGCTTGACTGAAATCACCCACGTCGTAACACCGGCGAGCCTCTGCAACCCGTTTGCTGTCCGCCGGTCCCGGTCGCCCGAGTATGTGAGCCAGGGCCTCGCCATATTCACCCGAAAAAGCGTGTCGGCCGACGATGGCGTTGTCACCGCGTGCGCCGAACCTTTGTTCACCAAAATAATTGGGAAGCCCGCGGCGATCGAGTACGTCCAGACATTTCTGCGCGCAATCCAATAAATCACTGCGAGCGTCTCGAATGCGGATTTCAAACCGATTACCTGCGAGATGCCCGATTTTCAGCTTGTTGGTGTGCTGATCGACGCTGATGACCCGCAATCCCGGAATGGATAGGTCTTTCACCTTGCCAGGATCGACGTGCTCAATACTGAAAAGCTGGCGCGTCACAGCCTGGGCGTCTTTCAGACCGGCGAATCCCACGTCGCGGGCTGGTTTACCGAGTGCGTCGGCGATTTTTCGGGCTACGTCACGTGTGGTCATTCCACGTTTTTCAACGACCAGGTAAGTGTGCGTACCCGCGCCGCATGGCTGATAAAGCGGAGTTTCTTCGACGAGAAAATCTTCCGGCGTGGACTTAATCGTTCCGCCGATACCTGGAATGTCGGGCGTGAGATACGGATTCGCAGGGGGCAAGGCGGTTAGCGGAATCATCGCCCTAGTGTAAGTGCAGGCTAGGCCGAACGAAAGGTCCGGCACATCGCTGATCACGCGGCGTTTCGCGCAGCGATTCGCGCAGCGATTCGTGGCAGGCGATTGTACGTGGATAGGCTGTTTCAATGTCCAAAGCGAACGGCACCTATGTTCATCCACAGGCCCTGTGCGAAACGGAGCTGATTGGTCCCGGCTGTCGGGTGTGGGCGTTCGCCCATGTCATGCATGGCGCGAAAATTGGTTCCCAGTGCAATATCGGGGGTCACAGTTTCATCGAGGAAGGCGCCAGCGTTGGTAACCGCGTCACCATCAAGAACGGCGCGCTCATTTGGCGCGGCGTTT
The DNA here is from genome assembly GCA_964424105.1 of uncultured Phycisphaeraceae bacterium. Classification (GTDB taxonomy): domain Bacteria; phylum Planctomycetota; class Phycisphaerae; order UBA1845; family UBA1845; genus CAYRHJ01. The sequence goes on along the minus strand of CAYRHJ010000005.1, from coordinate 57,313 downwards.
CGATCATGGATGACGTGTTTATCGGACCGGGCGTCGTTTTCACTAATGATCGAAATCCGCGGAGTCCGCGCAACCCCGCGATGGCGGACCGTTACCAGAATGAAGCCCATTGGTTCGAGCGAACCAACGTTGGAAGGGGAGCATCGATCGGGGCGGGTGCAGTCATACTTTGCGGCCTGTCGATCGGTGATTTCGCCGTCGTCGGTGCGGGAGCGGTGGTTACGAGAGACGTTCTGAATCATGGACTGGTCGTGGGGAATCCGGCGCGGCAGGTGGGTTGGGCGTGCGAGTGTGGTCGCAAACTGACAAGACTTGCGAACTCGTTTTGCTGCGGGTCATGTCAAACGAAATATGAAGCTGACGGTGATGAAATCAGGCGGGTCGGGTCAGTCTCGATTGCGGCAGGCCCGATAACCGTTTTGTGACGTTCGAAGGTGACATGATTCTGCTTGGCACATTGGCGAGGGATGGGGTTCTGGATTCCGGCGTTCGCCGGAATGACGGATGGAGGCGGTCGGGGGGTCACGATGCGTCGAAGACCGCTCGCTTTGCGCTCGCGGCTCGTGAACGGGCGGGTGAAACACGGATGACGGACTGGATTCCGGCGGTCGCCGGAATGACGGAGGCGGCGGGGTGGTCATCAAGTCTGGCCGGTGTACTGCGGGGATCGAAAGTGGCTTGACGTAGAATCCGATAATTTCAACGCTGGGAAAAAATTAAGAGCGCCTAACGCAGAGGCCGACCTGTCGTTCGAATGGAAAGGTAGACCGCTCGCTTTGCGATCGCGGCTCGTAAAGTGGCGGAACGGAAGACCGCTCCCTGAATAGGTGGTTTCTGGAGGTAGTGGCGCGGTTCGGGTGCCATGGACTGCGTCGTCCGTTTGCCATACTGGACGCTCCCGCCTTGGTCGCGTCCAGGGTCGCGGCTCTGAAATTGTCAGGCGTTCTAGGCGCTACTTCGGTCTCTCGCATGGTGACAGATTCGGTCGCACAGGAGTGGAGATCGTCTGGGGATGTACAAGGGGAATCACATCCTGGCGTTGGTGCCGGCCTACAACGAGTCCGGCAAGATTGGCCGAGTGGTCCGGCGTGTCGATCGCGGGATCGTGGACACGCTTCTGGTGATCGATGACGGTTCGACGGATGCAACGGCGGCTGAGGCTCGTTCGGAAGGTGCCGAAGTCTTGTCGCTGGGCCGGGTGATGGGCGTTGGGGCGGCGCTTCGCGAAGGGATCCGGTGTGGGCGGGAGCGTGGATTCGACGTCGCGGTGTTCATCGCGGGCAACGACAAGGACGATCCATCGGAGATAGGCCGGCTGCTGGATCCCATCAGTGACGAGGGGGCGGACCTGGTGATGGGATCGCGTCATATGTCAGGGGGTCGCTGGGGCGGTGACATGCCGCTGTACCGGCGGTGGGCTACGCGGTTTCACCCTTGGCTATTGAGTCGGTTCGTGGGCAAGCGGCTGACGGAGAGTACGAACGGGTTTCGGGCGTTTCGATTGTCATTATTGAATGACCCGCGCATCGACTTGAGCCAACGTTGGCTGGATGGGTATGGGCTGGAGGTGTACCTGTTGTGGAAAGTTTTGAAACTGGGGTATGCACACAGGGAAGTTCCATGCACGAAGATTTATCCTTCGCGGCGCGAGGGGTACACGAAGATGACGCCGATTGTGGGTTGGTGGAGCATTTTGAGTCCCGTTTTTCTATTGGGGATGGGACTGCGGCGCTGAGGAGCGCAGGCGATCGAGACCCCACCCATCGCTGCGCGATGGATGGGGCATCCGGCGATTGCACCGCTTGTCCGCATACCGCTCCCTGACGGTCGCGGCTCTGAAAGAGGCGATGGAGCATCCGGGCGGGTAGTCATCGACTCCCCCACCTCCAAAGGAGGTGGGCCACCCGGGCGATCGAGCGATCGAGACCCCACCCATCGCTGCGCGATGGATGGGGCATCCGGGCGGTGAAACCGATAGCGGTGAAATCGATAGCGGTGAAACCTATAGCGGTGAAATCCGGAACGGTGAAACCCATGACGTTGAAGCCTATAACGGTGAATTGCATTGGAGTCGGGCGGTGGGGTCCGAACGTCGTGCGGGCGTTCACTCAGATACCGGGGGTGCGGGTCCATTGGGTGTGTGACCTTGACGCGGAGCGGTTGGCGAAGGTGCAGCAGAACATACCCGACATCGCGACGACCACGTGTGTGGATCGCGTGATCGAGGACGTCGAGGCGGACGCCATCGTCATCGTCACGCCGGTGGAGAATCATTTTGAGATGACGAAGCGGGCGCTGCACGCGGGCAAGCACGTGCTGGTGGAAAAGCCGTTGTGCCGCACGGTGGCGCAATGTGAAGAGATGATCTCGGTGGCCCGGATCCAGCATCGTATCCTGGCTGTGGGGCACGTGTTCCTGTTCAACGCGGGAATTCAACGCGTCGGGCAGGCCATCCGGGCGGGAGAACTGGGGCGTATTTTCTATTTGCATGCCACGCGGACGAACCTGGGGCCTGTGCGGCAGGACGTCAACGCGCTTTGGGACCTGGCCGCCCATGATTTGAGCATTTTCGATTACTGGTTGGGGCAGTCTCCGGAGCGGGTGAGCGCGACGGGACGGCGATTCGTCAGCCCGGGCGTTGATGACGTGGTGACGGCCCATTTCACCTATCCGGAAGGCGTGTCGGCCATCGCCTACGCGAGTTGGTTGAATCCGCGGAAGGTGCGGGAGATCACGGTGGTGGGTGAGCGGAAGATGGCGGTTTGGAATGACATGGATCCGGTGGAGCCGGTTCGCATTTACAACAAGTCGATCGACGTGGACGAGCACAAGCGCTATTCGGATTCGTATGGCTCGTTTCAGGCGACGATCCGGGACGGGGACGTTCTGGTGCCGCGGGTATCGGCGGGTGAACCGCTGCTGGCGGAGTGTGCCCATTTTGTTGAATGCATTCGCACGGGTTGCACGCCGCTGAATAACGCCAAGGCTGCGCTGGCAGTGGTGCGTTCCCTGGCGGCGGCGGATCGGTCGTTGTCGCACGATGGGCGGTCGGTGGACGTTCGGGAAGATCGATTGCGGCAGGCGGCACAGGGAAGATTGTCCGATCGTCTGTTCTTCGACCGTGTGACGGAAGCGGCGGGAGCTGTTCATGCACGTACTTGAAACGATGACGACTGATGGGATGGGGGGCTGCGACTTGGCGGCGACGTCCATGGAGGCGAAACGGTTTCCGGTGCCGTTCGTGGATTTGCAGGCCCAGCACGCGGAAATCCGTGATGAACTGGAGGCGGTGGTCGGGGAGTGTCTGGGGCGATGTGATTTCATTTTGGGGGACGCGGTTTCGGCCTTCGAGAGGGAGTTCGCTGATTTTTGCGGGGTGGAACATTGCGTAGGGGTGGGAAGCGGGACGGATGCGTTGCATCTGGTTTGTCGAGGGCTGGGGATCGGCGAGGGTGATGAAGTGATCGTTCCGGCGATGACGTTTGTGGCGACGGCATTGGGCGTATCGCTGGCGGGGGCGCGTCCGGTGTTGGCAGACGTGTGTCCAGATAGCGGGTTGATTGATCCGGATCGGGTGGCGGCGGTGATAACGCCGCGTACTCGGGCCATCGTGCCGGTGCACTTGTACGGGCAGTGTGCGGATATGGGTGCGATTCGGGATCTTGCGAGTGAACATGACTTGTGGGTCATCGAAGACGCAGCGCAAGCTCATGGGGCTACCTATCGCGGTCAGATGGCCGGCTCGTTGGGCGATGCGGGCTGTTTCAGCTTTTATCCCAGCAAGAATCTGGGGGCTTGCGGTGACGGGGGTGCGGTGACGACTTCGGATGGTGGGTTGGCGGAACAGCTTCGACTCTTGCGTAACTGGGGATCGCGTCAGAAGTATCATCACGAACAAATGGGATTGAACAGTCGTCTGGACAGCATTCAGGCGGCCATCCTACGGGTTAAGTTGCGCCGTTTGCCTGGTTGGAACGCGGCTCGGCGACGGTTGGCGGCGGAGTACGATCGATTGTTGCGTGAATTCGACAACATTGACCTGACGGTTCGCCGTGCTGATTCGGGATCCGTCCATCACCTGTATGTAGTTCGCTGTGACGATCGGGATGATCGTCTGGAATGGATGCGGATGAATGGGGTGGCCGGCGGAATCCACTATCCCATTCCCGTGCATCTCTTGCAGGCCTATCGGTGGTCGGGCTATCGAGAAGGCGATTTTCCGGTGGCGGAAGAGTGGGCGAAAAGGTGCCTGTCGCTTCCCATGTATGCGGAGATGACGAATCAGCAGCTCCGGCGGACGGTGGCGGTCTTGACGGCTGATCGTTGCCTGACGGAGAAGGTCTGATGGGCAGCGGGGCTTGTGACATACTTCTCGTGAATCCGCCGTGGGTCAGCAAGGATCACAATATTTGGCATGGCATCAAGGGGGCGATGCCGCCGCTGGGGCTTTTGAGTGTGGCTGCCTATGCCGAGCGCGAAGGCTTTTCGGTGCGGGTGATCGATCTGCATGTCGAGCAGTGGAGCGTGGCACAATTTCGCGAGGCGATTGGTGCGATTCGGCCTCGCCTGGCGGGTGTCAGTATGATGACGGCGACGGCGATCGCTGCCAATCGGGCGGCGCGGACGATCAAGGAAGTGCATCCTGATTGCAAGGTCGTGGCTGGCGGGGTTCATGCGGAAGCGATGCCCACGGAATGTTTGAAGAACGAGGCCTTCGATTTCGTGGTGCGTGGTGACGGCGAGCAGACGTTCGCGGCGTTGGCGGCTGGTGGTGATATTCGCCAGATTCGGGGTTTGAGTTATCGCGCTGGTAGTCGGGCAGTGCACAATCCGCCGGCGGCGGTGATTTCTGATCTGGATTCACTTCCCATGCCGGCATATCACATGGTGCCCATGGAAAAATACTATCCCGCGTTGGGGGCGTATCGCCGTTTGCCGGCGATCAACATGCTGATGACGCGGGGATGCCCGGGCCAATGCACGTTCTGCAACAGCGCGGAGACGCCGTTGCGTACGCGGTCGGCTGATCTGGTGGTGGCGGAGATCGCCCATTTGCGGGAGCGGTACGGGATCCGCGAGATTCAGTTTTATGACGACACGTTTACGGTGATGAAACGCAACGTCATGCGTTTTTGCACGCTGATGAAGGAGCGCAGGCTGGGGGTGAGCTGGTCGGCGTTTGTGCGGACGGATTGTTTCAGCGAAGCCATGGCCCGGGCGATGAAGGAAGGCGGGTGCCATCAGGTACTATTCGGGATCGAGAGCGGTGACGACGAGATTCTGCGTACGATTCGCAAACCGATCGATAAGGAGAAGACGCGTTGGGCGGTTAAGGCGGCGCAACAGGCGGGGTTGGAGGTTCGGGCGGCGTTCATGCTGGGCAATCCCGGTGAAACGACGGCGAGCATGCGGCGAACGATTGATTATGCGCTGCAACTGGAGCCGGACATCGCTATTTTCAACATCACGACGCCCTATCCCGGCACGCAGATGTTCGCGTGGGCCAGGGAAAAGGGGTATCTGCGGACGGAAGATTGGAACGAGTACGAGCTGAGCGATTCGATTCTGCGGTTGCCAAGCGTCACGGACCGGGAGATCGCCGATGCCTACGCGCTGGCTCATCGTGCGTTTTACCGCCGGCCCAGGGTGGTGCTGCGTCATTTGCGACGCGTGCGGAACGTGCGTCATTTCCTCGATGCGGTGCAGGCGGCCAGCTATATTCTGTTGCGGCTGAAGCTAGGCCGGCGGGGTTTCGTCCATGGCGAATGGGTGGACGCGAAGAAGGAGGATTTTTGGAACATCGAATTGACTGACCCGGTGTTGGGGAATCGGGTGTTGCTGACGCATGACGTCTCCAAGGTCGACGTGAGCGAGCCGTTGCAGGCGAGGGGTTCGATTCGATCGTTGCCGGTGATGGCGGTGGCATAGGGGATTCGGCTTCGCGCCTGACGTTATGCACGAGCGGCCATTGGAATGAGCCGGAAGTCGGCCTCGCTCGCGCTCGCGGCTCGGATGGGATGCGGACGGGATCGAACACCGGGCATGATTTCCGCTCCCTCACGGTCGCGGCTCTGTCAGGATGCAGCTTTGCGCTCGCGAGCTTGTTTGCGTGCGTATCTCCTTGCTGACAGACCGGCACAAGCAGGCGCCCGCGAATCTGAGATTGTTGTGCGAGTATTGACGATTCGTCATCGATCGAACGGCCTCTTTCAAACCATGCAATCAACTCTGTGGACACAATTGGCACTGTTGGGAATTGTTTTGACGGGAGCGGCGAGCGGGGTCATTGCCCATTCGCAGTGGCGACGATGCGGTGTCGTCGATCGGAGCAGTCGATGGTTGTTTGCGTACGTTGTGGTCATGGGGGCGTTGATCGTGGCTGTCCATGTGGTCGCGATGATCGCACTCGCGAGCGGCGTGCGTTGTGTCCAGCCGGTCGTGATCGCGGCGGCGTATCCCCTTGTGTCGGCGGGGCTGTTGCTGGCATTGCAACGTCTGGCGAGACGTTCGATCGGTCTGAACGATGAACGCGGAGTCGGGCACGGGGTCGGTCATGGTTCAGCGGCCTGGCCATTGCGCGTTCGTCGGCGGCGAGCGTGGTTGGCTATTCCGTTGGCTGTTCTCGTTTGCACCTACGCCGTTTTCTTGATGGACGCGTCGACGCGTTTTCCGACGGGTTGGGACGGGGTGCATTATCATCTTCCGCTGGCGGTGCATTGGGTTCAGAGCGGCATGATGGACATCGTTCCGTCGGGGCTGGTCTATAACTATCCGAACAACGGGACGATTCTATCCTATCTGTTGCTGGCGGGTGGATGGCAACGGTTGACCAGCGTGGTCATGGTGCCGCAGGTCGTGCTCCTGGTCTTGTGTGTGTTCTCGCTGGGACGAGTATTGGGCCTTGGCCATCGAGATCGAATCGTGGCGGTCTGTCTCGTCACCAGCATCCCGATGGTTTTGTACCAGACTTTTTCGTCGTACATCGATTTATTCGCGGCGGTGGCGTGGTTGGCGTCGTTGTCGGCGTTGTTCCATGCTTCGCGATGTCGTCGTGACGGGGAACGTCCGCTGCTGGTGTTTCTCGCCGGCTTGGCCTGCGGCATTGCGTTGGGAAGCAAGCTGACCTACCTGGCCTTGGGCGGGATGCTCGGCGTGGTCGCTGTGATTCTGCCGTGGATCGGACGGCGAGCGGGAAGACCGTCGGCGAGGATGGCCTTTCAATTGGGATTGACTTTCACCGTCGCAGTCTTGTTGTGCAGTGGATACTGGTTCATTCGCAATACCGTTCGAACGGGCAATCCGATTTATCCGCTGGCGTTGACAATTGGGGATTGGACCCTGTTTGCCGGTGCGAAGGTCGACGAGTTTTTCCCGGAACGGACGATTTCCCAAATCATTGGCCGATGGCTGACCTATCCGTGGACGGAGTTCAGGGCCACTGGTTACAACTATGGCGTGGGGGACGGTCTGGGTGCGGCGTTTGCGGCGTTCGTGCCCGCGGGTCTGGTGGGTGGCATGGTGATGATCTGCCGCCGGGGCGCGTGGTCGATCCGTCGTGGCCACCAGACGATCGCGCTGATCATGGTGATGATGGGGATTGTGCTGTTCGGCACGTGCTTTCATCAGACGCTCCGTTTTGTCCTGCCGTTGATCGTATTGGCTGCGATTTGCGCCGTGGCTCCATTTTCGGGAATGCTGAGACAGCGACCACGATGGTCGTTGGCTGTCTTGACTGCATCACTGGCAGTGACCGGTGTCGTCGCGGTGCTGATGCCGGCCAAGGATTTCGCGGGCAGGATTCGCGACGGGGTATGGTCGCGGATGGCCTTTTACGAGACGCCCGCGGTGATTGATTCATTGCCGCCGGGCAGTGCGATCGTGAATGTCAATTCGCACACGCGCAATTTCGCATTGGCGGGCGATCGATTGGAACATCGGGTCATCAGCCCGTTACAGTGGGAGCGGGCATCCCTGCGGGCGCCGTCCAAAGCGCAGGCGCTCAAGGAACTGGGGGCGACTTTCGTTTTCGTCAGCGGCGAAGCTACGGATTGGATCGAGGCCGACGGACTGGAGCTTGCCTATGACAGCACCGTCATGCAGGAAAGGATCGGCGGCCAGCGGCTGCGCATCTTTCGGGTGATCGACGATCCGCCGAGGCCTGCCCCAAAACCTTCCACCGCCGAGTCCGCGCCGTCGCCCCTGGCGGAATCAGATTTCCCATCAGTCAAACCGTGCCGTCGGGCTCGGGGATGGGCGATACAGGACTTGAACCTGTGACCTCACGGGTGTGATCCGTGCGCTCTAGCCAACTGAGCTAATCGCCCGCGATGCCTCGATTGGCCCGACACTTGGCCCGCCGCGGCAAGTTGCTACTCGGAGCATGAACCATAGAACACCCAGCAACGGGCCATGCCCGCTGGATTCCGGCTTGCGCCGGAATGACGGTGTTCACCATTATTTGCTGCGCTTCGTAGTAGCGTAGTCTAACCAAACGGTTTCGTCAGGCAATGCCGCGCCGTCACATCTGTCAAAATCGATTCAGCGGAGGCTCGTCCGAAGCCGAAAGGCCTGGAAATCCACAACCGTATGACCTGGGAATTCGAAACCGAATGGCTTGGAAATCCGCAACCGCCGCGTGTCCATGTTGGTAAGAACGATGTTGTGAATGGTGTCGTGGATGGTGTTGGCTACGCTGCCTGCAAATCCCGCCGAATACGGGCGTTAAGGACCGGTTGACGATTTCCGACAATACAATCGGTTGACTACCTCCGACATTTGTAGTAGGTTAGCTGTAGACGGGGCGGCGCCAATGTCCGGCGGTCCAACAGAATCGTGCCGGACGGTAGATGCGGTATCGGGCGGCGTGGTCGTTTGTCAAACACGGATTCAGATTAACTGAGGAGTTTGATCATGATGAGAAGAGGGTCGAAGAGTCGATGGGAGTACAGCGGCGTTCTGCTGGCTGCGTGTTGCGCGGCGCTTTTTGTTCAAGATAAGACCGCCGCTTGCGATGAGCACGAATCCAAAAAGTCGCCCAAGGCCGACGTCCATGCACATCGTGCCGCCGTCGCGGCGGACGAAAGAATCGTCGTCCGATTGGCCGGTGACGACGTGGATGAGAATGAGCTGCGTGAGCGCTTGGCGAGGCTGGAACACCGGCTGGCTGAATTACAGCGGGAGCTGCACGAATTGACGGGCGCGTTGGCTGGTGCACGACAACGACAAGACGGGCGAAGCGGGCGGATGTTCCGTGGTGGCCGGGGTCAGAATGTTCCCGGGGCGCTGTTTGCCCCCGACGCGCCGTTTGCACCCGATGCGCCGTTTGCCCCCGACGCGGTGTTTGCACCCATGGCTCCATCGATGCCTGCTCCGCCCCTGATGGGTGCGGTGCCGCGTGTTCCGCCTGTTCCAGCAGTTCCCGCGGTTCCCCGCGCGTTTGCCTATTCGGAAGAGGGAATGGAAGAATATCAGGAAGCCCTGGCGGAGTGGAAAGAACAATGGCATGAACGTTACGAGGGCTGGCAGGAGCGGCAACAACAGATGATGGAAGATTGGCGTGAGCGTCAATCCGAATGGAAAGAGCGCTGGCACGAAGAATTGCAGGAGTGGAAAGAACATCAAGAGGAGTTCGCGCAGGACTGGCGAAAACGCGCGGAAGAGTTGAAGCAAAGATACTCGGAACCTGCGGAAGCTTGGACGGGCTTGTTTGCGCCACAGGCTGAGGAGGGCGGGCGGGCCGACGTTGGATATGACTTGACCGATGAACACGCCAATCGCCTATTCCAGTTACTCGCTCCCAACGACGTGCGGGTGATCGTTTCCCGAGAGGGTCGACATATTTCGGTCAGTGGCAGCGGTGACGAACTTCGGGTTCTCGACGCGGCATTGCAATTGCTGGGCTGGGTCGATCGAGACGAGGTCTTCGAGCGTATGGCCGAGGGCGAGCGAATCGCGTCGGCCTATGAATTAGGCGAGGAACGGGCGAGTCTGATGTACGAGATGCTGGCGCCTAACACCGTCAAGGTCATCGTATCACGGGCTGGTAAGGGCGCCGTATCGATTCAAGCCACCGAACGCGAGCACCGCGTCATCGCCGAATTCCTAAACTTGTTGAGCTGGTCGAACCGTGATCGTGCTTTTGCGCCCAGCGTCGGCGATCGCAAAGAGGCGGAGGGGAAGATGAAGGCCGCTCTTGAAAAGGCCAGTAAGCAAGAACAAAAGGCTCGCGACAAAGCTCGGGCCAAAGATCGCGATAAAGATCGGGATCGGGACATAGATCGCGACAGGCAGCGAGAGGTTCGCGATCAGCAGAGAGAGATTCGCGAGCAGGTGCAACAGGAAGCCCGGGCTGCCAGGGAAATGGCACGCGAGAAGGCTCGCGGCGAGTCTGGACAACGGCGGGCCACCGCGTCGACTTCGGAGAACACGCGATTCGTTTATGCGGTCAGCGATGCCCATGCCGACCAACTCTACGAACTGTTGGCCCCCTCAAACGTCAGGCCGATCGTCTCGCGAATCCGCGACCGAGGCTTCGCGGTGCTCGCGAACGAAGAAGAGCACGAGGCTATCAACGCGGGTCTGCAACTGCTGGGTTGGATCGATCGCGACCACGTGTTTGAGGGCATGCAGGAAGGCGACCGCGAAAGCCGCCATTATGAACTGACAGAAGATCGGGCCGATCTTCTGTACGAGATGTTGGCGCCCAATACCGTCAAGGTAATTGTTTCACGGGCCGACGAAGATGCGGTTTCGATTCAGGGCACCGACGAGGAACATGCCGTGTTGCGGCGGTTCATCGGCGTTCTGGGTTGGAATTAGTACGATCGCTACGCGGTCGATTCGACTGAACAGAGAAACCCGTTTTAGTCACTCGATTCCTGGCGGTCCCATAGGCGATTTCGTCCGATGGGATTCGCTGTTAACGGATAGGCGACCGAAAGTGGACGTGGGTCCGGTCGGCGGTGTTCGCAGAAGTCACCTCATACGGGTGGGACGCCCGGAAAAAAGGCGGTAACGTGTCGCGACCACACGGCCCACTGCGGTGGGCCGGGACACCCCACCCGTTCTTTCTTTCATCCAATTCCATTTGTCACATTCGCAGAGCAGGTTCTCGCGACAGGCGTTTGGGGCAGATGTTCCAGGCAAATGCTCGCGCTGGCTTTTTGCCATGATTCGATGGTAGGTGCCATTGCCTGTTGGGTTCGGCGGCTTCGCTTATCGGACCTTCCGGACGTGATGTTGGTATTGGAATACAGGCTTCGATGGAACAGTGGTTCCAAACATATCGTGGACCGAGTGAGACAGAGACTGTTGACAACGGGCTTAACTCGGCTCATCCGTCCGCTTCAAATCTTTCAATTGATAATGCGTGGCGAAGGCGATTTCCGGTTTCCGGAACCACGCCCCCGTCTGGGCCAGGTGTTGATTGGCATTTCAAGAACGTCAAAACGAGCACGAGAGCGGGGATTCGGGTCATTATAGGCCTTTTTTGACCGGGCGGGCGCTATGTGACAATGATTGGAGTAGCTACGAAGCCGGTGATCGAACGGTCGTGTTGATGGGAATTGGGCCGGTTGCGGTCTTGATTTGCGTTGGGTCTTCGTGGATACTTGTGTGATGGATAAGTTCGCCGGGGTGGTCCAGCGAGAGTTATCCGTGCGAGGCGGGGTTCAATACGATGATCTTGTCCGGCTTGTTCTTTTGGAGGAGATGGTTAGCCATCGTCCATCTGGACGATCGCTGGGCAACTGGTATAATGCTCTCGTCGCACGATGGGTTTGATCAAGGGGGTGTCTGTCCCGTCCGTAAGTGGTCGCCGCGATTGGATGAATTCAAAGCGAATCTTCGGGAAACCGAGACCGGGGTTCTGTAACGTGGCGCTAACCTTCGCAGGACGGGAGTGTTTTTGGATGGCCAAACGCTTGTGTATCGGTCTGGTGTCTGGACCATTCGTTTTTACTGAGGTTTGACTGGAGAAGGGGTACAGGGGATCCGTGTGGGGAAGTCGCCGACGATTCAGCGGGCTCGACGCCGATGCCCTGTGACGATGACTAATGTTTGGCAAGTCGTAGATGTTGTCGGAATGCGAACCCGATCGGGTTTTCCGTCGGCTGATACGATGAGTTGAGGAAAAGAAGAAAGAAAGACAATCATGAATCCAATGACCAACAGATGGGGGGAGGCGACGATGGGCAAAGGTGTAACGACGGTTAGGCGGATTTCACTTGTTGCCGTCGGCGTCACGATGTCGGTGACGATGGCGGCCCGCGCGGACGTGTGTATTCTTCCGGACAACGGTTCGGGCACGGTAAACCTGCCGCCCGCGTGCAGCACGGGATATATCAGCCCGGAAGATTTTCACTTGATTCTGGACGGTTTGCCGCCGAACACGACCATTCGTGTACGCTTGGCCCACCGCCAGTTCACAAACATCGTTCGAACGCCTTGTTTGGCGGAGGATCCGGAGTGCTTCTTCCCGGGTGGGCAAATCGAGACGTTTAATTCTCAGTTGTTCATGAACCTGACGGGTACGGGCAGTCTGGGCACGTTCAGTCATTCCATTCTCATTTCAAACGCGACCTGCGAGACGCAAGTGGGGCAGCGCAATCCGAATGAGATCGTTCAGGAGGCTCCAGCCGAGATCGTGGCACTGTCTGGAAACGCCTCGACGTTTGACTTGAATTTTACTCAGTTCAACGTTCGGGCGGGACGTGACTTTGGCCTGCCCAGCCCCGGCGAGGTGAAGTTAGCGTTGATCCGCAACGGCACTTGCCAAGGGGGGGCGAATGACGGCCAGCTCTGCGCCAGTGATGCGAATTGCCCTGATTCCGTCGTCAATGGCATATGTGTCGGCGGCGCCAATAATGGGTTGGCCTGCACAAGCAACACGAATTGTCCCGGCGGCGCGTGTTTTAACGACGGGCTGTGTGTGTGCCCCGGCGGATGTAACCCTCAGTATCACGTTAACAGCTACTTCGATGTGAATTACACGATCGCATATACAGGCCGCGCGGGGCGTCCGACGGCGGGCCTATCCGGCTTGGCGACCGGTGAGATTCGCATGCGAACGGGAGCTATCCCCACGCTGACAATGCGAGAAAATCTTCCCGGAGCTACGCCCGCTGGGACAAGCACCTCGCGCCACATTGATCTCGTTCCTGGTGAGACGTTCACCGTTTCCACCCACGCCTTCGATTTTTCACCAAATGATCTGGTTGCCTACCAAGTCACCTTGCCCGAGTGTGCCATTCCGCTTCCCGGAGCGCAAGGAACCGTATGTCACAACGACCAGAATCCGATCATCAACACCACACGGTCTGACTACGTGTTCTTCGGATTCAATCCCGCGCCTTTGGCCACTCCCTTCGTTCAAGGCGGGCGTCCCGGTGTGGTGGCGATCTTCTTGACGGTTCCGCCAAGCCCACCGGTCCTGGATCACAATCTGAAGTATCTTGGCGATTTTACCTATGTCGCGTCACTCAACGCGGCGGGAGACTTCTTGCTCCCGTACCACAATCCGGGCATTGAGAGTTCCTCAGCCACGATCGTTTCCAACAGCGCCTTTGAACCCTTCCCGGTGTCACCTTTCGGAGCCGTTCTTCACTTCCCGCCGGCCGTTTGCGTGGATGAGGATTGTGCCTTCCTGGACGATGTGTGCCACGTCGGGTTGTGTAATGAGAACGACGAATGCGAAGCCTTCCCGTTGGAAGATGGAACTCCTTGCGATGACGGAGATAGCTGCACGGACAACGATTCCTGTCAAGACGGAACGTGCGCAGGCACTCCGATTGATGACATCGCGCCGGGACTCGTTCATGGAACAGGGGCGGCCGGCGAAACTCAACCTTGTACGGGCTTGGTCGATCCGCGTTGGGAAAGCAGCGGCGGCGGCCTGTTGAATCAGGGTATCGACCGGGTGACGATGGTGTTTACCGAGGCGGTCTTCTCGCCGGGTGGTGGTGACCCGGTGCTTGGTGACTTCAGCGTCACCGAGACGGGTGCGGGACCTGCTCCGACGGTGACGGCGGTCAACAAGATCAATGACACGACGTACGAAGTCGTTCTCAGTCGCATTATCAGGCTTCAGCAATGGACGACGATCATCGCGAACGTTGTAGACGCCTGCGGCAACCCGATCGCGAATTTTGGCGACTTGGGAGCCGGCAATGCTGAACCGGACCGAATCGACATTGGATTCCTCCCGGGCGATATCAACCAGAACCGGACCGTGGAACCCGTCGATCTGACGCGAATGCGACAATTCATCGTGAGCCAGAGTTTCCACAATAGTTGCGAGGATGTTTTCTACTTTGACACCAACCGCAACGGTGTGGCTCCAGAGCCGGTAGACTTGACGCGTTACCGAGCGTTGATTCTGGGTGGCGGAGCGTCGACACAGGTTTGGCAAGGTGCGGGCATTGCGACGCAACCGTAGCGCTCGGCAATGGGCTGCGATTAGCCGTTTTTGAAAATGACAGGCCCGCCGAATCTCGATTTTTCGGGATTCGGTGGGTCTTACTTTTGTCGGCGCATCTTGTTTCTGATGTACGACTTACGAAAACGGACCTGTTTGGTCTACGAGCGGATTTCGACAGGCTGTCGAAACCGGCCTGTGATCCAAGCTGTCCTTGTTTTCGACCCGCCAGCCGTCCTCTTTCGTGGGCTGTGTACGTTGACAGGAACCTTGGGGACACCCTATATACTGACCGCAGGCGCGCATAACGATCATCGGGTGCTTGGCTTGATGGGGGTTGACGAGATGTCGTTAGATTTCGCTCCCCGAGCCGGGCGGCGATAGCCCCCGGAGCACGAACGCAGGACCGAACGGGTCATCTGCAACCTGCCGGTGCGTATGGAATTCCCGCTCGTCCGTTGCGATCTGCCAGCTCGGATCGCTTCCGCGCTGCTTGCACTGTAGGAGTCTGCCGACATGAAAACGTCATTTTCCAGAAGTCGTTCAAACCAAACGTGGATTCTGTGTTGCGCGTTGGCTTGGCTATTGCCCGCGTTGGTGGGGTGCCCGCTTTTGAATGGTGGTCAACCTGGGCAGCCCGGTTCCGGAGGCAACGGCGACCCCCCTCCACCCACGATAGGGATTATCAACATTCTGGCCAATGCGGCCTTTTCCGACGCGGTCGAATTGACTGTGTTTTACAACGTCTCCAGCACGGCCCAGTCCGTTATTGCCTTTTATCGGTTGTTGGATTCTCCCGCTAATCTCGGCGGTCAGCCCATCGACATCGAGGCTGTCTTGGCTGAAAACCTCCCCGCGGGGCTGAATCGATCATTCATTTTCGATACGGCGGGACTTCGTCCTGGTTTCTACCAGCTTGGCCTGCGTGCCGACAGCGAAACGTTTTTTAGTCGTGGGACCATCGAGATCCAGGGTCCGCCCTCACCGCTCTTTCTCGCGCCCAGCGAAGACGTTATCGTTCGTGCGGGTGCGGACGTGCTTATCGAGGTGGATGTTGGTGATCCGCAAGGTCGAGCGCGCTGGCGTCTGTTTTATCAGGACTCGGACCAACCGCGCAGCGAAGAAGGAACGTTGCCCGGAGGCGAATTGCTGGGCATTCGTCTAGCCGAGGGCAGCGGCAATCGCGTTGAATTCGAATGGGACACCGCCAACGTGGAACCCGGCGAGTATGTCGTTGGTCTGTCGGCCACCGATTCGGGCTTTTCCATCGGCGAGACTGTGGTTGCGGGCAGCGCGGCGTCCATCATCACAACCTATTCCGACGTCACGGTCTTGGTGTTGCCGGCCGCGGGTACGTCTCAGCCGCCGTTTATTCAGATTACTTCTGACGATGTTACGGCCTTCGTCGGCGACATCGTGGATATCACATTCATCGCCCAGACTTTCGAAGGGGATGATTTTGTGGTGACCTTGTTTCGCGCCTTGCAGGGACAAGACGCGACCACCACCATCGGCACCATTACCGATCCGTCGGTCAATTCGCTCGAATTTGACACGACGGGCCTGGCTGCCGGGATTTACGAAATCGGCGGTACGATTTCTGACGGGGTCAACGAGGTCGTCGAGGTGGCTGTGGCCGACCGGATGCTGATCAACGTCATCGATGCCAATGGCGCCCAATTGTCCGTCACTTTGCCGAGCACGGATCGCGACGTGGCGCAGGGTGAATCGATTTCGATCGAATGGACGACCAATATTCCACCGGCTGCCGGCCGCTCGGTGGACGTATTCGTTCGCAGTTGCACGGTTTGTGGCGAGACTGACTTGGGCACGGGCCCGGAGATTTCCGTGCTGGACGATTCGCCGCTAAACGTGACGACTACGTCATGGGACACCTCTGACGTCACGGGTCGCCACGTGATTCTGGTGCGTCTGAACTTGCCGGAATTGACCAACGGATTGACTGTGCGCGCTCCCGGTGTGGTGAAGGTTTCCCTGACGCCCAGAACCGTATGGATGGGTGATATGGGTCGTGGACGCACTTCCCGCCGTGCGGGTGAGGTGTATCAGGGCGTCAATTTTCAGGACGCGGCTGGGACCTTCGTGGGCAGCGCGACGGATTACGATGGCGACGGTCGCGACGAGTTCATCATCGGCGCCCGTTTCGGAAAGCCGTTTTTCTTCAATCCGGACGGCGTGGGTCTGGGCGAAGCGTATTTGATTTACGGGGGCGAGAGGCGCTCTGAAACCTTCAATCTGAATGAAACGGCTGTTGAGCGTTTGCGTGGCATCGCCTTGACGGCGCCACTGGTCCGCGACGGCTCGCCACCTGAATCGGACGGGCTTAGTTCCGTTCGGATGATTCCGGACCAGGATGGCGACAATCTCCCGGAAATGGCTTTCGGGATCCCGTTTACGCATTCTCGCGGCCATAGCTGGTCGGCGTTCGTGGCGGGCGCGCCTTTTTTCCAGGGCACGTTGGAAAAAGAGGACCAGTTTCAACGGGGTGGCGTCGTCTTCGTGTCGAGTCGTAACGTCAAACTCTCGAATCCGCCGCTGAGCGGAAACCCCGACGCGCCCATATTTGCGCAGCCGGTCATCAACTTGGACCTTGTCGGTCAGAATTTTCAGGTCGTGAATCAGGAGCTATTTCCCCCACCGGGCGGGAGCTTGGACCCGCCGGATGAACCAACCGACTGTTTCGGACTTTTTGTGACGGACGAATGGGGCGTGACGACGCAGGGCAACATCGAGCTGTGTGTCCAGGGGCAGACCAACAGTTGCTTCGAGACGTTCATTGGTACGCAAAGCGGGTTTGCACGGGCACTCTCGCCGCATCTCGGCCAGTTTTGCACTCCGTTTACCTCCTTCTTCACGCGTACGTCGGGGATCATATGTGAATGTTTCGACGCAGCCAGCGCGGTAGGAATCTCGCATCTGACCAGTCTGAATTTCGCGTTAAGCGGTTGTGCCAGCACGGTATTAGGCCTTCGCCCCGGGTTCATGGGGCTGGCGGATACGGACCCAGCCAGCGCGACCTTCGCTCAACTTCCCAATAACGATCGGTTGGGCAGCGGGTTCTACCCGTTGTGGGATTTTCAAGGCGGAAGCGATGCCGACACCGACGCGGACCCGCTCGATCGATTCAATTTTCCTTTGGAACCCATCGGAGCGCGATTGATCGGCAATTCGCCCGGCACAAATGGCGCGGAATTCACCACTGCGGACAAATTCGGCTCGTCCATCGCCGTCAGTGGCGGATTCGTGATCATCAGTGCTCCCAATCGTACGCCAAACCAAGTTGAGATTTTGAATCCGCCGGCCCCATTTCCCGTAAACCCCGGCGTCATGTACATCATCAACATGAACAACATGTGGCCCACGCCCGACGTCATCGCTTGGGACGACCCGGAAACAGAGTTGATCGACGGCCTTCGTCCACCCTTGCCGTTCCATTATCAGATTGGTCCGTTCCCGGCGCCATTCGACGCCATCGGCACGCCTGGAGCACCAACCATTGTGCCGACCCTTCGGAATGCCTCAAGCCAATGCGGGCGTGATGACATCGTTGAGTCGTTTCCGTCGCCCTTCAGAATCCTGGGCGAGGCCAATCAGTCGATCGACATCGTCGAAGGCATTCCCGATTTCAACTTGGATGGCCGGGAGGATTTCGTGGTCGGGGCACCCCTGGCCAACGGCGGTGCGGGAACCGTAAACGTCCTATATCGCCGAGATCCATTCCTTGAAGGCGACTACATCCTTTCCAAGCTGGCCTTGGCGCCGAACAATCGGGAACGGTTGGCTGGTCTGCGCCTCAACGGTCGGGCCGGTGAGACCGCCTTTGGCGAGGTGGTCTCCCGCAGTCGATTGGTGCGTGACGAGGTGTCCGGCGGTTTCACTGCCGAGGGGGTCGATTTTAACGGCGATGGCCGCGACGACCTCATTCTGGGTAATCCCAACGCGGCGGGAGGACGAGGCGAGATCATCGTCGTCTTTGCCACCAACAACTTCGTTTCTCCGTTGGGCGGCTTGGGTTTGGATGCCCTGTTGACCAGCGACGATGCCAACGGCCTGCCGCGAGCCATCAGGATCATCGGGCGCAATCCCGGCGACCTCTTCGGGTTTAACATCGCAGTGACCGGCGACTTCAATGGCGATGGTCGGAACGATCTGTTGGTCGCCGCACCCGGATCGTCCCCCGCTTTTGACAGCAACGACGACGGGACTCTCGACACGGCCGGAATCGACGTTGCCGACGCGTCCAACCCCGATAGTCCTTTCGGGGATAACCTTCCCGACGACATCGACGGTGACGGGGACATCGACGATGACGACAGGCTGATCGGGGCCGGTCAGGTTTACCTCATCTTCGGGAATGACAATCTCATCGCGTTGGCTGCCGACGACACGACGGACGGCGACACGACGCTCAATATCAGTCGGCTGGGAAGTCGGGAATTCAACGGCGTCATATTTGTGGGCAAGCAGGGCATAACCGCCGCTTTCCCCGAGGGTGATCAATTGGGCGGCGGCGTGGTGACGCGCGGCACGCTTCCCAATTTGCGGACCTTCAGGTCGTTCGGCGTCGGCTCCGCCGGTGACGTGGACGGCGATGGTAAGGAAGACGTGTTGATCGGATCCATCCTTGCGGATCCGGACGGACGTACCGATGCGGGCGAAGTGTACCTGATATACGGTTTCACGCCCTAACGCGTGACAGTCTGTTCCGACGAGTGGCGGCGCGTTTCGCGCCGTTGTTGTCGGCGGCGGCGCGTTTCGCTCCGTTCCTTGCCGGCGACGCGAATCGGTCCATTCATGCGGGTGGCGACGTTCTCGCGCGACCGTTTCCGGGCGGCGGGGTCAAGCCCGCCAACCCGTGGCGCTGACCATTCGGTCGTCTAGGACAGGGCGGCCCTCAAATTCAAGCGCCACTCACTAGATGCCAATTTAGAGCGTCTAAATCAACCCAGCCGGAATTAGCCCAAACCCCGCTCCCTCACGGTCGCGGCTCGGTTAATTTAGGCGCAATTAGCCTTCGATTTTGAGCAGCTCGACTTCGAAGACCAGCGTGGAATCCGGTGGAATGATCTCGCCGTGTCCGTCCTTGCCATAGCCCAATTCCGGCGGCATGATGACGTATGCCCGTCCGCCCGGTTTCATCAGTTCTAACGTTTGTTTCCAGCCCAGGATCAGCGCTGGCAAGTAGGTCTCGAAGACGATGTCTTTGTCTCGTGACGACGAGAATTTCGTACCGTCTGCCAGCCAACCCGTGTAATGACAGTGGACCTTCTGGGTCTTTCGCGGCGATTCGCCCGTCCCTTCCTTGACGTGATAAATCCACAAGCCAGACGGCAGAATCTGGCCCTTGGACACGTCCACGTCCATGCTCGCCAGGAAATTCTTGGCGTTCCCCAGCCGCTTCATTTCGTCGGCTTGCGATTGTTCGCGGGCTTTCTTAACCGTTTCCTTCACGTCGTCGAAGGGAATGCGGGCCGCTTTCTTGATAACCACCGGCGTTTCCGGTGCAGCCGGCTTGGTCCTGTCGGCCCGGGCATCCATGCGTACGGGCGTGTTGCTGATGGCATCGATGGTGTCTTTGCCTTCGATCACGGTCCCGAAAACGCAATACCCCCAGTCTCGCGATTTGTCGCGGTGATTCAGGAACTCATTATTCACGAGATTGACGAAGAACTGACTCGTGGCGGAATGCGGGTTGCCCGTCCGGGCCATCGCCACGGTGTATTTCTCGTTCTTCAGGCCGTTGTCCGCTTCGTTTTCGACGGGCGATTTCGTTTCCTTGGTGTCATAGTTCGGCATCATTCCACCGCCTTGGATCATGAACCCGTTGATAACCCGATGGAACATGGTGCCCTCGTAGAACCCGTCATCCACATAGGACAAGAAGTTATCCACGGTCTTGGGGGCTTTGGTGTGATTCAATTCCAAGATAAAACTTCCCAGCGTCGTTTCGATCTTGACATAGAAGGTGCCTTCAGGCCCGCTGTCAGCGCCATCGGCCTCCTGTCCAAGTCCCGGCGCGCTCAGCGTAGCGCCAACACAGAAGGCAAACATCATCGTTGTTGTCACGTTTCTCATCGTCTCCTCTTTCAAATGCAAAACGTTCCAGCCACGCCCGCACGCGTCCACAGCCGGCACACACCAGCCGGGCGGGGTTGGGAAATTCGATCGGATTAGACTAACAATTCCAGCCGATCTAAACAACCCGACGCTCTTAGCCGTCCAACGGCAGCCGCTCGTGACCCGTTCAACGGTCATTTGCACGTTTCGCCCGTTGTAACAAGACTGGCTGGGGCTGGGACTTCGTCTAGAATGCTGGGCCATGCGAAAATGCAGACACCATTGTCGTACGCGGGGGACCTGCCGCCCCGACAACCGGAATCGGGCAACGCAATCGGTAGGCCGGCGCGTCGACACAGGGATTGACGGACCATGGAATTCTTAAGTCCGTCCATGATGTGGGTTGCGGCTGCTTGTACCCTTCCACCACTCATCGCACTTTATTTCCTGAAATTACGGCGGACGGTCTATCCCATTTCGTCCACACTGCTTTGGAAAAAGTCCATCGAGGACCTGCACGTCAACGCTCCATTCCAACGCTTGCGAAACAGCATCCTGTTGTGGCTTCAGCTTCTTGTGCTGTTGCTGGCCGCCCTGGCCCTCGGTCAGCCCATGCTGGCACGCGAAAAGCCACGCGAGAAAACCCAAATCCTAATGATCGATCAGTCCGCCTCCATGGGTGTCGAGGAACAGCCGAATATCACCCGGTTGGACTTGGCAAAGCGCGAAGCGAAAAAAGTGATCGATGCCATGGACGAACACAGCCGAGCGATGGTCATTGCATTTTGTGATCGGGCCGTCATGGTCTCCGGTTTCGACACGGACCGCGAAGCCCTGAAACGGAAGATTGATGGTATCGAGCAGACGGACAGTACGACCCAGCTCGCCGAAGCGGTCTCCTTGGCAGAAGCGTATTCCCAAAACATGATAATCGGCGGACAGGTGCCCGGCACGGACATCGAGGTGCAATCGACGGCGGAGTCAGCCGGTGTCGTTTTATTTTCGGATGGCCGCGTGCTCGATGCGGCCGATCTCTCCCCGCAGAGGCTGGACCTGACCAAAATGGAAGTCGTACTGGTCGGTTCTCGAGGCGACAACGTCGGGATCGTGGCCATGGACGCGAGACGCAACTATGAACAGCCGGACATGGTGCAGGCGTTCGCCACGGTCCGCAACTTTGCAGACGTCGAAATGGAATTCGACGCCACGCTCTATATCAATCAATCGCCCGTCGACGTCCAATCGGTGAAACTTCAACCTGGAATATCGATCTCCACCGATACACCCACGGGCGAAACGTCGGCCGATGGATCCGATGGCGACGGCCAAAAGGACGCTGCCCCTGCTCCGACGTCGTTTCGACTGGACGACGTGGCACCGCCCGGCAGTATGGGTGCGGTCGCGTTCGATGAAGTGGAATTTGAAGGCAGCGGTGTGGTGGAAGTTCGCCTACAGATCGACGACGCTCTCCGTGCCGACAACCTGGCCTGGACCATCGTTCCCCCACCTCGACAGGTCGATTTGCTTCTGGTGACCCGCGGTCATTTCCTGCTGGAACGTGTACTCCGAAGCCTCGATCTGAACGTCCAGGTCATGTCGCCCGACCAGTACGAATCCGCCGCATCCGATGACCTCTCCGACGGCGGGCGCTCACGTTTTGACGTCATCGTGATGGATCGTCACGACACGGCCAGGCTCCCTGCCGGGAATTATCTGTTTTGGGGTGGCGTACCCCAAATCGAGGGTGTCAAGAAGACGGGTACCGTTACGGACCAGGCCATCATCGATTGGGAAGACAATCATCCGGTTTTGCGACATGTCCCAGTCGAGGCCATCAACGCCTACCTGTGGTTAAGGCTGGAACTGCCCCGCGAGACCGTCCGCCTGATCGAAGGCGAGTCTGCGGATTCCACGCCCTTGGCATTCTTCACCCGCGAATCAAGTCAGTTTCTGATCTGCGCCATTCCCTTCACGTTCGAGGATGACGATGGGCGGGTCGTGGACAACACGGATTGGCCTCTACGGTGGGACTTCGTGCTCTTCAGCGCCGACGCCATTCAATTCCTGGCCTCCAGCACGCAGGTCGGAGGACTGCCGGCTATTCGTCCCGGTGAGCCCAGAACGATTCTAATAGGGGAAGACGCCGAAACGGTTACGGTTCGCCGTCCCGACGGTGGCCTGGACCAGATTCCAGCCTCCGGCTCCGCTTCCGTCACCTACGCACGAACCCGCCGCGTCGGGCTTTATCGGGCCGAACCCGCCGCCGCCGGATCCGAAATGTTCGCGGTAAACTTGGCCAGCGCCGAGGAGAGTCGAGTTCGATCCGCTTCGTCGTTCGAGGTGGGCACCAGCAAAATTGCGACCGTCGGCGGCACGATCAAGGTCAATGAACCGCTGTGGCCTTGGTTGGTCGGATTGTTGTTGCTCGTCTCATTGATCGAATGGATCGTTTACAACCGCCGCGTCTATGTGTAATGGCCAAATACCGATTCAGTGGTTAGTCCAATGGTATGGCCAGTGCTAGCAGAATGATGGCGTAGCCTCAGCGAACTATGACTGCGAATCAATCAATAAACATTTCTCGTCGTCGCCGGTTTACGCGCCGCCTGTTGCTGGCGGCAGTGGGAGCGCTCGCATTGGCCGGTGCCCTGGGACTGTTCATTTTGTCGGTCGACTTATCCCACAACTGGAACCGACCGATCTGGCATGTTTCCGGGATTCAAGGTCGAATTCGCATCACGATGTACGCCACTGTCGCTGCCATTGTGTTAACTTGCGCCAACGCCGCGGCCTTCGAATATCACCGATTTCGCGTGCTGGCTGTCTTGGGAATGGCCGCCTCTGTCACTGCTTGGGCGATGGCCATCAGTGAGATCTGGGATTGGTGGGAATGGGGCTGGCAACTGGAATTCTCGGAAATGGGGGCTATGGGTGTGTTGTGGGTGCTTGCAGCGGTCTGCGCCCTCATCGCCCTGCTGACGTTCAGCCGTGTTCCCAGAATGTTGCAATGGATCATTTCGTTGACTCATCTGTCAGTCTTCGCTCTCGGCGCGCTCTTGATGGATATCACCTGGTTTGGCAGGAAGCATGCCCACGTACCTTTCGTTTTGGCTGATATGGCTGCACTGGTGGTAGCCGGTTGCGTCGTGGTGATCGCAGTTCTTCACGTTCGGCATATTCTGCAACGCATGGATGCGTTCAAATCGGGACCGCTGACCATGATCGTGAACTGTCCTCGATGCCGCATCAGCCAGGAGGCACGGGTGGGGCGAAGCACTTGTTCGGAATGTTCACTGGAACTGCGAATTGAACTGGGCGAAGCTTATTGCGAGAAATGCGGTTATCCACTGTATAAACTTCCAGGACGGCGGTGCCCGGAATGCGGTATGGCCTTCGCCCGCCACTCCCCCATAACACAGGAGTGATCGGTGATTCAGATGTCGTCGCGAACCATTTCATTGCATGGCATGGATTATCGCCGGACTGCCCGTCAGTTGCTGCTGAAACACCCTGATTCAATCTGACTATGGCCGTCGATCTGTTGCACGTTCCAGCCGCCTTCCGGCAGTTCAATGTAGGCGATGGCGTTGGAGCGAATGAGCAAGGTTCGCGAAGCTTCCACTGTCGAGTTTCCCGGTTCTTCCACGCCGGTCAACAGGAGAAATCCGCCTTCTTTCGACCGAATGAAATCAGCCGGTCGGGTCTTCGCCTCGATGCCCACCGGCGCATGGAGCACTCCTCGAAGCAGCGCGCCGGTTTGCAACATCACGCTTATCGAACAAAATTTCGTCGGATTTTTCATGAAAGTCGTTGCCGTGTCCGTTCGAATCTGAATTCGTCGCCGAATCTGCATTTGGAATTCGGCGGTTTTGTTTCAGAGTTGCGACGAGCCGCAGGAATCATGCCATGCAAATCCTGTGTCCAGCCGTCTTGGCGTATCCACTCTATGTATCGACTGTTTCGTCGCGCCACAACGGCTTACAATGCGCATTGGACGCCGTTGGCGGGGGTAGATTCCCACGCTTCCGATAAATCAATCAAAACGCTGTTCCGTACGCCAACTCGTCCTGTGCTGGGCTTGGCGATCTTGAATGCATTCGCGCGTGCGGGATATGTCAGCGTCGCCTATCAGATTGCGCCCTCCGGCTGGGCATCCCAATGGGATCGGGGTACCTTGGATAGCGCCTAACACAATGGCCGACCTGTCGTTCGAATAGGCAGGAAAACCGCTCCCTTAAGGTCGTTTCTGGTAGGAGCGGCGTGGATGGAGCGCCATGGACTGCGTCGTCCGTTTGCCATACTGGACGCTCCCTCCTTGGTCGCGTCCAGGGTCGCGGCTCGTGAACGGGCGGGTGAAACAGTGATGACGGACTGGATTCCGGCTTGCGCCGGAATGACGGTGCGCGGGGGACCGCTCGCTTTGCGCTCGCGGCTCGTGAAGAAGCGGTCGGTGCTGTGATTGACATACAATGTTCTTGAACACAATCTTGGATACCAGTGCCGGCGAGTAGGGAAGGTTAATTCAAGAAATGACGCGAAGGAATGTGAACGCCATCGAGCGGACATGCCTACTCGCTGGCTTGGCGATCATGGGGTTGCGTCCCTTAATTGTCGAAAGCCTCGACTCCGCCGGGTTGTCGGTGACGCGGGCGTTGTCCGGTCCGTCCGATCCGCTGCCGAGTTCGTCGCTGATGATTGTCGGCGTGATTCTGTTCTTGGCCGTGGGCATGATAGTGGCTCGCGTTGTCGGCGACGAGCGGGGCTATCGATTAACGGGTTTGGAATGGGGCGGTGCGATCGTTCTGTTGGCTGCTGTGGTGTCGTGCATAGCTGCCGGCAACAAGCGCTTGGCCATCAACGGCGCGGCGGATTGGCTGGGCACGCTCGTCTTGGCGATTCTGCTGGTGCAGCTTTTGAACTGTGCTTTTCGGATTCGGCTGGCGGTGTGCGTGTTGATCGCGTCGGTCGGCGCTCAGGCGGCTGAATGTCTCCATCAGGTGTACTGGGTGTATCCGGAGACGTTAGCGATGTACGCCGAGGAGAGGGCGGCGATTTGGGAGCGGCAGGGCGTGTCGATCGACTCACCGCAAGTGGCGCTGTTCGAAGCGCGGTTACGGGCGGGTGAGGCGACGGGTTTTCTGGCCCACGCCAACGTGACCGGTGCTCACCTGGTGATGGGCGCATTGGTCGTGGCTGGGTTGTTGTTTGGAAGAATGGGCGGCGGGTCCATCTGGCGGGATGGGTTGGGTTTGGCGCTCATCGGGGCGATTTCCATTTCCGCGTATTTGACCGGTGCTCGGGGGGCTTGGGTGGCTGGGATGGTGGCACTTATTGTGCTGGTTTGGCGGAGGAGGAGGGGTCCAACGGGGGATGGAGGTCGATCGGCGCTGCGGCGGGGTTGGGTGGTGGCGATCGCGGCGACGTTCGTGGTGCTCGGATACGCGTGGATGACGAATTCATTGCCCGGTCGCACCTTGGATTTTCGCTGGAAGTATTGGAAGGCGTCTGCGCGGATGGTCGCAGAACGGGCGCTCACGGGCGTAGGCAGCGGGAACTTCGGACGACATTACCTGCAATTCAAGACGATCGACAGTTCCGAGGAAGTGCAGCATCCGCACAATTTCCTGGTGGTAGCGGCTGCGGATTGGGGCGTGGCGGGTGCCGTCGGGGTCATGGTCATGTTGATCGGTGCGTCGCGGGTCATGGTGTGTGCCCCGACGAATGGTGCGTCGCAGCCGCGGCGAACGGAAAGGCCCATTCGACGATCGGGGGAAACTGAATCTGAAAGAATCGTAGACGACAGACGCCCGGCTTGCATGGACGGTACGGACGATGGTGCACGTGTCGCAACGCGGCGTATGATGGGTTGGGGGCTTTTGGTTTGCGGACTGATTTTTATGCCGCGTGCGTTTCTGTTGGGCCATGACGATATTCACTACGTGTACTTCGCGACGATGTTTCCGCTGCTGGCTTGGTTGGGGACGTTTGGGGCGGCGATGTTGGTGACGTCGGGCGTTCGAGTGGACCGATTCGCGACGGCGTGCGGGTTGGCGGCGATGGCGTTTGTTCTTCAGGACACGATAAACTTCGCGTCGATCGTGCCGGGCGCTTTCACCTCGGCTGCGGGGGTGTTGGCCGTCGCCATCGCATCGCGGTATCAGATCGGGGCGAGGATGGCGGTTGCGCTGCCCGGTCCTCCGATTCGTTGGCTTTGGGGAGCCTGTGCGGTGTTCGCCGTGTTTGCCGTGGGTGTCTTGGCGCCGGTGCGATGGTCCAACGAGAAGATGACGGCGGCTCGGGCGGCTCACTCGGTGGGTGAAGCCCTGTCGCTATATGACGAGGCTGCCCGTCTCGATCCGCTGGACTCGCAGCCACTGTACGAGGCTGCCAAGCTGGCAAGATGGAAGGCGGCGGAGACGTCGGGTTCCGACCGTGCAATGGGCAAGCGATTGCTCATGGGCGCGTTCGTCCGACTCGGGCGGGCCATCCAGCGTGATCCGGAACGCTTGGCATTGGTTCGAGAGTCGTGTTTCGCATTTCTGCTTGCAGCCGGTGTCGATCTGACGAAATGGGAGCAGGGCGCTAGGCCGCTTGGCGAACAAGATGGGCACGGGGGTGCAGATTCTCCGGCTGGTGGGAACGAGTCGATTGACATGGCACGTATCGAAAGCGCCGTCGTATTCGCCCGTCACGCCGTCAAGCTCTACCCCACAAGTCCGCAGGAGCACGAGCTGCTGGGCGACTGCCTGGCGATATGGGCTGGACATACGGGCGGCCAGAAATCCGAGTCCGCATGGCAGGAGGCGGTGGAACACTATCGTCGGGCGTTGCAGATCGATGATGAGCGCCCGCCGCATGAAACGATCCGGCGATTGAGTGAACGACAGCGAGAGATATTGAAAATGAAGATGACACGTGACCCGGCTGAACTTGGCGGAACCAGCGGTGGGCCACGCTAGATTTTTTCGCGGAGTGTTGAGGGAGTGAGGAGGCGATGCATCGCAAGCGGTCTGAATTGGATCCGGAGTGGCTTTTGACGGCGTACGCGAACGGTCTGTTCCCCATGGCGGATGACGTTGGGGATGTCATGTGGTTCTGTCCCGACCCGCGGGCGATCCTTCCGTTGGATGATTTTCACGTCAGTGAGACGCTTGGACGGGTCTGTCGATCGCGTCGATTCGATGTAGAATTCGATCATGATTTTTCGGGGGTGATACGTGCCTGTGCGGATCGGGCGGAAGGTACGTGGATTTCCGAGGAATTCATCGAGTCCTACGCGATGCTTCACAAAATGGGTTTCGCCCACAGCGTGGAGGCTTGGCGCGAGGGGGTAATGGTCGGCGGACTCTACGGGGTTTCGATGGGTGGGGTGTTTTTCGGTGAGTCGATGTTTCACCGGGACAGGGACGCGTCGAAGGTGGCGTTGGTGTATTTGGTGGAGCGCATGCGTGCCCGAGGATTCACCCTGTTGGACATACAATTCATGACGGCCCATCTGAAGCGATTCGGGGCGGTGGAGATTCCGCGTGTCGAGTATCTGCGGCGGCTCAAGATTGCGTTGAGACTTTCCTGCCGGCTTGCCGATTAAACCGACAGCGCTCGTTCGCATCCTAGCGAGTCTTGCTTGGATTGATGAACGCGATCAATGCGGAGGCAGGCGATTTCCGCTGCCAGACCAGTCTGCGTGCGTACTTGTCTGCATTTCTGGATTCCGGCGTTCGCCGGAATGACGCAGGCAGACGGTCGCGGCTGGGAGCGCGTCGGACCGCTCGCTTTGCGCTCGCGGCTCGTAAGGAGACGGTCGCGGCTCGGAAAGATGTGGTCGCGAGTCTGCCGTGGTTTCAGCGTTCTAGGATGTGACGTTGGCAGCGGAGGGCGCCGATCGGATACGCATGGGCCGGGTCTTGGGGTGTCTGCCATTTCCATCATTTCGCCTGCACAATCAAGACAAGAGCGCGTGGCATCGACCGATCATGCGCTGTTCATCAAGAACATGTACGCGTTGTGGCGGGTCGATCCTCGGCTGGCGCAGCGCATCGACGAGGTTCCAGATGAACGCCGGCTGGCGGTCGTCCCGACGAAATCAGGCGCCGTCACGGCTTCGATGGATTCCGGCGGACGGTCGTCGCTGTTGCATAGTCGGTACGACCCGGAGGCTGAGGCGGGTCGATTGATCGACGGCGTGCCGATGTCGGACAAGTTTTGCTTCGTCGTGTTGGGAATGGGGTTGGGGTTTCACGTACGCGAGCTGTTCCGTCGTTTACGCGGTGACGAGGTCATCATCGTATTCGAGCCGTCGCTGGAGTTGCTGTCCACAGCCTTGGCGCACGTGGATCTTTCGGACGTGATCGCTTCCGGGCGGCTGGTGGTTTTTGATCGGCTGGAGAAGCCGGAGCTTCACGAGAAGCTCAAACCGCACAACACCCTGATCATGCTGGGCGTTCAGTTCGTCGCCCATCCGGCTTTGATTCGATGTGCGTCGGAATTTCATGATCGGGCGCGGCGGATGATGACGGATTTCATCGCCTACTCCCGCATGACGCTGTTGACGTTGGTGGGCAACGCACAGGTGACCTGCCGGAACATCGCCCACAATCTGCCCCGCTATCTAGCCACGCCGCCGATCAACGTGCTGCGGAATCGTTTTAGCGGGTATCCCGCCATCATCGTGTCGGGCGGGCCGTCGTTGCGCAAGAACATGGACTTGCTGGCGGAGGTGAAGGGCTGGGGGGTGCTGATAGCGGTTCAGTCGTTGTTCAAACCGTTGTTGGAGCGGGGCATCGTTCCGGATTTCGTGACGACGCTCGATTTTCACGCCCTATCGCGACAGTTTTTCGACGGTCTGGAGTGCGCGGGTGACGTGCACGTGATTGCCGAGCCGAAGGTCTCGTGGCACGTGATGGACGCGTACGCCGGACCGGTGTCCATGCCGCACAGTTCCTTCGCGGAGCAGTTGATCGGGCCCGCGTTGGCGCGACGTGACGTATTACGACCGGGGGCGACGGTGGCGCACCTGGCGTTTTACTTGGCGGAGTACATGGGCTGTTCACCGATCATCTTTGTCGGTCAGGACCTGGCGTTTACGGGTCATTGTTTTTACGTACCTGGTGTGGAGACGCATCGGACGTGGCGAAGCGAGATTCATCGATTCAACGCGATGGAAACCCGGGAGTGGGAGCGGATCGTGCGCAATCGTGAAATTCTGCGCAAGGTGCCCGACGTGTTTGGCCGGGAGATCTACACCGACGAATTGCTGCTGACCTATCTGGAACAGTTTGAACGGGATTTCGCCGTCAG
Organism: uncultured Phycisphaeraceae bacterium; assembly: GCA_964424105.1. Lineage (GTDB taxonomy): Bacteria > Planctomycetota > Phycisphaerae > UBA1845 > UBA1845 > CAYRHJ01. The sequence goes on along the minus strand of CAYRHJ010000005.1, from coordinate 27,525 downwards.
CACGGCGCGGGTGATAGACGCGACGGAGGGCGGCGCGTTGAAACAGCACACCGAGGCGATGACCCTGCGGCAGGCCATTGATGGTTTCTGCACACGTCGCCTGCCCGCCGATGCGTTCGGTTACCGATCCGAGTGCCAATGGAACGACACTTCCAAGTTGACGGCGGGCAAGGCGGAGATAGAAGATCGCATTCGCGAGATCGAGCGCATCGAATCGGTGTGCGACGAGATGCTGTCGTTGTTGGAAGAGTTGCGGGGGCTGACGGAAGACCCGCCTCGGTTCAATCGCCGGCTGGTGCGCGTGGACGAGCTTCGTTGCGTGGTGGCCCATGCCCATCGGGCCTACAAGATTGTAAATTCCGCGACGCAGATGGCGGAGTTGCAGCGTTATTCGGCTGATCGCCGATTGGCGGCGGCGGGCGACGACGGCCCGCCGCGAGCGCTTCGACAGATTGAACGCGACGTTCGGTTTGTGCAGGCCATGCGCGAGGGGTCCCGGACGGTGCTGGAGATGTTGCATATCTCGGCGCGTCGATTCGATGAAGTGTTGTCCAGCCCCCGGCCTTCGCCGGGGAAATTTGGAGATCATCGATGACGTGCATCGCCGCCATCGAAGCGGACCTGGAACTTTCGCCCGTCGGTACGCGAAGTCGATTGGCGGACAAGTTGTGCGGTCGGTCCGTTCTGACACGGACGGTGGAGCGGATGTGCCGAGCCAGCCGCGTGCGGACGCTGTTTGTGATTTGCCCAGCGGAACAGACCGAGGCGTGTCGTGGACTGTTGCCCCCCGACGTGAACGGAAAGGTGGTCGTGCGGGATAGGCGAATTCCGCACGCGCCGTTTCGTCAACTGGTCCGCACGGCCCGCAAGTGGTCGTTGGACGGGTGGCGGGGTGGTTTGGGGGGCACGTGTTCGATGGATGAGTACACGCGTGCGGACGAGTTGGCGTTGTTGGCCCATGAAGAAAAGGCCGATCGACTGATTTGCGCTTCGGCGGCCAGCCCGTTGATTGATCCGGTGCTGATGGACCAAATGATACAGCATTCGCAGGACACGGCGGACGAATCGCGTTTGACGTTTGCCCAGGCGCCCCCCGGCCTGGTGGGAACGGTGTATCAGACTGACTTGCTGATTGAATTGGGGCGTAAGCACATCCCACCGGGCTTTGTGCTGAGTTACAAGCCGGACGCGCCGCAGATGGACTTGGCTTTCAAGTCCTGTTGCTACACTGCAACGGCCTGCGTTCGTCACGCGACGGGGCGATTGATCGTGGACACGGATCGCGCGTTTGGTTTGGCCGACGCGTATCTTCGCAGCGGACGATCGCCGGACGCGGAATCCGTCGGTCGATGGTTGATCGAACGGGAATCGCGGGAGGCGGGTGCGCTGCCGCGGGAAGTGGAAATCGAGCTGACGACGGATGATCAATTGCCCGATGCGCTGCTGAGGCCCCGTGGTTCGCGGGTGGAACCGCGTGGACCGATGGATTTGGATGGGGTGCGGCGGATCGGGGAGGAATTGGCGCGATATGATGATTCGCTGGTCGTGCTGGGCGGATATGGTGAGCCGTTGCTTCACGCGCGATTTGGCGAGGTGCTTGGCGCTTTGAAGGAGGCGGGCGTTTACGGATTGGCCGTCCGCACGAACGGAATCGCGCTGGATGACGATTGCATCGACCTGTTGATCGATCACGAGGTTGACATCGTGAACGTCGTGCTCGACGCATGGACACCGGAGACTTATGCGGTGGTTCAGGGTGTGGATCGATTGGCGTTGGTGCGGGAAAACATCGTCCGATTGACGGAGGCGCGGGCTCGGCGGCCATCGGTGTGGCCCATCCTTGTGCCGGAGATGACCAAGTCCATCGAGACGGTGCACGAGATGGAGCCTTTTTTTGATGGTTGGGTGCGGGAGACGGGTTGGGCCAACATCAGCGGATTCAGCCACTTCGCGGGGCAGTTAGCAGATCGGGCGGTGATGTGCATGTGTCCTCCGCGGCGGAGCGGTTGTCGGCGGATTCAAAATCGTATGTTGGTTTTGGCTGACGGGCGGGTGCCGTTGTGCGATCAGGACTTCAATGGTCGATTTGTCGTAGGCGATTTATCGCGTCAGTCAATTGAGGATATTTGGACGGGGATGGCGATGAACACCGCACGTTCGCGTCATCAGGAGGGGCACTTCGACGCCATTCCGCTATGTGCGGGCTGCGAGGAATATCATCGACCTTGACGGGTCTGTGGCGATATTCATAATCTTGATAGGCCACTCGGGCGGCGCTAGACTTTGGAATGCGGCGTGGGTGGTCCCATTTCGGGCGTGATTCAGAGAAGGATATCGAGGCACATGATCAACGGTAGGGGCCGATACGCGGGCATTGACCTGGGCACGACGTTTTCCGCCATTGCATATTTGAATCAACAGGGTCGCCCGGTGTCGGTGAAGAATCGGATGGGGCGAGCGGTGACGCCGTCGGCGGTGATGATCAAGCCGGATCGGACGATCCTGGTCGGTGAGCAGGCCCGATTGGGGGCGGCGGAGAGGCCTGATCTGGTGGCGCTTAATTTCAAGCGTGACATGGGGGAAAAATTCTATCATCGAATGGTGGGAGGGAAGGAATTTTCGCCGGAGGCGCTGTCGGCGTTGGTTTTGAAACGGTTGCGAGAGGATTTCGAGACGAACGTGGGGGCGATTGACGGGGCGGTGATCACCGTGCCAGCCTATTTTGGTGACAATCAGCGGCGGGCGACGCAAGACGCGGGGCGGATCGCGTCGTTGAACGTGGTGGACATTATCAACGAACCGACCGCGGCTGCGTTGGCCAACGCCTTTCGGCAGTACTTGACCGCGGGGGGGAGCACGATTCGGTTCGAGGTCGCGGCCATCGCGTCGACGGCGCCCTCGACGACGCTGGTTTATGATCTGGGGGGCGGCACGTTTGACATCACCATCATCCGGATCAACGGCGACGAGTTTAATGTTCTGGCGACGGGCGGCGAGGTTCAGCTTGGGGGCATTGATTTTGATCGCCGTTTGGCGGATGCCGTTGCTGATGATTTTTCACGGCATCATGGAATCGATCCGCGTGATGATGAACGTATCTGGTCGAAGTTGCTGGCGGGATGCGAGAGCGCGAAAATCGAGTTGTCGACCGCGAAGCAGGTGGCGGTGCAATTGGATCACCTGGGGCGACACTTGGCTGTCCCCATCACACGGGATCGTTTCGAGAACCTGACGGCGGACCTTCTTTCGCGGCTGGAGTTGTCCGTGGAGTTGTTGCTGGAGAACGCCCTGCTGACGTGGGATCGCATCGATGATATTCTGCTGGTGGGCGGCTCGTCGCGCATGCCGATGATCCACCGGATGTTGGAGCGGATGTCGGGCAAGCAGCCCAACATGGCCACCGCGCCCGAACAGATTGTGTCCCATGGGGCTGCGATTCACGCAGCCATCAGTCAGATGACGCAGACGTCGCCTGCGGTGCGCGGAGAGGGGATCGAGCTATCGGATTCGGAGGATCGTAAGGTTGATGATGAGAGCGAGGAAACCAGTTGGATCGATTTATTCGACGCGCCAGTTGAGGAAGCAGCCCAAAAGGTCAAGCTGACGGATGTGAATTCGCAAAGTCTGGGCGTGATCGTACGGGCTTCGCGGGAAAACAATCGCATCGTGAATTCGGTGGTCATACAGGCCAACACGCCGCTGCCGACTTCCCGCACGAAGATTTTCGGAACGGAGGCGCCGAATCAGCGCATGGTGCGGGTGCGAGTGGTGGAGGGCGAGTCGCGTGATCCGCGCGGTTGCGTGCAGATCGGCGAGTGCACGATACGGGAGCTGCCCAAGGGACTGCCGCAGGGGGCGCCCGTTGAGGTCACGTTTCAGTATGACAAGAGCGGTATCGTGCACGTGGAGGCTGTGGAAAAATCATCCAGCACGCGGGCGGAGGCGTTCATTCGTCGCGATTCAGGGTTCGACCAGTTGACCATCGATGCGTTGACCAAGGCTGTCGCTGAGTTGACGGTGGAATAGTCAGGGTCGATATTGGGCGAGAGTCGGCGTGCGCAGCGCCAAAGCGGCGAGTCAATTGCATCCCCTGAGAGATTGATTGAGGTATTGGCCATGGTACGCAGCGTAACGGTCTGGATGATAGTGGGCCTTTGTGCGCAGGCGGGGTGTCAAACGACGGCGACGCGTTGGCGAGGCGGTGGAACGGAGTCGGCGCCGCTGTTCGAGGGTATGGGATCGCACCATCGCAGTATTACGACAAGTTCTCCCATGGCCCAGAAGTATTTTGATCAGGGATTGACGTGGTATTACGCGTTCAATCACGACGAAGCGATTCGATCGTTCGAGGCGGCTGCGAATCACGATCCGCAATGCGCGATGGCTTGGTGGGGTGTGGCGTTGTCGCATGGTCCGCATATCAACAATCCGGTGATGCCTGACGAGCGGTCGTGGGCGGCGTGCAAGGCGATGGGGGAGGCGTTTACCCGCGCTGGGCACGCGTCACCGACGGAGCGAGCGCTCATTACGGCCCTGTCACACCGGTATATGTGCCCACCATTGGAGAAGCGCTCCGCGCTGGACCGCGCCTATGCCGATGCCATGGGCGAGTTGTGGCGACAGAACTGCGCTGATGCGGATGTCGGCACGCTGTACGCTGAGGCGTTGATGGACCTGCGACCCTGGGACCTGTGGACCAAAGAGGGTCAGCCGCAACCGGGCACGGAGGAGATCGTGGCGACGTTGGAGGCGGTTCTGGTGCTCGATCCGAATCATCCCGGCGGCAATCATCTGTATATTCACACGGTCGAGGCGTCTCCCGAACCCGAGCGGGCGACGGCGGCGGCGGATCGATTGCGAGATCTGGTTCCCATCGCCGGTCATTTAAGGCACATGCCGGCGCATATTGATATTCGTACCGGTCAATGGGAAAAGGCGTGTCAGGCCAACATGCGAGCGATTGAGGCTGATCGAAACTACACCGCCATCGTCCCGAAGCAGGGGTTTTGGCGATTGTACATGTCGCACAATCACCATTTCTTGTCGTTCGCGGCGATGATGGAGGGGCGCAGCGAGCTGGCGTTGAAAGCGGCTCGGGACATGCTCGCCGGCGTTCCGGCGGACTGGGCCCAAGAGAACGCGGCGCTGATCGATCCGTTTCTGAGTATTGAATTGGAAACGCAGATGCGGTTCGGGCGCTGGGACGACATTCTCCGCGCGCCTGAGCCGGCGTCGCAGTTCCCGATTTCCGTCGCGCTGTGGCGGTTCATGCGTGGGGTGTCCTATGCGGCTAAGAGTCGGGTGGCAGAGGCGCAGATCGAGCAGGCTGCGTTTCGTGAAGCGGTCAAACGGGTCCCCGAAGGCGCGCTCTTTGCGATCAATCCGGCTGCGAATGTGTTGGCGATCGCCGATCACGTATTGGATGGGGAGATGGCCTTTCGACGGGGAAACCTGGACGAGGCCATCGCGGCGCTGCGGCAGGCGGTAGAATTGGAAGACGATTTGATTTACATGGAACCCCCCGACTGGGTTCAGCCGGTGCGTCACACGTTGGGGGCTGTCCTGGTGTCAGCCGGTCGATATGAGGAGGCGGAGCGTGTCTACCGGGAGGATTTGGAGTATTGGCCTGAGAACGGGTGGTCGTTGTTCGGGCTTTCCAAGGCCCTTCACGGACAGGGCAAGGCACAGGACGCGGCGGAGATGGAGGAGCGATTTCGGAAGGCGTGGGCCCGCGCGGACATGAGCATTCGCACCACGTGCCTGTGTGTTGCGGGTTGATACCGGATTGCAAGACTGATGGTTCGGGCGGTCAATTGAATCGAACGAGGCTATGACCAGCGAAGCGCAGAATTCTGGGTCGGGACAAGATTCCTATAGCGAGTTTCTAGACCTGCCGCCGGGCGTTCGGCCACCGCACTACTATGATTTGCTGGAGTTGGAACTGTTTTGCAGTCATTATGAACGAATTCACCATGCGGTGCGAAAACAGTTTCGCCTCATCAAGCCCTTTCAGAGTCATTCGGACCGCGCCACGCGCGAGGCTGTGCAAGACGTCATGTGCCAAATCGCAGGCGCTCGCGTGGTTTTGACCGATCCGCGGAAGAAGGATGCCTACGATCGTGAGTTAGCTGAGCGACTGGGCATCGATCGAAACCGATATCTGGCCGGTCAGATGGCGTCGCCCTTGCCTGAGTGGGAGATCGTGGTCATCGCCGGGCCGACGATGTTGAATGAGCGCGTGCAATTGGTGGAAGGTTCGACGGTGACGCTGGGGTCAGACAGCCATTGCTCCCTGCCGCTACGATCCGCCCGAGTCGAAGCCCGCCATTGCACGATGACCTTTGCGGACGGGGACTGGTCGGTACGGGCGGTTCATCCACGGGCCAAGTTTCTGGTGAACGGCGAAGTCAGTCTTGAGGATCGCCTTCATGAGGGCGACACGTTGGAATTTGGCGGGTACCGATTCAAGGTGGTGCGGACCGGACCCAAAGCCGGTTCGGTTTCGCTGGCTGAGAAAGGGGCGAAGTTGCCGCCGCCGTTGTCATTGATGGTTCGCCGAGGCTTGAGCATTCCCATGCCGACGTTCAACGTTTTACCCCCGCAGCGCGTGATCATTGGCAGTGCGGAGTCGGCCTTGTGGCAGTTGTCCGATCGAACGGTGTCGGGGCATCATTGCGCGATTCAATCAATGGGGGATCGGTGGGAAATCGAGGATCTGCGAAGCACCAATCACACGTTGGTCAACGGCACGGAAGTCTTGCGGCACATGCTGAACGACCGTGACGTGATCGGCGTCGGGGAATTCGATGTGTTGGTGAGTTTGCGATTCTGAATGGAGTTCAGCCAGCCGGAAGCACGGTTCAGAGTTCATTGGTTTACTGCGGAGAGCTGCAAAAAATGAACATCGTCATTCCGGCGCAGGCCGGAATCCAGCGCGCAAGCGGGCGTGGCCCCTTGCTCGATGTTCAATGGTTCATGCTCCCAGTAGTCATTGTCGCGCCGCAGCGAATTCAGCCTTTTCCAATTGATCGGTGGCCGGCGGATTCGTTGCCATCTCCGATTGCACCTTTGCGTTTGGATTTGGGGATCGAGGGTGGCCCAAACGCGGATGCATTCGGTTCTGAATTAGCGGATTGGTTTTGCGTCCGATGGTCAGTCGATCTAAACTTCCAGCATGGATCATGAGCGCATTGAAAAGGCTGTGCGGGAGATTCTGTCCGCGGTGGGTGAGAACCCCGATCGAGAGGGGCTTCGTGACACGCCGGCGCGGGTGGCGCGGATGTATGCGGAGCTGTTCAGCGGATTGACCACCGACCCGGGCGAACTGCTGGACGCAAAGTTCTCCGAGTGCTATGACGAGTTGGTCGTGCTGAAGGACATCCCTTTCAATTCCATGTGCGAGCACCACTTGATGCCGTTCGAAGGAAAGGCCGCCGTCGCCTATTTGCCCGACGGCAAGGTGGTGGGCATTTCCAAGCTGGCCCGCGTGGTGGACGCGTATGCAAGACGACCGCAGGTTCAGGAGCGATTGACCTCTCAAGTGGCGGATGTGCTGCTCGATAAGCTGCACGCCAAGGGCGTTGCGGTGGTGATCAGCGCCGTTCACTCGTGCATGACCTGTCGTGGTGTTAAGAAGGCGGGCAGCGTCATGGTCACGTCGGCGGTTCGAGGCCAATGCCGTTCCGATCCGCGAACGCGAAGCGAAGTCATGTCGCTGCTGCACAACTGATGATGCTGCGAGGTGTTCGACCGGTGCATATCGTTGGAGCGGCGTCAGGTCGATAGGACGTCGCTGATGGAATACAGTCCCGGGTTCTTGCCGACGACCCAGGCGGCTGCTTGCAGGGCGCCGCGAGCAAACGCGTCGCGCGAGTAGGCTGTGTGCATAAGCGTCACCCGTTCGTCAGGACCGGCGTAGTGCACTTCATGATGACCGACGGTGGTTCCCATGCGAACGGCGTGAACCCCGATCTGGTTCTTGTGACGCGGTCCGCATTGGCCGTGCCGACCGAATACGACGTCCGATTCGGCGTTTCGACCGGTCCGGTCGAGAATATCACTCAACAAGGCCATGGCTGACCCGCTGGGAGCGTCGATCTTGCGATTGTGGTGATGCTCGATGATCTCGATGTCGAACTCGCGGCCCAGCTTCACTGCGACCTGCGAGGCCAGCATTCGCAACAGGTTCAATCCCAGGCTGAAATTGGCGGCTTGGACGATGGGTATAGACTTCGCAGCGTGGACGATTCGCAACTGTTGTTCATGGGAGTAACCGGTCGGTCCGATGACCATAGCCCAGCGCTCGCGGACACATCGTTCCAGCCAGGCGAGCGTGCCCGCGGGAATGGAAAAGTCGATCATGACGTCGAGGGGCTGGTTCGTCTCGTCAGAAAGTGTCAGTGTTGAGGCACTTAATTCGATGCGCTGGCCGACGTCGGGCGCGCCGGGATCCACGATTCCCGCGACCAGGTTGAACCGGGGATCGGCATCGGCGAGTTGCAAGACGCGCGATCCCATCCGTCCCGCCGCACCCAGAACCGCCAAGTTTATCAAAGCCGTTTCCTCCCGTGGCCGCCGTCGGTGATCTCGACCTTGTCTAGTGTAGTGAATCGCGCTGTTTGCATCTTATCAGAGCCGCGACCCTGGACGCGACCAAGGCGGGAGCGTCCAGTATGGCAAACGGACGACGCAGTTCATGGCACTCGAACCGCGCCGCTCCTACCAGAAACGACCTATTCAGGGAGCGGTCTTCTTCCGGTCATGCCCACCGCTTCCTGACCCTTGGCAACGCTCGTGGTAAAGGGCAAGCGGGCGCGGCCCGGATAATACACAAGCAATCCGATACGGGGTTCACGTCATCTCCGTCCATTTGATCGTCGAGTTTGTAGCCATCCGTGCCGCGTCCCCTACGCGCGCAAATGTCTTGAGTGACCTTCTTACACCATTTCCCCCAGCACCAAACGCGCCTGCACGCACCGGAGTATCCCGAACGGTTTCATGTGCTCGGCCTTCAGCCCAATGCAGACGTCGGGGATCTTGATCTTGCGGGGCGACGCGGCGGGAACTTCGTGTGTGACGACCCTGTGCCCACCCGCGCGAGCCAGCGACACGAGGTTGTAGTCCGCCTTCTGGAGAAACGTACTGATCACCGAATCCTCGCAGCCCTGCCCTTGAACCCAGTCAGTCACCGCCGCCGCTGGCTAGGACGCCGCCCGATTGTATCCCATTGTATAGGCCCACTCCAGGGATCAGTGATTCGGCGATGGACAGGGCGATGTTAAGCCTCAGTGAAGCGACTCGCGCGCCCTCACATTAGGCGCCCACAACGTAAAGCTTGTTGACCGGTCCGCGGGTCGCAAAAGACTTGGTCGCGAGTCTGAAATTGTTGGGCGTTATTAGTTTTTTCTCTTACGTCGATGGTGGATCGTTTGGGTTCGGCTGGCAGGGGATGGACACGTTGAATTCCGCCCCTTGGCCCGGTTCGCTGACCAGGTCGATGCTTCCGTCGAGGGCCTTGATGGCGTGCCATACGATGGACAGCCCCAGCCCGCTTCCGCGGACCGTGGCGGAACGGCCCGACTCCGATTGATAGAACCGCTCAAACACGCGACGTTGTTCGGCGCGGGCGATTCCCGGTCCTGAATCTTTGACGGAAACATACAGCGTGTTATCCGTTACGTTGGCGGTGACTGTGATGATGCCGTGTTGCGGCGTGAACTTTATGGCGTTGTCCACCAGGTTGCTCAGGATCAATCCCAGCAATCGCTGATTAATCACAACGGTCTCGAGACCGTCCACGCCGTGAAAGTCCAACGTCTGTTGTTTGGACTTGATGCGATCCTGGAAGCGGTCGTGCATTGACGTCAAGAAGGAGCCGAGGTTTATGGGCGAGGGCGGGGGCTGTTTGATTCCGGATTCCAGGCGGGAAAGTTCCATTAAGTCGTTGACCAGCGATTCCAGGCGGTGGCTGTGGCGATCGATCAGGGCCAGGAGTTTTCGCGTCGCCTGGGGATCGCCATCGTTCAAGTCTATCAGCGTCTCCACGGCGCCTCGGATAGCCGTCAACGGGGTACGCAGTTCGTGCGAAGCGTTGGCTGCGAAATCGGATTTTACTTGCAGGCCTTGTTCCAATTCGGTGATGTCAAACAGGACGAGCAGGCGACCGTTTTTCTCGGAGGCTTTGGCGCTGGGCATAAACATGGCGCCTTCCCGACCTTCGTCGATCCGACGCGGCAGGATGATATCCCAAGCCTGGGCGAGCAGGGTCACATCGCCATCGGAGCGGCGGATGGTCAATCGGGTATGGTCGTGTGATCCGGTGTCCAGGAAAGCATCGGAATCGGAGGGATGGGGCGTCTCCTTCGCGGTCTCACGGCGGTCGGTTCGACGGATGGCCAGCAACATCTGTTGCAGGCTATGTTGCGGCACGCAAGATTCCACAGCCAATCCCTCGATCCTGTCCGTATCACCGCTGATGGACACGGGAGACCCCAACATTTCCGATGCGGCGGGGTTCATGAGCACGACGGCGCCTGCGGCATCGGCGACGATGATTCCTTCCCGCAACTGGGCCAACAGGTATTCGAGGGTCCGTCGTTGCCTGATGTTGGACTCCAATTGGCGGGAGAGTCGATCGCCCATGCGATTCAACGAGGTGGCTAGTTCGGCCAATTCGTCGGTCCCGAACGTCCGTGCCCTGGCTGTGAGGTCGCCACGGGCCAGACGATTTGCGGCGAAGGAGATTGCGGCGATGGGGCGGTTCCATATTCGATAATGACCGCCGGCCAGCGCTATTCCGGAGAGGATGATCACGGCGGCTACTTTCCATGCGATGGTGCGGGTTATTTGCGGGGATAGTCCAGACGGGGCGGGGTCGATGCCCACGCGCACCAAACCCCATGGGCGCTCGGCAGGGCCGATTCTCACGGCTGCGAAGCTGAGGGTTCTTGACGCCGAATGCGACCATTTCGTTGCTTCCGCTTCCCCGTTGTTCAATGCTTCAATGAATTCCGGATCGTTCAACTGCGATTCCATGGCAGAAAGGGGGACTTCCGAATCGCCGGCCACTGTGCCATTGGCATTGATGATCGTCACCCGAATGCCGTCCGTGGCGTCGGTGCCCAATCGTTTTGCCAACCACTCCAAATCAATGGCGGGATCACGATCGATCTGTTTGGCCACGACTCGGCTCATCGATCGTGCGAGCCGCACGAGTTGGTGGGATTGAAGTTGAGCGCTTTGAACTTCGAACGCAGCCCAGACCATCCAGACGCAGAACATGATGGCCACGAGCAATAACGCGAAGTGTCCCAGCAAGAACTTCCAAAAAAACGATCCGGGGCGGTCATCCATGGGCATCTATCCTGCCGGACGATGCCGCATCGTACAAGTGGGGTCATTCCGGCTGGCGAATGGTGTATCCGACGCCACGGATGGTTTGAATCCATCCGGCTTCTGAGTCGAGCTTGCGACGCAGGGCGGTGATATGCACGTCTATGCATCGGTCGGTGACGATGGCGGTCGTTCCGAACAAGGCGTCGATGATTTGCGATCGCGCCAGCACTCGTTCCTGTGCGAGCATCAACACCTTCAGGAGGCGAAACTCGGTGGCGGTCAGTTTCACGGGCCTGCCCGAAACGGTCACTGCGTGTCGACTCGGCACCATGGTGATGTGGCCGGCGGTGATCTCCTCCGCGTCGCCCAACGCTGGGCGCTTTCGTCTCAAGAGGGCGGCAGCGCGGGCCACAAGAATTTTCATGGAGAAAGGCTTGGTCACGTAATCGTCCGCACCCAAGGCGAAGCTGACCAATTGATCGGTCTCGTCGACTTTTGCGGTCAGAACGAGGACGGGGATGCGGGCGGTGGCTTCGTTGTTCTTGATGCGGGCCAAGACTTCGTCGCCGCTGACTCCCGGCAGCATGCGATCGATGACGATCAAATCAGGCGTGTGTTCGCGTATCAGCCGCAAGGCGACGTCTCCTGTCGGCGCTAGACGGCAACGGAAACCTTCGCGTTCGAGATTGATCCGCAAGAGTTCGGCCAAGTCCGGCTCGTCTTCAACGACCAGAATGGAACGTGCGCCGACGTCGGACCCCGTTGAATCGGGATCGGCCGCATGGGGACGCGAGGCTTGCGACGAGGGCCTGAGGGTTGCAATTCGCATCATGGACTTGCATGGTAGCGAAAATGGGGCATGGTGTCATCATCGCAGCACAACAATTATTCGAATCTTAGCCGCACCGTAACGGTATCTTAACACTCGCCCACGACACTGCTACCCGGAGTATGAACCGTTGAGCATTCAGCAATGGGCCACGCCTGCCTAGGTGCTGGATTCCGGCTTGCGCCGGAATGACGGAATGACGGAATGTGCTGGATTCCGGCTTTCGCCGGAATGACGATGTACACCGGTTGCTGCTCTCCGTAGTAACTCAATGGCGTAGCGAATGAGAACGGTGATGATGACCGACGAAACGGGTTAATGGAGCGGAAGAGTCGTTCGTTTACAGGAGCGGGCTTGAACGCGTGGACTCGAAGGGATTGAATCGCTGCACGGCGGGGAGTCGAAGGCTGCGTCGCGCATCTCGTTTCGTGGTCCCGTTTCTTGTCTTGGGGGCTGGCAAGATGGCGGTCGGGCAGCAGGACTCCTCGGCGCGTGAGCAAGAAATGGAACGCCTGATTCGTGAACTGGCCGCCAAAGTCGCGGAGTTGGAACGACGGCTTGAGGCGATTGAAGACCCGGGTGATGCGGAGGCACCGCCCCTTGAGGGGCGGGTCGATGAATTGGAAACCTCGCTTCGTGAAATGCAGCGTGCCGTTCCGCCACAGGATGAGGATTGGGCGGCGATGCGTGAAGCGCTGGAAAAATTCGCGGCGGCGGACACCATGCGAGCCTATTGGAAGGATGGGCTTCGATTGGACTCCAATGATGGTTCATTCAAGCTGAAGATCGGCGGGCGCATTCAGTATGACTTGGGTTACTTCGGTGCGGACGACGAGATCGAGCGGACGGTCGGGGAATTAGAAGACAGTTCGGAGTTTCGGCGCGCCCGGATATACGTTTCCGGCGACATTTACGACAACGTCGATTTTAAGGTGCAGTATGATTTCGCGGGCGGGGACGCGGATTTCAAGGACGTGTACATGGGGATTTCGGGCGTGCCCGTTGTGGGCAACGTGCGATTGGGGCACTTCAAGGAACCCTTCAGCCTCGAGGAATTGACCAGCAGCAATTACATCACGTTCATGGAACGAAGTTTAGCCAACGTCTTCGCGCCGTCTCGCAATGCGGGCATCAAGATATTTGACCATGCTTTGAACCGGCGTTTGACGTGGGGCTTGGGGGTTTTTCGTGAGACGGACGATTTTGGCGAAGGGAGTTTCGGGCGAGATTACAACGTCACCGGTCGTCTCACGGGTCTGGTCTGGTATGAAGACGAGGGCAGGAGGCTGGTTCATCTGGGTGTGGCTTACACGCATAAGAACGTGGAGGAGGACGTCGTCCGTTTCCGTTCGCGTCCTGAAGCGCACCTCGCGCCGAACTTCGTGGATACCGGGTCCTTTGCCGCGGATTATGTGGACACGGTGGGGGCGGAGTTGGCGGTGGTGCATGGGCCTTTCTCGCTTCAAGGGGAATACATTCAGGCGTTTGTGGAGAGTCGCCGCATGGCTGATCCGACTTTCTGGGGCGCCAATTTGCAGGCCAGCTATTTTTTGACGGGTGAGCATCGTCCGTACAATTCCGGGTCCGGTTATTTCGAGCGCGTGCGTCCCAACAGCAACTTCGGTAGGGATGGTTGGGGGGCTTGGGAAGTGGCTGCGCGCTATTCGCATTTGGATTTGAATAATGAGGCCATCGAGGGGGGCGAATTGCGTGATTTTACGCTGGGGTTGAATTGGTACCTGAACCCCAATATGAGGATTATGTGGAATTATGTGCGAGCTGATCGAACCTCGGGTGGCGATGCCAACGCCTACCTGATGCGATTTCAGTTGACGTTCTGAGGGCGGGTTTGGTGATGGGGCCTTCGAGTTCGGCCAGCCGCGATCGATGGCAGTTGCGGTTCGAAGGGGATTGGGTCTCGAGTTTGGTTGTGAGTACGACGTACAACGCACGGTGCAAATCGACAACGGAGGGACTGAAATTGATGAATGACATGAAGAGATTGGCGAAATTGAAAAGGGGTGTTCAAACGATGCTGGTGGTTGCGATCCTGCCGGCGATCGGCGCTGCGCAAACGAAACTGACTGGAACCGTGAAGGTCGATGGGTCCAGTACGGTGGCGCCCATCACGACGGCGGCTGCGGAGATGTTCCAGGCGGAGCATCCCCGTGTGCACGTCACCGTGGGAATCTCGGGCACGGGCGGCGGCTTCAAGAAGTTTCTGGCGGAGCGAGCGGATTTGCGGACCGACGTGAACGGTGCATCCCGGCCCATCAAGGACGCGGAGCGCGAACTTGCGGCTAAGCTGGGCGTGGATTTTATCGAGCTGCCGGTGGCCTACGACGGAATCGCCGTCATGGTTCATCCGGAAAACGATTTCTGCGAATCGCTGACGGTGAGCGAACTCAAGCGAATATGGGAGCCGGGCAGCGCGATCAACAACTGGAACCAGATCCGGCCCGAATTTCCGGATCTTCAACTCAAGCTATATGGCCCGGGCACGGATAGCGGAACGTTTGATTATTTCACGGAGGTCATCGCCGGCAAGGAAAAATCTTCGCGAAGTGACTATACGGCTTCGGAAAGTGACAACGTGCTGGTCATGGGGATTGCGGGCAGCAAGGGTTCGTTGGGATACTTCGGATATTCTTATTATGCGGCCAACCAAGGCAAGTTGAAGCTGGTGGCTGTGGATAATGATAATGGTCATCCGGTGATTGCGAGTTTAGATGCGATTCGATCGGGGATTTATGAACCATTGGCCCGTCCGTTGTTCATCTACGTCAATCGGAAGTCGGCTGATCGGCCGGAAGTCGTAGCCTTTGTCGAGTTCATTTTCAAGAACGCCCGGACGATCGTGGAGCACCCCAAGGTCAATTATGTGTCACTGCCCGATAGTCTCTATGACTCGGTTTGGAAACGGTATCAGAACCGAGCGGTAGGGTCGGCCATTCACGAAGCCAAGCTTCGCGGTGAGATCGAGTTGAAGTCGATTTTTGAAGACTGAAGACTATTGATTTTTGGAACGGTGGTTGTTGTTTCCGCGAAAGCGTGTGGAACGGCAGCACGCTTGCCTAGACCCCGGCTTTCGCCGGGGTGACGGTTCTACGGAAAGCACGGATCAACTTCATTATGCCATTTTCATTATGCCATTCAATCATCGATAGGGCGCCCGTTTCGGAGCAGGTATGCGATCCACGGCTCAACTCTTGAGGGAAGGTGCGATCCATCGAGTGTTGCAAGCCTGCGCGTGCGCGAGCGTTTTGACCACGATCGGCATTTTGTGGGTTTTGGCATCGGAATCTTTCGAGTTTTTTCGGCACGTTTCCCCGGTTGACTTTTTCCTGGGCCTCCGCTGGGCCCCGCTCTTGGAGCCAACCAGTTACGGCGTCTTGCCGCTGGTATGCGGCACCTTTCTGGTGGCGGGCGGAGCATTGCTCATAGCCGTGCCGATTGGCATTGCGTCGGCGATTTTTCTGAACGAGTTTGCGCCCTCGTGGTTTCGCAGCATTGCGAAGCCCATCCTGGAGATTCTGGCGGGCATTCCCACGGTCGTATACGGATACTTCGCGCTGACCTTCATTACGCCGGTGCTGTTGCAGCGGTGGTTTCCGGAGGCAGAGGTTTTCAATGCCGCCAGCGCCGCGATCGTTGTCGGCGTGATGATTATACCTACGGTGGCGTCGCTTTGTGATGACGCGTTTCGTGCCGTTCCCCGATCCATTCGCGAAGCCGGTTTCGCGTTGTCGGCTACGCGATTGGAAGTTTCGATTCGTGTGATATTGCCGGCGGCGTTGTCGGGCGTGGTGGCGGCGGTCTTGCTGGCCTTGGCGCGGGCCATCGGCGAGACGATGGCAGTGACCTTGGCGGCGGGAATGACGCCCAAGATCACCCTCAACCCGCTGGAAAGCATTCAGACGATGACCAGTTACATCGTACAGGTCAGTTTGGGCGACACGCCGGCTGGCACGATTGAATATCAAACGATCTTTGCGGTGGGCATTACCTTGTTTCTCATTACCATGACCATCAATCTCCTCTCGCAGCGGATTTTGCGGCGATTTCGGGAGGTCTACGAGTGACGACGCTTGTCACCGATATTTCGCTGGGCGACCTGTACGACACTCGTCGAGTGAGGCGGCGTCGTGCCGAGAAGGTGTTTGCGGGGATTTGTCTTCTCTTGACGGTCACGGGGATGGTCGTGCTGGGTGTTCTCCTGTTCCGAATCTGGGACCAGGGAAAGGAGCATCTCACGTTTTCTTTTCTCAGTCGTTACCCTTCCATCCTTACTCCGGAAAAAGCGGGATGTAAGAGCGCGCTTTACGGAACAGGTTGGATCATTTCTTTGACGGTTGTTTTCGCCGTGCCGGTGGGCGTGGCGGCGGCCATTTATCTACAGGAATACGCCCGCAACAGCCGCTGGTCGCGATTCATCCATTTGAATATCGCCAATCTCGCCGGGGTGCCCTCCATCGTGTACGGAATTTTGGGGTTGGCGGTTTTTATCCGATGGATGCACCTGGGGCGAAGTGTATTGGCTGGTGCGTTGACGTTGGGGTTGTTGATTCTTCCGGTCATCATCATCGCGAGCCGGGAAGCGCTGGTGGCGGTTCCGAATTCGATTCGATTGGCCGCTTTCAGTTTGGGGGCTACGCGTTGGCAGACGGTGTGGGCGCACGTGCTGCCGGCCGCCTTGCCGGGCATCTTTACGGGCATTATTTTGGCGGTGTCGCGTGCCTTGGGCGAGGCGGCTCCGCTTTTGATGATCGGCGGTTTGACGTACATCACGTTCGTTCCGGAAGGCCCCATGGACGCGTTTACGGCGTTGCCGTTGCAGATTTATAACTGGTGTGACGCCCCCCAGCCGGTGTTTCATGAATTGGCGGCAGCGGGTATCATCGTCTTGCTGGGCGTCCTGCTTCTGCTCAACGGATTGGCCATCGGAATCCGCGGATGGCAACAAAGAAAGAAGACGACGTGATCTTGGCTGAAGGCGTGCCACAGTTAAGGGTTCGCGCTCGCGTCCGAACCGATCGCAGCGCAAGCGAGGGATCGCCGGAACCGGCTGCGCCCGTCGTGCAAACGGAAGGCCTTTCGATCCACTATGGAACCCACCCCGCCGTCAAGAACGTCACGCTGGAGATTCCCGCGCATCAGGTGACGGCCATCATCGGACCGTCGGGCTGCGGAAAGAGCACGCTTCTGCGGGCCATGAACCGCATGAACGATTTTATTCAGGACGTGAGCGTGACGGGCCGCATGCTGTTCATGGGGCAGGATATATACGCTCAAGGTTTCGACGCGGTTGATCTGCGGCGACGGATCGGCATGGTGTTTCAGAAGCCGAATCCGTTTCCCAAGTCCATCGCGAAGAACGTTTCCTGGGGCGCAGCCATCAACGGGTATCGCGGGAATCTCGGCGAGCTGGTCGAGCAATCGCTTCGGCAAGCGGCGTTATGGGATGAAGTGAAGGATCAATTGGGAAAGAGTGCGTTGGCGCTATCGGGCGGTCAACAGCAGAGGCTGTGTATCGCCCGGGCCATCGCCCTTCGCCCGGAAGTGTTGCTGATGGACGAGCCTTGTTCGGCGTTGGACCCGATCGCCACGGCTCGAATCGAGGACTTGATCGACCAGCTCAAGTCGCAGTTTACGGTGGTGCTGGTGACGCACAACATGCAACAGGCTGCCCGCGTGTCGGATCGGACGGCCTTCATGTACATGGGCGAGTTGATCGAGGTGGACGCGACCGGGCAACTGTTTACGAAGCCGTTGCAGAAGCGAACGCACGATTACATTACGGGACGATTTGGTTAAAACGATGACGGCGCATTTTGTCGATTTGTTGGATCAACTGAGGCGCCGCTCGTTGCGCATGTCCAGCCTGGTGCAGGACATTCTTGACGAAGCCTGTGCAGCCGTCCTGGATAGTGACAGCGCGCTGGCGGTTCGGGTGATTGAGAGGGACAACGACGTCGATGCCGAAGAGGTGGAAGTCGAGAAGGAAGTGATCCGATTGATGGCGTTGTATCAGCCGGTGGGGTCTGATCTGCGCATGTTGTGCACGGTGTTGAAGGTCAATAACGATCTGGAGCGGATTGCCGATTGCGCCGTCAACATGGCGGAGCGGGCCAAGCATCTCGTTCGTGACAGCGTGCGAGAGGTGATGCCTGAAATCAATCGGTTGTGTGTGGCGGTGCAGGAAACGCTTCGCAAAGCCATCGCGGCCTACAGCACGGAGGATCCCGCTGCCGCCCACGATTTGTCGCGCGACGACCACTTGATCGATGCCACCTACGTGGACATCATTCGTGACACGATGGCGGTGGCTTCGGAGAACCCGGAATACATGGCCTCACATCTGGATATTCTGTCGGTGGCCAAGAACCTGGAACGCATCGCCGATCATGCCGCCAACATTGCCGAGGACGTCGTTTTTCTGTCGACGGGTAAAATCGTTCGTCATCAGTCCGTGGGTGAACAGGGTTGAGCGGCCGGCGATCCTACTGACCTGATGCCGCGATGGCGGCCCCGTGGATCCAATGACGGCGAGGAAATCGAATCGCGTCCCGGGAATTCAATCACGCGTCGTCCGGGCGATTCACCCCGCGATTTCAATCAACCTGCGCCGGATCTTTGCTTGCGAAAGCGATTCCAAATCCAGCGAGATCAATTCTTGAAGCATCGATCGCAACATTGTGGCGATCCGCAGGGCGAATTTGATGCGTTCTTCATCGGAGCCGACGAGGGCTGCGGGGTCCATCAGCGGCCAATTGACTGACAGGGTCGCCTTCGGCCAAACGGGGCAGGCTTCTTCCGCCGCGGCCCGGCAAACGGTAATCACCAGGTCCGGGTCCTGATCCGCGAATTCGTCAATCCCTTTGGATCGTAGACCTTCCGTTGAAACGCCCATCCTGCCCAGCACTTCGATGGCCAGGGGATGCACGTATCCCACGGGGTGGGAGCCGGCGCTCCATGCCGTGAATCGATCCGGAGCCATCGCCCGCAGAATCGCCTCGGCCATCTGCGATCGGCAGGCGTTTGCGGTGCAGATGAATAGTACCTTGATTTGTGACTTCATGGCTCGTAGTGTACCTTTCTTGGTTTCTCGAACCAAGCGGAAATTCGTCATGATCGCAAGCGTGCGTGTCGGTATTGGGTACGATATTCATCGCCTGGTGAGCGATCGTCCGTTGATTCTCGGCGGCGTTCGCGTGGAGTTCGAGCGCGGGCTATTGGGGCATAGCGACGGCGACGTCGTGCTGCACGCCTTGGCGGACGCGTTGCTGGGTGCGGCTTGTCTGGGCGACATCGGGGAGCTTTTTCCCGATACCGATCCGGCGTACAAAGGTGCGGATAGCGCCGTCTTGCTTCGTGATGTTTACCAGCGGGTGCGGGCGGCGGGGTATCGGGCGGGCAATGCCGATCTGGTGATCCACGCGGAAAAGCCGAACCTGAAGTCGTACAAAGATCGCATCGCGGAATCTGTGGCCAAGCTCGTGGAGTTGCCCCGCGATGGCGTGAACGTGAAGGCCAAGACCAACGAGGGGCTGGGGCCAGTGGGTCATCGTGACGGCATCGCCTGCACGGCTGTCGTTACGTTGATTCAACAATCGAGGGATGACGATTCATGAGCCGGGCGGCCAAGATCGGAATCGCGATCAATGATCGCACGTTCGGCTCGCCTGTCGGGCGATGGACTGATCGATCGGGTCCATTGTGAATCGACGCGGGATTGAATCGAAGGGACTACGGCGACGGTCGTTAGGTTAGCTCACCGATGGAATTGCGCGTCTATAACACGCTGAGTCACAAGAAGGAGTCGTTCCAGCCGGTGAAACCCGGGCAGGTGGGCATCTATTTGTGCGGGCCGACGGTTTACAAGCCAAGCCACATCGGCCATGCGGTGGGTCCGATCATCTTCGATGTGATCAAACGTTATCTGGTGCACAAAGGCTACCAGGTGCGTTGGGTGGTCAATGTGACGGATGTCGATGACAAGTTGATCGTGGAAGCGCAAGAGCAAGGAACCACGGTTTTCGAGCTGGCGGAGCGGATTTTGTCAAGCTATCTCGAATCGCTTGCCCGATTAAACATTTCGTCCATCGACGACATGCCCAAGGCTTCCAAACATGTCGATGACATCATCGAGATGATCGAGAAGCTGATTGCCAAGAACGCGGCCTACGTGATGGACGGTGATGTTTATTTCGACGTCACGGCAGATGCTGATTACGGAAAGCTTTCCGGTCGAAACGTGGAGGATCAGCAATCACATCGCGATCTGGAGAGCGGTGAAAAGCGTAATCCCGGTGACTTTGCGCTGTGGAAGGCAGCCAAGCCGCACGAGCCGGTGGATGTCAAGTTCGATTCCCCGTGGGGAGCCGGTCGGCCGGGATGGCACATCGAGTGTTCCGCGATGAGCAGTCGCTACCTGGGCGAGACGTTTGATATTCACGGCGGCGGCATGGACCTCATTTTCCCGCATCATGAAAACGAGATCGCCCAGTCCGAATCGTCGAGTGGCCAGACGTTCGCAAGGTACTGGCTTCATCACGGCTTGACGCGTTTCAACACCAAGAAGGTCAGCAAGTCCGATTCGGAAATGGCGGAAGCCCTGAAGAAGATGACGCTCACCACGCTGTTGGACAAGTACGGCGGCGAGCTTTTGCGATATTTCGTCTTGAGCACCCATTATCGGCGTCCGATCGAGTTTTCCGATGCGGAAGTGGAGAGCAAGCGGCGGGGGCTGTCGGCGTTTCATCGACTTTTCGAGCGCGCCGAACGTGCCTGCGGCCAATCTCCCTACGTGGGCGAGGGGTGCGGTCTGAGCGCTTGGCCATCCGCCGAGCGCGGTTCCTTCGAAGCATTCGGTCGAGAGGTGGACGGACTTGTCGAGCGATTTTTCGAGGCGATGGACGATGATTTTAACACGGCTGCCGCGCTGGCGGCGATGTTCGAGGCCACAACTCGCGTGAATCGGTTTTTCGAGGAACATCACGTTGAGTCGGCCGATGCGGATTCGAGTGCCAAGGTGCTGGCCCTTTCTGCGGTTCGCGCGGTTCTGGCGTTGGGTCGGGTCATGGGTTTGTTTCAAAGCCCGCCCGAAGCGGCGCAGGAGGGCGACGGGTTGGTGGATAAGTTGATGGCCATCTTGATCCAAGCGCGAGCCGATTCGCGCAAGGCCAAGCAGTTCGCCGTGGCGGACATGATCCGTGATCAGTTGACGGCAGCGGGCGTCACGCTGGAAGATCGACCGGAGGGCACGGTTTGGAGGCGGTGAGCGGGGGCAGTTTTGGGGGTGGACAGAATCGGTTACGATGGCATTCTAACAAGGCATGGTCAGTGTCCGTCAAAGACCGCTCCCTGACGGTCGCGCCTCGGAAAGTGGCGGAATTCACGCCTTGGTGGTCGTGGGTCGGAAAGAGGCGGTCGCGCTTCGGTCTTGTCAGAGTGTCTAGAAGGAATCAGACATGGAAGTCTGTGGCATCGATCCTGGATTGGGCACGACCGGATATGCGGTATTGTCTATCGGTGGTCCAGTTACCACCGTTCTCGACGCCGGCGTTTGTCGAACGGATCCCGGCGCGGATTTGCCGGTTCGCCTCGCGCAGCTCGAAGCCGATTTCCGCGACCTGTTGGCCTCGCGTCGTCCATCGTTCATCGGTGTCGAGCAGCTTTATGCCCATTATAAGCATCCGCGGACGGCGATTCTGATGGGTCATGCGCGTGGCGTGATCTTGTGTTTGGCTGCACAATTCGGCGTGCCGATTTGTCATTTCAGCGCCACGCGGGTGAAACGCTTTTTGACAGGTAATGGCCGAGCGTCGAAATCGCAAATGCAACGGGCGGTTCGCTCCGCGCTGGGGCTGCCTGAACTTCCCGACCCGCCCGACGTTGCCGACGCGCTGGCCATCGCGTTGTGCTGTGCCCATGAGGTTCGCCGCCCCGCGGAATTGATGCAGACATGATTCATCACGTCACCGGCAGGCTGCTCGAAATTCATGACGATTCGCTCGTCGTGGAGCGCGAGGGGTTGGGATTCGTAGTGGCGATTCCGCAATACGCCGTTCCCGAGTTGGCCACACGCCTGGGACGGGAGGTTACGTTGCAGACGTTGCTGCTGGTCGAGGGTGGCAAGAATGGGACGCATCTGGAACCAAGGCTCGTCGGATTCCCCGACGCACTCGATAAATTGTTTTTCCGCCGATTCGTGTCGGTCAAGGGGATTGGCTGGCGAAAAGCGCTCAAAGCCCTGACGGTGCCCATCGGGCAGGTGGCTGGGTGGATCGAACGCGGAGACGTCACCGCCCTGAAACGCTTGCCTGGGATCGGCGGGCGGGCGGCTGAACTGATTGTGGCGGAGTTGAAAGGCAAGATGAAGGATTTGGTCCTGACGGGCGCGGATGAGCGAAGTGTCAACGCGGCCAGATTCAGTCGCGAGCAGTGCGATGCCCTGGAAATCATGGTGTCGATCGGTGACGCGCGGGCCGACGCGGAACGCTGGTTGGATCGGGCCGCCCAATGGCCGAACGACATTCAAACCGCCGATGAATGGCTACGAGCAGCCTATCGTATCAAGGCAGGCCTGTCGTCTGAATAGTAATTCTGACCGAAGCATCCATGTGGATTTCGGCATGTGCGTCAAGCCGCCCACCGCATGCGCCATTCGAATCGGATGGTCGTGACGCAGCTCGTCGGTCTCCTCCGGCCCATTCCCAGCCGCGTCAACAATCGGTCAGCCGCGTTATGTGACGTCGCGGATCAATCGCCGAGGCCCACGCTGGCCAACGTGGGAAGTTCATCAATGTCGCGAGATCAAGAAGCGGAAACGACGGCATGACGAAGCACGGTACAACCCAACCCCACAACCAACAGCAAAAGCACGAATATCGCGATGCTCCCTTTTACCGCGATGGGTACGTTGTTGTCGCAGGATTCCAATCGAAGGTCCATGACGATGGGGAGATGATCCGATGCGTTCCCGGGGAGCGTGTCGTCGGCCTGCAAGCCTGTGGCAGCGAGCGCCAGCGGCGACATGGTATCCGTATTCAGAATGAAACGATTGGCCACCGTGACGATGCTGTCGGTATAAAAGATCCGATCGAGACGGGATGGCGGGAAGCTGGCATTGCCCTGCCACGTAAAAGTATCGTTGGTGAATGGGTCGGTCGGCGTCAAATCCGCCAGCGACGATCCATCCCAATCGGCGGGAATGTCCGGGCCAAACGTGACCGAGTTCTGAATGTCTCCGCTGATCAGCGTGGCTTCGGGCTGAGGCCCACCAACCAAATTGAAGTCACCCAAACAAATCATGGGGGTGTTTTCAACGAGGGTCACGTTGTCTCCGAACGGCCTGGGCACGCCGCGAGCGTCACCGAGCCAGTTCGCCATGGCATCGGCGCTCTTCTGGCGGCTTGCGTCCTCGGATCCGCCCGGATCGCCACAACACTTGAGATGGACGCCGAGCAAGTAAAGGTCAACGGAATAAAGCGCGTCCGTCAGGTCGGCCAAGGCAATCGTTACACCTCGTGTCGACGACGGAGGGAAGGTGTCCGTTGCGGTTTGGAGCAGTGGGTATCGCGAGGCGATCACCGTTCGGATTCCGCCGAGCAATCCGAAATGAACCTGCCAGCTTTGACCGCCGCCCAACGGAATAATCGCGTTCATGCGAGCTGTTACTTGTGTGGACGAAACGCCGCTGACAAATTCTTGAAAACAGACGATATCGGGGTCCAGCGTCGTCAAGATGCGGTCGAAGACGTTGTCTAATGAAGCGTCGTCGATAAAATTGCGATTGTGGTTGTAGCTGACAATACGCACATCCAGTGGCTGGTCGCGTGTGTAGTCGCCGGCTAGCGGATCAAAACCCTGGACTTGGCCGACGAATCCAAATGTCATCGCGCAGGCGGGCACGAAAATGCTCGAACCCTTGTTCCTCCGATTTCGCCAAGCCATGCCAATCTACGCTTTCAGAAAACTGTCCCCGGTTTCGCCTCCGATGATACCATGGCTATCATACGGTGGGGGCCAGAATTTTTGGCCGGTTGTTCAGTCGATATTAGGCAGTATTGGGCGATATCGCGCGGGCGCTCGGTCGATCGGCGACAGGCAGGGCTTGGGCCTCCGCAACAGTTGTACTTTATTTGCGAGGCATTGTTGACCGTCCGTGGCGAGGGTGGCGGTATGCTGCCCATTCAGACGAAAGATGCGAGAATCGAAAGTAATGACCTTTGTGCATCATGTGAGCAAGACAGGCGCTAATCGATCTTGGAGCCCTGTTCGTCTCACTTGGTTCGATCGATAGTTAACTGGGGCTTGGCTATGGTTGAATGGACCTTGTGATCGCGTTTCCAAATTATCGCCGATGGGGGAATGGAATGATTGAACCCAAGAGACGTCCGGCGGACCAAATCGCCACGGTTGTTCTTGTCTGTGTTATGGCGTTGGTCGGGATTTTGGTGCCCATCATGGGCTGCCCGGTAGCGCCGGGCGGCGGCGGCGCGTTGAATCAACTAGATAGCGATGGAGACGGATTTCCAGACGAAAAGGAGATCAACGGCCTACCCGGCACGGATCCCTTCAACCCCGATGACACGCCGCTGAATCCCATCGATAGCGACGGCGACGGTTGCTCGGATTTCGACGAGCTCGAATTCGAGGGCTTTTGCGATAACGATCCCAACACGAGGGGCGGGCCTGACCTCGGTGAAACGGCCAGTAACATTTTTTCACTGTCGATCGCTCGACACATCGATCAGCAACTTTCCAACGAGTTTGTGGATTCCGTTTTTGCTGAGGCTACTCGCCTATTACAGACGGTCGAGATGGAATGTCCGGACGTGGCTGCGGATGTCTCGTTTCAACGAAACGGCATGGTGGAAACTTTTGCGGAAGGATCGGCGGTGATCACGTCGGAAAGAAACTTGGACCGCGTGTTTGCCTTGCCATTCGACATCAAGGTCGTAGCCGCCATGATCGGCGTTTGTGGGATCGTGGACCCCAGCGGCATGAGCGTAATTCTGGGCTGCGCGACGTCGGGCGAGTCGCTGGTGATAGTGGCCAACGCGGACCCGGATGTGTGGGCGCATGAATGGGGTCACGTCCAAGGGTTGGGTCATCGGGATGATTGTCCGCGTAACGTCATGCACTCCTTCGAAGTGGCAACCAACGCGATCAACGATTTTGAGCGAAACGCGTTCTTGACGCCGACACCGAAAGCTCGTGCTATGAACGGGTTTATTGCGCCCGCGGACGTCAAGAGCATGGCCGACTTGCGGCGTGGACCGGTCGAATCTGTACGTGGTTGGCTCGATCGACTCGTCCGCAAGACCTATTTGGCCGGCTTGCCCGCGGACGCATTACAGGATGCTGATGAAGAGGCGGCGGGCCATTTGCGTGCCATGTTACACGACCCATCTAATGATCGCTTTCGTGCGAACATCGTGCGGGCATTGGGTTTCTGTCCGAACGGTGATTCGTGCAGTCTGTTGATCGATCAAATCGAAGGATCGGCGGGGCTATTGACGCCGGCGGAGTTTGCAACGGTGGCTGAGTCGATGCTGGCATTGGGAAGGCTTTCGAAAGTAGATGTGCGGGGCGCGGCGTTGAACTACCTTCTCGACGGGACGGAGGTTCAAGCGTGGGCTGATCGCGGTGTGCAATGGCATTACGCATCGTTGGACAGGCAGCAGGTTCACGCGCTGTTGGTGGAACTCGCGGTGATGGCCCTCGGCGTCAGCGGGGACGAACGTGCGTTGGACCGCTTGGATGAGCTTTCAAATCCATCGTCGAACGCATCGCGAAGTAGTGGGACGATGCGTGTTCTAGATCATGCCCAGCGAGCGAAGGCCATGTTAGTCGGCGAATTGGGGGCGGATTCCGCGCCGAGGCCCATTCGCGTTCGATGACGATGGCCTTTCCGTATGAAGCGACAAGGTCAATGCGAAACGACAAGGTCAACGTGAAACGGGAAGTTCAATTTCGAGCGCGACGCGCTTGGCACGCGATTCGATCGGAACTGCTCGGTGGGATTGGCCGTTGGAGTTAGTGGGTCAGGACGCCGTGGGTGATGGCCTTGAGGAGCAGGGCGCGGTGGGTGATGGCCTTGACGAGCAGGGCGCGGTTCTGACGGCATTATTCGGCGATCGCGGCGCCTTCGTTGACAGCATTTCCACGAGGGGCTACGCTTCTCCAACGAATGGATGCGGGGTAGAGCAGTTGGCAGCTCGTCGGGCTCATAACCCGGAGGTCGTAGGTTCGAGTCCTACCCCCGCTATTTCCCGGGCCGTTGCAAAACACACCGGCCCCGTGGTTCACGGAACGCCGCCGAGGCCGAGACGCCTCGGCGTCTTGCGTTCTAACGCAAGTTCTCGCAAGGGTTTAGCGACCATCCCGCATCGCGCGTTGGGTCGAGAGACGTCGTCGCGCGAGGCGTCCAAGGCCGCCCTTCCCGCAACGGTGCCCGCCTCTCGCCAAGAGTCTCGGAGTCTCTCGTCACCCCCGACCCACGGGTTATAGCAACCTGTTCCGTTCCCCCGACCGAACGACACCTTCCTCGAACATTCGCCGTTCCGACCGTGGACCCGTGGGTTATGAGGTTCCGTACACGTCGCGCGCGGACGGCATAAGTAACGGGTAGGCGGCAACGCATTCGCATGTTGCGAGCGCGGCCGACCGCGTGGAGCCCGTGATGCCCAAGCAGTATGCGGATGAACATCTGTCCCCCGCCGATCGTCGGCGCGAAGTCGCATCGATCCTGGCCAAGGGCGTTGTCCGGTGGCACCGGATGGCCAGAACCGCGGGCAAACTCGATGCTCAGAAATCTTCGCCGGGCGGCGAGATTGGCCTTGAGCTTTTCCGCGAAACGAGGCTCAGTGTGGACGGTACCCGCGGGTTATCGCCGCGGGATGACGGAGACGAAGCATGAGCCTGAACATGAAGAAAGAGCTCGCGGCCCTGGAGCAGATGACGGTCGGCCGGCTCCAGGAGCGGTACGTGGAGGTTTTCGGCGAGCCGGTCCGAAGCCGGCACAAGCAATACCTGATCCGCCGCATCGCCTGGCGGCTTCAGGCCAACGCCGAGGGCGGGTTGTCGGAGCGGGCGCTGCGTCGAGCCGAGGAACTGGCCAACGTGGCGGATGTCCGCGTGACGCCACCGCGAACGATCGACGCCGACGACAGAACGCCGCGAGTCACATCGAAGTCGATTGGCGTCCGCGCGGGGGCCGACACGCGGATTCACGGCACCACGCGCAAGCAGGTCGGTCGGATCTTCCAGGAGGTGGAGCGTCCGGCGCTGGCGCCGTTACCACCGGCTCGCTTCCCGTCCTTTCAGGAAGCCCAACGCATCGTCAATCGCGACGC
>CAYRHJ010000004.1:0-140064 GCA_964424105.1 uncultured Phycisphaeraceae bacterium | reverse complement strand
GATGCCTGCGATCCGGGTGACCCCAACGCCGGTGCCGACGGGTGCGTCTACACCAACGACGACGCCAACACCTGCACGGACGGTTTTGATTGCACAACCGACGCCTGTGTAGGCGGTGTCTGCGTGTCCACGCCCAGCACGACGTTCTGCGATGATTCCAACGACTGCACGGACGATGCCTGCGATCCGGGTGACCCCAACGCCGGTGCCGACGGGTGCGTCTACACCAACGACGACACCAACACCTGCACGGACGGTTTTGATTGCACAACCGACGCCTGCGTGGGCGGTGTCTGCGTGTCCACGCCCGACGATGCCAATTGCGACGATGGCCTGTTCTGTAACGGAGTAGAGACGTGCGACCCCATCCTGGGTTGTCAGCCTGGGACACCGCCGACATGCGACGACCTGAAAGCCTGCACCGACGACATTTGTGATCCGTTTGCCGGCGGCGGTGATACGTTTATCAACGAGTTCCATTACGACAACGTTGGGACCGACACCGGCGAGTTTGTTGAATTAGCAGGACCCGCCGGACTTGATCTGACCGGCTGGCAGGTCATCGGGTACAACGGTAGCAACGGCGCCACCTACATGACGGTCAATTTGTCGGGGATCATCCCCGATCAAGGCGGCTGCATGGGAACGCTTGATTTTGCGTTTGTCGGAATGCAGAACGGCGCACCGGACGGATTGGCCCTGATCGACGACGGCGGTGCCGTCTTAGAATTCATCAGCTACGAAGGTTCGTTCACTGCCACCAATGGACCAGCCGTCGGGATGCTCTCGGTGGATATCGGCGTTGACGAAGACCCTGTTCCTGCGGCCGGTTTTTCACTTCAATTGACCGGTACCGGCAGCGCCTCGTCCGACTTCACGTGGCTGGCACCTGCTGCCCACACCCGGGGATTGCCCAACACCGGGCAGACGTTCGTGGGCTGTGGTGGCGGCGCGTGCGTATTCACGCCCAGCACGACGTTCTGCGACGATTCCAATGAATGCACCGACGACGCCTGCGATCCGGGTGACCCCAACGCGGATGCCGACGGGTGCGTCTACACCAACGACGATACCAATGCGTGCACGGACGGTTTTGACTGCACGACCGATGCCTGCGTGGGCGGTGTCTGCGTTTCCACGCCCAACACGACGTTCTGCGACGATTCCAACGACTGCACGGACGATGCCTGCGATCCGGCTGACCCCAACGCGGGTCCCGACGGGTGCGTCTACACCAATGACGATACCAACACCTGCACGGACGGTTTTGACTGCACGACCGACGCCTGCGTGGGCGGTGTTTGCGTTTCCACGCCCAGCACGACGTTCTGCGATGATTCCAACGACTGCACGGACGACGCCTGCGATCCGGCTGACCCCAACGCGGGTCCCGACGGGTGCGTCTACACCAACGACGACACCAACACCTGCACGGACGGTTATGACTGCACGACCGACGCCTGCGTTAGCGGGGTCTGCGTGTCCACACCCAGCACGACGTTCTGCGATGATTCCAACGATTGCACGGACGATGCCTGCGATCCGGGTGACCCCAACGCCGGTGCCGACGGGTGCGTCTACACCAACGACAACACCAACTCCTGCACGGACGGATACGATTGCACAGCCGATGCCTGCGTGGGCGGTGTCTGCGAGTCCACGCCCAATTCAGCGCTTTGCAGTGATGGCGAGGCCTGTACGACCGATGTTTGCAATCCTAATGCTCCCGGCGCGAATCCGAACACGGGTTGTGTGAACACGCCCAACAATTCAATCTGCAATGACGGTTTCGCGTGTACGAGTGACGTGTGCAACCCACAAAGCCCGTCCGCCGATCCTGATGGCTGTGTGATTACACCCAATAACGCGAGTTGTAATGACTCGGCGGCCTGCACGGTTGACGTTTGCGACCCCGCCAATCCCAATGCGGATTCAGAAGGCTGCGTGAATACCCCCAACGACGGTAGCTGTAATGATGGGGCTACTTGCACGAGTGAATTCTGTGATCCCAACGACCCCAACGCCGACGCGGCTGGTTGTGTGATCACTCCGGATGACGGTCAATGCAATGACGGATCAATCTGTACGGCGGATAGCTGTGATCCAGCCAACCCGGATGCGTTGGCCTCTGGCTGCGTATTTGAAACATTTGGTTGCAATGACGTCAGTGAATGCCCACCTGGCGCGGTCGATTGCGTTGACGGCAGGTGCATTTGCGATGGCCCGCCGACCCTGTGCTTGGTAGCGGTTCCGGGGGGCGGCCCTGCTCCAACGAATGGTTCATGCGGTTTTGCTGAGAATGGGTCGATCGACGTGCATGTTGAGTTGTCGCTCTCGCCGCAGCCCATCTGTGCGGCGCAGTTCTTCCTGTCATACGACGCGACCTCGCTGGAATTCAAAGGTATCGAGCCGGGCGGTGGCGTATTCAATACGGTTCTTTTGGAGTTTGTCGATACGATTTCGGGGACCATTGATTACGTGATCGGCGAAAATCCTGGTGCGATCTGCACGGGAACATTTGGCCCAGCCACCGTTGCGACACTAACGTTCAATCCGATAGGAGATTGCAAGAACCAGGGCGTCTGTTTCCGTGGCCATAATCCGCCTACGCGGCTTGGCGCTGCGGACGGCAGCGAGGTTTGCCCGTTGGGTCACGAACGACCGGATGGCACGTGTGGCCTATTGAACAATCCATTGGCTGACCCGTGCTGCACCGGCAAGCTGACGGTGGACAGTACACCGCCGCAGATCAATTGCCCGCAGTTCAAGGGGTTCGGTAACGCCGACTGCGGCACGGTGACTCGTCGCGTGACGTGGGACCCGCTGTTCGCGGTCGACAATTGTGACGGTGATCTGCCCGTCAACTGTTCGATTTCGCATAATCAGGACGCCGTCGTCAGTCATCTGTTGTTCGGAGGCGGTGACTTCCCGCCGGGCGTGACGACGATTGATTGCAGTAATGTCGTAGATAGCTGTGGAAATTCGAGTACCTGCCAGTTCCAGGTCGGCAACAGTGGCCAGAATAATCTGTGGGTTGACGTGGAATTGTCGCCGACCATGACCGCCGGCCCGGTTATTCGTGGTATTGAATTCGACTTGAGTGATTGCGGAACCATCGCGGGGCCGTCGTCCGTCCATACCAGTGCCGACGTCGAATTCGGATTCCCCTACAACATTCCGGGGCATGGAACGGCTCGGGCGAAGGTGCCGCCGGGTAATTTCGCCTGTATCGAAGCGCGAGATCCGCTTCATTCCCTTAATGCGACGTGCGGAGTGACTTGCGAGGACATTCCCGGAGGAGGTTCGGCGTGGTTCGCATCATTCAAGGGTTCCAAGGATCTTAGCGACACTTGCCATTGGCTGGTTAACGGAAACTTGAACGGCTTGGATGCCGACGGGATTGGTCGAATCGATGTCATCGACTTTGTGTCCTACTTGGCTGCGGTGAGTGGGAACCCCGTGCCGGGCAAGCACACACCCATGGGGTCGGTTGGCCCGCATGGTGACATCAATGGTGATAATATCGTCAATCTTTTGGATTTCTCGTTCATACTGATCAACCTGTTCAACAATGACAAAGCCGGGTGTGAGGCGGTGTGCAATCCGTCGCCCACAGTCGAACCAGCCGGCCCACTTCGCTCGATCACAGTGGCGGAGCTTGTACAAATGGGCTTTGGCGATGAAGCGAGGCTGGCCGACGTCGACGGCAGCGGCGTGGTGGACATGGAAGACATGGCATTGTACCTGAAGAACGACGAACGCGGCGGTCGGCCTGCGCCTCCGCGAGGCCTATCTAACGATCGGAACATTCGGTCGGCCAGGGGAATGCGATAACCGGTGGACCGCGATGACCGGACCGCGATGGTGATTTGACCCGCGGTCGCAGTCAAAGGTCAGTGCAATCGAAATGTGCGTTTCCGCTTGCCGTTTGGGCATGTTGCGGGACGTACCAAGACGCGCTTGCGTTTTGCCCGGCCTGCTGAGGTTTCGTTCACCGGAATCGGACGAATCGCGTTCCCACCCCGTCCTGGGGATGGGCGCCGTTTCGGAATCCCGCAATCCCTGTCTGCCAGCCGCGATGGTTTTTTGCGGTCATAGGCTTTCTCCCCTATAGTCATTGTGCGATGATCGGATAGGCATGATCAATTCGGGCAATCGTCGCGGGCGACGAGTACCTGGAAAAAAACTGCGTCATTCGCGGGTGTAAACTTCGGAAAGCTGATGTGTTGAAAATCCGGTTGCAGTTTCTGTAGTGGTTTGTCTTGATGTCGGGTTCGACCTATATATTGGTGATCGAACTGATGGAATTACTGCTCCCTGCATGAAACATTGAACATCCGACAACGGGCCACGCCCGCTTGCGTGCTGGATTACGACTTGCGCCGGAATGACGATGTTAACTATCTGCTCTGCTACGCTCCGTAGTATCATGGCAAGAAAGGTTTTCGAATGTCTGACGAACGACGCAAGTTAGCGGATGACTCGCCGTTCCAACCGATCGAACAGGCGTTCGAGGACCTGCGGGCCGGGAAGATGATCATCCTGGTGGACGACGAGGACCGCGAGAACGAGGGCGACCTGGTCATGCCCGCACAGTTCGTCACGCCGGAGGCGATCAATTTCATGGTGCGGTTTGGCCGGGGCGTGCTGTGCATGCCCATGACGCGGGAGCGCTGCGAAAAGTTGAATCTTCATCGACAGACGTCTGAAAACACGGCGCGCTTCGGCACGGCGTTTACGGTCACCATCGATGCCCATCCGCGGTTCGGCGTTACGACCGGCGTTTCCGCGAGCGACCGCGCCAAGACCATCGAAGTGGCCGCCGCTGATGACGCACTGCCGCACGACCTGTCGAGACCGGGCCACATTAGTCCATTGATGGCCGTCGAGGGTGGCGTATTGGTCCGGGCTGGTCAAACGGAAGGATCGGTCGATCTATGCAAGCTTGCGGGACTGAAACCGGCGGCGGTATTGATCGAGATCATGAACGACGATGGGACGATGTCTCGCGTGCCCGAATTGACACAAATGGCCCGGCAACACGGTTTGAACCTGTACACGGTAGCGTCCATCATCGAGTATCGCATGCGGCGGGAATCGTTCATGCAGCGAGGCGAGACGATCAAGCTCCCCACCCAATACGGACAGTTCCTGTTGACGGAGTATCATTCGCCCGTCGATTCCGAGCCGCATTTGGCCATCTATTGTGGTGAAGTGGGGCGACGGGATGCGGCGGACAATCCTATACCGTTGGCGCGTCCGGTTCTGGTTCGCGTCGAATCGGAATGTCTGACCGGTCACGTGTTCGGTTCCAGCCGATGTGATTGCGGGTCGCAGTTGGCGACGGCTATGCAACGCATTCAGAAGGAAGGCGAGGGTTGTATTGTCTACCTGCGTCAGGAAGGGCGGGGGATCGGGCTTCACAACAAACTGCGAGCCTACAAGTTGCAGGATGGTGGTTTGGACACGGTTCAAGCCAACGAGCAGTTGGGTCTACCCGTGGATCGCCGCGATTACGGCATTGGGGCACACATCTGTCGTGATCTGGGATTGCGGCAGATTCGCGTCCTGACCAACAATCCCAAGAAGGTAAACCGGTTGGCAGTGTATGGGCTGGATATCATCGAACAGATCGCCATCGAGATGGTGCCCAATCCGCACAACATCGAGTATTTGCGAACCAAGAAGCAAAAGCTGGGCCATCGGCTGGAACAGATATAGTAGCTTAGTTGGCGTTCCGATGTCCCTGGCCCCGGCGCAAACCGGATCGTCCCGATCGTCACTCCGGCGCAAGCCGGAGTCCAGGCAAACGAATTCTGGATTCCGGCGTTCGCCGGAATGACGGATGCGGGCGTACGCCGTCGTCGAGACGTTGCCCGAGGCAGGCCCCGTACGCCGGAATGACTCGCCAGGCGCACGGGATTGAGCCAGTTGCTAGGGTATTTCAGTATTAGGTTTTTCGCCATGGTAGCGCGAGCGGGATCGTCCCGCTCGTCACTCCGGCGCAAACCGGATCGTCCCGATCGTCACTCCGGCGCGAGCCGGAGTCCAGGCAGCGTTGTTCTGGATTCCGGCGTTCGCCGGAATGACGGATGCGGGCGTACGCCGTCGTCGAGACGTTGCCCAAGCCAGGCCCCGGCGGGGCCATCGAGAATAGCCCTGCGATTGATCGCCGGGTGGTGTTCGTCCGGTGAGGTGAACGAGTCCCGTAGGGACGATTGACCCACGGCAGGAGTTTCAGCCGTCCCTACGGGACTTCTATTCGGCGGATCGATGGTGTTCCCGGCGATGAATCGCCGGGCTATTTTCATACCGTCCCTACGGGACGTGGAACGTACGTACCACCAGCCGCCGATTGTGAGTGTGTCACGGACCGGGTCGCCGATTGTGTCACGCACCCGGCATTGGCGATCCATGCCCGTCGGACTTGCGTGTGAAGCGGATGTCGGGTCGCACGCGGCCACCGCTGGTTCAATTTGGCTGATCCAAACCGCCTTGAATTCGGCATTGGCGGTCCATGCCCGTCGGACTTGCGAGTGAAGCGGATGTCGGGTCGCACGCGGCCACCGCTGGTTCAGTGTGGCTGATCCGAACTGCCTTGATTCGTCCTTCGCGGTCCAATGGATCGCAACCGCCGTTTATTTGGAGTGGCTGGCGTGCAATCGACAACAGCCCGCATCCTTGACGCGAATGGTAACCGCGGTCGGGAGGCGCTGCGCGTGCTCGAAGATTACGCGCGCTTCGAATTGAATGACGGCGTTCTGACTGAACTGATCAAGACCACTCGACATGCATTGACCACGGCGATGGGCGGTTGGGCGGACCTGATCATCCGGGCCCGCGACAGCGAACACGACGTCGGGCGGGTGATTGAAACCGAATCGGAATACCAGCGGGCCGGAACCTGCGACGTGGCTGTGGCCGCGGCGAAACGAGCGGCTGAAGCCCTGCGGGTGATGGAAGAATATGCCAAGACCATCGATGCGGATCGCGCCCGTTCGTTCGAACGGCTTCGGTACACCGTTTACGACATCGAACACGCCCTGGCCATTCGGATTCAGGCGCGTGTGCGGCTGGCCACGATGCGGCTGTATGTCTTGCTGACCGAGTCGTGGTGTAGACGGCCATGGTTGGAAACAGCGGACGAGGTAATCGCCGGAGGAGCCGACTGCATCCAACTTCGCGAAAAGAGTCTTCCCGACCATGAACTGCTGGCCCGTGCGAAATCGCTGGCGGAACGATGCCGGGCGGCCAACGTTTTGTTCGTGGTCAACGATCGCCCCGACATCGCCCGACTGTCCCAAGCGCATGGCGTGCACATCGGGCAGGATGATCTGCCGGTGCGCGATGTCCGACGTATCATAGGCCCCGACGGGCTGGTCGGCCTGTCGACGCATACCATCGAACATGTCCGGCGAGCCGCGGCGGATTCACCCGACTACATCGCCGTCGGGCCGATGTTTCAATCGAAGACCAAACCGCAAGACCGCGTTCCCGGCCCGCCGTTCATAGCGGCTGCATGTGCGGAAACGTCGTTGCCCATGGTTGCCATCGGCGGAATAGGGACGGATAACGTTGCCGACGTCCTGCAAGCCGGGGCGTCGTGCATTTGTGTTTGCGGGACTATTGTTTCTTGTAACCATCCGCGGAACGCGACGGCTGAATTGAAAACGCGGATTCTGGCCGCCGAAATCTCCGCATCGAACAAGGGCAGCGTTCATGCCGTTCAGTAGGAGCGATTTGGAACACCTGGCCGGCCACCCCTGGACGATGGAGATTCCACCATCTTGTCCGCGCTGCGGATTCAATCTTAGCGGGACAGGAGGGAACAGGTGTCCGGAATGCGGAATCACCTACGTTCGCAGCGTCGTCGCGGAATTCGCCCGCCGGATGCAGATCGAGATTCGCAGCCTTCGCAACATGAACGATCACGTCAAACTTGGCGCGAAGATCGCGGGTGTCGGCATCGTCATTCTGGGTCTGGGGATTTGGCGACAAACCAACACGCCCTCGATGGGCGAAGTTGCGAGATTGCTGGCTCTGATTATTGGCGTGATTGCGTTTTCGCTGGGTCTGAATGTCTTTCGGGTGTGGCGACTGCCGGTTTGGGTGCGGGAATACATCCCCGTCCGCCCCAATTTCTCGCTGGGTGTCGTTACGGCGCTGCTTGGGGTGTTGCTGGTGGTGATGGCCGTGTTAGCCTGATCGGTGGGAACACCCACGCATCGGCGAAACAGGAATCCTGATCGCTGCGATGGATGCGTCAGCGTCTTCGCGTTCCAGCGGATTGACGACGGCCATGTCATTACGGATGGGTGCGAGGTTGCAACATCGGTGGTTGCAGCCCATGTCATCTTGGGGGATCATGGTCGCGCGAATCGGGTTTCGAAGGAATCAGGAATGGGCGACGCAACGACAATCGATACCGTCACGAGCGGAACCCACCAAGGCGAGCGCCCCGCGACCATTTATCGCGGCGGTGCCCGATGGTGGTGGGCGGTCTTCGCGGGCGCGTTGGCCTCGCTTCCGTTGGGTTGGTTGTTGTCCTACGGTGCGGCGTTGATGGCGCTGTTGGGGTTGTTTTTTTTCGCCTTGTTCGGGTTGGTGATCGGGGCTGTGGTGTTTCGAGTCGGCCAGTCAGCCAGACCGATTCACCCGCGGCACATCAAGATCGGCACGGCGTTGGTGACCATCGTTTGCTGGGGCCTATCGATGGCCAAGGAAGTCCATGACTTCCCGCAGGACAAGGCTCGTTTCGCGCTGAAGCAGGCCAGCCCGCTTCCCGACGGTGTCACGGCTGAGGCATTCAAACGCGACGTCATTCAATTCGTTCAAGACCAATTGGAAACCGGCTACGGGGGCACGGGTTTTGTCGGCTACGCGCGGTGGGTGATGGGCAGCAGCCGAATGGAGTACCCCGTCGAGACCATGGTGGAGCCGATCGTCTTGTCGGGCGTTCAACACCGCGGATGGTGGGCGCTGCGGGTGATCCTGTCGGTGGTCCTGCTGGCCGCAGCCATTCACGCGCAAGTGGCGTCGTTGTCATCGCCGGCCGTCGCGCCCGTCACCGCGAACGATCGTTCATCGGCGCATGACCGGGAGGTTTCATGACCGATCGATCTTCCAAGCGTGGGCGAAGGCGTGGCAAGTCGTCCCCAACTCCCCAATCGAAGCGCAAGCATTCCGCGAGCGCCTCGCGCCGATCGCCGCAGCCATCGCAACGGGTCGTCGTGTCCTGCATCCTCGAACGATCCGATGGTTACGTCTTGATCGTGACCGCCCACCGCACCGGCGACGTGAATCGACGCTGGGAGTTTCCCTGCGGGATTCTGACTCCTCGCGACAAGTCGGCTGAAGCCGCCGCCCGTCGAGTGGCTCGCGAGACCGTGGGCCTGTCATTCGACATTCACACCGGCCAACCGCCCTTCGCCGCGGAGCATCAAGGTCAGCCGGCGTTCTTTCGATATTTCATCGGAAGCGTTCCGTCGGTCTCAAATATCCGCAGCGAGATTTACAACGACCTTCGCTGGGTGCACGAAAAGCAGCTTTGCGAATATGACTTCCTATCGCCGCATGATTCAGTCATGGAGTGGTACGCTGATTCTTCCGCGTGAATGCCTGCCGCTCGATTCCACCTGCTGCCGCTTGATTCCATCTGCTGCCGCTCGATGAACGCGTCAGTCTGTTCACTTCGCATTACCAGTGCCGACGGGTGTCATCTCCTCTCGGAATCTCGTTGACGATGACAAGCCGACCGGTCGATCAGCCTTGGCTATCGAATCATCTGACTGCTCGATATCTTTGATCCTTGGGGCCGCGCTCCGCTGGACGCTATTCACCGACGAGTCCTGAACATCCGAACTTTCTTCCCGACGACGCGTCGCAGCTTCTCGCGGGAATTTGGCCGTGTCGGGCCCCAGCGTCCCCGGAATCGATTGCAAGGAAACGTCGCGCAATTGCGACAAGCCGTCGGGCGGGTGGGTTTGACCGATGGCCGGAACCTGGTGAAGCGCCCGGGCCAACCGCGATTGGGCGTGGGCGGCCTCTTCCACCCATTCCCGCAGCAAATGCATCGCCCGCTTGGTCTCGGCGGAAATCTGCGTCAATCGCCCGTTGGCTTCCTTGCTGATCTCGCCGAACCGTGCGATGTCTCGATTGGCCTGCAAACTGGTCTGGCTCAATCCGGCGAAGACCTTGCGGACGGCCTTGGAGACCCGGTCCAACTGCTCAGCCTGTTCACGAGCCTCGACCACCAGGCGTTTCGGGTCAGCGAGCATGCTGTTGAGCTGATGGGTCAGCGAGTCGGCCCGCGTTTCCAGTTGCTGCCATTTGACACGTATCGATTCAGCCTGTTCGAAGAATTCTCTCGCGACGCCATCGCTCGACTCCAGCCAGGTGCGTCGTTCAACGACGGCGTGAAGCAGTTCAGCCAATTCACGGGCACCGGATTCGGACTTTTCGATGGCCCCGACCAACGATTCATGTGATTCCTGCGCCCGACGCGTTCGCTCGTCGATGGCCTGCATTGTTTGCTCGGCTTTTGTGACGGATTCACCCAATAGGCGCTCGACGGATCGCTGCTCAGCCAGCAAGGCCGCGCCCTGCGAGACCGATTCGTTCAGCTTTCGCGAGGTGTCAACGCCGACGGTCATCGTACTTCGCAACGATTGTTCCACGTCGTCGAGTCGTTCGATGGTGCTTTCGGCCCCTGCCTGTTGATCAGCCAACTCCTCGACCAAGCCTCGACCGAGTTCGAGATTCTCGCGAGCTTCCGCCGCCAGTTGACGCTGATCTTCCCCGCAACGCCCCAACTCCTCGACGGCGATTCGAGCGGCTTCTCCGATCTGAACTGCGCGATCCAGGGTCTGGGCCATTTCTTTCAGCCTTGAATCGATCTCCCGGCTTGATTGTTCGCTGCGGTGGGTGGCGACCGAAAGGGCCGCAGAAGCCCGGTCCGCACATTCGATGTTGCCGACCAGAACCGACGACGATTGCGACCCCTTGTCGAAAAGCGTATCGGCGCGCTCCATGGCCTTTTCCGCGCGCTCGGTCTGCTGACCCAGGTCGCAGACCATGTCGCTGGATGTTTCCGTTATGGACGTCAGACGTTCGCTCACACCGGAAGCATTCACCGTGGCGGAATGGATTTGCGAGACGATATCCTCCGCGTTGGCCAGCGCCTGTTCGATGGAAGCTCGGGCGGCTTCCATGTCTTGCATCCGTTGCAGAACATCGGTCAGCTTCGTGTCGACTTGACCCGTCACGGAATTGACGCGATCGATCGATCGTTTCGTTTGACCTGCGATAATCGTCAGGGTCTCCTCGAATTGCGTCTGGGCGAGCTTTGCGGTTTCAACCAGTTGCGAAAGGTTGACCAACTGGCTTTCCACGCCCCCGCCGTCCTTCTCCAATCGGCCCAGGATCGCCTCGGAACGGGTTGTAGCTGCCGCAAGTGATTCGATTCGCCGTCCGGCATTCGTGTTGCATTCGATCATGGACGAAAGGGTCTTGTTCACCTCCGCCTGAACCGATGCGAATCGCGTCAGACTGTTTTCTGCCTGCGAGTTCTGCTTCGCAAGCTCCAGGCCACGGGCCTGCGCGGTCGTCTCCGCGGTGTGGGCGTTCCCAATCAGACGTTCGATCCGATCAGCCGCCCTGCCGGCGCCTTCAATCGCTTCCTTGATACGCTGCTCCGCGGGATCGATCATCTCGCGCCATTCAGAAATCTTGCCGGCGGCGTCTTCCATAGCCTCGCGCTCATCCGCCAGTTGTTGAGACGTCGCATCAACCTCGCGTCTTTCGTCCGCCAGCTCGCCGAGTTTCTTCTGCGCCGCGATGGTGCACTCGGAAATCAGTCGAACGGCTTCGCGGGACGCCTGCAATTGCGAAGCCAACTGTTGCACCTTCTGATCCGCCAGCACGTTGAATGCCGATGTGTGATCCTTGGCTACGCGGTTGACCTGCTCGACCACGCGGGACTGAATGGCGGACAGATCGCTGGTCGCAGCCTCCCGCCGTTCGAGTAGGCTTGTTTCAAGTCGTTGAATCGCGCTTGATTCGGCGTCGGAGATTTTCGATTCCATCTGCTCGACGACGCGGGATTGAATGGCGGACAGATCGCTTGTCGCAGCCTCCTGCCGTTCTAGAAGGCTTGTTTCAATTCGTTGAATCGCGTTTGATTCGGCGTCGGAGATTTTCGATTCAATCTGCTCGACCACGCGGGATTGAATGGCGGAGAATTCCCGGGTTGCGGTCTCTCGTCGTTCGAGAATCGCTTTTTCAACTTGCCGCAGCGTGTTCGACTCCACTTCGAATAATCTCGATTCGATCTGCTCCGCCCGTTCTTGTATCTCCGAGCGTCGAGATTCGGCGGCGGCGTTCAGCTTGCTGAGTCCCTGCCGCACGACTTCGGAGACTCGCTCGGTGATGGCTTCGAGCGATCCTATTCTCGTCGATTGCTCCGCAAAACAGCGTTGAACGTCCGCCAGTTTGGCGTCCCAGGTGCGCTCCAGCTCCTGATGGGTCCGCGCTCGTGACGACCGCCACTCCTCGTCGGCGGACTCCCACTCCCGCCGGGCGCGATCACTCGCCTCCAGGCTGTCAACCAACAGTCCGATCCGCTCATCCGTGGCCTCACTCATCGACCCGATCTGCTCCGCGGATTGTACAAGAGCGGTGTAGACCTGCTCGGCCCGCGTACACAGGTCTTCCAATCGAGCCAAACTTTGCTCCGCGTTCTGATGATGGGAGGCTAGTCGGTGTTCACAAGCATCGACGGACGAGATCATCGACGACGCCCGCTCAACAGCCCGTTCCATACGTTCAGTCAGCTCGCGCATGTTCATTTCCGAGAGACCCTCTCGTGCGGTGCTTGTGGATGGCCCCGGCCAGCCCGGTTCCGTGTAGGAGACGGGAACGTTTGATAGCGGATCAACCCCAGCTTGTTGCGATTCATGATTTACAGCGGCCATGGCCGGTCTCCCCGCGCGCTTGGCGCCGGCTCGTGCGTGTTCGATTTCTGTTTCCAACGCCCTGATGGGATAGCACCCGTCTGCGACGCGTGCGACGAAGTCGGCGTCCGCTTGTTCAAGGCCGGACGACTCCAGCGCGAAAATGACCGTGCGAGCCAGTCTGTGGATGGCCCGCGGATTCCCGCCGACACGCCTATAAATTTCATCGATAGCATCATCGCAAAACGGGATGGAGTCGGAGCCCCGAGCCACACGCCATCGATGCGTGATGTAGGCCACCGCTTCCATGGGCCCCAATTCGGATATCGTCACGACGGCCGGCTTGCGATGATTCTTGCCGGGTGCAGCGATCTTGCCTGCAATGGCCGACCCTCGCCCGACGACGATGACTTGGCACTGAATCCGCTTGTTATCAATTTCCAGCAAACCGTGAACCAGCGACTCGATCTGCTCGCCGGGACATTCATCGACGTCGTCAACGACAATCACCACGCGAGATATACACTTCTCCGCACCCGAGTTCTGTGTTTCGCGCGCAGGAGATTCGGTCTCCAGCTCATTCTTAACGTGCGCATGGATTTCATGAGCGCGATGGTTAGTCGCCGTGACGGACACGCATCGAATAGCCGGATCGAGACGGAGCAACAGGCAAGTCTTCAATAATGTCTTGCCGACCCCGGCATCGCCCGAAAGGAGTTGGCAGGCCACGCCCTCGTTGACGTTTCGGAGCAACGCTTTCAGCGCTGACAGGTGACCCTTGGCCTCAAAAAACAGGCGCGGGTCCGCGTCATCGCTGAACGCTTCCATGGCCGTTGCATTCGTATTCATACGCACCAGTCGGTCATGCAGGGCAACCCCGTGCTTCGGCGCGGTCCGTAAGCGGGAAGCAGGGCGTCACGTTCATACCATTTCGCGATGGATTATCGGCAGCCACCGGCGGCCACTGTAGTTATCGGGCAGACCCGCCATCGAACCGCCGTTCAAGTGCAATCAGGTTGAAACCCGCGAGCCGAAATCGTAAATCGTGGTAAGTCGAATTGTCAGCGTAGTCGGGGGTCGTTCGTTTACGTGGGGGGCATGTTGATGTTCGGTGACTTGATGAAGTTAACGGCGTGTCTGGGGGCATTTGCCGGGCTGATTGCTTTCGGATGGGTTTCCGTTTACCGCTTGCTTGGCGACAGCGTTGCGGCCAACGCTGGTGTTCCGCCGAAAGTATGGCAGGCATTTCAACGTTATAATCCAGACGTTGAACTGGCCGAGGCGGTTCAGGTCGTCGAGTTTGTGCAAAAAATGCGTGACGCGCAATTTCCGCGCTCCTTGCTATTGGCCCAGTTCCTGGAGTTTTGCGAATCGGACGCAAGCTCCGATTCAAGCCGCGATTATGAAGCCTGTAGCGATTGTTTCCAATTCACCGTAGCCACGATCTACAGCCAACCGCCGTCAGCTCCTTCCGGTCTCGAAACGGATGGCGCGGAGATGCGTGCAATGGCGAGCGGTGGTGCGGCACCGTCGGCCAGGGCTGGCAACAGTCCGGCGTTTTTGAGCGGAATGGGTGGACGCGCATCCAAAACTACGGACCGACAACGGTGAAACCGTCCAGCACCAGCAATTCATGAAGGACCTGCCCCAACGAACCGTCATCACCAGCCATTGTCGGTGATAGTTCAACCGGCATCAGATCGTGAAATAAGGGCAGACGATCTCGCAGCGTACGCAAAAGCGCTCGCAGACCGATCCATTGCGATAGATGAAGGTCCTTTGAAATCTGCGGCGGGCGGATGGCCACAACGATCGACGCGGCGACTGTCGCGGGTTCCTGATTTCGCCAAGCGGATGATGACCACACGATTCCATGCTCGGAAACAACGAAATGATGATCCGGATCTTGCTCGGACGGCGATTGCGCTGCCAACAAGGATAGATCGCCCAACGCCACGGTCAGTGGAACGATGTAGACCTGTGCCCAATCGAGACGAGGGCGATCGGTCGTCGTGATAGCCTGTTCGATTTGACGACCGACATAGGCGGGGTTTGCGAGGACGAGGTCGGAAGGCCCCGGCGGCTCGATCCATGACAGCACGGCTGCGCATGCCGTCATCGCCAGGATAAGACCACCCAGCGTGGTGAACATCCGTGTTCGCCCTGTCATGCCAATCCCTTTTTCAGCGTTGGCCCATCCATATGTGTATTCGCGAAGGCGATTTCTATCAGGCCGATACCCCTTTTGCAATTAAAAGCCCGATAATTCCGTTGATATCAGTAATGAAATTCGACGTCGTAGGAGGCTTCGATGTTCAGGATATGGGGTTCGGTCGCACCCGTCCGGCGTTCCCCGATGCGTATAGGGTAGGCCATGTCCAACCTGCGTGGGCTGAACGGGCCTGGTTTAAGGTCGGATGAGGCGTTGAGGCTGATCTCCGCAAAAATTGTTGACAGATTGGGCTGATCTTCCGTAGAATGCGGGGTCATGATCGTAGGAAACGAGTTACAAGTATCCATTTCGTCCTATTGCTCCGCGGGTGGTTCCCGGTGCGCTTGTTGTTGCTGTTGTCAAAACTTG
Organism: uncultured Phycisphaeraceae bacterium; assembly: GCA_964424105.1. GTDB lineage: Bacteria > Planctomycetota > Phycisphaerae > UBA1845 > UBA1845 > CAYRHJ01. The sequence goes on along the minus strand of CAYRHJ010000004.1, from coordinate 124,533 downwards.
GCGGGAGAAACATCCTGACGGCGTAGGTCGAAAAAGCGAAATCGAATGTCGGAATTGAAGGCCCGCAGGACGTATCCGGCGGGCTTTTTTGATGGGCGGGAAAAAGCAGCATAACAACGGGAGAATCTGCCGTGGAAACATTTTTGGACCCACGCTTGAATGCGACACCGATTCGGGAAGATAGCCCGACACCGGAAGTCATTGAATGGACACTGCAACGATTTGCCAGGCAGAACATGGTGATCTCGACCTCATTCGGGATGGAAGGGTGCGCGTTGATCGACATGTACGCCCGACACGGCAAGGCGTTGACGGTTTTCTATCTAGACACCATGTTTTTCTTTACGGAGACCTACGAACTTTGCGACCGTTTGAAGGAAAAGTACCCGCATTTGAAATTTGAAAACCGGGGAACAACGTTAACGCCCGAGGAGCAGGCGGAGCGAATGGGGCCTGAGCTTTGGAAGACCGATCCGAATCGGTGTTGCTTTTTGCGCAAGGTCGAACCCATGTACGACGCGATGGAGGGCGTGGACGTTTGGATCTCGGGGTTGCGGCGCAGTCAGTCAGCCACACGGGCCAACCTTCGACTGGTCGAATGGGATTGGAAGTATCAGGTGTTGAAGATAAACCCGTTGTTTGGGTGGGAACGCGAGCAGATTTGGGAGTATATCCGGGCCAACGACGTTCCCTACAACGTACTTCACGAGCGGGGATATCCCACGATCGGTTGCACGCACTGCACGGTAGCGGTGCAAGGATCGTCACCGGCGGAATACACCCGTGAAGGGAGATGGAACGGAAAGTCCAAAACGGAGTGCGGATTGCACGGTGACGGGATTTAGGGCGACTGCCACCATGAAAGACGTATTGTTCGAGTTGACGGGAAGACCGCTTCTCGTACAGCGGACGTAGGACATGAACGGTCAAGAACTGATTTGCCTCTCTGTCAGCGATCGTTCGGCGTCGATGGAGGTTCGCGAGCGATTGGCGTTGGGCAGCGATGCGCAGGGCCTGCTCCTGCGGTCCTTGAACGAGTCGGGCGGCGAGTACGTCCTGCTTACCACCTGTCGCCGCACGGAGTTCTATTGTTGGAAGGGATTCGGGGGAATAGATGGATGTTTCGAGCGAATCGAGGAGGCGACGGGAGTTCACCCGCAAACCTTGCGAGTCAACAGCGCGGCCTACGGTGATGATCGATGTGCCTGGCATTTGATGCGCGTGGCGGCTGGCCTGGAATCTCCCGTTCCGGGCGAGCCCCACGTGCAGGGTCAGGTTCGGCGGGCGTTTTTGCATGCCCAGGAATTGGGAGCGGCGGGTCCGGTGCTGTCGGCGCTGTTTCGCGGGGCGATTCACGTTGGGCGGCGCGTTCGTCGTGACACGTCGCTGGGGCAATCGGCGTCATCGTATGGAATTCAGGCCATTGATTGGGTCGAGCGGGCGTGCGGTCCGATGTCTGATCGATCGGTGGTGGTGGTCGGCGGTGGTCGGATGGCCCGCGAGGTGGTATGGCATTTGAGGCGGGTCCGTGCGGAACGGGTGACGATCATCAATCGCGATCCCATGCGTGTCGAAGGAATGGGGCGTTGGATCGGGGCCCGGGTCGCGGGATTCGATCAACTATCCACGGTGATGGTCGAGGCTGATGCGGCGATCGTGTGCACGTCGGCCCCGGAATACGTCATGACTGCGAATTTGCTGGGCGACCGTTCTCGGCGATCGTTATTCCTGGTGGACATGGCCATGCCTCGCAACATTGATCCGATGGTGGCTGGGTTGCCGGGCGTTCATTTGGTGCACTTGGAAACATTGGCGCCGAATCAAGGGGCGTTGAACCACAACGTGGAAACCGCCCATCGGTTGATCGCCCGAGAAGTTGACCGCTTCAGACAGTGGCTTGTCGCGCGTGGCCGGGTTGCGTGCATTCTGTCAACGATACAGCGTGCCGCCATTGGTCGGCCATCGACCCGTTCGGTTCGGCGTCGCCGTGCGCACGAAACGATCATGCGCTTGAAACGAGGATGGGCTGCATGAACGGCCGGGCGCTGATCTTGGCTGCCCATGGCGGGGGCGACGGATCGGCGGCCAACCTTTCAACGCAGTCGCAAGCCCGGGCCATCGCGCGGACTGACCTGTTTGATGAAGTTGCGGTCGCGTTCAAAATGGGGACACCCGCTTTTGCGGACGTTCTCGGGACGGTGTGGTCGGACGACGTGACCGTTGTGCCGTTGATGACGAGCGAAGGATATTACACGGAAGGGGTGTTGCCACGGGTCTTGCGATTCGAGGGGCGTGGCAGCGGACGATTGCGGATCACTGGGCCGGTGGGCGCTCATCCTGGTTGGCCAGCGATATGCGCCCGGCGTATCGAGCGGATCACGCGCGAATCATCGTTCGAGACGGGTCAAACGGCGGTGCTGGTCGTGGGGCATGGGACGCGGCGACACGCCGGCAGTCGAGCGGTAACGGAAAGTCTGGTCCGGCGATTGCGTGCATTGATCCGAATACGAGCCGTGCGGGCGGCGTTTTTGGATGACCAGCCGACTATCGAGGACGTTTACGGCGGGCTTGCGGGAATGGCTGTCATCGTGATTCCGTTTCTGATGGGCGGGGGTGAACACGTCGCGCGAGATTTGCCGAGGCGATTGGGAGTGACGGCCGGTGCGCGGGGCGGCTTGGCAGCTCGTCGCGCTTATATTGACGAACCGTTGGGAAGCTATGCGGAAATGCATAACGTTGTTCTGGAAATGGTTCGACCCTTCGCCCATTCGCGAAGCTTGGCCCTTGCCTGCGGGAGTTCAGGGTGAACGTTCAACCGGGCACGGTGTACCTTGTCGGCGGGGGTCCGGGGGCTGCGGACCTGATTACCGTGCGCGGTTTGAAGGTTCTGCGACAGGCGGACGTGGTTTTGTACGATGCCTTGATTGATCCATCGCTGCCGGCGGAAGCGCCCATTGCGGCGAAACGCATCGACGTCGGAAAGAGGAGCGGGCAGGCCTCCCCGACGCAGGCCCATATCAACCGGCTGCTGGTGCGACACGCGCGCGAGGGCCTGGTCGTGGTGCGACTGAAAGGCGGCGATCCGTTTGTGTTTGGCCGCGGCGGCGAGGAATTGGAGGCGTGCCGGCGGCATGGGATTCCGGTGGAAGTCATACCGGGCGTCAGTGCGGCATTTGCCGCGCCGGCTGCGGCGGGCATTCCGGTGACGCATCGAAAAATGGTGCGTTCGCTGGCCGTTGTGACGGCGAGTACCGTGGGGGAAGATGGCGCAGCGGGTTTGAATTACGCGGCGCTGGCTGGGATGGATGCGGTCATCGTGATGATGGGGCGTTCCAAGCTGCAAGCGGTCGTCGTGGGAATGTTGCACGCGGGGCGAGCTGCGGATACGCCGGTGGCCTGCATCGAAAAGGCTACGACGGCGAAGGAGCGGGTCATTTGCGGGACGTTGGGCACGATCGTCGGCGAAGCGGAGCGGTGGGAATTGCGTTCGCCGATGGTGACCATCATCGGCGAGTCAGTTCGGATGGCGCATCTGTGGCCACGTATAGAAAGTCTGCGTTCTGATGCGGGTTTGCATGGTCAAGGCATTCTAACAAAACGGGGTCACGTTCCGTCAAAGACCGCTCCCTGACGGTCGCGGCTCTGAAAGAGGCGGTCGTTCGTCGGTATGGTTGGGGTGCCTAAGCAAAGCCCGTAGTCGGCTGCAACGCTCGTCGGCCCAGCCCTGGGGTTGTTCGTTTTCTAATCGACTGATTATGTCCACGAGAGCATAGGGATCGAATTGGGCGTCCAAGAGCAAGAGGGCTGCGCGGGCGTCGGCTTCGGCTTCAATGTGCAGGCGTTCATCGAGTGAGAGGTGATCGGTGCGGAAACCGCCGGGGTCCTGCAAATGGGCCATCTCGTGTGCCACGACGGCGGCCAATTCGTCGTCGGTGCAGATGACGTCGAGCAGGCCGATGGTTATGTAGACTTGGCCGCTGAGCAGCACGTAGGCGTTGGGTCGATTTGAATCAAGCACCCCGGGTTGAATGTCCGGCCCCTGCCAAGTTGAACCGGTCAGTTGGGCGACGGTTTCGGCGAGGCGATGCATGTCGGCGATGGAACGCGCGTGGCTGGGTCGTTGATGGAATGTCCAGCGAGCGGTGGGCTGTTCGACGGACGTAATGGCTTCGACGGGTGAAACGACAGGTGAAACGAAGGGCGAATCGAAGGGTGGGACGATTCGCTTCGCGGTGCAGCCGCCGACGGTGATGGATAGGCATAGGATGAGTGACGAGTATTTGAAAGCTGTGGGGGACATGACACGATAGTCGGATCGGGGGCAGGTGGACTTGCGTGAGTGGAAGGCGAAATGACAGGGCCGATAATCCGGGCGTTGCCATCGGGCGGCTGAGGTGGTATGGAGCGTACGTGGTTGGTGTCATTATGGGAATCAGCGAGGATTAAACCGAGCCATGCGAATGGAAGTTGAACGATTATTCGGGCGATGGTGGGCGTTGTTTTTGATGGGGACGATTGGGTGCGCCGTGAATCCGCCGCCGCAGGGTCAACCGTTGTCAGCGGACGCGGGTGCGGAGCGCTTTGCGACGGCGGATGAGGTGTTGACGTTGTCGGCTACGGCGTCGGGCGGAACGATGCCGTATTCGTTTCGGTGGAACGTTGAAATCGTGCCCGCGGGCGAGGAGGTTCAACCCATTCCCGATTCGGAATCGGCGGAGGTCGCTACGCTGCCGTTTGTCGTGGGGCGGTATGTTTATCGAGTGTTGGTGACGGATGCGGAGGGTCGAACGGCTGTGGATTTTGTTGCCATCGACGTTGGCCCCGGATTGGCGGTTGAAATTGTCAGGGACGAGGCGGAGGGCAACGGTCTGTTCGTCGACGAGCCGTCGATATTGACGGCGGAGCCGAATCAAGCGGGTGATTTTACGTATTTGTGGCGCCGAATCAGCGGCGTGGAAGTGGAGTTTGGAACACCGGAGGCGGCGCAGACTACGGTGACGGCGTTAGCGGCGGGAGAAGTGGTGATCGCGGTGGCGGTGACGGCTGTCGGCGGGGAGCAAACGGTTGGACAGGAGGTGAGGCTGGTGGTGCTGGATGGCGATCGTCCGCGGGTGTTGATGACGGTGGCATCGGAGTCGGCTGGGGTTAACGGCGAGGTGGTTTTTGAGTTGTTTGCCGACGCGGCCCCGGGGACGGTGGCGAATTTCCTCCGTTACATCGACGCGGGATTTTACGAAGGCGTGGTTTGGCATCGGGTGTCGAGCAGCCCGGATGGCACACCGTTTGTCGTTCAGACGGGTGGATTTGTGCGTAGCGGCGAATCGTTGGCGACCAAGGAGCCGTTGTTCGATCCCGTCGAAGGTGAACCGGACAACGGCATCAGCAATACGCAGGACACCATCGCGATGGCCCTGGTGAACAACGATTCGGATTCGGGGACCAGTCAGTTTTTCATCAATCAGGCGGACAATTCGTTTTTGGACGAGAATTTCACGGTGTTCGGTCAGGTGGTCGGCGGTCATGAGATTGTCGAGGCGATGACGATGTTGGAAACGGGGTCTGCGGAAGTGGTGGGCGGCGGGGCGATCGGTGAGGTCCCGCTGATGGATGTGACGATCACCCGATTCGTGCGGGAGTGAATGCGGTCGGGCAGATGGGAATCGCGTTCGTGGTTGTAGATTGCCGGCTGCTGCCGTAGGATCAGCGAAATGAGCGAAAGTTTCATACCTGTCGAAGAAGCAGGGGCTACGTTGACGGGATTGTCGGCCCGGATCATTGCCATCCGGGACTCTCTTTGACTACGCCTCGCGCGAAGAAGAATTCAAGAATCTGGAATTGAAGATGGGTACGACCGGATTTTGGGATAATCCGGAGGCGGCCCAATCCACGGTGCAGCAGTTCAAGAAGGTCAAGGCGGTTGTGGAGTCGATTCGTGATCTGATGAAACGACGAGCCGACTTGGACGCGATGGTCGAGCTTTTGTCCGAGGAGGATGATGCGGACACGCAGAAGGAGTTGGTTCGAAACGTAGGCGAGTTAGCGGAGCGGACGCGTCGTGTGGAGCTGTTGACGCTGCTTTCGCGTCCGAATGATGCGCGGGATTGTTATTTCAACATTCAGGCGGGGACGGGCGGGGCGGACGCTTGTGATTGGGCGGAGATGCTCCTGCGCATGTATTTAAGATATTTCGAGCGATACGGGTACGTGCCCGAGCAGTTGGCCCGACGCGACGGGGAGGAGGCGGGCATTCAGTCCTGCAATCTGTTGGTGCGCGGGGCCTACGCGTATGGATATTTGTCGTGCGAGATGGGCGTGCATCGATTGGTTCGCATCTCGCCGTTCAGTGCCCAAGGCAAGCGTGAAACCAGTTTCGCGTCCGTGGACGTTCAACCGGAGATGGAGGAGATCGATATCGAGATCGATTGGGACAAGGACGTGCGGGAGGACACCTATCGAAGCAGCGGCGCGGGTGGGCAGCACGTCAATAAGACGTCGTCGGCGATTCGACTGACCCACCTGCCGACGAATCAGGTTTCGCAATGTCAAAACGATCGTTCGCAGCACAAGAATCGCGCCGCCGCCCGAAAAATGCTCCTGTCAAAATTATATCAACTGGAACAATCCAAACGGGATGCGGAGTTGGCGGCCTATTACGGCGACAAGGGTCAAATCAGTTGGGGCAACTCGATTCGCAGCTATTTTCTGTATCCGGAACAGCGCGTTAAGGACTCCCGGACGGGGTGGACGACGGCGGACACGCAGGGCGTTCTGGATGGCGACTTGCAGGAATTCATCGAGGCTGAACTGCGCCGGCGGGTGACTTCGCGGCGTAAGTAAGAGTCGGGTGAAACCCGCTACGAACTGGATTCCGGCGTTCGCCGGAATGACGGAAATGGCGTCCTGGATTCCGGCGTTCGCCGGAATGACGGAAATGACGTACTGGATTCCGGCGTTCGCCGGAATGACGGAAATGACGTACTGGATTCCGGCGTTCGCCGGAATGACGGATCTGGGCGTTGGCGGGTTGGAGTTGCGCGCGCTTCGGGGGGACCGCTCGCTTTGCGCTCGCGGCTCGTCAAGAGGCGGTCGCAGGTTGGAAGAGTGGCGGTTGCGGGGCAAGTTGGTCTATTGAATCGCCTGTTATTTCAATAGCAGGGCGAATCTATTGAATCGCCTGTTATTTCAAAACCGGGGCGAATCGGCGGATGATCGCGTCGGCGGTCTTGATGCCGTCGATGGCGCTGCTGATGATTCCGCCGGCGTACCCCGCGCCCTCGCCGGTTGGATATAGTAGATCGACGTTGTCGGCTGTGCGGAGTTGGGGGTGTCGCGGAATGCGAACGGGCGAGCTGACTCGCGTTTCGGGGGCTGTGACGATGGCATCGGGCCCGGCGAAACCGGGCATGCGTTCGTCCAGTTGAACGAATGCGTTGGATAGGGCATCGGCGACGTCGTGGGGAATGACCCCCCGGATATCGACCCACGATCCACCCATCGGGTAGCTGGTTTGAAGTGTCCCGTCGGACCGTCGGCCAGCGAGGAAATCGCCGGCTCGCTGACAGGGAACGCGATAGTCGCCGCCCGCGATTTCGAAGGCCCGTCGTTCCATCGATCGTTGAAATTCGATACCGGACAAGGGATCATCGTTTGAATCCGGTGGAAACACGGTGACCACCAATCCGCTGTTGGCGAAGGGACTGCCGCGCGACGATTTGCTGGCGCCGTTGGTGGCTACCAGACCGGCGGATTCGTTCGTGGGAAGGATCATGCCGCCCGGACACATGCAAAAGCTGTAGCAGTCGTTGGAAATCGCAAAGGCCGTCGTCGAGACGGATGATGCGGGGTCCCTGTTGCGGTAGGCGTTTTTGGCGACGACGTGGTATTCCGCCGGCGGGAGGCGATCGTGTCCGGCGCAAGCCCCGTATTGCCATCGGTCGACGTTTTCCTGTCGATGTTCCACGCGAACGCCGATTTGGAAGGGGCGACGTTCCATAGGAACGCCCCGGCGATGTAACATGGTCATGGTATCGCGGGCGGAATGACCGATGGCCAGAATCAGCGGACCGATGTTCCGCCTTTCGCTCCCGATGGTGATGCCGGCCAAGGCGCCGTCTCGTAGTTCAACGTCGTCAAGCCGTGTGCCGAACCGGACCTGTCCACCGCAGCGCTCGATGTGCTCGCGCATGTTTCGACAAATCGTGGGCAACCGGTCGCTGCCGATGTGTGGCCTGGCGTCGGTCAGAATCTCCGGATCCGCACCATGCCGATAGAACCATTCCAGCACGGTTTCGATCAGCGGGTCGTGCAGGCGGGTGTAGAGCTTTCCATCGCTGTAGGTTCCCGCGCCGCCCTCGCCGAACAAGAGATTGGATTCGGGGTTGAAGACGTGCTCGCGATAGAACTTTTGCAGCACGTCGCGATGCCGGGTGCGCACGTCCATGCCCCGTTCCAGCACGATGGGGGCGAATCCGAATTCAGCCAATCGCAACGCGGCGAACATGCCTGCGGGACCGAATCCGACGATCACGGGAGGATGGGCCAGCGCTTGGGTGCCCGGAATGGGGTGATGGCGTTGGGTGGGGTTGATGATGGTAATGGACTGGGAGCGCAATCGCCGCACGCGCGTTTGCTCGCGTTCAACCGGCTCGTCCAAGGCCACCTCGACGTGGTAGATGAAATGCATGTCGTCATTTCGCCGGGCGTCTAATGACCGGCGGATGGGCGCGAACGACCTGATGGCTTGCGGGGACACCCGCAGGCGTTGAGCCACGGCATCCCGGAGGCGAGATTCGGGTTCATTCAGGTTCAGGCGTACGTTTCGCACGAGTATGGGCATGGCATTGCCATCATACGTATCAAGCCCTAAAGTAGCCACGAATTGGACGACCACGCGAGGGGCCTCGGCGGACCGTCAACCCAGAATCAAATGGCGAGTCAAGAATTTCGCTGCCCGTTTATTGGTGCGAGGCTGCAATGATCAGGTGCATTGGCGTCGCATGCGATTTAGGGCAGGGCTGAATTTCGATTATTGCAAAACACGACATCGATCGGAGGACCAGGCATGTTGCATCGCTATTCTTCTTGGCGGAAGACATTCACGATCGCGGTTCTGACTGCGCTGGCTGCTCCGGACGCCGGTCGCGGCGAGTTTCGATCGCCCACGGCCATCACCGGCGTGACCATCGTATCCGGTGACGGGACGACCATCGAATCGGGCACGATTCTGATGGATGATGGGCGCATTCAGGCATGGGGTGTTGACGTGACGGTTCCGCCCGGCGCGGAGGTCATCGATGCGACCGGCATGGTGGCCTACCCCGGTTTCATCAGTGCCCACGATCATCTGGGCATCGCGGACAAGGAACGCGCGGAGGCAGACCGCCAACGTTGGGAAGACGAGAATCCCGATCCCAAGGAAGCGGCGCTGGCTAAGACCCGCGATGCCAATCGCCTGGGCATCCGACCGCAGATGCGCGCGTTTGAGCATTTCGAAGCGGATAGTGACGCGCTCGACAAGTATCGTGCAATCGGTTTGACGACGCTGTTGGCGGCGCCTCGAAACGGGATTTTCGGTGGAAGCAGTGCGCTGGTCAATCTTTCAGATGCGCCGCTGCGTCGCAAGGTGTTACGTACCGACGTCGCCCAGCACGCGTCTTTCGAACCTGGTGAACCGGGTCAATACCCGCGTTCGCTGCTGGGTATTTTCGCACAATTCCGACAGGTGCTGTTGGATACGGCGTGGTCCGCGGAACGGCAGCGCTTTTATGCACGACATCCCAACGACAGCGATCGGCCGGCCAGCGATCCTGCCATTGACGCGTTGAGGCCCGTTCTGTCCGGGGCTGTGCCGGTCATCTTTGCAGCCAACACGCAGCATGAAATCAATCGCGCGCTGAACTTGGCTTCGGAATTCGATCTTGAAATCACGATCAGCGGCGCGAAGGAGGCCTACAAGGTCATCGATCGAATCAAGAATCAGAAGGTGCCCCTGATGGTGAGCCTGGAATTCGACGAGGAGCCTGAATACGGCAAGAAGAAGAAAGGCGCCAAGAAACGCGAAACTCCAAAACCGGATGATGAAAGCGAGGACGCCGCCGAATCGGATGATGACGCTGAATCGAAGTCGGAAAAGAGCGAGAAAAAAGTCGAGGGCGAAGAATCGAAGGACAAGCAAATCTACGAGCCGTTGAAATTGCGCAAGGAACGCCGGCGCTTGTGGGAGGAGCAGGTGGCCAACGTCATTCGACTGCACGAGGCGGGCGTCGCATTTGCGCTGAGTACGCGCGATTTCAAGAAGCCGTCTGATTTCATCAAGAACCTGCGTCTGGTCATCGAGCGGGGTCTACCGGCCGAGGTTGCGCTGGCGGCGCTGACGCGAATTCCGGCGGAGATGTTTGAAATGGACGGGCAGATCGGGCGGATCGCGGTCGGTCAGTTGGCCAACGTGACGGTCATGAGCGGTCCGCTGGAGAAAGATAAGTCCAAGGTGAAATACGTTTTTATCGATGGGCGAAAGCACGAAATCGATGCGGAGGCCAAGGACAAGGACAATGGGGGTGCGGGGCAACGCGGTCAGCGCGGGCGTCGAGCGCCGGCGGAGGACGATGAAACGGACGAATCCCCGCAGGAGAGTGATGTTGGCCAGACGGACGCGGTCGAAGATGAGACTGACCCGTCGGACGCGGTGCCCGAAGGCGAAGAAGCCGAGGATACGTCCGAAGACGAGAAAATTGGCCCTGTCTGGGACTGTGAGATTGAGGCTGACCGCGTGCCGTCCACGCAAACGACGGGCGACGTGCTGGTGGCCAACGGAACGGTTATCACCGTTTCGGGCGCGACGTTGGATCGAGCATCCATCCTGATTCAAAACGGCAAGATCACCGCCATCGGCAGCGACGTTGCGTCGCCGCCCGGCACGCCGGTCATCGACGCGAGCGGTCGATATGTCATTCCCGGGATGATTGACGCCCATTCGCACATGGCCATCTCCGGTATTAATGAAGGCACGCTATCGGTGACGGCGGAAGTTCGCGTGGGGGATTTGGTCAACAACGATTCGGTGGGCATCTATCGAGCGCTGGCCGGCGGGGTGACCACGACGCATGCCATGCATGGGTCGGCCAACCCCATCGGCGGTCAGAACGTGACATTCAAGCTGAAGTACCTGCGTCCGGTGGAAGATATGATCCTGCATGATGCGCCGCGAACCATCAAGTTTGCATTGGGAGAAAACGTCAAGCGGTCCAATTCGTTTCGTAATCGGGACGAGCGGTTTCCGGGCAGCCGGATGGGCGTTGAAGCCGTGATCCGAGACGCTTTCGAAAAGGGCAGGCAATACGCGAGCGAGTGGGAGCGGTATCGAGCGCAGGTAACATCGGGGCAGGAGGTTCCGCCGGTACGACGCGATCTGCGTCTGGAAGCGATGTCGGAGATATTGAGCGGCGATCTGTGGATCCACTCCCATTGTTATCGGAGTGACGAAATCCTGCGACTGCTGGACGTGGTCGAGGACTATGGCGTTCGAATCGCCGTGCTGCAACACGTGCTGGAAGGTTATCGCATCGTTCCGGAAATCGCCCGACACGGGGCGGGTGCGTCGACGTTTTCCAATTTCTGGGCCTATAAAGTCGAAGCCTACGGTGCGATTCCGCACAATGCGGCCATGATGACCCGGGGCGGCATCGTGACCACGGTCAATTCCGATTCGCCCAACACCATCCGTTGGATGAATCAGGAGGCGGCCAAGTGCATCCGCTGGGGAGCCCTTTCAGAAAATGAAGCCCTACGCCTGGTCACGTTGAACGCCGCGATCCAACTGGGCATTGACGGCCGCGTGGGCAGCATTGAGGTGGGGATGGACGGCGACCTGGCCATCTTCAACGGCCACCCGCTGAACAGTCACAGCAGAAACGTGATGACGCTGATTGAAGGCGTGGTGTATTTCGAGGATGTCGATGCGACACCCGCGACTGGCGCTGGTCCGCTGGATTGGAACCTGGATGCGGGTGACCCGACGGCGGATGCACCCCGTGGGCACTACGCCATCGTGGGGGGCACGGTCCATCCGGTCAGCGGGGCGTCGATCGAGGGCGGAACGGTGTTGATCAGGGATGATCGCATTGTGGCTGTGGGGAAAAACGTCGACGTGCCGGCGGGCGCGACGATCGTGAATGTGAACGGTCAGCATGTGTATCCCGGTCTTATCGACGCGGGTGGAAACCTGGGCATCCGGGAGATCGACCAGGTTCGGGCGACGATCGATGCATCCGATATCGCCACGTTTGCACCCGAACTCCGAACGCTGTCGGCGGTGCATCCGCACAGTGAACTGATCGCCATCGCCCGCAGCGGCGGATTGACGTCGCAGTTGGCGGTTCCGTCCGGCGGTATGATTTCCGGCCAAAGCGCGTTGATTCATCTGGACGGTTGGACCGCGCCGGAAATGTCGGTGTCCGATCGGGTGGGTCTGCATCTGTCCGTGCCTTCGCTGCCGCCGAACCTGACGGGTGAAGAAAAAAAGAATCGCGAAAAGCAACATAAGGAACAAATGAAGCGATTGGAAGATTTCGTGGGGCAGGCCAAACGCTATGCAGCCGCAATGGGTGCGGCGGAATCCGGCTCGGCTGAGCCGCCGGATCGAGACCTTCGCCTGGAAGCGATGTTGCCCTACGTCCGTGGTGAGAAGCGCGTGTTCCTGTCAGCGTCGAGCTACAAAGCCATTCTGGATGCGCTGGAATTTGCGAAGAAACATGAACTGAAGCCCTTGGTTACCGGCGGATTGGAATCATGGAAGCTGGTGGATCAACTGAAGGAAAACGAGGTGCCGGTCATTCTGAATAGCGTGTTGAGCTATCCGCGAGATGAATTCGAAGCCTGGGATTCGATTTATCGCTGTGCCGGCGTGTTGGATCGGGCCGGCGTCCGCTGGTGCTTCGCGTCGGGAAGCGCCGCCAACGCGTACGATTTGGGGACAGAGGCAGGGATGGCGGTTGCCTATGGGTTGGATCCCGATCGCGCGGTCTACGGTATGACGCTCGGGGCGGCCCACGTGCTGGAAGTGGACGATAGGCTGGGGTCATTGGACGCGGGGAAGATCGCCGACGTGATTGTCACGACGCACCCGCCGACCCAAACGGTGGCGAAGGTTAGCCACATGTTCATCGCCGGGCGTCCGGTTTCGCTATCCAGCATGCACACACACAGCTATGAGCGTTTTAAGAATCGCCCAGCCCCGACCTTGCCGCCGCCCAGGGAACTCGGCGGCCCGGCGGTGATGACGCCCGCTCGCTAGGGGTGCGTCATGACCCGGTGCCGGCGCATGATCGGGAGTTTAAGACTGCCGAGCCGAACGAAGCCGTCATGACCCGTTGCTCGTTCATGCGTGTGAGGGCGCGGCTGCCAAACCGACCGAAAGGCCGGAAACGGCGGTGTCCGTTTCCGCTTTCCAATTCAGCCGATCGAAACGTTTGATGCGATGGCCGACGAATGCGTTCACGAAAACAGTTCGGCGATCGGTTTGTGATTGACGTCTTCCACCACGCGGATGGGGCGACCTTCCGGCGTGTCGTTCGATTTCGTCGGATCGATGTCCAGGCATTTGCAGATCGTGGCGTGGAGTTCGCCGATCTGGCAGGGTCGGTCGGCCACCTCCTCGCCGCCGGCGGTACTCGCCCCGACGACCCGTCCGCCGACGATGCCCCCGCCGCCGAGTACACTGCTCCACACCCGTGGCCAATGGTCCCGACCCTGGTCGGCGTTGATTTGTGGAGTTCGGCCAAACTCGCTACAGAGGATGACCAGCGTGCGATCCAACAGGTCGCGTTGTCGCAGGTCGGCCAATAGTGCGCTGAAGGCACGATCAAGGTCGGCGCTCAGTCGTTTGACCGATTCGAAGTTGTCTTGATGCGTGTCCCATCCCGGAAGCGTGACCTCGACGAAACGGGTTTTGACCTGTGCGAGCCTGCGAGCCAGCAGGCATCCCTGTCCGAAAAACGAATCGCCATATCGCTCGCGAATGAGCGCTGGCTCGCGCGATAGATCGAACGCGGAAACGGCTGGGCTACGCATCAATTCGTAGGCCGCTTGGTAGTGATCCGCGTAGGCTTCGATGACCGCCTTGCCGCGGTGCTGCTGCTCAAACTTGCGATCGAATCTTTTCAACAATTTCAAACGTTGATTAAAACGCTGGGCGTCGACGCCGTCGTGATAATCAAGATCGCGAGCCGGGTTGATGGGGTCCGCGATGTGAAAGGCTGCGTGTTTGGAACCGAGGTATCCGGCGGGCCAGGTTTGACCGCCGATGGTGACGTAGGGTGGCAGGTGGGGGTCACCTCGCCCTTTCATCTTGGTAACGATGGAGCCCAGTGTGGAGTGTTGAATGCTGCCCAAAGGCCGATGCCCGGTGTGCATCAAATAGGTCGCACGTTCGTGGCTGCCTTCACGCGAGGTGAGGGAACGAACGATGGACAGGTTCTTGAATTCGCGGGCAACGAGCGGCAGATGTTCGCCGATTCGTACGCCGTCTACCGCCGATTGGATGGTTTCAAATGGCCCACCGGAGTCGGTGCCCGGTTTGGGATCCCAGGTATCCAGATGGCTTTGACCGCCTCCCATCCATAAAAGGATGACGGTGTCCGCGGTGGCCAAGGGTCCGGACTGACCCCACACGATGGCCGGATCGATGAGTCCGAGAAACCCGGCAGCGCCTCCGCCGGAAGCCGCCCGTAGAAATTGGCGGCGGGTCAGACAATAATCATTGCAACCATGATGAGCCATTTGTCCTCAACAAGTATATTACCACAGAAATCGGGTTGTAGCGGGCCAATTTATTGCTTTTCTGCTTGTATATTAGCAATGTCGATGTAATTGCATTTGAATCTTCGCTTGTTGATATGGAAGAGGGTCCGTCGCCAAGTGTAACATTGCGGAAGGTGTGGAAAATGTAACCAATTCTTCAAAAATTCACATCTTTCGATCCGCGTCGCCAAACTGATATTTTGACTTGCAATTTCCTGTCAGTACGGGTAAATAGTGGAACTAATAGGACGTATTGAGAGGATGCCCTTTCGGGCGGAGCCTCAATCCGGCTGTTGCGGTTCGGCATGGGAGTTGTCCGCAATGTTGGCCGGCGTTCAAGGTAGATGATATTTGCGTACTTTGGCGCGGCCCGCATGGTGATCGATTGTTGTGCGCGTCGGTCATATTTGTTTTTTCGATTTGCGGCTTCGGATAAACCATGTCAATCGTCGTTTACAGGAAGGAGGAATGGAAGCGAAAGTCCCACAAGCACATTCGGTTTCAGGGTTGGCAACAGCCAAGTGGCGTTCAAGAGGCTTGGCATGTGCTTTCTTCTTTTCGCATTTCATGAACGCAGGGATTTAATTTTGGAGGGGGATTGAGGAATCCCAAGCAGTGAAGAGTTGCAGAGAACAAGGATTCTCTCGAACAGGAGGAGGATGGGGAAACGGGTGTTTCCGCTCGCACCGGTTTGTCGATTCTCCAGGATGACGTTTTGATGAATAGAGTGCGTGGTCCCATCTCGCGGTCGATGAACCGGCTTTTTGCGGGTCGGGGAACGCAATGTCTGAGGCCTAGGGAGGTTTCTAAGGAGGTAACAATGAGGCAAGGTAGACGGACTCTAGCGACGGCGAGCATGCTTGCCGTTTCGCTGTTTAGTGTCCCTGTGTGGGCTGGCAATGTCCCGGGACAGGAGTTGGCCCCGGATGTAAGGAGCCAACAGAGGGCTGAGAATCAGCATTTGGGCTTGGAACCGAAGCCGTTTCTTGAAGTTCCCATGTTGAAACTCGATGCTGGAGCAGGGCCTTCAGCCATCCCGCCCACTGATGAACTCGTTCACGACAATTTGTTTGAAGCAAGCACGGGTGGGTTCTTCTTCGCGAACCAATCATCCACATTGGACATGGGCTTCGGCCCCCCGGTGGCCAATAACCCACTGAGCCTGTTGGCTGATGAGATCAATTTGCCGGCGGGCACCGTCGTGCGTTCTTTCAAATCCCGGTTCATTTTCGGGAACGGTGCACCTGAGCCGCTGGACGGCGTGGTGGTCGCTTTTTGGGATCACGATCCGGCTGTGCAGCTCCCCGGTGCGGTGAACCCCGGTCTGGGTGGTCCGATCAACGCAACCACACTGGGGGTTGGTGTTGAAACCTTCCAAGTCGCCGCGACCGATCCCGGTTTTCGGCTGGTGGAAGAAAGCATCACGGCCCGCCGCTTTGAGGTTTCTTTTAATGCCGGTGAGCAGTGGGTCGCTCCGGGCGGGCTTCAGTGGGTGAACATCACGCCGGTCGAGCCTTTCCCGCCTCAGACGTTTACATTCATGGCCCGCAGCCAATTGGGGCAGTTCCCATCGGTTATGTCGTTCTTGCCGAACTTCATCGAGCCGGGGCACATCCCCGACTTCTGGAACCCAGCCGAAGTCGAGCCTGGGTGGCAGGACCGCGACACGCAGTTCCAGTTGTTCGGCTCGCGTGCCAATGGTGGAACCACGGTGGCCACTCTTTCGGGTACCCCCCAGGGCGGGTGCACCATTGAGGTTCTCGTTTCTCAGCAACCGGATTCAGATTGCACGCCGGGTGCCTGTGGGGCTGATCCGATTCTGACGGGTGCCTGCAAGGCATCTTACGCCGTTATTGGCGGTGACACGCTCGCCGACGTGACTGCCGGCTTGGCTGCTAACTTTAACCTGGCCAACTGCGGCGGTCCGGTCGTTATCACGATGGTGTCAGCCGGCCCGAGGCTCATTGTCACCACCGATGACGGTCCGCGGGCAACTCTTTGCGTGGGCAATTCGGTCCCCCCGGGAGACCTGATCGGCGGCCCGAACCGTTGCAACCAGACGATCTGCGGCATGAACGCACAGGTCGGTTTGAATGACGACGAATCTCTGCCGGCGATTCTGGGAGCGGTTGACAATTTGACGACCGTCAAGACCTGCCCCAATACCGCCAATGGAACGGGGACGTGGATCGAAAGCAGCTTCCCGACTGGGATTTTTGACTATCGACCCGGCTACCCGCCGCACAAAGCCATTCCGACTCAGAGGGTTCCTATGTCCGGAAGGGCCGTCCCATTCGCCAATGACGATGCCGACACGCTGGTCGAGCGTTTGGATGCCATTCGTTTCGACGAGTGCAGCGGTGATTTCTCCACGACCGGCGGTATCGTTTTCGATCCGGACGGCGTGGTGGATGGTAATGATGCCGCCTCATTCACAGCTTGCATCGGCCAAGGCGGCGACTGCCTGTTTTTTGACTATGACAACAGCGGCGCCGTGGTTTCACCGGGCACCGATGCGGACGTGTTCAATTGTCTGTTGGCCTCCGGGAACGATCGGGATTGCTGTCCGGCGACGTTCGACGGGAACTTCGCCAACGCGGCCAACTACCCTCGGACGACCACCATTTCTTCGCGTCTGACTCGGCTGCAATTGCGGTCGTGCAGCCCGCTGATCGTGGAGCGCGTGGGTCAGAACGCCTGGCCCGAATGCTGGTGGTGTGACTACTACCTGTCGGGTATTCCGTCGACCGGTGGCTGCGACGAACTGGGAACGCCTTGCAACAACGTTGAAGGCGGCGGCGAGGATGATAACGACGCAGCCCTGACGGCTGATCCTGTCGGTTCGGTGCGTCCGGCGACTCCCGTGCGAGTTCGCGGCTCGTTGAGCAGCACGAACTGCGACCGCCAAATCCCGGCCCAAATCAATCCAGGCCAGAACGATCTGGACTGTTACGCGTTCGACGTGACGCAAACTGATCTGATTTGTGTCTCGACTCGTGCCAACGGTACGGCGGGTGCATGCACGGGCGGTTGCGCGTGCGGACCGAATCTGGCCAAGCCGTCGGTGTGGGTCTATGACGAAGACGGCCTGTCCCTGTTGGGTGCGGATGATCCCGGTATTCCCAACGAGGATCCGATCACCAGCCCGACGACCGACGCGCGAGTTCAAGTGGTTCTCGCGCCGGGGACGTATCTCGCGTGCGTGGGATCTGCCGCTCAGTTCGCGGTTCCGGCACCGGGCGTTCCTCAAGTGGGCGCCTCGTCCAAATCCTGCGGTATTGCCCAGGACGGTAACGTGGCGGCGGATGAAGCCGTAACGACGACGGGTGATTACGAACTTAATCTGTCCGTTGTTCAGCGGTCCTTGATGACCGTCACGCAGCTCAATGCCAACGGCGGAACGTTTGATTCGCGACTCCTCGTTTCCCCGCTGGTTACGTACTGGCGTGTGGCTGACCCATTCGGCACGATCATGGTCGATGATGGCGAGTTGGGGTTGGATGCCATCGCTCTGTTCTCCAACGACGGAGCGTGGGCGAACAACGTGAATCTGCCGGGAATCTTCCCGGGTGATGAAGGCTGTTTGGACAACGATCCCGACACCAGTTGCTTTATTCCGGGTGTGGCTGCGGATGCGTCCAATGTTCAAACCGAACAGCAGATTCAGCACGTCAATGTGGACATCATTGGCAATCCGCCGGGCAATCCTAATGACGCCACGGTGGTCCATCTGGTTGAGGTTCCCCATCAGAGGAAGTGCGAGCTGATCGAGTCGGGCTGTGTCTATATTCAGGCACCGAACGACGAAAATCAGGACGCCATCGGCGCCGCCACTTCCGCTACGTTGCATTTCCCAGCCGCGGACGATTTCACGCTGGCCTCGAATACAACGATTCGCAGCGTCACCTTCTGGCTTGCAAATGCCGGTGACGCCGAAGAAGGAACCGCCGTCGACCTCGCCTTTTACCTGGACGGGACTGTGACGGGCGGCTGCTCGGGTCCTGGTGCTCTCGCTCCGGGCGGCGGCTATCCGGATACGAATCCGGAAGTCTTCAGGCCTACAGACCTGACCGACGCGGATCGAGTGACGTTCAATCTCGAACCACCGTTCGAGGCTGTCGGCGGTCAGAAATACTGGCTGGAGTTCAGTTGGGACTCGGTGAACGGCGAGGGTCCGCAGGTGTTCCTCATGCTTTCGGATGCGGGGGACGATGTGGCCTACCGTGACCGAGGTCCGCTGGATACGCCGAATCAGCCCACCGCGACGAACTGTCCGGACTTTTCGAACATCGGCAACGGTTACGACTGCGTGCCGTACGTCGACGACGTAGCCACCACAAACTGCGACGAAGCGGCTGAGGGCAACGGCGACGGCGATGGCGACATTGTCGACATCAACTTGGCCTTCTGTCTGGGCAGTGCGACGGTTTCGAAGTTTACCAAGGACCTGCCTTGGGACGTGGCCTGTGGTAACTGGCGGACGCAGACGGGCGGCATCGTTTGGAATCAGCCGTCCGACGGCCTGGCCGGCGGAACGACGGATGTTTCGGACCTGAACGGTTTTAGCTTGGTGCCGGGTGGTGAGCAGTGTGCGGACGACTTTACGTTCTTCGTGTCCACCACGGTTACGGACATCCACTGGCGCGGGAATTACAATACCAACGCGCCGGAAGACACGTTGAATCCGGGCGACAAGTTCGAAATTCAGGTCTGGGATGATCTGAATGGCAAGCCCGGTGCGATCGTGAAGCTTTACGGAGTCGGAAACACCCTGACGGAATTCGATACGATGCGAATGGTCGGGGAACTTACCGGGAACCCGGGACGAATCGTTTACGAGTACTGGTACGACATTAGCGGTGATCCGCTGACGCCGGCCCTGATCGAGCCCAATAAACGCTACTGGCTCTCGATCGTGAACGACCTTCGCGGAACGCCGTTCAACTGGTTCTGGACGAACTCGAATGGCGGCGATCGTAACAACGTTCGGCATAACCGTGACATCGCCGATGCATGGGGCGGTGCGAGTGTGAACGACCATTCGTTCGACCTGACGGCCGGCGGAACGGACAAGATCATTGCCGTCAAGAGCATTCCTTGTCCGCCTTCGATGCCGATTGCGACCGGGCTGGGCTACTACTTTGACACCCAGCACGCCTACATCAACGGCATCCAAACGAAGGTGCCCGGTGGCGAAGCCGACCAGAATCGTTGGCGAACCGTTCGTGCGCCGTGGAAGCATTACTTCGACATCGCGACATCGGGACCGATCCCGGTGGCCGGTACGGCGTCCGTTCTGGCGGCGTTTAACGACACTGGTCTGGAACCGCCCAGCAACGATGATATGGCTGCGTTGATCAAGGACGTGGCCGGCAAGTCGATCATCGGCGTGTTTGATGCGATGGCCGGTTTCGACGTCACCGCGGATGTCTACGGCGTCAACGTCGGTGGTCAGATCGATCGTCTGTGCAACGGCCAGATTATCGACGTTGGAGTGCCCTCGGACGTTCTCAACGAGCGGTTGTTGGTCAAGGGCTTGTGCTTCGATAACGGTGTTGCTACCGCGATTGTGCATCCGGAGGCGGCTCCGCAGTGCTTCGACAATTTCGAGTGCGAGCGTTGCAATGTTTGCTTCGTGGGCGTTTGTGACGATGGCATTTGCGACCGCATTCCGAACAAGTATGGCGACGTGAACCATGACACAACGGTCAGTCTGTTTGACCTGTTCTGCGTGTTGGATGGTTTCGCCGACATATTCGTGAACTGCTCGTTCGAGGATATCGATATCAATCCGTGCGCTGGGAACGGCACAGTTAATTTGGGTGACCTGTTCGCGGTGTTGAATGCGTTCAGTGACATTGACCCGTGCTGTGCGTGCAATCCGGTTCCGCCGGCTCCGGGCGCTCCTTGTCCGGGTGGTCCGGCGTGCAGCGCTCCTGCCGCGGATCGTTCAGGAACGAGCGATTTGGGAATCACCAGCAACACCGCCGGCGATGCTCCCAGCTTGCAGCTCATCCCGTCGCGTCGGACCGCTCATGCGGGCGATGTGATCGAGGTCGCCGTCTACGTGGACAACGTGACGGATCTGCGAGGTTACGAGATCGCCGTTCAGACGACGGGTGGTCGTCGCGGGCAGCTCGAGTTGTTGGACGCACAGATTGCCGATCGTTCCGACTTCGTACTGAACGGTGTTGAGAACGTGAAGGCGACCGACCCGCGTGGTCGTGTGGCTGGTGCGGCCTACAGCGGCGGTGTCAGCGCCAAGCGTGCCTACCTCGGTACGTTCACCTTCCAGGCGTCTACGGATGCGGTGGGTGCGTTCCGCGTCACCTTGAAGCGAGGCAACGAAGTCCTGACGTTGGCGAATTCGAATGATGAATCGATGCCGGTGGGTCGTATCTCCCCGGCGGTGATTCTCATCACCACGCCGACACAGGGTCTCTAAAAGCCCTGACGAGGTAGCTGTTTGAAACCCCAACGGCGGGGTGAGACTTGTTCTCACCCCGCCTTTACTATGCGCTTGGTTCGAATAATTTCTTTCGATAGATGAGTGGAATGGGGTGCCTTTGACGGCGAGGCGCGATCGATCTGACCGGTATCAGGGGAATTGACGTTACTTGTCGGCCAATACAGCCGTTGGCCAAGTTGAGGGGTCGATGTGCCAATTAAGGTCGTCCCCCACGGTCAGGAACTGCTGCCCGAAGTCGCCGTCCTCCAGCATGTAGAACAACCCGATACGGGGATGATCCGTCGGGTCGTAGCCAAAAAGCCGCCTACCGGGGATGAAGGCTTCTAACTGATAACTGTGGGCGGTCAGCGTCGCGGCGATGGTCAAATCAGATTTGGTTCGCCCATCAGACGATGGGTGTGCAATGGTGACTTGAACATTCTGGCCAGCAAATTCGGGTCGGACTGTTTCCAGGCGTGGCTGTTGTTGAGCGCCGTACATTTTGCCGATCCCCGCTATCGGCTGGTTTTTCTTCGGACCGCCGCCTGTCGGCAGCAAGTACAACTGATGACAGTATTTGTTGGCTCGGCGGGCCTGTCGATTATCACGTGTGTCGATACACAGCCGGAGGTTGTCCCCCTTCCAAAACTGCCGGGGGTCGCACCGGAGCGGCAGGCGCTTTCGGTCCACGCGGGAGGCGACGAACAGCCCCGATTCATTCCAGCATGCCCAGACCGGTGCGAAGGGTTCGACGTCTTCCAGCAGGCTGAATGCCGGCAATAATTCTTCATCCGTCCAACCCTTCAGTTGGCCGTCGATGGCTGGTGGGCTTGACCTGTAATGCAGGGGAAACTCCAGGTCCAGCAAGGCACGATTGGGTACCAGATCGGTCATGTGGATTGTCTCTCCATCGTGAATTTGCAGGCGGCTTGAACGACCGGCAGAAGTTGCTTGACATCGAGCTGATCGATCGAGGCCACCCAGAATGTAATGGTGTCCCGCCCGGACTGGGTTTTCAGAGTGGGTGATGATCCCAGCCGTTCGATTTGCATGGGCGTGAATCGCCCCTTGGGTACGATGAATTCGCAGCGCAACCCGTCGCCCATGTTGGTGACGATCTTCCCGACACGCCTCCCGCGATTTCGATGTCGCATGCCGATCGACACCTTGCCGGACCAGTCGAAATCCAGATCCGCGCTCAGCTTGCTCAGTTTGCCGATCAATGACGGAATCAGCGCCGGCGACCATGTGATGCGTCGCCGGGGATGGATGTTCTGTTGCGACATATGCCATTGTCGGCCATTGGATATCCACGGACGCTTGGCAGTGGGTTGATCCTTGTCGGGCAGGACGGACAGATGTGCTTGGCAGGCCTTTTGAACCAGTGACTTGAACGCCGTTTTCTTTACGTCCTTGAAGTCACGTAGATAGGCGCGAACTTCGTCATATTCGCGACTGACGGAGCGGACGCGGACGCGCGACCATGCGCCATAGATGGGCAAGTCATCACGCTGGTCAAGCGATTTCACCGCCAATTGGCGGGCGACGGTTGATTCTTGAAAGCGACCGGTGGGAACACGCAGGGATAACTCCAGAAGTTCCCGTCCACCGGTCAGCAGATGTGCGAACCAGATCTTGCCGCCATTCTTGGCTTTGATTTCGACGCAGGCGCGTTGGTTCCAGTCCGCGTGGTTCATTCCAGGCACACTCTCGATGGTCTCGACCAACCATGTCAAAATGCCCGGGTCCCAACACACCGGTCGGCCTTGTCGGTCGCGATGGTTCACGGTGTGCCACGCTTTTCCATTCACAATCCAGGGCATTTGACCGTCGATTCCCATGGCGCCCACGTCGATGGGCTTGGCCAGATCCTGTTCAAGTGTGGTTTGTCGTTGGGCATCGTACGTCGTACGCGCGGCATATGGTCCCTTGGCCAAGATCGATTGAAGCGACAATCCCGTGTGCGACGATGGATGACTTGCGACGGTTTCGGGAGTGCCCGCGACGACGATCGTGCCGCCCAGGTTCGCGGCATCCGGACCGATGTCGATGACGTGATCCGCGGTTTTAATCACGTCGAGATTGTGTTCGATGCACAGGACCGTGTTTCCCAAGTCCACGAGTCGATGCAGCAC
The DNA here is from genome assembly GCA_964424105.1 of uncultured Phycisphaeraceae bacterium. Lineage (GTDB taxonomy): Bacteria > Planctomycetota > Phycisphaerae > UBA1845 > UBA1845 > CAYRHJ01. Next base: position 101,154 of record CAYRHJ010000004.1, on the reverse strand, counting down.
GTCCAGAAGTTTGCGAAGATCGTGAAAATGCAGACCGGTCGTCGGTTCGTCGAGCACGTAAAACGTCTTGCCGGTGGATGGCCGACCCAATTCCGCAGCCAATCGGACACGTTGGGCTTCGCCTCCGGATAGCGTGGGAGCGGGTTGTCCCAACTGCAAATATCCCAGGCCGACATCGTCGAGTGTTTGAAGCAGTCGCCGGACCTTGGGAACCGGGTCAAACAGCCGCAAAGCCTCTGCCACCCGCATCTGCAAGACGTCCGCGATGTTCTTTTCGCGGTATCGTACGTCAAGCGTTTCCTTGATGTAGCGGGCGCCGCCGCAGCTTTCACATTCCACCCAGACGTCGGCTAGAAAGTGCATCTCGATGCGCCGTTGACCGAAGCCCTCGCAGGCTTCGCATCGACCCCCGGGCCTGTTGAAGCTGAAACGGTTGGCGGTGTAGCCCCGGATCTTGCTTTCCGGCAGTCTGGCAAAAAGCTCGCGAACGTGGTCAAACAAGCCGGTGTAGGTTGCGGCGTTGCTGCTGGGGCTGTTTCCGATGGGCGAGGCGTCGACAAGGATGATCTTGTCGATGTTCTCCGCGCCGAACAAACCGTCGTGTGCCCCGGGCAGCGTGCGGGTCCGGTGAATGCGGTTGGCCAGCGCGGGATACACGGTCTCGGTCACCAGCGAGCTTTTCCCGCTGCCCGAAACGCCGGTCACGGCGATGAATCGACCGAGTGGAATAGCGACGTCGATCTCTCGCAAGTTGTGATGCCGTGCCCCGTTGATAACCAGCCAGTGATTGGGCACGACGGAGGGATACGGATCAACGGGGCGGCGGTTCGTGGGAATTTCGATGGCCTGTTTGCCGGCGAGGTATTGGCCGGTCAACGACTGACGCGACTTGTGCAGTCGGGCAGGTGTGGTGGCGCCGACCACGTAACCTCCATCCGCGCCTGCGCCCGGGCCAAAATCGATGACGTGATCGGCGTCGGCCATTACGTCACGATCGTGTTCGACAACGATCAGGGTGTTGCCGAGATTGCGGAGTTTGCGCAGGGCGCCGATGAGCTTGTCATTGTCGCGCGGGTGCAGGCCTATGGTAGGCTCGTCGAGCACGTACAGCACGCCGGTCAGTCCGCTGCCGATTTGAGACGCGAGTCGGATGCGCTGTGATTCGCCGCCCGACAGGCTGGGCGCGGGTCGATGAAGGGTCAGATAATGCAGACCGACTTCGACGAGGAATTGGATTCGCGATTCGATTTCGTGCAGGAGTTCGCCCGAGATTCGGCGCTGGCGGGCATTGAGTTTCAAGGACTTGAAGTAGGCGGCTGTCTGTTGCAGGGGCATCCGGCAGACCTGATCGATGGACATTCCGGCGATGCGAACGAATCGGGATTCCCGTCGTAAGCGCGACCCTTCGCAGGCGGCGCAGGAAACGTCGGTGGCTAATTCGTCCAGTTTTCTGCGATAAGTCCAGCTCGCACGGACGGCGCGATCGATGGCGGGGAAATATCCTCGCCAACGAAATCGTACCCCTTTCCAGCTCCCGCCGCTGAAGTTGCCCGATGGGTTTGGGGTGATCCAATCGTCGCCCGTTCCGAAGAGAATGGCCATTTTGTGTGTTTCGTCGAGGTCCGTCCAGGGCGTTTCCACGTCGAAGCCGACGTGATGGGCGAGCGCGGTCAACGTGGCAGCCATAACGCGGTTGCGCCGCGCGCTTTCCCACCCGCTCAGGGCGCCGCCGAGAATGCTTCGCGAGGGACGTGGAGCGATGGCGTCGGGACTGGCCCCTTTTTGCACGCCGAGGCCCTCGCAATTCGGACACCAACCGAGTCGAGTATTAAACGAGAAATGATGCGGCGTCGGTTCATCGAAACCCACTCCGCACTGCGAGCAGGAATGCAATTGCGAGAAGCGAAGCTCGCGGGCCTTCGAAGACGTCGAACGACCAGGGCTGGAATCCGTGGATGCGCCGCCATCCAAACGTTCCTCGACGGAACCGATCCAAACCAGGAGATTTCCCCCACCGACGGCGAGCGCCAGTTCGACGCTTTCGGTGATGCGCCCACGGCGGGCCTTGCTGATCTTGATCCGGTCGATGACGGCTTCGATGCGATGCTGACGGAGATCGTCGACGGGGATATCGTCTTCGATGCCGAACAGGTGACCGTCGACGCGCAGGCGGCGGAATCCTTGGCTGCGTTGTCGTTCGATCAGGTCGGCGTAGGATTCATGCGTGTATTTTGACAACGGTGCCAATAGTATGACATCCAATCCGTCAGCGACGTCCAGCAGTCGCTCGACGATTTCATCGCTGGATTGGCTGCCGATGGGAGCCTGGCACTGATGGCAGAAGGGTTGCCCGATCCGGGCCCAGAAGATGCGCATGTAGTCATAGATTTCCGTAACGGTTCCGACGGTCGAACGGGGTGATTTGGTGGCTGACTTTTGCTCGATGGCGATGGCGGGTGACAGACCGTGGACGTGGTCGACGTGCGGCTTCTGAAACTGGACGAGAAATTGGCGAGCGTAGGCGCTGAGCGACTCGATGTAGCGACGCTGTCCTTCCGCGTAGATCGTGTCAATGGCTAGGCTGCTCTTGCCGCTGCCCGACAGCCCGCTGAAGACGGTCATTTTTCCACGGGGAACGTCCACCGTGATGTTCTTTAGATTGTGTTGCCGCGCGCCCACGACGTTGATGGAGTTCAGGGCACCGTTGGAGCCGGCTCGGCGTCGATGGGCTTTCTTCGGTAGGCGAATCGGCGATTGCGTGCGCCGCCGATGGGGATCAAGGACGTGTCGCAGGGCCTGGCCGGTGTGACTGGCCTTGACTTGGGCGACGGATTCCGGAGTTCCTTGGGCGACGATGTGACCGCCGTCCGCGCCGCCCTCGGGACCGAGGTCGATGATCCAGTCCGCCGTTTTGATCACGTCAAGATTGTGTTCGATGACCAGCACGGAATTGCCCGCGTCCACGAAGCCATGAAGCACGGACAATAGTCTCTTGATATCGTCGAAATGCAATCCCGTGGTCGGCTCATCCAGGATGTAAAGCGTTTTACCCGTTGACCTGCGGACCAGTTCGCGGGCCAGCTTGATGCGCTGCGCTTCACCGCCGGACAATGTCACGGAAGATTGTCCCAGTTTGATATAATCCAAGCCGACGCGGTGCAGCGTTTCGAGCATGTGGGCGATTTTGGGCACGTTGGCGAAGTGTTCGTGCGCCTGCCCTACGTCCATTTCCAATACGTCCGCAACGCTCTTGCCCTTGAACAGGATTTGCAACGTCTCGCGGGTGAAGCGCCGGCCTTGGCAGACGGGGCAGGAGACCCACAGGTCGGCGAGAAAGTCCATGTCGACGCGGGTGGCCCCGTTGCCTTCGCACGATTCACAACGACCACCCATATTCATCGCCGCGGAGACATTGAAGCTGAATCGGCCGGGCTTGTAGCCGCGAACCTTGGCGTCGGGCAGTCTGGCGTAGAGGTCGCGAATCAGATCGAAGGCCTTGATGTAGGTCGCGGGGTTTGATCGGGGTGTTCGTCCGATTGGCGACTGATCGATGCTGAGGACCTTGTCGAGGTGTTCTTCGCCGTCCAATCGCTCATGTCGGCCCGGCTGGTATTTTTCAGCCTTGTTGAGATCGCGGGCGAGTTGTTCGGCGATGATGTCGTTGACCAGCGAGCTTTTGCCGCTGCCCGAAACGCCGGTGACGCAGACGAAGCGCCCCAGGGGAATTGAAATATCGACGTTCTTGAGATTGTTTTGCCGCGCGCCGACGACGGTCAGCCAGCGGACGTCGCCGTTGGTGGCCGGCTGGGGTGCGTGGGGTGGCCTGCTTTTCAGCTTCCTTCCCATCGTGGTCAGACGCCGCCTTCGTCTCTTAACGCCTCGAGGTCCTCCGTAATATCCAATCGACCGGCCTGTTCAAATAGATATTTCCAGTCAAGAAGTGCCCCACGGACGCGAACGACACCGAGTGCATCATCCCATTGCTTCTTCGATTGACTGTCAAGTCGCCAGAGCAGTTTCATCAAAATCACGTCTTCCGCAGTGACAACGTAATAGCCCGGGGTGTCAGGGCCGAAGCTCAGAAGTATGCGCCGTTTCATGACGTCTTTGAAGAACGGTGCGTCAGCCATCACTGACAGGTCAACCTTAAGTCCGGTTTCTTGATCTATTAGGTTTGCTATACTGTGATCTGTCACCGCATCAACGAGCATTCTCTCGGAACAGTAAAAACGTGGGGGGAGACTGCGTACTATTTGTCTGGCTTGTGCTGTGGACATCTGCACGACTATGTCTATGTCAAGACTGGTGCGCGGCTCACCCAGAATGCTGCTCGCGACAGAGCCGGTGACGGCATAGAGGACCCCGCCTCTGTCCAGTACCGTGACAACTGCACTAAGCACATCTATGAGTGGATCGGTCGACATGCATACATCCTACGCGTTGTCGGTTCGTGCGTGCCTTAGCCCTTCGCGAATTCTCATGATTGTTTTCAACATCTTGCGCGATAAAATGATGTTTCCTAAGCTGCCTCGCGATTGCGCTAAGAAGCACTGCATCATTCTATCGCGCTCTGGATCCGGCATATTGCGCACGTGTGCGGCGATCATTTGTCTCAATCGGAGCGCGCGTTCAGTCGTGTCGTCATTGCGCAAATCGAACCCGTCCATTTTTTCATCTCAACAACAGAAATAGCAGAATAACAATTGTCCCGGCTTTTATGCTTTGGAAATTTACAGTACGCCACATATATCGCTCGGCCATCCGAGCGTGGAAATCCCCCGCCCACTCATTCCCTTCATCGCGTTCACGGTTTGCATCTGTTCCCATGTTAGCGTAGTTGCGAGCATGGAGCCACGTAGAATAAATAGCGCTGATCGTAAGCACGCCGACTGCAAGTCATGCTTTTATTTGCAGAGTCAATTGCTTCTCCCAACGAATTTGCGGCGTTTGCTCCGGTTTCGTTTAGGCATGTGGCCGACCGCTCGCCGCTGCGGGATTTCGATCGTTTCTTCGCCGCTGAGGTACTTGGCGGTGAGGGACCGGGGGCACTTCCGAATCGTGTTCAGATCGCCTTGGGCGACCACGTGTCCGCCGCGCACGCCGGGGCCCGGCCCGAAGTCGACAATAATGTCCGCGGCCCGCATGGTGTCTTCGTCGTGCTCGACGACGATGACGGTGTTGCCCATGTCTCGCAGACGTTGCAGTGCTTCGAGCAGGCGGCGATTGTCGCGGGCGTGCAAACCGATGCTGGGCTCGTCCAAAACGTACAACACGCCCGTCAGGCCCGAACCGATCTGGGAGGCCAGACGAATGCGCTGCGATTCACCACCCGACAGCGTCGGTGCGGTGCGATCGAGCGACAGATAATGCAGCCCGACGTCGATCAAGAACTGCAAGCGGGACGTGATTTCCTTGAGCACGTCGCGAGCGATGATGGTCTGTGTGGCGTCGAGCTTCAGCTTGCGAAAATGCTGGGCGGAGTCGGCGATGCTCATGGCCAGGCAATCTTGAATGGATCGGTTGTTCAGTTTGACGGCCAACGCCTGCGGGTTCAGTCGAGCGCCTTGGCATGCGGGGCAGGTGGTCGTTCGCATGTATTTTTCGTAATAGGCCCGCACGAAAGACGACTTGGCTTTGCGGTGCTTGTCGTGCAGTTCGTGGATGACGCCGTCAAACGTCCCGCCGTGCTTCCACACGCCGCCGGACCATTTCCATTCGAAAGTCAAATGGGTGTCGCCCGTTCCGTGGAGCAGGGCGTGACGGGCTTGTTCCGGTAGGTCTTTCCATGGGGTGGAAAGCTTGATGCCGAGATGCTTGGCTACGGATTCGAAAAAATGACGTCGCCACTTACCCACGCGAACACGCATGGGCTCGATGGCCAGATTCAGAAACGATTTGCGGGGATCGGGGACAAGGAGGTCAATGTCGAAATCGAAACGGGTTCCGATTCCGTCGCAGGTCAGACACATTCCGGTGGGCGAGTTGAAGCTGAACAGTTGTGGTGATGGCGGCTCGAAACTGAGGGCACATTGCGGGCAGGCGTACCGCGAGGACAGCAACCAGTCTCGCTTGGGTTTCTTGGCCGGTTGTTCGTCGTCCATGCGATGGATCACCAGCGTGCCCTCGCCGAAGTTCAGTGCGTTTTCGATGGCTTCGCTCAGCCGCGTTTCAGACGCCTTGCCGACGTGCAAACGGTCGACGACCAGCTCGATATGATGTCGGACGTTTCGGCGGAGGTTGGGGTCGTCGGCCAAGCTGACGATCCGTCCATCGACACGTGCCCGGGAAAACCCCCGCCTCAACAGGTCCTGAAAGAGGTCTCGAAATTCGCCCTTTTGACCCCTGACGATCGGCGCGAGGATCAGAATTTTTTGATTCATTTCCAGGGCCAGAATTCGCGACGCGATCTGTTCGCGAGTTTGCGCGGAGATAGGCTGATCGCAACGCGTGCAATGTTGCGTTCCCACGCGGGCGAATAGTACGCGAAGATAATCGTGAATCTGGGTGATGGTGGCCACCGTGCTGCGCGGGTTCCATCCGCCGGTCTTCTGTTGAATGGCCACCGTCGGACTGAGGCCGGTGATCTGCTCGACGTTGGGTTTGGGCGTTTGGCCGAGAAACTGCCGCGCATAGGCGCTGAGCGATTCGATGTATCGCCGCTGACCTTCGGCGTGCAGTGTGTCGAACGCGAGACTGCTTTTGCCGCTGCCGGACACGCCGGTGAAGCAAATCAGGCGGTTGCGCGGCAGTTTGAGATCGATCCCCGCCAGATTATGTTCTGCCGCGCCCTTGATGGTGATGAATTCGGGTTCCATCTGTTCATGCGTCCAGCCATCGCGCCTGCCGCGAGAGATCTTCGGGCGTGTTCAGGTCCGACTTGTCACGAGTTGCATGGACCCGTTAGTGTAGTTAGCCGTGCCGTTTGCATCTTAACAGAGCCGCGACCGTCAGGGAGCGGGGGCCGCCTTTCCCGTTTCAACCGCGTTATCGACGTTTCAAAAGTTGCGTCAATTCAGACTAACTACACTAGGATGCTAACCGGTGTCCCCCGTGCCCTTCTGGGAGGAGTTGCCGTTGGCTGCACCGAAGCCGCCCGGCAGATGACGTACGCCGCGGGCAAATCCAACATGCATGACGCGCCAATAACCGTTGTCACGGGCCAGTTGAAACTGGGCTACGACGGCGGCGTTGGCATCGCCGGACGGATCGCTCAATTCCAAATAGACATTTGCAAGCTGGTCTGTTTTCTTGCTGGAATCAAACACGGTTGACGACTCGACGAGTCGCGTGCGGCCCTGTTCCCAAGTCGTTGGAAGACTGTCGACATAGTATGCCAACGTCGGTGCCCAATGCCACACCATTCGACGAACGACCTCGTCTCGCCCGAGGCTTCGCCGCCCGCTGCGAGCGAAAATCGCGTCCGTCGCGCAAATCGCGAGCTGGCGACGGAATGCCGATTGTCTCTTTTCGTCGTCCTCGCCGGCCTGCACGTCGTCGCGAATGGCTTGAAGCAGCACATAGACGACCTGCGCGGGGCTGGCATTGACATCCAGCGTCATTCCTTGATCCACGACGGTTTGAGCCGATTTCGGCGGAACAGGCTCGTCTCCCGGCGAAGAAGAAGATTCGCACCCCGGTATCAGGAGCATGGCCGTTGCCATCCAAACAGTCGCGCAAAGAAAAAATGGCGATTCCGACGAAAAGCGACGATTCCATGATTGATGCGTCATTTTGCAGGCCCTGCCGACGGCGTCTGGGCGATTCGAAAATCGGTTCCGCGGTAGTGATTCCCCGGTCTTGGTAAAAGCTCGTGATTCATTCATCAGAAACAGAGAGTCTAGTCGTCCCCGCCGGGTTTGCAATCGTCACCAACCGGTTGAGAAGGGTCATTCTGAGCGGTAAGATCGCCCACGACCTTTCGGCTGGGTCGGGCATGCTTTCTTGACCGGGTTTGTCGTGGCCTTAGCCACCTCCGGCCGATTTATTTCGAGAATTTCGTTGGCGGAGAAGAATGACAACCTGTGGGCTCCTTGGCGCATGGAGTATATCCGGTCGATGGATTCTTCCGCGGACACGGGAGGCTGCTTTTTTTGCCGGTATTTCGCGGCGCCGCCGGACGATGCCATCCATCATGTGTTTCTCCGTTCACCAACGATCATTGCGATGCTGAATCGATTTCCCTACACGAACGGCCATCTATTGATCGCGCCTCGAGCGCATGTGAATGATCTTGCAGCTTTGTCACACGAGGAACTTTCCAGCCTGATGGGAGCCACGCGCGACTGTGTGCGATTGCTGAAGGAGGTTCTCAAGCCGCAAGGTTTTAACATCGGAATGAATCTGGAACGGTGCGCGGGGGCCGGGGTGCCGGATCATCTGCACATGCACGTGGTTCCCAGATGGAACGGTGATACGAACTACCTGGCCGTCGTGGGCGACGTTCGCGTCATTCCGCAGTCGTTGGACGCGCTGGGGTCCGAATTGGCTGCGTGCGCCAAACGTCTTCGTATTCCGTAGAATGCGTTTCGAATGGACCGTTCTCTTGTCGAGACTGTGACCTTGATGTCCCATCAGAATTCACCGCCGTTGGCCCCATACGCCGTGCACGACGAGCACACGCTGGGCCGCGTTCATGACGAGTCGTTCGCGAACGGTCTGGATGGCCCGTTTGACATAGACCGCCGGCGGATTCTCAGCAGCACCGCCTTTCGACGCCTCCAATACAAGGCACAGGTTTTCGTGAACGTCGGTCACGATCATTTTCGGACACGACTTACGCACACCTTGGAAGTGGCTGAGATCGCTAGAAGATTGGCCAGCCGACTCCGCGCCAATGAGAAGCTCGCCGAAGTCATCGCCCTGACGCACGACGTGGGCCATCCTCCCTTCGGTCATGCCGGCGAAGCCGCGCTGAGCGAGTTGATGCGTGAAGCCGGTGGGTTCGAACACAATCTTCACACCCTGCGCGTCGTTGATTTTCTGGAACACCCTTTTCCGGGTTTTCGAGGCTTGAATCTTTCGTTCGAACTGCGCGAAGGGTTGCTGAAACACCGAAGTCGATACGATCGACCCGACACGGCGACGGTGTCGGCGGGGGCTGATCTTGATGCCCTGCTGGCCGCCGGTCCCTTTCCGTCCCTGGAAGGCCAAATCGTCTGTCTGGCTGATCGCCTGGCGTACGACAGTCATGATCTGGAGGACGCAATTGGCGCGGGGCTGGTCAACGCGGGCGATCTACGGAGTCTGGAATTGTGGCAGAAAGCCCAACACGACTTTTCATCGGAACATGCGAATCTGCCGCTGGCGGCTATACGCCGACCGGTCTTGCATCGCCTGGTAGAGGACATGATCCACGATGCCGTGCGTGAAATAGGCCAGCGACTTCATCAGCACGGATGTTCAACCGTGGAGTCGGTGCGAAGCGCGCCGCGTGAAATCGCAGCCTTCTCCGATTCTGGAAACGCTCAACTCGAATCCTTGGAGCGGTTTCTGGCTGCGAAAGTGTATGGCAATCCACAAGTGTCGCGCGAGGATGCCCATTCGCGGCACTCGTTGGAAAAGGTGTTTAACTATTTTCTCGCAGACCCGCCTCGCCTGCCGGCGCGGTACGCAGCCAGGGTTGAAGAACAAGGGCGCCATCGAGTGGTGTGTGACTATGTAGCCGGCATGACCGACCGATTCTGTCTGCACGCCGCCGAGGCCATCAACCAAGGCCGCGCCATCATCACTTGAATGACGATTCAACGCGTCATGATGAGCAGCGCGATGGCCAAGTACACCGCCACGCTGATCAAGTCATTCAACGACGTGATCAACGGGCCCGAAGCGATGGCGGGGTCCACACCGATTCGCCGAAAGAGGAATGGAAACAACACGCCCATCGCAAAGGCCACCGTGATGGCACACAACATGCCCAATCCGACAGCCACACCCATCAAAACCGGGTAAACGTCGTCCGCGGCGGCCATTGCAGCCCCCTGCGCCTTGAACAGCCAAAAAGCAATCACGCTGAACAACGCTCCGGTCACTGCGCAGAGGATCGCGACCAGAATCGCGATGGGCGCTTCCCGGAGTAAAACGCGCTTAAGCTTGGTGGCCACCAACTCGCCCGTGGCAAATCCTCGCAGGACGATGACGGCCACCTGGATTCCCGCGTTGCCGCTGGTGGCTGCTATCATCGGTACGAAAATCAACAGCGCCCCATGCTGTGACAGGGAAAGGCCCGTTTCGCGAAATAGGGCGATGATCCCGCCCGCCAGCGACGTTCCCACCATGCAGGGAATCAGCCACATCATCCGCACCCGCGCCGCCCGAAACGGCGAATGCGTTTCCAGCTCCGCCGCGTCCGTGCCCGCCATCCGATAGATGTCCTCCGCCGCCTCCTCGGCCGCGACGTCCATCAGATCGTCATACGTCACCCGACCGACGAATCGCCCGTCGGCATCGATGACCGGCATAGCCGGCAGGTCGTACTTCCGGATGATGTGCAGGACGGTTTCCTGGTCTTCGTCGACCGAGACGGTGACCGGGTCGGGGTCCATGATATCAGCCAAGACGGTATCCGTTTCATGCACCACCAGTCGTCGCAAGGGGATGGTGCCCACAGGCCGCCTCTCGTTGTCGATCACATAGACGAAATGCAGGTCTTCATGACTGGCGAACCGTCGAACCTCTTCCACGGCCTGCCCGACCGTCTCCGTGGCGAACAGGGCGATCGCCCGGGGGTCCATGATTCCCCCCGCGGATGATTCCCCGTAATTCAGCAGTTCCTGGATTTCATCCGACTGGGCCTGCGGCATACTGTCCAGGACTTCGTCGCCCTGATCCGCGGGAAGCTCAGCGATGACGTCCGCGGCATCGTGGGGAGATAATTCGGCCACGATGTCCGAAAGCATTTGGTCGTCGAGATCTTCCACGACCTCGCCGCGCACCGCTTCGTCCAACAGGACGATCACTTCCGCGACCGTTCGTGGCGGAAGCACGTAGATCAAACGCGACCGCTCCTCGTCATCGAGCAGGTCCATAATCTCCGCGATGTCGGCCGGCCAGGCCTCCGCCAGCGCACTCCGTAACGACTCCGCATCTCCCTCGTTCAGGCAATGGAGCACTTGTTGATAAAGCTGTTCGAGATCCGACGTCATTTTTATCGAGAACCCCTAACAATTTCAGAGCCGCGACCGCCTGCCCTTTACGTCGCGTAGCGATGTCAAGCGTGAGCGAGCGGTCTTCATGTCTATTCGAATGGCAGGTCGGCCATTGTGTCAGGTGCAATAAGGGAATAGCTGTGGCCAATCGAAGCCAGCCCATTATGACCATGGCCCGGCGTGACGCAATGGTCCCCGTTCACCGGCCCGACAACGCGTCGCTTCATAACGAGTCGCGAACACCATCCCCTGACGACGCGCAGAGTTGTGAAGGATCAGTTTGTGCGGACGGGCGTTAGAATGAATTCCGATGTCGTCGATCGACCTATTGATCGTTGAACGGTTCAGTCACCGAACCGCGATCAAGTCATCTACGAGCCGCGAGCGCGAAGCGAGCGGTCTTCTCTTCCCACCTAATCCGATTCCTGACCGTGTCGGGTGGCCCACCTCCTTTGGAGGTGGGGGAGCCGATGACTAAACCGTGTGGCCGAATGTCGCGGGTTTTATAAACGTGCGGACCGCCGACCGGCCCGGATTCATCCTGTCAATCTTGTAAATCCTGTCAATTCTCGCTCGATGATCGCGCGGGTGCCCCATTCATCGCGCAGCGATGGGTGGGGTCCCGATGATCGCCGTTCGTAGGGCTGGTTTCACCCGCATCTTAAACGAGCCGCGAGCGCGACGCGCGCGGTCTTCTCTTCCCACCTCATCCCCCTCTTAACAGAGCCGCGACCGTCAGCGAGCGGTCTTCCCGTCTATTCGAATGACAGGTCCGCCATTGTGTCAGGCGCTCAAGTAATCGATTTCACCCGCCGCCGTTCAGCATCGACTTCGCCGTGCCCCATTCCAGCCATTGCTCGTACCACCACACCAGTTGCTTCCAATCGCCGAAACGCGCGTACACCGCTTCCACCTGCTTGACCGTCGGCTTGCGACCCTTGAAATAGGTCCGTCCCGCGTAGGTGAGCGTCCAACTGTCGATGGCCATCCGATCGAAACGCCCCAGAAACGTCAACAGGTAATTCGCGCTCGTTGGGCCGATGCCGCGGATGGACAACAATCGTTCATACAACTCCTGTGTTGAGGCGGTTTGGGCCAGCGTGTCCAAATCTTCCGGATCGAACTCGCCGTCTACAATCGATCGACATAATTTCAAAATGGAGTCAGCGCGATAACCCACCCGTGCGACGTTGAGCAGATAGTCTTCGCCCGCGTTCAGGATTTCTCGCGGCGTTGGCCAGGCGTTCAGGCTGCGAAAATGCGGCAGCGCGGGACCCAATTGTCCGATCCGATTGATCATCTTGACGGCCTGCGCCCAATTCACGTTGGTCCCGCAGACGGTCTTGATGATGTTCTCCGTCATGGAAGCTGACCGAAGAAACCGTCCCGCGCCGATCGCCAGCGCCGTGGGAAGTTTGGCGTGTTCCCCGGCGACTTCACAAAACCCCGTCAGGTCCAGATCGGCCCGCAGCATGACGCCCGCGCGCCGGCGAATAAGTGCCATGGTTTCGTCACTCAGTTCGTCGGCTTCGAGCGTCAGATTCACCCGCACTTTCCCCCGCGCGAATGAAGCCGGCCGAGGCGCTTCACCTTCTTGACGCGTCCGGCTAGACGTTCGTCGACGGGCGCTGGGCGCCGTTGACGTCAGGGACAGGCGAATGGGCATGTTCCCCTTGCGTTCGATGACCTGCAAACATTGGCCGGCTTCGCTCCACGAAAGTGGCGAACATTCATGCCACCCATGCCCCAAAGCCGTGGCCTTCAGGCTGAATGGGCGGGGGACGTGTAGGTAAGTGCTCCGAATCTCCATGCCATCATCCGTATCATTGCGACGCCTTCGCGGCAAGTGACAGCGCCTCTCCGCTTCAGGCGGGCCCCTTCGCGCATTCTTAACAATTCGGAGCCTGGTTCTCGAACCCGTGGCTTGTGAATTGCGGGGCAGAATTGTTGTAACATATTTCCACATTGGAGATTGCGCGATGCAGGCCTGGTATTTCACATATGCGATATCATTTGTTGGCGATTTGTGTTGACGGACCCTAGATATAGCGATACATTCGCCCCCTTGCCACCATATATGGTAGCAAGGCACCGGCCCGGCGGGATCGAATCGGGGGTTCCGGGGGGCTAGATTGGCGCGTCTGGGCCTCCTGCCGAATGGTCGGTGTTGCTTGTTTCCGCGGCGAGTGGATGCCGGGCCGATCCGTTTTCACTTCGTTCGGTGCCGGGAAAGACGAAGGCCTCTGCGCATGGAGGGAGTCTCATGGCGAACCTAATCAATCAACAAGGATGTTGGGAAACGTGCGATTCGACGGGGACCGCCGAATTGCAGCAAATCGAATCAGACCATGCCCAAACAGGCCTAGCAGGTGAAGCACCAGGCTCGTGCGTGGCCGACGAAGCCCGGAACCCCTTCGTCGGCAACGCTCTTCGCGTCCTCCGGGCGCGGTATCTCATCAAGGACGAGACCGGCCAATGTGTAGAAACACCCCAGGAGCTTTTCCGGCGTGTCGCCAAGACGATGGCCGACGTCGAACTAATGTATGACCCCGACTTGAGCAACCGCGACAGGTGGGAACAACGGTTCTACGACTTGATGGTCTCGCAGGCTTTCATGCCCAACAGCCCGACGCTGATGAATGCCGGCCGGGGGATGGGCATGCTCAGCGCCTGTTTCGTGCTGCCCGTTCCTGACAGCATCGACGGCATCTTCGATTCCATCAAGTACACCGCGCTGATTCAAAAGGCCGGCGGGGGTACGGGTTTTGCCTTCGACGAGCTTCGCCCAACCGGGGATTTCATCAGCAGCTCGGGCGGGAACACCAGTGGACCCATCAGTTTTTGGCGGGCCTTCAGCGAAGCCACCAACGCGATTCAACAGGGCGCGTTTCGTCGAGGGGCGAACATGGGGATGATGAACATCCACCATCCCGATATTCTGAAGTTCCTGCATGCCAAGGAGAATCTCGACCAGTTCACGAATTACAATATTTCCGTAAAGATTTCCGACGACTGGATGGACGAATTTCAGGCCAAACCCGATTCGTTGCATGCGGTCGTCAATCCGCGAACCGGAAAAGCATACTACCTGCCCAAGGCGCTCAAAATCTGGGAATATGACATCCGCAATTTGCCGCAAATCGATGCTCAAATGACGGACGACGCGGAGTGTTACACCAAGCGAGATATATGGAACATTATCGTTCATAACGCCTGGCGCACCGGTGAACCGGGTGTGGTTTTCATCGATCGGATCAACCAAGCCAACCCCACGCCGCACGTCGGACGCATGGAAGCGACCAATCCTTGTGGCGAGCAGCCGCTGCTGCCCTTCGAAGCCTGCAATCTGGGCAGCATCAATCTCGCCAAGGTCGTCGTGAACGGATGCACGTCGCAGGCTCGCGTCGATTGGGATTCCCTGCGGAAGATCGTAGCCGACTGCACCCGTTTTCTTGACAACGTCATCGACGCCAACAAGTATCCCCTGCCCCAAATCGACCGCATCTGCAAGAACAATCGCAAGATCGGTCTGGGTGTCATGGGCTTCGCCGACGCGCTCTTTCTGCTTGGCGTGGGCTACAACACGCCCGAGGGGGTGGCCTGGGGCAAACGGTTCATGCAATTCGTCGACCAGGAATCGCATGACGCCGGCGAACACCTGGCCCGTGAACGAGGTTCCTTCCCCAATTGGGAAGGCAGCATTTGGGACACCGTGCATCATCGCCCCATGAGAAATGCCACGTGTACAACCGTCGCGCCCACCGGGACCATCAGCATGATCGCCGGTTGCTCATGTGGCATCGAACCGCTGTTCAGTTTGGCATTTTATCGAAACGTGCTTCGCGACCGGCTCAACGATGCATCACCCATGGTCGAAACCAACGCCATTTTTGAGAGAGTCGCCAAGCAGCGCGAATTGTTCAGCGAGGTGTTGATGGATCAAGTTGCCAGGGACGGCACCCTCGCTGGCATCGACGCCGTCCCCGAGGATATCCGCCGCGTCTTCGTGTGCGCTCATGACATTTCCCCGCAGGCCCACGTCGAAATGCAGGCTGCCTTCCAACGCCATTGCGACGCCTCGATATCCAAAACCATCAACTTCCCGGAATCCGCCACCGTGGCCGACGTCGAGCAGATCTACCTTGACGCCTTCCGGACGCGCTGCAAAGGAGTCACGGTCTATCGTAACGGATGTCGAGGCCATCAACCCATGGCGCTCAAGCAGGGTGAGGAAAAGGGGGCAGCCCAGAAAGACGCGCCGCCCAAACATCGCAAGAGCGAGCAGCCCAGCGTGCCCATCGCCGACAACTCCCGCCCCATCCCCGAGCCGCAAACTTTGCAGGATATCGCGTGTGCGGTGCGAATTCGCCAGATGACCCCGTTCGGCAATATGCACGTACAAATCACGGTCAATCCCAAGTCCGACCGGGAGTTGGAAGTGTTCGCCCAGCTCGGCAAGGGTGGTGACCTCGCCAACAGCGACCTGGAGGCCATCTGCCGACTGACCAGTCTGTGGCTGCGCTCGGGGGGTCGGCTTCACCACGTGATCCGGCAGCTCAAGGGGATCGGATCGAGTTTGCAGATTCCGACACGCGAAGGAAAGGTTCGTAGTCTGGGTGACGCGTTGGCACGTGCCCTGGAAACCTACGCTCGAGCCAAATCTCGAGTGGGACTCAGTAGCCTGCTGATGGGTGAATATGACCCGTGCGAGTTGGCCAAAGACTGGCCTCAACCCAGGAAAAATGGAAAAAACGGCATTCCAAACAGCGGCGTGTCAAACCGCGGCACGAACCACGCCGTTTCACACGGTGTTCCAAGCAACGGCGGTACGAGCGGTGGCAACAACGGTGTCCATCCGAATTCCGAGAAATCGTCCCGATTTAACGTTTCCATTCCGGAGAGAATGTCGCACGAGGAGCACTTCAAAGTGATTTGCCCGGATTGCCAAAATGCCCTACGTTTCGCCGAGGGCTGCCTAAAGTGTGAGTTTTGCGGTTTCGCGCAATGCTAGGGCAGTAGTCCGGATTAATTTAGGGGGATTTTGCTGACTTTTCCGGTTGTTTGTTTAGAATCCACTGGATTGGTCTTAACTGTTTCCGGTCCAATCGCCGATAGCATCTCTCATAAGCGCGTGCATGCAAATCGACTGTTGGAGGCTGGAATTGACTTCAGTTATTAATAAATTATCGGAGGGCTTGACCGTAACTCGACTCTGAATCATTATTTACGTCTGGCTTCTTTCCCCTCCGGAAAGCACCGTGTTGTCCCAAGGACGCATGGTGCTTTCTTTTTTGTCCGCAGGCAGGAATTCAATGTGACTGAATGCTGATTTCGTAGCCCGGAAATCACGGGGTTTCCAGGGATGGTCGCGGCGTCCTATCAAGCGCTTCCTTGATTTTTGCAATCAGTGTTTCTTTCGTGAAGGGCTTGACGACATACAGCGTCACGCCGGCGCGGGCGGCTTCGCGAACGCGGATACGCTGAGATTCCGTCGTGCACATGATCACCGGAAACGTATAACCCTCCCAACGTATTCTTCGCACCAAATCAAGGCCACCGACAGCGGGCATGTACCAATCGGAAATCAGCAGATCGGGAGGTTTTTCGTGAATCTTCGACAGCGCGATTTTGCCGTTGGGAGCTTCGACGATTTCCGTACAACCAAGTCGGTTCAGCAGGAGCCGGAGAATTTTGCGGTAGGCGACTGAATCGTCGGCTAGGAGAATTCGCAAGTTCTTGAAATCGTGCGGATCAGGCAGCATTCGCGGATCCATTTGTTGAATATCGGCGGCACATTAGTTTTCCGGTGAATGGGCGGCCGGCTTGTACCCGCTGGGTTGGTTGGCTGTCGGTTTCAAGTGCAAGTCAATTTGCCGGGCATCGGCGTTGAGTCGGGCGGTCGTGGCCGTAATTTGAATGACGGTGGCGCCGTCGATTTCATCGCCGACGGCCACCATGGAATTGTTGATGACGGCCCGCCGACCGGACGGCCCCATGACGACGCCACTTAAATCATATCGACGCGCGGTGTAGGAGTTCACCGCTGCCATCGATTCCGGCGGCCGACCGGAATTTCGTCCGTTCAAAAGGCCATTGTTGACTGGTCCGATGTCGATAGGTTCAACTTCGCCTGGGTCAACGGTGGGTGAATTCGCGACGTGGGACGTGGTGCTTGGAAGCGCGTTCTCGCCGATGAGCGCCTGGGATGGAATCGACTGCGTTTGATTCATCGATGCCGGGAAAGTGGCACCGTCGGTGTCCTGGATAAACGGCTTCGATAGGCCGGTGGTCACCAGCACAGCCAGGATGGCGAGAATGACTACGGCGAGTGCCAACCATTCTCGCCACGAGCGATCGCTGTGATCGACTTGTTTCGATGTCTTTTGAATGACCGGCTCAGCAAGGAGGTTGGCGGTCAGCTTCGCCTCCGCTCGGTTGATGACGCGCTGGCCTGATGTTGCGTTCGGAGAGATTGACGAACCCTGTTTGGCCACATCGGCCCGCCGCAAGGCATCTTGAATCACGCTCATGTCAGGCTTTCCTGTAGTTCGTGAACGGCGGTCTCCGCATGGCTGCGGTGGACCCGGTCTTCACCTCCCGCGAACGCAGCGAGCAGGGAAAGGTCGCAAACGGCGTTGACCAATCGTGGGACTCCGCCGGTGTGTTCGAACACGACCTCGACCGATTCGGGGTCAAACGACGGGGTTCCGAGGCCACCGGCTACTTCCAGGCGATGACGGATGTAGGTGGCGATTTCGTCTCGTGCGATGGATGCGACTCGGCCTCTGACGGTGATGCGTTGGCTGAGTTGACGCAGCCGAGGGTGGGCCAATTTGACCGCAAGCTCTGTTTGGCCGCACATAACGATTTGCAGGAGCTTTCGATCGTCGGTCTCCAGGTTGCTGAGCAGTCTGACCTGTTCCAATGCGTCGATGGAAAGGTGTTGGGCTTCATCAATGACCAGGACACAATCGCGACGTGCCCGCCATTCGTCGAGCAGGAAGTTGTTGAGCTGCTGCAACAGGCTGAAGCGGTCGGAGCGAGGCTTGGTCACTCCCAGCTCCGCGACGATGGCCCGCAGAAGTTGCGTCTCGGAAAGTCGGGGGTTGAGGATCATGGCCGTCGTGTAGGTGGAATCCAGCTCGTCGAGCAAGGCCCGGCAGAGGGTGGTCTTGCCGGTTCCGACGTCTCCGGTCAGGACGATGAACCCCTTGCGTTGTCGGACGCCGAAGAGCAGGTGGTCGAGCGCTTGCCGGTGGCCACGGGTCAGGTAGAGAAACCGCGGGTTGGGAGTGATGCTGAAAGGCATCTCGCGAAGATGAAAGTGGTCGAGGTACATGGCACGTCCTTGTGCGTGAGAATCGACGGAGCGACAGGGTGCGTCCGGGACGCGCCCAAGCCTGTACGCCAAGCACCCTGCGCCTACCCCGCAAGGGGTGCAGCCGGTTCCCATTCGCCCGCCGGGGATTCATGGGGCGGGCAGGCTGCATGGTGGTCGTCGGCAGAGACGGAGGGCGACTTGAGCAATCAGTCCTGTTAATGAGTCGGAAACTCGGTGGTGGCGGGAAGGGTGCGTCGGAGATGCACCCGACATACGATGGTCGATGGGCACATACGGTCGCGTCCGGCGGTTCGCGGGGCACGACCACGACGCCCGCGCTGGACCTACAGTGAGATCGATCCCGTGACTGGCGACGCTCGCGACAAATGTCAACTCCCGTCTCGCCGCACAAATGGAAGCGACCGGGCTGGATGATCGCGGCCACGTTCGGCTATGCCTGCGCTGGCCGCGGATCCCTCTTTCCATGCACGATGGTTCCCGCGGTCAAGACCAACAGCGCCATCGCGGCCAGGGCCCACTCGGAAACGGCGGGTACATCAGCCTGAGAAGCAGGACTTGCGACACGGAACCCGACGAGGCTGAACTCGTCCGACGGGTTGACGAGGAGCCGGTTCGACGACCGCAGGTCGTTCTCGTGGAGGCCCCACGAGCCGCCCCGGAGGACGCGGAAAGAACCCGATACCAATGTCTCATTCCACTCCCACACGTTGCCGCCCTGGTCCGAGGTTCCGTAAAAGCTTTCGCTGGCTGCACCAGCCGAGCCGACAGTCGTCACGTTGCCATTCTGCGCGTTCCAGTCCGCACCTTCAAAGTAGTTCGCGACGTTCGCACCCGGATTGCTGATGTCGCCGGTGGCGTTGGCTGTCGCAACGGTCGGAATGCTGTTGCTTGCGGTCGGGTACAACCAGTAATCGTCGGCGTCACCCCCGTCCCCCGACGGCTGGTGGTACGCCGACTTGTACCATTCTTCATCCGTCGGAATGAAGAAAAGCGCATCGGCCGCCCGGGTTTCGGATAGGCCGTCGCTGATGATGTACACGCCGTGTTCCGTCGTGCTCACATTCTGCGCACCGGTCGGCTGGCCGTTGTGCAGCCAATTCACGAAACGCATGGCGTCGAAGAACGAAACGTAGTTCACGGGTTTATTGCCCATGTTGGCCTTGACGGCGTACGTGGCGCTGCCCGAAGACACGTTCCGCGTGATCCCGCCGCGGGCCTCGGAGCCCATGTTTGTTTTATATAGACGGTTGGTGTCTGAAGTGGCCACCGCGTTGAGGAACTCGGCGTACTGGTCGTTGGTCACCTCGTGTTTGGCGATGCGAAAGTCGTTCGCTACCGAACCGATGCCTGCGAAGGTCCCCGAGTTCAGCGGGTCGGCCGCGTTTCCGGGATTGCCGACGGTGGCCCATTCGAAGGTGACCTCGGCCAACGCGGGGCTTGCGAGGCAAACAACGATGGCCGCCACGGCGACCGCCACGTGCAATGATGCGATGGTCCTATTCATCATGTCCCTCCTGAGTGCGTGATTGACGGGCGCATGTGCCGACATCCGTAGTCGATCCGGGCTGGCCAAGGGAGTTTTGCCCTCGCCGGTGTTGCAGGGGCCAGCGAGAGGTTGTGCGTGTTCCGAGCGATCCTTGAGGGTCAAATTGGAATCCACCGCGATTACGTCATACACCGGCAGCGGATTCTAGGGCAAGTGATTTTTTCTTACCGCCAATGACACTTTTCGGGAGGCGCACGGGGCCCGATTGTCCGTTCCCGCCCCCCCCGCTGGTCACTCGTTGACACGGTGTTGTGCCGCTTCGCGGGCGCCGATGGAGCAATCAAGCGGAAATGTGAATTTCAAGAAAAGCGGTCCTGGCCCGCGAAAAACGCATCTACAGGCCGCTAAGGAAGACTGGGCAGGGGCGGAGTTGAACCGCCGACACACGGATTTTCAGTCCGTTGCTCTACCAACTGAGCTACCTACCCAACGATCGAGCCGAAGTCTATGAATGATGGGCGGTTTGGTCAAGGAATCCTCGCGTTTGGAAGAAGGCAATAAGCAGACACCTGCTCGATGGGCTAGGGAAGGGGTTTTCACGCGTTGCCGTTCGCATTTTCACCTTGAACGATGAGTTCGCGGACCCAATCGGCTGTGACCCCCTTGTCCTTGAGAAGCTTGGCGACTTCACTGTCCGAGTCTCGCAGAAGCCCCATCAGCAGATGCACCGGGGCTACCTCGCCCGCACCGAGGCGATTGGCTGCATCCACCGCCAATATCATGGTGTGCCAAAACTTGCCCGACCGAAACGCCTTCGCCAGCTCTTCATGATGGACCCATTCAAGATCGCCGTGCCGCGAATGCGACAGGTCGTGCATGTTGTCCACGGGGGCTCGTAACAGGGCCAAGGCCTTTTCTCGCAGAGGCTCGGCCTCCAATCCCCGCGAGCTGAGGGCCTGGGCTGGGATGCTGTTCTTTTGTTCCAGCAGGGCAATGAGCAGGTGCTCCGTTCCCACGTATCGGTTACCGAACTTTCGAGCTTCCAGAATGGCAGCCTCAATCACGGCCTTGGTTTCATCGGTCTGCGCACGTCGGCCCACACCGGCAGATCCGTTGCCTCGCCCCAGCTTGCTTTGCACGTCCTGTCGAACGCCGTCGAGATCGACGTCGAAGATTCGCATGGCTTCGGTGGCTACGCACTGCCCTTCGGAGATGAGGCCTAGGAGCAGATGGGCGGGTGCCAGGAAATCATGCCCGAGCTTTCGAGCTTCGAGATTCGCCAAGGCCATCGCGTGACGGGCACGGTCTGAAAATCGTTCTTGCATGTTAAGGTGACCTCGCAGGGGACCGGGAATTAGTTTGGCACGCTCCATGTTCGGCGCGCTCGGTATTTGGCGCGCTTGAAATACGTCGCGCTCGATAAACGGCGCGATCGATATTCGGCGCGCTCGATGGCTCGCACGTCGCCACCGAGTCCTTCAGTGTAGCGACGATGGCCGGCTCCGACAACGATTCGCACCCGCGGAATTGAGCGAGGCTTTAAGGCGCCTTCCAGCAGCGATAGGAAGACGCGCCCGTGCCCGGCGGTCGGGGGGGGGGCGGAGGTCGCAGTATGGCCGTCAGCTTCCGCCGCCGCAAAGCGAAAATCGTGCTAAGAAAAGGCGGGGTCACGCGAACGACATTCACAACCCTTCGCTGTCGATTGGCGCTCGCTAATCACCTACAATTCAAGGTTCGCGGTTCAGATAGGACGCAAAAAGCTAGACTCACTACGCGAGCGTTGTAGCACTAAGATCCACATGGATCGATGTCATTGAACGCGTTCAGCACCGCGAACAAATCTTGCAGATCTATCGTTCCGCTGCCGCTACAAGGCTCGATGTCAACCTCGAACGGTTCGCAATCCTCGAATACACCCGAAAAAGCATCCAGCACGCAAAACAGATCGAACAAATTGACCACGCCGTTACCGTCGACGTCGCCGTATCGCTGGGGCGACCACTTGCCCACGTAAGCAGAGACCTTGCCCCCTGCGATAATAAAGTCTCCACCGGCGTAGAGGGCTGGGCCGCCCCGGGGTTCGACCCGTTGGCGATCTTGACGCCGTAGTTTTCGGTTCCAAGCACGGGGTCGATGGTGATGGAGCCGATGTTACCCGGCGAGCCGTTGTCATCCGAGCGGACGTTCCAAGAAAGGTCACCGGTTAAAAGCTCGACGCTTGGGTTGCTTGGGTCCACCGCATAATCAAGGCGGAAATTAATGCCTAGAATAGGGGAAGCTCCGCCTTTGTTTACACAGATATCGGGACCTGATGCGTTCGCAACGCACACCTCAGATGCCCGCGAAGGGCTGGCGACGGCGAGAATCCCGGCAATGGTACCAACGCCTGCTCTCGTCCAACCGGTACGTAATTCTTGCGCGCGCTTGGGTTTCATTTTACTTCCTTTCTTGTATAATCCTGATGTAGTGTTTAACGGCGGCTGTGCGGTTCCTACGAACCGTCGCCTTGTTCTAGCCAAGGAAACATGGGTTTGCTGCGCTGCTCGAATCTGATGCTGGCGGTGTTTGTCGTGGTCCCAGGCACCCGTGCGCAAGTTGTTTCGTACGAAGGGACGTCCTTTCCTAACGAAGTCGGATGGGATCGGATTCTGTACTGCACGCCTGAACGTACTCTGGAAGAGAGTTGCTTGGTCCACCGGGTGCAACCGGGGGAATGTCATCCCCCGCCCGAGGGCGACCAGGACAACTACCTGCGCCCGCTTTCGGATTTTGACGGATCGCAGACCTTCTTCGTTGAGTGGGCTGTCGAAACCGACGGACCGGCCACGGAGATCCCTTGGGGAGCGCCGTCGGCTATGGCCGTGGGAAACCTCGGTGGGGTCCGTTACACGTTCTTCATCGCCCGCGATCTCGCGAAGTTGAACCGGGACAACCTGCTCCCCATCGTGTTTGTGCAACTCGCGCCCGGCGTTCCGCATACCCATCGCCTCGAATTGTACGGGGACGAATTGTACACTTGGTACATCGACGGTCAAGCGGTCGATTCCGGGATTCCAGAAGGGGCTTTCCCGTCGAACACGCCGAGCATCACCTGGCGGGCGCGCTCGGCGTACGTCGAGAGCGTGGTGCGCTGGGACTACATCCGCTACGGGGTCATTCCGCGAGACGGCAGTGCAGACTTCGATAGTAATTCGCTGATCGACCATGACGATTACTACTACTTCCACGAGTGCCTTCATCGAACTGCGGAAATTCCCGACGATCCCGGTTGTCGTTGGGCCGACATGGACGCAAACGGCGCCGTTGACCTGCTCGACTTCGCCGACTTTCAGGTCATGTTTACGCGCAGTGAATGACATGGCACGCGAAGCGTTCACCAATCAACTTGTTCTAATAGAAGACTACCCCGTCCAGCCGGCGTCGGTCACTCCGGCGCAAGCCGGAGTCCAGATCGCCGATTCCCGGATTCCGGCTTTCGCCGGAATGACGATGTTCACTATTTGCTGCTCTCCATAGTCGCTCGACACCGGATCGACCAGGCGCGCTAGCGCGATTGAATCTGATTTTACAGTTTCGTGCCGCGCGAGACAATACCGGCTGCGGCTGTAGATGGCGGGTGGCACCAAAAGAGGTTCGTCTGGCACCGCGCTTGCGACGAGACTTGGGAGCCGTCAAACTGAAACGGAAGACGGGTGACGGGAGGCGGTAGGCGGTAGGCGGTAGGCGGTAGGTGGTAGGCGGGAGACTGTAGACGGCAGACGGCAGACGGCAGACGGGTGACGGTAGACTGTAGACGGGTTTCGGTTGAATGTTCAACAGAACTGCCGGGAATTGGGTGCGAGGCTGGATATTCGTGATGGCCTGGCCGATTGCGGGTGGTGCACACGCACAGGAAGGGGTCGCGGGCGATTGCACCGCTTGTCATAACGGTCAAGGAGATTCCAAGCGTTCTCCGCATCTCATTCTACAAGAGTCCATCCATAGTTTGTTGAGTTGTACCGATTGTCACACGTCCATATCGGCGGACGACGTGAATCTGGACGGTGGGCCCGCGCACAAAAACTCCGCGCCGGTCGTTTGCGGCGAGTGCCATGAAGACGAGGCTGACGTCTATGTGAAGCACGGTCGGTTGAAAATCGGGGAAGACCCCGATCTACCCCAATGCTGGAGTTGCCACGGGTCGCATGACGTCTTGCCGTCTTCGGATCGGAAATCGCATGCCCACCCGACGAACCTGCCGGCTACCTGTCGCGCCTGTCATACCAACATGGACCTGGTGACCAGGCACGACATCCTGCGTGACAAACCCATCACGCTGTACGCAAGCAGTGTGCACGGACAGGCCAGCCGGTTGGATATGAATATATCGGCCTCCTGCAATGACTGTCATTCGGCGTTGGACCCCGACGGCGAGCGAACGGCCCATCGCATCCTAAGCCCCGCCGACCCCGAGTCGACCATCTATCATTTCAACATACCGGACACGTGTGGTCAGTGCCACGAGTCGGTCACCGAGGATTATTGGGAGGGGATCCACGGGCAACTGGTCAAGCGTGGGTCGGTCAATTCGCCGGTGTGCACGGGATGTCACGGGGAGCACGGCATCCTGTCCCACAAGGACCCGCGGTCACCGGTGAGTGCCGCCCGTGTGGCCGAGGCCACCTGCTCGCCCTGCCACGAATCGGTGCGGCTGTTTGAAAGATATGGAATCCCCGGTGGTCGGTTAAGTTCGTACATTGACAGTTATCACGGGCTGAAGAGCAAGGCGGGCAGCGTTGCGGTGGCCAACTGCGCGTCGTGCCACGGCTCCCACCGAATTCTGCCGCACACCGATCCGACGTCGTCGATTCATCCCGACAACCTTCAGCAGACGTGCGGAAAGTGCCATCCCAATATATCCGAGCAACTCGCCCTGGTCCCGATTCATGAGACCGCGACCGGCATTCGCACCGGGTGGGCGCGTTTCTTCACCGTGTTCTACTTGTGGTTGATTGGTATCACCATCGGTTCGATGCTCTTGCACAACCTTGCCGATTGGGTCCGGCAAGTTAAGCAAATGCAGAAGAAGCCATTCGTCATTCGAATGACTGCCAACGAGACCGTTCAACATTGGTTGCTGATGATTTCGTTCATCGCCCTGGTGGTGTCGGGCTTTGCCCTGCGGTTTTCGGAGGCCTGGTGGGTGCAATGGCTGTTCGGATGGGGCGGCGGCGAGGGCTTTCTATTCCGAGGGACGATCCATCGCGCGTCGGCTCTGCTGTTCACGTTCTGCGTCATTTGGCACCTGGTGTATCTGTTCACGCAGCGAGGCCGACGTTGGATGCGCGACATGCTTGCCACCCGGCGCGACTGGCTCAACGTTAAGGAAAACATTCAGTATTTTCTTGGGCGCCGCAATGAAAAGCCCGCCTTCGGGCGGTTTACCTACATGGAGAAATGCGAGTATTGGGCGTTGGCCTGGGGCGCGATCATCATGATCGTCAGCGGCGTCCTGTTGTGGTGGGACAATTACTTCGTTTCTGAGTGGGGGCTGCCCAAGGGCGTACTCGATATCGCACTGGTCGTTCATTACTACGAAGCCTGGCTGGCTACGTTGGCCATCTTGGTCTGGCATATATATGGGACGGTTTTCAGCCCCAGCGTCTACCCGATGAACCCCGCTTGGTTGGCCGGACGAATGCCCAAGGACATGTACACGCACGAGCATCCCGAAGGTCCCAAGCTCAAGGAGCGGCCATTTCGCGCCCATGACGAAGATGAAGAGGATCCCGGCAACCATCCGCCGGAAAACACGTCGAACACACGTCAACCCGGGCGGCCTGTTCAGCCGGACGACGAAGATACACCCTAGTGTCGTTATTCATAAATGACGCATCCTATCGAAACCGAGCCGCGCCCGTCAGGAAGCGGTTGGATCGTGAAAAGCCTGTCCGCTCCTTCACGGTCGCGGCTCTGAAAAGACGCAAACAGCGCGAGAAACTACACTAGGCTCTGTCTCAAAACGATCCGTCTGTGCGCCGCCGGCGGAAGTGGGCGAGCCGGGAGCGTAGAGGGCAGGCTGGGGACGCGAACATCCGATAATCTACCGACTGGGGAATGCGCGGTGTGGCTCTTGTAATTGGAAGAGGGTTTTGCGCGGGGTCTTTTTGCCTTGGGTGATTGACAGGCCTAACATTCAGCGTGATCACAGGGGTGATTGATTTAATCCGCAATTTGAAGTGCGAAGTCCTGTATTCAGGCAGACCTGTAGGGGGAGGGAACATGTTTCGATCAACGTATACTTTCATCGCGGCGCTGGCTTTCATCATCGTCGCACCCGCCCAAGCCGACCCGACCAACGTCAGGCCTCACGAGCCTGTCGGCGGATTGGGCGGCCTGCAAACGGTGTTCAATGACCTGTTGGTCAGCGGCCCGGGCATCGATGCCGTGAACAGTCAACACAACGCCGCCCTATTTACCAACACTGCGAGCGGTGGTGCGGTGGCGACGTTCATTATCGAGTTGGCAGCCTTCGGCGGGACGAACGCTTTCGGGATCTATAGCGCGTCTGATCCGTCCGTCAAAGCTGAAGTTTTTGACGGGTCTGATGCGGGCGGAGATCAAGCCCTGATTTCGTTCATGGCCAACGGCAACATCAAGGTCAACGGCAGCGTCGTCGCGACCGGTTTCAGTCGAAACTTCGGATTCTACATCGACGTTTACGAAGCCGGCGTAGGTTCAGGCGGTGACGGCGATTCAACGACGCTGGACTACACCTTGTATTCGGAAGACAGCCGAAATGGGGGCGGGGCTGCACAGGCGCTCATCTATCAAGGCGACGATCAGAGCGTTCTGGAATTGCCCGGCGGTTTCGCGCCGGGGACTTTTACGGACGACGAAATCATCGTGGCCTTCGAGGATCGTCGCATCGATTTAGGTGTTTCGGATGAGAACTACACGGACCTGGTCGTTTTGGTTGAATCGGTTCAACCCGTTCCCGCTCCCGGCGCTGCACTGCTGTGTATGATGGGCATGGGCATTGTGGGGTTTGTGAAGCGCCGGTTGGCCTAGCGAGGTAAACCGAGGGTCGCGATTCAACTGAGTTCGCGAGCGCGAATTCACCAACGCAAGATCACCCGCGCAATGGGGGCGATGTCCCGCCAAGTCGCAGATTCTGAGCGAACGCGGGGCTAGAGCAGACTGAACAAACATGCGAGGCGACCGCGCCGCGAATGGCCCCGGCTATTCGGGGCGTTTTTTTTGGATTTGGGCACGACGGTTTGAACGCATGTCCGTCGAATGACACGATGAACCTGTTGCAGCGCGGACAGGTGGCCCGTGTCTTTTGGACCTGGGGGACTCGATTCTTCGACGCCCGCATGGCAAGTGACATTGGTGTGTCATCCCGTCTCTATCATCGTCTCCCCCACCTCCAAAGGAGGTGGGCCACCCATCAGGAAGACCGCTCCCTGAACACATGTTTTCTGGTGGTAGTGGCGCGGTTCGCGTGCCATAGACTGCGTCGTCCGATTGCCATACTGGACGCTCCCGCCTTGGTCGCGTCCAGGGTCGCGGCTCTGATAAGATAAAGACGCGGTTTTGATAAGATATAGACTTCGTAATTGATTACAAAAGGGCAGGAGTTCGGGGATATGGATTTGTTCATGGAGGCTGCGATCGAAGAGGCTCGGCTGGGATTGGCGGAGGGGGGCATCCCCATCGGATCGGTGCTGGTGATGGACGGCGAGATCGTCGGGCGGGGTCATAATCGTCGTGTGCAAAAGTCGAGCGCCATCCTGCACGCGGAGATGGATTGTCTCGAAAACGCGGGCCGATTGACGGCGAAGGAGTATCAACGGTGTACGCTATACTCCACGCTGTCGCCCTGTGACATGTGCAGCGGAACGGTCCTGCTGTACAAAATCCCGCGCGTGGTGGTCGGCGAAAACCAGACCTTTCAGGGCCCGGAGAGTTACCTGCGGCAGCGTGGGGTTCGCATCGACGTGGTGAACTCGGAAGCGTGCGTGCGATTGATGCGGGAGTTTATCGCAGCCAACCCGTCCTTGTGGAATGAAGACATAGGCGTTTGATTGACGGCCAATATCCGCGCGGCACGCGCTGATGATGACGTGAAATCACGGAGAGACGCGGTCGATCTTGATTTCCAGACCGGAAATCACGTCGATGATGGCGAAGGCCAGGTCGCCCAGACCGGCGTCTTTCAATGAAGACGTAGCCAAGGCAATACGCCCGGGACTGCAATCGGACTCGCGCAAGGCGGCGTCGAAATCCACCCATTGACCGCCCATATGAAACTGGGTCCACATGTGAAAACCGAATACGTTCTGCTTGCCGCCGAACCCGGGAACGTAGGCTAATCCGACCACGACGCGCGAAGGCAGGCCTCGTGATCGACCCAGCGCAGCCAGCAACACGGCGTGCTCGGTGCAATCGCCCTCCTTGTGACGGCACACTTCGGAAGCTGTCGCGAACCCGACATTGAGGTTTTTCTCGTCGACGGTTTCCGTAACGAAGCGGCGGAGCTTGTCAGCCAAATGGTACGGACGAGTCTCGTCGCCGGCTGCTTGGGCCGCCATTTCGACGATGGCTGGGTCTTTTGTGTTCAGCGTTGGCGTCGCAAGGACGAATTCGGCCAATTCATCGGGGGCGGCGGACGCGTCCAGCTTTTTCAAGGCGTCGGTGGCGATGCGGCGGACGGTGAGCTTGGCTGACTGCCGGTCGCGCTCGCCGGGCTGCTGCATGGATGTAGCGGGCAATTCGGGCAGGGTTTGATGTTTCCCTGTCACCCGCAGGGTGTAGTCGATTTCCTGGGCTGCGGATCGATTGATGCTGCGGTCCACTTCCACGAGCGTGTCGACCAGGAATTCCGGCGGTTCGAATTCCTTGAGCGCGGTCTCCTTGTCCGTGGCGAACAGGGTCATCTTGAAACCCGCCATCTGGGTTTCGACCTTGATGGGCGCCCCTTTTTCGTCCACATAACCGACCGACTCGATCTGCCCCTGCGCGGTGGACATTCTGGTCATGACCCGACTGGCTGATCGACTTTGCCCCAGCACGTCGATGGTCTCACGTTCACCGATTTCGAATTCCGCGTGCACCGGCTTAAGCGTGGAAAGCGCCGGTTCGAAGACGTCGATGGCATAGGTCGTGCCGGGTTCAAACCCCCGCTGAATGGTTTCGCGGTAGGCGCCCCAGGCCATCTTGGCGTCCTTCGGGTAGGTCGTTTTATCTTCCATGTCATTGCCGAATTGTGACATGATCATGATCAGTTCATCGTCGGCGGTGATCGTGCCGCGGGTTCGCGATTCAAACGCGCCCATCTTGGTGGCGTGGTCGAATTGGAGGGGTCGGCCGGCCAAGGTCTCCCGTGTGGATTGCAGAATGGAGATTTCGACTTTTTGCCCGGCCCGGGCGATTCCGAAGACGGTGACGGTGCGGGTGCGGATTTCGTCCGCCTCGCGAGACATCGTGCTGTGGGCGTAACCGACGCGCTCGTCGCCCAACTGCATGATCATCCATTGCTCGTCGAACAATCCCTGACGAGGATTCAGCAGGGCAGTCGAATCCGGGGGCGTTGCCAAGATTCGGGTGGCCAACAGCACCGCCACCCACGCAGCCAAATGAATCCGACCCATTTTCCGGCTCCACGAAAGCAAGGGCTTGTCCGCGTTGACGAAGCGGACGTTCACGTACCCTATACGAATTCAAGAAGGATGCGAAGGGCCGGCCTGCGCGCGACCGCCACGAATGCACGCGACCGCCCCGAACGCACGCGCAGGGCCTGAACCCGTGCATCCGTCTACATGACCGCGAAGTAGTTCTCGCAGGCGGCATCGAAGGCCGCGTTGTTGCCGACCGGTTCGTCACCTTGGTAGGCGGCGAAATTCCTGATTTGAAGCAGCAGGTCACGAGGCTGACAGCATCGAAAGGGACGATTCACGGAACGATAATGTTTCTCGATCAGATAGTCGATGGCTTGCGGATCCAGCGGGACGTTGACGATCGGCGACATGATGTTGAACAACTTGCGAAACTCCTCTTCAGACGGGTCGAGCACGTTGATCTTGTAAGGAATACGTCGCAGGAAGGCATCGTCGACCAGATCCTTGGGCTCCAGGTTTGTCGAAAAGATGATCAACTGGTCGAACGGGACTCTGATTTTCTTGCCGTTGGACAGCGTTAAGAAGTCGTAGCGTTTCTCGAGCGGGACGATCCAGCGATTCAGCAGTTCGATGGGCCTCATGCGCTGTCGCCCGAAGTCATCAATCACCAGCGTGCCGGTATTGCTTCGCAATTGGAGGGGCGGTTCGGTGATTTTGGTATGCGTGTTGTACTGGAGGTCCAGTGAATCCATGGTCAGTTCACCGCCGACGACGATGGTGGGTCGCCTGATCTGAATCCAACGTGGATCGGTGGCCTGCGTTCTGAGGATTTTGGGCGTGTCGGATTCAAGAACCACGTGGTTCTGCGGATCGTAGAAGGTAATCAGCTCGCCGCCGGTGTAGATGGCGTAGGGAATCCAGACGTGCCCACCGAAGCAGTTGGTGATTCGCTCGGCGATGCTGGTTTTTCCATTTCCTGGAAATCCATACAGAAACAATCCTCGACCGGAATTGATCGCCGGCCCCAGTCGTTGGAACATCTCCCGATTGATCAGCAAACCGTCGAAAGCCCGTTGCAGATCTTCCTGGCGCGCTTTTTCGAGCGTGATACTCTGCGCTTCGACCGATTTTATGTAGTCTTCCAAGGTGACCGGTGCCGGCCCGACGTAGGAGCATTCTTCCAGGTAGGCTTTGGCCCGCGCTCGGCCCGCGTCGGTCAGGGCGTATTCGAAGTCGCCCATGGCCGTGCTGTCTTTGTGATAAACGAACTGCCGGGATTTCAGGCCGGCCAACATTTCGATGATCGGTTTTGGGGGCATGGCGATGGCCAGCGCAATGCCTCGCCCTGTGTCATTGCCTACGGCGAGCAGGTGTTTGAATAGCAGGCCTTCGACCATGGACTCGCTCAAATGGGTCTCTCGGATGGTTTCCACCTGCGGAGGCGTAAAGGCGCTCGTGGTGGATTCGCTCGCAGCGGTTTGACCGGTTATCGAAGCCGCCGAATCCAGTTCATTTGTGCCGACGGCGTTCTTGGGGGGCTTGGGTTTTTCTTGCAATGGGTTGGATGGGCGGCGGATGGCTGGAATTGCGGGTTTTGCGGAAATCATGAATCCATCTTCCTTTTTGTCCGGGGCGGAAGCTGATAATATCGGGCCGATCCCCAAGGGACGGGTGCGTTGTCGCCCGTCGTTTTCCTATCGGCTTGTTGGAGCGTACGATTTGGGTAGGTTCGGCGGTCGTCCGTTCTCGCTATCGGAACCTCCCTCCGCCGGGCTGCACCACGTCAGGCAGCAGTAAGCCCATCTTGTCTGACCCATCGGCCCATGCTACAAATCCGACACGTGGAAATCCGGCGTGCCGGAGACGGTGCGTTCAAACGGGATGGAGTCTGACTTTCGCGGAGCGTGCTCACCATGTGGAAGAACAAGAGCGAGGAAGTTCAACCTGACGAATCCAAAGCGGAGAAAGCTCCGGAAGCGGTCGCAAACGTTGGCGGCCCAAGTGTGGCAGCGAAGAATCCGACCGATGCGCTGTCGCCCAAAATCAAGCGTGCCCCGGGGACGAAGGAGATTATTCCGCTGGTGTGGAAGTTGGTGGGCATGTCCGATGGCATGCCCGTCACGTTGCTGAAATGCACGGACAGAGAGGACGCGGAGGCTCAAATGGAGCGTCTTCGAAATGAACGCTATTACGAGGACCTGGCGATTTACGATATCGATGCCAAGATTGTAGTGCCGGAAGCGGCGATCCGCGCCAGGAAGCGGGCCATTGAAGAAACCATGAACGCCGTCGACGCCCGTGCGGACAAGCCGCGAAGTGGCCGAAGATCTGCTGCGAAGGCGAAGGCCGCGGGAACGACGGCAGCGATTGTCAATTCAACCCCCACTGGATCCGCAGGCGTCAAGACAATCAAGGACGCAAAGAAGAAGACGTCAGCCAAGAGGGCAACGGTCAAACAGATTTCTTCCAAGAGCGGGAAGAAGGTCACAGCCAAACACAAGTCAGCCGTAAACGCATCGAAGGCTGCGAAGAAAAAAGCCAAAAAGACTTCCGCACCCGCCAAGGTAAAAAAAAGGAAAGCCAAGTCCGCAAAAGTGAAACGCACCAGTAAGCAAAAGAACACGCGCCGCTAGGAATCGCCATCAACCGCGAGTTCATCCGCGCCCCACGGATGGAGCATGCCCGCTATGCCAAAAACCAAAGCACCGACCGCTCCCGAAACTTTCGCGTCCCGGCTGGAACGTTGCAGAGCCGTCATGCAGAAGAATCGTTTGCCGGCCTACCTGTTGACCCGCCACGTCGATACGCATTACATGACCGGTTTCACCGGAGAGGACTCGGCCGTGCTGGTCACGCCCCGGGCCGTACACGTTATCAGTGACGCCCGGTTTGTAGAAGCCCTGTCGAGCGAGGTGCCCTGGTGCAAGGTTCATCTACGCAAATTTCTATTGATGGACGAGATCGGCAAGGTGGTGAAAAAGCTGAAACTGACGCGATTCGCCGTGCAGGCGGACGGACTGCGCGTGTCGGAGTTTGATGCGTTGCAAAAGGCGGCTCGTCCCGTTCGACTGGTCAAGGGTCCGCCGATCCTGTCAGACATGCGTCGCCTGAAAGATGCGGGCGAACTGTCGTTGATGGAGTTCGCCATCCGGATGGCCGAGGAGGCCTTTCTGGCGACGTGTCGTTCGATCAAGCCCGGTATGACGGAGCGTGATTTGGCCGCCCGGTTGGAATTCGAGATGCGCACACGCGGTTCGTCGGCGCCCGCGTTTGAATCCATCGTGGCCGTGGGAGCCAACGCGTCGCATCCGCACGCCCGGGCTGGAGATCGTCAGGTGGTGGACGGATGCGCGATTTTGTTCGACTGGGGGGCAACGTGGCAGTTTTATCGAAGCGACTTGACCCGCGTGGTGTTCGTCGGTAGCATTTCGCCGCGCATCAGAAAGATTTACAGTATCGTTTTGGATGCACAAGAAAAAGCCATCGCCGCCCTGCGTCCCGGCGCGAGAATGTGTGACGTGGATGCCGTCGCCCGCAAAGTCATTACCGACGCGGGTTTTGGCAAACAGTTCGGGCACGGATTGGGACATGGGCTGGGCCTGGAAGTTCACGAGGCCCCGTCATTGAGTTGGCGCTCGGAAGAAAAGCTGGTTGCAGGCATGGTAGTCACGGTCGAGCCGGGGATCTACCTGCCGGGCGTCGGCGGTGTGCGAATTGAAGATGACGTGTTGATCACAAACGACGGCTGCAAGGTATTGAGTCGTCTGAGGAAGGATTTGTCCGCCGCGGTTATTTGAGGCGGGTTTCGATGTCGATGATCGATGGGCGGGGGTTCGATCGCACAGCGCGGTCGGCGCTCCGCGTCCCGCCGCGACGCGCGTTCAGAATCCGTAACCCATGACCCGGCACGTGGATGGCCCCGTTCTGCCGGACGGCATCACCCTTGGACCTTAACACCGTACGAGAATTGGTTCGACTCATGGTCGACAATGACCTGTTGAGCATCTCCGTGCGCAACGGAGCTGAGGAAATCACATTGCGCCGCCCCGATGCATCCAACTCCGCCGCCACCGTGGTTTCGACCTCGAACGTTCAAACTCAACTGTCGGTCGACGAAGCCAAGTCCATGGCCCGGATAATTGACCCAGCCGATTCCGACGTCGGCTTGCTGACGATCACCTCCCCGATGGTGGGTACGTTCTATTCGTCCCCGCAACCGGGGGCACCGTTGTTCGTCAAGGTGGGTAGCGGCATTCGCCCCGATACGATCGTCTGCCTGATTGAGGCCATGAAAGTCTTCAACGAAATTCCCGCTGAAGTGACGGGCACGATAGAAAAGGTGTTGGTGGCCAACGAGCAGCCCATCGAGTTTGGACAACCCCTCTTCCGGGTTCGGCCTGAATGACGGTCGCGCGGGCCGACACTGAAAATGCCCATGTTTAAGCGCATCCTCGTCGCCAATCGTGGAGAAATTGCCCTGCGGGTTCTGCGGGCCTGTCGCGAATTGGGCGTGGAGACAGCCTGCGTCTTTTCAGAAGAAGATCGCGGGGCGCATTATCTGCGATTGGCCGATCAGGCCATCTGCATTGGCTATGGCGCGCCCAAGGACAGCTACCTCAAGAGCGATCGCATCATCGCCGCCGCCGAAATCGCCAACGCCGACGCAGTTCATCCCGGATACGGCTTCCTGGCTGAAAGCGCCGCGTTCGCCGAAAAATGTCGCGAATCCAACATCGAGTTCATCGGTCCGTCCGCCAAGGCCATGCGTCGATTGGGCGACAAAGCTTCGGCACGCGGATTGGCCCAACAGGCGAAAGTTCCCACCGTGCCCGGAAGCGAGGGAATCCTGGAAAGCAGTGACGAAGCCGTTTCCGTGGCTTCGAAACTCGGATATCCGGTCATGATCAAGGCGACGGCTGGTGGCGGCGGGCGAGGTCTGCGAATCGCGCGAAGTGAAACTGAGCTGCGAGCCATGATTCAGCAGGCAGAGCGCGAATCAAAAGCCGCCTTCAATGACTCGGGTCTGTATCTCGAGAAATACCTGGACAAGCCGCGTCACGTGGAAGTGCAGGTCTTGGCTGACCATCATGGCCGCGTGGTTCATCTTTTTGAGCGGGACTGTTCGACGCAGCGGCGGTATCAGAAGTTGATCGAGGAGTCACCGTCGCCGGGGCTGGATGAGCGAACCCGGCAGGACCTGTGCAAGGCGGCTGTTCGACTCTGCAAAACCGCCGAGTATACCAATGCGTGCACGTGCGAATTCCTGGTGGCGGGCAAGCGGGAATTCTATTTTATCGAAGCCAACACCCGAATTCAGGTGGAACATCCCGTGACGGAGATGGTCACCGGCATCGACCTGATCAAGGCGCAGATTCGTATCGCCGTCGGCGAACCGCTGGGCTTCACGCAACGCGACGTTCGGACGCGAGGCGCTGCCATCGAGTGTCGCATCAACGCCGAAGACCCGGACGAAGGGTTTCGCCCGTCCGCCGGAGTGATCGATATTTTCCGCCCGCCGGGCGGACACGGCGTCCGTTTCGACTCGCACGCCCATGACGGATATCGCATTTCTCCACGCTACGATTCGCTGATCGGAAAGTTGATCGTACACCAGGCCACCCGGGCCGAAGCCATCGACACGCTCCGCCGATGCCTCGACGAATTCATGATTGCACCCACCAAGACGACGATTCCGTTATATCTCAAAATCCTCGCCGCCAAGGAATTCCAGAACGGCGCTATCGACACCGGGTTCGTCGAACGAACGTTCGGTTCCAAGAACTGATACCGACCCATCCGGCGGATGCCACCGGCCACGCCCGTCATTTTCGCCGCCGCCCATCGTCGCAGCCTCCCAAAAAACGATATGGACTGGCGACGCGAAACACACCTCGCCGCCGTCAGCGGGCAACCCATTCCATAACCTTTTGTTTTTAATAGGATTACGATCAACAGGAGCTGCGGATTATCGGACCACGACGACCCGCCCATCAACGCTGCGGGCGGAAAAATAATTTTCCGCAAAGCACGAATTCCACATCAAGCGGCCAACGTCCAACGCCGCAACGCCGCAACGCCGTAACGCCGTAACGCATAATTCGGAGTTTCAACATGCATCACGTAGTTCCCAACACCATCAACCGTGGCCGATCGCTCCTGTCAACCATCGTTTTGGGGGGCACAGCCATCACCATTACGATTCTGCTTAGCGCCTCTGTCGTGGCTCTGTACTGCTTGAACATCGTCGACCGCAAGAGCGAAAGCCTGTTCGGGATGGCTCATATGTCGATTGCGTCGCTTCCGGAGCTGGCCGACGCACTCCCTCCGGCGCTCGGTGATCTATTGAACGATCAGCGACGACCTGATTACCTGGCCAACGTGGATGTATCCGTCGATCTCGTGCCGGCGGAGTCGCGTGGCCGAAAGTTGATCCGGCCCGTGATCGAAGTGCGCAACGAAGGATCGGAAATGATTTCGCTGCTCTCCATGCGGATTTCGGTGATGAACGCCGAGGGGTTCCCCGTGGCAGAATGGAACGAATGGGCAGCGACACCTATCGCGGCGGATGACGATTGGCGAGGCCCGCTGATGCCGGGCGGCGTGCGGCGTTTCGTGGCCCATGGCGTCCGAGTGGGCGATTTCGTCAACGGCGACCACACGGCTGCTTTCGAAATCACCGACCTGCGAGTTTGGGATTCAAGTCCGAAGACCGTGGCGACGACGGCGGCCCGTAGCGAATGACGCCGGTTACGTCGATTCCGCGGACCCGCACCTAACGTCGCCGGGATCTGGTTCGACGCTGACCGACGTCGGGTTCAGGGACCGCAGCAGGGGTCGACGTCGGAAAACGCATTCAGCACGGCAAACAAATCCGGCAGGTTGATCGTGCCGTTGCCACCACAGGGTTCGATGTCCATGTCGTCCGAAGAACACGTCGAGAAGTCGGCTGCGAGACCTTCGAGCATGCAGAACAGATCAATCAGATTGACGGTGCCGTTGTGATCGATGTCGCCGAAAATGTTTG
Source organism: uncultured Phycisphaeraceae bacterium (assembly GCA_964424105.1). GTDB lineage: Bacteria > Planctomycetota > Phycisphaerae > UBA1845 > UBA1845 > CAYRHJ01. The sequence goes on along the minus strand of CAYRHJ010000004.1, from coordinate 64,556 downwards.
GAACGCTTTCGCAGGCGCCCGCGTTACATTGCCCGAAGAAGCATGAATCGGGATCGGGACATTGACAGTCTTGGCTGCATCCCGTTTGGCAATCATCCGGTTGACCGTCGCTGTTGCAGTCGAGCAGTGTGCCGAAAGCAATGTCGTCACCGTCGTGGATGCCGTTGCTGTTGCAATCGATGGCCAGTCGCAGAAAATACACGTCCTGCTGACCTGTAAAGGTCGCGGCATAGGCGATGTTGGCTCCCAATTCGTCTGAAACCATGTCGTAATAATCGCCCAGCTTGTTTTGTTGCGGGTATCCCAGGAAGTGATTGAACGGGGGGCTGATGGGGATGTTGGTAGACCACGTCACACCGCCGTTGGTGGAATACGAGTAATACAGTTCGGAAAAAGTGGTGGTGGGGTCGGCGCGGGTGTCGTTCCAAATCACGTCGATTCGGCCCGACGGAGCCACCGACATCGTTCCAAACCATTGCCAGGCGTTGTTCCCCGCGGGATCGTCATTGACACGAAGCGGAGCGCTCCAGCTTAAACCGCCGTCGGTGCTGCGTGAAAACATCACATCCAACGGGTCAGCCCCCGGTGGATCCACCGAGGCGAGCATGTACACGTGCCCGCGACTAGGCCCGCTCGACGGATTGACCGCCACCCAGGCCTGTCCGAGCAGCCCATTGGGGTTGGGCACGGCGCTGATCTCCATCGCACCGCCCATGTCCACCACGGTCGAGAAATCGAAGCTGGGTATGACCGCGGGATTACGGGCGTTCGTTGATTTTGCGATCACAAACTTGCCGAAATTCTGGAACAGAACCGCTTCGATACCGGCGACGTATACCTCGCCGTCCGGTCCGACGGCCACCGTGCCGAACGAGGGGCCCGACGGTACGGATACGGGTGTTTCAAACGATGCTCCGCCGTCGGTGGAACGAGTAAACGTCGTGTTCCCGCAACAATTGAAAAACGTCTGCCACTTGGCGTACAAATTTCCTCGGCCAATGGTGTTCGACCTGTCCACAGTGAACCAGGCTTTGTCGCCACCGAATGCAACAACCGGAGCGCCGAAGTTGATGCCGCCGTCCAGCGATTCAAAGGAATGACATCGAAAGTTGGTCTGCTGGGGTTTATCCACCGTCAGACTGTAATAGTAAATGTTACCATCGGCGTCCGCGACGAGTACGGGATCACTGCGGAAGACGCCGGCATCCAATGAGCCGGGAAACGTCCAGGTCGCCCCCGCGTCGTGACTGTACGCCCAACCTGCCTGCCGAAAGTTCGAAAAAACCGAATCGAATTGCCGCCATCCGATGACCATGACATTGGGGTTGGTCGGGTCCACGGCTATCGACGGTTCGTTGGCAGCATCGTTTACGATGTTTTGCCCCAGCCCGTCCACGTTGACCTGTACGCTGATAAACGGCCCGCGCTGGACGTTCGCGGTTTGGCTTCGCGACAACGCGTTGGCTCGAGCGGAAGCATCGGCGGGCGGATCGTCGGGAACCTCGGGATCAATAAAAGTGGTTTCGTGATCCGCTTTTGGGGGCTTGGTCAGATCTTGGCCGGGCGAATGGGCGGCGAATGCGAGTACAACCACCGAGACGATGATGGACGACCAGAAGCCGTTTTGCATGCTTTCCTCCTCGGCTCGCCTGGATGAATCAACGTCCGATTATCCTATCATGCGTCGGCGGCGAATTCGGACGGACTGTTCAGTACGGACTGCCCGAACCGGCCGATGCATCGGTCGACGATACCGCGCGTACGAGTCGAACAGGTCCGCACCCCCATGCTACGAAATCGCCTGGCTTGGGTCAATGATGTGCAGGCCACGATGTTCGACGATTCGACGCCGGTCTCGATTTCTGTTGCGGAGTCAGGCTCGCGGGTCGGGTGCGGATGGCTAGAACGCCAGTAATCAGCACGAACAGGGCCAGTATGACCGGCGCGGCAAGAGCTGATTCGGGGACGGGCATCGCGCCATAGTCTACGATCGCCCGGACCGTGTAATCCGCGGGCGAAGAAAATCGAGGCTCGTGGCGGCATGGTTGTCCCGATTTCAGCACCACCAGTATTAGCGAAAAGCCATCGACGCCGGCGTGAAAAATGCCAATGGTCCAGGATCGAAATACAATCGATCGACGGTCCAATCGACCGATCCATGCCTATTGGGCCTGCGGTGCAGACGGGTCGCCTGCCAGCCAGTCGAGCAAATCGGCTGGTTGATGAATGATGGCGCTGGGTTTAGCGCCCGCGAGTTCCGCCGGCTGACCGAAACCCCACGTCACCGCCACCGATTTCATGCCGGCGTTTTGTGCCGTTTGAATGTCAATCGTAGAATCGCCCACCAGAACGGTATTCGACGGATCGGCCCCCATCTGTTCGATCAATCTGAGCGCCACGGCAGGGTCCGGCTTGCGAGCCGATTCGAGGCGATGGCCCAGGCAAGTGCGAAACCGCCAATGCGACAACAACGCCCGACAGATGGGTTCGGTGAATTCGTGCGGCTTGTTGGACAACACGCACATGCCCGTGTCCGCGCGGTCCAGCACGTCCAGCATGTCAGCCACGCCGGAATAGAGCGCCGTGCGCTCCAGCATACACGCGCGATAGACCGGCCGATATCGATCGACCATGGCGCTGACGACGTCTTGATCCATCAGCCCTGACGCACGTGCCAACAAGACGCCCAGCCCCTCGCCGATCCAGCCGCGCATCTGCGTGGGCGTGACCGACGGTCGATCGAATGCGCTCAATGCGACATTCACCGCGTAGGTAATATCAGCCAGCGTGTCGGCCAACGTGCCGTCCAGATCAAATATGATCGCAGGCTGCGAGCAATCCGTCCGCCGATGCCTGACCATCGTCATCCGCCGATTTGGAACATGCGTTTGCGTTCGGTGAACATGCCCTCGTCCAGATGATGGCCGATGGGTTTAGCATCGACGGCCTGTAGCAACAGTTTCTTCGCGGCCTGCAGCGCGCTGCCGTTTCGCGCGGAGTGGCCATTTCTAAGCGCGGGTTTGACGTCGATCTCGTCGTCGTGCAACAGGCACAGATGCAGTTTTCCATCGGACGTCAACCGCATCCGATTGCACGTGCCGCAATAGGGTTGGCTGACCGGCGAGATGAACCCCACAACCCCCAATGCCCCCGCGATACGGAAGTTCATCGCCTCATCCGCGGGATTGGCGGTGGGGACGGGCTTCAACGGGCCTAGCGCGTCTTCAATGCGGGCCCGCGTTTCGGACGATGGGACGAACTGACTTAACGCCGTGCGTGAACACTCGCCGGTCCCCAATGGCATCAATTCAATGAATCGAACGTGCCAGGATTTTTCCATAGTGAGACGCGCCATATCGACGACGTCTTCGTCGTTGTAGTCTCGGGCGACGACGCAGTTGATTTTGAGCGGGTCGAGACCCATCGCGGCGGCTGCATTCAGACCGGCCCATATTTCATCCACCGACGTGAACCGCATGATTCGCTTGATGTGTTCGGGATGCAACGTATCGATGTGCAGGTTGATGCGATTCAATCCAGCCTCGACGAGCGCGTCGGCCAAACGCGGCAGAAACACGCCGTTGGTCGTCAGGCAGACTTCTTCGATTCCATCAACGCCCGATACACGGCGAACGATTTCCAGCAGATCGCTCCGCAACGTAGGCTCGCCCCCGGTCAACCTCACCTTGCGAAAGCCCACAGCCGCCGCGGCTTGGACAACCGTTTCAATCTCCCCAGCCGTCAAGATGTCATTATGGTGCGCGAATTGCAGGCCCCTTAACGGCATGCAATAAACGCACCGCAAATTGCAGTGATCCGTCAAGGACACGCGAAGGTAATCGATGGTACGTTGGTAACGGTCCTTCGGCATGGTTTTTCTGGGGGTTTCCAGGCCTTTCTTGCGATTCACCACGGCTCGATCAATGCCCGTACGCTGGACGTGCGTATCCGTTGGATTGTACAATTGCGTCGCTGGCTTGTCGAAACCGCTTGCCTTATGATGCCCGCCCCGAATGGCTTCTAGAAAAAAAACCGACCGAATGGGATTGTGGATGATCGGCGCCGTCGGCGGTGTGGGCGGCTCGGTGGCCGTCGGATTGGCGGCGTTGGCGGCCAAACGAACACCCACGACCGGGCTGGTGACCGCCCTTCCGCCCTTCGCCAAGCTGAATCTGATCGACCCTGCCCGAATCGTGGTCGGTGGACACGAGGTTCGCTCACAATCGCTGTTGGAAACGGTCGAAGCGCTTCACGACCAATCCCGCGTTCTGTCACGCGAGGTCATTTCGCACGCCAAGCGATCGTTGCGATCGATACAGAACGAGATTCGACCCGGAATCGCTTTCGGCGTCAGCAAGTCGGTGCGGCAATTGTGCCAGCGCGCTTGCGTCCGTTCCGTGTCGACCGCCATGCGGGCCGCCGATGGCGTGCGGGATGATTTGATTTCCTTTCGCGACCGCCATCAACTCAAGCACGTCGTCGTGGTGAATCTTGCTTCCGCCGAACCGCCTTTTCGGCCACAGGCGGCGCACAAGGATTGCGGACGGCTCATTCGTGCCATGAAGCAGCGGGGTCAACAGGTGTTGCCCGCCAGTTCGATCTACGCGCTGGGTGCGTTCATGGCCGACTGTTCCTACATCAATTTCACGCCTTCGCTGGGCGTTCGCGTTCCCGCCATCATTCAATTCGCCGAACAACGCGAGGCGCTCTACATGGGGCGGGATGGCAAGACCGGGGAAACGCTGCTCAAGTCCGTACTAGCACCCATGTTTGCGACGCGAAATCTGACCGTGCGTAACTGGATAGGCCACAACGTGCTGGGAAATCGCGACGGTGAAAACTTGCAGGACCCGCGTGTCCGCCGCATGAAAACCGCGTCGAAGAATCAGGCTCTGCCCGCCATCCTGGGATACGTCCCGGATGCCCATACCTCGATTGAATATGTGCGGTCGCTGGGTGACTGGAAAGTCGCCTGGGACCTGATTCAGTTTCAGGGCTTCCTCGGCACGCACATGAATCTTCAGTTTGTCTGGACGGGTTGTGATTCTCTGCTGGCTGCACCGCTGGTCATCGACTTGGTACGATTGACGGCCTGGAGTTTTTCAACCGGGCACCGCGGTCGAATGGATCATCTGGCCTGTTTCTTCAAGGACCCCGACGGCGTCGCGGAGTTTTCCTATGCCCAGCAATGGCAGCGTTTGCTGGAACACGTCGCCCGCGATACCTGAAACGTGCACCGGGTCGCCGGCTGAAATGGCGAAGAAACGAGCCTCGGCCGTCGAGACGCCTTCCGGTGATGTCATCAATGACGCGCTCGGTGCATCAGATTGCAACTTGGCGCGGTGGATGTACTGCCGCCAAACGTGTACAGCCCAGAACAGGATCACGGCCAAGATGATCGTCGCCACCGCAGTACCCACCCAATTCCGTTTGACGTGGCCGATTGACGACGTCGCGCTGCCGGTTCCGCATCGCTCCAATTCGCGCACCACGTCTGCCATCGATCGAAATCGTTTCGCAGCATCATCGCGCGCACAGTCCACAGCCACCGATTTGATCATGGTCACGATCGGTGGTTCGACGACCGCCGGCGGTGAAATTTTCGTCGCGCCGGACGCGGACCGGGTTGGCGGGCATGCTGGGATTGAATCAGCCATTTTCGCCAACACGGCTCCAAACGCTCGAACATCGCCGTCCGCATCGGCCGGGTGTCCCTCGTCGAGTGTCAGGTTCGACACGCCGAAGCCCAGAACCTTGGTGACGTCCGATTCCGTCAGCATGATCCAGTTGCAACTCAACATTCCATGGTGCAATTCCCGCTGATGCGCCGCCGCGAACGCCCTGCCAACCTCCAATGAAATTTTGAGGCAAGTCGGCGCATCCCATTGGCCGGAATTCAACCTATCCGCCAACGTACGTCCGCTTACATGTTCCATTACGACAAAATCGCAAGACTCCGTTGAATCGAATCCATGGATTCCCGCGATGTGCGGATGATCGAGCCGCGAAAGTATTCGAGCCTCGCGAAGAAACCTGGCCCGTCGCTGGCCATGTTGCAGCGTGCCGGCCGGCAAGGTCAGGACCATGACCTGCCGGTTGAATCGGCGATCAAGCGAATCGTACCAGTTCCCGCCGGGCTGATCGGACCGGGCGATAATCTCGTACCGCCCAGCCAATTCTGTCCCAGGCGGAAATTCCGCGGATTTCTTGAACGTTTTCGCGATCATGTTGATGGATCGAGTCCCCTGCTGACGGTTGGCAATATACCGGATGATCGTGGTTCCGGGAATCGACCCGCCAGGGCAATCTTTGCCGCTTGCGGGTTTGTCTGAATCACCATGAACGCCATAGCCTGCGGAATATGGGGCGAAACCCTGACCAGCCATTCCTGCCCCAACGCGTCGCCGCTATCTGGTCGATAGGATCGTTAGTCGAATCGTCCCTGACTCGTGCTCAGTTTACGCCTGCACGCCCAAATGCGCCGCAGGCCTGGAACGGATTTTCAGAAAATGGGGTTGTGGAACTGGATTTGGGATCAGCTCACCGGGCCATCCGCCGCCACGCCGGCGCTCCGCGAACGCTCGTCGGCTATTGCCGTCATCGAGACGCCCGCCGCGTGCGCCACCGAAACATCGGCTCCCGTTTCCGTCGAATGGTGGAATCAGCCGGAGGCCTGCGAAACAACGCTACAGCCCATCCCCATGCCGGAACTTTCCACCGAGGCCCGGGCATTACAGAACATTCTTGTCGAGCAGTTCGACGGTCACTCGCTCAGCGTTCCGCCGCTGCCGCACGTGGCCGAGAGCATCATTCAAAAACTCAGCGACTCCGATTTCGACTTCGATGCCATCGCGGATGAAATCGCGGAAGATCAAGTGTTGGCCGCCGCCGTGATTCGCATCGCCAATTCTGCTTTGTACGCGGGAGTTGAGAAAATCACCTCCCTTCAGCGGGCGATCAGCCGGATTGGGGCCAATTCGCTGCGGATGTTGATGCTGCATCAATCCATGCGGGCCGCCACCTATCAACGCCGGGGTCAGGATCAGGAACTGGCCGACATCGTGTGGCAGCGATCGATCGCGGGCGCCTGCACCATGCGGTTGTTAGCTCCTTTTTCATCCATGGATCGCGAAGAAGCGTTTCTGATTGGCCTGCTGCAAGACGTCGGCAACGTGATGGTGCTTCGCGAAACGCTGAAACACCAATCCGTGTTGAAATATCGAATCGACTTGCGCTCGTTCGAATACTTCTGCGATCTATGCCACCAGGAATTGGGAGAATTGCTGGCCCAATCCTGGAACCTCCCACCGACCCTACAGGCCCTGATCAGCAACCATCACGACTACCCTGATCCCGACGACGCCCTTCGCTCCGAACGCCTGACCATGCACGTCGCACACATGATCCAGGCGACCCTGGGATACGGCGCGGGCGGACCCTACAAACTGCTTGATTCCAAACCCGTCATCGACCTCGGCTGGCAGGACAGGCCCGACTTCCAAAACGCCCTGAACACAATGCCGGGGTTGATCGAGCTTAATGTGGCATCAATGTCGTTCTAACCTGCAAGTGGTCGTACGGCGTCTTTCACGGGCGAAATTCAACACGCGACGAGCAGCCCACCTTTCACATCGGCCTTCCATCATTTACATTGGTCGCCTATGACCATGCTCGACTATCGCACCGCCGGCGAATCCCACGGACGAAAGCTCATCGTGCTTATCGAGGGCATGCCGGCCGGCGTCGCCGTCGATGAAAGCCTGATCAACCGCGAGCTGAAACGCCGGCAGGGTGGATATGGCCGAGGCGGGCGAATGGCCATCGAATCGGATGCCGTCAGCATCGTCGCCGGCGTTCGCAAGCAACGCACCATCGGCTCGCCCATTGCCATCGAAATCAACAACAAGGACTTTCGCATCGATGACGCACCCGCCGTCCACCACCCCAGACCGGGCCACGCCGACCTCGCCGGCAGCATCAAATGGCTGACCACCGATTGTCGCGAAACGTTGGAACGTGCGTCCGCTCGCGAGACAGCCGCCCGTGTCGCAGCGGGCGCGTTGACCCGTTGCTTGACCCGTGAATTTGGAATAACGGTGGTTGGCTTTGTTCGCGGAATCTACAACGTCGACGCACAGATCGACTCGCAAGCCCGTCCTGACGAAATCGTTCAGCGCCGCGACGCCAACGAAGCCTATTGCCCCGACGAAGACGCCGCCCTACGCATGATCGCCGCGATCAAACAAGCCAAAAAGGACAAGGACACGCTCGGCGGAATCGTTGAGGTTCACGTTTCCGGCCTAGCCATCGGACTGGGAACCTGTGCCCGCTGGCAGGACAAGCTCGACGGACGGATCATGCAGGCCGTCGGTTCCATTCAGGCGTTCAAGGGCGTCGAAATCGGGCTGGGTTTCGGCGTCGCGTCTCGCTTGGGAAGCGACGTTCACGACGAAATCGCATTCGACCCAGCCCAACGCCGGACGCCGTCGTTGGGTTTCGTACGCGCTCGGAATAACGCCGGCGGAATCGAGGGCGGCATGTCCAACGGCGAGACCATCGTCGTGCGGGCCGCGATGAAACCCATCAGCACGTTGCTGAGAGGCATGAACAGCGTCAATCTCGTAACCAAGATGCCCCAGCGTAGTGATTACGAGCGGAGCGACGTGTGCAGCGTGCCGGCGGCGTCGGTCGTTGCGGAGAACGTCGTAGCCTTCGAAATCGCCCGCGCCTTTCTCGACAAGTTTTGCGGTGACACGGTGCAGGAAGTCCGCGCCGCCTACGATCATTACCTCGACGCCGCGCGAGCGTTGGGAAACGCGTAATACGCATCGGCGTCCGACATGCCCAACGCATCAAATCGCTCGGTTTCAGATTTGGAGCGGACGGTCGGGCGCCGCCGCCTTGGTCAGGGGCCCGCCAAGGTTCAGCCACTGCCGAAATTCATTCATGTGCCACCTTTCATGAACAATCAGGACGTCCCATAGCATGTTGCGACACCGTCGAATCCTCCTTTCCTTTTCACTCATCACCACATTGGGATCATTGGCGGTGACGCTGAGTTACGCCATCTATCTGCGTAGCCACGCCTATCGCCGATCCGTCGAAGTGCGGGTATCGACGCGGCTGGGAATGCCGCTGACCATCGGCTCGATTGAGCCGCTTACGCTTCGCGCTCGTCGATTTCACGATCTGGCGGTTCAATCGGCCCGCCGTGAAATCCATATCTTCGGTTGTAGAACGGCCATCTGGCAGGACGAATCCACGGACAGCCGGAAAACGTATTCCCTGGGCTTTCACGACGGTTGGCTGCTCGTGGGAACGACCGACTGGGACCGGGTCGATTACGAATCGATGCTCCGAACCGGTCTGGGGCATGATTTCTTCGCCCTGCGCATCGGCAGGGTGGACCTGCAAGACATCGATTTGAAATGGTCCCATCCGGATTTCACCGTCCACGCCCCGCGTTGCGACGGCGAGATCGTTTTTGACCGCAACGGACTGGGCCGCGCCACTCTGCAATCCGATCGGCTGAACGAGTTTCCGGTCGAAGAACCCATCATCATCGAAGCTTCTTTCACGCCCGGCAGCGCTCTGCGATTTCATCACGTTCGACTGACCGTGCCCGAAGTGCCGCTGGCGGCTTTGAATTTGGACGGACTTGTCGGAAGCGCCGTGACCCAGGGCGGGTTCACCGGCGAAGTCGTTTATCGTGAACGCGGTTCCGTGAAACAAGTCAGCATCCGCGGGCGATTGAGCCAGGCTTTGATTCGGGAATTCACAGCGAAACTACCATTGGGTCATTCGGGGCTTGACGGAACCGCTGACCTGCAACTGGACGACGCTACATTTTCCGCCGGCGCGCTTCAGTCCATGCGATTCAGCGGCTCGCTGGATCAACTGCGCATGCAACAATTCGCCGGCCTGCTGGGCATTCCCGACCTTGACGGACACATCGACCTGACCATCCATCAAGCGTCATATGGCGATCGGCAACTCAAATACGCCAGCGCCGAAGGCCGGGCCACCAATGTCTCGCTGGACGCCTTGACCCGTTTCATAGGCCAAGGACAAATCACCGGGAACCTGCGCATCACTATCGAATCCTTGCTGATCGTCGATGACCAACTGGTCGCCGCCAACGCCACGATCGAAGCCGTCCCACCGTTAGACAGCCCGGGACGAATTGACCGCCACATGCTCCAAACCGCGTCGCTGAAGCTTCTGGGTCTGGATGCCACCACGCTCCTGCCCGCCAATCTCGAACACCTCGAATATACCCGATTGGGGCTGCGGCTCGACCTGAACCGCGGACAGTTGCGCATCCTGGGCCTGCACGGTGATGACGGACGTACTATCTTGACCGTCAAGGTTCTGGGACGCGAATTCGACGTCATCAAGGAAACCCGCCGCGTCTATAATGTCCAACCCTGGATCGACGCCTTGCGCGAACGGATGCGAAGCCTCAACAAACAACATTTCCAGCGCTGGTGGGAATCGACCCTGCTACGATTGTGACGAATTGGGCCGGCAACGGGCAAATGGCCACTCGCCCACTCGCTACTCGCCTACGCGCCTTCGCAACAGCATGCGGCATGGGTACGCCCGCGAAACGGGCTAATCATCGCCCGAAATCCGCGACTGCGACAATCAACCCCCCGAATTCGCACGTCCCATTCGTTTCATAGCCAGCAGCGTAACAACCGCAACAGCCGGTATCGCCACGACGAGCACCACATCCGCGCCCATCCCGTACCAACTCGCCGCAGTTACGTGTGCAACCAGCGGAACCGTGACCACGGTGAACAACCGTCGCGGGAGGCTCGACAACGGCCCAGACCGACCGCTCGCGATCGCCAACAAGGATAACGGGACAAACAAAACGCCCGCAGCCAAGACGGTGCTGCCGAACCATGCGCGACGAAAAATCGTGATGGCCAGGGAATGCAAATGAACCGCAACCATGCTTTCCTCGCCATTGACGAACAATCGCACCACGCCGCGGTCATACACCATAGCCACGTGTTGCCAGCCAGACGAGAGCGCGTGCGGGCGCGATTGCAAAAGGATCGACATCCCATTCAAGCCGGTGCGCGGCGTGCGGATGCGCAAGTCCACCCTGTCGCCGTTCTGTGAAACCGTAACGTTCCGCCGTTTTGAATCCGCCGACATCGACACCATGCGCGCCGGCCCGCCCTGCGTCAGGTTCATAGGCCAAGCCCACAGTTCAATCGAAAACCGACCCGTACGCCGGATCGCCTGACAGATTCGACCGGCCTGGTCATCTTTCGCCGGAAACACCCCCGCATCGATCAGATCCGTTCCCAACTCAAACTGGGCGATGGGCGCGGTATTGTCTGAATTTCGACGACGCGCGTCGGCATCTACCAGCCGACTGATTGGGTCCGTGAACTCCGCCGCCAACCGCGCCAAGTCATCCGCCGACAATGCTTGATCGTAAATCGACACTTTTGCGACCCGACCCCGCCAAGGCCGATCCCCCGTCGCTTCATTGCCAATCACAAGTGGAAAGCTGCAATCCCAATTCGAAAGCGTCGCGCCCGAAAAACATCGCACGAACAGGCCAACGATTGCCGCTTGGCCGATCGCCAGGCTCACCACCGCAATCGTTCGTTCCCGCCGAACGTACCAACCCTCGATGGCCGACAAGGCCGCACCCATCCATCGACCCAGCACGATTCCGCCTGCCCCAGCCAAGCCATGCACTGCTGCGTCCCACCATCTCGCATGACGGGCGGGCACCATGTTCTGACCAATCTCCAATATCAGCGCCAGCACGCAAACCAGCAGCACCGTCGATGGAATCGCTCGCACGCCCCATCGACAGGATCGAAACCAGTAAATCAGCAGACCCAACGGCAGAAACGTAGCCACGTGCTCGACGATATTGCGCCCATCCAGGCCACCCCATCCAAACGTCAAGACCTCGGCCACGCTTTGCGGCGCGAACTCCCAATCAGCAGGCGGCTGATAGGGCACCCACGATCCGATGAATAGCCACGAAATGTAAATCCCAAGCAGAAAACCGGGCAGCCTTGCCGGGCGCGTCGTCGCCATCACCCCAATGTGACGCCGCACCGCCGGGGATGCAAGACAATTGAAATATCACGATGGAATCGGCGGATCCCAAACGGCCGTCCGTCGAGTGAACAATGCCCAATCGCCTGTTGCACACTATTGACCATGGATCGGCGTAATGAAGTTGGTTTCTTCCTGCCCTAAAGCCGTCACCCCGGCGAAAGCCGGGGTCCAGGTATGATCAAAACGGTTTCCCGCCTTCGCGGAATCCATGACCATCGTTCATTGGACCAACGAATGATCAATAGTCGCCAACACGATTCAATCGCGCGACCCACGAAAAAATCCCCATTCCCACGATCGTCATCAAGCCGATAGGCCCGCACCCCAACGGCATCCTCGGCGCGTTTTCAACCGACGACGAATCAATCACCGGGCCGGAATCGAACGCATCCCCCCGCACCACGGAGATCGTGACTTGATCCGAATCAGCCGCCCCGGCGTCATCAAATACGGTCAACACGATTTCATGCGTGCCCACCGATAGCGATGCCGGAACAATCGAATTTCGCCCCAGAATCGTGCTCCCCTCGCTCCAAACAAACCGTTCAATCGTGCCGTCAGAATCCAAAGACGCCGATCCATCCAACAACACCGTCTCGCCCACAGCCACCACTTGATCAAACCCCGCCACAGCCATCGGCGGCAGATTGGTTCCGGATTCCGCCGGCGGGACGAAACCTACCTCGATGATGATGGTGTCCGTATCAGACGCACCGTCATCGTCGAACACCGTCAGCGACGCCACGTGCGTCCCGAAATTGAGTTCCACCTGAATCATCGGACCAGCCCCGACGAATTCCCCGTCGACTTCCCATTCGAATTCCGTCACCACCCCGTCCGCATCCCGCGAGCCCGAACCGTCCAGCAAAAACAGATCCGAATCGATCCCCGACTGATCATCGCCCGCGTCAGCCGACGGAGCCTGATTGCCCGCGGCGTACAAAAAGCTCAATCCGTTGCGATCGTCATTCGCCAGCTCGTCGGTATCGGTCGTCCGCGCGTTCATGATCGATTCGACAAACTGACCACACGTGCCGTCAGGATGACCCAATCCCAACACGTGCCCCAGCTCGTGAAGCGCCACACGTCGAAAATCGAAGATGGCGACCGCATCGCGATCCACGCGGATCGGCCCATTGTAGGCGTTCCAACGAACCCCGCTGTTGAAAACAACGTCGCTTTCAATGGACTCGCCGTTGCGGTTCGTTCGCGTAAACGTCAACGCCAAAACCTCGTCTTCAAACGGGTTGCCGTCCACCGTGCCCGCAAAAATCATGTTGTTCACCCCGTCACGATTGTTGATGCCGGCCCCGCTGTCGCCGGCGATTTCAAACCGAAACGCCGATGACACCGCGGACCATGCCGACATCGCTCCTTCCGCGTTCGTCTCCCAATCGTTGGTCCCGTTCGACAGCGGACCACTCGCCGGAAAGTTGTACGATATGGGCACCCTGCCGTCCGGCCAGCGCGCGTTCAAAATGCAAAACGCGCCAACGCGGGCCCCGCCGGCGCAGGCCGCGATGGCGGCGCCAAACAACCAAATCATTCGATGGTTCCTGCGTATCGTCATGGCGATTGATGGGCGTTCGGCCCGCGCGCGAAGTCCTCGCGCATCACCTGAATGATCCTGATGAATTCATCGAGTGGCATGTCGGGTGATTCCGCGATGGACGATGCGCCGTGATCCCGTGAACCGGGGTCAACCGATGGATCAACCACATCCGGCTGTCCTGTCGCGTGGGCCGGGCGAGTTCGCATCGACCCGCCATGAATGCCCGTCACCCCGCGGCCATCCCAATCCGTTACGATTGGGTCGGAACGGTCTAATCGGTTCAACACTCGAAAACATCCCTGATGCCACCCCACGACCGGACAAATGGAACGCGAACCTTCACGCACGAACAGCACGTATCGCTGACCGGATTCAAATGTCGGCAGCCCGTGCACCATGAACGCCTCGTCACCGATTCTGCCGCCCATCGTCCGAATTTCATACGTCTCCGCACGACGCAGCCCCGAAATCCATCGGTCAACCTGAAACCGTGTGTGCGTGTAAATGAACCCGCCCTCGTCGGACGTACGACTTTCGATATGCGTCACCGTACCAACGAAAACGACGTCAGCCTGCCGGCACACCTCGCCGAACGATTTTTGGACCAGCGTGGTGGCCCTCGCCGTCGACGCATCACCGGTGTTGAAACTGATTAGAATTATGACCGCGTTTAGAAAAAACGTGGCTGATTGACCGGCAGATGAAACACGACGTCCGGTTTGCGATTTCACAGTTACATTAGCCACGCATCGATCCAATCATCTTGCTGTCTATTGGAACGACAGGTCGGCCATGATGTCTCGCACTCCTAGCCATATTACTGTCATTCATTGTGGCCCACGCAGATGTCCTGTCCATATGATTCACGCAGTCACCAGCCCAACACGAATTATTCCCTTGTCGCCCATGTCCAATAGGCACGGAATTGAAGTCCCCTGAATTCGGCGATTCCAGGTCGAACGCCGCGAATTCGTGGACCCGCGTTTTCAACCCCCGATACGCCCTGCACACAACAACACTGCACAAACTGGCCCCGATGCCGAATCGTTTCTAGCGTAGTATGTTGTGCAGTTCCCATCTTATCAGAAGCACGACCAAGCCGTTTCAAGAGTTGTGACAATTCAAATTGACTACACTCGATCCCTATCAACGAACAGGGCTGCGACAAACGTCGCAGCCCAACCAAGTTCGATTCTCCGTTTTCAGCAGGTCCGTGGTTCAACGGGTCAATCGTGGAGCGCCGAGTCCTCGTCCAACACTTCCCGGAGCTTATCGAGCGCTTTTACCTGAATCTGGCGAATGCGCTCCTTGCTGACCCCGATCGAATCCCCGATTTCCTGTAGCGTCAGGCGTTTCGGGCCGTCCATCGGAAATCGCTGGCTGATGATCGACGTTTCCAAATCGGTCAACCCAGCCAAGTTCAGATCCAGCGCCCTGTGCAGCCGTTCGATGTACAAGTCCGTTCCCGCGTCAATCATTGGGATGGGAAGATCAAAAGTCGAATCATATTGATACGGAAACGTACGACGGTAGCGTGTCGCCCTTCGCGACGCGTTAATCAAGTCTCGCACGATTAAATTGCACGCGTACGTACTGAAGCGAATGCCACGCCAGGGATCAAACCGCTCCACCGCACGGGACAACGCCAGCAGCCCGTCGCTGTGAATGTCGTCCGGATTGCTCAAATCCAGCCGCAGCCGGGCCATCATCGAATAAACCAAGCCAAAGTTAGACTTGACAAGATGCTCCCGAATCCGTTTCCACCGGCACACCCAACGCCGGCGCTCGATTTTTCCCGGCTCGTGTTGGGCGCGAACTCGATTGGCACGAAACGCGCAAGTGTGCAGCGCCGCGAATAACGTCGTTTCGTCCAAGCTGGAGTCAAGCGCCTCGCCGTTCTTCAGCGCGTCGGAGATGCCAATGGCCCGCCGCTTCGCCGCTTCAGTACGAATGTGACGGTTCGGCGTGTACAGCATCTGCTGAATGGCACGATCCTCGTGATTCTTTTCTTCACAGTTAACAAGTTCACTTACCACTTTATTGTCCTCCCCCAGTCCCCCGCCGGTGGATTCGTAACCCATGGCGAAAATCTTACCAATTCGGTGCTATTAACTTATACGCATTAGCCACGTGTAGGTTCAAGGATTTCCGGTCCTTTTGATTGCAAAACATTGTCGGCCAGTCAAATGACCGTAAATCAAATAAGTCAATCATGAATGAATTGTAATCGCGCCGACGAGTGCAAGTGAATCCATTCCAGTGACAGTTTTGGACACGTGCGTTCGGGCCGATGCATGCGGCGGGTCACATTTACGAAATGGCTAGCAGAATTCGTGTGTTCAAGATGGCAGAATCGCGGGCCGCCGACGCAGGGGCATGGTCATGCAACGAGGACCGCCCAGCCCGCGAACCAATTCTGAATCATCGATGCCGATGCAGGTCACCCCGTGTTGTTCCAACGCCGCATTGGTTCGCTCGTTTCGCTCGTACACGATCACGACTCGCGGAGCGATGGCGAAAGCGTTGGTCCCGTCGGCCCGCTGTTCGCGCGATGCGAATCGCGCTTTGCCGCCGGCAGTGGGTATGACCGTCACGTCACTTTCAAATTCATCGCGAAGCACTTCCAATAGGCTGCGATTCTCCTTCACTCGAACGGGACGTCCATCGGTGTCCGGCTGGAAATGCTGGACGACGGACACGCGGTCCATGACGGCTGGATACCATGAAACCGTCCCGCGGTCGACGATGGTGAATACGGTATCCAGATGCATGAAAGCCCGCTCCGTTGGGATCGGCACCTCATAGACGCGCTTCACGCTCCCAAATTGGAAGCACTTGGCGGCCAGCAGGCTGATGGTCTCGGAGCGCGTCCGTTCGCTGGCGCCTACCAATACCGCATCCGGCGACAGTACGATGACGTCTCCGCCTTCAATCGTATAGGGACGATCCTCGGTTGGCTCAGCCGTTCCACCGTAGGTGATCTTGTTACCGCGAAATTCCGGGTGATGTTCCAAGACGGCCCGCGTCAGAATGGACTCGCGAACGCGGGCTGGGTAGTGCATCTTGCAGGAGATGACCGCGTCGCGAACCACCACGGCTGGGTCGCGGGTAAAATAGGCGTTGGGAATGGGCGGCAACAGGAATTGGTCGTCACCACCCGCCGATGCGACGTTTCGACCCATCTTGTCCTGATATTCTTCAGCCGTCAGACCCGCAAACAGAATGCCGACCAGTTGCTCCGCGTCCCAGTGATTCAAGCTGGCTAGTTCGGGCGCCATCGCGGGCACCATCGCGCCATGGCAAATCTCGTCCATGAGCGCTTCGCGGGCGGGCGCCGAGGCCAGGACGTCGCGTACAAGATCCTCGATGTACAGAACCTCGATGCCGTGCTGACGCATGGTGCCCACGAACGCATCATGTTCCTCTTGCATCCGCCGCAGATAGGGAATGTCCTCGATCAGAAACCGCCGCATGTTTTCGTGCGTCAGCCGATCGATCTCCCACCCGGGCCGATGGACCAAGACCGCTTCCAGCGTGTCATATTCGTTTTCTATACAGAGTTGCAATTAATGCGTCCGACCTACGGACCCGGCAGGTTCTTGGACGTTCCTGCGAGGGCGGATTACCCCGATCAACATCCATATCTATCGGCGAGGCGATCGTAGAAGCACCAACCTTGCTGTCAAGATTCAACATGCATCGCGCAGCGTGTTCCGCGGTCCGCTGGGAAACTCGCCTGGACCGCGCGTGGGGTTCGGCCATCTCGCGACAGTCGATGGCCAACGCGGATTGGCGCGCTTATTCCTGCCGCTCGGACTCCGGACGTGATTATGACGCGATGTGAAGTAAATGTTGCAATGGCCGCTTCCTTATCAGCCGTCACGGTTTGCGCGACGCGAGACGCAAATCGTTCGTCTATCGTACGTTTTCCGACGTTGACGGCTGGCGGCAGCGCTCTATGGTGACGTGCCCCATCGGCAGGGATAGTTGTTCGCCGCCGACTTTACAGGAAATCAAAATGGGATTTGCATCGGGACCGATTACGTTTCGGCGATTCTTCATCGGGGAACCGCTACCCAAGTCGACCAACCGAATCGTTGAATGCCTGCGAAAACAAGCCTTCGGACAAAACGATCCCTCCGCCGACGGCGTGCAAGCTGGCTGGGTTTCGCCGGAACATCTGTTCGATTCGGACATCACCGAGCCGAAAGTGTGTTACGACCGATTCGTTTTTGTCCAGATGCGGATCGACCGAACATCCCCTTCCGGTGCGATCGTGCGGAGCTACGTTCGCATGGAGGAGCTGGCTGCGTTGGATGCCTCCGGCAATGAATATCTCAACAAGAAGGAGCGGCAACTTGCCCGCGAGTCAGCCTTGGCCCGGGCACGCGAGGAGGCAGCCAAGGGCTTGTTCCGTCGCCCCGCCGCGATCCCCGTCTTGATCGACACCCGCAGCCAAACGGTTTATTTCGGCAATCTCGGCGACGTGGCCGGCGATCGTTTCTTGCTTCTCTTTCGAGACACGTTCGACGTTGCATTGGAACCCGCCACTTCCGGTTGCATCGCCCACCGCATCATGAGCGCCGCGGGCGATTCGCGATCGGTCGAGGACGCTCGCCCGTTCCACCTGACCGCGGCCCCGGTCGAACAGTCAGACGACGAATCGTTCAATGGCCCCGCGGATCCGTCGTTTCTCGGTCGCGAGTTCCTGACGTGGCTTTGGTTTCAAACCGACGCGAAGGCAGGCTCGTTCGCATTGGGCGGTGATCCCGTCACGGCGATGATGACGCAAAGCCTGCGTCTGGATTGCGATTTCAAACTGACCGGCAGCACGTCGATTCGCGCAGACGGGACAGCCTCAGCACCGGAAGCTCGCGCGGGACTCGCCATCGGCAAGCAACCGACCCGGGCCGGCTTACTTTTGAGCTGCAAAACGGGTGATTACTTCCTGGTCCTGGATGGTCCGCGGTTTAACCTTTCGAGCCTGCGAATCCCGGAACCGGCTGAACATGACGCCCAAGGCCGACTCGAGGAGCGATTCAATCACATATGCGACGTCGCGGGCATCATGGACATGCTCTTCGGCCTATTCCTGGGCAGACGGGCAGCGTCGGATTGGGATGCGGAGCGATCGGCCATGACGATCTGGGCGGCCCGTGCCCGCCTTGACACATCCAAGGGCAGCAAGAAGCCGGAATCACGCCAATCGACAAACCGGTTGGGCGATGCGGCTGCCCAACCCGCCGCGTCGGCGGATGAATCAGGCTCGATCTTGAAATTCCATGGCCAAGCGTCGCAAACAGGCCGTTGAACGCTATCACGATCGCGTCGCCGACCGATACGATCACAGCTATGCCGACGCGTATTGGCAGTGGCACGACGCCCTCACCTGGGATCACATCAAGCCGCACCTCCCGACCGATCATCGCGCACCGGTGCTGGACCTTGGCTGCGGGACCGGCAAATGGGCGGCGAGGCTTTCCAAGAGCGGCTATGCGGTCACGTGTCTGGACATCAGCCGTCGCATGCTGGATCAGGCCCGATGCAAATTACTGGAAACGGGCGACCATCGTGCGGAATATGTCCAGGCGGATTTGACCGACCTGTCTGCGCTGCCGTCGGCGCATTTCGGGCTGGCGGTGGCGATGGGCGACCCCATCGGCTGTTCACCATCGCCGCCGAAAGCGTTGAAAGAGATTCGACGCACGCTGCGGGAAGGCGGCCTATTGGTTGCTACATTCGATAATCGGTTGGCGGCGTTGGATTTCTATCTGCGATCGCGAGATCCGGTTAAACTGGAAGCGTATCTTCGGACGGGCGTGACGCATTGGTTGACCAACGATCAAGACGAACAGTTCGAGATTCACACCTACACCCCGTCGCAGCTTCGCAAACTTCTGCACAACGCGGGATACGACGTGGTCGATTTGATCGGCAAGACGGTGCTTCCCATGCGCGACCACCGGGCCGAACTGCTGAACGACTCCGACGCGCGCAGACGATGGCTCAAGATCGAAAAGTCCTTGCATCGCGACGAAGCCGCCATCGGGCGGGCTTCGCATCTTCAAGTGGTCGCCCGTCCCGCGGCTCGTTCTTGACCGCCCTTGAAACATCGCCAATCTGAAATCGACACGCTCACCATCGCCCGACGGCTCATATGGACGATCGCACCCCCCGGAAGCGGGATGGACGGAATGGTGCCCAAGTACGCCATCGAATCCGCCCTATTGTTCCACAACATCAGCCAGCCGCGAAACGCTTGCCACGGCTGAGCGCATGACCAGCACACGACGACGATTAACGGAAATGCCCTGCAAGCGGACTTCGTTGACGTAAACTTCGGGTGTGGCGTGCCCATCGCGGGTGTCATGCACGTCCGCATCGACCAGCACGAATCCCGTCGAGGTGACCGCGGCCAGCGTGCCCAGGTAAACCATGGGGCCGCCCGTGTCCAACACCACGACCTCGTTCAAAAACGATTCAAATGAGGCTTCCATCAGTGGTCGATACACCCAACAAACGGTCGACAGCCTCACCTGTTGGTTGAAGGTTTGGCCGACATGTTCTATAGTCCATCGACGAATCGACGTTGCGTCAACACGAGGCCCTGATTCATGAAACTTCAATCACGCAATCTTAGTGCACCTAAATCAACTCGCGAGGAATTGGCCCAAACCCCGCTCCCTCACGGTCGCGGCTCGGCTAATTTAGACGCACTTTGCAAGGCGATGCGTTGGCTCGCGACGGCGGTCGTCGCATTCGTCTTCGTCTTATCCGCCCCTGCATTATACGCCGATGCGATCGACGATGAATACCTTCAGCGCAAACGGGCACTTCAATCGGATGACCTCGACGCCCATTATCAACTGGGCCTGTGGTGCAAAGAAAAGGAGCGCTGGCAGTTGGCGGCTGACCAAGCGCGACACATTTTGCGGATTCGCCCCGATCATGGTCCAGCCAAGCTACTTTTGCAGCTCGCTCAAGCTCAGTTGGGGCACTTGCCCTCGAATGCAGAAACCACTCCCGGCGCTACCGTGCCCAGCGGCAGTGCACCCGCCGTTCGGGAATTGACCGTTCAGGAGATACAGCGAATTCGGCTGCTGGAGTTATACACGGACCGGCCTGAGCGCGGGCCCATCGACGTCAGCCGCGATGCGATCACCGAGTTCTGGGCGATGTCTGAAAAGGAACGCTGGCTCAACATGGACCAAGCCACCTATTATCGCCTACCCAAGATCGAGCAAGTTCAGCTCATGTTGCGCTACGCGCCCGATCAATTCCGCGACAAAATCGTCCTGCGCTTTGACCCCGAACGGATGCAGACGTTCATCCGGCGGGTCCAGCCGGTGGTCCTGCGCGGATGCGCAACGGCGGACTGTCACGGAGGACCGTCGGGCGGTGGGTTTCGATTGATCGATGGCCGCGGAATCAGTGAAGGGGTGGCCTACGCCAATTTCTTCTTGATGCAAGTGTATCAAAAGGACGGGTTCCGCATCATCAATCGCGATCAACCCAGGAAGAGTCTGCTGCTGAGCTATGGTCTGCCCAAGGCCGGCGGACCCGACGCTCAAGCCTATCATCATCCGGGCGATATTGATCCCATCTTTTCCGACGAACGAGATCGCGACTTTCAATTGGTCCGCGATTGGCTCGAATCACTCGCCATCGACCGCCCCGATTATGGCATCTCGCTGAACGGCACCCCGTAGCCGTTTTTATCGATTCGTCTGCTCCAGCCTGCCCCTTGCCGTGACGAAGCGCGCCTGTCATCCCGTCAATGTCCCGGGGGGACGTTTTCAGGTTCTCCGTCGGGCGGGTCAGGCTCGTCGATTTCGGATTCCGAATCCTTCACTTTCGGCTGCGGCGTTTCGATGGGATCGTCAACGTGGCCGGCTTCGGGCGATTCAATCGTGGGCGGCGAGACGTTGTTGTTACCCGCCGGTTCGGGAGGCAGAGCGATGATAGGGATGGCGGTTGTCAAACGAAGGACGTTCCCTCCGTCATGACCGAAATACTCGTCGCTCAATCGGCGACCGTTTTGATCACACCAGCCCCGCACGGAATCGCGCTGCGACTCGGGAGCAGCCCCGGGCCAATCGTGGCAGATATGAAGTTTGAGCAGAACCGCGGATCGCCCCGCCTCGTCTCGACGCTCGGTCAATCCGAACCAATCTCGTGACTTCTCTTCCAGCACCAGCAACAACGTCCAAGCCGTCGAATAGGCGCCGCGTCGGCGCAATCCGTCACATCGCAGGTACCGTACAAAAAAATCGAACACCAGGGATTCGGGGCGGGGCGAGACGGTTACCAAGGGCAGCAGCCGACTCAGTCGTTCCTCGTCACCGTTTCGGCCATAAAGAGCCGCCTGCCACAGCAACGCCGCCGCTGCCACCTCTGCACGCTCGTCCTCCAAATTGATCGACAACGCCATCGCCGCTTCGGAAAGGAGATCGTTCGCGCCCGGTGACGAATCGCAGTAGGCCGCAAAGGCGATCGCAAACGATTCCAAAACGTCCAGACTATCCTCCCATTCGTGCACTTGCGAGGAATCAGCCAGGTCGTCAGCGGAGAGATCGTCTAACAGGGGCCGTAGCGCTTTCAGATCGACCGAACACCGTTCAGCCAACTCCGCGACACGCGTCGCGTCACCGGGAAGCTCGATGCCCTGCAAGAGTCGGGAAAGCGCCGGTTCACATTGGCGGGACAGGACCCAATTCACCACAGCCAGCTTTTGCGTGAAAATCGTTTCGCGACTTTCGCTTTCTTCGGCGACCCGGCGCATCGACTCCGCCTGTTCCGCCAACCAGTCCGCATACTCCGATTCGTCGTCCACGCCAGGTGGATAGGAATCGTTGCTCAAGAATGCGCGTCGACGCCACGCTTCGTCGCTCTCGTCGGAAGTAACGTTGGAAGCCGTGGGCTGCGCGATTCCACAAAACAGGGCCAAGATCAGCAGTTGAACCACTCTCGTTACTCCTAAACACAGGTAGTACCGCGCGGCCTGCGGTAGTCGAACCCGTCTCGATGGCAACGAATCGAGGATAGTCGGTCATGGTCCCCGCCGCAACCGATCCATGTCCGGGCCACGCCATCTATCACGCTATCGCGGCGCTTGCAGGCCATCGACCACCTGCGTAGAGTAGGCTTCATATGGATGAACGCGCCCTCCATGCCCTTCTCCGTAGCGTTCAAGACGGTTCCATCACCGTTGACCAAGCCGCACAGCGCCTTCGCCGACTGCCGTTTGAAGACTTGGATTTCGCCAAGATCGACCATCATCGGAATTTGCGATGCGGTTTTCCGGAGGTCGTTTACTGCGAGGGCAAATCGCCCGACCAGGTCGTTCAGATTTTGGCGAGCCTCGTTGAACACAACACGAATGTCCTAGCCACACGGGCTTCGGCCATTCAATTCGAGAGCGTGTCGGCTCGCTTTCCAGCGGCACAATACCATCAATCCGCACGCACGATCACCATTCGACAACGCGACGCCCAGCCCAGCAAATCGGTGATCCCGGTCCTATCGGCTGGAACGTGCGATGGATGTGTGGCTGAAGAGGCGCGGATCACCGCGGAAATCATGGATCAGCGCGTCCAAACGTACTACGACGTTGGGGTGGCCGGCCTGCATCGGTTGCTCGTCCATGCGGAAGCACTACAGTCCGCCAACGTCTGCGTGGTCGTTGCCGGCATGGAAGGCGCCCTTCCCAGCGTGGTCGGCGGATTGGTATCGTGTCCTGTCATCGCCGTTCCCACCAGCGTTGGCTATGGCGCCAGCTTCGGAGGAGTGTCGGCATTGTTGACCATGCTCAACAGTTGCGCCTCGGGTGTGACCGTGGTCAACATAGATAACGGATTCGCCGCGGGATACACCGCCGCCCTGATTAATCGAATGGCAGATCGGGAGTGATCGGACGATGGAGACGATCGACCGTGCGCCGCCGTTCCCGGACCGCCCGCCCGACGCTCACAAGGGAATGGTCGGTCGCATCCTCGTCATCGGCGGACGAGCTGATGCGTTTGTCATGCTGGGCGCGCCCGCGCTGACTGCAAACGCCGCGCTGCGAACCGGGGCTGGCCTGGTCCAGATTGCAACCGTCCCCGCCGCTGCCATCCACGTCGGCCTGCTGGCCCCGTGCGCGACCGTACGCCCACTGGGCCACGGCGACGAGCATCGTCTCGCCGAACTGGCCGACGAGTTTCAAGCCGACGTCGTCGCCATTGGACCGGGCCTGCCACCGACCGTCTCAGCCGAGGATATTCACCGCTTGATGATTGATTTCCGCGGACCGCTGGTGGTGGACGCCGACGGGTTGAATACGTTGGCATCCGCCGGCGAATGGCAAGCCCCGCGCCCCGGCCAGGTCATCTTAACGCCGCATCCCGGCGAAATGAAACGATTATTGGGCGATCAAGAAATTGACTGCGACCCCACGGCGCGAATCAATGCCGCGAAGAATCTGTCTTCCGCCACCAATTCGCTGGTTGTTTACAAGGGAGCGGGCACGGTCGTTACCGATGGCCGGCGTATCTTTGTGAATACGACCGGAAATTCCGGAATGGCCACCGCCGGCGCCGGGGACGTCCTTACCGGCGTCATCGCGGGATTGCTCGGCCAGCGTCTGAACCTTTTTGACGCGACAGTGTTGGCCGTCTATTTGCACGGACTTGCCGGCGATTTCGTTGCCCGGCGGATGAACCAAGCGTCGATCATCGCCACCGACCTGATCGATGCGTTGCCTGCCGCCATTTCTGCCCACTGTGGCCACTGATTTGCAATACCGGGCGCCATATCGGTCCACCGCGGCGCATAGAAAACGTCGGCGGTCGTGAAGACCCGCCGACGTTTCATGTCTGTACGATCCGCGCCAGGCTTAGCCGCCCAGGACGGGAAGCAGCGGCGTGATCAGGTTGGAAATGATGTTGCCGGGAATGGCACCAACCGCACGACCCGCACCCACCGGAACATTGAACAAAAGGATGCGCCAGAAGTCGCCGAAGCAACCCGTAAACTGCATCATCCACGTCCCTGCGACGAGCAGGGAAGCATACTTCATCGTCTTGCTCTTGATCATCAGTCCATTCTCCTAAAGCCTGTCAGCAAAACCGCTGATCCTTCGTGCCCCTGTGCCGTGCACAACCGCTTCGGCGACAGGAGTCCACTACCCAATTCCGAGTTCGCTCAACAAGAACGAACTCGATCAACCCAGCCGAAGCGGCCAGGAACACGCTCCATTGAAAAAACCGACCTCATCCTCCGCAGACAAAATGCTTTCGCACTATGCACCCGCGAGAGAATCCGGGAACAAGTCGAACACCGCGTCATTGTCCAGAAGAAACTCAGCCGCACCGTAAACGGCGCCAAAACGCACGATCTGGTCAAGGTTCAGACACCCACCAAAACTCAGCATGTTCGCCCCCAACAAAATCAGGGCGATTCGGCTGGCCCATCCTTTTCCATTTCTATTCATGATTCCTTGCCTCCAAAAAAGCCCGACGCTTCTCGCGGGCCACTGCGCTCTTGCGGAATGCAAGCAAATCCAAATAGCGCATATTCCAATACGAGTGCTTGCAAACCGTATTTCAATTAGAAAACTTGGACACGAAAACCAATCAACGAAAAGCTGCTCGTGGTTCTTTCCCGACTCCTGCACCGAACGAATTGTTCGCGCCACACCATCCCGTCAGAAAAGAACCGACTCAGGGCCGCTGCTTACCACGCCAAAGGTCGATACACGGCACCAAACGAGCAAGTTACCGACTCACCTCGCCGCATCAGCCGAACTCGCGCCAACTCCCCGGCTGCTGCATCAGCATGTTCGCCCTTATCGGGTCATCCTCCTCAAAAGCATTAGGCTTTTCGCTATCTCGCGGCGCCGGACCGTGCGAGCGGACACCAAATTCTAGAGCCAAAACGACCGAATCGGTCCACGCCAACCGCCTCGGCCAGTGTTGGGGAGGAAGGCTCCCACAGGACAAGACCTTTGTCAAGCGCCCTTTCTGACAATTTGTGGGTTGCAGGCTGGCTAAATTCAACATCGCGGCTACTATAAGGCGGTCTTGCGACTCCACAGCACTGTTATCAGTGCTAGCCTTCCGTCGAATCTGGGGCCTGGAAGTATCGTAAAACGAGTATTGAAAAGCACTTATATTATTTCGTTCCAAAATATCATCCTGTAGCTGTTACTGAAGCCGGCCACCCGATTTGGAACGAACCGGGGTCCGGTTGGCGGAAATCCGGCCTTCGATTTGCCCCATGATGGGGATCCTGGCCTCCGTATGTCTTGGTAGGGTATCAATCGTAGTGACATCTCAGAATAAACCGCAGACGCAAGCCGACGGAACATTCGAGCCTCACCGCGGGGGCGGCGGGTTTCTTCGATCCCCAGCCAAGAATTACGCGATTCAATCGCACGATGTATTTGTACCGGAAACGCTTTGTAAGCGTCTGGGGTTGCGCGGGGGCGAATCGATCGCCGGCCCAGCGCGTCCCGCCGCTCGTCGCAACGACCCCGTTGTCCTGGAAGACATCACTCGCGTCGGCGGATGCCAGCCGGACGATTGGGCGGAGCGCACGCCGTTTGACAAGTTAACGCCGATCAATCCTGAACGTCGCCTGCGATTCGAGACCGACGGCGGCCCGCTGTCGATGCGCATCGTGGATTTGCTGACACCCATCGGATTCGGGCAGCGGGCCCTCATCGTCGCCGCTCCACGCACGGGCAAGACCGTTCTCCTGCAACAGATGGCCAGCGGGATCGCGAAGAATCACCCCGAACTTTACATGCTCGTGCTGCTCATCGACGAGCGCCCGGAAGAGGTGACCGAATTGCGTCGAAGCGTTCATGGCGAAGTCGTCTCCAGCAGCAACGATCACGACATCGCCAGTCACGTGAGAATCGCCCGGTTGATGATTGAAAATGCCAAGCGTCGCGTCGAAGCCGGGCAACACGTGTTGATCTTGCTTGATTCGTTGACTCGGTTGGGTCGCGCGTTCAACGCGCACATCCGCGGAAGCGGACGCATCATGTCGGGCGGCTTGGATATCCGCGCCCTGAATGAACCGAAATCGGTGTTCGGGGCCGCCCGAAACGTCGAACACGGCGGCTCGCTCACCATCATTGCGTCGGTGTTGATCGAGACCGGGAGCCGAATGGACGAGGTCATCTTCAATGAATTCAAGGGAACAGGGAATATGGAGATCATGCTGTCTCGCGTTCTGGCCAACAAGCGCATCTGGCCCGCGATTGATCTTCAACAATCCGGTACCCGCCGCGAAGAACTTCTATTGAATGAAAAAGAGCTACAAGCATCCTATCAAATCCGACGAAGTCTCGTTGGCCGACCTCCCGATTTAGCGATGGAACAGTTGCTTCAAGATATGGCGCGGCACCCGTCCAACGCAGCGTTTGTCGATGCCAAGAAAACCAGATGACGAAACAAGGTCGCCTAAAACATTGGCCGACCTGCTATTCGAATAGACAGAAGGACTGAAATTGTTAGGCGTTCCAAGTCGTCGGCAAGCCGGGCGTGGCCAGCTCAGTTTGGCGGCGCGCCGACGACCCGTTCTCGCGATTCCTGTTCAATGGGCCAGTAGACTATGTCCCCCGCGTCTTGGCCGCGAAGTGGCGGTCGACCGCCGTCGTCTTTCAGGTCCAGGCCAATGCTATACAAGACGAATCCGTCGCGGCGTCGGGCGTAGATCATGTCCCGTCCCGAATAGGGATCGATTTTGATTTCCGGGGGCAGGTTGCGGCCTAGGTCCGCCAGCGAATCTGGAAATTGCCCTCGCTTTTGTGCAAAAAACAGAATGTGCGCGACCAGGTGCGTTCCTCGCCTCGCGGCTTCAGCCGCCGCCCATGCTTGGCGGGGTGTCGTCAGGCCGGATAGAAAGACGCCCATCATGGGGTTGTTGAAATTCGCAGCAAGCGATTCAAAATCGTTGACGTGAGCCAAGGCTGCGTGATAGGGGATGCGATTCCATTCGAGCAGGCCTTCGAAGAAACGTGACGTTTCGATCATGCTCATTTCGAAGCCGGCGTCTTCGATAGCGGCCCGGGATTCTTCCCAGGTTGGATTAGTGGCGTTGGTTTGATTGACCAAGTGTTGATAGATCGCCTCCGTTGTGGGATCGAGCAGGTGTCCGTCTGCGGAGTACATTCGCTGCAACAAATCCCAGCTCGTCAGTTGTTGAAAGTGGTATGCGTTCTCGAGAGAAGGGATTTCCACGTCCCAATCGGACAAGTGCTGGACCAGTGTTTCCGCGCGCACTTCGGGTTCTTGCGTCGCGGCGAGGATGCGTCGAGTGGCTCGATAGGCACGCTGGGCGATGTTCAAGCCGGTCATGCGGGCGACCATGGCTGGTTGCGTTGCGAGATGGTGCGCGACGGACAGATTGGTTAACACGTTATCAACGATGAGTGACTCTTCGCCCCGGGCCCACTGTCGCCATCCCTGGATCAAGAGGCCATCCGCGGCGACCTCGAAACCTCCCAATGCGCCCACGTTGACGAAGACCAATGAATCAGCCCAAAGCGTCCCCCCGGGTGTGGCGCTGCCTCTGGTAAACGGCAGGTCTAAATGGGTGAAGGTGGACGCGTTGCGAAACATTCGCAATCCACGATCGTTCTTTTCGAGCCAGGTTTCCAGATCAGCCAAATCCGACCATGGTCCGCTCGTGGCTCGCTGCACGTCAGCGTCGTTTGACAGGGGTGACAGGTAGGCGAAGGAGGACAAATAACGGTCCGTCGCATTGTCCTGACTTGGGGTCGGTCGTTCCTGAAGCCAGTTGATGTAATTCACTCGCTTGGCCGGTGCGGGACGGGGTGCGCCGTCGAGCAGATTTTCGGCACGAGCGAGCGGTGGACTTGTCAGACCCGCGCAGACGTAAGCCGACGCAAGCAGGAAATTGAGTTTCGCGATTTTCTTCATCGTCATGAACTTTGGAGTCTACCCGGAATCGTCGGTCACCGCGTCAGCTCCAGACGAAGGCAATCACCGTAGGGTCGGCCCGCGACTGCCATTTCCTCGACAACCGAAAAGTTGCCCGCCAATACTACGGTCCCGGCGTGACCGTCGGCAAGTCTACGTCGGCCAAGAACATTGAAAGCATGTGCCACAACGAAGCCGGTCATCCGGACCCCACCCATGGCTGCGCGATGGATGGGGCACCCAACTACAGAAACCCCACGAGGACCGTTTAATCATGTGACGCTCCAAAGCTTCATAGCGTTGTTGTGTCCGACAATCACGTCAAAACCGCCAAGGTCGGAACGTTCGATGGCGTCAAGCGTTCATGATGGATGTAGATTTGGTTCCAACCGTCGGAAATTTGCCGATTGTTTGCGGATTGTTAGCTAGGTGCGAGCAACGCGCAAGGGAATGGTCTGGGTGGCTTTCGTTGCCCGAAGCAGCTCTCAATTGAGAGGAATTGCTTACAGTGGAGATTTAATGTATATAAGTTTAGTTGCGACAGAAGGTTGTGGCGGCGCGTTTTTGACGGCGGCGACGACAAGGATTGACAAAGTGGTCATTTGGACCGATAGTACCATTGGAGAGTATCAGGCAATCTTTGCGCACCCGAATGGCGGGTGTGATTCCATGCGTGGTCCGTAACGGACGGGCTTTCGCGATTATCTATATCATCCGTTCATTGTAGAGGAGTCTTGTCATGAAACGTTTTGCGAATTTGAGGCGGCTGGTCAAACAGTCGACTCGCGAACGGCCCGGAGGGTTCACGCTGATCGAACTCCTGGTGGTCGTTTCGATCATTGCACTGTTGATCAGCATCTTGCTGCCTTCGTTGAAGAAAGCTCGAGAGCAAGCCAAGATCGCGGTGTGTTCGGGCGGCCTCAAGGGTATTGCGACGGCCGGCAACACATTCGCAGCCGGCGACAAGAAAGAGCTTACCATTCCAGTGCACAAATTGTTTGGAGTCGTTACGGGCGCCGGCGGCGGTCTCGGCACGTTCGAATGGGGCGGAAAGTCAGGCCGCGGCGAACCGCAGCAGGGAAGCATCCCCGAAACGTCGAGATGGGGAACGATGAACGGGCGTGGACCAGCCAGTCGCGAACTGAACAGCGTCATCTTCAAGGGTGGTTTTACGGACTACCAAAATGATCCGGGGCCCAATCAGGTCAATTGGAAGGGTGATTACACGATGGACCTGCCCATCTATAAGTGCCCATCCGACCGAGGCTACACCGGGCACCATTTGAAGGCTTGGCAGGATTCCAAGCTTTCTTCCTATGATCACTACGGCAACAGCTACGCTGCGGCGACGTCGTGGATCGGCGTTCCCGGTGCGAATTGTCGGTTGATGAGCAATTCCGCATTCATGAAGCCGATTTCGCGTGTCCCCAATCCGGCGAACACCATTTACTTTATGGAAAACTGTGGCCTGTACGGATACTCATCGAATTACGGCGACAGCGCGGACGGTGGTTGCGACACGCTTTCGGGTTGCCCTCTGGCGGCTGAATCGGTCATTAAGGCTTGGCACGGTCGGCCTTGGATGATTGATGTCGCGTATGTCGACGGGCACGGCGCGATGGTGAAGATGGAAGGGCACCAGCAGCCGGAGCCGCATTTGGCGAGCTATCCGGAATGCGATCGGGGCTACGAACAATGCCACTCGTATTGGCATTGCGTTATTTTCCGCGGCCCAGGATGGCAGATTGATACACTTCCTGCGCCCGCTGTTGAGACAACGATCCAGTGTGGTCAGGGGGGTGGTGGCAGTTGCCTCAGTTCGCCTTCGTGATCCGGCGAAGGTGATCGCGGTGGGCCTTGGAGTGCCCTGATTCTTATGGCAAGGTTATTCACTCGCGGGGTCGTCCGTTCATCAGACGGGCGATCCCGCTTTTTTTGAGGGGTCGTTCATTGTCCGATAACCATGTTTCGGATTTGATGACCGACGTTGACCGGTCCGTCAGCGATATGCCTCAACCCGATCTCAGCCAATCGAAAGTGTCCCAATATCATCAATTGAACGTTATTGGAGCGACTTGGGGCCTTGAATAGGTGAAACCGCTTGACTCGATAACAGTGCGGACATTACCATCGACAGATTGCTTCGGAAGGATCGAATGAGTTCGATCAACATGAGTGCAATAATCCGACCGAACTGAGATCGCCGGAATTCCGGAGGGCATCTGCCGGCGCTCGGTCAAGTGGTTGCATGAATATCTTGACTTCATGCGAGATGTTCGAGCATCGATTCGTGGTGGGTGCGGTGTGCGCGGACGGCGACGTCGTTTTGGTCAGTCGCATTTAGGCGGGATCGTTTGCGGCCGCGCGCTGTCGTTTGGGTGTTGCGGTATTTCGGGACAGGGGTAACTCGGACGGGGCTACCGGTAGCGCGTACGAATTTCTTCACCCACGACCGGTGTAATGGTAGATATTCGAGAGAAGCGGCGCTGCCGTTGATCGGCAAAAGCCGGCAAGTTTTGGATCATAGATGGAGCATTGCTAAACTGGGTAAAGATTAGGACGAAACGGGGGCATCGACCGTTGGTTGGCCGTTTCGCTTTGCCAAAGCGCTGGAGGAGTTAGAAATGTCATTTGCGCGGTTCAAAGTTTTGGCGTCGTTGGTCTTGTTCAGCGCGACGGCCACGAGCGCGGTGTTGGCCCAGGACGCGAGCGGAATTGGCCCGGCGTTCGGGGACAATCAACCTGCTCCTCCGGTGTCGCTGTTGTATGCGGGTCCCGCGCCGGTGGGCTCGACGTTGCTTTCTTGTCCGTCTTGCCCACGACTCTACGACAACACGGAAATCTGTACGGTTGACGCGTTGTCGTTGGCCGTCGGCGGAAGCGGTACGCCGGGGTTGGCCCTTCGCGATTGGTTTACGTCGGCGGGCGGGAACGTCACACGGTTTGATCTGCTGGTGACGAACTGTGGGACCGGGGCCATTCCCAACCACCTGTCAATGAACTTGTTCGAGGGAACCGACGCCGAGACGCTGGGCACGCTTCTGGGGTTACGAGTGTGCAACGGTGGTCCAAACGATTTGGAAACCTGTTTCGATGACGGCGATTGTGGCGGAGCCAGTTGCGTTTCGGTTACGTCGGGCTTCACCACCCAAGGCGCGCCGGTATTAAGCCGGATTCCGGTTCATTGTGACGCTGTCACGGGAGAACCTCGAATCATGCGCGTGACGGTGGACTTTGCCGAGCGCGCGTACACGGTGGTTGATGCCCTGGACGGTACACCGCTCATCAGTCCCGAGGTTCAGAACATTGGCCGACGGGTTCCGATCAGCAATCTTCCTGCCGGCAAGTTGGGTATCGAAATTCGGTTTATCGGCGAGAATTCTTTGTGCGCGGGCGGCAGCCCGAAGATGGGCATGGTGATGGCACAAGGCGGTTCGGGCAACGAGAATGGGCTGCACATTCCCAACGCGAACCACCCCAACTGTACGGCGGAAGAACACGAGTTGGTCTGCGACAACGTTGAGTGGGCGCCGGTCGACGAATTCGGCAACCCCATTCCGTGCATCGGCGGGAACGTGTGCAGCACCAACTTTCCGTACTTCGGCTTGGCTGTCGCGATCTACATTGGCCCGAGCGAGGACGTCAACGGAAACAACACCACGCAGACCGCGGACACGATTGTGCTCGACCCGCCAAGCCCGTGTCAGGGAGACACTTTCACGCAGGTCGGCGGATTCATTGGTGACAACTCGCTCTCGGATGACGGCGAAGCGGTCAAGTGGTTCGATTGCGCGGAGGACCATCTTCCGGGCGTAGCCCTTGATCTGTACGACTTCCAATGCCTCCAGCAGTGTTTTGCCCAGGCGCCCATCTCGAACGAATGTGAAATCTTCGACCACGATCCCGACGGAATTTTTGACGGTGATCCTGGCGTGACGATTCAGCAGCGTCGCGACGGAAAGATCAACGCTAACGACCTCTTCGGGTTCTTCATTTGCAGTCATGTGGACGACGGGGATCCGTCCTGTAACGGCCTCATTCCCGATCCGCCGAGCCTGCTTCGTGACGTCGATATGTATCAAATCACCGGAGTGTCCACGGGGCATGTACTTTCGGTGCTGTTGGAAGGCGACAAGAGCGCCAACACGGGCCCGACCTGGGATCCGTTCCTTCGCGTCTTCAAGCGGGTGGGTGCGAACCCGCTTGAGGAAATCGCTCGCAGCGATGATTATGAACGAGAGACGCTTGACGGATTCACGACGGTGGAGGTTCCAGCGGGTGTCTCGGGCATTTTCGTGGGCGTGAGTGCGAATGAAAACAGCGCCTATGTTCCCGCGACCGATGGACCCGGTACCCGCCCTGAAATCGCCGCCGATCAGGCGGGCGGATACATCTTGACGGTGGGGGCGACGAATCCCAATTGCGTGGTGGACAACCTCAGTGGGAACGAGACGCAATGCTACCAGTCGAAGCATGAACCGGACGACAAGATGTCCAACGTGTTGAAGGCGCTTTGTGAAAATGCACAGGGCGAAATTGATATCACCGGGGCGTGCCTTTTTCCCATCGGGATGCTGGGAGACGGCGCCTTCAGCGGGACGGGTCAGGACCTTGATCTTTATAAATTCCGACTTGACGGCGACCTGTCGTCAGTCCGTAGTCTGACGGCCACGATCGTCACGCCGGTTTCTCAAGGATTTGCATCGGTTTATGACATCGTCTTGGGGCTTTACAACGAGCAGGGCGAGTTGATCGCCACGGGTGATCAGGCCCAGGGTTCTGTATTTCCTCCCCAGTCGGATCAATCTCGTCCGCTCTTGGCTGCGAACGTGGACCCGGGCGGGATTTTCTATCTTGGCGTATTTGGGACCGATCGGAGAATTCAAGAAGTCGTGGAAACTGGACCGGGAGTGTTCAACTGCCAATATGTCTTCCCGACTTTTCCGCCGTCGCTCCTTAATTTTCCGCACGGACCCGGCGTGGCTGGTACCAATGAAGCAAACTTGATTCCCAGTGTTGGTGGCCGGGTCAACAAACCGCGTCTGGTATTCGACGAAGCCCTGGAAGGGATGGCTCCGGATCCGCTGGAAGGGTGCAAGATTCCATCCGATCCCAATCCGGCGGAAACGTTGCAGTGTTACAAGGTCAATATCCTCACGTTTCCATTTGATTTTCCGGCTGCGAATCCGATCGATCTGTGCGATCTGATCAGTGGCAATGATTCGATCGAAGACGCGTGTGCGATGGTGCCGGCGAATCGATTGAGCGCGATCGTACCGGAGCCGTATTTCTTGGGTAACGGCGTTTATGGAGGATTCCAAGGTGACGTTGATTTCTTTGAGATTCCCGTGCAGGCGGGGCAGGTGATCTCGGCGCACACGTCCGACACCATACCACCGCAGCCGGACAACAACGGTCGCGTTCGGATGTACCTCGGTTTGTTTGACCAGAACGCGGAACTGATCGCGGAACATGATTACAGTCATGAGCACGAGGTGGGAATCGGCGTCGATTTCGATCGGATTGCGGATGAGTTTTCGGCAACGATCGCGGGCATCATGCCCGCCAACGTCGGCACAAACGCGTACCTGATGCTGGGAATCGACAACGGCAATATGGACCATTTTGAGAATTCGCCATTTGACGCATCCGTGCCCGGTACGACGCTGTCTCGTCGGTTCGAAACACAATCCATTCCGATCGTGCGACGATATTTGGCCGGTGCCGCGGTCATGCCTCGTCAGACAACCCTGGCTGGGGCGTCTCCGACGGGGTTGCCTCGCATGTTCGTGGTTCCGATTCGCGGTTCCGACGACATTCACACGAGTTGCTTTCTAAACAGATCGGATGACGGTCGGGCGGGTTGCCATCCGGCCATCCTGGAAATCGACCCGTTGACCGGTCAGACCAATGTCGTGCGTAGTACCGTGTTCTTTTCGCCCGTTCGGGATGCATCGGGGCTTGACAACGGTGTGGCGGGACGAGTCGACTCATCGGAGCTGCTCATCGCCTATGACGGTTCGAATCTTTACGTTTCGCCGGAATTCTGCCCAGGCGGTATTGATCCATTGTGTGATTTTCCACGTCGCCGCCTGTTCCGGTTGAATCCCAACGTGTTGCCCACCAGCGGCAGCTACGTGACGAACATGGGTGAATTGCTGGGGTTGACGACGGGCGATTTCTATTCAGGCATGACGGAGATCAATGGCCGCCTGTATGCCCTCAATGAATCGTCGAACAACGTCCGCTGGTGGAACAAAGCCACGAATCCCGTCGCCACCAACGGCGGAACCATCGCGCCGGTTCCCTCGGCGGTGTTGTGTGATCCTGAGCCGGTCAACGACATGTGTTGGGATTCGCTTTATGGTGACATCGGAACCGACGGAACGCATGTGCTGATTCCTTGCACGTTCACGGGCGAGGAGGAGGAAGTACTGGAGTACGGCATCTGCCGATTCCTCCCCGATCATGCAGTGAATCCGCCGACGCTGACGCTGATCTCGAAACTGGCTGACCCGGTTACCAACCCGCGGTTCGTGGAAGGGCCGATTTTGGGAGGACTGGATTCTTTTTCCGGAACGCTGATCGCTACAGATCAACGTGGACCGATTGTGGAATACGTCACCGGTGCCTCGGGCGACAACACGGCTGGGACGGTGCGAGCGATCGAGCTGCCTCACCAGGAGTTTCGCATTCGCCGGTTGACGGCTCGCTAGCCGCCAATCAGCAACGAAGTACTTTTTCAAAAGCACCGGTTCTTGAGCCGGTGCTTTTTTGCGCCGTCCGTTCGTCGACTCGATTTGTAAGTACCTTGCGCCTCCCGTCCATCACGACGGATTTCGTCTGATGTATTGCAGTGCGACGAGGCCCTCCTCGCGGTTGGGCTGGAATGAATTGGGGGACTGCGAAGTGGATGGCCCAGCCGAATTGCGGGAGTCTGACTGATGCGCGGCATTGGGCGCCCGACATCGCATGGCATAGAATGTGGCCATGCATCCCCTGGTTTGCGTCGAGAACCTCGCCAAGACCTACAAGTCGGGTGGTCAGACCGTCGGTGCGCTGATGGGAGTCAGCCTGTCCGCGGAGAGCGGCGAATTCGTGGCCATTATGGGAAGCAGCGGATCCGGCAAGAGCACGCTGTTGCACTTGATGGCGGGCCTCGACGTGCCCACGAGCGGATCGGTGATCATCAACGGTTCCGAGATTCATCGACTCCGTGACCGGGCCCGCACACTATTCCGGCGTCGCCATATTGGTATCATTTTCCAGTCATTCAATCTTCTGCCGACGTTGTCGGCGGCGGAAAACATCGCGCTTCCCTTGTTGATTGACGGGGTGGCGGAGCGTGAAGTTCGCCGGCGCACGCAGACCTTGCTGGCACAAGTTGATTTGGGACATCGCTCCGATCACTTGCCCGACGCTCTGTCCGGTGGTGAGCAGCAACGGGTGGCCATCGCCCGCGCCTTGGTGCATCAACCGCTCGTCGTGCTGGCGGACGAACCGACCGGGAATCTCGATTCCGCACATGCCGGCGAGATTTGGAATATCCTGCGGCAGTTGACTGATGGCGGCGAGCGAACCATATTGGCCGTCACGCACGAATCCAGTGGAGCGGCGCATGCCGACCGAGTGGTCGTTTTGAAAGACGGTCGAGTCATTGGACACATCACCGAGAGGTCCCGCGATGCCACACTGGTTGCTGCTCGCTATCAGGAACTGGCGTGCTAAGCCGGGGCGGTCGGCGGGAACGCTTCTCGCCGTCGCATTGGGCGTGGCCACGGTCGTCTGGGTTACTTCTTCGTACGAATCCGTTAGACAAACCATTGATCGGCAGGTCGTCGAGCGTTGGGTCGGGCGCAGCCACATCAGCATCGAGTCATCGCTGGGCCATTGGGGATCGATCGATCAACGCCTGGAGGAATGGGTTCGCCGCACGGACGGTGTCACGCACTGCACGTCTCGGCTGCGTCGCAGGCTCAGTGCGTCAGCCGTCGTGGGGAATGCTGAATGGGCGGCGGGATCGGATCGTGAACCCAAGAAGTCGATCGATGTCGATGCCGTGGGTATTCAGCCGACTTCGGAATACTCGTTTCGGCATTATGACGTTCACGGAAGGCTGCCTTCGGCCACGGATGCCCAAGTTGCAGTTATGGAGAGTGCGACGGCGCGACGATTGGGCGTCAAGGTCGGCGACTTCGTAGCGTTGAGTTTTGCACCGTCTCTGCCGCCGGCCCATTTCAAGCTCATCGGCGAATTGGACGCGCGAAACGTCGGCGAATTTCAACGCCCCGTGATTCTCCTGCCGTTGAAAGACCTCCAAGCGTTCACGGGCGACAAGGACCAAGTCACGATCATCGACATGATGATTCGGGACGCATCTGCGGAGCAGATCGAGAAGACGGCGGACGTTCTTCGCACGAACCTGGACGGGCCCGCCGAGGGCTGTCAGGTCACGACATCCGGCAGCAAATTGTTTCTACTGCGCGAAGCCCAGCGGCACACCGAGTTCGCCTTGACCGTCGCGTCGTGCATCGCGTTATTGACTGCTTTTTTCGTCATATCGACGACGATGAGCATGGGCATCACCGAGCGCGTCCGCCAACTGGGGACGATGCGTTGCATTGGGATGACGCGCGCACAGGTGTTCGGGTCGGTCATCGCCGAAGTGGTTCCCATGGGTGTCGTGGGGCTTGTCCTGGGCATTGGCCTGGGATTTCTATTGACCAGTTGGATCGCATGGATGGCCCCCGGGTGGGTCGGACCCGCGACGATGAGCCGCCACGGAATCTGGATCGCGATTCTAGGAGGGGCGATCACCACCCTGGCAGCCGCCTCGCTGCCCGCGATTCATGCCACTCGAGTCTCGCCGCTTTCAGCCACGCGTCCGCTGGCACGCCGGGCCGGTACGTTGGCCGTTTGGATTTGCGGCGGCGTCGGTGCGTGCATGGCCGGTATGCATTGGTGGATGGTGAACAGCCTTGATGCGATCCATTGGACGTCATCGAGCATCGTGCTGTTGGGAATCGTGCTGCTCTACGGAGGCTATGGATTGATGGCGCCGCTCTGGGTGCGGTTGCTCGGCGCCATCCTGGTGCAGGTAGCGGCCCGAGTCCTCGGTTTGCGTCCGATTCTATTGTCGGAGCACGGGGCCCGATCCTATTGGCGTGGCGGCGGTGTCTGTTGCGGCCTGATGGTGGGTTTGTCGATGCTGGTGGGCATTGTGGTTCATTCGGAGAGCGTGCGAGCGGGTTGGGATTTTCCTCGGCGGATCGCACAAGCCTACGTCTGGTCCCGAACCCCGGTCCATGCGTCGAGCGCCGTGACGATACGGCGGTTGCCTTTCGTGGCCGAGTGTACGGTCGTCAACGACTTTCTAACGGATGCGGGGCAAAAGCGGTCCAGGTTTTTCGACATGTTTCGGCTGAAGACCACATTTGTCGCCGGCGAACCCGACCGATTCTTGACCATGACCAAGCTGCTTTTTTTGGAAGGCAACCTGGAAGACGCGACGTCGAAACTCCGTTCCGGTGGACACATCCTATTGCCGCAAGAAGCGGCGCGGACATTCGGCCTGCGTCTGGGCGACACGTTGCCCATCACGGCCGCGGGCCACACCGCCGATTTCATCGTGGCTGGTGTAGTCAAGTCTCCTGCGCTCGACGTCGCGGTAACGTATTTTCAAGCTGACTCCTACATGATGATCGCGGCTGCCAGTTCGGTTTTGGGTACGTTGGACGATGCCCGGGAGGTTTTCGGAATCGACAGCATCACGCTGTTCTTGATGAACTTCGTGCCGCTGGAAGGCGAAGCCCCGCCGCTTTTTCAAGCGGACTCGCCGCCCCGCGTGAATGACCGGCTCGTCGCGAAGGAGTTATTGAATTGGGGCGATCGACTGCCGGTCGACGGGGACGAATGGGTTCTGCTTCAGAGTCGGTTGCTGCAATGGCTGTCGCGGCGACCTGCGGAAACGGATTTCGGATGGGCCCTTTTGCGTTTTCGGCGATCGTTGGATTACGTCGTTGCTCGCTGGGCCGATCTCACATCAGCGGAGCGATGGGAGTTGTTTGGTGATCAGTTGGCCATTCGGACCGTTGTCGATGTGATCAACAGGCCGGCGGCGGTCTTCGGATCACTTCGGGAGCTGAAGCAGACCATCGATCGCGACATACGCCAGGCTACGTACGTGTTGACGTTGATTCCGTTGGTGGCGCTTGGGGTGGCGGCCATCGGCGTGGCGAATCTGATGGTGGCCAACGTGCTGAGTCGGGTGCGGGAGATTGCGATCTTGCGATCATGCGGTGCGACGCGATGGCTCATAGCCCGCCTGGTATTGGGTGAGGCGGCTGTACTGGGGGTCATTGGCAGTGCGATTGGATTAGCCCTGGGTTTGCAAGGCGCCGCGAGCATGAACCTGATCACACTAGGATTGATCGGATTTGCGCCGCCATTGACGATTCCCACGGTGGAAGTCGGGGCGGGTGTGGCGGTGACGGTCGGCGTCTGCATTCTGGCGAGTCTCTCGCCGGCCCGGTACGCAGCGCGTACGAACGTGATCGAAGCCTTACGAGCCATCTGATGTTTTTCAGATGGTCTCGTCCATTGAAATCGATTGGGGAAGGCCGACGAAGTCAAGTCCTCCCGAATTGAAATGAATTCATACGTGCGCCAAACACTATGGCTAACCTGCCATTCGATTTGAAAGGTAGTCCGCTCCCTCACGGTCGCGGCTCGGCAAGATGCGATCACGGTTGAGGCAGGGTCGGCGCCGGTTTTACCTGGACGAGTCGCGTGATATTCTTTCCGCACCGATGAAACGATGCTCGACAAGTTTGAAAGCAGGAGTTTCTGCCGACCTGGTGGCAACGAGTCGCAAATTGGCTCGTGACGTAGCCAAGCTCACCTTCACGCATCCGGTTTCGGTCGTCTATCATCCGCTGGAATACGCCCGATCAACGCACGAGCATTACCTTCGATTGTACGGGAATGGTTCGCGGCGGATCCTGTTGCTGGGCATGAACCCCGGACCATGGGGAATGGCCCAGACCGGCGTGCCGTTTGGCGAGGTTCGATCCGCGCGAGATTGGCTGGGCATCGAAGGCCCCATCGGCAGGCCTGCGATTGAACATCCCAAGCGGCCCGTGTTGGGGTTCGCGTGTCCGCGCAGCGAGGTGAGTGGAGCGCGACTGTGGGGCTGGGCACGTGATACATTTGGAACCCCCAGACGTTTTTTCGAGAAATTTTTCGTGGCCAACTATTGTCCGCTGGCGTTTTTGGATGACGGCGGTCGCAATCTGACGCCCGATAAATTACCCGCACCGGAGCGGGCTGCGTTGGAAGATGTTTGCGATCGGGCCTTGCGGGCACTGGTAAAAGTGCTTTCGCCGAGCCACGTGATCGGTGTGGGAGCGTTTGCGGAAAAACGGGCGGCGGCGGCTTTGGATGGCGATTCGGTGATGATTGGAAAAATCCTGCACCCCAGCCCTGCCAGCCCCGCCGCCAATCGCGATTGGGCGAGAACCGCGGCGAAACAATTTAGCGCGATGGGTATCGCTTTGACGAATGGATGAGATGGCTGAGGGTGCGCCATGATGGCGTTGTCCAATTCATGGCCCATGCCGATGTTGCGTCCGTGAAATGCCAGCCGCAATGCCAATTGAAACATCTTTGAAGACAGGGCGGCGGGGCTTGAAACTCGGCTTGGCCATCGCGCTGCTGCTCGTGGAGTTAAGCTTCGTCGCGCTGCACGCCCGCGATTTCGGTCTTGGAGGCTTGGTTCACTTCGACGAGGGAGCGTACGCCTGCGGTGGGTTGGCGTTGGCCGTCATGCCCTTCGACCAAGCCATCCTGGAGGGCGGGTTCAGCCCCATCATTGGCCCGCCGCTTCCGTTTCTCGTTCTAGGAGCTGCGTTTCGATTAATTGGAATCGCGGATTGGGTGGCGATGCTCGTGCCGTTGTGTGCCGGCATGGTGACATTGGCCGCAACAGCCATGCTCGTCAAACTGTTGACGGGAGATTCCTTGCAGGCCGTCGTGGCCGCTTTGTTCTTGGCCTTGACACCGTATCACCTCGTATTCAGTCGATTGGTGTTGTCCGACGGGCTTTTTCTGATGTTGGCTGTTCTTTCGATTCTGTCGTTCTCGTTGGCGAGTCGTCGAGGGTCTGGTTGGTGGTTCGTGGCCACGGGAATCACGGTGGGGTTGTGCTGGAACACAAAATATCACGGTTTCATGCCGCTTGTGATTATTGGATTGACGCTGCTGATCGAACGATTGGTGACGAACGGACGGCGGACGCGCGATGCCGGTCAGCAATGGCCGCGACCGGACACGACCACTCCCCGAACGGCCGAAGTCGCGGCACAGGAATCTGAAATAGATAATGGCGGGGATCGCATTCATCGCGACCGTGCGGACAAGACGGGTCTGCGTTTTGACGCGGGCGGGCTGGTTGTCGTGACGATTCTGTCGATGGTGTGCGTGATTCCGAGCGTGCTGGTCATTTCACAGGACATCGGATTGCAATCGTTCGTCACCCATCGGCGTGGGTTTTTGAGCGCCGACCTATATCGAAATTACGTCTTCCTGATTCGATGTCTGGCAGAGTTGACACCCTGGCCAATTTGGCCACTGGCCGTTGTGGGGATGATTTCATGCGCACGAGGGGCGACGCGGTTCGATCGATTGTTGCTGGCTTGGACGTCGGTGTGGCTTGCGGCTGTGCCCTGGTATTCGCCCTATCCCCGCCTGTATCTACCGTTAGCATGGGCGGTGGCGGTGTTGGCTGCTCGTGGCCTGGGAACGCTGACCGGAGTCATCAGCCGGAAACGCAATTGGATTCCCTGTTCGGTGGCCGGATTCGCGTGCCTGGGCAGTCTATGGATACTGAACGGATCAGCGGGCGCATCGACCGACGGGTATCGAGTCGCGGCTTCACGCTGGGCTGAATCGAATTTGAAGGATGGACCCGTGTTGCTGGCCTGTCGCGACCCCATGCGGTTCTATCTCTTGTCGGCCCTGTCAGCGGGAAACGCCGTCGTGCCGGTGTGGTCGCCGGGATTTCGTTTTGACAATCCGCGTTGGCGGGGTGAGCTGACGTGCATCGTTGACGACCTTCACGTGCACGACGAACCGTTGCAAAACTGGCTTTCGGAACGTCGGGCCACCATAGTCGAGACCATCCCCAATCGGTTGCCGTGGGTCGTACGGGCAAACACTCCGGGCACGCCCGCGGAATCGGAAATTCGCATCATCCGCGTCCCGCCCCATAACAATTATTGATCATTGAATAGCTTGATTAATGCGATCGAGGCGGCAATCAGCGAAATTCCGCTCCCTGAACAGGTGTTTTCGGGTGGGAGTGGCGCGGTTCGAGCACTACGGACTTCGTCGTTCGTTTGCCATACTGGACGCTCCCGCCTTGGTCGCGTCCAGGGTCGCGGCTCTGTTAATTAACCGTTCAAACATCGATAGGAATGACGAGACGCGATCTATAGTATCGGCCGCAAATCATCGATTTACCAATCGTCTGGTCAAACGTCTGGTTTCAAGAAATTGCACGATGGGAGCGGGGTCGGGCCATGACGAGTCTCGACTTGATGCTCGTTCTTTCCGCGATTACATTCTAACGGAAGCATGGCACAGGTAGAACAGGGGCGTGCGGCGCACGGGTCGTCTGCGCATCAACTTGAAATAGGGGCGCAATTCAAGGGGTGCTCCGTGGTCAAGAAACTCAAGTCGACGCTTAAATCACCCAAGAAGGCTCGGCGCAAGACCGCCGGCCCTCGTCAATGCACCGCACCGACTCCGCGTCGCGCAGAACCCGCCGTTGACACCCGTCATCCCTCGGCAGAACTCGACAGTCTGTATGACACGGCGCCCGTTGGTTTGTGCTTCGTTGATACCGACCTGCGCATCGCCCGTCTGAACCAACTCTTCGCATCGATCACCGGTTGTGTGCCGAAGAAGCACATCGGTCGTCGCTTGGATGATGTTCTTCCGGCCCTGGCCGATCAGATCATGCCGGTTATCTCGCGAGCGCTCAATACCGCAAAGCCCGTATTGAATTTCGATATTCGTGGCGAACGGGGAGCGACCGCCGGCGACGAAGGAGTCTGGTCCAGCAGCTTTCTACCCGTCAAGCTGGCCGACGGAACCGTCATCGGCGTCAACCTGATG
Source organism: uncultured Phycisphaeraceae bacterium (assembly GCA_964424105.1). GTDB lineage: Bacteria > Planctomycetota > Phycisphaerae > UBA1845 > UBA1845 > CAYRHJ01. The sequence continues at coordinate 21,800 of CAYRHJ010000004.1, read as the reverse complement.
GTCTCGGACGTGACCGCGGAACGGAAAGCGAATGACGAGTTGAGCATCTACCGGCACATCGTTTCTGCCAGCCCGGACCTCATGTCCTTCGTAGACGCAAACTACGTTTATCGAGCCGTAAGCCATTCCTATTCCGACGCCCATGGCCGGCCTCCAAATCAGATCGTGGGACACCCGATTTCCGATCTTTTCGGTGTCGAAATATTCAAGCGGATCATCAAGCCTCTGCTGGATCGGTGTTTAGCAGGCCATCCTTCGCGATTTCAAGACTGGTTGCGATTCGGTGGGCGTGGAGAACGATTCATGGACGTCGTTTTCAGTCCCTACGTGAGTGAAGACGGCGACGTCACCGGCGTCATCGTCAGCGCCCGAGACATCACAGAGCGTAAACACATGGAGGACGACCTTCGCCAGACGCAGGTGCGCTTTGATCAGATCGCCAATACCATTGAAGACGTGGTGTGGATCACGGACACCAAGCACCAACGGATTTTGTACGCCAGCGCGGCCTACGAACGCATCTGGGGGCAATCGGTGAAGCACCTGTATGAAAATCCCTTGGCCTGGGCGGACGCCATTCATGAGGCCGACCGGCAGCGCGTCAAGGCTTCCATTGCGGCCATCGAGGATACGGGGCGATACGACGAAGAGTATCGGATCGTTCGACCCGACGGGCAATCCCGCTGGATTCGCGATCGCGGCTACCCGCTTTGCAACCTGGTCAGCGACGTCTATCAGGTCGTGGGCATCGCACAGGACATAACCGCGAGAAAGCAGGCTGAAGAAGCCAAGAAACATCTTGAAACACAACTGCGAAGCGCGCAGAAAATGCAGGCGGTCGGCGAGTTGGCCGCGGGAGTCGCGCACGACGTCAACAGCCTGCTGATGGTCATCCTGGGGAACACCCAACTGGCGCAGTCTGCCTCGAGAAAGAGTGGCCGAGAGGCACACCAACGCGTCGAATCCGCTCTCGCATTGATTCAAACTTCCGTGGAACGAGGCAAAGCCCTCGTTCAAAAACTACTGGCCTTCGGACGGGTGACAACGTGGAAGGCCCACGCCGTCAGCCTAAACGACGTGGTTCGTGACACGCACAAGATTCTCGGCAGCCTCATCAGCCGGGATATCCAAATCGAAGTGCACTGCGACTCGAAATTGAAGCGATGTAAGATCGACTCCGGACTCCTTGAGCAGGTCGTGCTGAACTTGCTGCTCAACGCCCGTGATGCCATCGAGGGATCCGGCATCGTGACCATTCGAACGTCGAGCGTTGAACTGAACGAACGGCAAGTCGCCGCTTGGGCCCATGCCAAACCCGGCTCGTACGTGATGTTGAGCGTTCGAGACACGGGTGTGGGGATGGATGACGCGACGCTCCAGCGCGTTTTCGAGCCTTTCTTCACGACCAAGCAGGTCGACAAAGGAACGGGGCTGGGATTGTCGATCGTTTACGGCATCGTCGAACAAGCCGGCGGGCACATCGACGTCGAGAGCGAGCCAGGCCAAGGCACTGAGTTCCGGCTCTACTTTCCCGCGGTCGCTTGATTCATGGGCGGATCAACCGCCGGCGCCCGCGATGGATCGTTCATGCCACGCGACGACGTTTCAATATTATCTATTGTATTGCGTCATACAGATTGCATCTTAACAGAGCCGCGACTGTGTGGGAGCGGTTTTGCGCGACGCTTGGCGCGGGTTCCGATTCAACCCAGAACACGCGGGTTTGGCGTTGACAGAGCAATAGGACTTGTCGGACGAGGCCAATGGCATACCATGCGTGCCCAGGAAAGTGATTGACGGGAGACGCGATGGCTGAAAATCAGGGGTTGCCCCCGCTGGCCTATGAACCGCTCGCACCCGGTGAAAAGTACGAACCTTACGTGCCATCCTCGAGCACCTTGGCAGAGTTCACCGCCAAGGCCATCATCCCTGGCATCCTATTCGGCATCTTGTTCGGCGCCGCCAACGCATACCTGGGCCTGCGGGCTGGGTTGACCATTTCGACGTCCATTCCAGTTGCGGTCATGACGGTCGCGGCTTTTCGTGCGTTCCGTGGCCTAGGGATGCAGGGCACCATTCTAGAAGCCAATCTCTCGCAAACCGTGGGGTCCGCATCCAGCTCGGTGGCCAGCGGAATTATTTTCACGCTGCCCGCGCTTTTCATGTGGAACATGGACCCCTCGCTCGCCCAAATGACTTTGTTGGCCATGTGCGGTGGTCTGCTGGGCGTGGTCTTCATGATCCCGTTAAGAAGGTTTCTGATTGATCGGGAGCATGGGCACCTGCCGTATCCGGAGGGCACCGCCTGTGCGGAAGTGCTGGTGGCGAGCGAAGTCGGCGGCGCCAAGGCGCGTCATGTATTCCTGGCCATCGGCGTGGGGGCGGTTTTCAAGTTTGTCTTCGGCTGGCTTAGAATCTTGCCGGACAAGGTCGGCATGGCCATTCCCGGTCTGCCGAAAGCTCATCTTGGCTTGGAGCTGTCGTCGGCGTTGTTCGGTGTGGGGTTCATCCTCGGTCCCCGGATTGCGTCGGTCATGGTAGGAGGCGGGTTGTTGTCGTCGTTGGTGATCATTCCCGCTATGGCCATGATCGGGGCGGATCGGACCGAACCGTTCTACCCGGAAATCGTGCACTTGATTCGTGACATGTCAGCCGGCGACCTGTGGAATCGTTATGTTCGATATATCGGCGCTGGTGCGGTGGCGACGGCCGGTCTGATTACCCTGATTCGTAGCATTCCGGTCATGGTGCAGAGCTTTCGAATCGGTGCAAGGCAGCTCAAGGACCGCATGGGGGGCCAAAGCGGTGACGAACCGCGGACGGATCGTGATCTGCCGCTCCGAGTCGTGGGAATTGGCGCGCTGACCATCGCGCTAGCCATGATGCTTATCCCGCAAATCTTCGGTGAAATCAGCAGTTTTCCGATTCGGGCGTGTGCCTCGGTCCTGGTGGTGATTTTTTCATTCTTTTTCGTGACCGTGGCCTCTCGTATCGTCGGCCTGGTGGGCGTGACGTCCAACCCGACGAGCGGCATGACCATCGCGTCGCTGTTGGGGACGTCTGTTGTCTTTCGCATGATGGGTTGGACGGACGCGACCGGGATGGCCGCCGCATTGACGGTGGGGTGCGTGGTGGCCATCGCCGCATCCATTTCAGGCGACACGTCGCAGGATCTGAAAACCGGATTCCTGTTGGGCGCCACGCCTCGCCATCAACAAGTGGGCGAATTGATCGGTGTGCTCACGTCGGCCACTTTCGTGTGCATGGCTGTGTTGTTGCTGGATCACACATTTGGTTTCGGGAGTACCGAACTTCCGGCACCGCAAGCGACGTTGATGAAATTGGTCATCGAGGGCGTGCTTCAGGCCAAACTGCCGTGGCTGCTTGTTGGAATCGGGGCCGGGATTGCGGTCATCGCTGAAATACTTCGCATTCCCTCTTTGCCATTCGCGGTGGGAGTTTATTTGCCGGTAACGACGATGACGCCGGTTTTTCTGGGCGGAGCCTTGCGATGGTGGGTTGAACGGCGGGGGCGTTCAAACGAGGAAAAGGCGTCGCGTCGCGAGAACGGCATCTTGTTCGGATCGGGGCTGGTCGGTGGCGAGGGGCTGTTTGCCGTCGTGATCGCGGCGGTGGTGTTTGCTCGATCGTTCAGCCACGAAGAACGCCCGGCATTACCCTTCCAGATCGGACATGAATGGCACGCGGTGCTGCCTTCGCTGGCCGCCGTGGGTGTTTTGGGCATGTTGGTGTGGCTCTTCGCGCGACGCTGTCGAACGTGAACGAGGTTTTGGGTTTTGATTCCGAACCCCCAAGGCGTCGTTCGCCGCGGAGCCGTTAGTAGTCAGGATCGGTCGCAGGCGGGATGTAATCCGGCAGCGGCCCGAAGAGCCTGGTCATTTCATTCAGGATTGAAACGACCTTGGCCTCGTCCAATTCCGCGGAGAATTCGCCACTGAGTTCCGCCCTTTCGAAGAGCTTGTCGGCTTGACCGAGTCGACGTTGGGGCGTCAAGAACGACAATTCCAGTCGCCCGTCGATGCGATCGCGGCGGCGGTTGGTCTTGAATGAAAGGAAACCGCTGCCTTCAAATGCTGCCCCAACCGACCAACTGGAAATCAGATAGCTGACGGTGGCGTTGATCATCGACGACTCCGCGTACGTCCGCCCCGGCTGAACTCTCCAGAACGTGCGCATGTGAATCAACTGCGTCACCGGCTGTCCGTCATCCGATTTGGCAGACCGCCGAATCACGACGTCCAGATTTCCGGCGGGATCGTGGCGATAGTAGCACTGGTCGAAAGATTGGGAATATCGTTCGACTTGTTGGGCATCACGATAATCCACGATGTGAAATCGGGTGGTCTGCTCGGCGCATCCCGCGAGGCTCCAACCGAGGAGGAGCGAGAATTTCACACGGATCAGCTTTCTTGTTTCGACACGCATGGTGGGTAAGACACTAAGCGATCGGCAAGCCTGGATGCAACACCCGCCGGCCCGCATCTTGTCATTTCGTCGAAATTCGAAGAGAATGGATGCGTCGCCACGAAATCAGTCGATGTGAACTCTCGTTGGTGCAATCGCGTGATTTGTGCGATTCGCAGGGTCGAGGTCCCTGATCAGGGAACTTGGATCGCAACGATTGGAGGACTGTCAAAAGGGTGCACAAGCCGGTCATTGGCAGACAGGAACACGTGTCCCTTCCGGAATGGGGAATCGCCAACGTGGAGGCGAAGATCGATACCGGCGCGCGCACCAGCGCCATCCACGTAGAAGGCGTGCACCGCGTCAACGAGAATCACGTACAGTTTTACGTGGTGACTCGCCGCGGCGATCCCGGTGACCGCGTGCACGTCGAAGCCGAATTGCGGCGGATCACGCGCGTTCGTTCCAGCACGGGGCATCAACAGGAACGATACGTCGTTTCGACGATGGTTCGCATCGGGAAACATCGACGGCGTATCGAGATGAGTCTGGTTCGGCGGGAGCGCATGAGCTGTCGAATGTTATTGGGGCGCCGAGCGCTGGAAGGATTCGTCGTCGATGTGACCCGCAAACATGTTCACAAGAAAAAAATCCGGCGCTGATTTTCAAGGGGAGACGGAAGTATGAAAATCGCAATCCTGACGAGACAGCCCAAGTGCTACAGCTCGCGCCGGTTGCGGGAGGCCGCCAAGCAGCGCGGACACTCCGTGTCCATGTTGGACACGCTTGGGTTTTCCATTTCCCTGGAAAAAGAATCACCGGACCTATTTTTCCGCGGAAAGCCGATTCCAAATTATGATGCGGTCATCCCGCGCATCGGGGCATCGATCACCTATTTTGGCACAGCCGTGGTGCGGCAATTCGAGCAGATGGGCGTGTATTGTGCCAATTCCGCCTTGGGGATCAGTCACTCGCGCGATAAACTCAGAAGTCTTCAAATCCTGAGTCGTCACGACGTAGGCATTCCGTCCACCGCGTTTGTTCGCAAGAAGGAAGACGTCTTGCCGGCCATCCGCCGCGTGGGGGGCGCGCCGGTGGTCATCAAGGTTTTGGAGGGGACGCAGGGAGTCGGTGTCATCCTCGCGGAAACAGAAAACGTCGCGTCGGCCATCATCGAAACGCTTCAAAGTGCCAAGCAGAACGTGCTGATTCAGAAATTCGTGGCGGAGAGCAAGGGTCGGGACATTCGCGCCCTGGTCATTGGCGATTCCGTCGTCGCAGCCATGCGCCGCGTGGCCCAGGGTCAGGAATTCCGCAGCAACGTCCACCGCGGCGGATCGGCGGAGGCGGTTGAATTGGAGCCGCGTTATGAGGAAACAGCCATCCGCGCCGCGCAAATCCTGGGCCTGCGGATCGCCGGCGTCGATATGCTGGAAAGCGCCGACGGACCGCGAATCATGGAAGTGAACTCCTCGCCCGGCTTGGAAGGCATCGAGGGAGCGACCAAGAAAGACGTTGCCGGCGCGATGGTGGACTATGTTGCTGACCGGGTGACGTTTCCTGACATGGACCTGCGACAGCGCTTGACGGTGAGCAGGGGTTACGGCGTGGGTGAAATTCCTATCCCGGATAAATCAGAATTGAGCGGCAAGACGCTCGCGGAAAGCAATCTCCGCGATAAAGACATGGTCGTGCTGACGTTGACCCGCAATGGAAAGGTCATCTCGAATCCCAAGGGCACACGGCTGCTCGAAGTGGGTGACCGGTTGCTTTGCTTCGGCCCGCTCGAGACCATGAAATCACTGATCCCGCCGCGAAAGAAGCGCAGAGTCAAGAAACTTCCTCCGACACCGCTGGGCAATATCGAAAAAGAGGTGCCGACAACCGCATGGCCGAGCTAAGGGACGAAATCAGTATCGCAGGAAAAACCATTGAGCTGGGCCAGCGGCGAGACGTCGAGATCCCCGTTTCCGAGAGCTACAGCGGTTCCGCCGTCGTCATTCCCATCACCGTTTGGCGAGCGCCGGCGCCAGGGCCGACCTTGTTCGTCAGCGCTGCCGTTCACGGTGACGAGTTGAACGGGACAGGAATCGTCCGCGAGCTGATCCTGGCTGCTCCGTTTGAATTGATCACCGGGTCGCTGGTGCTCATTCCCGTGGTGAACATGCTGGGTTTGGATCGGCATCAGCGATATCTTCCGGATCGACGAGACTTGAATCGCTGTTTCCCGGGACATCCCAACGGCACGCCCGCCGCACGCTACGCGCATGCGTTCTTTCAATCCGTCGTCGCGCAGTGCGATTACGGCATCGATTTTCACACAGCCGCCGTCCGCCGCACCAATTACCCCAACATCCGCGCCGACATGGAAAACCCCGCCGCCCGCAGGCTGGCTAGGGCGTTCGGCTGTGAACTGATCGTAAGCGGCAAGGGGCCTCGCGGCTCGCTTCGACGGTCCGCGTGTGCAGCCGGCTGCCCGACGATCATTCTCGAAGCCGGGGAAGTCTGGAAGATCGAACCATCCGTGGTGGGCTGCGGCGTCCGGGGGGTAGCCAACGTTCTGATCGAACTGGGCATGATCGTTGGGGATTGGATCAGTCCGCCCTATCAAGCGGAGATCGAAGAGACTCTGTGGGTTCGTGCGAACGTCGGAGGGTTGCTCGCCTTTCATATCGCGCCGGGTGACATATTGAAGAAGGGCCAAGCGATCGCCACGAACAGCAACTTGCTCGGTAAGGAAAAGACGACGTTGGCCTCTCCGGTCGACGGAATTGTGTTGGGCATGACGACCCTGCCCGTGGTCACACCGGGCGACCCGGTGTGTCACATTGCTGTCCCTCCCAAAGGCATCGCCGCGATCCGGCGAGCCTGGAAGAAACCGTCCGACGAGAGCATGCATGACAGGCTGCGCGGCGACCTGGCCACCAGCTTGACCATATCCAACCCGACCGATTCCAATCACCCCACGACGAAAAACACCTAGGGGCTCGAAGGTTAGTCACCCGCCCTGACGATAGAGCATGAAAATCAAGTCGTCCGGTTTGGAAGGATGATCGGGCTGGGGTGAAGTCATCCGCCGGAGACAACCGTCCGCCAATAAACGCGACGATTCCGATAACCGCCCTTTGCGAATGGTCTGGACGATCTCGTCCAAGTGCAGATTATCAAACAGGCCATCGCTCCCCAGGATCAGCGTGTCCCGCGGCGCCAAAACCGTCGTGGGTCCCACGTCGATCCGCATGGCCGGCGCGCCCACGGCGTTGGACACCAGGTGGCGATGCTCGTGATACATCGCGTCGGATTCCGCAAGCAGTCCCGCTTCCACCGCATAGCCCGTGGGCGAGTGCGATAACGTCTGCAACTTGATCTTCCCGCGCTGCCCGACGGAGAGAGCCATCGAATCCCCGACGTGATAGGTTCGGAATTGCCCTGCCTCGATTTCCACCGCGATCAGCGTCGTCGCCGCACCGACGCTCAACGATGTCACGGCGGAATTGGCCTGTTCGAAGCCATTCAGGATTCCTTCGCGCATGCTGAACCCCGCGACCACGGACGATTGTATCGCGTCGGCCAGCGCGCTGAGCGCAAGTTCCGCCGCTTGTTGACCCGCGGGAAGACCGCCGAACCCATCCGCCAAGGCCAACACCGCCCGGCCATCCCCACAGGGCAAGATCACGCCGGCGTCCTCGTTGGCCGACTGCCTTCCCGGACACCGACATGAGAACACTTCACAGCGCCCCGCGGCGACCTCGTGAGATTCGCTCTCGGTCATTTCGCAATCAAGGTAAACGATGGGCGAATAATCCACGTCGGTGACCATGGCACTCAACGCTTTCCAAGGGTCCGACTGCACCACGGACAATAGTCCCAATAATCACGACACACGCCCCACCGACATCGTGGACAGCGATCCCGGCTGCCTATCAAGGGCCATGCCCGTCGCACTTTCCGCCGACACCACGGGCAGTATTGCATGAACGGCATCAGGTCTCGCCCCGGACAGCGAGCACCGTCGCAGCGGGCGACGTAGCGCCCATCGCTGTAGCGCGGCGCACATTCTTCCTGGACAGCCGACCCATAACACCACGGGCAATACCGCCAGTCCGATTTCATCCCACGTTTACAACGTGGGCATTGCCCGGGCCAGTGGGTGGACGGCTCGATCACGCGGTGATCACATCCGCACCAGGGACATTGCTTCATCGCGTCAGCCACGGGACCCTGGCATCGGCGGCAGGTGTCGCGAAGTTCCAATTCGCCCCGATAGCGCCGCAGGAATTCGGTGAATCGCACCGCCCGCCAGGTGTGTTGCGGTTGGGTCTTTTGTTTCCGTCGCCGGCGCCGGACGGAGATAACCGAGCGTTGCAGACGCCCCTTGAGTCGTTTGAATTGCTCAGCCATCTGCACCGCGTCGGTGAAACGCTTGCGATGGTCCACTTGCATCGATCGTTGCAGAAAACGGATCACGTCCGGATGGAGATTGCGGCGCAAACGGTCATAACCCGCGGGAGGCCAATCAAAAGGCCACTCCGGTAAGTGACCCGCGAACATGCGATACAAAATCAATCCCAGGGAGAACACGTCCGATCGAAACGACGGCTTGCCCATGGCCTGTTCCGGCGCCAAGTATCCCACCGTTCCGCTGCCGGAGGCTTCGATGGTTCGGCGGGCGATCTTGGCGATGCCGAAGTCCGCCAATCGCAGGCGATTGCCCGGAAAAAGTATAAAATTTTCCGGTTTGATATCGCAATGCATGACCCGCTTGGTATGGGCGAACGCCACCGCCGCCAGCATCTGCTCCACGAAATCCACAGCCAACTTCATCGAGAGGCGACGTTCCAGACGGTCGCCCAGCGTTCGATCGCCCAGGGGATAGGCGATCACAAAAACCCCGTCTACAAATCCCGCATCCTTCACCGGCAGAATATTCGGATGGTCCAGCTTGGAATTCAGGCGGACTTCATGACGAAAGTTTGCCAATACCTCCTTCGTCATCACCCCCGCGTTGGGCACCTTCAGTGCGACCGGCAAACCGGCGATCGTATCGAAGGCCTTGAACACCGCCGCAAAGCCACCTTCCGCGATGCGGCCATCGATGCGGTACTTCCCCAAATGCTGCCGGACGCGTAAAACGGCTGTTCCTTGAATCATGGACGGACAAACGCCTCCTGTCACTATCGCCCGATTCGGGCGAACGCGACTATGGCTTCCTCGCCGAATCTGTCAATTGTCCACGCTCAAAACGCCCATGGTGTCGAATTTCGGCGCCGTCCGATCGTCAGCTAGAATCCGTGGCCTATCATGACATCACCACCGACCGCCAAACGCAGTATTCCATGGAAAATAGTCGGCAAAGACCTTGGCCTCGTCGGTTTGGTCATCACCTGCTATCTCCCCGCTCTGCGCGGCGATTTCATCTGGGACGACGACTGGTGGATCACGGAAAACGTAGCGGTTCAATCTCCCGTCGGAATCACCCGGATTTGGACCGATCCCAATACCAATCAACAATATTATCCGCTAACGTCTACCAGCTTTTGGCTCGAATTTCGCCTATGGGGACGCAATCCCTTCGGCTATCACCTGACCAACGTACTCCTGCACGCCTGCAATGCCGTCTTGTTGGGTCACGTGTTGCGACGAATCCGGATTCCCGGTGGATGGTGGGCGGCGGCCCTATTCGCCGTCCATCCCGTTCATGCCGAATCCGTCGCGTGGATCACCGAACGAAAAAACGTGCTCTCGTGTTTGTTTGCCTTGCTATCCACCCAAGCCTACTTCCGTTTCATGGAAGCAAGACAACGGCGGGAATGTTTCGATCGAGTCGGCAAGCTGCCGAGCCGCGATTGTGAAAAAACTGAAGCGCTCGCGCAGCAAGGCGAACGGACCGAGATCGATCAATCGGTCCAATTCCAGCCCGGCCCATACCGCAGAGATTACCTCGTCGCGCTGCTGACTTTCCTGGCTGCGTTGCTAAGCAAGACGGCGACCTGCGTTCTGCCGTTAGCTTGGCTCGTCGTGTGGTGTTGGCGAAACAGTTCCATGAAACGGGGCTGGATTGCGACGTTGATCCCGTTCCTGGTTCTGGGCGGGCTTGCCGGCGGCATGACGGCCTGGCTGGAAGTCCACCACGCGGGCGCCCAAGGCGAATCATGGGACCTGTCTTGGCTGCAACGCATAGCCATCGCCGGCCGTGCCGTGTGGTTTGATGCGTGGAAGCTCATTTGGCCCGCGAACCTCATGTTCGTCTATCCGCGGTGGTCGCTGGACGGCAACGCGTGGGAGTTGATCGCGCCAGCCCTCGCCCTCGCCATCGTGACAATCGTATTTTACCTCGCGCGTGGCCGCATCGGTTCTGTGCCGGTCAGCGTCATTGCAGCCTACGTCATTTTGCTGTTCCCAGCGCTCGGATTCTTCAACGTCTTTTTCATGCGCTACTCGTTCGTGCAGGATCATTTTCAGTATCTAGCCAGCCTGGTTCCTATCGCCGCGCTGGCCGCCATCATCGCGCTAGCCCGGGCACAAGCTCAATCGACCAGCCGATCGGCGATCACGTTTTTCTGCGTCATCGCGTTGGGATCACTGGGCGCCATGACCTGGACCCGCGCCGGGATCTTTCAAAGCTCCGAATCGTTGTGGCGCGACAGTTTGGCCAAGAACCCTGACGCCTGGCTGCCCCACAATAATCTCGGCGTGATTCTGTTGGAAGACGATCAATACGCGGACGCCGTCATTCACCTTCAGCGGGCGTTAGACATACGTCCGTCGTTCTTCGAAACGCATTTTAATCTCGGATACGCCTACGCGGGGCTGCATCGGCTGGAAGATGCCATCGCCTCCATTCGCCGAGGACTGGATATCTCGCCCAACCATTCCTATGAACACTACGCCATCGGACATTTTCTCGTCCAGCAAGGTAACATCGATCAAGCCGTGCGGTCGTTCCGATCAGCCCTGGATATCGAGCCATTTCAGAAGGATGCCCATCTCGCACTCGGCGAAGTCCTGGTCCAATCCAACCGCGACGAAGACGCAAACATCCACTTCCAATCCGCCGTGGATCGCGGCAGCCCCTTCGCATCGGACTACCGGCAACTTGCCGAACTGCTGCTGCGAGAGGCCGAATCGGGCGGCCGGACGTCCCCAGCGGCGGACGCAGATTCGCCGACCGAGACGTCTACCGAGCCTGCCGTCACCCAGGCCATACGTCTGCTGCGACAAGCCGTCGCCCTTGACCCGGATGATGACGCGTCGCAATTCAAACTAGGCCTATTGCTCTATCACGCGAAAATGCACCACGCCGCAGCCGACGCATTGGAATCAGCCGTTCGCCTGGCCCCAGACAATGCCCCTGCCGCGTTCATTTTGGGAACGATTCGTCAAGCAGCCGGTGACCGCCCAGCCGCGATCGCTGCGTTTCAACAAGCCGTCCAAGCCGACCCCCAACACGCCAACGCACACTATAATCTAGGGACGTTATGGTTGGATTCCCGTCAAGCGCATCAGGCCGTCGAACATCTGACGCAGGCCGTCCGAATCATGCCGGATTTCGCCGACGCCCATCACAACTTGGCCATTGCGCTGTATCAACAGGGTGAATACGAGACGGCCTGGCGCCACGTCCGCATCGCCGAACGCATGGGACGTCCGCTCGAAGACCGCTTCGTCCAGGCGCTGTCTGCGAAAAGACCCGAACCGTTCAACAACGCGGATCGATCCCCGCACCGTCGATGAATAAACGGCAATACGGGCCGGCTGCGCTCTGGTCCAGCCGTTCGGGCGTCCTGCTTGCGTGGCTACGAAGCGCTTACCACCATCACGACGATCGCGATCGCAAGTAGTGCAAGAAACGCCGGCACGGAGCGCGTGGAGCGCTCGTCAGCCCAAACGTGTGATAGGAATGCCCGCTTCCGATTCTGAATGGGGACAGGACACGAACGGTGGGCTTCGTCAATCAATCGACCCGCCAGAACGGGGGTAATGTTCAGCGCCGCCGCATATTGAATGATTTGCCGCCGTCTTCGATGGCTCAGCGGTCCGTTTCGCAAGAGCGAGACCACCATTTCCCGGAACACTTGCTGGCGCTCCCAGTCATCCATGGTCGCCCGCGGGCGCGGATTCGCCTCGTCGGATAATTTACCGGACACGAATTTGATGGGCTGCTTTTCGGACATGAACGCTTTCCCCCTCCACACAACGGTAGGCGCCCAATCCGATACAAACCACGACCCATAACGACCCAGGCCATCAATGATGTCTGCATCCAATCCCTACAGTTCCATTCTTTTCAGATGCCGGGAGCCCATCGCCATCGCCACAGTGCCCGCAGCCAATCCGAACAGAACCACGACCAGGCGCACCATCCAAACCGCCGGCACGCCGGCCAATCGAATGGATCGCCCGTCCAGATAAAACGTCGCCGCCGCCACCCCCGACAGCATGCAGAAGATCAGCCCCACCGAAGCGATCAAGTTGATCGTGCCGCCCAGCCCATTGGCGATTCGCGCCGGATTCGATTCGCCCAACACCGGCAAACGCGCGCCGATTCCCACAGCCAATCCCGATAATCCATAACACACCGAACCCGTGATCAACAACTGCCACACAATCGTTACGCCATCCAAACGCAAAATGTAGGCCGCCAACAACATGACCGCAGCCGCCACCGCGAAAGTAACCGCAAACGCAAACGTGCATTTCGCCACCAGAATCCAACTCCGCGAAACCGGCAGCAGGCCCAGCAGCCAAAACTGCCGCCCCTCCAGCGAGACCATGGGAAACACGAAGCGGCTGGTGAACGTCGCCAGAATGAAACTAACCGCCGTCAGATTCAAGTACGGCACCACCTCCCGCCAATTGCCCACCGTGTCGTCGATGTCCACACGGGGCATGTTCAGCAGATACAAGCCCATCAATCCGAACAAGATGGCCAACTGCGACCATTGCATCGGATCGCGTACGAATTGACGCCAATCTTTCGCCGCGATAATTCGCACGTGATGTGGAAGGAAGAACAGAAAAGGTCGCAGAAACCCCACCTCGTTCCGCGACGTCGATGGGGCTGATCGCGGGTCCATCATCCCCGCGCGATCGTAGGCCGGCAAAAATCGCCACGCCACCAGGTGCACCGCGAACCAGCTCAAAAACAACGCGTTGGCCACCGTGATCACCAGGTAGCGAAGCGCGTCGTCGCGATGATCGTTATACGCCGCCTCGATCCCACGCGTCACCCAGGTACTTGGCAGAACACTTAACTGCACCAGCGACAGCCGCTCAAAAAAATCGTCGATCCATTCGTCGCGCATCCCGTAAAACGTCCGAACGGAACGAAGCCCCCACAACGCCCCCAACAACAGGATCAAGGCTGCGCTCGTCACCAGCAGCTTTCGAATCGAACGCGGCACGAATCGGGCCACGCTCCACGCACCCAACAACCCCAACGCGCCGGGGATCGGTATGAATGCCAAAAACATCAGCACGTAATACGGGTAGAAAAACCACGTTTCCTGTTCGACGCGGGCGATGGCCATCATCAGCGGCAAGCCCAACAGCAACAGCGACCAACTGGAAAAAAACAAACTCTCCAAATACTTCACCGCCACCGTGCTGCGCAGATCCATCGGCGAACACAACAGATAGGCGGCCTCTTCGTTCCTGAACAACGCCCCATAGACCAGGATCGCGTTCGACAGCGTCAGCAACACCAGCAAGGCCACGAAAAAGAAATGAAAAATCAGCGGAATCGCCACCACCGATTGCAGCAACGACATCTGAAAATAACGAAACACCTGCCAGAAAAGCATGAACAGCGCGAACCAGATGATCGTAATGAACGCCGCCGTCGCCAGAACTTTCACCGGCGCTTCACGCACCACGTCCCGCGCGTGATTCATCAACGCCCGCGCCCGAACGCGGACCAACACCAGCAGGCCCACCGGCACAAACGGCGGGTCAGCGTTCGATCCCATCGCCCTCACCCTCACCCTCGGTCAGTTCCAGAAATATGCTTTCCAGCGAATGCTGGCGAGTCGCCCGCGACCGCAACTCGTCCAACGTTCCCACCGCGATCAGATTCCCCTGATGAATGATCCCGATGCGGTCCGCCATCGCCTCCGCCACCTCCAGCGTGTGCGTGCTCATGAACACCGTGCCGCCCCGACGCGTGATCTCCTGAAACAAGTCCTTCACCCGCCGAACCGTCCGCGGATCAAGCCCCACCATCGGCTCATCAATCACCAAAACCCGCGGCTCATGCAACAACGCAGCCGCCACCACCACCCGCTGCTTCATCCCGTGGGAATACGTCCCGCATAGCTGATCCATGAACGACGCGATGTCCAGCCGATCGACCAGCTCCCGCATCGTGTCATCCCGACGCTTTCGGTCCATGCGGTACATTTCAGCCACGAAGTGCAAAAACTCCCGGCCCGTCAACTTGTCGTACAGAAACGGCTGATCCGGAACGTACGCCATCTGCGCCTTCGCCTGCATCCCATCCGTTCCCATGGGATAACCGCACACCCGAACCACGCCTTCATTCGGAATCAACAACCCGACCATCATCTTGATCGTGGTCGTCTTGCCCGCCCCATTCGGACCCAGAAACGCGAACAACTCCCCCGCACGCACGTTCAGCGACAATCCGTTGACCGCCACCTTATCGCCGTAACGCTTGCAAACCGATTCAATGACTATGGCATCCGTCATTCAATATTCCCAAAAAGAACCCGCCGCTCCATCATCCATCAATGCAACCGCCTCGCCGCCCCGATCCCACCAACAGGCCCCTGCCCGCCGCCCCGATCCCACCAACGGGCCCCTGCCCGCCGACCACAGCCACAAATCCCAACAACCAATTATACACGTTCACCACCGAAAGCGTCCCGACCGCCCGCATGCGTCATTCCGGCGAAAGCCGGAATCCAGTACGTCATTCCGGCGAAAGCCGGAATCCAGTACCCCATTCCGTCATTCCGGCGAAAGCCGGAATCCAGTACGCCATTCCCAGCCATCCATTTGCGAAAGCCAAACACTCGCCCGACGATTAAGAACGCCTAACAATTTCAGAGCCGCGACCCTGGACGCGACCAAGGCGGGAGCGTCCAGTATGGCAAGCGGGCGAGGCAGTGCATGGCACCCGAACCGCGCCACTACCTCCAGAAAACAAATGTTCAGGGAGCGGTCTTTGGCAGACGAATCATCCCTGAAACCGCACACGGACGATTCGACGCCCTGTCAAATCCGCCTGCTTGCGGAAACGCTGATTAAGCCTTGTGTTTCACATGGTTACGCTCGCGACCGCCAGACGTTCATGAATGATCCGGACCCGGTCAGCAAATCCCCCTTCCATCCGGTTGGTTCGACGGACGTTGCCTGTTAAGCTGGCTCCAATGCGAAACGCAACCCCCAACCGCTTGGACATCCGGCCATGACCGCGATCCATCCGCGCCCCGTCGTCCTCGTCATCCGTGATGGCTGGGGAGCCAACCCCTACCCCCAATGGAACCACGCCAACGCCGTCCACCTCGCCCACCCCCCCGTTGATCAAGCATTGATGTCAAATTACCCGCACGTCCAAATCTGCACCCATGGCCCCAAGGTCGGTCTGCCGGACGGCGTCATGGGAAACAGCGAGGTAGGCCACCAAAACCTCGGCGCAGGTCGCATCGTCAATCAGGAGATCATGCGAATCACTCGTCTAATTCGAGACGGCACCTTTTTCAAAAACCCCATCCTGCACCAGACTTTCCAACACGCCATCCAATCCGGCGGAAACGTCCATATCATGGGTCTGTGCAGCGACGCCGGCGTGCACAGCAGCATCGAGCACCTCGTCGGCCTGCTCGAATTCGCCCGCCGCATCGATTTCGACGGTAAACGCATCTACCTGCACGTCTTCGCCGACGGACGTGACACCCCGCCGTTCAGCGGAATCGACATCATCGCCCAAATCCAAGCCAAAATGATCGAACTCGGCGTCGGTCGGGTCGCGTCCGTAATCGGTCGATATTACGCCATGGATCGCGACTCCCGCTGGGACCGCGTCCAGCTCGCCTACGACTTGCTGACCGCCGCAAAAGGCCGCCGTGTCAACTCCGCGACCGATGCCTTCCAACAATACTATGACAATCCGACCGACGACAGCCGCGAGGGTGACGAGTTCATCACGCCGACCCTTGTCACGCCGCACAACGCCGCCGAGCCAACCGTCATCAAGAACGGTGACGGCGTTATCTTTTTCAACTTCCGTGGCGACCGTCCACGGGAGCTTGTCAAGGCCTTCTGTTATGATGAATTCCCTTACCAGGCTGATTCCAGCCAAGATGGATCATCGGTGACCCATGGTTTTGACCGCGGTCCGAAGCTCGACCTGTTCTTCGCGACCATAACCAGCTACGAGGAGGGGCTGCCCGTCCGGGTCATCATTCCCAAGCCCGATAAGTTGATCAACATCTTCGGCCAACTCATCAGCGACCGAGGGCTGAAACAGCTCCGCTGCGCCGAGACCGAGAAATACCCGCACGTTACCTACTTCTTCAACGACTATCGGGAGGAACCATTTCCCGGCGAAGATCGAATCCTCGTCCCCTCCCCGCGCGACGTTCCCACCTACGACCAAAAGCCCGAAATGTCCGCACGCGAAGTCACCGACCAGGTCGTGCAAGCCATCCAATCCCACGAATACGACGTCATCATCGTGAACTTCGCCAACGGTGACATGGTCGGTCACACGGGAAACCTCCAAGCCGCCATTCACGCAGTCGAAACCGTCGATGTCGGCGTGGGCAGAATCGTCGACGCCACCCTAGGCGCCGGGGGGGCGTTGATCGTCACCGCCGACCACGGCAATTGTGAACAGATGATCGACCCCCAAACCAATCAGCCGCACACCGCCCACACCACCTACGACGTCGAGCTGATCGTCGTCGGACAAGCCTGGCGAAATCGAAAACTCCGCACCGGCGGCGCCTTGGCCGACGTCGGCCCCACACTACTTGAAATGATGGATTTGCCCCAACCTGCCGAAATGACCGGACGATCACTTTTCGAACGATAGGTCGCACTCCAGCGATGGACCCGTCTTCGTGCATCATCCCGTTCTACGACCCGCGACCAAGTCATTTACGACCCGCGACCAAGTCGTTAACGAGCCGCGAGCGCGAAGCGAGCGGTCCGGCGCGTTACGTCATTCCGGCGCAAGCCGGAATCCAGAGTTCCCAGCGCGGGCTTCATCCGCCTCTTAACAGAGCCGCGAGCGCAAAGCGAGCGGTCCGGCGCGTTACGTCATTCCGCCGGGTGGCCCACCTCCTTTGGAGGTGGGGGAGTCGATGACCACAGCGTGTGGCCGAATGTCGCGGGTCTTATAAGCGCGCCGACCACCGACCGGCCCGGATTCATCCTGTCAATCTTGTAAATCCTGTCAATTTCTCTTGCTCGATGATCGGAGAATTTCAAACACGCAAGCCAACTCCGGTTTCAACATCGCGACGATTGGCGTGCCGCAATCTTCAGCTCTATTAGCGGCAAGAGCGTAACGAAACACCGGTTTCGCTTGACCGGCGCCGGCAATCAATGCGAAACTTGCACGAACCGGCTATCATCGTGACCGGACCGCTGACCGTTCATTCGATCGAACCGACAATGCAGAGGATCACATCGTGACAGTTCATCAGCTTGACAACAAAGACGCGGACTTTTCCATCCTAGCCAAGCGACCGGTGGCCGTGATCGGTTACGGCAATCAAGGGCACGCCCACGCGCTCAATCTCCGCGATTCGGGCGCCGACGTCATCGTCGCCCAACGGCCCGGCAGTCCCAACTACGATCGCGCCATCGCGGACGGCTTCAAGCCCGAACGCGTCGCCGACGCGTGTCAACAGGCCGACCTGATCATCTTGACGCTACCCGATGAAAGTGCCGCGACGATCTATCAAGCAGAAATCGCGTCCGTGATTCGTTCCGGCCAATCCCTGGGTTTCGTGCACGGGTTCAACATCCGCTATCGATTCATCGTGCCGCCAACGGGCGTGGACGTCATCATGGTCGCCCCGAAGGGACCCGGCTCCTTGCTACGCAGCCTATACGTACAGGGTCGCGGCCTGCCGGTCTTGTTGGCCGTCGAGCAAGACGCCGGCCAAGCACTCGCCCGCGCATGGGCATGGGCAGCGGGCATCGGTGCCCATCGCGCAGCCATGATTCAAACCACCTTCACCGACGAAACCGATTCTGATTTGTTCGGCGAGCAAGTGGTCCTGTGCGGTGGCGTGGTCGACTTGATGAAGCACGCTTTTGCCACGCTGGTGGACGCGGGATTCGCCCCCGAATTGGCCTACATGGAATGCATCCACGAACTGAAACAGGTCGTCGACCTGGTCTACCAGGGCGGACTGTCGCACATGCGCCGGTGCATTTCCAACACCGCCGAGTTCGGCGGCATGACGCGAGGCCCCCGCATCGTCGATCCGCGAATCCAATCGGAAATGAAGTCGATTCTGGCCGAAATCACCGATGGCTCGTTCGCCAGGGAGTGGATGGAACAGAGTCGTCACGGCGGGATGGAACAGTTGAGTCGCGATCGGGCGCGAGAGGCCGACGGGCTGCTCGAACAGGCGGGTCGACGAGTGCGATCGTGGATGCCCTGGCTTCGACCGGAGTCACCCTCCGCAGAGTCGGCTCCAGCGAATGAGCAAGGATTCGACACATAGCTGTGGATTGGTGTTCGAATCCAGTCGGCGCTCGGTGGCGGCGATTTCTGCAATCGCGTCTGCCACTTGCCGATTCGTCCACCGTTTCAAAACCGATGCGGGCGGCGAATCATAGATCGATTGAACATCCGACTCCCGAGCCAATCGGTGAAGAACTCGGCGAAGCCAAACGCCGGCCAACGTCAATTGTGCGCGGATGCCGAGCCGCTGGGCCTCGCTGTCGGACATTTCCGTGTCACGCGCTTTGAAGGCGTCGGCGAGTTGCTTGGCGCCGTCCAGAATCGGCTTGGCCGAGCCGGGCATTTCAATCGTCGGCAACGATTCCATCAGGGCCGCCATCCCACGAAAATGGTCGAACAATCCATCCTCGCGCAAGCGGCAAGCCAAGCCCAAACTCCCCACCGAACATTCCGCGTAGAGTTGACAGGCTTCGTCACTGATTGATCCCCCGCCGTTATCCAAGCCGAGGCGTTCAAGAACGAAGTTCGTCGGCAATGGCCCAAATGGAATCATCTGACATCTGGAACGAACCGTTGGCAGCAGGTCGTCCGATGACTTGGCTAGGAGCAACAGAAAAGTCGTGGGCGGAGGCTCTTCCAGCGATTTCAAGAGCGCGTTCTGCGCGGCGGAGTTCATGCGCTCGGCTTCACGCACGATGAAAACCTTGGCCCGCCCAAGCGTCGGTGCCGTTCCCACGTGTTTGATCAAAAATTCACGTATGACTTCAACACCAAGATCAATCCCCTTACGTTTACGAACCAACGAATCGGGATGCGACGATTTCAACTCCCGACGCACGACGTGCAAGTCAGGATGAATTTCGTGCATCGCCGCAAGACAAGACCGACACCGGTCACAGCTATCTAGGTATGTCTCACCAATTTCGCCTGTGAATGTAGTTTTTACAGCGACACGATTTCCGCAAAGTAGCAATCGCGCAAAGCGCTTGGCGAACATCTCCCGGCCAACACCCTCCGGCCCGCACAAAACGAGCGCGTGTGGCAGTCGCCCGGTGGCCAGTGCCCGCTGAATCAGGCGTTGGGCGCGGTCCTGATGTTTAACCTCAAAAATCGACATTGGCCAGGATTTCCAATACGGCGCCCGTTACAGGGACAACAGGATGCGAAATATCGAAGCCTGTCGCGCCTTGAAAAGCAAATGTGGCGAAAATGAAGTTTGAACACAATACGGATTTACAGGCGAAGTTTTCTTGGATTGATAGTCGGCAGTTCACGTGCGAGCATCCGTCGGCTTACGTCGCAGGGCTTCTTCGAAAACATCGGCGGCGTTGTAGCTGCTGCGAACGAACGGACCGGAGGCGACGCTTATAAAACCGATTTGCCGGGCTGCTTGGCCTAGATCAGCGAATTCCTCGGGCGAGTAAAACCTGAAAACGGGCAGTTGAGCGGCTGACGGTTGCAGGTATTGGCCGATGGTCAAGACGTCGCAACCCGCGTTGCGAAGGTCTTGAAACGTGTGCAACAATTCGTCGTGCGATTCGCCCAATCCCACCATGATGCCCGATTTTGTGATGACGCGGGTTGATAACGCCTTGGCGGTTCGCAGGACTTCTAACGAACGCCGGTAACGCGCTTGGGGTCTGACCATGGGTGAAAGGCGCGATACGGTCTCGATGTTGTGGTTGTAGATATCCGGCTTGGCGTCGCAGAGCGTTTCGATGCAATCTCGTCGGCCATGAAAGTCGGCGGGGAGTACCTCCACCGTCGTGCCGGGGCTACGGGAATGAATGGCCCGCACGCAGCGGGCGAAATGGGTGGCCCCCTCGTCGGGAAGATCATCCCGGGCCACCGCGGTTACCACGACGTGGGACAAACGCAGTGCTGCCACCGCCTCGGCCAAGCGTTCAGGCTCATCCTCAGCGAGCGCGAATGGTTTGGCAGTCTGAACCGCGCAGAAGTGACATCTGCGCGTGCAGCGATCCCCCAGAATCATGAACGTCGCGTGGCGCTTGGCCCAGCATTCCGTCAGGTTTGGGCATCGTGCTTCCTGGCAGACGGTGGCGACACCGCTGTGGGCTACGACCTGCTTGGTGTGGGCGAAAGTGCCGCCACCGGGCAGGGGTCGCTTCAGCCAAGGCGGCAGCCTGCGGCGCTGCTGTTCGAAGGGGGCCTCTAGTATCGGTAGCGATACCATATTCGTATTGAATTCCCGGCGACGTCGCCTGACATCCTGAATGCCGTCATTGCGGACCCTTGATCGTATCGCGGGGGTCGCCTGCGTCAAGTTGGGCGGTCCTACCCACCGGGTCTTTTGATCGTCGGGCGCCCGTTACGCCCTCGCAAGCGGGCGGCCGTGTCCGCCGACAGGCAGGCACGAATTGCGTACTGGATTCCGGCTTTCGCCGGAATGACGGCCAACGCGCGCGGGATCGTCCCGATCGTCACTCCGGCGCACGCCGGAGTCCAGGTATCGTTCTTCTGGATTCCGGCTTGCGCCGGAATGACGGATGCGTGCTTTCGCCGGAATGACGGATGCGTGCTTTCGCCAGAATGACGGGCCACGCTGGCAGGGATTGCGCTGGATGGGGACCGCTCCCTGAACAGATGGTTTCTGGAGGTAGCGGCGCGGTTCGCGTGCCATGGACTGCCTCGCCCGCTTGCCATACTGGACGCTCCCGCCTTGGTCGCGTCCAGGGTCGCGGCTCTGAAA
>CAYRHJ010000003.1:0-38234 GCA_964424105.1 uncultured Phycisphaeraceae bacterium | reverse complement strand
CGAACAACGAGTTGGACGGGACGGCCTGTGCCAACGGGGTGGTCTGCGACGGGGACGAGACCTGCCTGGCGGGTGTGTGTCAGGCGGGGACGCCGGTGGCGGGCTGCTGCAAGCTGGACGCGGAATGCGACGACGGTTCGTTCTGCAACGGGCTGGAAACGTGCGACCTGGGCAGCAACACGTGTCAGCCCGGTGTCATTCCGTGTGGTGGTCCGACGATTGTCTGTGACGAAGTTAATGACGTGTGCGTGAACTGCCTCGTCGACGCGGATTGCGACGACGGGCAGTTTTGCACGGGTGTTGAAACATGCGATTTGGGTACGAACACCTGCCAATCCGGCGTGCCTACTAATTGTGATGACAGCATCGCCTGTACCATTGACACTTGCAACGAGGCCACAGACGTCTGTGACCACACACCCAGCAGCGTGTTTTGTGACGACGGCTTGTTTTGCAATGGTGTCGAGAATTGCACACCCGGCGTAGGGTGTCAGGCTGGGCCTCCGCCTTGCGTGGATGGAATCGCCTGCACCATCGATACGTGCAATGACAATACCGATCGCTGCACGTTTACGCCGGTGAATGCAGCCTGCAATGATGGATTGTTCTGCAATGGCCTCGAAACTTGCAGCGCTACACTCGGCTGTCAGCTTGGGATGAATCCGTGTAATGACGGCGTGGCATGTACTGGTGACACATGTAACGAGACGATTGATCAATGCACCAATACGCCGATTAATGAATTCTGTGACAATGGACTGTATTGCGACGGCGAGGAGACGTGTCATTCCGTCGGCGATTGTCAATCGGGGGCAATGCCGTGCAAAGACAACGTAACTTGCACGATCGATGTTTGTAATGAGTTGTTGGATTCGTGCAGTTATACCCCTGACAACGCGCAGTGTGATGACGGGTTGGTTTGCACGGGAGTGGAAACGTGTGATCCGGTTCAAGACTGCCAACCGGGCACTCCGCCGCCGGGCTGCTGCAAGCTGGACGCCGAATGTGACGATGGGACTGTGTGCAATGGATTGGAAACGTGTGATCTGGGTACGAACACTTGTGTGCTGGGAACGGCACTGAATTGTAATGATTTCAACGACTGCACCGGAGACAGTTGCGATCCGCTGCTGGGCTGCCAGAACGTGGACCTGGCGTCGGGAACGTCTTGCGGGAATTCGGCGGAAAGTGTCTGTGATCACGCGGATACATGTGACGGTCTTGGCGTTTGCCAGCAAAACGTCGAATCCGATGGAACGTCGTGTTCCGACGGAATCACCTGTAACGGCGAGGAAACATGTGTTTCCGCCGTGTGCACGCCCGGCACGCCCCCGCCGGGCTGCTGCAAGCTGGACGCGGAATGCGACGACGGTTCGGTGTGCAACGGGTTGGAAACGTGCGACCTGGGGACGAACACGTGTCAGCCGGGTACGGCGTTGAACTGCGACGATTCGAATGACTGCACGGGGGACGGTTGCGATCCGCTGCTGGGCTGCCAGAACGTGGACCTGGCGTCGGGGACGGCCTGCGGGAGCGGGGCGGACACGAACTGTGATAACCCCGACACCTGCGATGGTCTGGGGCTGTGCCAGACGAACAACGAGTTGGACGGGACGGCCTGTGCCAACGGCGTGGTCTGCGACGGGGACGAGACCTGCCTGGCGGGTGTGTGTCAGGCGGGGACGCCGGTGGCGGGCTGCTGCAAGCTGGACGCGGACTGTGACAACGGCGATGTGTGCGACGGACTTGAAACTTGCGTACTTAATACCTGTCAAGTCGGCAATCCGCTGACCTGTGACGACGGATTGTTCTGCAACGGTGTGGAATCGTGCGATGCCGTATTGGGATGTCAGGCTGGCACGGACCCATGCGACGATGGAATTGCGTGTACGGGTGACTCGTGCAATGAAACGCTTGACGAATGTTCGCATACGCCGATCAATGCCGTCTGTGATAATTCGATATTCTGCGACGGTGCGGAAACATGTGATTCACTGCTCGGTTGTCAACCGGGTGTCGCGCCATGTGACGACGCAGTGGCCTGTACCATTGACACCTGCGACGAGGGCACAACTTCATGCGACAACCTAACTGACGACTCGTTCTGCGATGACGCCGACGTCTGCAATGGATTGGAAACCTGCGATGCTGTTTTGGATTGCCAGGTTGGCACGCCACTTGACTGTGATGATTCTAACGACTGCACGTCAGACAGTTGTGATCCACTGCTGGGCTGTCAAAACGTGAATCTGACGGCTGGAACAGGCTGTGGCGACCCAACAGAGACATTCTGCGATCACGCGGATACCTGTAACGGGGCAGGCACCTGCCTTAGCAATGTCGAACTGAATGGGACAGTTTGCCCCGATGGTATCTTCTGCAACGGCGAGGAGACCTGCCAGAATGGGATCTGTCAGTCCGCGCCAGATTTGGCAGCGGGAACAGCCTGCGGCAATCCAGCCGACACGAACTGCGACAACCCGGACACCTGCGATGGCCTGGGGTTGTGCCAGTCGAACAACGAGCCGGACGGGACGGCCTGTCTAGATGGTCTGGTCTGTAATGGAAACGAGAGCTGCCAGTCCGGGGCTTGCGAAGCGGGCACGCCGGTGGTGGGCTGCTGCAAGCTGGATGCCGAATGCGACGACGGGACGGTTTGCAACGGGTTGGAAACCTGTGATTTGGGCACCAACACGTGCCTGCTGGGCACCGCATTGAATTGTGATGATCTTAGTGATTGCACGGCGGACAGTTGTGATCCGCTGTTGGGCTGCCAGAACGTGGACCTGGCGTCGGGGACGGCCTGCGGTGAACCGTTCGACACTCTATGCACAAACCCCGATACGTGTGACGGCACCGGAATCTGTCAATCCAACGACGAGATTGACGGGACAACCTGCGCTGACGGATTGCTATGCAACGGCGAAGAAACTTGTTTGGCCGGCGTATGCCAAGCCGGAACGCCAATCCCCGGATGTTGCAAGTCTGATTCGGACTGTGACGACAACGATTTATGCAACGGTATCGAAACCTGCGACATCGAAAACAACACATGCGTAGCCGGTCTTGCGTTGGATTGTGACGATCAAGTCGAATGCACGGACAATCTGTGTGACCCCGCCTTGGGATGTCAGAACCCATTTTCGGTGACTGACACACCCTGTGGCGATCCGACCGACTTGCCCTGTGACCGCGCGGACACGTGTGACGGCGCGGGGGTCTGCCTCATAAACCAACTATCTGACGGCGCCTCATGCGACGATGGCATCATCTGTAATGGAAATGAAGCATGTCTCGGCGGAGCATGCCAACCGGGGACGCCAGTGCCCGGATGTTGCAAACTCGATATTGAATGCAGTGATGGTAATGCCTGCAATGGATTGGAAATCTGCAACCTGGGAACGAATACATGTAGCCCGGGCGCGCCGCTGGACTGCGATGACGGAAATGACTGCACGGTCGATGCTTGTAACCCCAGCACCGGATGTCAAAACGCCAACCTTCCCTCCGGTTTTTCGTGCGGCAGTTCGTCCGTCACGGTTTGTGATAATGCGGATACATGCGATGCGTTGGGGGTTTGTCAGCCCAACAACAAGGCCGACGGCACGTTGTGTTTGGATGGTTTGGCTTGCAATGGACTTGAATCCTGTCTTGGCGGAGTTTGTCAGCCCAGTGAACCGGTCTCAGGATGCTGCAAATCAAACGTAGACTGCGACGACGGCAATGTGTGCAACGGGTTGGAAACGTGCGACCTGGGCAGCAACACGTGTCAGCCGGGTACGGCGTTGAACTGCGACGATTTGAATGATTGCACGGGGGACGGTTGCGATCCGCTGCTGGGCTGCCAGTACGTGGACCTGGCGTCGGGGACGGCCTGCGGGAGCGCCGCGGACACGAACTGTGATAACCCCGACACCTGCGATGGGTTGGGAAGCTGTCAACCGAATAACGAGCCTGACGGATCATCTTGCCCTGATGGATCGGTGTGCAACGGGGACGAGACCTGCATGTTGGGCGTATGCACGTCCAATTCCCCACCGACTGGGTGTTGCAAATTGGACGTTGACTGCGACGACGGCTTGTACTGCACGGGCATCGAATCGTGCGACGCGAATAACACTTGCATGACAACCGGGAATCCATGTAGCGGGGCCAGCCCGGTATGTAACGAGAGCAATGGTACATGCGTGGAATGCTTGCTGGACTCGGACTGTAACGATTCAGCCTTCTGCAACGGCGCCGAGACGTGCGACACCCAATCCAATACCTGTCAACCCGGCCTACCACCTAGTTGTGATGACGGCATTGCCTGCACGGTGGACGTGTGCAATCCATTGTTGAATCGTTGCTTGAACCTCGATGATGACGTCGACGGATCGGCCGATGCCGCATGTGACGACGGCCTATATTGCAACGGCGCGGAAAACTGTATGGCCGGCGTCGGCTGTCAATCCGGTATCGATCCGTGCCCGGGGCAGGCGTGCATTGAAGCCACCGAGGTTTGCGTTGAATGCGTCGTGGACGCCGACTGTGACGACGCCAACACGTGTAACGGAGTGGAGTCCTGCGACACGCAGAACAATACCTGTCTGCCGGGCACGGCGCTGAACTGCGACGATGGAATTGAATGTACCGTCGACACCTGTCAAGCCGCTTTGGGTTGCTCGAATACTGCCGCCCCCGCCGGAACGCCTTGTGGAAATGCCGCGGAAGCGCCTTGCGACCATGCAGACATTTGCGACGGCTTCGGATTATGTTCCGCCAACCTGGAACCCGACGGCACACCGTGCAATGATGCTTCCGTCTGCAATGGCGCCGAAACGTGTCAAGGCGGGATTTGTCAGCCCGGCATCCCCGTCGCCGGTTGTTGCAAACTAGATGCGGATTGCGACGATGCGGACATTTGCAATGGACTCGAAACATGTAATCTTTCAACAAACGTGTGCGAACCTGGCACGCCGTTGGATTGCGATGATTTCAACGATTGCACTACGGATACCTGTGATGCTCTGGCGGGCTGTCAGAACACGAATTCCGTCGTCGGATCACCCTGCGGAGATTCATTCGTGACGGCATGCTCCAACGCCGATACGTGTGACGGCGCGGGCACTTGCCTCACCAATCACCAACCGGATGGGACCGCCTGTCCCGATGGCCTGGTGTGTAACGGTGACGAATCATGCATCGCGGGTGCGTGTCAGGCAGGGACGCCGCCAGCGGGCTGCTGCAAGCTGGACGCGGACTGCGCCGACGGGGATTTGTGCAACGGAACCGAGACTTGCGATACACTGACCAACACGTGTCAATCCGGATCACCGCTCACTTGTCCCGATGACGGCCTCTTCTGTACAGTCGAGTCTTGCGACCCCTTGTTGGGATGCATCGATACGCCGCGGATTTGCGACGATGGCGTGGATTGCACGCTCGACTCCTGTACTAACGCCTTCGGCTGCGTTCATAACCCCAATAATCCTGGGGCATGCGACGACGGAAATGAATGCACCGCAAATTCGTGTACTCCCACCGGCTGCTCGTTCAACCCGCTCGCAGCGGGAACCGGCTGTGGCGACCCATCGGCGACGGACTGCACGAATCCCGACACCTGTGACGGGGCGGGCGCCTGCCAATCCAATCACGCCACGGACGGTTCAGGTTGTCCAAACGGAAGTTGGTGCGACGGCGACGAGGTTTGCCTCGCCGGCAACTGTCAACCGGGAATCGTACCGTGCGTCGGTGGCAGTTTGCCATTCTGCGACGAGGTGAGTGACACTTGCGTTGAATGCCTCGCACAAGTTGACTGTGATGACGGCGTATTCTGTAACGGCGAAGAAGCCTGCGGAGTGACGGCGGGCTGCCAACCGGGAATCGCTCCTTGCACGCTCCAGTGCAACGAACAAGACGATACTTGTATCGAATGCTCTATCGATTCAGACTGCATTGACGATTCCAAATGCACCGAAGACCATTGCGATTCAGGATCGTGTCTAAACGAACTGTTGTTCGCCTATGGAGACGTTAACAAGAACGGCGCCGTTAACCTTTTTGATTTGTTCTGTGTCTTGAGCGGATTTGAAAGTGACTTCTCTGACGAATGCCCAATCGAAAACGTCGACATCCATCCCTGTAGCGGAAACGGTACGATCAATCTGTTAGACCTCTTCGCCGTGTTGGACGCATTTAACGATTTCGATCCCTGTTGCCAGAACGGACTCGGTGCCTGCTGCACGGTCGCGCTTGGTTGTCACGCAGTTGACACGCAATTCGAGTGTACCTTCGCCGGCGGTGTGTACCTCGGCAACGGGACGAGTTGTTTCGATGATGCAGATGGCGACGGATTACCCGACGTCCTGGAATCGAACGACCTGATTTTCAATCCGCCCTGTCGGCTGGGAACAGACCCCAGCAACCCCGACACCGACGGAGACGGTATCAAGGACGGCGACGAGGTCCTGGGAATCGGCAACCTGAATTTGTTGGCCATGGGCGCCAATCCTCTTCGCCGGGACGTATTCGTCGAAATCGACTGGACGGATGACGTCATGGATATTGGTTCACACACACACCGGCCCAGCGCCACCGCCGTCGCGACGGTGATCAATGCCTTCGCCAACGCGCCCCATATCAACGCCGATGGCACGACCGGAATTGCCCTGCACGTGGATTATGGGCAAGGCGGCGCATTCACGGGTGGAAATCTCATTTCAACCGGCCTCGCTTTCATTACGTGGGATGGCGGCTTTAACGCCCTGAAGAGCGGCAATTTCGCGACAAATCGAAGCGGCATCTTTCATTACGGATTGTTCACCCACCGTTTCAACAGCTCTTCCAATGACGCGCCAGGCGTGGCAGAAATCAACGGAAATGATTTCATGGTCACTCTTCCCTTTACGCCACAAAACAACCTGCACGTAGCCGGCACGTTCATGCACATGCTGGGTCACAACATGAATCTGCGTCACGGAGGCAATACGGATACCGACTACAAACCCAATTACAACTCGGTCATGAACTCGCGCTATCAGCTCTCCGGCGTGGACGGGGCGGACTGCAACGCCGTGGGCAACGGCATTGTCGACTTCTCCGACGGTGGCAATTTCGCGCTGAACGAGAACAACCTGAACGAATTCGCGGGCATTTGCGGTAATTCGATCAATTGGGACGGTGGCGGGCTTAGCTCGCTCGTCCTGAGGAACATCAATTGCGCTGCCGGCGTGAGCACTGCTTGCGGGAACAGTCATGCGTCCTGTTATGACAGCGTCTGCGAAATACTGACCGACTTTGATGACTGGTCCAATCTCACCACGACCAGTTTCGACGGCGACAGACCGGTGGAGCTATCAGACTGCCACGCAATGCCGATCGATATTCCCGCGACGAATCAACTGATTGATGGGCCTTAGTTTGACGTTGGCAAATTTCGTTCAGTCCTGCGTGACGGCGGCGACAAACTGTTTCCCGTTCTTGTGGCCGGCGTAGAAGTTCCGGAACTGCGGCAGTCGACTGTCGGCATTTTCACCATTTTTACGCCCACTCCGGTCTTTCGAACCGCCGGATTCGCCCGCACCGGGTACATACGATTCGCGGGTCATGCCGAATCCATGCGTGGTATGACTCGATCAGCCCGGACGTGTGAATCGACGTGGCCGCATTTGTTCCCCTGGCTTCGTCTGTTGCCGACCATTCAGTCAGCCTCCTCCTCCCAGCGACGTCAGGATCCCAAGAATGTCGAACGAAGCCGCGCTGATGCTGGCGTTGAACGAACCCAAACTCCCCGCGTACCGAATCGTGATGGTATCGCCGCAGCGAAAGTCATCGCCCTCGATGAACAAGGCCGAGTCGGCATCGGGCGATAACCCCACTCCAGTTTTCATCTCCGCGTCGCTGGCCATGATGGCCTTGATCTCGTCGCAGTCGTATCGCCGCGAGGTCACACCGCCCGACCCCAAATCATCAAAATTCTGCTTGTTGATGCCGATCGTCACGATTTCCTCGGTGATTTCATCGAACAGGGAAACGCTCGAAGCCACCGAGCTGACATAGACGTTCGGCTCAACTAGAAAGGGCGTGTCGTTCTCCAGGCGCACCGTCACCGTATTCGACGAAATACCCAGGATATCCAAAATCGAGCCTGTGTTACCGCATCCCACGACGTTACCCGCCAGCATGGCAACCGCTAATTCAATCCATCCGTTCCGAAACTTCATAGCCCAACCTCCCTGTCAGCATCCCGCCACTGTCATCTCAGATTCTTCCGCCCGCTCTCTTCTATCTATTGCATGTTCCCGCGATCCAACAGGTTTGGCAAGTGATTACCCACATCCTGGCTGGCTGGATTCCAAAACGCCCTGTTCGTGGGTTTGATATATTTTCCTACGTAAATCCAATTCGATATTAATCCGGGTCAGCCGGCAGCGATTGCCCAATCACATTCGCATCCCAGGGGCGCGGGCGTTGTAGAACCAAATCCGAACGGACGTTACCATTGAAGATCGAATCGAAGCCGACCCATTCAAACACGTTCTCGACAACGTGCAGGCGCAGGCGGCTCGTCAAAAAATGCGAATATCAAGGCCATAGTCAATGTATTCTTGGATAGATTCCTAAACCCATGAAATTAGCCTACAGCACCAATGCCTACATGCGCTGGTCCATCGCGGCGGCTATCGAACGGATCGCCAAGCTCGGCTACACCGGTGTCGAACTGATGGCCGACGAACCGCATGCCTGGCCCGAAAGCACGTCGGATTCAGACTTGGAAAATATTCTGCGCGAATTGTCCAGGCATCAGTCAAGCATTTCCAACATCAACGCGTTCATGATGAACGCCGTGGGTGATTTCTGGCATCCCTCGTGGATCGACTCCAAACCGGCCCAACGCCGACGTCGGATCGAGCACACCAAGGCCGCCCTGACCATGGCCCGAAAACTCGGCGCCCCGCACATCACCACCGAACCGGGCGGCCCGCTGGAACCCGGGATGACGCGCGAATGGGCGATGGACGCGTTCGTTGACGGTTTAATGGAGGTGCTGGAGCACGCAAGAAACGAAGGTGTGTTGCTGCTGGTCGAGCCGGAGCCTGGCCTCCTCATCGAGAGCGCCAACCAATTCCTCGATTTGGCCGAACGAGTGGATTCGAGCGCGTTCGGGCTGAATTTCGACGTAGGCCATTTCTATTGCGTGCATGAACTCCTACCGGAAACGATCGACCGACTCAAAACATTTACCAGGCATTACCACATCGAGGACATCCCAGCCTCGCGCGAACACCATCACCTGATTCCCGGCACCGGTGCCATCGAATTCCGCCCGCTCATCGAAGCCATCTGCCGAACCGGATACGCGGGCTGGTTAACCGTGGAGCTGTACCCCTATCTCGACGATCCCGACGCCGCCGGTCGGTCGGCCTGGGAATTTCTTGCCCCGATGTTGATTCCATCCAAGGCCACTTGAAGGACGATCTTCGCGTACATGGTCCACCCGACTTGCATTCGCCTCCAACCGCTGGTATAGGCCGACAACATGAAGGCCAAGCTCGCGATCATCCTGGCCAGCACAATGACGACCCTCTCCAGCCCCGCTTGCGCTCCGACCGAAGCCGAACAATTCCGTGCCCTCAGTCAGGAAGTCAACCGCATGAAGGTCGAGAACATCGATCTGGAACGGCGGCTTGGATCGCGCGACGCGACGATCGCGGTTCTGCAACAGCAACTGGCCAACCTTCGCGCGGGCGCCGGCGCCCCGCAAGCGCCGCTGTTTGACATCGAAAAGCTCGACATTCTGGACTTAACCAGCGGTGCGGATATCGACGGCCTGCCGGGTGATGACGCCATTGCCGTTTACTTTCGCCCGGTTGATTCGGACGGGGACGCGCTCAAGCGAGGCGGTCACATAACCGTCAAGCTGTTTGACCACACCGATTCGGGGCCAGCCGGATCGCGGCAAATTGGCTACCTGAATGTAGTGAAGCCCGACGCGATCGCGGGAGCCTGGTACGGCAAATTCTGGACCAACCACTACAAGCTGATCGTGCCCATCGCCCCCGAAGCCAACTTGTCCGCCGGTCAGGAGGTGGACGTATTGGTGCAGTTTGTGGACCAAATCACGGGTATCGTCTACACCGCTCGCAAGGTCGTGCGGATCAATCTTGTCCGCCCCGACCCGGCTTTCAAACCGTAATAACCAACGAAGCCGCATCCCGCCGCATGCCAGATGAACATGCACCATGCGGATTTCGCGAAAAAACGCGCTTGGCGCAGACCCATGGAATCTCGTAAACTATTATGCCGATAAAAATATGGGAACCATGCCCCCCAAGCCCGTTCGTCGCGGCTTGGCCTCGAACTCGCGTTGATGAGGTGTCGATGATGGCGAATCAAGGTGTTCAAATTGCGGAGCCGCCCGTCGAATCGAACAACACGGAAGGAGGCGTTGCAACAGCCGTCGCGCCCACAAGAGCCAGGCCTGTGCCTAGACTGCTCCCGCCTTTTCGCGTTCTGTTGCATAATGACGACGTGAATGACATGCTCCACGTCGTAGAGGTCGTCGTCTCGCTCACACCGCTGACCGTCGAGGACGCCATCGAACGCATGTTCGAAGCCCATCACACGGGCGTGGCCCTTTTGTTGGTCACCCACAAGGAGCGGGCGGAGCTTTACGCCGACCAATTCGCGACTTACAAGCTCGCCGTCAGCATTGAACCGGACGGCAATTGAATAGACCATTGCTCGCAACGCATTCCCAAGACTTGTGCACGTCGCACACTACATGGACATGGCAAAACGTGCCGGCGTCCTGGTCGGGTCATACTTGCCGGCGCCCTGCATCAATCCCGTGCACTTGGCCCGTCATTCCAGCGCACCCCCGCATCCGTCATTCCGGCGAACGCCGGAATCCAGTAGAACGATGCCTGGACTCCGGCTTGCGCCGGAGTGACGATCGGGACGATCCCGCTTGCGCCGGAGTGACGATCGGGACGATTCCGCCTGCGCCACCCTGGCGAAAAACCTAAAACTGAAAGACCCTGCCATAGGGCAATGTTTTATTGACTGCGGACGGGCAATCGTGTATGGGGTACGCGGGCCGCTAGCTCAGTTGGTAGAGCAGCTGACTCTTAATCAGCGGGTCACAGGTTCGAGCCCTGTGCGGCCCATTCATTCCACGGGATGGCGTGGGGTGTTCTGACAGTTCGAAAACGGATTCTTCGCCGTACCGTCTCCAGGATGCACGTGCTCGGCTGATTGTGTGATGCTTGATGATTTCAGCGCGACGTCGCAACCAAAATCGATGGGTACCGAATCTCGACATCGTGTCATCATGCTTTTGAACCCTCGCGGTCACGCGATACACGTTCAAAGTCGACTTCCGTTGGTTTTTTGCGGAGGCCAGATCCGTCCATTGTGAAAAAGGTCTATGAGAGTGCTTGCAACACTGACTGAAGATCAATCCATACTCGTGCGGGCGGTTGGCGAATTCGCGCGCAAGGAGTTGCTCGAAGCCGACCGGCGTTGGGATATCGACGAGACGCCGTTGTACGACATGCTGCCCGCGACGGCGGAGATGGGCTTGATGAGCCTGACGCTCCCCGAAGCTTTCGGCGGGCTGGATTGCAGCATGCTGAGCTACGCCGCCATCATTCGGGAGGTGTCCTACGCGTCGCCATCGATGGCCGTCACACTGTCTGTGCATAACATGGTGGGCAAGATCCTGAATCGGTTTGGCCGGGAAGACGTCAAGGGCGCCTGGCTGGACGAATTCGGGCGCGCGGAATCGTTGGCCGCCTTCGCCATCAGCGAGGCCGACGCGGGCAGTGACCCGTCGGCGGTGAAGACGGCAGCCGTCAAGGTCGACGGTGGGTATCGTGTTACGGGAAGCAAGATGTGGATCACCAACGGACTCCATGGCCGCTGGTTCCTCGTGCTCGTCCGCACCGATCCCGACAAGTCGGGAAGCGCCGGGCTGAGCGCCGTGGTGATTGACGGGAACGAAGCCGGCATCGAGCGTGACGTGATCCACGGGAAAATGGGCATCCGAGGCAGCGAAACGGTGGTTTTACACCTCAATAACGTGTTCGTGCCGGAATCGTATCTGCTGGGCAAGGAAGGCGATGGTTTGAAGGTTTTCTTGGGAGCGTTGGACGAGGGGCGGATCGGCATCGCCTCGCAGGCCATGGGAATCTCGCGGGCTTGTTTTGACGAGATGACGTCCTATGCGTCGCAGCGGGAGCAATTCGGTCAGCCCATCGGTCGGTTTCAAGCGATCCAGAACATGGTCGCCGACAGCGCGGTGGAGGTCGAAGCGTCTCAGCTTTTGATCGATCGGGCGGCGTATCTGGTGGACGCAGGGCGGAAAAGCTCGCAAGCGTGTGCGATGGCCAAGCTGTTCGCCAGCGAAGCTGCGAACCGAATCGCCTATCGCGCGGTTCAGGTTCACGGCGGGGCTGGATATGTTCGCGATTGTCGCGTGGAGCAGCTTTATCGCGACGCCCGCGTGACGACAATCTACGAGGGCACCAGTGAAATCCAACGGCATGTCATCGCCAGGGAACTGATCAAGTCGGGCGTGAAGTAGGATGAAACGTTTCGTAGCGGCAAATCGTCAATATCGGTCCCGTGGGACGTGATGTGGCCGACGGATTTCTCAATAGGATTCACTTATAGTCGATGTTCCGTTCATACCCGTTGGCAGATTCCCGCAACGCGTTGCGTTTGATGGGTTCTCGCGATAGGCTTTGTGTCGTCCGCTGAGGCACGCGGACTTGGTTACACAACGCGGGTTCTTGACATGACAACAGCCACTCAAGACCAATCTTCATCGAACATGGCACACGTTGATCCCGACGTCGCGCGAGTGGTCCTGGCCGAGGAAAAACGACAGCAGGAAACCATTGAACTGATTGCGTCGGAGAACCACGTGTCCCCCGCGGTCCGCGAGGCGGTCGGCTCGGTGTTCACCAACAAGTATGCCGAGGGGTATCCCGGGCGACGTTACTACGGCGGCTGTGCGAATATGGACGCCGTGGAAAATCTGGCCCGAAATCGCGCCAAGGATCTGTTCGGCTGTGACCACGTCAACGTTCAACCGCATTCCGGTAGTCAGGCCAACACCGCGGTTTACTTGGCTGCGTTGCAACCGGGTGACACGATTCTGTCACTCGATCTGGCCCATGGCGGACACCTGTCGCACGGGTTGAAAGTCAACATCAGCGGGTTGCTTTACAACATCGTTTCATACGGCGTAGATGCCAAAACGGAGCAACTCGATTTCGCCGAAATCCGCCGGCTGGCACACCAACACAAGCCCAAGCTGATCATCTCCGGCGCCAGCGCCTACTCGCGAACGATCGACTTCGACACGTTTTCGGAGATCGCGGAAAGTGTTGGCGCGCTGCACATGGCCGACATCGCCCACATCGCCGGTTTGGTCGCAGTGGGCTTGCATCCCAGTCCCGTCCCGTCGTCCGCTTTTGTCACCACCACGACACACAAGACGTTACGAGGCCCGCGCGGCGGAATGATCCTGTGCAAGGAGGATTGGGCCAAGAAAATCGACTCGCGCATTTTTCCCGGCACGCAGGGCGGCCCATTGATGCACGCCATCGTGGGCAAAGCTGTGGCCTTCGCTGAAGCGCTGAAGCCGTCATTCAAGACCTATCAACGGCAGATCATGGACAACGCCCTGGCGTTGATGGAAGGTTTGAAGCGCGCCGGGAACAGAATCGTATCCGACGGAACGGACAACCATTTGATGCTGTTGGATCTGCGGCCATCGTATCCAAAAGTCAGCGGCAAGGACGCCGAAGGCTGGTTGGAGCAAGCCAACATCATCACCAACAAGAACATGATCCCGTTCGATGAACGCAAGCCCACGGAAACCAGCGGACTGCGACTGGGCACGCCGGCCGTGACGACTCGCGGCATGAAACAGGCTGAAATGAGTACGATCGCCCAATGGATTGATCGAGTGTTACGGTCACAGGGTGACCAAGCGGTGATTCAACGTGTTCGCGATCAGGTCCTGTCACTTTGCGAACAATTCCACATCGATTGAAAATCGTAACTCCGATTTCCTACCTGATGATGATCGTGTTGCCCGTCGGTTGCGCCGGACGAGCGGATATTCAGGCCACGTCCCTGAACGTACGGCAGATATCCGACCGCGGCCCATTGATACAAAAGATGACAGCCGGCCAATGCTTTTACTTCAAGGACCAGGGTGGTCGATTATGCGTCGCGGCGAAAGGGGGAGCGGGATGGCCGGGCGGCGCTTCGTCAATGGTCATGTCGTTGTCGCTGGGCAAGGAACCGGCTGGCAAAGGCCGACACTATCTCGTGAATAACTCGACGTTCAGAATGATCACGCATCGAGGCGGCGACCATCAACGATGGGCATCAACGATGGGCATCGTTAGAATCTGGCGAAGGCCTGACGGCGCAATTTCCGGACGCCTTCGTATTTTCGCCAAACGGCAGAGCTTTCACATTTGCACCGGCTGGCAAGGCAACCATCGCGAGCTGCTAACAGGCGAATTTATCGCTGTTCCGGATACCGGACCGGGATTTGAAATCATGCGCCAATCCGAGGCCGACGGCATGGCCCGAGTTGAAACGTCCGAGAATTAGTTATCCGAATGATCGTACGGCAGTTTTGCACGGGATTCATGCCCGGCCTGTGGATTTCCTCCGGTAACGAGATCTGCCGATATTGCGGATTGTAGCGATTATGCAGTCTGGGGATCATGTGAAAGCGCGGGGATTTCTATAATTAGGCTCTTGAAAGTTGTATCGTCACGACGGTACAATGGGTTAGATCGCTGAATGTGAGTTCCGCGACGACGTTGGTAGCCGGGTATTTCTGTAGTGGGTGTATTTGGAAACGGGGTCCGATTCGGATCCGGGGGAATAGTCGCGTATGGTCACGTTGTCAAAATATCGGTTGGCTTTGTTGGCATTGTGCTTGATGTCAACGTCGGCCTTGGCTGACTTCCGGATTCGCTTTCATGACAGTTTCGGTGACAGTGGCGGGGCCGGTCATGGTGGTGAATTCAGCATCGAGCAAATCGCCGGGCACGAATTCGACGTAGAACCGATTTCTCTTCCGGGTTCCCTGGGTGGCATTCTGGATCGTTTTGAGACTTTCTGCCTGGAACGCACCGAGTTCATCAATTTCTCGTCCACCTTTATTGTGGAGCTCAATACCGAAGCGGTGCATGGCGGACCCAATGACGGTCCAGACGGTCCTTCCGGTGGCGATTTGCTTGATTCGCGAACGGCTTACCTTTACTCACAGTTCGTAACCGGCAGTCTGTCCGACTACGTTTACGATTCGGCCGCTACCGCCAATGGTAATGCCGGCAAGAAAGATCGCACGGAGGCCGCGAACGCGCTTCAAAATGTGATTTGGTTTTTGGAGGATGAGATTGACGACGCCCATCAAGGATTGAATTCCTACGAGCGAGGCTTGGCCGACCTGTTCTTGGCGGACGCTAATTCCAACGCGGGTTCGGGCATCGGCAATGTGCTTGTCATGAACGTATTTAAGCTTGACGGCACGCATGCCCAGGATCAGTTGGTCATGTTCCCCGAACCCATACCCGCACCGGGCGCAGCCATATTGGCTTGCGTCGGTTTGGGAATGGTCAGCACTCGCCGGCGACGAAACCGCCTCGCGTAATTGCAGGACGAAATTTGGCACTTGCCAGAAACCGGCTTCCAGCCGGTTTTTTTATGCGCCCCGAGCCATACAATGCTGACGATCTCGCGGGCACGGAAGATGACGCTTGTGATGAAGGGACCTGCTTGGGTTCAATAGTTAATTGTGATGATGGGTTGTTTTGTAATGGCGTGGAAGCGTGCGATGTCGTCACAGGATGCGTGAACGTAGCGGTTCCCTGCGATTTTTCGCAAATCTGCAAGGAGTCGAACGACGAGTGCGTCGATTTGGAAGGTACGGTGGTGGCGGGCAGTTTGTTCCGTGGGGACGATGCCACGTTAGCTGATGCGCGGGACGTGCTGGTAGAGATTGCTCGGCAATCGGACGGTATGACGCTCGTCTCACGGCTCGTAACAAACAGCCAGTTCACGCTTTCGGTACCGGATGGCGAATTTGTTGGCAACACACTCGCTGTGATTCTACGTGTGGGGAGCTTAAACAGCGTTCGGGCGAGCGATCTCGATTTCCAGATGGACATCGGCGTCAACGAAGATCGCGACCTGACCGTTTTCTATGATTACTTCGCCGATGGCGCGACGGGCAACAATGCCAATTCTGGAACCGAAGCCTCGCCCAAGCAGGACCCGCAGTTTGCAGCCAACCTGGTCTTCCCGGGTGATCGCGTTTTCATCCGGGCGGGGACGTACAATTCCGACCGGCTCCCAGCCGGCACGGCGGAAAACACCCCGGTGCTGAGAGTGGATCGTAACGGGACCGCGGCCAGGCCCATCCTGTTCGAAGCGTTCGGAAACGATCTGGTCATTCTGGATGCCCAGAATCGTCAGCGAAACGCGGGCGATATTCAGGCCAGCTTCATCACCGTTTCCAAGCTGACGTTCACTAACGCGAAATTGGTGGGTGCGCGCATTTTGTCCAACTTCCGCACCAGCGGCGCGAATCAGCCGACCACCTGTCCTCCTATATTTACGGGTACGCCGACGGGCCAGGAGGTTTTTGGATCGAAGTTCGTGGAGTGCGTCGCGTTCAACAATTCGCTGGCTCCGACCGGTTTTGAAGCGGGCTTCCAGATCGTCGGACAGGCGAGTGATTGTTCGATCGAGTTTTGCGCAGCGTATCAAAACGGGCAGGGTATCCAATTGCGCGAAGTCAGTTCGGTGAACTGTTTCCGCGCCTGGCCGGAATTTGAAGACCCTTGGCCGGATGCGCCGCGAGACTGCACCATTCGCGGCAATCTGGTTTTTGATAATCGCCTCAGTCCGGAAAACAGCGACGGCCTCGGTGGTCGATACCCGACGGATTGCCTTTTCATCGACAACGTCGCGTTCGGCAACGTCGACGACAACTACGACGCCGTCGCGCCCAGCCGATGCATCTGGCATGGAAACGTCGCCTTCGATTCCAACCCCGAAGGAACGGTCGACGGAGACGGCAACGGTGTCAAGATCAGCACGCGAGAGGGCGGCGGCAACACCGTCCGCTTCAACATTTCATTCTTGAATCCGCGCGGCGGGTTTGACGACGATGACGGCACCAGCAACGACTATTACAACAACGTCGCCTACAACAACGGTCGAAACGGGATGGGTATCGAAAACGACGTCGGCGCCAACAACCTGCGAAACAACATTGCCTTTCATGATGCTGGGTTCCCTATCATCGATCGCGATATCACGCTATCGCGGGATTGTGTGGCCGCCCGGCCTTTCGCCCCTAATCCTTCCGATTTCAATTACATTGGTGACGGCATCCCGCCGTTCGATCCATGCCCGCCATTCCTGCCCTTTGGTGACACCAATTCGCTTTCTTTTGTCAACATAGTCAACGGGCTGACGGCCGTCGGCAATCCCCTTTTCGTCAATCCAATTGACAGTGTGGCGGAGTTGGACCTTGGCGTGGTGGACGAGGTTCGCGCGGGAACCGCGGAGATTATTCCGGGTCAGGTGCAGCCGCTGGTGGAAAGCATCCTGAATCAGGTCCGTGCGGCGTTCACGTTGCAGGCTGGTTCACCCTGCATTGACGCGGGTACGGACGTGGGGCAACCATTTAACGGCGCCGCACCCGACATAGGAGCTATTGAATCGCCGTAATCCCCAGCCCGTATCGACAATCAATCGGAAGCCGTATCGGCAGTCAGTGGGGGCCGTATTGACAAGGCCCAGGCCCCAACTACCGGGGCCGCACCAACGAAACCCGGGCCTCGAATTCCGACCCATGGCGCGAATCACGCAATTCGCAATTGGCGCATATGTCGCGAATCGCGCATTTGGCGCGTAGGGTGCGGACGTCGGGACGACGATCGCCGAATCCCGTTCGACCGGCGTTCCACTACGACGATTGTTGAGACGGGAATGAACGCGCTTGGCTGGGGCCTCGCAACAGACGCAGGGCGTTCAGGGCTACGAGCACGGTGCTCCCTTCGTGACCGATCACCGCAATGGGGAGCGGGACGGTTCCGGCCATGGCGAATCCGCACAACCCCACGATGACACCGATGGCGAGAAACAGATTTTGACGAACGATGCGCGCCGTGCGCGTCGCATGATCGCGAAGCCAAGCCACCGCCGACAGATTGTCGTTCATCAGGACGATGTCGGCTGCCTCGAGCGCGACGTCCGCCCCGATGGAACCGATGGCGATGCCCACGTCCGCAGCCGCCAACGCGGGGGCATCGTTCACCCCGTCGCCCACCATGACCAATTCGCCGTGTTGCCTGCGAAGCTCTTCCGTGACCGTCAGCTTCTGTTCCGGTAGGAGGTCGGCGCGGTATCCATCCAGGTCCAACTGGTCGGCCAGCGCCCGGGCGGCGGATTCGTGATCCCCCGTCAACATTTCCATGTGCGTGATTCCCGCGGCCCGCAATCGTCGAAGCGCCGGGCCCGCATCCGGCCTTAGCGAATCCTCGAAGACGAACAGCGCCGGGATTCCATCAATGACCAACGCTGACGTAGCCTGACCGCAGGGCTGCACTTCCGCCAGCGTTTCGGCGAACCGGGCCTGATGATCCGGCAGGATTCGTGTCGAGGCCAAGTTGGGTCGTCCGATCCAGACCGCTCGTCCAGCCGCCATCCCGCCCGTGCCTTCACCGGCGACGTTCTTCAATTCCGTAATGGCGTGGGGTTGCAGCTTTCGTTCGTCCAGATGTCGCATGATTGCCGCTGCCAGCGGATGACTGCTGGATGATTCGATCGCGCCGGCGCGTCGCAAGGCCTCGTCCTCCCCGATTCCGTCATGGCTGATCACCCGCGTCAGTCGGACTTGTCCCGTGGTCAACGTTCCCGTCTTGTCGAAAACGACCGTCTTGGCCCGTGCGAACGTTTCCAAATAGACGCCGCCCTTGATCAGAATGCCACGCCTCGCACAGGCACCGATGGCGGCCAGATAGGCTACCGGAGTGGCGATGATCAACGCACACGGACTGCATACGATCAGAACGGCGATGGCGCGACGAACCGCGTCCTTTCCGGCAATCCCGAAACCAAAATGGGCGGCCAATCCGAACGCGATGGAAAACAGAATCACGGACGTGGAATAGGTCGGCCCGATTCGATCGATCAATCGCTGCACGCCGGCACGGCGGTGTTTGGCTTCGGTTACCAATCGTAGAATTCTAGCCAACGTCGTATCAGTCGACTTGCGAATCACTTCCATGACCAATCGCCCGTTGAGATTGGTCGTGCCGGCGTAAACCGGATCGCCCACCCGCTTGTCACGAGGCATGGACTCGCCGGTGATGGCTGACTCGTTCACGGCCGACGTTCCCTCGACGACCGTGCCGTCCAACGGCACCCTGTCCCCGGGCCGGATCAACACGCGCGAACCGACGGCCACCCGATTCAATGTGGTGCGGTGGATTTGGGCATCGATCAGAACGAGCGCCTCGCTGGGGACGAGATTATGCAGGGACACGATGGCCGCTTGTGTGCGGTTAAGCGCGAATTCTTCCAAGGCCCCGGACAAGGCGAAAAGAAACAGCAACAGCGCACCTTCCGCCGGCTGGCCGATGATGGCGGCCAAACCCGCGCCCAGAAGCATCAGCGCGTCGATGTCGATCCGGAATGAACGAAGCGAATCCCAGACCGATTGCAATGCTGGAATGGCTGCGACGGCGAACGCAAGCATGACGAATAGGTCCGCCAGGGGTTTAGCCGATCCGATGGATTGCGAGGCGTATCCCGCCGCCAACAACACGCCCGATGAAACGGCCATGATCAGCGGCATGCGTCGTTCGATGGCTGCGGATAGCGGCGTCAGAAACACGCTGGCCCGTTGACCGTCCGCGCTGACCACCGGCGCGTCCAGCAGAATGGGATTGAGTGCATGCCGGGCCGTGAAAAACCTGGCCCGACGATGTCGAGTCCTGGTTTCGCAAGAGGCGGCGTCATCAAGTTGTGAAAAACAATGGGCACCCATCGTCTTGTCGTTCGCTAGTGTAGTGTACCAGATTGGGAATCACCTATCTGAACCGAGCCGCGACCGTGAAAGAGCGGTCTTCCTCCGGTCATGCCCACCGCTTCCTGACGGGCGCGCCTCGGAAAACACGCAGACAACCTGTTACATTGCACTAGGCTCGCGAGGCCAACCACTCGGCGACGTAATACGTGACACCGCCCGCCACCGCGGATGTGAATAGCCACGTTGCGGCTGTTTGCACGAACGGCCGGCCCGTGATTCGCGACGTCACCAGTGCCAACCAAATCAACAGTACGCACGTGCCGCCGGGCATCCACACGTCCGTGGTGCGGGGATGTTGAATCCAAACGGGCACCGCCAGCAGCAGCACTCCCACCAGTCCACCCAGCGTATTCCAAATCCCCACCAATAGGGGATGGTTGATGTGCTGTATGAACAGGCCCAACTCTTCTTCCATCATGACTTTCAGCAGACGATCGTCATCCGCGCACAGCGTGTCGGTGATCTGTGTCAACAGTGGCTCACGAAAGCCCTTGGCGGCATATAACGCACGGACCTCTTCGCGCTCACCATCGAAGGAGTGCTGTATTTCCTGCCGCTCGCGCTCGAGTTCGCCTTCCAGGTAACGCAATCGCACCCGCGTCGCGACCGCACGGGCCGCACCCAGATACAGCGCCAACCCCACGCCGCCGGCCAGCAAAATCGATCCGACACCGTCGGTCAGACCGGAGCCCCGAATCCCCAGCCACACGAGCCACAACATGACCACGGCGTCCCGCGCCGTCACGGAAGCCTGTCGCCAATCATCCACGTCGCCCAAATGGGTTTCGCAACTGAGCATCTCCCGGGCGCGGCGACGGGCATCGGCGATATGGTCCGTTATCGGCTCCCCAGCCGGCGTGACGTCATCCCGGGTCGACGGGGCGGGCAGGTGATCGTTGTCTTTCATCAACACCCGTCCGGCAGAACGCGACGGGGCTTGGCGAACAGTAGCCCACGCAAAACCCCGATCACGCGAGCATCTCGAAGACCGCCCAAACGCCTACGCCCACCGCGTACATGCCTAAAACAAGCGTGATCCACAATGCCGCCACGGCCAACGGAATGTCCCGCAGCCGATCCATGCGTGTGGCTTTGTAAACGATGCTGATGCTTAAACACAGCGGCAGGATCAGCAGGGTTTTTTGGAAACCCGTCAGAACAACCGGCGCGATAAACCATTGTGCGAACAATGTCATCATGTGTCACTTTTGGGCGCA
Source organism: uncultured Phycisphaeraceae bacterium (assembly GCA_964424105.1). Classification (GTDB taxonomy): domain Bacteria; phylum Planctomycetota; class Phycisphaerae; order UBA1845; family UBA1845; genus CAYRHJ01. Next base: position 16,895 of record CAYRHJ010000003.1, on the reverse strand, counting down.
TCAGCGCCCCTGGGTTCTTCTGATTGCAGTCCGGACCGGTCGGCGCGGACCATCGCGTCCAGCAAGACCAGCAGGCTCAGCAACCCCGCCACACCGGTATAAACCGTAGCCACTTCCATGCCCGTCCAATTGCTGGACGCCAACTCCGCCTCCGGTTCACCGATTCGAGATCGATGACCCATCCAATACGCGACCAAAGCATGCCCCCCGCTGGAAACCTGGGCGATAAACCATAGCTTCTTTTTTTCCGGATCCACGGTAGATCGAACGCCGCCGAGCGCCACCCCGCCCCAAAATGTGATAGCGATGGTAACCAGAATCACCCAGCCGCGACGCTTCTCGCCGATGAACATATGCCCCAGGCCCGGCACAAGCCATGACAAAAGTCCGGCTGCGGACAGCCTAATCGCCGGCGATGTTGCCCCCGGTTTGTTTCTGGCCATAGTTTCCCCCGATCAATCCAATCCGCACGGGCCGTTGGGGTCGCCACATCGGCCACATCCGCCCGCGGGCATGGTCGTGACCGGTTCATGCGAGTTCCTGGCGGAAAAAATGCTGAATTTGATCCTCGTTTTATCACTGCCACAGGATGGGCAGGAAATTTTCTTCCGCCGGTCCGTCGAAACAAGCTCTTCAAATGCATGTTCGCATTGCGAACACTCGTATTCATAGATCGGCATTTGCGTGGGCCTCTAACAGCCTTGTACGGCTGAACTTGCAGGGCCTAGCGGGCTTGTGCCCTGACAGTCGGAGTATATTCCGGGCCGCGTACGCGGGCAACAAACTCGACGCGAGCCATATCCTTGCAAATCAACCAAACGGGCTGGTACCTATCGATCATTTCGCAGGTCAACGGGCTATATTGATCGTCATTCACCACGCCGGACGTACATTCCAGCTAACGAAGCTGGCCTATCAGGCTGGAAACTGCTTTTAACTTATTTTCACATAAATAGTTACGCAATCCATCGCATATCTGACGGGGGATTGACGGATCGATGAACATCATGGTGCCGATAGCCACCGCCGTCGCGCCGGCCAGCAGGAACTCGACGACGTCCCGCCAATTCGCGATTCCTCCCATGCCGACGATAGGCACGCCCGCGTCACGGGCAACCTTGTCATAGACCCGATACACCATGGCCAACGCGACGGGCTTGATGGCGGGACCGGAAAGACCGCCGACTCGATTGGCCAGCATGGGGCGCCGGGTGTTCACGTTGATCACCATTCCCTGCAACGTGTTGATGAGTGACAGGATATCGGCACCCCCATTGATGGCCGCCCGCGCCGTCGCGGTGATGTCCGTCACGTTGGGCGACAACTTGACCATCAGTCTTGCTCGGTGGACATGGCCGCGGACGTGCCCGACCAGCTTTTCCAGCTTCGCGGGATCGGTTCCGTAGTCCAGCCCGTCGGCTACATTCGGGCAGGATACGTTCAACTCCAGCGCCGATATACAATCGAATTCGTCCAGACGTTCGCAAACGGCTGCGAAATCGTCGGGCGTCCGACCCGCGACGTTCACAATGACAGGGATGCCCAGTTCCTTCAAATAGGGTATCTTTTCACGGCAGAATCGTTCCAGACCGACGTTGGCCAATCCGATGGCGTTCAACATCCCCGATGCCGTTTCGACGGTGCGTGGCTGGGGGTTTCCCTTTCGTTCCTCGGGGGTGACGGCTTTGGTTACGAAAGCGCCCAGCGATCGGATGTCCAGGAACGGCGCGTATTCCGGTCCGTACCCGCTCGTCCCGGAGGCGGTGGCGATGGGGTTGCGCAGGGTCAACCCCGCGAGATTGACGGACAGGTCCACTTCCTCGTCGTGAAAGGGTTCCGGCATCCGCACGAGCATCGAAGCGCTTGACGATTGTGTCAAGAATGCGGTGGCCCGCCGGACGGGCTGGCCCGGCTGCGTCGATGGGCGAAACTTTCCACTTTCCGGTTGGGACGCACGCAGTTAAGATGAAACGATCGTGGCCGGTTCGAACAACATCCCGCACACCGACGTCATCGCTGTTTTTCCGGGGACGTTTGATCCGGTGACCAATGGGCATCTGGATCTGATTCGCCGGGCCTCGCGCATGTTTCCCCAACTCATCGTGGGTGTCGGTCACAATCCCGAAAAGGCGGCCATGTTCGCTCCGGAGGAGCGCGTGGACATGCTGGGCGAACTGGTGGGCGACATGCCCAACGTGTCGGTACGGGCCTACGACGGCCTGACCATGGAATTCGTCCGACAGGTCAACGGCAACGTGATTCTTCGTGGCATTCGCGACAGCGTGGATTTGCGAGACGAGATGCAGTTCGCCAATGCCAATCTGATCGTGGGGGCTGTTGAAACGGTCTTTTTGATGGCCACCGATCAGACGGCGTTGACTTCCAGCAGCTTGATCAAGCAGATTGTGGAGTTGGGATGCAGGGATTTTGAGCGCCTGTCGCATCTCGTGCCGACCGCCGTGCTAAAACGACTGCAATCCAAGCTGCGTCCCGGTCGTTAATACACACAGCGAAGGCGACGATTTTGACGTTCACGAGCCAAGCCTATAGCATAATGAGGTCGCGAATGTGCTCGCAGGCCTGCAAACGAAACCGGTCGCACGATCCATTCGACGCCGTGCAGGAGTAGAAAATTGCCCAATCTTCTCGCCATATTCGGATTGCCGGGGGGCATGGAATGGCTGGTCATCCTGATCATCGGGCTGTTGATTTTCGGCGGTCGGCTGCCGAGCGTCGCCCGATCGATCGGCAAGAGCATCGTCGAATTCAAACGCGGCTTGAAGGACGTCAAGGACGACATGGAAAACGCGGATCGTCCGCCGGACGAGCCTAGGCCTCCCAAGTTGCCCGGTCCGTCGCCATCGTCCTCCGCGCGCGTATCCGAAGCCAACAAGATTCTGCCGAATTCACATTCCGGCGAACCGTCACCGCAACCCTCCCGATCGACGTCTGCGGGATCATCGAACGACGCCGACGCTTCCTCGCCCGCGGGCTCATAGGGCGGTTAGTTCTGAATTATCGCAAGGCTTGAAACGGCGGGTGGGGGAGCCGATGATGACCTTCTGGGGGTGGCCCACGTCTTTAGACGTGGGGGAGCCGATGATGACCTTCTGGGGGTGGCCCACGTCTTTAGACGTGGGGGAGCCGATGATTTGTCCGCGTTTCACCCCCGCATTCACGAGCCGCGAGCGCAAAGCGAGCGGTCCGCCGTTGGAGGTGGGGAGCCGATGACGTGCTGCCGGTGGGTGGCCCATCCTTTGCGAAGCAAAGGGTGGGTTGGCGATGATGGACCCGGAGTTGGCTTGCGTGTTCGAAACTCTCCGAACGCCGATCATCGCCACCCCACCCATCGCTGCGCTATGAATGGGGCACCCCGCTGGATTCCGCCTTTCGCCGGAATGACGGTCCGAACGCCGTTCATCGCGCAACTCTTGAAACGACGATAGCGCGGTTGAAACGGTTTGACTGTGCTTCCGCTCCCTGACGAGCCTGAGAAAAAATCGATTTTCGATGGCAGCGACCCGCATTCTTGATAGCGCCACGCGGGTTGCCCGAACGATTCTTTTGATTTTTTCCCAGGCTCTGACGGTCGCGGCTCTGTTAAGACGCGTGCGGGTTCGAACACCAGACATGATTTACGCTGGCTCGCGCTCGGTGAATCGGCGACGGCGTTGTCGCGACGGCTGAATCAACCTGCGGCGGTGGCGGAAGGAAGTCACTCCACGGTCACGCTCTTGGCCAAGTTGCGAGGTTTGTCGACGTTGCAGCCGCGAAGCAGCGCGGCGTGGTACGCGATAAGCTGCAAGGGGATCACCGACAGGAGCGGCTGAAGCGGTTCCAGCGTGTCAGGGATGCGGATGATGAAATCGGCCAAGCGATCGATCTGCCGGTCACCCTCGGTGGCAATGGCGATGATTCGGCCTCCGCGCGAGCGAACCTCTTCGATGTTGCCGAGGATTTTCTCGTACTGCGTGCCTTGGGTGGCGATGAAGACGGCGGGCATGTGATCGGTGATCAGGGCGATGGGCCCGTGTTTCATCTCGGCTGCGGGCAGGCCCTCGGCGTGAATATAGCTGATCTCTTTCAACTTGAGCGCACCTTCCAATGCCACCGGATAATGATATCCCCTGCCCAGGTACAGCCAATTGTCGTGCTCGATGTTGGCCTCTGCCACCGCCTTGCAGGCGTCGTTTTGTTCCAGCACCTGGCTCATCAGGTCGGGAATCGCAGCCAAGGCGTCGAGGAACTGGCTGGCGTAGGATTGCGACATGTGCCGCCGTCGTCCCAGGTAACAGGCCAACATAGAAAGGACCGCGACCTGGCCCGTAAATGCCTTCGTGCTGGCCACGCCGATTTCAGGTCCGACGTGCAGATACACACCGGCGTTGGTGGCCCGGGCGATGGAGGATCCGACGACGTTCACGACACCCAGCACCAGCGCCCCTCGCTGCTTGGCTTCCTCGAGGGCGGCCATGGTGTCCGTCGTTTCGCCGCTTTGCGAGATGACGATGACGATGGTCCCGTCTTCGATAATGGGGTTGCGATATCGGAATTCGCTGGCGTATTCCGTTTCCGTGGGGATGCGGGCCAGATCCTCGAACAGGTATTCGCCCACCAGTCCTGCATGCCAAGCCGTGCCGCAACCGGTCAGGATAATCCGCTTGGCCCGCGTCAACTCGCGACTCACGTCCGCGATGCCGCCCAAGTGGACGGAATAACCGGTGGTGTCGACGCGGCCCCGCAGGCAGGTCCGCAAGGAGTTGGGCTGTTCCACGATTTCCTTGAACATGAAATGCTCGTGGCCGCCCAGCTCGATCTCGTCGAGCGTCCATTCGATTTCCTGGATTTCCTTGGAAACGGGGATGTCTTCGATCGTGGTGGTGCGAATGCCGTCGCTTGAAACGCGCACGATTTCATCATCTTCAAGATAGATGACCTGCGTGGTGTGGGCGAGAATGGCGGCGGCGTCGGAAGCGATGATGTATTCGCCTTTGCCGATGCCCACCAGCAACGGGCTGCCCCGGCGGGCGGCTACGATCACGCCGGGTTCATCGACACAAGTCACGGCGATGCCGTACGTGCCGCGGACCTCGCGTAGGGCCTGTTTCACGGCATGTTCCAAGTTGCCGTTGTAAAGGCGGGCGATGAGCTGAACGAGCACCTCGGTATCCGTTTCGCTGGCGAAGTCGACACCCTGACCGGAAAGATAGACACGGAGGGTGTGATAGTTTTCGAGAATGCCGTTATGGACGAGCGCGAATCGGCCACTCATGTCGGAATGGGGATGGGCGTTGACGTCCGTGGGCGCGCCGTGGGTTGCCCAGCGGGTATGGGCGATACCGGTGGTGGCTGTTGAACTGTCGTAGTCGAGTATCTGTTCCAGCACGGAGATGCGGCCGGCGGACTTGGTGATTTGGATGGCGCCGTCTTGAACAAGGGCCACGCCGGCGGAGTCATAACCGCGATACTCGAGTCGCTTCAGCCCCTCAACCAGGATGGGAAGCGCATTTCGACCGCCCACGTAACCAACGATTCCACACATAGTAGCCCTCCCGCTGGATTTCGTTCAACAAGCCCTAACTTCAACGGTCGATGGCCGGAATGAAATCGGGCGAGTGTTCACAGATGATTATCGGTCGGTCAAGGGCCAATCTCAACCACCGATCCGCCAGTTTACACCGATTCGCAGCGATATGGGACAGAATTCGCCGGTTTTGTTACAATGAACCCCGAATGAACCTGTACCCGACCACCGTTTTTCAAGTGTAGGTTGGCCAACGGCAGACTTCAAATTGGTAACAAGCCATGGGACTTTTTGACGAGCAGCATTGGTTTCATCGTGAACGGGCGGCGCCGTTGGCGGTGCGAATGCGTCCGCGATCGCGGGGTGGAGGCGCTGGGACGTGGAATGGGATATCGCTGGCCGCATGACGAGCCGTATGACGATGAAAATCTCGCGGCTGACCAGGTGTATCTGGGTGTAGAAAGTCACTATTATTTGCCGACGGGTCGAGGCGCGGAGGCTCGCATGGCGGATTATCTTCAGAAAATCAAACAGAAAGCGGCGGCGGCGACGGTTGCCGGAAAACCTGACCCGCAGGGGCGTTCATGAAGAACGAGTTACGGCATCGGTTTCGTAACATTTTGGCCTCGATGTCTCGCGAGGACGTTCTCGCGAAATCATCGCGAGTCGCACAATCCCTGTTCGAAACCGACGAATTCTCGCGGGCCGAGACGGTCATGGTGTTTCTGTCGTTGGCCACCGAAGTCGACACGGCGCCGATCGTGCTTCGGGCGTGGCAGGATCACAAGCTTGTGCTGGCTCCACGGATCAGTTGGGAGCAGCGGCGGATGATGGCCATTGAGATTCACTCGCTGACGGACGACCTTGGCGAGTCGCGGTATGGTCTTCGGGAGCCTGTATCAGGCGTTCCGACGCCCATTTCCCTGATCGACCTGGTCCTGGTTCCGGGGTTGGGATTCGACGGGTTCGGTAATAGACTGGGCCGGGGCCGGGGTTTTTACGATCAATTCCTTTCCCACGCGGATTTCAAGGGCGTTTCGTGCGCGTTGGCGTTCGAAGAGCAGGTGGTGAACAGTATTCCAATCGGGGCGCATGATCGATCCGTGGGGATGCTCATAACCGACCGGGAAGTCCGCCGATTCACGTAGGGGTTCATTTCGGAATACGAATCGATCCTTTCCACCGAAAAGTCGAATGAACGAGGCACAAAAAAGCTGATCTTGCTTGCGTGATCACCCGCGAAGCTTATCCTGTTCGAAGATGCGGTTTCACACGTGAACCAGCCACGTTCCGGGGTGATGATCCGGCGCGATGAACCGGCGCGATTATGCCGGGCGATGAACCGGCGCGCTTATGCCGGGCGATCATCCGGCAGGATGCGGGCGGTCACACGACCACAATATTCGGGGGTTTACGCACCATGGCCAGACGACGTCGCAAACGGAACCGTAACCGAGTTCTTCCAACCACGGGTGTTTTCATTGCGGTCTTCGGTGGCGTGTGGTTTGTGTGGGGTTGGTTGGCACCGCAACCGGCTTTTACGAATGGGGATGCCGAGTTGGGCGGTGGGAGCGATCGACCGCGTCTGACCACGAATCGTCCGGAAAACGGTCCGCTGGATGGCGGCAGGCAGGCGGCTATGCCTGAGCGCGGAGCCGATGACGCCTCGTTGACGGATGCGGATGCGGTTGAAACGGTGGTCGATCCGGCGCAGGCCCATGCGCTCCTGAATTCCGCGAAGAACGCGATGGATGCAGGGGACGCGGTGCTGGCAAGATCCCAATTCACCGAGGCCATGAATCTGGGGTTGGCTGGGAACGATGAAGAGCAGGCCCGAACACAATTGCGAAGCCTGGGGCGGCAGATGGTGTTCTCGGCGCAATGCGTCGAGGGGGATCCATTGTCCAAGTACCACGTCATTCAGCCGGGAGAAGCGCTGCAAAAAATCGCGGCGCAATACGACGTCACGGCGGAGTTTCTAGCCCGCATCAACGGGATTGAGGACATGAACCGCATCCGGGCGGGTCGGCGGCTGAAGGTGGTACAGGGTCCGTTTCACGCCCGTGTGAACAAGCGAGCGCACGCGTTGGACGTGTTCCTGGGCGATACGTATATCGATCATTTCAAGGTCGGTTTGGGAGCGGAGGATTCGACGCCGTCGGGCATGTGGGTGGTGAAAAACAAGTTGAAGAACCCGACGTATTATCCGCCCCGCGGCGGTCAGATCGTTGCGGCTGACGATCCCGAAAACCCGTTGGGAGAGCGTTGGATCGGGTTGGACGGGGTGGGCGGTGGTGCGGTGGGGCAGATGCGCTACGGAATTCACGGCACGATCGAACCGGAGAGCATCGGCATGAACGCGTCCATGGGATGTGTGCGATTGTATAATGAAGACGTTGAACTGCTGTTCGATCTGCTGATCGTTGACAAGTCACGCGTTGAAATTCGCGACGAATAGTCCCGCTCCGCGCATGCCGGCGGATGGACCGAGTCAGGCTGACAGGTCCAATTCCGTTCCCATCGATTGGCCGCTTCCCGTCTCGTCATGGGTCAGCGTTTGTATCGCCTGATCCGTGAACAGGAGCGTCGACTGATGCTGCATCTGGATGATGTTCGTTGATGAAAACATGGCTACGTTCGTGCGATGCCCGAAAGCGTTCAAACCCGCAGCCAAACCCGCGAGTTCCGCCGCCTTGTTGGCCGGCTGATCGTCGTCCTTGCCGAGCAGGGCTTGCAGGATCAGCATGGCGATCATCATGCGTAGTTGCTGGTCGCCGGCCAACTCGCCGTCGATCGACGTCAGCAGTGCATCCACGCCCGCCTGCACCTGTGACGCGGTGGCCGCCAACCCGGAAAGCATGTTTCCCCCGCCCATTTGGGATTGCGTGACGGATGTTGACGACGTGACGGACTGCTGGCTGACGGATGCATATTGAACAAACGTCCCCTGCCCGCCGCTCGCGGGCGCGTCCAATGTGATCGGTCCCATTTCTTCTTCCCCCGCGTGCGTTGTGCACGCGACGGTCAGTAGGGCAGATACCGGTCCGGACATGGCGGGGCATTGGGCCTGGGACGTATCTTCATATATGGGAACAGGTTAGGATCAGCGTGGTGATTTTGTGAGTTGATCGGTCTGGAAGGGATGTTTCGCAGAATCCACAATGGCGTCGTCTGTCGACAACCGTCCAATGCTGAATCGACGGATTTGGGCAACGATTCACGGTGATGGTAGAAGTCCGACGCCGCGCCGATATTTTCGGAACAGGTCCAGCGCGTCCGAATCGATGACCGCATGAATCACGCTTGGCTCGCCGCCGGGCACGGTTCGATAGATGCGGAACGATTCTGATGTCGATCGAATTCGTTCAAGATTGCGAGATTGACTTCCGAAGGTCAGATCGGGTTGAACCACGGCGATTGTGAAAAGGCGTCGGGGGGTGGAATGGGCGGGTGTCATCTCGAATTGGCGCCGCAAGCGAGGACGTGTACATTCTTGAATTCCGGCTGGACGTGTTCGCGGGACGAACGTGCCCGACGCAGCCGTTTGTCCATCGCATGACGTCGCGGGAAGGGGTTCCAAGGCATGCAAGTTCGATTTGATTGCCCGGCCTGTAACGGGACGCACATTCTGGATATGCCGGAAACGACGATACACATGACTTGCGCGGTGACCGGCAGCGTGCTGGAGCTACGCCTGACAGCGGGCGGAGACGTTCGATCGGCCGTTCTGGGAAACAGGTCGATGCCAGCGACCGACCGATCGGAAACTGAATCCAGTTGAATCGAATATCGAATTCGGGTGTCCGCAGGCCATTGGGGGCGAACCGAGATTCGCGATGATCGATAGGGTTCGCCAATCACGATCCCTCGTGTTTGCGGATGGTATTCCACAGTTGTTCGGCGTTTCCGGCGGTGAGCATTTCGGTTCGAAACGATTCCAAGAGCATGAGCCGTGACACTCGTGCCAGTGCTTGAATGTGCGGTCCGGTCTTGTCCGGCGGGCTGGCTAATAGGACGATGATGTCCACCGGCTTGCCGTCTCGACTGTTGAAATCAAGCGGCTTGGCGGGCTTGCCGATGGCCATGGCCAGCCCGTTGCACCCCACGCATTTTCCATGGGGCACGGCGAGGCCATGACCGATGCCGGTGGACGCGGTTTCTTCACGATCCATGACGGCTTGGAGCACGGCTTGGCGATCGTGAATCATGCCCTGCTCGGCGAGAACATCGACCAGCTCCGCGATCGCCCCGTCTTTCGTTGTGGCGTTAAGAGGAACTCGCAGACATTGAGGCGAAAGCAATTCGGTCAGGTTCATGGGTTTGGGATCGACTTAACAAATTATGGCCCAGTGGTCTAACTTAACAAACGTCGTGGGATAATCAATGCCGCATTCGATGGGAAGTGGCCTAATGGCTGCGTGAGGCCATGATCCAATGTTGACCGATGGCCATGACGAGAATGGTGGGGACGACGGCGATGAGGCTGGCGGCCATCAATTGGTTGATCCACGTGCCGGCGAGTGTCTGGTACATTCGCAGCCCCAGGGAAACGGGAAAAGTTTGAAAGTCGGAAAGGTAAATCAGGGGGTTCATGAAGCTTCGCCAATGATAGACGAAGCTGAGCATGGCCACGGTGACGACGGCGGGTCGAGCGATGGGAAGCAGGACATGCCAATAACATTGCCAGCGAGTGGCGCCGTCGAGCAGTGCGGCTTCTTCCACGTCCCGCGGGATGGTGCGAAAGAACTGGCGGAACAGAAAGATGTTGAAAGCGCCGCCGCCCAGCCACGCGGGCACGATCAGGGGCTTGTAGGTGTCAACCCATCCCAGCCATTGATAGGTCAAGAAATGAGGGACGAGCAGGATTTGAGCGGGCAACATCATGGAGGCGATAAGCAGGGCGAACCAGTAGGCCTTGCCCTTCCAGGGCAGCCGAGCGAGTGCATAACCGGCCATCGATGACGTGAGCACAGCTCCGGTCACGGCGCTCAAACTGATGACCAGCGAATTAAACAGGAATCGTGCGAAGGGCAGAGTTCTAAAAACGTCGATGTAATTGATCGGCTGGATTTCGGCGATGGCCAGCGTGGGCGGGAATCTGTAAACGTCTTCCAACGGTTTAAGCGAGGTCGCAACGGTCCAAATCAGCGGGAGCGCGTAGAGAATGGCCAGCAAGAACAAGGCCACGTACAGCGCAAGGGTGGTTGCGGGTCGGCTTTTCATCGATTGACCTCGTCACGTAGCGAGCGCCGGGCCAGCAGGAGCACGGGGCCGACCAGCAAGGCGATTACGGTGAACAGAATCCAGGCCATCGCGGATGCGTAGCCGACACGGAAGCCGCCTGCTCCCGGCTCGAAAGCGACCCGGTATAGGTATAGCATGAAAAACAACAGACCATCGCGTTGTTCGCGATTGAAGAGCAGATAGGCGTAGTCGAACGTCTGCATCGCGAATATGAAGCCGGTGGCGAGGTTGAAAACCACGGCGGGTAGAACGTGTGGCCAAATGACGTGGCGGAATCGGCTCCAATACCGAGCGCCGTCCAATGCGGCGGTGTCAACCAACGAGCGGGGGACGCGTTGGAGTGCAGCGAGAAAAATCAGCGTGGCTCCGCCGCCGAGCCAGACGTGCAGGAGGATCAACGCCGGTTTGCAGGCAGCGGGAGAGTAGAACCAATCCGGCAGCGGCCAATGGGTCGTGCCCGAAGGGTGAATCGCGAATCGCACGATGGGGTCAATGAAGTCGTATAGGACTTGCAAGGCGGCATTGACCGCGCCGAATCGTGGATTGAAGAGCCAGCTCCAGACCATGGCCGTGGCTACGCCGCTCAACAAATAGGGCAGCACAAACGTTACGCGAAACACGGACGCACCGGGAAAATTTCCGTTCAGCATGAGCGCCAACGCCATGGAGACGATCAGGCCTAGCGGAACGGCCAGCGTGGCGAAAAAAAGCGTGTTTCCGAGCGATTGGTAGATTTTCTGATCGCGTGGGCGCGGGCCTTCAAAACCCAGCGCTTGCTGAAAATTTTCAGCGCCGACCCAGCGAACGTCCAACCCCCGCGGGGTGTTTTCCCATCGCGTGCCCGAAAGCACGAGCGACGCGATCATGGGCAGCGCGGTCAGACCGACAAGGCCGACGATCCACGGCATCGCGAAGGGGATGCCGGCATTCGCACTACCGGCCGTGACGACGATGTCGCGCTGGTTTTTCAAGGCACGGCATCCGCATTGGCAGAAAATGTCGTGGCTACGATGGGTTCAGCCGCGATTCCCGAAAGGAATTGGGCAGCGGACAAGCTCGAATCTTCGGCGATGTAGTCATTGAGATGACGATCTATAACGCGGTCCAATGGACCGAAACGGTCGAAAAGTTTGCCCAGGGCAATGGGCCGGGAGCAATCCAACGATCGGACGAACTCTCGGCGCCTCGCGTCTTGCCCATCGCGGGAATATCTGGCCAGGGACGACTTGCGGGCCGGAATCCACCGTCCCGTCTCGGCGATCAAATCCTGAATCTCGTGGCCGATGCAAAACCGGACAAAACGTCGCGCTGCTTGAATTCGCCGATCGGGAATGTTGGCGGCCACTGCCAGTCCGTCCCAGGTGATGCGCGTGGATCGCCCGGCGGGGCCTGATGGTATGGGCATCACTCGATAACTGTCCCGCAGTTTTGTCTGTGTGAGGAACGGCTCGAACCAGGGTCCGTTGACGCACATCGCCACCTTGCCGGTCAGAAACCCGACATCCTGAATGATTTGTGGCATTTCCGACGGGCGTGGGCAGGCACGATGATCGCGAGCCAAGGTCCGATAAAACGAAAATGCCGATTCGGCTCGCCGGCCATGCAAGGTCCAGGTATTCCCGTCGTCGCTGACCAGATCAGCGCCGAATGACCAGACGAAGGGCATGTAGTAAAGCCAACGAGGCAACCAGAATCCCCATTGGTCCATCTGACCGTCGGCGTCGAAATCGCAGGTCAGGGATTGGGCGATCCCTTGAAATTGATCCATGGTCCAATCAGAAGAATCCAGGATCGCGTTGAACGTTTCGCGTTGCCGATCGTTTAACGGCGCGTTAGCCAGACACTCGGTGTTGACATAAATCAGGAGACTTCCGCCGGCAAACGGGGCTGCGCGGATGGGAATCGGTTGGTCGGGAGGTCGCCCGGAATCAATCCAACGGAACATTTCGATTGACGTTGGATGAAAATCCGCCGGGTCGATATGGTGATCCGCGGACGGGGACGTTGGAGCGAGCGACCAATCGGCCAAATAGGGGGCGATGTAATGAAAGGAGGATGATTGGATGAGGATGACGTCGGGCAAGGTGCGGGCCAGCGCTTGCTGGGTCAGCTTGGTGTCGAAGCGACCATACCAACCGGGCACGAATTCCTGATGAACGCGAATGTCGGGAGAATGGTTTTCAAATTCCTTGATGATCCGTTTCCAGATGCCGAAATCGTCATGACTGCCGAAGTGAGCGAAGCGGATGTCTGTAACGCCGCCACGCAATGCCGCGATTGTTCGATCGGGAAGCAGGCCATGATGCGTCAGCGTGTCGGACAACAGCCACCACACCGCCAGCGAGATCATGCAAAACCGAATCAGCCTTGCGGGCCAGGTGGAATGGGGCATGACACCTTTCGTGAAACCGACGACGGCGAAATTCAACCGACCAACGAGGATTGCGATTCCGGGTGGATTTGAATCTGTGTGTAGTGATCCAGCGTCAAGACGGAAGTTTCACCGTCATCTTTTTGTAAGACAATCCTGACGATCCAGTACTTGTCGTTTTTTCCGTGGGCAAACCAAGAGCCGGTGCGGCGAGGTTCGACTTCGGTGATCACACCGGTGACCTTCGCGGACCAGATGCCATCGATGCCGCGGCGTGTCTTGACCTGCTGCGTAACGGTTACGCGCATGCCGGGCCGCACGTTCGCTGCCACCATAGGGAATCTCCCATTTGAAAAGACACCGATCGTCGACGAGTCGCCTTTAGACTGTTGTAGACGAATTATTGATCGAAACTCCCATCATTTGCAACCACCCTGCTACGCCAGCCGATGAACTTTCTGGAACAGTCGCCTAGAATGTTATACCGTCATGATCGTGAACACGCATCCATTCATCGCATCCCGATCGAGGGTCGTGCACAAGTTTGCGCAATTGGTAGCCGCGACCGACTGCCTGTGCGTGTTGGCACGCGGAAAGATGGATGAACGGAAGGTTGCGTGCGGCGAAGTAGGCCGATCATACCGCCCGCGGCTGTTCAATTCCAACTTGAACCGGGTGCGAACGATGTGTCACCCACGCCGTCAAGGATGTTTGATGGCCTGTTTCGTCGTCGTAGCCACCACCACGGCGTATTCAGCCGACCCTGTTCCCGATGGGGTCGCACCCACCGAATTGTTGTCCCAAGCCCACGCCTGGCGAATGTCGGGTCGAACCGACGACGCACGGGCGGCCTATGAATCACTGATGCAGACAGCGGATGCCGCGGTGCGAGTGGAGGCGAGCTGCGGTATGTCGCTGTGCCTGACGGAAACCGGTCAATACGCGGAGGCCATCGCTCGCCTGGAATCGGTGTCGAAGGACGGCAGCGATTCCGCGATTTGGTGCCGCCACCTGGCCGACGTGCATCGCGTCGTTGGCGAATACAATTTGGCCATTGAACGGGCAGGCCGCGCGGTGGAATTGGACGAGGATGATCTGGAAGCGCGATTCCTGCTGGGTCGATTGTACGAGTTGGTGGGCGAACGCGATCAGGCCATCGACACGTACCGGTATTTCGATGAACTGATGACGCGTCGATTGCCAACGTCCGCAGCCAAGTTGACAGGTGCGGCTGGCGGTTTTCTGCGATTCAGCGTTCTGACGCGACATCCTAATCTGGCCAATCGGACGGTGCACGTCTTGCAGGAATTCTATCAGCCGGCGTACGAGCAGATCGATCGCCAGTATTGGCCGGCACGGATGGCGGCGGCTGACCTGATGCGGGCGCATTTTCAATCGAAGGAGGCGGAAGAGGATTATTTGGCTGCGTTGCAGATTAACGATCGATTGGCGCCGGCCCATCTCGGTTTGGGGTGGTTGGCGTTGGATCGTTGGGATTTTGAGCAGACGGACCAGCGGATTGAACTGGCTCGAAACCTGAACCCCAATGAGCCGGACGTTTTTCGACTGGAGGCGGCCTTGCGTCTGACGGAGCGCCGCTACGAAGAGGCGCGGTCGGCGGCGGCACGCGTTCTGGAGATCAATAGGCATGACGTCGCGGGTCTGGGTTATTCCGCGGCAGCCGCGTATGGGCAGGATGACCTGGGAGCGATGGAGACGTATCGCGAACGGGCGTACGCGGTCAGCAAGAGGCCCGCGACGTTTCATCGAATTCTGGGCGATACGCTCGGGGCTAAACGACAATACGCCGAATCGGAGGAACAGTACAAGCTGGCTATAGAAGCCGACCCCACGGACCCGCACGCCCGTGCGGAGTTGGGGTTGATGTACATGCAGTGGGGCGATGAAAAGCGTGCCCTTGACGTTTTGGCGGAGGCCTGGTCGTTGGATGAATTCGATGCCCGAACGTTTAACACGCTGGACCTGCTGGAAAAGCTGGCGGCATTTGAACGACACGAATCCGAGAATTTCACGGTGAAGTACGCGGCGGGCATCGACTCGCTGTTGACCGAATACGTGCCTGATTATCTGGAGGGCATTTATGAGGAGCTATGCGATGATTATGAAACGGAGTTGAGCGACAAGACCATCATTGAATTCATGCCCACCCACCGGATGTTCGGCGTTCGCATCACGGGCAAACCCTGGATTCACACCGTGGGCGCATGCACGGGCCGGGTCATCGCCATGGATTCGCCCCGAGCGCACGCCCAATTGAAAGGGCCCTACGACGTCGCCAACGTGCTACGTCACGAGTTTACGCACACCGTGACACTGGCCGCATCGGAGAATCGCATCGCCCACTGGTTTACGGAGGGGCTGGCTGTGATGCAGGAGGATCGACCACGGGCGTTCGTGTGGATGGAATTGCTGGCTGAGACCGTTCGCCGAGATGAGCTGTTCACGTTGCAGTCGATCGATTGGGGGTTTGTGCGACCGCGGCGGGCCAACGATCGACAACTGGCCTACGCCCAAAGCGAATGGATGTGCGAGTTCCTCGTCGAGCGGTTCGGCTACAGTTCGATCAACCGGATGATTCGCGCCTTTCGCGATCGCCAATCGCAGGCCGGCGTGATGCAGACCGTTCTGGGGTGGGATCCACCGACGTTTGACCGGCATTTCGCCGCATGGGCGAGGGAGCAGGTCGAGAGCTGGGGCTTTGATCTATCGCCGCCCGAAAACCCGCTGACGCTGCGAGGCGCTGCCGAAGATGGCGAAGAAGGCGACGCGCGCTTGTTGGGGCGATGGGCCAAGGCTGAATGGGACGCGGGGAATCTGGAACAGGCCATCAGCGCTGCCAGAAAAGCGCTCGCGGTGAACGAGAACGAGTTGGGCGCGCTAACGGTGCTGGGCGAAGCCTTGTCGTCGATTCGCAGCGCCGCGGGTCACGAAGGTGCCCGGCGAGAGGTTGATAGCGAGCTGCTGCCGGCTATGACGCGGTTGTTGGGGTTGGAGGAGTCGTCTCCCACGGCGTTGCGGGTCCTTGCGAGGTTGAGTTTGGAATCCAACGACTATGGTGCTGCCGTCGAGTTCTTGGCGCGGCTCAAGAAGGCGCGTCCGCAAGATCCGACGGCAGATCGAGGATTGGCGGGCGTATATCTTCAACGGGAGCAGTATGACCAAGCGCTTCCGCATTTGCTGGAACTGGTGCGGGTGGAAACGAGCGATCCGCAGGTGGCTGCATCAATCGGCATGATTTACGCCCGTCAGGATCGACTGCCCCAAGCCCGCTACTGGTATACGCAGGCCATCTACGTCGATCCGTTCAGGGTCGAGACGCATGAGGCGATGGCGTCCGTGTTGATGCGTATGGAGGACACGCGCGGTGCGATCAAGGAATACCGCGTGTTGAACAAGCTGAAGCCGCTTGAATTGCGCTACCTGGAATCGCTGGCCGTCGCGTATCACAAATTGGGGGACAAGGAATCCGCCGCCGAATTCGCCCGGCAGGCGGTCACACTCGATCCGGAGACTTCCGTGCGCAACTTGACGGACGATGATTCATAGGTGTTTGCGCTGGTGTAGTTAATCGCGATGTTTGCATCTTATCAGAGCCGCGACCGTCAGAGCTTGAGAATCTTTTTCAACGGCACGGGGCTTCTTGGGATTCGCCGGTGCTCGTTTTCATCCGGCCGTCGGAACCGCTGGTTATGTTGAATCCGACGTTTCCGTTATTCCTCCTGTCGCCGTTTCCGT
>CAYRHJ010000002.1:0-107736 GCA_964424105.1 uncultured Phycisphaeraceae bacterium | reverse complement strand
GTGGATGGCCGGGAAGCGTCGCTCGGATACACTGTGATGATGCGTACATGTTTGCGGAGTTGGGCTGTGGATGGCCGGGAAGCGTCGCTCGGATACACTACGGTCATCAACACACACAGCCTGACCTACGCTGTGGATGGCCGGGAAGCGTCGCTCGGATACACTAGTGTTCGCAATATAGAAGGAAGTAACACAGCTGTGGATGGCCGGGAAGCGTCGCTCGGATACACTCTGCAAGAGCAGGCGAGCCAGATACCATTAGCTGTGGATGGCCGGGAAGCGTCGCTCGGATACACTTGCTCCTCGTCCCCACCCTTGTGCCAGCGTGCTGTGGATGGCCGGGAAGCGTCGCTCGGATACACTAGGTGCGTTACGCCCTGCCCTTCCAGCCCTGCTGTGGATGGCCGGGAAGCGTCGCTCGGATACACTGCGGAGCGGGGAACGATGACGATAATTCATGCTGTGGATGGCCGGGAAGCGTCGCTCGGATACACTGCACCGCGAACTGACCCCAGCTCATAGTGTGCTGTGGATGGCCGGGAAGCGTCGCTCGGATACACTCCATGCTCGATTGACCACATTGCCGCGAGGGCTGTGGATGGCCGGGAAGCGTCGCTCGGATACACTACCATTTGCGTCAGCGCGTAATAACTCTTGGCTGTGGATGGCCGGGAAGCGTCGCTCGGATACACTTGATTCGGTCCTCCTTTGACCTTTGTGCGGGCTGTGGATGGCCGGGAAGCGTCGCTCGGATACACTACGTCGTACGCAACCCCGGTCCTGACAGCCGGTTAGAGCGAATTGGCTGTCAAAAAAGCATGAGTTGCTTGGGGGCTTCCTCGGTTGAGGTGCGCCTTTTTCCAAGGAAATTCTCCATCCTTCCGAACTGGCGGTCCGTCACCGCCAGCAGGCGGACCTGCCCTTCGGGCGGCAGCCCCGCCTTCACCACTCCCCGATGGGCACACGCCGCCTCATCGCTCGGGCAATAACGAGCGTACACCGAGTATTGCATTCTACAAAAACCGTCCGACAAAAGCAGCTTGCGAAATCGCGTATAACGCCGACGCTGAGCCCGCGTCTTCACCGGAAGGTCAAACATCGCGAACAACCACACGGGCCGATACCCTGAAAGTGCACGCCTACGACTCGGCATCGACCAGATTCTTCGGATACTCCAGCCGCTCCCTTTCCTTCAAAAACACTTTCGCCAGTGAAACCGCCGTGCCCGCGCATACGTCGAACAGCGTCCGAACCTCGCCGTCGGAGTCGTAACGCCGCAGCAACGACTCCAACAGCACGGCCTTGCCCGTTCGATCCAGCGGAGCGTCCGAACCGTACGTCCGAACCATCTCCACCGCCGCCGCGTCCACCAGGGGCCGATAGGGCTCCATCAGATCGTCCGCCAGGCAGAACGCGTTGTACCGGTTGTGATGATGCACCCCCAGCGACGGGTGAAGCCCCGCCGCGCAGATCGCACGACCCATCACCGCGCGAAGCACCGCGTATCCGTAATTCAAGAACCGGTTCTGATCGTCCGCCTCGATACGACGGCGAAACGCCGCGTCATCAAACAGCGCCGACCAGTATCGACGAGAGGCCATCGCCTCACGATTCGACACATCGCCTACGCGAACCGTGCGCGCGATCTCACTCAATCCGTGATCGCTCCCGTGCAAGTCTTCCAGCAACGCCCCCTGCGCCCGAATCTTGAGCTGAACGATCTGCTTCCAGAGACGCTTCTTCAACGGCAGCGGCGCCCCTGCCTGCGCCGCCAGCCGCTCCGTCTGAATCGAATGGCCTTCTATCGGCAGCATCATCCCCGCCGGCCGGTTCGACTCGTCGCAAACCACCAGTGCCCCCCCGTGATGCATCAACCGCGCCAGAACCGGCTGCGAACACGTCGCCTGCGGATGCGCCAGCACCACGGCCGCCACCTCCGCCAGCGGAACCGTCACCTCTGGGGATTCCTTCCGCCCAACGACGAGTTGCTCATGCCTGAGCCGCAGATACGCCCCGGCCTCCGAAAAATCCAGAATCCGATCAGTCATTCGCCGGCACGACCTCGCCGAGGATCGTCACGCGCACCTTGCGGGCGTTAAGCTTTCGGAGCTTGTCGCCCCCCGCGCGCACGCGCCCCTTCTGCTTCTTTATCTCGTCCACCGTACGTGCATCGCAATGCAATCGGAACTCGATATCGCCCCCCGAAACACTCGCCACACGATAGAGTTGCTCGCAACCGTCTTTGTTGGCCATCAGGGTGTATTCATTGGGCGCCAGCGAGAAAACGAACTCCCGGTCATCGTTAGCCAGCTCCCTGTTCACAATCGGCTCACCCGCCGACTTCCTCGCGTGAGCCACGAAGCGACTTACCGGTTCATCTTCCCAACGAACTTTGCCGCGCTTATCTCTAACCGCGACAATAACGATGTGATGATTGGACCCGCCCTTCGAAGTCACACGGCGTTCGCGGGCACCCGTCCCGATCGCCCACGGACGGGCGTCCGTCGCTACGCGCACGCGATGAATGGGTACCCCGCGACCGTCACCCGTCCGCATGACCGGATGCGAAGCCAGGTCGGCAAAAACCTTGAGCGGGTCTCCGCGCCCAAGTTCCTCCCAACGTTTCGTCACGATCTCACGAACCTTCCGGTCGACAATCGTTCCGTTTCTGAGATCCGTGGCTGAGAGCCCCTCCAGGCGCTTGCGGATATGGTGCCTCGATCTCCCGTCCGGGCCCGCAATCGCCTTGCTGTACAACGAATCCGCGTGCAGAACGCCCGCGATGCGACGCGTGAGGCGGTGCGACACCTTGATCGCCAGCACGTTGTCCCGCGCCTCGTCGAGAAACCCGGTCCAAGGCTCCACCACCTGCGCGAACAATCGCCGCCCCTGATCCGACGCCCTCTCCGCTGCACGCTGTAACACCTGCACCATCGCATCCGACGCCAAGCCCACCACGATCGCGTCCACCGCGTGATGACGGTGATCGTCGCGCGACTTCCCGGACCCGTCCCCGAGGAGGCTGTGCAAGTCCCATTCATTCCGCAAGTGGGCCGTGATCCCTCCGGGGCGCACCTGAATCCGCCGCGTCCCCGACGCGTCGACCTGCCCCCCATACAAAAGACCCAGGTAATCGCCTGCGAGCCGCGACGCGTAACGCGTATCCACAAGCTGACGATTGACGAAGTCCTCCGGAATCTCTTGCATTTCGAAACGCCGCAGCTTCGCCCGCGCCAGCCGTCCCGAAAACCGCCGAACTCGATTCAGAATCTCATCGAATCGTCCGGCGTTCCCGCCGTAGGCCTCGAACGCCGTCTGATTTCGCTTGCGGTTGCGATTCTCCTCGTGATAACACAGCGTCTTGTTCACAAAGCTGTTATCGAGCGACCGGCTTAACGGGATGATGTGCTCGATGTCAAACTGCGGGTGCTCGCCGAGGAGGGTCTTCATGCAAATCTGCTTGCCCGTGTAGGGGCACTCCCACCCGCACTCCTCTGCCAGGAGCACCTTCAGGATATCCGATCGACGTGGACCCTCGATCTTCATCTCTCGCTCGATGCGATCCTTTGCACGCTCGCGCTCCTTCGTATTCCCGTCGATCTCCCGGCTGATCCGCTCACGCTCCTTCCGCGAACGTTTCAGGTCCCGCGCCAGCTCGATCCGAACGCGCTCAGGCCGGCCATGCACCTGAACAATCTCGTTCACCAGTTTCCGCAACTCCGTCAGCACCCTTGATACCGCAGGATTGCGAAGCGAAGACTTCCATTTCAAAACCGGCGGAAGTCGATCCAGCACAACTTCACTCTGAAAGGATTCCGGGAATACCTCCTTTCGCGCGGTGGCGTAAGGCGTGCCTCCCGTCATTCGCGTCAACAACTTGCGAATCGCCGCGCGGCTGTGTGCGCCATATCCCGCTTCCAACTGCATCTCCGAAAGCGCAGTCGCCTGCGATTCAACCAAGCCCCACGCCCTCATCGCACGGCGCCCCAACGCCTCCGGATTCTGAAAGCTCTGCACTTCCAAGACGATGGCGTCGCGCTCCTCGTCCGGTAGCTGATCCCATTGCGCCCCGAATACCTTTCTCATCTTCACGTCCGTGCGGTTACCCGGCAGCTTCTTCTCCTCATCCCGCTGCTGGAAATTGAACGTCACCTCCTTCCCCAGACCCAGCACCTTCCTGCTCCGAATCGCGGCAAAGGTAAGGTCTCCTTCCGATTCCAACGCGGCAAGCAACTTCGTTCGCTCGTCCGGTTCCAGATAGCGCTCCGAACCGTCCGCATAAATAATCGCAAGATCGTTCACTTTTTGCAGCATTCGAAACCGCTGATAGAGCCGGTCGCCGATGGCGATGCGCCGCGCACCCGGAACCAGTTCGCACCGCCCGATGAGATGCTTCTGCGATTTCAAGGGACGCTGTGCGAAAATCGCCTCACGCAATTCCTCACGGAATCCATTCTTGAGCACCTCCCCGTGATGCACCGCCTGCGCATCAAGAATGCGCTCGAATTCATGCTCGTACATCGAACGCGCCGTCCAGCGCCGGCGGATACGCTCCTCCTCCGGATCAAGCCCGGCAAAGTATTCACCCAGCGTGCGCGCCCCCGTAGCATTAATCGCCGATTGTAATTCAGCGATCCCTTGCTTGACCGCACCCGCGTCCTCGTCCTTTTTCTGGGACTTGCGATTCGACAGGAATCCACGTCGTTGCGCAAGGTGATACAACGCCCGACCCAGTTCGTCGCGCTCCAGGCGTTCGTCTAAAGCACTCGCCCGAAGTCGATACGGCAATAGGTGGGCGCTGACACGATTACCATTCTGTTGGTGTCGCCGTCGCAATTCCTTGTCCAGTTCAAGCAAGTAATCGTGAATCGCCTGACCGTCGCGCGTTGCCCCCTCGGGCAAGAGCCCGTGACGCTGCAACACGTGCAGGATCTTCCGCCGGCGCCGCGCTCGGCGCTCGTGCATCCGCCGCGGCATTCGCGCCTCACGTCGGGCCGCACCCCGGGCTTCATCGCGACCGCGCTCGACGTTCCCCTCCACCCCGGCATCGAACACGTGCGCACCGCATCGGATGATCCGATCGGCATCCCCGTTTTCGGCCGTCCCCAGCAGACACCACCCGATCGAAGCCACCCCGATATCCAGCCCCAAAATGAATGGCTGACCCAATGCCGATTCGCTCATGGCACACCTCTTGACAAACCGAAGTGAATCTGTTACGGAAGGGGACAGTGTATCCGAGCGACGCTTGTCGTGCTATTCATAGTAAGTAGACAATCGTCTGCGTAAGGCAACGCGCGATGATTCGCCCGATCCGTGATAAAACGTGGAACGTTCAACGTATCGTCGAGCGCCCAGGGTAGGCTCTCATGGGTCGACCCGATCCGCCCTCGCATTGGGGGCGTTATTTTTGCGCCGATTCACACCTCGCCCTCCAGAAACCACCTGTTCAGGGAGCGGTCTTCCCGTCCATTCGAATGGCAGGTCGTCCATTATGTTAGGCGCTCTTACTTGCCACAATCGTTCAATCGGTCTGCCACGCGTTGGCATCTTGCATGCCACGACCTCCGCGCAATCTTTTGTTCGTCAACGACGATGAACATGACGCGCTCGTCCACGTCCATGCCGGTTACCAAAAATCCCTCGTTTATTTGACCGTTTCCGAAACGCGTGGTATACTAACCTCATTCAATCAATCCTCCTCGGGTGTGGCCGCGATGTATGGGCGGCGACGTGGGCTCCCACGTGCGTCACGGAGGGTTTTCGCACCTGGGAGCGGGTCTTGTTCGTACACAGACTGGTCTGACACCCCTTGAATGAATTAGCCGACACAAAAGAGCAAATCCGACGGCGCATTGATATCGTGGAATTCGTTTCACGCTATACGTCGCTTAAGAAGCAGGGCCGAAGTCTGGTTGGACTTTGCCCGTTTCACAGCGAAAAAACCCCATCGTTTTCAGTCAGTCCTGAACGTCAATTCTTCAAATGTTTCGGTTGCGGCGTCGGAGGAGACGTTTTCACCTTCGTTCAACTGCGCGAGTCCGTCGATTTCGGGGCTGCGCTCCGCATTCTGGCCGACCAAGCCGGCGTGAAATTAACCGGTCGCGGGGATCGAGCTGCTAGCGCGGGTTTTTCGACTGCCGACATCGCCAGGGTCAATGCCTGGGCCGCGGAGCATTTACAAGCCAACTTCCGCCATCCGAAGGACGGCCAATCCGCCCGCACCTATGTCGCGAATCGCGGTATTTCCGAAAAAAGCGCGGCCCAATTTGGGATTGGAGTGGCCATTGATGATTTCAATACGCTTCGAAATGCGGGGGTCAAACAGGGTTTCCCGCCGGAATTGCTGATCGAGAGCGGCGTTTGCAAGGTAAACGAAGACAGGCAAAGCATTTACGATACATTTCGACACCGCCTTATGTTCCCCATTCGGGACACGATGGGCCGTATTATTGGATTCGGTGGCCGATCTTTTGACGACACGCATCCCAAATACTTGAATACCAACCAGACGCCATTATTCGACAAGAGTAAGTGCTTATACGGCATGGACTTAGCGAGGGACGAGATATCTCGATCGTCCACGGCCTTGATCGTGGAGGGTTATACGGACTGCATCGCCGCGCATCAACACGGATTTATAAACACCGTCGCCACATTGGGAACCGCTGCCACCGAAGATCATTTCAATATTCTTAAACGTTTCGCAAAGACCGTAATCCTGGTTTTTGATTCCGATAACGCCGGCCAAACGGCTGCGGATCGTGCCCTGATGATAGGATTGAAGCACGGATTGACAATCAAGCTGGTCCGTTTACCCGATGGACATGATCCTTGCGATTTGTTGCAAGCTATTGGACGTGAAGGATTTATCAGTGTGTTGAATTCTGCCCAGGAGGCGCTAGGATTCAAGTGGCAAAACGTCAGGAAGAGTTTCGGGAGCGAGTCGTCAGCCAATGTCCGTCGCGAGGCGGTCACACAGTTCACGACGCTGGTGTCTGAACTGTGCGAGTTTGGCACGCTTGACGTCATTCAGAAGGGTGTGATCGCGAGCCAAGTGGCACACCTGCTGTCGATCCCGATTTCCGAAGTTCAGCCACTGCTCGGGGGAGGAAGAGCCGGCCCGCAATCGCGCATCGCGGGTCCGGATTCGCAAATACCACAGGCGCTCAGTGCGGAAGAGGGCACGCTGCTGATGCTGCTCCGCGCGTTGATTCATGAACCGGCGACTTATGATCGCGTCGGGACTGAAATCGACTTCGATTGCATTGAAAACGGCGAGTTGCGATCCGTTTTTCGAGCTGTTTTGGAAATTCTAGCGTCTACAGGCGCTTGTGAGTTATCGGACGTATTGGGTCGACTCGAAAGCCCGGAGGCAAGCAGGCTATTCACTGACTTGGCTTGTGAACCTGCGGATGAATTGGTGTGTTGGGAAGCGGCGGCGAGCAGCGCGATGGATCGGCTTGCGAAGATTCGGCGTAGCCGGGATTTACGGCAATTGGGTGACGCCATTCAGCACGCCCATGCCAACGGCGCTTCGGTTGACGAGGGCATTCAGCGTCATCGCCTGCAAGAGTTGGGAAAAAAGTTAGCGGGGCGCAGCGGATTTACGCCGCAGCGGATGATTCGAACGTGTGGAGAATCGGAAGGGAAGGCTCAGTAAGTATTAAGGATAATTCCGGATGACGAATATGACTCAGGCAGTGGAATCTCAGACGGAAACGATGGTAGAGACGGATGTCGATCCGGTGGAAAAGGCCATTCTAATACTCGTAGAACGCGGATCGTCTCGCGGATATTTGACTTGGGAAGAACTGAATGACCTGATTCCTGATGAGGCGGTCTGTCCCGATCAGTTGGAGCTGTTGATGCTCCGGCTGGATGACGCCGGCGTGGAAATGCTGGACGAGGGAGATGCCGTTCAGTTCACCGCCGATCGCAGTACTGTCAAGCGCGGCAAGTCGGGCCGAAAGTCGGCCAATGGGAGACTCCTAAGGGGCGGCAATTCGCACGACGCGGAAACATCCGTCGCATCGGAAAAGAGCGGTAAGCGCACATCAAAGGGGGATCACACAGCCGAGGTTTTGACGCCTGAAGCGGTGCGGCGTATCGATGATCCCGTCCGAATGTACCTGTCGCAGATGGGTGAGATTCCCTTGCTCACGCGCGACGAAGAGATTCGTCTGGCTAAGAAAGTTGAACTGACCCGCATGGCCTTTCGCCAGATGGTGTTGGAAAGCGACTATTGCGCGTCTCAGGCCGTGGATATTTTGCAGCGAGTCCACGACGGGAGGCTGCCCTTTGACCGGACCATGAAGATTTCCACATGGGAACACATGGCCAAGGGGACCATTCTGGCGCGTCTGCCGGCGAATCTGGCGACGGTGCGCTCTCTGCTGGCCAGCAATGACGAATCGTGGACGAGCATGCAAACCGGTCGGGTGGCCAAGAAGGTCCGCGACGAGGCCATCAAGGCCATCAACATTCGTCGACGGAAGATTTCTCGCCTGTTGGAAGAGCTTTCACTCCGCACCAGTCGCATTCAGCCGCTGTTCCGACGACTCGAAAACCTCAACCGCAAAATGATCGACCTGGAGCGCCGGTTGGAATCGGAAGAGAAGCGGCAGACGATGGCAGACGAGGACTTTTTCGCGATGCAAGAGGAATTGGCCGGCATTCGCGGATTGGTTCTGGACGACAGCGGATCGTTGACGGAGAGGTTGCACGGTGTCCGGCGAGTCTACGGCGAATACGAGGATGCCAAGCGAAAGCTGTCCGGTGGAAACCTGCGCCTGGTGGTCAGCATCGCCAAGAAATACCGCAATCGCGGGCTGAGCTTTCTGGATATCATTCAGGAGGGCAATACAGGCTTGATGCGTGCGGTTGATAAGTACGAATACAAACGTGGCTACAAGTTCAGCACGTACGCGACCTGGTGGATTCGTCAGGCCATCACCCGTGCCATCGCCGATCATGCCCGCACCATTCGCATCCCGGTGCACATGATCGAGACCATGAGCCGCCTGCGGAACATCAGCAAGCAACTGCTTCAGGAACTTGGGCGAGAGGCGACGATCGACGAAATCGCTCGCCGGGCGAAAATGCCGGTGAGCGAAGCCCGCCGGGTCTTGAAGATCAGTCGGCATCCCATCTCGCTGGATCGCCCCGTGGGGGAAAGCGAGGATTCGTACTTCGGCGACTTCATCGAGGACACGCGGGCGGATTCGCCGATCAGTTCAGCCGGTTCGGAGATGCTCAAGGACCGCATTGAGGACGTGCTCAAGACGCTGACCTATCGCGAGCGTGAAATCATCAAGTTGCGATTCGGAATCGGTGACGGCTACACCTACACGCTGGAGGAAGTCGGGAAAATTTTCAAGGTGACGCGCGAGCGCGTGCGCCAGGTTGAAGCCAAGGCTATTCGAAAGCTCCAGCATCCGGTTCGATCGCGCAAGCTGGAAGGTTTCATGACCGGCTCACTCGAGCCGTCCGTCTAGGGCGCGTTTCGACTTCACTAAAATAGAATCAAGCATGCGATGGATCTGGACGGCTTCTGAAGCCGTCCTTTTTTTGGGTGGCGGGGTGGGCGAATCGGCGGCCCGCCGGGTCCGCGGTCACCCTGCCTGCTGAAATGGACAGGATAGGCAGGATTGACGTGAAAGTCGAAATCGATTCTTCGACGTGCGATTCGCAAATGACGTCAACTTGTCGTCCACTATCGTTCGTCGCCGGTAATTCATCGGCTCCCCCACCTCCAAAGGAGGTGGGCCACCCGGCAGAAGACCGCTCGCTTCGCGCTCGCGGCTCGTAAGAGACTTGATCGCGGGTCGGTTAAGCGGCGGGTGATGTCAAACGCCGAAGATGGCGCCGAACACGATTCTCCCGCCCACACCGGCAGGGGCAGATGCAATTGCAGGGGCAGATGCAGTTGCAGGGGCAGATGCAGATGCAGGGGCAGATGCAGGCGCAAGGGCAGATGCAGGGGCAGGCGCACGGGCAGATGCAGGGGCAGGGGCACGTGAAAATCCGCGCTTGTTACCCGCTTTGGGACGGGTCATCCGCGTCAACGCCCGACAGGGCGGGTTCACCATCGGGCGAAAACACGTCACCATGAACATCACGGTTTTCCCGGCGCTTTCGCTTCAGTTCGGCCTTTTCCGCCTTTTTCATCTCTCGCTGACGTTTGTCGTATTCTCGTTGGCGCTTCTGTGTGGACGGTCGCTGTTTCGCCATATTAACTCCAGTAAGATTAATCCAGTTCGTTGCAGAATATGACGCAATTGTCGAACCGTCGCCGACGTCACTGATCCCATTGCGCGGCGCTAGGCAAACGAATCGCCCGGGTCCACATGATCTTCGAACCCGTCGCTCGTTTTCACACCCGTTTCCGTTTTCTCTCGCCGGCCACTGTTCCAAGAAGGTATGGTCTCGATTTGCTCCCGCAGCCCGCTGAAGGTCAAATCTTTTCGATCATTGAATTCTTGAAGCGTGGTCATCGCTTCGATCGTCGAATCGGGAACGGGCCAACCGACCGTCGGACGCTTGCCGACCAAGTGTCGTTCCAACTGGGTGAAAAGTACACCGGCGCGGTGCCAACCGAAAAGCAGGCAGAGCGCGCCAGTGATATCCCATGCCACGGCGGATTGATCGTCATAGTGCACGGGTTGGCCGTCGGCGTTGTGGGCCTCGGCATGCCGGCACCAACTGCCTGCGTGATGAAGCAGGGCAAGCAGTTGATCTTTCTCGTCGGGCATCATTGCAATGTCCATCCGCTCTCGCCGGGACGTTGGAACGCAAGCGGCCCTGATGGTCATCTTCTCAGCGCGCGATTGAGAATCAGCCTTTCTGTACCGAGCCGCGATCGTCAGCGAGCGGTCTTGTGCCGTCGAACGACACCGCTGCCTCACGGTCGCGGCTCGGAAAGGCGCTAGTCAAACGCGTTTTTACGGCGCCTTTCTGCCGCACAGCAAGGCGGTTGACCTGACCGTCGAAAACGAATCGAGCGGCCCGATCCCCGGACCTGTTCTGCGGTCGCAGCCCGCGGGCAAAATACACACGGACAACAGCGGAGACGTCCAGAAGCTCAAAACTCCTGGAACGCGATCAGCGAAGGCCGATTTCACGCACGTTGCGAAGCGGGCGCGATGGGTTTACCAGCGCCCGCGGTTGCCACCACCACCGCCACCACCGCCACCGCCACCTGCGGGGCGAGGCTTGGCTTCGTTCACTTTCAGCGCTCGTCCGCCGAAGTCCTTGCCGTCGAGGGCCGCGATCGCTGCGCCGGCTTCGGCATCGGACTTCATTTCGACAAACCCGAAGCCCTTGCTCTGGCCTGTGCTTCGGTCGGTAATGACACTGACACTGTCGACCGTGCCATGCCCTGCAAACAACTGTTCCAGATCAGTTCCACTCACCTCGTAGCCGAGGTTTCCCACATACAGTTTCCTACCCATCATGAATCTCCGTGAGCAGCCTAAGAGCCAGTTTGCACCGATTGGGCACACGCGATCTGTCGAGAAAAAGCACCGGCTGAACAATCAGACGATGCGACTTCCCGTACGGAGCAGCGAGACACACGCTTTTTCTTGTCGAAGGAAGCAGTCGGATGTCGGGCGGGCGTGGCTGGTGTCAGTGGAAGCTGGATGCTTGGGCTCTCTGTACTTTCCGCGGCGATTGCCGCAATTCTATGGCTTGGCTGATACAAACGCGGGCGACAACGTGTCGCCCTATGAGACACCAAGCCATCATGCGAGCCTCAGTGACCAGTCCTGATCGGGAGAGCGAACCCGCGATGGCGGGCGAAGCCTCTGGAAAGGGATCAATCATCGAAGATCGATGCTATGGGGAGCATAGCCGGGCATGACCCGGTCGTCAACCATGAATATCGGATAATTCTGAAAAGAACTGAATAACCCGTTTTGGCACCATGCCGAACGCGATTCGTGCTAAACAGTTGCGTGCGTCTGCGGCGCATCGGACGGCAAAGAACGCCGGCCCCCGTTGATCGACGTCGTTCGGGGCCATGTCAGTGCGGGACATCATAGCGAGAAGTTCATGAACACGAACGCCCGGCGCCGTGGAGAGCGCCGGGCGGCGCGATGTGTGGACCTGCCCTATCTGAATCAGCAGTCATTCTTACCGATAGAAGCTCGCGCGTACGGCACGGCGTGGTTGAACATGGGCACGGCTTTTGTACTCCTTGTTTTGTCGATAGCCCGCGTTGAGCTGCCATCCGATCGGTCGATGGTCAACGTGAAACGCTCGATCCACGACGGGGACCGGTTGGATCGGCACTTGCACTCGCACCGATTCGAAATAGCCCTCGCGGATCAGAACGCGCTCCGTGCGATAGGCGATACGCGCGTCGGCGACCACTTCACGGATACGTCGATAGCCGGTGACGTTTCCGAATCGATCGTGCATGGGCACTACGCGTTCCTCAATGACGGGCGGCACATCCACGCGGACGGTCCGCTCCTGGTACACCGGCTCGACCCATATTCTGCGAATCTCATATCGATAGTGGGGAAAGGTCCGCACGACGCGGACATCGTTGTGATAGGCCACGCGATCGTAGCCGCCAATACCCAACTGAATCGACCAATCGCCAGCTTGGGCAGGGGATGGGCTGATAATCAACAAGCCACCCAGAACGCCGATCGCCGCCCACATCCGAGTCCGCCGCCAAACCGATTTGTTGCGTTTCATGATCCGATCCTCCGTTCAAGAACACCGCCCCAAGTCATGGACGACCCATGGCTATCTGATTGACACGGTGGGGCAGCGTGGGTTAGTGAAACTCGGCGGACCAACTTGGAAACTATTGTAACCTTTTGTAAGCAATAATGTTATCGGCTGTGCCTGCCAGGTGGGTTGGGTTGATTGGCGATTGCCGCTCGGCGGGGGGTCGAATACCAGGCCACAGATTGGGCAGCGCTGGCCCCGCGATGCGAATTGATCGACGTCGCGATGTTGACATTATCCGGTCAACAGATTGCGGCGGCGGGTCAATGCGCGACGTGCCAATATCAGGGCTACAGCAGCTAGAATTGCCTGGAAAACCAGTCCGGGCACCAGGTTGAAATCCGCGAACTGAAACAACTCGAAAATGCTGCCGGCCGGGGAAAAGCCGGCGATGACACTGGTTGAATCTTCGTTGGACGTAAAATCCCGCATCCAACCATCGAGGATCATCGGAGCAAGCCAAGTGGCAGAAACAACGAAGACGAGCCAATGGGTGATCTGTTTGCTTCGAATGATGGCCACCGTCACGACGCACTCGGCCGTGGCCAGCGACAGAGCCAGCGCAACGAACGAGGCTGGCAGCGTCTTCGGATCAATCGGAAAGCCGTCCATCAAGGCGCATACGCCGGGGAACAGGAGGGTCAGCGCAGCGCAGCCGACCGCGGCTGCACCGATGGGTAGGATCGAGCGACGGGGGGATTCGTCGCGGGCATCGTTGAGTCGACATCTGGCGTGGGCGATGGCGATGAGGGGCACAAAGGTTACGAATATGGTAACACAAGTGCTCAATAGCCCCATGACGGCGAATTGCGGAAGGTCGCTCTGCACCAAATTAACCCATGAGTCAGGAAAGTGGTGGAGAAGGATCAGCGGAACGGAATTCAACAGCAGCCAGATCAGGAGCAGTCCAAACGCGCGGGGGGTGTTGAAGGCGGGTAGATCGGGTCGGCGATATTTTCGCATCGCGGCTTTGAACCATAGGACGGTGATCCCGATCCCCAGACCGAGCACCAGCCACATGCCCAAACTTGGCACGATGGGGTTGCCGATCATGAGTGCCACACCGATGATCCCCGCATAGGCACCGGTGAAGACGCCCAACGCGGGCACGAGCATCAACAAGACCGAGGCCAAGCCCATAACGAAAATAATGACGACCGGGTTGACCGGCTTTTTGCCCAGCAGACCCAGAAGCACGCTCCCAAACCAGACTTGCAGCGCGACGAGCAGCATGTAGGCATTGCCGGCCAGCCAATGATTCAACCCGATGGTGCCGTATCGAATGATGCCGGCGCCGAAGACGACCCCGGTGGCGTAGAGCATCAAGATGAGAATGTTCGGTCCGACGGCGTAGCCCAGCACGATCGAAAATGCGCTCATGGGTGACAGTCGGTGGGACTCGATCATGTTGCTTTGCAGCTCGCGCGTCATGGCCCGGTGGATCGAGTTGCAACCGCCTATCACGAGGAGAAACACCTGTGCCGCGGTCAGGATGTTGAGGGCGCTATCCCAAAAGGGCGGAAGTGTCGAATCGGCATTGAAATACCAATTGATCATGAGCGTGCCTATGAGCAGGGCCAGCCAAGACATGGCGAAGAAGATCAGCTTGCGAAAGCCGCCGAAAAGGCGAAGCTGCACCCACCACATGGCATTGGGAATGGGAATGCCGTCGGCCATCAGTCCACCTGTTTTACTCCCGATCGCAAGTAGAATTGTTCCAGGGACTCGCCGATGGACACGAACGACGAAATCGGCATTCCGGCGTTCACCAGTTCCCGCAACAGCCAAGCGGCCCGGGCAGGCGACTCGTCAAATTCCAATTCCCAGGTTCCGTTATTGTGCGTCAAATGGGAAACAGCCTCCATGCGTCCCAACCAGCGTCGAACGCATTCGTCGATGTCGCTGCCGCCTTCGGAAAGGGTGATGCGATAGAGTCGGCGCCCACGCTCGCGATCGTGAAGCTCGTCGGCACGTCCGTAACGAATGACGCTGCCCTTTTCGATGATGGCGATGTGCGTGCAGTATTCTTCCAGGTCAGCCAGGATGTGCGAGGAGACGATGAGCGCTTTTCCCTGGTCGCGCAGGCTGGCCAGCACGGATCGGAACTGAATGCGTCCGGCAGGGTCCAACCCGGCGGAGGGTTCGTCAAGCAGGACGACGTCGGGATTGGGCACGAGCGTCCGTGCGATCGTCACGCGCTGTCGCATGCCTTTTGACAGGTTGCGGATTCGCTCGTTGCGACGATCCGCCAACCAGAGCTGCTCGAGCCAAAAATCGATGCGTTCCAGGGCGTTGCGGCTATCCAATCCATAGGCTCGTGCGATGAATAAAAGGAAATCGAGAATGGTCAGTTCCTCGTAGACCGGCGGCGAATCGGGCGCGAAGCCGACGTGGCGGCGAACGTCGTCATCCCCGCCGAGTATTTTTCGACCCATGACGAGGGCTTGGCCCCGCGAGGGAGACTGCAGGCCGGCGAGCACCCGCAGAAGGGTCGTTTTGCCCGCGCCATTGGGACCGATGAGGCCCACAAGATCGCCGGCGAAGAGTTGGATCGATGCGTCTCGGACGGCCACCAAATCGCCGAACTCGACGCGCACGTCGCGGACCTCGGCGAGCGGCTTGCGATGGTCATCCGCTTGGCTCTGCATGCGGGTCATTCTCCCATGGGCGTGACGGGAAAGAAACTGCTAATATCGCAATTGATGGGTACGGGTCAAGTTTGAGCTGCTGATCTTCGCGAAGCGGCGTGGTCCGGAATGACGGATGCGGGCGGGCGCGGGTCGGATCATTTTTGGAAGATTGCTCGGAACGGTCGGAAGACCGCTCGCTTTGCGCTCGCGGCTCGTTAAGGGGCGGATGCGGTGCGGAACGAACTGGATTCCGGCGTTCGCCGGAATGACGATATTCACTATTTGCTGCACTCCGTAGTAAGATGCAGACTGCATGGCCAACTACACTTGTGACCGGCGATGCGGCTGGGGATGTTGCAAGTGGAGCGATTGGCGGAGCTTCGCCGATATCAAGCGTGGCGGCATGGGCGGGCGCGGGTCGGATCATGTTTGGAAGATTGCTCGGAACGGTCGGAAGACCGCTCGCTTTGCGCTCGCGGCTCGTTAAGTGGCGGATGGAACCCGCCGTACGAATTCTGGATTCCGGCGTTCGCCGGAATGACGGATGCAGCGTGGGCCGGAATGACGCATACAGGTGTGTGCCGGAATGACGGATGCAGCGTGGGCCGGAATGACGCATACAGGTGTGTGCCGGAATGACGGATGCAGCGTGGGCCGGAATGACGCATTCAAGTGTGCGCCGGAATAACGGCGGCTCGGAAACAGGTCGGGGACCGCTCCCTGAACAGGTGGTTTCTGGAGGTCGTGGCGCGGTTCGAGTGCCATGGACTGCGTCGTCCGTTTGCCATACTGGACGCTCCCGCCTTGGTCGCGTCCAGGGTCGCGGCTCTGAAAGAAGCGGTGACGCGGGTCAGTGTTCAACGGTTCGACGAACAAACGCATCGTTTCCAGGGAGAAATCGCGTGTCGACAACGATCATTGAGGTTCATGGCCGGGAAATTCTCGATTCGCGAGGGAACCCGACGGTTGAGGCTGTCGTCGTGCTGGAAGACCAATCCTACGGCGAGGCGGCGGTGCCGTCCGGGGCGTCGACGGGCGAGCACGAAGCCATCGAACTCCGCGACGGCGACCCAGCTCGCTATGGCGGCAAGGGCGTCTTGAATGCGGTGGAGCATGTCAACGGCGAGATACGCGAAGCCCTGGTAGGATTCGACGCGACCGATCAAGAGCTGATCGATCAGGTGATGATCGATCTGGACGGCACGCCGAAGAAAGGTCGTTTGGGGGCCAATGCGATCCTGGCGGTGTCCTTGGCGACGGCCAAGGCGGCGGCGATGTCCTGTGAATTACCGCTGTTTCGCTATCTGGGGGGGGCCAAAGCCAACGTGCTGCCGGTGCCCATGATGAACATTTTGAACGGCGGGCGGCATGCGGACAACAACGTAGATTTTCAGGAATTCATGATTCAACCATGGGGGGCGGAGTCGTTTTCCCACGGCCTGCGGATGGGGGTGGAGATTTTTCACGCGCTTCAAAAGGTGCTGGCGAAACGAGGTTATTCGACGACCGTGGGTGACGAGGGTGGTTTTGCCCCTAATCTGAAATCCAACGAGGAAGCGCTGGAGACGATCGTCGAAGCCGTCGGTCAAGCAGGTTACAGGCTGGGCAGCGACGTGTACTTGGCGCTGGACCCGGCTACGTCGGAGATGTTCGACAAGAAGCAGCGTTGCTACAGGTACTTCAAGTCCAATTCGGAGGCCAAGGTCAGCTCCGATGAAATGATCGGACACTGGAAAGACTGGTGTGAGCGGTATCCGATTCGCAGCGTTGAGGATGGGCTGGACGAGAACGATTGGGACGGTTGGGTTAAATTAACGGCGGCCTTGGGCGATCGCGTGCAGCTCGTGGGAGATGATCTTCTGGTCACCAATACCGAGCGATTGGCACAAGCCATCGACAAGAAAGCCGCCAACGCCATTTTGATCAAGGTCAATCAGATCGGAACGCTGACCGAGACATTTCGGGCGGTGGAGTTGGCTATGCGAAGCGGCTGGTCCGTGGTCATCAGCCATCGCAGCGGCGAAACGGAAGACACGACGATCGCGGACATCGCGGTGGCGACCAACGCCGGGCAGATTAAGACGGGAAGCCTATGCCGGTCGGACCGTGTGGCGAAATACAACCGATTGCTGCGAATCGAGGAGCATCTTGGCGACGGCGCGGTGTACGGCTCGCGGTATTGGCGAAAGTGACAGGGACGACACTGGGCGAGGGATCGTTGACGTGAAGATTTTTCTGCATGCCAAATCTAAGCGCTCCAAAGAATCGCGAGCGGCGTTGGAGCGAGCGGAGCTGGAACGGGCGGAGCTGGAACGCGAGCAAGCCGTTGCGGACCGAAGCGACCATGCGGAGGCTGTTGTCGATGGCGATCACGGATCGGTCGGCCCATCCGCTTTAGAAAACCTGCCCGGCGAGGTGCGTGGGCAGGTCGGTGTCACGAACGACATGATGCCTTCGCGTGTCGGCGAGGCATCGGGCGAGGCGTCGGCGCAATCATCGGTCATGTTCTGGGTGTTGGTCCTGGCGGCAGCGGTGGTGTTTCTGCCCTGCGTGTTGGTTCCTGTCTGGCAGGATTACGAAATCATGCGACGGGCGGAACAACAGCAGGCCCTCGCCCTGCGGGTGGCGCAGGCCCGGGTCGCGGGGCTGGAAAGACACCTCGACGCGCTGCTCAACGATCCTGCCGTCATCGCCCGTTTGGCCCAGCGCGACTTGGCCATGGTCCGGCCGGAGCATGATACGGTTCTGGTGGGCGATTCGGTTTCATCGGGCGGCAGAAGGATGTCCATGGACGGGGTAGACGGAGATTTTTCTGAGGACGACGCGTTGACCGGCCTGCCGGCCATCGTCGGTCGTTGCATTGCGGGGCTGCCGCTGAGCGATCGCCACGACTTGTTTCTTGATGCACACACGCGGCGCATTCTATTGGGTCTTTCGACCGGATTGTTGGTCACGGCGTTTTATCTGTTTCCGGTGCGACGACAGCGAACCGGTTGAATGATTTTGCGATCGCGCTTATATTGGGCGCCGGCGCCCTGACGCTGGGCGGATCGGAACGTCATCGCTGGGAGATTTGTCATGTTGGTTAGAAAATCGCTGGGGTACACGGTGGCGTCGGTATGCGTAACGATGGTGCTGCTGGCGACGGGTTGTGCCACGCTTGATCGACATCAGACGCGGGCGGAGGTCGTGCCGCAATACGACGCCAAGACTTTCTATGAGACCGTTTCCATCCGTGGAGCGTCGTTTTCGAACGACGAATCCAAACTGCTGATCTCGACCGATCAGACCGGCGTCTATAATGCGTATGCTCAACCCGTCGGTCCGGGACCCAGCCGGCGCTTGACCGATTCCAAGGAACATTCCATTTTTGGCGTGTCCTGGTTTCCGCAGGACGATCGATTTCTGTACACGGCGGATCAGAACGGCAACGAGTTGAACCATGTTTTCGTCATGGAAACGAACGGGACGTCACGCGACCTGACCCCGGGCGACAACGTCAAGGCAATGTTTGTCGATTGGAGCGGTGACAAGAATCATTTCTGGATCATGACCAACGAGCGCGATCCGCAACATTTTGACCTTTATCGCTATTACACGAACGGATACGAACGGGAGCGCGTGTTTACCAACGACGAAGGTTGGATGGTGGCCGACGTCAGCAAGGATGGGCGGTGGGTGGCGCTGAACAAGGTGCGAAACAACGCCGACAGTGACATTTTCATTTGGGACGCCGCGAATCCCGCTGACCCAGCCCGACACATCACACCGCATGAAGGCAACGTGCAACACGACGTCAAGAGTTTTACGCCGGACAGTCGATCGCTTTATTACGTGACCGACGGGCGGGGCGAGTTCATGGAAGCGTGGAGCTATGACCTGTCCACCGGCCAGCATCGCCCGGTGATCAAGTCCAATTGGGACGTTCAGTACGTGTACTTTTCGGAGAACGGGCGTTATCGCGTCACGGGGGAGAACGTCGACGCTCGAACGCACGTCACGGTCTTGGACACGCAGACCGGCAGAAAAGTCTCGCTTCCCCAAATTCCCGACGGGGACGTGGGCGGTGTTTCCATTTCCCGCAGTGAAAAGCTGATGGCGTTCTACGTGAACGGCGACCGGTCACCGTCGAATCTGCATCTGTTCAACCTCGAATCCGGTGACCATCGGCAGTTGACCGAAACGCTGAATCCTTCCGTCAACGCCGACCATCTGGTTGATGGTCAGATCGTTCGCTACAAGAGTTTCGATGGATTGAAGATCCCGGCGATCTTGTATCGCCCCCATGGCTCGTCGCCGCGGAACAAGGTCCCGGCGATGCTGTGGGTTCATGGTGGGCCGGGCGGTCAGAGTCGGCTGGGCTACAACCCCATGATCCAGCACCTGGTGAATCATGGGTATGCCGTTTTGGCGGTCAACAACCGCGGGTCCAGCGGGTATGGCAAGACGTTTTTCCACCTGGACGACAAGAAACATGGCGACGTGGATTTGAAGGACTGCGTCTGGGCGCGGACGTATCTCGAGTCGCTCGATTGGGTCGACGGTTCGCGTATCGGAATTCTGGGCGGAAGCTACGGCGGGTTCATGGTAGTGGCGGCGCTGGCCTTCGAGCCGGATGCTTTCGATGTGGGCGTTGATATATTCGGCGTCACCAATTGGCTTCGCACGCTGAAGAGCATCCCGCCGTGGTGGGCGGCTTTTCGCGAGTCGCTTTACGCCGAAATGGGTGATCCCGCCACGGACGAGGAGCGATTACGACGCATATCCCCCCTGTTCCACGCTTCCAACATTCGAAAGCCGTTGTTGGTGGTCCAGGGTGCGAATGATCCACGCGTGCTACAAGCGGAGAGTGACGAAATTGTCGAAGCCGTCCGCAAGAACGGGGTGCCGGTGGAATACGTGATTTTCCCCGACGAGGGGCATGGGTTCCTTAAGAAGGACAATCGCATCACTGCCTCCGATGCGATCGTCGACTTTTTGAATCAATATCTGAAGGGCAACCGGAGCTGAACCACGACCATCGTTTGCGACCGCTTTCAAATTTCAGCAGGCCCATCTCTTCGATGGGCCTTTTTCATCGGTGATGTGCGGAGTCATCGCTTGTCGAAGCTCCTGCACGGCTCATAGACCGGGTACAATGATCGTATGACCAGCAGGGTAGCAATCGTCACGGCGGCCGGTCGCGGGATCGGGGCTGCCTGCGCTCGTGAATTGGCTCGTCAAGGCTATTCGCTGGCGTTGATGTCACCCAGCGGTGCCGCGTCCAAGTTGGCTGACGAATGGGGCGGCGTGGGCGTCGACGGCAGCGTGACCATCTTGGCCGACCTTGAACGCCTGGTCGGCAACACCGTCAGCGCGTTCGGGAGAATCGATGCGGTCGTCAATGGTGCCGGCCACCCTGCCAAGGGCGATCTTCTGGCTATCACCGACGAAGACTGGCGGGCGGGCTACGACCATCTGTTCATGAGCGTGGTACGAATGGCCAGACTGGTCACGCCGCACATGGAACGGCAAGGGGGCGGCGCATTCGTGAATCTATCCACGTTTGCGGCTGGCGAACCGTCATTGAAGTTCCCCGTCTCGGCAGCCGTGCGGGCCTCGCTGGGGTCGTTCGCCAAGTTGTACAGCCAACGGTACGCATCCGTAGGCATCCGCATGAACAACGTTCTGCCGGGTTTTGTGGACAGCTTTCCGGTCGATGAAAGCAACCTGGCTGACATTCCCATGCGGCGTTACGCAACCACGCATGAAATCGCCAGGACCGTCGCGTTTCTGCTCTCCTCCGACGCGGGCTACATCACCGGGCAGAGCCTGCGCGTCGACGGCGGATTGACTCGATCCATTTGATTCTGAAATCTGCAAGACTGTGATCGATTGATCAGGATAGCTTGTGACCCTGTGGCGGAAACGCACGTGTAGTTGGTCTGAATTGACGCAAGCGTTGAAACGGCGATAACACGGTTGATGCGGTTTGGTTGCGCTTCCGCTCCCGCACCGACGCGGCTCTGATAACATGCAAACAGTTTGACTCACTGCGCTAGGGACCGCAGCAAGGATCGATCGCATTGAATGCGTCCAAAACGCCAAACAAGTCGGACAGATTGATCGTGCCGTTTCCCGAGCAGGGTTCGATGTCCACATCGGACAGGGAACACTGCACAAATACGTCTTCCAGCGCATTGAGAACGCAGAACAAGTCGAACAAGTTCACCGTCCCATTGTGATCCACGTCGCCGTACAGGTTGGCGGTGTTGACGCACTCGTTGCTACTGCACCGACCCCACGTGCAAACGTTCTGATCGTCACATTCCGCGTCGCTTCCGCAGGCCTGCCCCACGCAGACGCCGCCCGTGCAGGCGCCCAATCCGAACATGCAGTCCGTGCCGTCGGCCACGGGATCATTGATGCACAAGAAACCTTGACAGGTGTCGTCTTCGGTGCACTCGTTCCCGTCGTCACAATGTTCGTCCAGCAGGCACTCGCGACACTGATCCGCGTCCTCGTCACAAACGGGCGTCGACGTTCCCGTACACGGATCGGCCCCCGCAAGGCACTCCCCGTTCCCTAGACAGGTTGCATCCCCATTGCAATAGAAACCGTCGTCGCATTCCGCATGGGACAAACACCCGCACACGCCGGGCCCTTCGCCGTCAATTTGCAGCGACCAGTCCCATAGAATACCAACGTCCTGGTCTGCGTGATCCGAAACACTCAAAGTCCAATTCCCGGCGGCATTCAATCCGTCAAACTCCGAAAGCGGCAACGCCGGCAGATAATTGGGCGGCGAGCTTAAGTTGTCTACGCATTGCCCCTGAATCGATCCGCCGGTGCCTTCATCATCCAACGCGATGTCGTTGTAATTGTTCGCGTCGCACCCGAAGCCGCCGCCGCCCGAACCGGGCCGATCAATCACTGTGACCGTGGTTCCACCATGCGAAAGTGTCACGACGAGATCGCCAACCCAAGTGTGGTCGATGGTCAATCTGACGTCGACGTCTCCAATCGCAAAAGAGTCGCCCACCAGAATGACATCCGTCGCCGGGTTCCCGAACCCGCCATTGTCAGGGATGGCCAAACTCGGTCCGGAACCGTAGTGAATCGGAGCACCGGCTGATACCGTACAAGGGGCGTCGTCGCCCACATAGTTCCCGCCCATCTGCCCGCAATCGAACGCGGTTTCCGTCGAACAAGACCCCGCATCGCAGCACGCGCCGGACGGCTCCACACTGCACAGCCAACCCGTCAAGCGATCGTCGATCCAACAGTGCATCCGTCCAAACTGCTGCGGGCTGAACTCCGTGTAACAGAAATCGGGAGCGTATCCCATGTAGTTCTGCGTATCGGTTGGACCCCACCCCAGACCGCTACAGGAGTCCGTGCCGGACGGCGGGCTACACGAAAAGTTCGTCGGCGTGGGGTCCGTGTCGGCGGCGAAATCGCCCGTCGTGTCGCCCTCCGCTCCGTCGGCCCGCTCGTAACAACTGCCGCACGTCTGAACCTCGCTGACGCCGTGATGCGTGTGCCATAATCCCACGCAATGCCCCACCTCGTGCGTCAGCGTCTTTTCGCCCGCGCCGAACCAATTGTCATCGATGATGATGCCCCCCATCGTGCTCGTGGCAGCCGACATCCACGGAAACGTGCCCACGCCCAAATAACCGGCCTGGATGTTCACGACGTAGACGTTCAGTTGCGATGCCGGGTTGTCAGCGTATGCGTTCTTCATCGCCGATGCTTCCGAATCGGCGAAGTTGCGAAACTGACTGTCCGGAATGATTTCCCAGGTATGGCTGAACTGGATGCGCGATGGAAGAAAATCCGCGTTGAGTTGTGTCATCTGTGCATTGATCGACGCTTCCGTGGCTGCGGCCCCGGTCCCGTCGTCGTTCGCGAAGACGTTGAACTTGATGCACAACGACACGATCGGGCTACCGCCGACAGGAATGAACGAGTCGCGCAGCGCCGGTTCATCACACGCGCCCTGGACCGGGCAGACGCCGGCAGGTGATCGATTTGCGTCCTGGGTGGCTTCCCATCGGATCTGCGTCTGGCACCATTCCGGTCGGTCAGGCCCCGCCGGCCAACGGACGCCACGCCTGCCTTGATCGCCCCGCGAATCCCTGGAATGTGCCTTCTTGATGGTTAATCCGCCAGATTCCTGTGCCAAAACCACAGGCCCGTTTGAAGACAAAACGATATAAACCCATGCAGCAAAAACCGTGAAACGGATCGTCAAATTGCGGGGCGTTTTGCAAATTAGCTTCATTTTATCTCCAACCCGTTGGCAGTGGCAGGCAAGTCTGATGTACTCGCAGAACAATTTAAACGAAATTGGGCGGAAATCCAAGCACAAAAAAACGGACTTTCACCCCCGATTTCGGCGATCCTCCGCCGATTTCCACGTCAGCTTGAAATCGTATTCCGCTTCACGAAATCAGGTCATTCGATTCACGGAAACACGGTTTTAACCTGTCAATCAGCCAAGACTTCCAAAACTCGCACGGTCGGAACGGTCACTCCATGACCAATCGAAAAGTGTGTTCGTGATTCGTGCACAATTTTGTAGCCGTTCAATGGCTGAAGCGGCACGCAACTCCAGAACGGATCGTCACTTACAAGCACATAGTTCATTGCAGGATGTGACCGTAGGAAGCCAGCCGCCTCGGCATGGGTCTCGAATCTGCGAGCTTCAGTGATTTTCTTGATGGGCCTGCCTCCCGATTCGCCAGCCAATTCGAAACGCACCACCAGCGATCGCCATTGCGGTTCCACGCCCCGACCGCCTAGAACAAACAAACGAGCCGCCATCGACTGATAGTAATTTGGGTAATATAAGTAAATCAGCTTGGGTTGACCGGCGTCTCCCACGGATAGGAATCGGTCGTAATATTCCGAAAGGTCTTCACCCGCCCATTTCACGACGGCGTCGAATTTACTGTTGGTGGATTCGGATCCTGCTACAGGATGGGCTACCGTTTGCCAATCCAATATGACGTAACGGGCGCCCAGGGACTCCGCAATCCGCAGACCATCCGCCTCCGATTGCGCGGTCAAGAATT
The DNA here is from genome assembly GCA_964424105.1 of uncultured Phycisphaeraceae bacterium. GTDB lineage: Bacteria > Planctomycetota > Phycisphaerae > UBA1845 > UBA1845 > CAYRHJ01. The sequence continues at coordinate 83,303 of CAYRHJ010000002.1, read as the reverse complement.
GCGCGACTTCGACAGCCCCGTGCTGCGAAGGATTCGCGCACGGAATCCTTCTTGCGATGGTGCTGATCCAATATCCGTAGTCCCACCAACCGAGCACGCCGTAGGGATCGTGTCGCGAATCGGTCGAATTCGACGATCGGCCCGAACCATCCAGCGAATAGTAGGCTTCGGCGTCCGCGTATGGTTCGGGAGTGGCTTCACGAAGGAAATTTAGGGCGGCGATCCAATCTCCCGTGGGTCCGGCGAAATGGGAGCTGGCAGCGGGGAGCAGCGTCAATCCCGGGACGACCGCGATCAGGATGGCCAACGTGGTCGGCACGACGCGTCGCCACCGCCCCCGCCCCCACCCCGATGCCAAACGATCACGACCGCCGTGCGGGTGCATCAATTCGTGCGCGAGCCATCCGGTCAACAGGGCGACAGTAACCCCAGCGTAATAGCCGAATCTGGATTGGACCAAGAGCGACGCGAAAACGGCTGCGCTCCAGACCGTTATCAACACCTGAGCCGGGTGACCATCCCGCCACGCCCTTTTGCACAGACTGCCCCATCCGATGATCCCCAACGGCAAGCCGGTCGCGAACCACGTCCAAACCGCCCCTGCCGACCATCCCCCGGGCGGATCCAGAATAGAACGAACTTCCGAAATCGCACTTCCATCCGTAGCCACGCGCAGACGGTCGATCATTCCCAGCAGCGGCTGGAAAACCGAGGGCGCGAGCCAATTCACGGCTAAAAAAGCCACGCTGGCCAACAACGCATACGTGATGGGCAAAGCCCACCTGCCGGCTGACCATGTCCAGACGATCCGACGGACCATCCACAACGTGGCCGATCCAGCGAGGACGCAGGTCAATGCCGTCGCTTGCTGCTCCCACAGCGGATAACAGCCACGAAACGGTGCAATGATCAGCAGCGCAATTCCCAAGCCGGGAATGACCGCGCGAACGAAGCCGGGGCCTGCAACGCGGGCAAATCCGTCACGCACCATCTGCACCACGATCCAGCCACCCACGATTGCGACGAAATAGAAGCCGCCGATCCAGGTCAGCAGATAACAGGCCAATACCACGCCGGACAACAGGGACCAGCCAACGGCCCCACCGGCCGGTTTCCGCCCGACAGGTTTTGCGATGCATTCAACAGATTGATCCGGTGGTGGATGGCACGCTCGCAGGACGAGGCAGACGTACAGCGTGGACAACAGAACCTCCAACGCATGGTGATCGAACGCGCCCAAGGTCGTGTGGACGAAGTACAAGCTGGGCGTGACGGCGATGGCCAGTGCAGCGATCCATCCCGCCCATCGACCCGCCAGCATGCAACCGCAGATGTAGACGACGATGACCGTAAACGCGGACAATAACGGTGGAACCCACGCGCAAAATCGGGCGATTGTATCATCAGACGGCGTGCCGATGGTCAGCAGTCGGACGACGCCGGCGGTGACAAGATCGAGAAATGGAGCCACGGCTGGGCGATGTTCACCGGGAAACGCGGCGTACGGATCGATTTGCAGGAAGTGCGGAAATTGATGGGCGAGAAAATGCACCAGGCGAACGTGATACCAGGGGTCGTTGGCTTGAAAGAGCACGCCGCCCGGCGTGAACACCTGATTCCGCAGGAAATAGGATCGCAGGAACACCGCCAAGAAGGCCAACAGGAGAATGGCGATAACCATGACGGCGCGATGCCTGGACGTATGCGTCGGTGAACCGGAATCAACTGGATGGATCGTGGGCATGTCGGAGCCGGTGATTAAATGGCGTCTGCCGGTGTCAGTCAACGTGTGCGATCAAAAATCGGCACATCTTGGCAACTGTTTCAATAGGAAGATTTCCCGTTAATGGTCGTTCGCACGGGTTCAGAACACCGCAGCGACGCAGCCGCGCGTCATAGTCATCGGCTCCCCCACCTCCAAAGGAGGTGGGCCACCCGTTTCGCGCTGATCATCGAGAACCCACCCATCGCTACGCGATGGATGGGGCACCCGCCCTGGACCCCGGCTTTCGCCGGGGTGACTTGCGGCGTCATACTGGACGCTTCCGCCTTGGTCGCGTCCATGGTCGCGGCCATGTTAAGATGCAAAGAACATGACTAACTATGCTAGCTGAATTGTTTAACGAAGGTTTGTTCGTCCACGGTGGGGATGTTGAGTTGGCGAGCTTTCTCGGCTTTGCTGCCCGCCGATTCGCCCACCACCACGAGATCGGTCTTCTTGCTGACTGATCCGCCGACTTTTCCACCGAGCGCTTTAATGCGAGCCTGGATTTCGCTGCGTGTGAAGCCCTGCAAGGTGCCGGTGACGACCACGGTCTTGCCGGCCAGCGGTTGATCAGCGGACGCGGCCTGTTTCGGCTGGGTCATGTTGACGCGGGCCTTTTCTTGCAGATCTTTCCATACACGTTCGCCGTCTTCGCTGGTGAAAAACGTGCGAATGAACCTGGCGACTTCCGGTCCGATGCCTTCGATTTCTTGCAGATCGTCGGCGGATGCATTTGAAATATTTTCCATGGTGCTGAAATGGTTGGCCAACAATTCGGCGGTCGCGGCGCCGACGTTGCGGATGTTCAAGGCTGCGAGCACACGGGATAGCGGTTGGGTCTTGCTGCGCTCGATGCCGGCTATAACGGTGGCGGCGCGTTTGTCGCCGAATGGGACCAGCAACGTTTTGGCTTGCCCTTTTACCGTCCGTTGCTGTTCGATTTCGATGTTGCTGAGTTCGTCGCGCTTGTTTTTCAGATCGTAGAGATCGGCGAATGAACGAACGAGGCCCTTGTCGACGAGCCGTTCGATGATGACGTGACCCAGACCGTCGATGTCCATCTGATTTCGACCACAGAAAAATTTGAGACGTTCCTTGATCTGGGCGTCGCAGGCGGGGTTGATGCATCGCAAGTAGACGCCGCCGTCGTCTTGGACGACCTTGCCCTTGCAGATGGGGCATTTTGAGGGTGGCTTGACGCGCTGACCGCGAGGTTGGCCCGCCCGTGCGATGCGGATGACCTGGGGGATGATCTCGCCGGCTTTTTCGATGATGACGACGTCGCCGATGTGCAGGCCGCCGTGCTCTTGGCCGAGGCGTTCGACCTGGTCGAAATTGTGCAGGCTGGCGTGTTGGACGGTAGTACCGGAGATGAGGACGGGTTTCATCACGGCGCGGGGCGTGATGGTGCCGAGTTTTCCGACTTGATAGTCGACCTGGAGCAGGGTGCTTTCCGCTTGTTCGGCGGCGAATTTGTAGGCGATGCACCATCGTGGATAACGGCTGGTGGCGCCGAGGGCGTCGCGCTGGGCCAGCCGGTCGATCTTGATGACCATGCCGTCGGTTTCGTACGGCAGGGTCTTTCGTTTTTGGTCCCACTCGTGAATCACGGCCAGCACGTCGTCGATGGTCTGGCAGACGTGTCGATCGGCGCTGGTGGGGATGCCCCATTCGGTGAACGCGTCCAAGAGGTCACGGAAGCGCTGGAACGGTTGGGGATCCATCTGACCGAATCCATGGGCGATGAAGCTGAGTCCGCGGCCTGCGATTTTGCGGGGATCGAGCTGTTTGAGCGTGCCGGCGGTAGCGTTGCGCGGGTTGGCGAAGACGGGTTGCCCCTCGGCTTGGCGCTCGCGGTTGTAGCGGTCAAATGCTCGTCGAGGCCAATAGATTTCACCGCGGGCTTCGACGGTTTTGGGGACGTTCTTTCCGTCGAGGGCGAGGGGGATGGCGCGAATGGTTCGTGTGGAATGGGTCACGTCGTCGCCGGCGATTCCGTCGCCGCGCGTGGCTGCGACGACGAGTCGGCCCGATTCGTAACGCAGGGAGACGGCGACGCCGTCGATTTTGGGATCGACGACGTATTGGTAGGTTTCGCCGTGGAGGCCGCGGGCGACACGGGCGTCGAATTCACGGAGTTGCGATTCGTCGTAGGTGTTGTCGATGGACAGCATGGGCAGCGCGTGTGTCACGTGGCGAAAGCCGTCGATGGGCTGTTCGCCGACGCGCTGTGTGGGTGAGTCGTCGGTGACGAGTTCCGGGTGTTCGCGTTCGAGTTGTCGAAGCTCGTCAAAAAGAATGTCGTATTCGCGGTCGGAAATGACGGGGGTGGCCTGAACATAGTATAGGCCGTCGTGCCGGCGGATTTCAGCGCGGAGCTGCTCGATTCGTGCTGCGATGTTTTTTGCGGTCATGGCGGGGATATTATGGCGGCCTGACTGCGTCGCGCCGAGAGGGGCAGGTCGGGCGATTGTGTCACGCCGTCGTTGGCTTTTTTGCGGCGTTTATCCGAGCCGGTTTCTCGATCGGAGTTCCAGGGGTTATGATTCGCGGTTGACCAAGAAGAACGAGACCGTCGCAAGGCGGATGCCGGTTGGAGCGAGCAAATGTGCAATCCACGTTGTTTTTTGGGGATGACCGTCGCGTGGTTGGCGATGGGAGTGGAATTGTCGGGCCAAGTCGCGTCGACCGAAACATCAGATCAATCGCACGATGTATTAAGCGTGGTCCCCGGTGACGCGTGGGCGGTGGTATCGGTGCGAGAATTGGACGAGGTGGATCGGAAGGTCGCTGAATTCGCCCAACGAGTCGGGTTCGGGCCGCTGATGAACGGCACGTTGATGGTGGCTAAGGCATTCAGCGGCCTGTCGAGCGGCGTGGACGATGCTCGCGGGTTGGCGATTGTGCTGCTGCCGTTGGCGGATGCGAAGTATTTGGGTCAGTCGCTGGCGTTGATCGTTCCGGTCAAGGATTACGACGCAATCCGATCACTGCTGATGCCCGAAGAAGAGATCGAGGGAATCGGTCGCATCAGTTTTCTGGGTCAACCGTCGCATATCGGTCGGCGGGGCGGATTCGCTGTCTTCGCACAGACGCGGGAGGCTGTTCGAGCGGTGGTGCAGGCTGCGGATTCCATGGCGACGAAAATGCAGCCGTTGTTTCGGGAGCGAGTGAACGGCGACGATGTGACTGTGTATTTGAACGCTGCGGCGATTGTGTCAAGCCCGGCGTTTCAGAAGCTGATCGATCTGCAAGCGTTGCATCCCGTGGCGGCGGACTTGTTTCGACAGGCCGATGAACTGGTTTTATCGGCCACGATCAAAAGCGAAGGGATCGGGCTTCGGGGGATGTTTGCCCTTTCCGCGAATTCGCCGTGGTCGGCTTGCGTTGATGGTGGATCAAGCGGATCGCGCGGATCGAATGGGTCGAATGGATCGAAGTCGGGGCTGCATCTTCCCGCGGACGATTCCACGTTGATCGCGATGGACATGGCCGTGTCCGCTCGGCAGTCCGAGTGTTTGGTGGGCAAGTTACGAGCGTCGATGGGCCCGGGTGAGAAGTCGGGCGAGGCGAAAGCCGACGGGGGGGAATCTAAATGGCGCGGGCTGGTTGAACGGCTCGCGGATGTGCGGATTATCCAGTTAAGCGTATCCGCGATCGGTGAAGGAGCGGACGGCAACTTTCATGTTGCGATGGTGATCGGAAGCGCGGGGTCGGCCCGAAACATGTTGGACGCGATTTCCGGCCTGTTTCTACAAAGTCGGTCGCCCGTTGGAGCCCAATCTCGCGTCGACGAAATTCTGGCTGGCCTGACGTATCAGCGGCAAGCGGAGCTGATCGACGAGGTGCACGTGGATCATCTGAATTGGCCCATACCGGGTGAAGTTCAACGCGACGCGGCTGATTCGATTCGAAAATTATTCGGCGACCAGGGACCTGTCGCTCGGTTGGCGGTCATGGATTCCGATCACTTGGTCATGAGTCTTGGCGGTGGCCGGGCGGCTGCTGAAACGCTGTTGCGTGCCATTCGAGCGGGCGGCGCAGCGGATACACGGACGCAGTACCTTGGCGACAGCTCGATGCACCTGCCCGGGGATCATTGGATGGAATTTTTTATCGCCGTTGATGCGTGCCTGCGATGGTACGCTGACCTGGAAGAGCTGGTTGGCGGGCGGGCGACCATTACCTTGCCGCGATTGAACTCGCCGGTGGCCATCTCGTTCAGCTCGCTACAGAATTCATCTGCCGATTCCAATAGCGCGAACTCGATCGGGCGATTGGATGTTTTTCTGCCGGCGGAGCTTGTCGACGCGGCGTATCAAGCGTGGTTGAAACATCGCTCCATCCAGCGCGCGGCACCATCCGAGAAACATTGAATTCGAGTTTCATGCCCGGCTTGCGATCATTCGGGATGCGTTGCGATATTTGATCCGGCCTAAGACCATGCAAAATGGGGCGTTGTCCGGCGGACAACGCCCCATCATAAGGAAGCGAATCGGGGATGGAACCCCGAAAACCGACGCAGGGTCACCCAAGCCTAGGAAGCGGAAGCTTGGGCGGCCTTCTCGACGGCTGTTTGCAATTTCATTTCAGCCAGTTTCAGTTGGGCTGTGGTTTCGCAGGGAATCTGTTCGTCGCCGACGGAAAAAACAATGGTCTTGCCGGCGGCTCTTGCGCTCTTGCAGCAGGGCACGGGCTTCCCGTCAACGGTCGCAGTTAACGTGATCCCACTGACGGCGGCCTGAATCTCCTTGGCGACCTTGTCGGCCTTTTCCGAACAGCCGAAATCGAAACCCGCTAACCGATAGGTCACTTTCGTGCCCGCGCTCTCGGCCATGGTCTTGGCGGAACTGGGGCAGCCGACGACCTGATCACCCACGACGTATTGAACATGGGTCATTTGCTCGACTTGCTCGTTCAAGGCCGATGCTAATGCCGCCATGGCTTTTGCTTCGCCATCAAACGACTCGCCGGCGACAACGTAGGCAACGGCCTGACTGGTCTCAGCGGCCTTTTCGCCGGCCGTCTTGGAACAGCAGGTTTCAAAATCGCCGACCTTGTAGGTCATCTTGGGCATGGAAGCCATGACGGCTTTGGCCGCGGACTTGGCACAGCCGCCGAACGACGCGACGGTGACACCCTTCGATTTTCCGTGACAAGGCGACCCGGAAGTCACCGTCGCGGAAGCCTTGCCGGAGCAGGGCGATTTTGTTGACACGGTGGCGGCTGATCCGCCGGAGCAGGGCGATTTTGTTGACACGGTGGTGGCTGATCCGCCGCAACACGGCTTTCCGTCGGACTTCTCGCAACACGGCTTGGCGGCGACGGTCGTTGCAGTCGCGCTGGCCTTGCCGGAACAAGGCGATTTAGTTGACACGGTGGTGGCTGATCCGCCGCAACACGGCATTCCGTCGGACTTCTCGCAACACGGCTTGGTGGCGACGGTCGTTGCCGTCGATTCGCTGACGCCCGTCTGAATCGTTTTTCCACACGGCGTCGTGGCAACCGTCTTGGCGGCCTTCTTGTCCTTATCACAAGCAAAAGCAGTCGACGCGAAGCCGACGGCAAACACACATCCCAAAATCATGCTACGATTCATGTTCACTTCCCTTCGATTTAGCGTTGTAGATACCTCCACCCCACGATGGATAGGGTATGCTATCAGATCGTCATCCTTTTATCCACTCTGAACCTTTTCAACTGTGTAACTTCGCTCGAGTCCGAAGATCCGCAGGTTCCATAGATCGTACGCTGGACACACACCCCTTCGCCGTAAATATCGTGTCAGAAATTGTAATTGGGCCGGACGACCGGTCTCCTGCAAGCTTTTCGCAGGGATCACAGGTATCCCAAGTCCCGTAGCCGTGCTTTAATAACGGCGACTTCTTCCGGTGTATACGTGGAATCGTCCACCGGCCCAATGAGGCCCAACACCTCCAGCGTGGCCAGGACCTTCGTGGCACAGGCTTCGACGTCAATCGAATCCGTGTTGAGCAGAACCTCCGGTTTCAGCGGTTCTTCAAAAGGCGCGTTGATGCCGGCGACGTGTTGAATCTCGCCGGCTTGAGCGCGACGGAACAAACCCGCTTCATCCCTGGCCAACAACGTCTCCATGGCCGCGCGGCAATAGACCTCGACGAACGTACCAATTTGCTCGCGAACGGCGTCACGGTGTTCGCGATAGGGCGAGACGGCCGTCACCACGGCGATCAACCCGTTGCGGTTGAGCAGACTGCATTCGTATCCGATGCGCTGAACGCTCGTGCCGATCTCCTCGCGCGAATATCCCAGGCTTCGATTCAGCTCCTTGCGAATTTTGGCTGAATTGAGGAATTCCACCGGGCATCTTCGTTCACGGAGCTTTTCGATGACCCGTCGGGCCACGGTCGATTTTCCTGAGCGGGGTAACCCGGTAAACCAGATGGTGAACGCTTTCGTTTGCATCGTGTTACTCGACCGAGCCAGATTCCGTACCATACGATCATTCAGTCATCGGAAAAGAAATAGAAACAAGTCCCAACGTCGTTCATATCCGAGCCGCGAAAGTCCGCACGCGATTCTCGGCCATCGCTCCCACACCCGTAGGCGTGCGTACGCGCAGAGGCGGGTGGTCGCGGCTTGGATAGAATTTCGGGAGGTTCACGATTCACCGAAACCAAGCCACCCCCAATAGAAGCGAGCCGTCAACAAAACGACTACAAGCGCGATGATGTTCATCGTAACGCCCTTGGCCACAACGTCTCGAACTTCGTAATAGCCGGCAGAGAAGCAAATGGCGTTGGGCGGCGAACTGATGGGGAGGCAGAAGGCCAACCCTGCCGGGATGGTGACCGCCAGCGTCATTGTCACGGGGTCCAGCCCGGGAACGGCATCGCAGAAGGAAAATCCGATCGGAAGAACGATGGCCACCGCCGCCGAATTGCTGACCCCCTCGGTTAGGACCATGGCCACCGTGACCACCAGCGCCAATATCACAAACGGCGACGCACTGCCGTCAAAAAACCGAGTGACGATCCAGGTGAAGGCGTGTGTTTCGCTCAAGGCACTTCCCAGGGCTACGGCGCCGCCGTACATGATCAGCACGCCCCAATTCACAAAATCCTGCAATTCGCGCCAATCCGCGATTCGCAGGATGAAAATTCCGGTGGCCGACATCAATGAAATGACGCCCAAGCCAACGTCGTGACCCAGCACGATCCAAGCCACGACCGTCGAGGCGCCCAGGAAGGCCAATCGTCCCTCCCGGCCAGACATCGGACCCAGCCGCCGCACGCGTTCGTCCAGCATTCGGGTCGCGGGCTGAATCGAGGAAATATCGTCCTTGAATGATCGGTTGAGCAATATCCACGCGGCGACGACGAGCAACAGCGCGATGGGGACGCCCGCGGCCATCCATTGCAGGAAACTGATTTGCAGGCCATAGAATTCGTTCAGCAATCCCAACGCCAAGGGCGCCCGTGCCCCACCGAGAATCGTCGCGACTCCGCCGATAATCGATCCCCAGGCCAACGAAAGAAACAGCTTTTTCCCGTATTCAGATTCGCCTTTTTTGAGCTTCAGCGTGTCCGCGATTTCAAGTAAAATCGGAAAGATCATGGCGCAGACGGCGTGTTCGGGCATCCACAAGGCCAAGAACGCGGAGGTGAAAAGGACCCCGGTCACGAGATTCCCAGGTGTTCGATCGAAACGTTGTAGGAATAGCAACGTCAATCGTTTGGAGAGGCCCGTGGCAATCATCGCGGCCGCTAGCAGAAACACGCCCAAGATAAAAAACACGGCGGAATTGCCAAATAGGCCGAACGCCTGATCGCGCGGAAGGATGTTTAGAATGGGCAGCAGCCCGATGGCGAGCAGTCCGGTCGCGGCTAGTGGGATCAGATTGGTCAACCAAAGGGCGATGCAAATCACGAAGACAGCCAAGGCATGCTGGGCGGCGCGAGGTCGTCCGGGCGGCAGGTCATCGGGCGTCACCCACAGGTCGCCCAACACCAACACGCATCCTGCCACCAACGCGACCGCGACCACCGCGAACTTGGCCCACTTGATCCGATTCACCCCAACCATTCTGACCGCGATTCATCCTATCTGCAATTGGTAGACAATTCGGTGTCCCAGGACGCAAGTCGGAAGTCGAAAGTCGCAAGACGCAAGTCACATGTCGAACGTCGAACGTCGAAGGTCGCAAGTCGAAAGGCATAGGTCGAAAGTCACAGGTCGCGGAATGACAGCGAAGGCCTCGTCACTCCGGCGAAGGCCTCGTCACTCCGGCGAAGGCCGGAGTCCAGGGCGACGTAGATATCATGCGATGTTTCCATGGCTCGCACGCTGAGGCCAGTTCGCCTATATACTGAAGTCAGGAGTCACGTGTTCAGAATCTGGCGACAATTTCAGCGTTGGCCTTGGAAACGACGCATCGCCCTAAAGACGGCCGTGCTGGGCATGACGATCTTGGCGGTTTGTTTTCCCGTTCCAAGTCGCTTGATCCGGCACATCCAGCGATGGTCGAACCCCGCTGTGCTGATCGATCCCCATTCGCCCGCCCTTGAACCCATGATGGCTGAACTGTCCGAGCGTCTGGAAAACATCACCATCGGTCCCGACGCGCTCAAAGTTGTGGAAAAGTACGTCTACGAGGTCATTCCCTATGCGTGGGATTGGGATACGTGGGGAGTGGCGGACTACCTTCCGACGGTGGAGGAAGCCATTTGGGCAGGTCGGGAAGATTGCGACGGACGGGCTGTCGTGGCGGCTTCGCTGATGAGCAAGTTGGGCTATCAATGTGAATTGGTCACCGACATGTCGCATGTCTGGGTCAAGACCGACTACGGGGAAACGATGTCGCCCGGGCAAATGGACAAGTTGGTCGAATCGGGCGACGATGGCACGCGGGTCAATTGGAGCGCGTTGGCCAACGTACCGCGATCGTTGGCATTGGGTGTGGCTGTGTTCCCACTGATGCGGGAGTTGATCGTCCTTGCGGTTTTCGCGACGTTGGCCATTCGGGCTGGGCTTGGTTGGCGGCGATGGATGGTGGGCGTTCTGATTTTCGCGGACGGCTTGATCCTGCTTCGTTGGGGCGGTCAGAACGTGTGGCAGCCGGATTCATCGACGCAATGGTTCGGGTTTTTGAATATGATGCTGGGCGTGATGATCCTCTGCTGGCGGCGCTGGGACTGGGAAATGTTTCGAAAGACGTGAATTCGTCCCATGGGTAGAACTGTCATTCGATGGAAGGAGTCATGATGAACGCAAAAGATGTCATTCGCAACACGATCGGCATGTGTCACCAGGTGGCGACCATGTACCTGGGCGATCTGAACGATTCGGATTTGATGATTCGGCCCGTGCCCCAGGCCAACCATATCGCCTGGCAGTTGGGCCACTTGATCGTTTCGGAAAACAAGATGATGACCGATGCGGGATTTGCCATGCCCGCGTTGCCGTCGGGATTGGCCGAGGCCTACACCAAAGAGACGTCCACGTCGAACGACGCCGCAAAGTTTCACAAGAAGGACCAATATCTGGCCTGGATGGAAGGACAACGCGGCGGCACGATGCAGGCGCTGGACAAGATCGCCGATGCGGCGCTTTCAAATCCGACGCCCGAATTCATGCACCAATACGCCGCTACCAACGGCGCCTTGTTCAACTTGATTGGCATTCACATGATGATGCACGGAGCGCAATTCATCGTCGTGCGACGCAAGCTCGGCAAGGCTGTGATGTTCTAATGCAGCGTATCATGCTGATACCCTGCACCAGGCCCAGGCGTTGTCAGGGTCAGCCGGCTTGGCGGGCGGCGGGAAGGGCAGGTGGCCCGACTTGGGCCCAGCCCTTTTCGTCCGGCGAAAGCGTTTCCCAATTGGCGAAGAGGCGACCCCACTCGCTGTTCAAAGCTTCATCGACGCGTTCCCGGCCAATGAACGGCAGCCAGAAGTAATCGTGATAGGCGATGCTGGCCACGTAGGACCACGGCGCCAGCCAGGTCTTTAACGACCATTCGACCCACTTTTTCAGATTGCCCCAATAGATTTTGTGCTGCATGCGAGCGGCGAACGTCATCTTCGCATACGGACCGATGAACTGCCAATCCTCCTCCGCGGCATCGACGTCGCCCACGATTTCGATCTCCTGGGGATCGCCCACACCCAACCCCAGGTCGTGGGCCAGGCGAATGAACTTGACGTCATCAAGCGGATTGAACCCCATCAATTTTGCGGCGATGGCGTCGATGGCCACCTGATCGCTCGACGCGAGCAGGACGTTCTTGACCTGCGGAATCATACATCGCGGGCCAGGTCCGTCACCGGCGAACGTGCCATCCATCACCGCGAAAATCCCGCGATGAATGTGCTTCTGAATCATCAGCAAGTCGACCAGCGTCTCGTGAATCACCTCGTGTGTCCAGTGTCGCCGCTCGTTGAGCAGGCCGCCGAAAGCGTTTTTCATAGCCCCCGTCATGGTCGTAAAAATGTGCGTCTTCACCGTCGGCAGATGGATAATGTTTTCGCCGATGAACCGCCGCGGGATGCTGAACCCCTTGGGATAGACTTTGTTCAATACAAGCAGCTTTCCCGTCAAATCGCCGATGGCGTCCTGTACATTGACCCACGGCTCGCCGTCATACAGATGAATGTTCCGCAGGCCATGGTGATCCACGACGTTCAGATGCTTGTTGTTTCGTTCACCCTTGCGGGCGCTGACCACCACGGTGCGATTGTGACAGGCGTGCAACAGGTCGCGCTGATACCCGTCCTGGAGCATGGCCCGAATCACCCCATCAAGCTGCCAGGGTGTGGTGGAGCAGGCTGGGTAAAAGAACTGCCACGAGATGTTCACCTTCAAGGCCGTGTCCACCGACCGGTCGATGACCTCCTGATACCCCGCAAGATTCATCAAGCGGTGATAGTCCGCCAATACGGTCGCGGGCCTGGTTCTGACGATGGCGACGGTTGATCGTTTCATGACACTCCATGACAATTCAAGGTGATCCCGAATCTACTATCCAATTCGTTTCACTCAACAGGTCCGACGCCGACGCGAAAACGAACGTCAACGTCAACGCTGAAACCGACGCCGACGCCGATGTCAGCCGCTTGCCCGATTATAGGGCGCAGCCTCGAGGAGGCGCTCCAATCCAATTTGCGGCGCCCAGTATTTTTCGGTCATGATAGCCAATGCCAACAGCGCCCACAGAATAATCGCCCCCTGAAACGGACGGTCGCTCAAAATGATGTCCATGGGACCATCTCGATTCCCCGCCTGGATCAGCATGGCATATCGAAACACGCCGTAGACGACCAGCGGGATGGTATACAGCAAATGGTGTTTGTTAAACGGGGGGGCCACAGCCGGGTCGCGATCCATGGTGTACAGCAGAAACGTCATGATGGTGATGCCGGCTGACACGCTGATCAGGTGAGATAATAATTCGGGCGTGTATCGCGTCAAAGTGGCCCGATGCTCGCCGGCCTGTTCCAACGAGTCAAACATCCCCACCTCGCACCGCCGCTTGCCGAAACCCAAAAACATGCACAACGTAAACGTGCAAACGATCAGCCACGGGGAAATCTCCACGCCGATGGCTGCCGCACCCGCGGCGGCTCGAAGCACGAAGCCGATGGCGATCAAGATCACGTCCAGGATCATCCGCCGCTTCAGCGCGAACGAATAGGCCAGGTTGATGACAAAATACGCCCCCACGATGACCACGCAAACCGGCGGAAGCAATCGCACCCCCACGTAGCCCGTCGCGATAATCAACGCGATGGCCCACACCACCGCCGACGCGGGCGTGACGGCTCCGCTGGCCAACGGGCGATGCTTTTTTGTCGGATGGTGTGCGTCCGCGTGGCGATCGAAAATGTCGTTGATCGTGTAGGTCGCGCTCGATGCCCCGCAGAAAACGGCGAATACCACCGCGGTCAGCAACACCGCCTCCCCATCCGCACGCAACGCGAACACCGGTCCAGCCATCACGGCTAGATTCTTGATCCATTCCTTGGGCCGCAAAAGCTGAAGCAAAGCGGTCATGGTTCCCCATACATCACGGTGATCAACCAACCCTCGCGCCGCGCCTTGCCCATCAGACTAACCGTACGGCACAGAATGGCCAACATCGCCGATACGTTCCCAATTCGCCGGCACCGATCCCCACACACCGATCCCCACGCGCCGCTACCGATGCACGATGCGCCGACGCGGGGATGACCGCACCTGGACCATGATCGATCATGGCGTCACGATTCTGGCCCACCCGTTTGCGAATGTCGAGCCGGCGGCGAGGACGGCTTTCGCATGCACAATACGGATTCCCGCGGTGCGACGTTGTTCAGACCACCGAATCGGCGACTGCTCGAAATCACTCGTCGAGCAACCCGTATCTCTTCCACCACAAATCCGATCTCGTTGGCCAACTCCGCGAGAATCGTATCACTGGGTATGTAAACGTCCTTGATTCGAGCGCCGGCGATCACCATCCAGCAAGGCCCGCCCGGAATCAGTACACGATAAACCTCGCGTAACAACCCGCCAAGCTCGGCGAAGTACCGCCCGGTTACGTCGGACCATTTGCGCTCCCCTGCCAGATCAAGTGCCGCGGTCGTTTCTACAATCGCAGCCATCGTCTGCCTCCTCCCGGCATGGCGAGCGGACGATCGTTTATGAGCCGACACCTGCGGTCGATTCTTGAAATGGGACAGCGATTCGTCACAAAAGCATTCGTACACCTCCGCAAGCGGGCGGACGATTCGCGAATAATCGTGCCGTGAAAGATACGGCGGAGACGTAAGCACGCCGCCCACGGACCCGTCACGCAGGCAGGCTAGATTCCGACCGTCGCCCACCAATACGGGATTCGTTCGCGGAGGCGGTTGTCGCCAATCGTCTTGCATCATCGCAGCCACCCGCTCCATTGCCTCCTTGGCATTCGGCGCGTGCGGATTCAATTGCCCACGCGTGTTTTGACGCATGGCCATCGCGCAGATCAAACCGACACGCTGAGCGCGGGTCTTCAGTCGCGGAGCGATTTCTCGCCACGATTCTTCGTTCACCACCGCCGGAAATTCGTCGGGAACGCAGGCGGTCTTGGCCGACGAAACGTAGGCCAACGCGGGCAGCGGTTCGATGCCCAGCGCACGCATACCTTGACGTGCACATTCCACGACAAAAGTCCCCGTGCCCGAAAACGGATCCAACAGCCAGTGATTTTCAGGCCGGCTACCGCTGGTGAACGCCTCGCTCAAAAATCGACGCACCAGTTCAGGTGAATACGCTTGTTTGAAGACCAGCCATCGATGAAACGGTTCTTCGCGGGCTCCCTTGGCCGTCACCGCCGTCGTCAGCGAACTGTCATGGACGATTTGGTCGAACCAGCGACGTTCCAAGCGCTCCCGCGCTTCGGTTTTCTCGCCGGGGATCCTCGTACGCGATTGGATGATCTTCCGACGACGCGCTCGCATGATCCTATCCACCCGCCCCGACCGCAACGCCGCCGTTCGTCCCACCGCTCCCCAACCGCCTGTTCCATTCAACCCTTTTCATCGGTTCATCGTGCGCTTCGAGCCACACCCACCGTCCATCCCGTGGGCCGAGGGTCATGGTCAGCCGACTCTGCCGGATGACCCGCCTTCCCAACGAAAGAACCAGAATCCCGCGCGTCACGTAGTTTGGCCCGTTTCGATTGACCATGCCGTCGATCACCTCCGCGTTCAGATCGACGCCCATCGGCGACATCATTCGTCGAACCGGAAACAACACAGCCCGACAGAACAAACGAAACATCGGAAACGTAAACCGTCGTCCATTTTGGATGTACAACGTGGCGGAATCATTCCCGCTGAGATACCGGCGAAGGTCACGCCGCGCATAGCCATCCAACCGAGTCCGCCACATCTGTTGAACCCGTTGTCGGCCCGCCGGATCGATACTCCCGTCAAATGACAATTGCCCCAGCGATGCCCGCAAGACGGGTTCGTTGACACAGCCCATCCGCCCCACCAACGTAGCCCCCTCCTCAATCATCGTCCGAGCCCCCACGCAAACCCCACCACCGCGCCAGTAGAATTCCAGCCACGCTGCCCATCGCCAATACCCAGTTCTGAGTCAACATGGCGTAGCCCGTGGGAATCAACAACAATCCGATGATCGATATGAATACGGTCTTTCGGTCCAACATAGACAATGTTCGATTTCCATAACACCGCAGCTTCGGACCAACATAAACAATGTTCGATTTCCATGACACCGCAGCTAGCATGGCTAATCATGCCGCGTGCATCTTAACAGAGCCGCGACCGTCAGGGAGCGGAAAATGGCATCTTAACAGCGCCGCGACCGCAAGCGAGCGGGAATTACTACGGAAAGCGGCAATCAGTAAACATCGTCATTCCGGCGCAAGCCGGAATCCAGCACATTGGCAGCCTCTTGTCCGAATCGGCGCAGCCTTCCCATCAATTCGAATGGCAGGTCAGCCCTCGTGTTGAGCGCTCGTAACTCATCCGCCCGGACCGGTCTAATCGTCGAGCAGGTGTGCTGAAACGGCAAACTTCACGATCCCGGCGAGATTATTCGCCGCAATTCGTTTCATCAATTCGGATTTGCGACGACGAATGACCGTCCGCGACAAATTCATGGCCTTGGCGATATGATCAACGGCTTGCCCCGTCGCCAGCCGCTTCAAAAGCTCCCGCTCGTCGTGCGTCATGGACTCCAGTCGCATCCCCGCGGTGGGAACAAGAGACATATGGCCATGGCGCGTTGTGATTCGATCGACATATTGAAGTGGATAGGCCAATCGCCCCCTGCATACGTCGTTCACCGCCTGCCGATAGATATTCCCGCTGGCATTCTGCTTAATGATGGCCCAGGCGTTCAACTCCAGACACGTCCCCACCAGCCGTTCGGACACTTCAGGCACGACCGCGACCCAACGAGGCCAACCTAGCGGCGTCCGTTCCAAAAACGCTTGTCGGACACATGCTTCATTTTTGGAGTTAGAGTCAAACTGAACGAGGCAAACGTCTCCCGGACGGCAAGCAAAATGGCCCAGCGCCATTTCGATTTCGACGCTCACTGTCGCGGAGTTTCGGGGGTCACCCAACACGTGACGCACCGCGCTGGAATGGAGCCACGTTCGCGTTCCGAAACAGATCAATCTTTTAGGCATTTCACCCAACCCCCTACAATCTACGCAACGTGTGCTGAAATCACGCTGATCACGTGCGTATTCCAGTTTACGGGCAACGATCAGCTTGATGATCGTGCAACAATTACTACGCAGAGCAGCAAATAGTGAACATCGTCATTCCGGCGCAACCCGGAATCCAGTTCGTCCCCCGCGAAGCACATCTTCACGAGCCGCGAGCGCAAAGCGAGCGGTCCCCATCCAGCGCAATCCCTGCCAGCGTGGCCAACCCGTCATTCCGGCGAACAGCGTCATTCCGGCGCAAGCCGGAATCCAGCGCGCAAGCGAACGTAGCCCGTTGCCGGATGTTCAATAGTTCATGCTCCGAGTAGTATGTTTTCGACCGGGTGGCGATTCACGGATGATCCCGTTTCGAAAACCCCATTCATTGCCGATGGGATAGCAGACTAATCTTCGATCGGCAATAATGGATTTACCCCGATGTCAAGAGTTGACATCGCCGCCCATGTCGGGGTTCCCGTTGTCGGAAATGACCGACCAACCAGCGCCAAGGACCTGCAAATGAGTTTGGTCCCATCGTGACAGCCAACCTGCCGGTCTTGATGCCCCGACCGCCCGGGCAAAAGTTTCAGTGTGCCGGCTGCACCCGCTGCTGTCGCGAACTGATTGTGCACCTCTTTCCTGCCGACCGCGAACGTATCGATCGACAGAATTGGGCGGAGCGGCTAGGCCAAGCGCCCTACGTCGCGCTGGGCGGTTCCCTGGTCCTGAACAAGTCTGCCGATGGAGCCTGCGTTTTTCTGGACGAGTCCGGAAAATGTCGCATCCATGCTGAACACGGACTACAGGCCAAGCCCATCGCCTGCCAGCTATATCCATTTACCCTCCGCCGATCGGAACGGGTCTGGCAGGTCGGCCTGCGTTTTGACTGCCCGACGGTGGCTCGATCGCGCGGTGAACCCCTGACGTCACACGAACCCGACGTACAGCGATTGGCACGGGCCATCACGTCATACACCGAAACACGCGATTCGCGGATAGAACTGCAAAAAGGCATCGTCGCCTCCGACGTGGAGGTGGCATGCGTTATGGAACGTTTTGCAGCCAGCGCCCGTTTAGCCCAACATGCCGCGGAGCTGGAGACGCAACTGCGAGTGGCCGCTTTCGTTGTAGAAATGTTGAGCCGGGCCAGGCTTCAAAAAGTCCGAGGCCAACGATTCGTCGAACTGGTGCACCTGCTGTTTGACGGCGCCCCAATGGAAATTGAATCGTTTCCCGATGAGCCCGCGTCCCCGTCATCGCGAAAACTACTGCGTCAACTTGCCTACACCCTGACCGAATCGGTGTCCTTGGATGTCATGCAATCAGGGACGATGCGAAAAGCAAAACGGATCATGCAGCAATGGCGAGCGTCGGCGCGATTTCGCAAGGGTCGAGGTCGCGTACCGCAGTTGCAGGACGACAACCCCGTTAGTTTTGAACAGGTCGAAGCCATCGGACCGGCGGGAGAGGCCGACGCGGAGCTGATCAGTGATTTGATTTCGCGATATCTTTGTGCCCGACTACAGAGCGGCAACGTAGCCGGGAACGCATATTACGGCTGGACGCTTTTCGACGGCCTGCAAGCCCTGTTTTTGAGCGTAGCCGCCATTTCCTGGCTGGCGCGATTGCAAGCCGCCCGAAACGGCCACGCCCGGCTCGTTTTCGAAGACTTCGTATTCGCTGTCGGCTGCGCGGACCGTGCCGCCGGCCGATCCCCCTCGCTTGGCACCGCGCCTGAACGATTACGAACGCGTCATTTGACTACCCATGGCGAGTTGCAGCGGCTGTTCACGTCGTATCCGATAATCCGATGACGCACATCAGCTAGGCCGCACGCTTTGCCTATTTCATTCGTAACTTTCTGATTTCAAACAACTTGCGCGTTGACTGACGACATCTGACCATTTTATACTTGCATAAC
Organism: uncultured Phycisphaeraceae bacterium; assembly: GCA_964424105.1. Lineage (GTDB taxonomy): Bacteria > Planctomycetota > Phycisphaerae > UBA1845 > UBA1845 > CAYRHJ01. Next base: position 64,430 of record CAYRHJ010000002.1, on the reverse strand, counting down.
TATATGTATATGATATATTCTTGATACATTACAAATATCGGAGAAAATTCGATGGCACAATCAAACGAACGAATGGTGAACACGCTGAGTGGCTGGCCAGTGTTGGTCGGCCTGATTCTGGCTGGTGGCGGCTGCTACGCCCTGTTTCAGATGAGCATTAGTCGCGAGGGCCTGGTTTCCGGCTGGGGCTTGGCTGGCGCGATTCTAACGACGCTGGTTTGGTTCGTGCTGTGGTTCGGTTTTTTCACGCTTCAGCCGAACCAAGCGGCGGTGTTGTTGCTGTTTGGAGCCTACAAGGGCACGAGTAAGGACAACGGCCTGCGCTGGGCGAATCCACTTCTTGCAAAAAAGAAAGTGTCGCTGCGAGCACGAAATCTGAATGGCGACAGGCTGAAGGTGAATGACAAGATCGGTAATCCGGTGGAAATCGCGGTGGTGGTGGTTTGGCGGGTGCAAGAGACGGCGCAGGCTACATTCGATGTCGACCATTTCGAGGATTACGTGAAAATTCAAAGCGAATCGGCCGTACGCCACTTGGCCACGAAGTACGCCTATGACACAAGCGAGTCGGAGGAGCTTTCGCTTCGTGGCGACATCGATGTGGTATCGATGGACCTTCAAACGGAGTTGAGCGAGCGTTTCGCGCGGGCGGGCGTCGTCGTGGATGAAGCACGACTGAGCCACCTGGCCTACGCACCCGAAATCGCGGGGGCGATGTTGCGCAGGCAGCAGGCGGAGGCGATCGTCGCAGCCCGCACGCGCATCGTCGATGGCGCGGTCGGGATGGTGGAATTGGCGCTGGCCAAGCTCGAGGAGCACAACACGATCAATCTCGACGACGAGCGGAAGGCCAGCATGGTCAGCAATCTCCTGGTCGTGCTTTGCGGCGAGAAGGACGCGAGTCCGGTGATCAATACGGGCACGCTCTACAATTAAGAGCGCCTCGTACAATGGCCGACCTGCCATTCGAACAGACAGGCAGACCGCTCCCTCACCAGTCTGCGTGCGTGCACGCACAGGCAGGCGGTCGCGGCTCGTAAATAATCATTCGCGGTTCGGAAGCAAATGGTCGCGGATCGCAAAGAAGCAGTCGCGGTTCGGAAAGTAGCCGACGCGATTGATCGGTGGGGGTGATGAAAGGCAGGTCGGGCTCGCGACTGATTGGGATAGGCTGTTCGTTGAACGAATCAGATTGTCATGGCCGACAAAAAGGCATTTCTACTTCGCATTCCCCAGCCGCTCTGGGAAGACGTCAATCGCTGGGCGCAGGAAGAACTGCGCAGCGTGAACGCGCAAATCGAATTCATCCTGCGTCAGGCTACGCGGCAGCGCCGGCGTGACAAGGAAAAGGCGGCTGGGTCCAGCCCACCGGACACGCCGTCTCCGTAGCGATCACATGCCGCATTGCGGCTGCGAGATTTCATCAGGGATAATTGCGGCATTCTCATTGTTCAATCATCGAGACCCCACCCATCGCTACGCGATGGATGGGGTACCCGCGTAGCGCTTTTGGTCTCCGAGAGTGCGTCCTCGGTGGGCGTCTGTGGTGTTCCCTTTCGCGAAGTTGATCACCTGCCGCCCCGTTGACCATTTCCTCTGAGCGTGTAGTGCGCCTTAGGATCGCGGTCCAAATCACTGCGGACATGGTGCTCGACAATCCCCTTGCGTTCCAAACCTTCCAAGACCTTCTTCGCCGATGGCCAACTCCGCGCCGTTAAGCGTTGAAGCTGACTCACACCGATACTCCCGTTCTCGGCAACAATATTCAGTGCACGCCGTTCATCCTCGGACAGACTCGCAAACAGGGCTTCGCCGACAAGGGCTCCGATATTTGAGTCAATCCACACCTTTCTCTGTTTAATATTATTGCGCAGAACCACCCGGACAACATCATACGACGTGCCGGCCTGCGAGAATTCAGGTGCGGGTAGTGCAAAACTACTCATCGTCTCACGCATTCGCCTTGTACCCTCACGCGCACACTTGACGAACCGCAGGAAATACATCGCCTCCATAAGAAATGGGTTTCTCGGCTCGTGCATTTCGTATATATTTTGTGGTGTAACGATCCCAGGAAACCCTCCGGGACTCTCGACCTCAACGCGATCATCGAACATCCGAACGAATACATTCATATTCCGAAGGTTGTAGGAACGATGCACACAGGCGTTGACGAGCGCTTCGTACCACGCCGGCTTGGGATACTCAGGGGCCGTATAGAACTTTCCGTCCGGTCCCAGGCGACTGAAGTCGCGAAGCTGTCCCTGAATCACGGACTCGGACTCTACGATGAGACTTGGTACGGGTCCGTCAATCCAATAATCCTTGACGGCATTGTACTTCTCACCCGTTCTCTCATGCTCGCCTTCGAATCTCAGAATGCGAACTCGGCACCCCGGCACTGCGGGCAGGGGATCCTTCGCGAACAACAAAACACAGGCCAAGTTGGGCGTGAAGACGCCGTTCCTAATCGTCCCGAGGTGCTTTAGCTGGAGCACTTCCACCGTGTCGCGCTCCCCTTCGGCGAGTCCGCGGCTTTCAAGAAAACTCTGCGAAAACTGTTTAATCAGCGACTCGTCAAAATCCCGTGGATACTGGTAGTGTGCGCACGGCTCAAGTTCCGTTGATAACTCACCTCGCGAGGTGCGCAATTCTCGTTTTTCTGCATCCGTCAGTTTCTTCTTTGAGTCGCCCCTACGGATGAAGGCCTCACCTTTCGTGTTCTCGACAAGTCGTTTCGCGGAGTAGTGCACGCGAAAGGCCAGCACAAAGCCGCGTTTCGCCGTAGTCGTGGAGACGCGAACCTCACGCACTTCATACTTCGCGCCGGTTGTGTGAGTGTCCCCCGCTCGCTCGATTTTGTTGCGGCGCTCCGTGGGCACATCCTGGCAACCGGTTAGGGTTCCGTCATCTTCGACCCCCACCACGACAATCCCTCCGTCCGGCGGTGTGTTCGAAAAAACGACGATGTAGTCCCCCAAGGCCGAAGCGTGTACACCGGCGCTCTTGCGCTCAAGTCGGCGATCTTCTTTGAGCCGGACAAGTAGCGATTCGTCCAGACGGGCATACAGTTCATCCACGGTAAGGAGCTCAAGAGGCTCCTGCGCAAATAGGGGCAATTGATGATGCCCATCGCTTTTTCGTCCAGAAGCGTTCATGCCGTGATTCGTTCTATAGGTGGACCGTCAAGTACTCCAGACAGCGGGACTTGTCGATTCGTTCCTGCGAGGCGTTGTCGCGGTTGCGGACGGTGACGGTGCCGTCTTCCCGGGTTTGGCCATCGATGGTGAAGCAGAACGGCGTGCCGGCTTCGTCCATGCGGGCGTAGCGTTTGCCGATGGACTGCTTGGCGTCGAATTGGCAGGGAAAATGCTTGCGAATCTCGCGATAGATCGGCTCGGCCAACTCGGGCATGCCATCCTTGGCCACCAGCGGGAACACGGCGGCTTTGATGGGCGCCAGGCGGGGATGCAGGCACAGAAACTCCGGGCTGGCGCGTGATGCGTCGAAGCGATAGGCGTCGCATATGAAGGCCAGCGTGGCCCGATCCGCTCCGGCGGATGGCTCGATCACGTGCGGGACGAATCGGGTGGCCGGGGCGCTCTCCGCTCCCTCACGGTGGCGACTCTGTAATTCGTCGTCGATGACGGCGAAGGCGTCCTTCTTGCCCTTGGACGCCTGCCCGTGGGCTTCGAGGTCAAAGCTGCCGCGATGGGCGACGCCCTCTAGCTCCTGCGGTTCGTCGCTGAAGGGGAACAGATACTCGATGTCCGTGCAGGCTTTGCTGTAGTGGGCCAGTTCCTCGTCCGTTTGATTTCGGGGCCTCAGTTTGTCGCCGGTCAGGCCTAACTGTTTGTACCAGTTGATGCGCACGTCGCGCCAGAACTCCCACCAGGCCATGGACTCGCTTTCGTGGCAGAAGAACTCGATCTCCATCTGCTCGAACTCGCGGGAGCGGAAGGTGTAGTTGCGCGGGTTGATTTCGTTGCGGAAGGCTTTGCCGATCTGTGCGATGCCGAACGGTATCTTGACCCGCGACGAGTCCATGACGTTCTTGAAGTTGACGAAGATGCCCTGCGCGGTCTCGGGGCGAAGATAGACCTTGCTGCTCGAATCCTGAAGAGCGCCGGTGTGCGTCTCGAACATGAGATTGAATGCACGTGGCTCAGTGAGTTCACCTCTACATTTGGGACACAATTGACCAGTCGCCGCATGCCCGGCTGCCAACTGCCGGACATAATAGTATCGATGGCCCGTTTCGAAGTACGCAACAGATCCCGACCCATCGGGAACGACATGCAGTTTGCCTTTTTTGACATTGAGCGCAAGTTTGATTGCCGGTACCCAATCTTCCATATGTAAACCGAGCTCAGTGTATGCAACCTTATATGCCTGCTGCCCCTCAAGCGATCTATGAAGATGGAACAAGTCTACCTGCTCTGGTAATTCGCTCTGCTCAAACAATTCCAGTCGAACGACGAAGTCCTCCCGAAAACGCGCCTTGCACTCCTTGCAATCCACCATCGGATCGCTGAATCCGCCGACGTGTCCGCTGGCCTCCCATACTTTGGGGTTCATGATGATGGAGCAATCCACGCCGACCATCTGGAACTCGCGGTTGTTGGGGCCTAGGGGTGGGTTGCGGACCATGTCCAGCCACCAGGCGTCCTTGATGTTGCGCTTCAGCTCGCAGCCCAGGGGGCCATAGTCCCAGAAGCCGCCGATGCCTCCGTAGATTTCGCTTGATTGAAAGATGAACCCGCGTCGTTTGCAGAGGGCGACGATTTTTTCCATGTCCGGCTTGTCAGTCATATCGCGTCAATCCTTCGGAAGCAGCCATCCGAGGGGCGATAACCAAAATCACCCGAACCGGGTCTTGTACCATAGACGTCATATGTCAGCCAGCGACGAGGAGTTATGGTGATCGAGGTCATTGAGGTCGGATCGAGGTGATTCGGTTACAGTTCAGGCGGGTAGATTTTCGCCCCGCAAGGGCAACGCCGTGAACTGAACACCAAGAACGGGCTTGGCCGCGAGTTCGACCCGCGATATCGACCCCGGCAACGGTCTCGCATCACCGTGATGGTAACCCGTTTCATCTTCAGTTCACGGCGTTGCCCGCAAGGGGTGACGGAATGTAGCCACGGGTGCAGCCGCCGCAGGCGGCGGAACCCCGTGGGATGGAGACTGCGAAAATGGATCAAGCCCCGGCAGGGGCGACGGAATGTAGCCACGGGTGCAGCCGCCGCAGGCGGCGGAACCCGTGGGATGGAGACTGCGAAAATGGATCAAGCCCCGGCAGGGACGGAGGAAGCCGACGCAACCTCCTCCGCCCCTTGCGGGGCGGTGATCGTGGGGCGGGCTGGCGACCACGGGTTGCGCTTCGCTTCACCCGTGGCTACCCTCCCGCGCCCCGTTCCGGGGCAGCGGAATGGCCCCGTCTAACGCGTCATGCACCCCGATGACGTTTGCAATGAAACTCGCCGTTGACGGCCCATGCGTAGCTGCTACGCTGCAAGGGTCGATGCGTCTGGAGGCTGGGCTTGGTTGTTGTCGACCGAACGACCGAACGCCGAACGAAACAGGGATGGTGTACGAACCATGAAAATCGGATTCAGCTCGCTGGTTTGCCCGGCATGGGACCTTGAAACGATGCTGTCCAAGGCGGGGGAGTTCGGATTTGACGGCGTGGAGCTTCGTGGCCTACAGGGTCAATTGAACTTGACTCGCGAACCCCGTTTGACAGCCAATCCGGGGGCAACGCGTGCGTTGTTCGCGGCCTCCAAAGTCGAATTGGTGTGTTTGGCCAGTAGTTGTACGCTGGATTCTCGCAAATCCGGGGTTCTGGCACGCCATCGAGCCGAATTGGAAGAATATATCGAATTGGCGGCGACCTTGGGCTGCCCATTTGTGCGATTATTTGCCGGCGAATTGCAGCCGGGTGATTCACGAGAATCGGCGTTGTCGCGCATCGGTCGCGAGTTAGCTGAAATGGCGCAAGTCGCGTCTCGGAATAAGGTTACGCTGCTGTTGAACAATTCCGGAGATTTTTTAGCAAGCGCGGACCTGTGGTACTTGATGGACTTCGTCTCGCATCCGGCGGTTCAGGTCTGCTGGAATCCTTGCTCCGCTCGAACGTGCGGTGAACGACCGACCGTTTCCGTCCCCCGTCTCGGCACCAAGATCGGCATTTTTCACATCTGCGACGGCACGTTTGACGAGAACGGATGGCTATCGTCGTATTGCCTTCCCGGTACGGGCGAGGTCGAGTTGTCACGGGCCATCGAACTTCTTCGCGGGATCGCTTTCCGCGATTACCTGATATTCGAATGGCCCAAATTGTGGGAGAAGTCGTTGCCCGGTCCGGAGGTTGCCCTACCGGACGTCAAACGCTTTCTACGGGAATGCGTCGACGCCAAGCAGGCCATCCTCACCGCTTACAAGGGCGACAAGAACCCCACGCGTTTCAGGAAGCTCCCGGAGCGGGCGCCGGCCCGACCGATCTGATGCCTTGCTCGTCAGCGAGCGCGGACGAGTTCCGCCATCCCAGCCGTCAACGGTACGATGCCCGTGCCGAATGATCCTATGAGCGCCGTGTTCTTGCTGGTCATGCTGGTGGGCGTGGGGTCCGTGCTGCCTCCGATCCTGCTGACGCGCTGCGTGAATCGACGATATGTCTGGACGACAACGGTGACGCTGTGCAACCAGGTGCTATGGCTGGGCGGCGCGCATTGGCTTTGGCCGTCAGACCCGACGCCGATTTCCGTCGCACGGCTGACTTCGGTCTTAACTTCCGCCGCGTTCATGGGCTTGTTCCTGACACGCCCGCGTCAGGAACCTGTTTCGCGATCATCGTCACCCGTCAGCGATTCACGCGCGTTAGGATCGGCGACGTTTTTCGAATTTTCCGGCTGGGTATGTGGCATGGTGTGTCTGCTTTCGGTGGCAGCGGGATTGGCCGGCCCCGTCGTTGGAATAGCCGCCCTGCTCATCGATGGACGGACGATTCAAACTGCCGGGCTGGATTCGACAAGGTGGGAATGGCTCGGCGTCGTCGCGACGCTGGTGGTGGCCACTTTCGCGGGACTCGTTGCAACGGGGCGTCGCGGGTACGTCACGGTGTTGTTCTGGCTTGTCGTCGTGGGCGTTGCGGTGTTTGCCACGCGCTCGCCTGGACTCGAATATACAACCGGCGACCATTCAATTCATCTCGTTTTGACGCCGGTGATAATAGGTTGGGGCGTTACCATGCTCCTGTTTGTCACAGGTCTTAAACTCCATCGCCAGCAGAGCCGTTGGCGGGCTGCTCACTTCGACCCGGACTCGCTGCCCTTGGCCATGGTTGATCCGCGTGGAATCAGAATCAGCGCGGGCATTTTGGGCATCGTTCTGATCCTGCTGATTTTTCTGCATGTCCTGGCCCCGGCTGTTTCCACCATGGAACACGTCGCGGTTGCGTTGGGCGCGTTGGCTGCGGGGGCGGCGTGTTTTGCGTTGGCGGATCAGCGATGGAGCATCAACCATGCGGACGTCGCCATGGGGCTTGTGACGGGCGCCTTTTGCGTGCTCAGCGTGACGTTCGTGCCCGAAAGCGCATCGTTGGCCCAGCGATATCCCATGGTCTTCAATGTCCTGTTGATTTCCCTAGCCGCCAGCAGTGCGCTTTGGATCTGGTTGGCCAAGGTCTGGCGGCAGCAGCTCGACGGTGACAAGCCGTGGACCACGGCCGGGCATCTCGTTCCGCAATGCGAGGGCTTTGCCTTTTATTCGTCATGTATGGCAGTGGTGCTGGCCACGCTGATGACGGTTTGGCCAAGAATGAAGTCTGTCGTTACAATGGACCATTCGCTTGGAAGAACAGCGGCCGCGATTGCGGGACACCTTGTTGTACTTGGTGTGCTCGTATGGGGACGGCGACAGATGAAGCGTCCCGGCACGGCCTTGCTCATTGTGTGGACGGTGTTGTCCCTGGTTGGATTCATTGCGCTGCGTGCCGAACCTTTTACCGATTCCGTCGCGTCGAATCCATAGACAAGAGTCCTGCAAATGAACCAAAGGGGCGCCATGAAGCTCACCCGTACGCAGCGTCTCATTCAGATGGTCCAGCTATTACAAACGGGCCGGCATTACGATATCGATTCGTTGATTCGCGAGCTGGGAAAAAGCAAGCGTACGGTCTTTCGCGACTTGAAGACGTTGAAAGATTCCGGGGTCATCAGCGGTTTCGATGCGGACACGCAGTCCTATTCCATCGACCGTTCGTATTTTCTCCAACCCGTCAACATGACGCTTGAAGAAGGGCTGGCCTTGATGACCTTGACCCGAAAGTTCATTGATGAGCGGGTCACACCCGCCTTCGCCGCTGCCACCTCGGCGGCATTAAAAATCGAGTCCATCCTGCCTGACGAGATCCGCGAATCCTGCGGCAGGCTGTTGGAGGGCGTGGCCGTCGATTGGTCGCCCGTATCGGATGTCGATGCCATCACGGACATTCTGGGTCGAGTGCAGCAGGCCATCGCCGACCACAGCAAACTGCGGATGCGCTATGATTCCTTCTCCGACAAGACCGAGCTTGAGTTGACCGTGCGGCCCTACGTCACGCTATTCAAGAGCCGGGGTTGGTATCTGATCGCCTATTCCGAGCGACATCGGCAATACCGGACGTTCAAGCTGGAGCGAATCGTGAATATGAAATTGCTCAAGGAGAAGTTTCGCCGCGATCCGAAATTCAACATCAAGTCCTATTACGGCAACGCCTGGAGCATGATTCGCGGTGACCGCGCCCACCACGTGGAGATTCATTTCAGCGCCAAGGTCGCGGGTAACGTGGAAGAGGTCGTCTGGCATCATACCCAACGCACTCGCCGGCGCTCGGACGGAACGTTGGTCTTCGAGGTGGACGTGGACGGCATCGAGGAAATAGCCTGGTGGATCATGGGATATGGTGATCAGGCCGTCGTTCAGGAACCGCAGGAGCTTCGCCACGTCATCGCCTCACACGCCCAGAACCTGACGCGATATTATCAATCCAACGTCTCCATGCCCATTGAGCGCGATTGATCCATGCGCGCCGTCGTTCAACGCGTTTGTCAAGCCGAGGTCGAAGTGGATCGCGAAATCGTTGGCCGCATCGGCGGCGGGCTGCTTGTTTACCTTGGCGTGGAGCCGGACGACGCGGAGGCGGATGCGGTGCTCATCGCCGACAAGCTACGGCACCTGCGTATTTTCCCGGATGGGCAAAATCAAATGAACCTCGACGTGTCGCAGGCAGCCGGCGGCATCCTGCTGGTCAGCGCGTTCACCACCACGGCCGACGCCCGAAAAGGTCGCCGCCCGTCGTTTGATCGAGCGGCATCGGGACCCGTGGCCCAGCCCTGGTACGAACGCGTGCGCGATCTTCTGATCGATCATGGAATCCGCGTGGAGACGGGCACGTTCGGGGCGATGATGAAAGTGCACTCCATCAACGACGGCCCCATATGCATCCTTCTCGATTCACGCCGGGCATTCTGATTTTGATTGTTGCATTTCATTGCACCCCGCAGGACGTCCGTCCACGCCGAATCGCGAGATGGAAGCGCCGATTCAACAGACCCACGCATCGAATCCGGGGCCAACTTACCATTCCAGTCCACCCTTGAGCGGCTTCTTGCGTTTGGGTTTGACGGGATCGGGTTCCGCAGTTTCCGGCCCGGTGTATTCGGGATCCAACGCGACCTGCTTCACGGATAGTGAAATCCGCCGGCGATCTTCGTCCACCTCGAGCACCTTGACCGACACCGCGTCCCCCTCGCGAACGACTTCCGAAGCGTTCCTGATCCGTCCATCCGACAACTCGCTGATGTGAATCAGCCCCTCGACGCCCTTGGCCAACTCCACAAACGCCCCGAATTCCGCCAGCCGAGTCACCGTGCCTTGGACGACCGAATTTTCGGGCCAGCGAGCCGATGCGCCCATCCAAGGATCATCACCCAACTGTTTCAACGACAGGCTCAGGCGTTTGCGTTCGGGATCGAGACTCAAAACGCGAAGCTTGACCACGTCGTTTTCCGAAACGAGCTCCTTGGGATGATGAATCCGGCGCTCGTACGACATCTCGCTGATCGGTATCAACCCCTCCACGCCCGGTTCAAGTTCAGCGAAGGCGCCGAAGTCCATCAGCTTGGTGATTCGAGCCGACACGATCGAATCGACCGGCCACTTGGCTGCCACGTCGGTCCAGGGGTCGGCCAGAATCTGCTTCAAGCCCAATCCGATGCGCTTTTCCTGACGATCGACTTTCAACACGCGCAGTTCGAGTTGTTGCCCCTTCTTGACGACGCTGTTGGGATCCTCGACGCGGGAGTGGCTCATGTCACCGATGTGCAGCAACCCGTCGACGCCCCCAATATCCACAAACGCGCCGTAGGGCATGATGGAACGAACCGTGCCGGTGACGACGTCCCCTTCTTTCAGACTCTCCAAACGTTTCTCGCCCGCTTGGGCGGCCTGCTTGTGCAGAAGATTCCGTCTCGACACCACCAGCTTCTTCTGCCCGCGGCTGAACTCGAATACCTCGCATTGCAATCGCCGGTTGGTGTATTGCGATAGGTCTTCCGCCTCGATTCGCTCGACGTCGATTTGACTTATGGGCATGAACGCTTCGAGGCCGTCGATGCTCAATTCCAACCCGCCCTTGTTGTGTCCGGTCACCCGTCCTTCCAAAACTTGCCCGACGTGCAAGGTTTGCCACGCGGCAGCCATGACCGCTTCTTGGCGGGAAAGGCGCAGAATCCCCTCCGATTTGTCGTAACCGGTGACGGTGACCTCGATGGTGTCGCCCACCTCCGGAATCGGTTCATCGCGGAGTTGCTTGATGGGCAACACGCCGGTGCTCTTGCCGCCCATGTCCACCAGGATATCGTCACGCTGCACGGCGATGACCACACCGCGGCGAACGCCCTCCGCCGTCGGCCCACGCCCCGACACCTCCCGATCAGCCACCTCCCAGATGCTCAAATCACCCAGCGCCGCGTCCAACTCCTGTTGAAGGTCCGCGTCGAATTCTCTGCCCCGACCCGGTGGATCGTTATGAGCCATCACCATTCTCCTGATGCACACCTGCCGCGTCCCATCACGGCAAACGGCGGATCATATCCGGCGTTCGGCGACAAAGGTACCAAGGCCGGCTTGCAATTGCTATTGGGTTTAGAATAGTTGGATTAACGCGATCGACCCGGAAACCAACGGATTTCCGCTTCCTGACAGGCGAGGCTCTGAAGGGCAGAGGTTGCGGTGAAACACGTTCTAGTAGAATACCGTGAGGATGAGATGGGGATCGGATTTCTTACCCTCCCAAACGCCAATGGTGGAAGACGCGGCTTTGATGGTGATCTTGGGGTGCTCGTCGGCCCATTCGTTGATCTGCTTGTTCATGAACGCGACCGCGCCGTCATTCAGCTTGGCATGAAACGTCCGGCATCGCGTGGCGCCGGCCCCGTTGGGGTCAAGATTTCGTTTCAGGTGTGAATCTTCAAAATGTGCGAATGTGTCGGCCAGCGTTTCGCTTCCCATGGCGGTGAAACTGCTGGTATGCTCTCTCTCGTCATCTCCGATGATGGAAAGCGATTCCAATTCTTCGCCTTCTCCGGGGGCCTTCATGGACGGCTGACCCACCAGTCGTTTCTCGTCGGTGTGGTGAGTCCGTTTGTATTCCGCGGCACAATGTGGGCAAAAAAGCTTGCCCTCGTAGACGCCGGCCTTGCCGGATTCAAGATGTTCCGGGTAGACGCTCGCCCCGCAGGAATCACATGATTCGATGTCTTTCTCTTTGGCTGACATGCGTTTCAGACCTTTCGCGCTCCATCATAATGGGCCGGCTACGAATTCGTCAAACGCGGGCGATGTTGGGATTCATCGCCGAATCGCGGGCTTCATCGTTCGCTGAACGACGTCAAAATAATCCGTTTCGTCAGGTCGCGCGCTTGGCCAAGTCTTGCACGATGGTCACGCTTGCTGACGCTCCCAATCGATCAGCCCCGGCTTCGAGCATTTTCAGGGCGGTGTCGAGATCACGAATGCCGCCCGATGCTTTCACCTTGATGGGCGAGGCGTGGCGGTGGAGCAACCGGACATGCTCGGCGCTGGCCCCGCCGGCTTGGTGAAACCCGGTCGAGGTCTTGACGAAATCCGCCTCGCCTTCCGCACAGCAACGGCAACCCAGAATAATCTGCTCATCCGTCAAGGCAGCCGTCTCAAGAATGACCTTCAGAATTCGGCGCGGGCCGGCTGCGTGAACGACTCGTGCCACCGCGAGGATTCCCGCGATGACGCATTTTGTTTCCTGTGCAATCAGCCCGCCGATCCAGGTCACCATGTCCACTTCTTCCGCACCGGCATCGACGGCTCGGCGAGCTTCGTCGGCCACGGTTTGCGCTTCACAACACCCCAACGGAAAGCCGGCCACTGAACCCACGACGACGCCGCTTCCCGATAATCGAGCCACGCAGCGGGGCACATAAACGGGGTTGACGCAGACGCAATGAAAGCCGAACTCCATGGCTTCGTCGCAAAGCTTGTCTACCTGATGGGGCGTCGCTTCCGGCTTTAACAACGTGTGATCGAATCGCTTGGCCAGTTCGCTTGGGGACATCGGATTCATGGGATCATTCCGTTTCAATATCCAGCAGGCGGAGGACGACGGATCGAACGTCGGTATCTCGAATCACGGCTTGATGCGGGAGACACGGGCGGGCTTGCGAGCAGATCACCGCGCCTCGCTGGGAGGCATGCCCAACCGGCGCACCATGCGATCCCCTGACGAGCTTGGCATTCAGCGGAATGGATCGGTCCGGGTTCATGAACAGTTCCACCGGGTCGTATCCGGGCTTGCGATGAATGTCCACCGTGCGGGCGAACGCCGGGGCATGATCATCCTCGATCCACCAATAATATGCAAACCAGCGATCCCTGTCCGCCACCAGGATCACCTCCCCGCTTCGATCATGGACCAGACCCACTTCGTCTCGCCGATCACCTGCCAGCGCCTTCGACACGCCCGGCCAACTTTCAAACGTGTTGACCACAGCGTCGATCGCTTCCGGTTTGGCATACACGTGAGCGCATTGATGGTCCACCATGGCGAACGCTTCACTGGCTTCGTAATCGATTACCTCCCCATCTGGCGTCGTGCGCGTTTGAAGCAATCCTCGACGTCGCAACTCGACGTTTGGATAGATGACGCCGGTGACCTCCGTCAGCGCATATTCGGACACAGCCAGAAAAACAACATCTCCCAAATTCGACTTCGCCGCCGTGTGCTCCGCGAATTCGCCCAACAGGCCGTCCAGCAGTCGCACGGATTCGCGCGCTTCATCACTGTCAGGCCCGTGTTTTTGGGATGCGTAGTCCAGGTGCGGCAAGTAGATGTAATGAAAATTCGGACGATGCCGTTCGTTCAACCAACGGGCGGCGCGAAGAATCCAACGCGAAGATTCCAGGTTCGACCCCGGGCCCCAGTAGTGTTGGAGCGGAAAATGTCCCAGCGTTTCGAACAATTGCTGGTACAGACCTTCCGGTTTCGAATAGCACCACAGGTCCATCCTGCCATCCGCATGATGGATCGGCTCGGGCGTCACGATGTAATCCGCAGCCGCATCCTTGATGTTCTGGGCATGCCACACCGCTGACGTCAGGCCACCTGTCCGCGCGATCGTATCCCAGATTTGTTCACCTTGAATGACGCCGTTTCGCCCGACCCAGAATTCAACCTCGCGGCGATCACGATGATAAAATCCGTTGGCAATCACGCCGTGTTGGCCCGGCGATCGCCCGGTCCACGTCGACGCCTGAACCGACGAGGTGACACAGGGAAATGAAGGCTCGATTTGCGCCAGTACGCCCGATGACGCCCACCGGCTCAATGTGGGTGTCACCGTTGCGTCCGTGACATCACTTGGCCGCAGGCCTGGAATCGAAAAATAGATCAGATGCCTATCGCTCATCGCCCAGCAGTCTACCCAATCCGCCCGGCATTTCGACGGCGCGGCGATCGCTCCGCCCTGGCACCGGGCGGGTCGTTCTCGGGCCACAGTCCGGCCAGAAACGCGTAGGCCCGTTCCGCCGCGGCGGGGGCATCGTGGCTATGTCGCGACAATTCCACGTGCACGGGGCCTCGGTATTCAATGGCTGAAAGATAGTTGATTACCTCCGTGAAGTTGATCTCGCCTTCACCGAAGAACAGGTGTTCATGCTTCCCGTGGCGCATGTCTTCCAGGTGGACGTTCAGCAGCACGTCTTGCCAGCGCTTAAGATGATCGTACAAATCGCCATCGCCTAAACAGTGCACATGACCGATGTCCATCGTCAAACCCAGCAGGGGGTGTCCGACGGCTTGGAAAACCCGTTCAAACTGGGCCATAGTTTCGATGAACATGCCCGGCTCCGGCTCGAAACCCACGGGAATGCGATGTTGCTCCGCGTACGTCAGCACTTGGCCCAAGCCGTCACACAATCGCTCGAATAGTGCCGGCGACGAGGCATCGCCGTCGGACGAGCCGGACCACACCGAAACACAATCCGCATCGAGTTCGCGAGCCACGTCGATCGCCCGGCATAGAAACTGCAAACGTGATTCGCGACCGGCGGCCTCCGCGCTGATCAACGTGGGCTGATGCTTTCGCCGAGGGTCAAGCAGAAATCTCGCCCCGGTCTCCACGGTGCAGGCCATCATCCGTTGCCGTAGGAGATTCTTGATCTCCACGGCGCGGGTCCGCCAATCGCTATCAAGAGGGTTGAAATGATGATCGAGCGTGATGGCTACGCTGCGATAGCCGATGTCCGCGAGAATGTTGATAGCATCCTCGAGCCGGTGCAAGGCGAACCCGTTGGTGGTGTATCCCAGGATCACGGCGGCCCATCACGTGACGTTTCATGCGGCGGCGAACCGGATCGCCGCGAACCGCCGCCGATTGTGTCCGATTTCGCGTGAATGATCCAGCCTCACCCGTCAGGCCACGTGCCTCGTATCCATGGCCGCGGATTCCACGCTACCACGAGTAGGACGTCTCGGCGCCCAATCGTTGCGTCTTGGCCTTTCGCGATTCGCACGATCGGCAGAAACAGGCGGAAAACATCGGACGCGGTGGATCATCGGCCAACTCGTTCATGACCGGTGGCGTCGGCAGCTTGGCCCATTCCGTATCCAGTTGGATGTGGCCCAGGGCGCGGACGGTTTCAAGATCACCACCCACCGACTCCGTCAGGGTGATGGCCGCATCCTGAAAACCAATGGGAAACGTTCCGACTTCCAAGGCCGAGCGGATAAACGCTTGTTCACGCATCAACTGTCGCAGGCTTGCGGTGATATCCATGATCCCGCGGACATCGGCGGTATGAACCAGGCCCAGCAGGTGCCCGATTTCGTGGCTTGTCACGTTGCCCAACGCCTGGGCGTATTCTTCCAGTGACGGTTCCAGGATATTGAACACCTGAAAAGTGTCCGTGAAGATGATACCCTGCTGGGCGGGGCGCTCATTGAATTCGTCGATGTTCTCCGCGACTCCCAGCAAGGCTCGGTCGTAGGCTCCGAAATGAATGACGGAAACGTCAGGCCCCCAATCCGATCGGTCGCGGCTGGTCAGCACCTCCACGTTTAGCGACGCGTAATCTTCCCGCACGATATCCGCAATCCAGTTGATCAACTCCTCGGTCTGACCCGCCATCGTGGGCGAAATATTGCCGGCGTCGAATTTCGGTACGTCCACCGCCGGCCGACCGGAAAACCCAACCGCCAACGCGCCATCGAAGTTCAAAATGACGGTCTGCGGACGGGTGGGCGGAACCGGTTCAGCCGAACCGATCAACATCGCCAATGAATAATCCCCGCCCGAACGCGTGCCCGGACTGGCGGCTACAGCCACGAAGCATCGCCGCGAATCGCGCCGGACAATGAAATCCAAGTGGGAATCTCGCTGTGATGCGAAGAAGTTTCGGTCGTCGTTCAGATGAATCAGGTTTTCGCGCGAGTCGAAAATCGCGACGATGGGATCCAGCCGGTCGTCCGATACAACGTCCAACACGATGCGCTCGCCCGCGAATAGGGGCCCGATGTCGTAAACGTCTACGTCGGAGGTCGTATCAATTCGACCCGCCACAGCCAACGTATCATCATCCGACAGGACCAGCGACGTGGCCTTGGTCATTGTTCCGTTCTCGTCTACGTCGGCAAACGGCTTGTCTTTGTCATTCAGCAAGGCGGCCAACACAGCCGCTTCCAACGTTTGCCGCGGATCCATCGCCCCGCAGCCTGCAATCTGCACACCCGCAACGACGGTGACCAAAAGGGTCACGGTCGGCCCGTGGCTTCGTTTCCCCATATTCATGCTTTTTCCCCGAATGCACTGTGTCGCGTCTTGTCCCCTGGAGGAGGCCACCGACACGACGCACGAAGTGGTGGTTCCTGCCACGACGTGACGAGTGGTCGGAAGTGCATCCTTCCGCATTCAGTGTCGAATACGTTGGCAACAATGAACGTCCGGTAGGAAAAAAACTGCGTGTTTGGTTGCGAAATGGGTTATGGGAACAAGGCGTGCTGAACGGAAGGGCGACGGCGCGAATCCATCACCATGGGGTGATAAGATCGCATGGGGAATGATCCATCTTGGATTTGGGCTATTGTTGCGGGTCCGCTGTGGGATCCGTTTCAATGACGATAGAAGAGCGCGGACTGGATAACGACGATGGTGCCTGTGCCGCTTCGATGACGCTGCGCAATTCCTGCTCGATCGCGACAAATGCCGATTGCGTGGGATGGTCCGCTAACGCCAGTTGTACAAACCCGTAAATCACGTCCGCAGCCGCTCCGAATTCCAACGCTCGACGCAACGCCACGACACACTCGTCGAGTCGTCCCTGGTTGTAGGCCGCCTGCGCGGTCAATCGCCAAGCCAACTCGTTTCGCGGGCTTAACTCTCGTGCCCGTTCGACCCATCGGTCAAATCCCGCGGGCAGTGACAGCTCGCCCCGACGCATCATCTGCAAAGCCAGCCGCGCGTATCGATCCCCCATGCTTGACGCCAGGTGAAAGTCGCCGGGCGAAGTGCCATGCCCTTGCATCTCCGTTCGCACGGATTCTTCATCGCCACCGGCCAGTCGATACGTCAAAATGTGATCCTCGATCGCTTGCCGGGCCATCCGCCCGGGAGTGGAATCGGGCAACCGTGCAATCCCCCTCAACGCCAACTCGACACATTCCTTCCAATCCGCCGGGTCTCGCTGAAAACGATATTCAGCCAATTCCGCATGGGCCGCGCCCAGCCCCAATCCGTGCGAGACGCCGATCTGGTCATAGGCGTTCAATGCGAGTTCAGCCAGGCGAACAGGGTTTTCAAGGTCCATTCGAGCAAACGATATGTGAGCCGCCAATCGGAGCTTTTCGGGCAGATAAGGCTCATCGGCGGGCAATGCCGAGTCACCGTTAAGAATATCCGTCAGCCGCGATACGAATTCGCCTGTCGGGCCACGAACGGCGAATTCAGCATAGGTGCGAGGGATCAGCGAATAGCGCAATGGCCGAGACAACACTTCAAAACGTGCGTCCGTTCCCAACTTTTCACCGGCCAACTCAACGTAACTGAGGGCGATGACGGAATCAAAAGGTCGACGCTTCAACTCGCGTTCCAAGGCCCGCGAGGCTTCATCGAGATAGCTCGCCTCCTGATCGGCCAAACCATCCACGGCGGCGTAGGCAGCGCGCAATTGCCACAGACGCATTTCCAGCCAGCCCGAGCCACGATAACCCGGACACCTGCGGATGAGCGACTTACAAGCGTTCTGCCCGCCGGAGATTTCATCCTCGCACTTGCGGCGGTCTTCTTCAGCCAGCATCAACAACCGCTCGTTCGGAGGATCGACGCCCATAGCTCCTGAAAAGCGATTCAGACTCGACGTCTGATACTCGCGGGCCAGGTATAAATGAGTCGAGCAAAGGCGCTCGTATGACTCCAGTCGCCGTTGCGGACTGAGACGCCAGCGAACGGAAGTCTCGGCGAATCGTCTGGCGGCTCCATAATCACCCTGCTCCAAGGCGGGTCCCACTTTGAAAAAGGCTCGCGACGATTGAAAATCCCCCATCGCCGCCACGAACAACGCACCCGCCGCCAGCAGCAGTCCGCACCCCGCGACCCGGCGTTTCCAAACGGCGCCATCACCCCGAAGCGCTACACTCGCGGACGGTTCTCGTGACAACGACCACGACAAACCCAACACGGTGTAGAACATCGTCGGAAACCCGGCGATGCGTAACGCCACGTCGCTGCTTTCCTCGACAATCAACGCCACAACGACGGCCAACACGCCCAACAACGACCACCGCGCCGACGGGTCATTCAATCGAGCGGCTTGCTTCACACCGCCCACAACCGTCAACACCAGCGCGCCGACGACGAGCGAAATCCCCACCACACCCAAATCCGCCCAGACTTCAAGCCATTCATTGTGCGCATGGGCGATGCGGTCGCTCAAAGCCTGCGGATCGTCCAACACGTCGTCAATGGCAAGAGCATCACCATACTGAGTAAACCCGCCTTGCCCGTGTCCGATCCACTTGGATTGGTCGATAAGACTGATGGCATAGGACCATGCGTAGGCCCGAACACGCAGCGACGCGTCCCGCCCCGTCGCAGAAGGCGTCGTAGTCTGCGGCAGAATCACCAATCGAAGCACCAGGATCGCCGCGATCACACCGACCGTCGCAAACACCACCCGCCGCCAACCCCGCAAATGAAAGAAAACCAACCCTGCAAAACCGGCCACCCCTGCCACCACCGCGCCACGCGAGCCGGTCATCTGAATCGCCCAGGCCACCGTTCCAAACACAACGATGAGCAACGGTATTCGCCAACCTGCCCGCCGGCGAGTGACACGCCCGGCCAGGCCCGCGATCGTCCCGCCGATCATCGCGACGGATAGGATCAACGCCGGCAACAGCGTCGCCGCCAAAAAAAGCGGATTACCCAGCGGGTATTGTGCCCTCCGCGTCGGATTACGCTCGTCGTGATAGACGATGGCCAGCACACTCGTCACCACGCACACGCCCACCACGATCCACATCCCCGCCGCCGCAACAGATCGAGGCAAACCTCGTCCCAGCACCAGCGCCCACGCCACTCCCATAGCCAACAGAATCGAACCACCCAGTGCCAGGTCCGGCGATGACGACCAGAAGACACTGGCAAAGGACCACAGCACGTACAAGGCCATCAAAACCTGCGCGGCCGTCAACGGATTGATTTGTCGATTCACAAATGAACCCGGCATCGAAGCCGGCGGACGGCCGGTAGAATCGCCGACGGCGCGTGTCTCGGTTGGCCATTCGCCGAGACTCAATTCGCCGGCGCAGTGACTCAATTCGCCTGCGCCGAAACCATCGGCGCCTGACTTCGCAATGGGTTGCAGGTCGTACGGTGGCCGAATCATCAAAGCCACGCCCACCGTCAGCAATGCAGCCGACGTCCCCAACCCGAACACCAGCCACTTGATTTCGATCCCCTGCGCAGTCGTTTGCGTATAACCCAGATTCAAAACGTGCACGATGGCGCGAAGAGGCGATTCTTCACGCCAATCTTTGGCCCCCTCGAGCGTCGCCAAAGGCCCGTTGGTCAGCAGGCAGGCTCCCGCCAGCGTCACTCCCATGACGCAGGCCAAGACCACGTGCGACGGGTAGATTGGATCTTTTGCTTGATTGATGCCGGACATTTCGTGTTATGGCGTTACGACGGAGAGCAGAAAGTATTGAGCATCGTCATTCCGGCGCAGACCGGAATCCAGCGCCAAGGCAGGCCAAGCCCGATCCGGAATGTTCAATCATTCATGCTCCGAGTCGTAACGCGATGCCGTCGACGACAACGGTATCGAAAACCCCAACCTCCTCGGTTTAGCGAGTCGAACCCAACTCGTGCTGGAAAGTATCCAACACCCGATGTTATGAACAGCCGTGAAAAAAATCTTGGTGCCGCGCAAATCACCATTTGCAGAAGCTAAGCGTCTATCCTACGCGGGTCGCTCCTCAGGGATCCACTCCACGTCACTCGTTCCTTCCCGATGATTGGCAAGACGGGCCCAGGCGAACAGCAAATCGCTCAGCCGATTCAGGACAACAAGAATCTGCGGGGCAAGTGACGAATGACGTGCCAAGGCCACCGCGTCCCGCTCCGCACGCCGCGCCACCGTGCGAGCCACGTGAAACCGAGCCGCCAATTCGCTCCCCCCGGGAAGGACGAAGCGCTTCAGCTCGCTCGTCTCCGCACACGCCTGATCGATCCAACCTTCCAACAGGGTCACATACGCGTCATACAACGGACCATCGACATTCCTCGAATCAGGATTCGCAACCTCGGCTCCCATCGCAAACAACTGTGATTGAATCCGGCTCAATCGTTCACGCCAATCCGCGTCCTGACAAGCCGCCGTCGCCCAGCCAATGACGGCATTGAATTCATCAAACTGACCATACGTCGCAACGCGGGCATCATCCTTGGGAACCCGTCGCCCGCCGATCAACCCCGTCAAGCCCCCGTCACCGCCCTTGGTGTACAAACGCATGGCTCACTCCCGTGATTCGCAACCCAATGTCGTCTTTCGCACTGTTGGCATCTTACCAGAGCCGCGACCGCCTGCCCTAGACGTCGCGCAGCGATGTCAAGGGTGAGGGAGCGGACGCACCGCCGAATCGTTTCAACCGCGATATCGCCGTTTCAAAACTTGCGACAATTCGGACCAACGACATTAATGCCTGAAATGGCGGGTCCCGGTGAAGACCATCGATACCCCGCGCTCATCGCAGGCGCAGATGGTCTCCTCGTCGCGCTTCGATCCGCCCGGCTGAATCATGGCTTGAACGCCCGCGCCCATCAACAATTCCGGACCATCCCGAAATGGGAAAAACGCATCCGATGCCGCCGCCGCACCCTTTAATTCGCGCTCATGACCGTTGGCGCAGGCCAGCCAAGTCGCCAAGCGACAGCTCATCACCCGCGACGTCTGACCGGCGCCATTACCCAGCAACGATCCATCGCGACAAATGGAAATCGCGTTGCTTTTGCTGTGTTTACAAACCAGCCAAGCCAAGCGCAGGTCGTTCCACTCTCGCTCAGCGGGCGCACGCCCTGTCACCACCCGCCACTGAGTTTCGTTCAGGCCCACGTCGTCACTATCTTGAATCAGCAAACCCGCCGTGATTCCGCGGACGCTAATGCCTGATTGGCCGGTGTTCGTCCCGCCAAGCCCGAACTCCAACAGCCGAACCCGCTGTCCCCAATTCTTCGCACGGCGAATGGTTTCAATCGCGCTTTCGTCGAACATCTGTGCGAGCCAGACGTCCAGAAAAAAGGCACCCGCGCCGGCCTGTTCACCACAACGATCGTACGTTTCCATCACATGCAACGCGAAATCCGACGCAACGGCAAAACCGCACGCCAACACCCCACCCATGGCCGCATTGGGGTCACCGCGATAAGCCCGGTCATAGGCTTCAATCGCCGCGGCCCCGATTCCCACACCGCAAGGGTTTCCGTGTTTGAAAACAACACAGTTCACGCTGCCGTCGCCCCATTCCGACGAAAGCTCCTCGCTGAGCGCAAGAGCCGCATCAGCGTCCGCGTAGTTGTTAAACGAAAGTTCATCCCCGCTCACCTGCCGCGCACCAATCACGGTAGCCCCGCGACAAACCGCACTTTCAATCGCCATTCCCGTCGTCTTGCCAACAAGCCACGCACCGGCTGTCTGATGCGGATTCTCCCCATACCGCAGGTTTGCCACCCTTGTCACTTCAATACACCCGTCCTCGCCATCAGCAAGATGGCTAGACTTGCCGTCAACTGACTGGTCACTCAGGCGCGCGAAGAACTCGGCGATAATGCCGTCGTATTGGCTTGTTCGGCGAAACGCTTTCTGAGCCATCCTTCGTCGAAACGCCGCCGCCGACTCCAAATTACCGGATCGCAGTTCGCCCAACAAAAGGCGGTAATCCGACGGATCGCACACCACCCAAACGTGCTCGTGATTCTTGGCTGCCGCCCGCAAAAGACAAGGACCCCCGATGTCAATCATTTCCATAGCCTGCAACGGCGAACAGTTTCGTGCCTTGATGGTGCTTTCGAAGGGGTAAAGATTCACAACCACCAGATCGATTGGTTGAATGCCAGCCCGTTCGAGCTGTTCAAGGTGTTCCGGATTGTTACGGTCAGCCAAGACGCCGGCGTGAACCTTCGGATGCAGCGTCTTGACGCGGCCATCCAGCATTTCACTGAATCCGGTAATGTCGTCGATCAGCGTAACCGCATATCCCGCGGCCATCAAAACCTTGGCCGTGCCGCCCGTCGAACAAATCTGCACTCGAAACTCGCGGATGAGCACCTCGGCGAATTCCAAAAGTCCAGACTTGTCGGAAACGCTGATCAGTGCGCGGCCAATCGCCCCGACGTTCCGTTCACGTTGAGCATCCATGGACCGCACGATAACACATAGATGCCCCTAGACAAGCGTCACAGCTCGACACAACCCAGTAATGGGTGAACCCGCCAATCGAAACGCCCGACAATGTGGCTGACACTTCCCGATTACGCGCCACGCGGCGCAAAAGTAAAGGGGCCTGACGATTTCTCGCCAGGCCCCATCGTTTTTACTTCAATCTATATCGGACGGGTCCAAAGCCCCGCACCGGAAGACGACGAGTGCTACTCCGCACCCATGATGGCGAAAGCGTTGGACACGTTCTGGGCGTCGTCATCGTCACCCTGGAAGAACAGGTCCTTGATCTTGTCGCCATTGGTGTCGACAAACCCGCAGCCGTTCGAATTGAACAGCGCACCACCGACGTCAATGTCGTCGTCGAAATCGCTCCACAACACCATCTCCGTCGGCGTATCGAACAACGTATGCGTCGTGTCGGAGTCGGAGAAAGTGGCCGTAGCCGACACCGTCGCCCCGAACGCAGCATTGCCGTTGATCAACGTGGCCAACTGATTCGCTGCCGTCGCCGAGGGCGCGGTAGCGAGGACATCCCAAAGATTGTCGCCCGAGAACTCCCAGCAGGCGATGCAAGCACCCAGATCGCTGTCGGTCTGACTCCCGCTCATTTGCGGGACGGTGGTCAGCGTGCTGGTGCCGGCTGCCGCCGACTGAATGTTCGTGGTCGTGCTGCTGATGAAATACAACCGACCGGTACCGACGGCACCTAGTGTAGCGCCCACGCCGGCTCCGACAATCAGATCATCACCACCCGAACCATCCCAGTTACAGCAGGCCAGTCGCCGACCGAAACCGAGACCGGCAACGTTGCCCTCGTAGATGCGGTCGATGGTATTGATGTTGCCGCTCAACCCGCTCGTCCGACCGAAGGTCAAGAACGTCGAACCGGCAGCCACGCGAGTCGCCGTCGCGCTGTCCTTACGACCGGGCGCGCCGAACGCGATGTCGCTGATACCGTCGGCATTGAAATCGCAGCAGGCCAACGAGGCACCAATCAAGTCACCGGACACCGAGCTGTTGGGAATGATCCGGAAGCTGGAACCCGTTCCCGCATCCGTAATCGTTGTGGAATTCGGGAGTCGGATGCTGTTGCCCAGGATTCCAAACACCGCGCCTGTCGCGCCAACGAGTTCGTCGACCGTTTCGTTGTCAGCGTTACCGGCAGCCTGAGCCAGATCGAACGTCAATAGAGTCGCGGTCACCGCCGTCACGCGACGAACCATGCTCTGACCATCGTTGTTCGCGTCGACAACGGCGATGTCGCCCGGCTCGAAAACCGTCGTGGCGTCTACCGTGTCGACCGTCAAGGTCGTGTCGGCTGCGTCGGCTGCATCGTTCACCAGGACACCGGTGGTAAGCGTAATCGCCTGCCCACCGCCCGGAGCACCGGCGATGATGTCGCTGAAGCCGTCATTGTTGACGTCGCAGCAAACCATCGATTCACCCAGGCGGTCGTTCCGGTCAATGATCGTGCCGGCCACTGCCAATCCATCCGTTCGCGTGATGACCCGCGGCTGGGCCGTCAACGCACCACTCGCGACCGTGTTGCCGTTGGTGGTGTAGGGGTTCTGGCCGAAGGCGTTGTTGCCCTGGTTGTAGAACACCAGGATTCGGCCCTCTTCGCCGCCATCGGCACCAGCGTCGAAGCCGCCTTCACCAATGGCCAGGTCAAGATTGCCGTCTCCGTCGAAGTCACCGCAGCAGATAGAGCTGATCTGCGTGACGTCGGGGACGGTACCGGTCAAGTTGGCGTCCGTCAGAGCGAACGAGTCAATCGTCCCGGCGCCACCTGCGGCATTTTCCGTCAGCAAGCCGCCGTTGTTCAGCACGTTCGTAAACGGCGAGTTGGTGGTGATGGACGGATCAACGGTGATGCCCGTCATAATGCTGAGCACGTTACCGCGTCCGTTGAGCACCTCGGGGAACCCGTCGCCGTTAAGGTCGCAGTCCGCGGTCACCTGGCCGTCCCAGAATTCATTGCCGGCATCCGCCGCGCGAGCGCCGTGATGGGCAATGATGGGCCCCGAGGCCAGGCTGGTACTGTTTACGGCACCAAAGTGGTTACGCGTGCTGCCCGCGGTCGAGGCGTTCGTGTCGATGCTGCCGCTGACCGCGTTCTGGATGCGAACGGTCAGACCGGTCGGGACCGACGGGACCGTTGCTTCACCGGCCTCAAACTGACCGTTGACCGTGTAACTGCCCCGAGTTGTCCCGGAAACCATCGCCTCAGCCATGGAAGTCGCGGCTGGGTTGGACGGCGTCACCGACACTTCATTCAGCGAGGCCGGCGTTTGGGCGTCGGCGGCACCACTGGTGTCGGTCAGCAGGAATCGAATGGTTCCCGCGCTACGCGCCAACACCGTGAACGGCACCACGATTGAGTTCGGCCTGATCACGCGGTTGGTAAGCTGACCGTTGGCCAGGGCCATACCCTCCAGCGAACCTGCACCGGCGGCCGGAATGGCGAAGCCGGGCGTGACCGTCCAGGTGACGTCATCCGAGGATGTGTCACCGTTCGGATTGGCAGCCGTCACGCGGAACGTGTATTGGCCGGGCACCACGAGGTTTTGCAACGTGTTGGTCAAACCCGTCACCTGAAGACCCGTCAACTGGGCCGTCGGAACCGAGGCGACCAAAAAGCCCGTGCCGACGCTGGTAGGATCGAGCAGGGTCACGTTGCTGCACGTGGCTGGATCGGGCGCCGAAACGCATTCCCATGTAAACGTGATCTCTGTGTTGGCAAAGGCCGGATCTGAGGCCGTCGCTTGGAGATTCTTGTAGATGCGGCCAACGGCATGACCAACACCAGCCGGAGGAGTCGGAGCGCCCGAACCGAATTCCGACCGCAACGTTGCACCCGCGCCCGGATAGGCGCCCGGGAAGTCCGTCAGCGGCGGCGTTCCGGCGGCCTGACCACCGGCGGCGAAGGCACGATCCGCACCGGCACTTACGGTTAACTCGGTTTCCACAATCACCGTGATGGCGCAAGTGTCCGTAACCGGAGCACCGACCGGAGTCAGCGTTTCGGTGTCATCGGACGGATCATCCGGGGTCCCTCCGTCATTGACGGTGACCTCGTTTTCCTGTGCAGTGACCGTCACGGTCGTGCTGCTATTGGTGTTGAATACTACGGACGCACCCGAGGTGGTGTCGAAGCCGCCACCCGGAGCCGACCACACGAAGGTTACCTGATTGCCCGCGGCAGCACCGGTCGCGGCAGCCGTCAAGGCGATGTCCACGCCATTGGACGTGCCAGCGGGGCAACCGCTGATGTTGACGTTGAAGCCTACCGGCGGAGCGGGCTGACAAGTGTTGTCATCGCCGCACGTCTCGCCGACACCGCAATCGCTGTCATTCAAACAGTCGACGCAACTGCCATCGGATGGGTCGCAAACCTGCGCGCCGCAATTGACTGCGGTGTTTTCACACACTTCGTCGGCGCAAGCATCATTGGTGCAAGCGTCGCCGTCGTTGCAATCGGTGTCGGCAGTACAAACGTCATCGCACTCGTTATTTGCCTCATCGCAGACCTGATCGCCCGTGCATGGATCCGACCCGGTACTGCACGTGTTGTTGGCATCGCAGGTCTCAGTGCCATTGCAGAACAAACCGTCATCGCAGTCAGCGTTCGACCCGCACTCCTCACAGGTCCCGTCGGTTTCACCGGCTGGGATGACGCAGACGGGCGAATTTTCGTTCGTGCAATCTGCATTGGTCGTGCAGGTTGCAGGAGGGAATAAAATCGGACACCCGGGTACCAATACCAAAATAGCCGCCAGCGTGAGCCCCGTGCCCAGTTTCAGGAGGCCCTGAATCGTGCTGCGGCGCCTTTTCGTCACTTCTCTCTTCATTACCATCATTCCTTTTTGACCTCCAGAAGAAGACTTGGGCGTGATTTGTACCACACGCTGTCTTGTCATGGACATACTTCCACTCTTTTCTGTTCCGTTTGCGAGTCCCGTTGGCTATGACCGCCAGGGCCCCCGAAACTCGTCATTAACACAATTCCGAAGAAAAAATTACCGTTCTCATCAAAACCAACGCGAACCCACCAAGCGCGTATCAGCGGAGAGTCACAAAACTCTCCAATCACCGCGACGTGCGAGTCCGATTGCAAAGATAACCATCTCGAGTGGAGGTGGTGGCTTTTGTCGTACTGATCACGCGCCGTCCTCAGTACCGACCTGCCTCCGTGCATTTCGCCGCGCCCATTCGGATCAACCGCGGGCGCTCTCCTCATTACCCATCCAGCGGGCGAATTGTAGGTATAACCGAAGTTCCGTCAACACCCAATTTACGAAAAAATCACCGTTAACGTCGACCACCTCACTACCTACAATTCCTGACCCCCGCGCCAACACCGCAAGCCCGGTCGTCAAAGGGTCATCGGCGCTTGAGGTGAATTTACTTGACCTTTTTGGCTCGACCGCAAATCGTAAGTGCATCATCCTTCGGCATCTAGGGCACATCATCGTTTCACAAGATGGCGTTGACCATCGCTCTGAGTCGGGGTGACCCAATGCCAGCGCGTTCGGCAATGTAACATTCTATTTAATAAATAGTTACGGATCACCAAGGGTGTGTGTCATCACGGGCCAAACGACCACTGGGTTCGACGACGCCTAACTCGCCCCCAAACTTCATGAACCCTGAAACCCGGATTTCAGATCACCGAAGCCTGGATTGGAATCGGCGTCGATTTAGAGTCGTCAATGTCAATACTGATAAAGCCGCGAACTCGATCAACGCCCACTTACGAATACAGAAAATCGACGAAATTCCTGACCGTCGAGGTTGCCTAGTTTACCAGCATCAACATATTTTAGTCTCCACGATATTTCGACCGTATTGGGGTTCGGTGGCTCGGGGAAAAGTCGAAGATGCCCGATCGTCCGTCGCGGCCGAGCGCAGGTGGCATCACGCGGGACCGTCTGCAACCGACCCGGGCACGCACGAACGGGACATCAGAATCGAATCAGTTAGTGCCAAACACGTGTCACTCAATAAACCGCCTGCGGGCCGCAAGTTCTTCCGTCAACGACAGGATCACCGAGGCCAGGGCCCGTTTGCTTCCGGATTGCGATCCATACCAACGACCATCCGACGTCAATATTTCGATCGTCGCGTCTTGCGATCCAACATTCTCCTTGCCGTTCAAGACAATAGCATCGCAGCGTTTAACCTTGAGCTTGCGCTCCGCATTGCGACGGCCATCGCGATCTTCCATCGCAAACCCAATCGTTACGCGAGACCCCTTGATCCGACCCAAGTGAGCGGCGATGTCCCGTGTGGGCAGCAGCGTCACTCGTCGTGGCTGGGCCTTTTTCTTGAGCTTGTGATCGAGTCGACGAGCCGGTCGATAGTCGCACACCGCCGCCGTCAGAATGGCTGCATCACTGTTTTCGAAGGCAGCCGCGGAAGCATCGAACATTTCGGCTGCGCTGTCGACTTCGATCAGCCGCACGTGGCGCGGGGCCTCGATGACCACCGGACCGGAAACAAGGGTCACGTCATGCCCGCGTTTGGCCCCTTCCGCTGCCAGGGCGAATCCCATTTTCCCGCTGGAAGGATTAGAAATGAAACGAACGCTATCGAAGTATTCCCGCGTGGGTCCGGCGGTGATCAGGATGCGAAGCGGGCGGCCTTTGTGCATAAACGGATTATGCGAGACCTGTTTCGGGACGCAAGATACGTGTCGGGTGATGCAGGGTTTTTCGGTTTTCTCGATCTATCGAAAGTGAGACGACTCAGCAAACGCTTCCGCCTCGCGCCGCCGGCATGGCCGGGTCATGCTCGCCGGCGTCCTGCGTCAATCCCGTGCGTCTGGCCCGTCATTCCGGCGAACGCCCGCATCCGTCATTCCGGCGAACGCCGGAATCCAGAAGAACGCTGCCTGGACTCCGGCCTGCGCCGGAGTGACGGGCGGGACGATCCCACATCGGCCGATTGCGGATTGGCCTGGCAATTCCTGGTATTGGATTTGTCGATTCATCGGTTGGCATATTGCACATAGGGCATTCGTCGCCACACGGCGGCGCCGAAGAACAGCCCGACACACCCGTTGGCGATCAACCAGTAGACGGTGGATTGCAAAGTACCACGAGTCGTTTCAGCCAGAGCTAGAACGACGATGCTTCCCCAGGCTAGCCCGGTCCAGATCGGCAGAATTGCGCTCAGCGAAGCGGCGATGTTCCAGGCTGAGGTGAATCGATTTCGACCGACGGATCGTGACACGCGCCAGCCGGCCAGCGACGCAACCAACGACGCGAACATGAACATGGCGAATGAATTGAAACCCGCGATGACTAGGAACATCAAGACGCCGGCCCACCAATCCCAGTCGGAAATCACGATCAATAACGGAACGACGACCGCGGCCCACGACGTGACACCCGAACCAATGATGGACCAGCCGAACAGTTGTATCATGGAAACCGAGCGCTGATGCGCAAAGACTGATCGCCAGGTGCTTTCGGCATGCAGCCAGGATCGAATACTGAAACGGATGGCTTCGGCGGCATTCTTGAATTCCGTCATGGGCTGGCGCGGACCCTGTGCTAGCGAATCCGCCACGCGACGTCCGCATTCCGGGCAGTGACCTTGACGATCGAGATGCATCAGTGAATAGCCGCACCATTCACACAGGAGTGCATCGTCCATAATCCGGTCATCCGTTGACGATGGACTTGCATCGACTCCCACACGGTCGACCACCGCACGTTGGGTTTCGCGAGCGCCGTGATCCGGGCCGCCCAATTCAAGGAGCGAATCCTGCGCCGGACTGTAACTCGCCGTCGTTTCACCCGATGCGCCGATTGGGTCGCGACTACGCACCGGGTTTTCGTCGACGTTGGTGCCGTTTGGAATCGTCAACGGTGAATCCGAATCGTCCGCCGATGCGGCTGGCTCGATGGGGCGTTCGCGGGCGGTCAGCGCCCGCAAGTAGGAAACGATGGACCAGACAATTATCATCGTCATGCCCATAAAACCGGGAATCAATCCGAATGCTTGGCGCGGTTCCGAGATGATAATAATAAAACCACCGATACCCACGACCCACCACAGGTGCGCAACAAACAGCCAGCTAATCCGAATGGCGTATCGCCAGGATTCGCCCGCCGGTTCGTTCCGGGAGGCCCAGCAGGTCATGCACGAGGCCACAGCGATGAAAACCCCCTCGCCGCCGGCGATGACGAGAACGGCGATGCAGAGCGCGTCGAAATCCGTCAGCACTTCCATGGTGCCGCGAGGGCGAAAGTGATTGTTGTGGTAGTAATTGGCGAATCCATCCAACGCAACGAAGACAAGACCGAGCACAATCATGCCCCATGCGTGGATGCGCAAGACGCGACCAAGATCGGTTTGGGCGTGTGCTTGCGCCATTTGTGTGGGGCGTAACGGAAACAGGATCAGTGATTGAATCGCGTTCAAACCGGCGCTCCGTGTGCGATTTTCATGTGTCTTGTAAATCAGAGCGTTGCAAGCAAACGGACGATGGTCAAGCTCGCGAAAGTCGATGGCGCGGGTTTTGTTGGCCGGTTCGGCGTAATCCCTGGTCGCGAGGCGCGAATTTCCATTTGCACGGTCGAATCGTGCACGTCCGACGCCCTACCATGGGCCGGGTGCAAACTCGCCGACCCCGAAACCCGCCGTTGAACGCTACGATTGTTCAGCCGCCCGAACTTTCATTGGCTGCACGCGTCGGGGATGGTTAGAATTCAGTCATGTCGGATGACCAACAGGCCCCGGCCAACTGAACGGCCATGAATGGAGTCGACCATTGCCGGCTGAGATGATCCCGTATTCGATTCCCGATCGTTCAGAAGACCGGATGCAACGGCGTGCGGACGAGTTATTGGCGGAGTTGAGCACGAGACGGAGTTGCCGAAGTTTCAGTGATAGGCCGGTGCCTCGCCAGTTGATTCAGCAATTGGTGGCCATCGCCAGTACCGCACCGAGTGGGGCCAATCGTCAGCCGTGGCATTTTGTAGCTGTGGACGATCCCGCGATCAAACACGAAATTCGTGAGGCGGCCGAGGTTGAAGAGCGAGAGAACTATGATCGCCGCATGCCGCGGGAATGGCTGGAAGCGTTGGAGCCGATCGGCACCGATGCGCACAAGCCGTTTTTGGAGATTGCGCCGTGGTTGGTGATCGTGTTTCGGGTGGATTGGGAGATGCACGAAGGACGAAAAATCAAGAGCTATTACCCCATGGAGTCGGTCGGATTGGCCTGCGGAATTTTTCTGGCGGCCTGTCACATGGTCGGGTTGGCCACCCTGACGCACACGCCCAGCCCCATGCGGTTCTTGCGAGACATCCTGAATCGTCGCGAAAACGAAAAGCCGTTCCTGCTGATCCCGGTGGGATATCCGGCGGACGATTGCGTCGTTCCGAATTTGAAGAAAAAACCAGTGTCGGACGTGTTGCAATGGAATCGGTGAGGACCGTTCAAAGCGCGAATGCGGCGACAATTGCAGGAACCGCGAGCGATGCGCAGGCCGACATGGACGAGATGACCGATCCGATTGTGGCGAGCAAGTTCATTCGTCAAGGTGCATGGGAAGTCGAGGCCCATTGGGCGGAAGTATTGCCAGGTCCCAACGCGCCCGCGTGGTCGCGGTTGTATGGCGATGCGAGGGCCCAGAAGGTAAAACACAATCCAAAACGAACGGTTTGGCGCATCGGCCTCGGCGAGCGGGTCGTGTATGTCAAGGAATTCCACGAGCGTTCGATCGGGGAACGTCTGGCGCAGATTATTCGCGGGTCGAGGGCCGCGGTTGAGTTTCGGCGGAGCATCGCAGCCATTCAACGCGGCATTCCCTGCGTTCGACACGTGGGTTGGGCGAGTTTTGGCAGACGATCGTTGTTGGTTTCCGAGGCCATTCCTGACGCGGAATCCCTGGCGGACGTTTGGATTAGGGCTGTTGCGACGACGAACCCAAGTGTGCGACGGCGTCGAATCAAGGGGATCATTGCGTGTCTGGCCAATCTGCTGGCGAAATCACACGCCCGCGGTTTTGTTCACGGCGACGAGCATCCGACGAATTTTTTGGTGCAGGTCTACGCAGATGACACGTGCCGGGCGTTTTACGGAGATCTGCAAACGTCGCGCGTCACGGCCCGGTTGGGTGATGCGGCCAAGGTCAGGAGTTTGGCACAATTACATCAGTGGTTCCGATTACGGTCGTCACGATCGCAGCGCTGGCGGTTCCTGCGGAATTACAGTCGCAATACGACCGGCGATGATCGGCAAGCGAAGGCCTGCGCCCGTCGCCTGACGGTTCCCATCATGGCTGAAACCCGCCGGCAGGCTGAAGCGCTGTGGAGCAAGCGTGACCGTCGGATCACGTCGACGAACACATATTTCGCCAGCATTCGACCCGAACGGGACGTCAAAGCCACCGTAACCCTACGCTACCGAAGCCGCGACCTGTATCCGTCACCGTCGCAATCCGACCGAACCCTGTCCGATTGGAAAGACCTGTTTCCGCAAAACCGTCCGCCGGGCCACTACGATCGGTCGTGGGAATGGCCGAGCGTGGAGACGAAGTTTGTTCAAACCGAGCGAATATACGGGCATAGGAGCATCGTAGCGAAATTGGGCGGCGGCTCGCGATTGCGATGCGCTTTCGTTTTGGGCCACAGGCTTCGCAATCGGGACTTGCCTTGTCGTTGGCCGATTCAACTTGTCGAGCAATCACTGGGATGGTTTGGCTATGAATCACGGTTGTGGCGCGACGACCAACCTCGAACCGTCGATTGGATTTCATTTTTGAGCGGTGATTCAGCCGCCAAGACACGACATCGGGTGTGTGCGCAGGCCGGACGTTTGTTGCGACGAATGCTGGAAACCGGCGCGGTACCATTGCGTCCGACGGAAACGATGTTCGGCGTCGATCCGCTGCGCGAAACAATCATCATTGATGATCCAATTGGAATCCGCATGCGGAAGAGAACAACCGACAGCGATCGATCAGTTGTGTTTGTCGAAGTTTACCGCCTCGTTTTGAAGCATCGATGTTATAGGAAGTCGGACGCCGCCCGGTTCCTGCGATCGGGTTGGCCTATGACATGGAAAACGGTGTGGCGATCGCTACAGCGTGACTTGATGGATCGTTCGTCGAAATGACAGGGTCGGATGTTTGGCAGCGTATCAGCCTGGCCAAGGGCGATATAACACACGAAGCGGTGGACGCGATTGTTAATGCGGCGAACGCCGAATTGGCGGGTGGCGGCGGCGTTGATGGCGCGATTCATCGAGCAGCCGGTCCACGACTGTCGGATGCGTGCCGAATGTTGGGCGGGTGTCCGACCGGGTCGGCAAGGATCACGCCCGGGTACAATTTGCCGGCTCGTTTTGTCATTCACGCAGTAGGGCCGGTGTATCGTGGCGGCCAAAACGGGGAGGCGGAGTTGTTGAGGTCGTGTTACGCGGAATCCTGCCGCTTGGCCGCCGAAAACGGATGTGAGACCGTCACGTTTTCCGCCATCAGTTGTGGTGCATATGGATATCCCATTTCGGAGGCGGCGAGGGTCTCGATTCGGGCGGTGGCCGATTGGTTGCGGGAAAACAAGTTTCCACGAATGGTCAAATGGTGCTTGTTCGATGACCGTGCATTGCACGCGTATCGCGATGTGTTTGACGAAATACGGTCTGATTGAGTCAGAAGCGGGTTGGAATTGATCGCCTGCCCATGGACGAGTTATCGGACCTTGCTGACTTGACAGCCCATTTAGACAGTTTGACAATGCGTCGGTGTACGGGGGAGCCGAGTTCTTGAACGGCGTCAGGCGGAGCGAACCGTCACGACGACGGTTTTGGACGACCTGATGGGGTCTGAATTCGGTGACCGTTTGGTCATGCGTTCTCGGTTTTCCCAGCGGCGAGTCGGTCGTTGCGGCTTGTCGTACCGTGCTATCCAGCCGATCGACCCTGCCGCGAAACGTGCATCGCAGTCGATATTGATTAGGGATTGAAACAAATGAACATGTTCCATTCAAGAGCGATGAATCGATCGGGTTTGGTTGGAATGTTCGTGCTGGGACTGCTGTGCGCGTCGGCATGGGGTGCGGATGACCTGGTCTTTTATTCGGGCGGGCGAGCCATCCCGCTGGTCAAATCTGACACCGAGTTTCACGTCACCATGTCTCCCCGTTCGCAGAGCGAGGCACGGGCTAAGCTTGCGAAAGTGCCCAACGTGGTCGTGGAGCCCGTTCCCTGGGCTTCGCACGTGGCGGATCATTGCATCGCACGGATGGCTCGAGTGGGGGCGGCCACACGATCGGAGGTTCGAGCCACACCCGGCGTCATCGCGGTCAATTCCGTCTTTCGTTTTTCGGAAGACGGACCGCCGATGCTGTCCACGGGCCATGCGGTTGTGCGTCTGTCGCCCAATTTGACGCGCTTTCAACGGGATCAGTTTTTTAATGATTTCCGCGTGGGGATCGTGCGAACGATCGACGCGGATACACACGTTTACATCGTGCGGCCGATCGGCAATTTTGTAGACGGCGAGATATACACGGCTGCGGCGATGTATCGTGACACACGAACGCTTTTCGCCCACCCGGATTTCATCGTGCAAATGGCGCCCAAGCAGATTATCGCGCAGATCGAGGACGAGTTTTTCGAGCGTCAGTGGCATTTGCGGAATATCGGGCAGGAGCTGGGTACGCCGGGCGCGGACGTCAACGTGCTGGGCGCGTGGGAAACGACGTTTGGAGAAGACGTTCGAGTGGGCGTTCTTGACGACAGCGTCGACGTGCAGCACGAAGACTTGGCTGCAAACTATTCCGGATTGGGACACGACCCGTTCAACGGCGAGGAGAGCGCCAACGCGCCGCTGCCACGGTTGCCGCACGACGCGCACGGGACGGCGGTCATCGGGTTGACGGTGGGTGCGGGCAATGAGCGCGGTGTTCGCGGGGTGGCACCTTCGGCACGTTTCGCGGCATCGCGGGGGTTGAATGATCTGTTGTCGCTTGCCCAGGTCGCCAGCGCCTATACGTTCGCCCGTCAGCGTGACGTTGACGTACACGTCAACAGTTGGGGATTTCCATTCGCCCGCAACTCGCAGGTGGACGTCGTCGTGGACGGCATTCAAACATCGGTACAAACCGGGCGGAATGGGCGGGGGATGGTGATCGTCTTCGCGGCTGGGAATCGTGGAATGGAGTTGGGCACGGATGACGACTTGGCGACGTTACCCGAGGTCATCGGCGTGGCGGCCACGAATGCGAATGATCTATTGACGTCCTACAGTGATTTTGGACGGGACATCGACATCGCCGCGCCCAGTGGTGACAGTTTTCTTCCGGGGATGGTCACCACGGATACGACCGACTTGGCTGGATTCGGAGCGATCGGATACAACGACGGCAGCGGAATCGACATTTTTGGCAGGCCGGACCTTACGAACGCCAACTACACGAAAAATTTCGGCGGCACGTCGGCTGCGTGCCCCGTGGCCGCGGGCGTGGCGGCTTTGGTTTTAAGTGTCAATTCGGAGCTGACGGCGGAACAGGTGCGGACCATCCTTTCACAGACAGCCGTCAAGGTCGATCCCATCGGCGCCGTGTATCATCCGATCACGGAGCGAAGCCTTCGCTACGGATACGGCCGTCTGGACGCGACGGCGGCTGTCGCGGCGGCAACACAATCGTTGGACAACGGCAACCTGTCTTGGCCTGAACCGCTGGCGACGATCGAAATCCGCGGCAACGTCCTGACGTGGACGGTCGGGGACAAGGTTCGACAGATCGACCATG
Source organism: uncultured Phycisphaeraceae bacterium (assembly GCA_964424105.1). Lineage (GTDB taxonomy): Bacteria > Planctomycetota > Phycisphaerae > UBA1845 > UBA1845 > CAYRHJ01. The sequence continues at coordinate 29,154 of CAYRHJ010000002.1, read as the reverse complement.
ATAACAATCCGGCCACGCCGGCGATCCAGCGGGGCGATTCGACGTTTCGAACATTGGTGGTGGAAAGCACGTCGCCGTTTAACGCCGCCCGCACGTTCATTCCGCAGGATGGAACGAACTACGCCATCAACGACGAGCCGGTTTCGGGTATTTTCGTTCGCCAGAATGATGCTTCGTTGAATTTTCAAATGCCGCGCGACAGCGCCACGCGTTTCTTCGCCTTGTTCCCGACGAATTCGGTGGGCCGATTCGGCTATGGCGTTTCCATTGACACGAACGGCAACGTGGATGGTGTCGCGGGCGGCGGCTCTTCTGGCGACGGTGGAACGACGACCAGCTTCGATCGCCCGGTGGCATCGATCGAAGTGTCGCCCTTGTCGGGCACCTCGCCGCTGGAAGTTCGATTTCGAGGCAACGTCATCAGCAATCGCCCGCTGAACATGACGGAATGGGATTTTGATGACGGCGGGGCGGCGGAGCGATCACACGTCACCCACGTTTATGAGGTTGGAGCCACTGAAACTCGACGATTCTTTCCGTCTTTTCTGGTGGAGGACGATCAGGGGGTCGTGACCACGCGCACGGTGGCGATCGACGTCAGCGGACGCAGTGCGACGTCCGCGACGACATCCGACGCGGAGATTCGCATCCTGATCAGCTTGCCGGGATCGATCGGATCGAACGTGGACCTGGGGACGGCGCCGTTCGCGGTACAGTTGAACATCAGCGGAACGCCCGCCAACGAGGAAATCGTCAGCGTGTTCTGGGACTTGGGCGACGGCTCGACGGCGGACACGATTTCGGTTCCACATATCTACGAGAACGACAGCGGCGTACGGATTACGTTGCCCATTTCCGTTGAGCTGGTGACGCGTGATCCCAACGGAATTCTGGTGACGCAGGCTGCGACGCGATTCGTGACCGTGGAACCTAACCCCATCGTGATTCCGTCGGAGCCTGACGACTCGGTTGGTGAGTCCACCTTCGAAGACAGCGCCGATCGTGGAACCACTGGTGACGGGACGGCTGTTCAGGGAGGAACCGGCGACGATTCTAACTCGGCCGATTCCGACGCGGACGGATCCAGATCATTTCCGCTCGTAGATCTTTGCGGCACGGGCACCCCGGTGGCCATGGTGGGAATGCTGTGTTTTGCTTTCATCCGCCGTCGGCTTGGCTGATCATCGCCCCCCGGCCGGCTGAATTTATCGATCCATCCGAAATCGATTTGTGATCTTTCTTCTCCCATGATTCTTGTGACTTTGTTGATCCTCTTATATGATGCCCTGCGGCCATGGTCTGGGGTCCGCGAGTCACTGCGCGCACGACGGATGACGTTTGGCGCGATCGCACGGAAGCGGCGATGAATCGCCTGCCGACCGTTCGGACCCTATTGACCTTAAAGCGCCCAGTACAACGGGCCGCCATTCGAACAGACAGGCAGATCGCTTTTTAACGGTCGCGGCTCTGAAATTGTTTGGCGTTTGGGGACACACGGAATCGTTGGAAAGAAATCATGTTTGAAACATTCACGCCTCGCGTCGAGCGGGTGATCAAGATCGCACGTGAATTCGCCCGCGACGGTGATCAGGAGTATCTGGGCACCGAGCACGTGGTGCTGGGAATCTGTCGCGAGGGGACTGGGCTGGGGGCCAAGCTGCTGGAAATGTTTAGTATCACTGAGGCAAAGCTGCACGAACAGATTGCCCAGCGTGTCCGAAAGAGCATGGAAGAGACCTGGGTGTTCGGCCTGCTTCCCGGCTCCCCCAATCTCAAAAGTGCGGTGGCGCGGGCCGTTGAACTGGCCAGGGAGTTCAATTGCACGAAAGTGTGTACGGAGCACTTGCTTCTGTCCATCTTGAAGGAGAAGGGCAGCATCGCGGAGCGGTGCCTGAACAGCCTGGGATTGACGTTCGATCGAGCCCACGTCGCGCTGACCAAACTGACGTCGCATGCGGAAGAAGGCGGCTAGTCGTTCGTTATGACTAGAATGTTGTTCTAGCCACGCCTGATGGCCGTCCACACGTCGGTGCGGAGGGGAATCACACACGGCCCCGATGCGAAGTGCCGGGTTATCAGTCGAATCAAGTCATCTTCGAATGAACGCCAATCGGATCGAGGCACGACGTTTCGCAGGTAGGACACGCTTCGGCAGAATCCGGCAAAACCGCCCGCGGTGAGCGTCCATTCGTGGTGCAGACAACGATGGGTTGCGGAGCGAAACTGCCCGGCGGCTGCAATTTTCGCAGGCCAGTCTTGTCGGCGATACTCGCGATCATACTTGGGATTGTATTGAACGATGAGCGCTTCGAAGTCGACCACGAACGCGGAACGGGCCACGTCACGGTCGTTCCACAACAGAACGAGGAGTCCCCGGGGTCGGAGCACGCGGCTGAATTCAGCCAAGGCGTACGGAGGATTGAACCAATGAAATGCCTGGGCGACCGTTAACACCGCGACGGAGGCATCGGCCAACGGAAGTTTCTCCGCCGGGGCGCAGACCGGATGGATAGACTTCACGGGCGGCGTGGGTGACACGGGTGACACGGGTGACACGGGCGGCACGGGTGACGCGAGTGACGAGGGCGTGGCATCGGGCGAATCGATCCGACGGAGCATTTCTTGGCTGGGGTCGACGGCGACGACTTTCCATCCGCCGCCCGCGAACAGTCGCGAGGAGATACCGGTCCCAGCCCCCACGTCCGCCAGCCATCTGCCCGCGGGCTGGCCGCCGTGTTCGATGATGCAATCAAGCACCTCCTGGGGATAGGGCGGGCGATGTGATGCATAGTCGTCCGCACAGTGATCGAATGCCCGTTTCATTTCTTGAGACTCGCTGATCCTCGAGTGGGGTCCGTTCATGTGTTCGTGTCGTTTACTACGGAAGACAGCGAATAGTGAACATCGTCATACCGGCGCAGGCCGGAATCCCGCGCGTACGCGGGCGTGGCCCGTTGCAGGATGTTCAATGGTTCATGTTCCGAGCCGTAACATCATCGACGAACGGGCGTTTTTCGGCAATCGGCGCTGACGGCGGGATTACCAGCGCGTGACGTGTGGTTACAAGAATGCACACTTGGGGGGTGCCAGTCCCCACAGGAGCCGGTATGATGCGCGACGTGGTGGCTGCATCGCGCGTCCGGTTTCATTCCACAGGGGCCGCAGAGCTTCATGAACGCAGTTGAATTAGGCAACATCACCAAGCGTTTCGGCGCCCACACCGCGGTCGACGGCCTATCGCTCGCCGTTCCGGAAGGCTCGGTATACGGCTTCATTGGCCCCAATGGTTCGGGCAAAACGACGACGCTGCGGATGATCATGCGAATCCTTTATCCCAACAGCGGGTCCGTTCGCGTGTTGGGGCAGGACGTGATCGGCATGGGCGCCGCGACTGATCTTGTCGGATATCTTCCCGAAGAACGCGGGCTTTACAAGAACATGAAGGTCCGCGACGTCATTCGCTTCTATGCGGAATTGAAGGGCCGGCGCAACCCCAAACAGGACATCGCGCTTTGGCTCGAACGTATGGGCCTGCGCGATTGGGGAGAAAAAAAGATCGACGCGTTATCCAAGGGAATGTCTCAAAAGGTGCAGTTGATCTGCACGGTGATTTCCAATCCCAAGCTGTTGATTCTGGATGAACCTTTCACCGGTTTGGACCCGGTCAATGCCGGTCTGCTGATTCAGGTCATCTTGGACCTCAAGCGCACGGGCACCACGATCATACTTTCCACCCATGACATGGGCGTCGCCGAAAAGATGTGCGACTTCATCTTCATGATCTACCGCGGGAAGAAGGTGCTGGATGGTCCGCTGGAGGAAATCCAGCGGGCCTATGGTACGGACACGTTGCGGGTCGGCGTGGACCTGAACGGGCGCAAGCTGGAAAACATTCCCGGCGTGACGAGCATCAGTGATTTCGGTCGTTTTCAGGAGCTGCGCGTCGAACCCAACGTGGATACGCAAAACGTGTTGGCCCACCTGATGAAGATCGGCCGCATCCGGCATTTTGAACACACCCATCCTTCCTTGCACGATATTTTCGTTCGCATCGCCGGACCCGAAGCAACGGAGGTGGAAGGTGCGTAAGGTCTTCGTCGTGGCCATTCGTGAATATCTCGCCGCCGTCAAATCCAAGGCTTTTGTCATCACGCTGGTGCTCATGCCGGTGCTGATGAGTTTGGGCTTGATTGCGGAAAAGTTTCTCGAAGATCGGGTCGATACGGCCGACAAGACGTTGGCCGTCGTGGACCGAAGTGGTGAGCTGTACGAATTCCTGGTAACCCAGGCTGCGCGTCGCAGCGCGGAAGACATCTTCAAGCAGGACGACAATGACCAGATCATCGAGCCTCGGCAGCAGGTCAAACCGCGATACGTGCTGGAACACGTCGAAACGGCTGACAAGGATTCGCAAGCGGTGCTGGTGGAATTGTCCGACCGGGTACGTCAAGGAAAGCTGTTCGCCTTCATTGAAGTTTCCGCGGACGTCTTGAACCCGACCACGGACGCCGCCGATCCGCCCGTTCGCTATTATTCGAATACACCGACCTATCATGACATGCGACGCTGGGTCGACACCAACGTCACCTTGGCCGCCCAAACGTGGCGGTTTGGCGAATCCGGGCTGGACCCTGAAAAGGTGGCCTGGGCGCTGCGCCCGACCCAATCGGAACATCTCGGTTTGTTGACCATCAATGAACGGACCGGTCAAGTCGTTCCGGCTGAGAAGATCGACGAGTTGGCCACCTTCATCATCCCGGCGATCATGCTCATGTTTCTGTTCATGGTCATCATGGTCGGTGCGTCGCCGTTGATTCAGAGCGTTCTGGAAGAGAAGGCCCAGCGTATCGCCGAAGTCATCCTAGCCTCGGTCAGCCCCTTTCAATGGATGATGGGCAAGCTGCTGGGGATGGTGGGCGTGTCGTTTACGATCGTGATCGTGTATCTCACCGGCGGGCTGTTCATCGCCGATCGCTATGAAGTCATGCGGCTCGTGCCTTTCAATCTGCTGGGATGGTTCCTGGCTTACCAGGTCCTCGCCGTGCTGATGTTCGGATCGGTCTTTGTCGCCGTGGGGGCCGCCTGTACGGACCATCGCGAAGCCCAGAGCGCCATCATGCCGGTGATGATCATCATCGTCATTCCCATGATGTTTTGGGTCAACGTAGCCCGCGAGCCAAGCTCGACGTTTTCGCTGGTCGCGTCGCTGTTCCCGCCGGCGACGCCCATGCTCATGTTGATCCGCCAAGCCATTCCACCGGGCGTCCCGCTTTGGCAGCCGGTCTTGGGGATGGTCCTCGTCGTGCTCACCACCGTGCTGTGCATCTTCGCGGCCGGGCGGATTTTCCGAGTCGGCATTCTGATGCAAGGCCGCGGCGCGGGCATGCGACAGATGATCCGCTGGGTGATTTCGGGGTAGCCCGGCAACAAGTCGCCGCATGCTGATGTCGAAACGCAATTCCTACTTGGCTGGGTGGCCCACCTCCTTTGGAGGTGGGGGAGCCGATGATCAGAGCGCCAGTTCGTACGGCGGATTCCATCCCCCTCTTAACAGAGCCACGACCGTCAGGGAGCGGTCCCCCGCGAAGCACATATTCACGACCCGCGAACGCAATGCGAGCGGTCTTCTCTCCCTACAATATCCACCCCGCGACCAAGTCTTTTACGAGCCGCGAGCGCAAAGCGAGCGGTCCGGCGTGTTTCGTCATTCCCCCGCGCTCCGTCATTCCGGCGAACGCCGGAATCCAGCATGGGTTGCCCACCTCCTTTGGAGGTAGCCGGGTGGCCCACCTCCTTTAGAGGTGGGGGAGCCGATGATTATGGCACCCGCCCTCCAAAGGAGGTGGGCCACCCGGCCCGGCCCCCGTGTCGTATGGCAGGCTGATTCAGTTTTGTTGTTTTTGCTTGCGGCCTAACAGCTTGCTCAGCAGATTGCCGGACGATGACACCGCGTCTGTTCCCGCGAATTCGGGCGCCAGTTTCCGGGCCATTTCTTGAATGGCGGCTCTGGCGCGGCTCGAGGGAGAATCGGCACCGAGCGGGTGGCCCAGGTCCAACGCAGCCGAGACGAACTGATAGTCGTTGGGAATGATGGCGAAGACGGGCCGGTGAAAGTGTTCTTCCACGTCTTTGGTCGTAATGCGATCGTATTCCGCGTTGAAGCGATTGAGGATGATGTGCAGACGGTCCTCGCTCGCGCCCATCTGGGCCAGGCATTGATAGATGCGCGTGGCGTTGCGGATGTGGGGCACGGTCAATTGCGCAACGATGAGCACCGCTTCCGCCCGGCCAACCGCGACGGCGCTGAGAAAGTTATACGTTCGCGGAAGGTCCACGATGACGTGGGCGAAGCGCTCCGCGAGCATGCGGAACATCAACTCCACGCCTTCCGGCGTCACGTCCCGCGCATCCTCCAGCCGTTCGGGACGTCCCAGAATCGAGATGTTACAGGGCAACTCGTGCAACGACGCCGTGAGCGTCTCATGATCGAGGTCCACGTGTTCCGCGCAAATGTCCGAAATGGAATACTTCGGCGAGCAGTCGAACGCACAGCAGACGTCGCCGTATTCCAGGTTCAGATCGACCAAGGCCACGCGACGACCCGTCAGGTGCCCCATTTCCATGGCCAGATTGCACGCGATCGTCGTAGCCCCCGATCCACCGGACGACCCCACCACGCAAATCCGCTTGGAACTCTGCGCGGTGCGGGAGCGCAGTGGCCGAATGCGCTGGATGGCGTTGTTCAGGTCTTCGGGATCGATGGGCGCGCAGACAAACTGCCCGCACCCGGCCCGCATGGCCTGAATGATAAAACCCGAATCCGTCTTGGAACTGACTCCGATGATGGGGCATTGGGAGGCGTGCTTGTTGATCCGCTGGACCACGTCGAGGCCCGACGGTGAATCCAAATTGACAACGACGATGTCAAGGTTGCCCAGCAGCAGGCAGGCTTGCATCGGCTCCCATGACGAAAACACGTCGATGATTTCCAGGTCCATTACTTTCTCGAACGCCGAAGCGAACGGCGACGACGTGGACTTGACTTCATCGAAGAGGCATACGCGCAATGGTCCCGACATTGTCAGATGCTCGTGGTTGAAATTCCTTCGATCCCCTGAATCACACGGACTTCCAGCAAGAACATCGACTAAACAGCCCCGCTTATTTCCTTCACGAAGTCCGATTCTGATACGGCCTGCGAACTGTCGTCACCCGCCCGTCGGACTGCCGGGGAAATGCAAGCCAGCCACATGATTATCGGTCACTGCCATGCCAGCGGTCCGGGCATCATACGGCCCAGTCTTGTTTCAGCCGTGGGCAACCAAATCGCCTCGGAATCAAGTGACTGTTCGCGATGCCCGACCGAATGTCTACATGGACCTAATCACTGGTTGCACCCAGTGTAGGCCCAAGATGCGGCACCCCTCAGCGGACGGCATGTTGTCATATGTCTCAGCGATTTCAACACTTTCTCATCATCATCACGGTCCAATGCGTTTGTGTGGCCGTCGGTCTGTGGGTGCAACATCAATATGCCAATTCAGCCATGCGGCACCAGGCGGAACTCGTCGCGTGGCAAGAACTGGACGCACGCGCGTTCGAGGTCGCAAACGCGGTGCACCTGGCCTGTGCAGATTCCGACTCGCAAATCGATTGCGCGAAGCAACACCTCTCGGGTACGAACGGCTTTCAACGGGATATCCTGCTTGTCGACGGTAAATCACGCGTTCTCTTCGCAGCCGACTCTTTCCGAGCCGCGACCCTGGACGCGACCAAGGCGGGAGCGTCCAGTATGGCAAACGGACGAGGCAGTCCACGGCACGCGAACCGCGGCACGACCTCCAAAAAACATCTGTTCAGGGAGCGGTCTTCTCCGGCAGCCGATGCGAATTCCACCCGATTTGCAGATGGCGAGACATTGGATTTGGAATCGGTGGAACTGCGTTCGCCGATTGAAATCTCCGGCGAGACCCTGCTGCTGGGCCCTGAAGATGATTCGCACTTGGCTGTGGCTATGGCATTGTCCGATGGCTCGGGGCGGATCCTGCAACACCGATCCAGAACACATATTCGCCAAGAGGCAATCCAATTGGGCGAGCCGCTGGTGATCATCAGGGTGATGACGCTGGTTTGGACGGCGGCGCTCTTCGGAGTCGCGGTGTTCATTCTCGTTCCCCGATATCACGAACTCCTGGATCGTCAGCGGGCGAAGATTGAAAGTGATTCGCTGACCCGCATTCAGTCGCTGGTACGCACGCGAGACGCGGTCATCTTCGGATTGGCCAAGTTGGCCGATTCCCGCGACCCGGAAACAGGCGACCACCTGGAACGAATCAGCCTCTACGCCTCCATGTTGGCAGACGCACTGCAACGCCACCCGGTCTACAGTCAGCTAGTCTCGCCGATGTTCGTTCGCACCATCGGAATCAGTTCCGTGCTTCACGACATCGGCAAGGTAGGCATTGAAGACGGCATCCTGCGCAAACCGGGGCAACTCACCGCGGCCGAGCGCCAACGCATGCAGCAACACGCCGTGATCGGCGGAGAATGCCTCCGCGAAATCGAGCAACGGTTGGGAAGTTCAAATTTTCTTCAAATGGCCCGCGAGATCGCATTCGCTCATCATGAACATTGGGATGGAAGCGGCTATCCATTCAAAATCAAGGGGGACGCTATCCCCTTGTCCGCCCGCATCGTCGCCGTCGTAGACGTCTACGACGCACTCAGCGCCAAGCGCGTCTACAAAGACGCAATCCCGCACGACGAATGCTGTGAAATCATTCGCGATGGGGCCGGCACCCACTTCGATCCGGAGATCGTCCGCATCTGGCTGGATCAGCAATCGCGATTTCGGGAAATTGCCCGACGCTACGTGCACGACACCGCCGTGCCGGTTCCGCCTGTCGGCGGAGTGGACATCGTCACCATCCCCAAGGACGCGGACCGCCTGTCCGCACCCGCCATGGCCGTCGAGGAGCGCTAGCGTACCGTTGGAACTGAACTGGTTTCGAGTCGTATTGAGAGAATTGTCATGAACATCAAACAGCCTCGCGAACGTCGAATCTTCGAGATCATGTTGATCGTGGTCGTACTGGGAATGACGTCTCTGCTGCATCAAATGCAGGATCAGAAGATCGTGATCCTGAATCTGTTCTTCCTGCCGGTTGTGCTCAGCGGATATTTCCTGGGCCGGGGACCCGCCGGTACGTTGGCGCTCTTCTCGGCACTGGCCGTCACCGTCGTGATCGCCTTGGATTCCAGCGGATTCTCCAATGACGGCTCCCCGACGATCATCGGTCTGGTCGTGACGGTCTGGGCGGCTGTTCTCGGTTTGACGGCATTGCTGATCGGAACGCTGTGCGATGAACGGGCGGCCAAGGTCGATGAATTACATACCGCTTACGTCGGCGTGGTGGAGGTTCTAGCCAAGTATTTGCAAAGCGCCAACCCTCGCGCAAAAGCCCGGGCCGTACGTTGTGCCGAACTCAGCCAAGCCGTCGCGGAACGCATGCGACTGTCGCAAAAACAGATTGATGACATCCGGGTCGGCGCCCTTTTGTTCGACATGAGCAACGTGGAGATCACGACGAAGCTGATTTCCCGAGCCGTCGATTCCATCGAATCCCACATCGACACCAAACATACCTTTCACGGGATGGAGCTGGTTCGTTCGCTGGAGCCGGTTCTGACCGGAGCCGTGCCGCTGCTCATGAATCAGGACGACGCGGTCCATGACTGTCTCGCCTCAATGGACAGCGCCCTGGACGTACCGCTCGGCGCCAAAATCATCCGGGCCGTGCGGGCATTCGATGAACTCACCAACGAAGACGGCGGCCACTCCCGCATGAAGCCGGACGAAGCCGTGCGTTTTCTGCAACGGGACACGTCCGCCCAGTACCCCGAGGACTTGCTTCGCTGCCTCGAACGGAACGTCAAAGTTGAACAGATCACTGCCCCGGCACGGGAGCACGTCTACACGGTCTGACGGGCATCGCAACCAAACGTCGAATCGCAACCAAACGTCGAGTTGCAACAAAACGTCGAGTTGCAACAAAACGTCGAGTCGCAGCCAAACGTCGAGTTGCAACAAGACGTCCGTTTCTTTACGAGCCGCGAGCGCGAAGCGAGCGGTCCCCCGCCGACCGCGGGCAACTCCAACCTGCAACCGCATCGATGCGTCTTTCCATCACGCCCGTGAAATCCCCGTCACTCCGGCGAAGTCTCCGTCACTCCGGCGAAAGCCGGAGTCCAGGGAATTGCACTGACGGCTGGTTTCCGGCCTGCGCCGGAATGACGTATGCGACGTTTGCGGCCTGCGCCGGAATGACAACCTACGCCGGAAGAATGATCGCCAACGCGTTGGCCATTCCCCTGTCTGCGTGCGTGCACAGGCAGGCGGTCGTGGCTGGCTTTCGCGCATCAAACAGATTTCACGTATATGATTTTCGCGTCGCCCGGTGCGTAAAAGTCCGGCAAGACCGCCGCCTGATCGTATCCCATCCCTTCATAAAACAATCTGGTGGCTTCGTAGGCGGCTCGGCCTGACGTATCCACGTAGATGCGTGTCCCCCCGTCACGAGCGACCCGCATTTCCACATTCTGCAAGATTTGTCTACCCAGGCCGCGTCGATGTTGACTGGGATGCACGGCGATCCAATACAGATCGTAGCTTGCGACGGTGCAGGGAATGGGACCGAAGCACGCATAGCCGACGACCTCGCCGGCAGACTCCGCCACCGTAAACCGATAGCCGGATTCGCTGCCTCGTGCTAGAAACTCACCGATCAATTCCGTAGCAATCTCGACTTCCGCGGGGCGAAACATGCCCGTCTTTTCAACGATCCTGCGAATCAGCGGAAGATCGCCCGCCGTCACGTTCTGCCGCAAGTCGATCGATTCATCCATGGCGGCCACCTCCCCCGCTGGGCTTCATCGAGATGTTCGCAGGGATTTGCCGCGTTTCATGGAATTCGCCGGCGAATCCTATACATGACGCGCCGCGACCTCTCGCACCATCGGGGCCATCGCCGCAACCACCACGCGCGAAACGACTTCCCTGGCCGTAAGACCCCGTCGCCCGGCGGCGGCCATAAACCCCGCATCCGCCGAAAGACACGGATTGACATTCACTTCCAACACCCAACTCTTGCCGGCGGCATCGACGCGGAAATCCACTCGTGCGTACCCGCGGAGTTCAAAAACACGCCAACATTCCAGCGCCAGCTTGCCCAGCCGATCCAGTAGCGCGGCATCTGACGCAGGAAAATCAAACCGTCGAGGCGTGGCCCCGTATTCAAATGATCCTTTTGCCCACTTCGCCGAATAGCCCACGATTCGCGGCTTATCGGGCGGAAAATCGACAAAATCAATCTCCGCGACGGGGAGGATTTCGACGTCGTCCCCGTCCGCCAGCAGTGAAACGTTGAATTCTCGACCTTCAATATACTGCTCCGCGAACACGTCGCCGAATCGATTCGACGCCGCATCCAACGCGACTTCCATTTCGCGTTCGCTCGAAAGGTTCAGAACAGCCCCGTCTTCAATTCCCACCGACGCGTCTTCCCAAACCGGCTTCACGATGCACACGCAGGGCACCGACAGGCCCATAGGCGCAGGCATCGATCGTCCCATTAACGTCGCCACCGACGACGATGATGACAACGGTGGTTCCGGCGACGACCGCGGCCACGATCGACTTCGCCAGGCAGGCGTGGGGATTCCTCGCCAATGGAGCCACGACTTGGCCAACGGCTTGTTGGTGGTCAGAAGGCTGGCGCTGCCGCTGCTGCCGGTAAACGGCACGCCCAGGGCTTCGAGCAATCCCGGAACGACATGAATCAATCGTCCCTGCCCGGCCAGCGATTCCACCAGATTGAACACCAGGTCGGGCTGCGATTCCGAAAGCAACGTCGACAGGATTTCGAGGTTCAGATGAACCCCCGACGCCCGGACCTCGTAACCCAACTCGACCAACGCATCCGCCACGACCCGAACCTGATCCAGCACGTCCAGTTCATCGGGCCGGATGTTGTCCGTAATCGCATCATGAAGAATTATCGCATTCACGACGAACACACCGCCGCCGCCGACTTGCTGTAGCCACCGCAATGCCCAACCGAAATACGTCGCCCAGCCGACCTGACAATCCGGTCGATAAGCTCGACATACGACATCCCCACGGCTGTGCACAAGATCGGCAGGTCCGAATGGGAAGGGTGCAGGCCGGGCAGCGGATTGATTTCCAAGACGAAAAGATCGCCCCGCTCGTCCGACCGAATATCCACACGACCGCCGTCGCGACATCCCAGCGCCCGCCACGCCCGCAGTGCCAGCGGCTCCGCATTCATGCTGATGGAATCCGGCGCCAGAACATATCGAACCAATTCCTCGCATTGCTCCTTGTTGACGTACGTGCAGGAATGCTGCTCAGCCCCCTGAAGCAATTCGACCTCCAGCGTGCCGACCGTCAACGCCTCCCGGCCACTACCCGTGATCCCCACCGTGAATTCCCTGCCCGATAGAAACGGCTCGACCAGCGCAGGCTGCTGAAATTCCCGCAGCACGCGCTCGCACGCCCGCCGCAGTTCCACCCCATTGGACACCCGCGACGTATGATCGATGCCCTTTGAAGTTCCTTCAGCCACCGGCTTGACGAAAAGTGGAAACGGCAGATCAACACTGCCCACGTCGTCCAGTTCAGAGACTTCGCAGAACGGCGCCGTAGCAATCCCCTGATCGCGAAGCACCCTTTTGGTCAGCGCCTTGTGCAGCGTCAGCGACGAGGTCAGCGGATCCGAAAACGTGTAGGGAATCTGAAACGCCTCCAAAATCCCCGGAACCTGGGCCTCGCGCCCGAATCCGCTCAACCCCTCGGCGATGTTGAACACCAGGTCCCAACGATCGCCCCGCGCCAGCCGATCGACCAACTGCCGAGCGTGGCCGACGCGGTCGGTCTCGTGTCCCAGGTCTCGCAGGGCCCCGTCGAGGCGGTCAATCGTCTCCGCACGATCAAATTCGGCGGTGGCTTCCTCTCCATACCCCTCCGCCAGATAGGTATCTCTCAAATCATACGTCATTCCGATTTTCATGTTGTGATGCTCCCCCATGCGTCAGTGGTTCATCCACCATTCGCATGCCCCCTTAACCCCGCGGATCGTAATATCGAAATTCCTTCCCTTCATAGTTCCGGAAAATCGCGTAGTCGCCCTCTCGACCCACCATCGTGTCGGGATACAGCGGGATTTTCCCCCCGCCGCCCGGCGCGTCCACCACGAACGTGGGAACCGCGTAACCGGTGATAAATCCGCGAAGACCGGCGATGATCTCCAGCCCCTTCTCGATGGGCGTGCGTAAATGGGCCGATCCCGAAATTGGGTCGCATTGATAAATGTAATACGGCCTGACGCGAATCTTCAAAAGCCCCAGCAACAGCCGCTTCATGGTCTCGACGTCGTCGTTCACGCCCCGCGTCAGCACGATCTGCGCGCCAAGTGGAACCCCCGCGTCCGCCAGCCGACCACAAGCCACCGCCACCTCCGGCGTCAACTCGGATGGATGCATGAAATGAATGCTCATCCAAAACGGGTGGTAACGACGAAGCATGCTGCAAAAGGCCGGCGTGATCCGTTGCGGCAGCACAGCCGGTATCTTGCTCCCGATCCGCAAAAACTCGACGTGCGGAATGGCGTGCAGTCGCGACAGAATCCACTCGATCCGGTCGTCGCTCATGGTCAACGGGTCGCCGCCGGACAACAGCACGTCGCGAATCTCCGGGTGCGATTGAATGTACCCGATGGCCTCCTCGTATTGTCGCGGATTGAAATGGTATTCCCCGGTCTGACCGACCATCCGCGCTCGCGTACAGTAGCGGCAATACGTCGCGCAGAAATTCGTCACTAAAAAGAGCACGCGGTCCGGATATCGATGCACCAGTCCCGGAACGGGCATGAACGAGTCTTCAGCCAACGGGTCGTCCGCTTCGCCGGGTCCCGTTTGATACTCCCCCGGAAGCGGGATCATCGTCCGCCGAATGGGATCTTCAGGGTCGTAACGGTCGATGATCGATGCATAATAGGGTGTGATCCCCACCGGCAGGTGCCCGCCGATCTCCCGCACCGCCGTTTGCTCATCGACCGAAAGGTGAAAGATCCGTTCCAAACCGTCCAGATCACGGATCCGTTTACGCAACTGCCACCGCCAATCATTCCATTCGTCTTTCGACGCTTCTCCAAAAAAAGTTTGCCGAAACACTTCGCCCGCGGACTGAACCCGCCGCGCGGACTTCCCGCGCGCTTTACGCACCGGCAGCCGAGTCAATCGCGTGCTGCCATTCCTTTTTGGATCAAGCGAAAGCGAGGGGTCAAGTACCGTTAGGGAAACCGTTGAGCGGCGTTCGCCGCCAGGCTCCGGATCGGAGCCGAAGGAGTGTGTGTCCATTTCTTTTCGAAGGACCTCTGCTGGCCGCTGCCGATCCGTCCCGTCCGATTCACGTACGGACGAATTCCTGACCGATCGAGCATGCACGCCAAGCTAAAATAATTACAACACATGCGCTGGAATCGTCAATGAAAATTCCGCCTATTAAAAAGATTTTTTCACGAGCCTTCTGTCAAGGAAGAGAATATCACAGGTTGGTCGGATGATGATTATCGGCCTGAGTGCGCCCAAAATGAACCGAGCCGCGACCGCGTCTTTCAGAGCCGCGACCCTGGACGCGACCCTGCACGCGACCAATGAGGGAGCGTGCAGCATGGCAAAGCAGCCCACGAACACATCGAATCGGACCCGTCAAGTTAAACACCGCACGGGTAGAACCGGGCGGGAGCGTCCAGTATGGCAAACGGACGACGCAGTCCATGGCACTCGAACCGCGCCACTCCTGCCAGAAACCACCGATTCAGTGAGCGGGGTTTGGGCCGATTCCGGCCGGATCGATGCAGGCGCTCCGAGACTTGGCGGAAAGGCCCCGAAAGTTGCAAGCCACACGCTACCTCGCCGCCGAATCCTCAACACCCTGACAGTTCGCCAATTCCGCCAGCCGGCGGTAAAGATTGGCATACAGAGGATCATCCGCGTCGTCAGGGTCGCAGGCAAAAAGCGTCGGCGCACGACCCTCCGGGGGACGGACGTGATCAAGCACCCGCTGCAACTGCCGAACACAACGATCAAGTATCGTCGTTGAACCGCCGACGGCCGTATTGACGACGATGACATCCGCCTCCAACACGCCGTTCACCGCCGGTTGCAGCAGAATTCGCGTCGCCATCGCATCACCCAGCGGTGAACTCATTAACTCCCGTATCTGAGGCCCCGTCATGTCGCCGCGCTCTTCGCTGCCCCCGTCGTCAAACCGCTTGCCGTCGTCCGCCAATCCATAAATCTCCCGGGCAAACGCAGCCGTGTCATTCAACGTATCCTGAAAGGCACGCGTCGCCTGCAAACGGGTCCGAAAGACTTCCGTCATGCGCGTGGGCGCGGGAAGAACAAAAAGCCGATGGTCGTAGGGATAGGCATATCGAAGCTGAGGATCGGAATCCGCCTCAATGATCACCAAAGCCGACCGTTCCACCGCATGAAGCCGGCACAACACATCGGGGAGAATCTCGAAAACGCGATCCTCGTCGTACTGCAACCATTGGGCGCTGGCCACCCCGCAATTGTCACGTGGGGGTGGGCAAGTCGCCGCTGGCTTACGCTTGTTCCCGGCATCGGACGTCATGCGCAAATAATGCGGCTTTTTGGCCTCGCAGTTGCGAATAATGTTCTGAATAATCGTACTCTTACCACCCTGACGGGGTCCGCTCACGAAAAGCACGTTTAGGGGCATAATTCACCGGACAAGGGGATTTTTAGAGCAGGCACGCAAAAAACCGCGCAATAACACGATTCATTGTAGGTCAACGACTCGACTGATTTCAAACCCGCATCGATCGTTCACGTCAATTCGACCCGGCATGGGTCGCTGCGGATCGTTCCGAGTCCGCCGCCGATGCTGATTTGATGGGGTTCAAGTCCAAAATCAACTTGACTTCCCCGACGGGAATCCCAACGTCAGCCGCGATCTCCTCCGCGCTCTGACCCGCCCGCCGCAACGACGCAATCCGCTCGCGCGTCGATACTTCCAATCGCCCCCGGCGACCATTCTTGAATGAAAGTTCCACTGAATCGGGCGATGCGGTTTCATAACGCACCTCGGATGTGTCCGACAAAAGATGCCTCATCCGCTCCGCCCGTTCATCCGCCTGTGCAATACAACGCTCCAATCGAATGTATTTAGCGTCGAGTTGAGCGTTGATCTCCCGGGCCGCCTTTTGAAGCTCCAACATCAGCTCCGAAATATCGTCTTTGATCGCCCGCTCTTCGCGGATTCGGGCCACCTGCTCGCGTGCGTAGGTCTTCGCAGACGGTCCCCGCTCACCACGACGGCGGGCGTTGGAAATCAACGTCATGCCCGTCACCACCACGATCGCGCCGATCAGCGCCATTTGCCCGGCTGAAACACTCCCAGCCCCGACCAGTGACGCGCTCAAATAGGGCAAAACCGTGTTCATCCTAATCCACCGTACAGTCCGTCATCTTGGCTCATTGACCCACGACGGCCGTCAACACGCCAACGACATTCGAAGATCTTCCTACTATTGACGTATGAATGGTGCAATGACGGTGACCCGTGCTTGCCGTAGAACCGCCACCCCGGCGAAAGCCGGGGTCCAGGCAAGCGTGCTACCGTTCCACGCTTTCGCGCACCGATCGCGTCAATCAGTCTATCCAAGCTTCAATAATCGCCGGCCGTCTGCTTCCATCTCTCCACCGCTTCTGACATCACCGTGCGCAAGGGCACGCCATGCTCCCGGGCGGCGTTTCGACTGTCTTCATACTCCGCAGCCACGGTGACGACCTGCCCGGCCCGCAGGCCGATTTTCACCCGAATCGGACCGAATCGCGTCGGAACACTTTCCACACGTCTGCCGAGCTTGGACCGCAACACCTCGTATCGTCGCACGCCGAACGTCGTCGTCTCGGCAAACAACACCGATTCCAATTCCGAAACGCCGTCCGGAACGGCCAACGCCGTCAACAACATCCCAGGCCTCGATTTCTTCATGTGTATCGGCAGGCAGTACACATCGAGTGCACCCGCTTCGAGAAGCCTTTCCATCGCATAACCCACCGTCTCGGGCGTGGCGTCGTCCAGATTTGCCTCCAAGACCACCACGACGTCGCTTGAATCGCTCGCCGCCGAATCGCCCAGCAGCACACGAAAAAAGTTGGGCCGAGTCACGCCTTCCCGACTGCCCGCTCCGTAGCCGATCCCGCGCAACGTCATCGCCGGCACGCCCCCAAACGAATCCGCCCATGCCGTCACCAGTGCGGCCCCGGTCGGCGTGGTCAGTTCCCCGGTCTCAGTCGTCGCCGCGATGGGGACGTCCGCCAATAGCTTCGCCGTCGCGGGGGCTGGAACGGGCATCAAGCCATGTTCACATTTGACGGTTCCGCTCCCCACGGGCACAGGCGAGCAGACCACGCGCTCCACACCCAATCGTTCCAGCGCCCAACACGCTCCCACGATATCGATCACAGCGTCCACCGCGCCAACCTCGTGAAAATGCACACGCTCGACAGTTGTTCCGTGAACGCTCGCCTCCGCCTCAGCCAATCGCGAAAACACGTCACCCGCCCGGCCACGCACGTTGGCCGGCAGGTTTCCAGCTTCAATGATCCCCAAAACGTCTTTCAAATGGCGATGCGGCTGGGGAGCGTCGGAGTCAAGCAACACTTTGAAACGAGTCGCTGACAACCCTTGAATTCGTGCTCGAGCAAACGACATTTCGTATCCGCTGATCGGAAGACCTTTCAATGCCGCCATCAGTTCATCCGGCGGACACCCTGCGTCAATCAACGCACCCACCATCATGTCGCCCGCGACGCCGTTAAAACAGTCGAAATATGCGATTCGCACACGAATCTCCGGCACATCTGATTACTGGGTACAGGTCCGAAACGGCAATGCCGAAAAATAAAGGTAGCCCACCCAGTGTATCCGCGGCAGCCACTTCTACCAATCTGCCCTGATTCCGCTGCGTACCACCCGCGGGGAAGTCGCATTCAAGAGTGGGCGCGGGTGCAGTGGGCCGGCGACCCTGTCGGAATCTCGGTCGCCGATCTCGACAAACAGCCCGCTTTGCGTGATAATGCTGGGTTCTCAATCAACGCCGGTCTCTGGATAACGAGGTCCACGTCTATGAATATCGAAGGAGCCGTTCAATTAGTCGGATCAGGTAACATCGGAGCCGCCGAAAGCAAATGGCTGGCCGTCATCGAAAGCGACGATCTGTCCGCCGCGTCGGTGTCGCAACTTTTCCCGCTTTTGGAAGCGCTCGTGGAAGGCCGTCAGAAAGAATTGGCCGCATCGCTGGCCTGGGCGGCCGTTGAAGCGCTCAAGGAAAAAGTCTCCTCCGAATCCGCCTTGACCGTCGCCAAGCCTTTTCTACTGGCATTGAAGGAAGCCGACGAGCTTCGCAATCTCACCACCCAATTATACAAGGACGTTTACCGCGATCGCCCCGGGCTGGAGACTTTGCTGGACGCGTCCGGGCTGAACGGTAGCCGACCCGTTCGACGAGCCTTGCGAACGCTGGAAGTTTGTTTAGCCGTTCAACCGGGTTCCTTCGTCGCCGCCCGGCATCATGATAGCGCAGGTCAGGTCGATTCCATCGACATAGCTTCCTGGCAGATCGAACTGACCCATGACGCCCAATCCGAGACGCTCGACCCCGTCTCATTTGCTGACGAGTGGGAACCCTGTGCCGACGACGATTTTCGCATCCGCCATCGTTTCAAACTTGAGAACTTGCGGAAACTGGCCCAATCCGATCCGGCGCAGGTCATTTTGAGCCTGCTTCGGTCGGAAGGCAGGATTCTTAATTCCGACGAAATTCAGAAACGTCTCGTCCCCGACGTCATTCCCGAACCCGCATGGACCAAGTGGTGGACCAAGGCTCGATCAGCCGTCCGGCGTGACCCGAACATCAAGCTGGAAGGCCGGTCGCCCTACGTCCTGGAATACATCGCCGAGGGAATCACCTTCGACATAGAATTCAATCGCCGATTTCAACGACACCGCAGTGCCGTCGAACGTTGGTCGGAGATTGATGCCTATCTCCGCCAATGCCGCACCCAGAATCAGTCACCGGATGAAACTCTGCTGCGACAACTGAAATCAGCCGTCATCCAACACGCGGAAAAGTCGGCCAAGAAATCGCCGGCGGAGTCGTTTATCGATCGCCTGGTCGAGTCACTCATCCAACAGGCCCTGGCAGAACCGGACGCGGGCCGCTCCGCTTGTGATCTGATTCGCTCATCCCCCGACATTCGAGAACTCTTCGCCCTTTGCGATGCCCTGCCGCAGTGGTCCGCCGCGTTCGATTACCTGCAAATGGCCAAGAAAACCGATTGGCCCGATGATATGTTGGATCTGATGACCGTCGCGCCCGTGAATGCCTGTGACGAGATCGCCAAGCGGCTTGAAGCCGCGGAGATTCCTGCCGAGCGCATGCAAGAGCTGACCAACGATATTCTCAGCAACGCCACAACGTCCTTCGAAGCGCTGTGTTGGCTGTGGGACAAGGGCCTGTCCTTGCCACGATGGCAATGCATTCCCGCGGGCACGCTGTTAACCAAACTCTTGTGGCTGCTTGCGGAAGTCAGCATCAGTGACCAGATTTCGCGAGACGCTGCCAAGCGAATTCGGGCGGTCGTCCGCTCGGCCTTGTCCGCCAGAAAATACGAACGATTCGACCAGTGCGTTTCGGAAATTGAACAAGGCATGGGATCGGCCTGGCTGACACAGGTCAAGCGGCTGGACGGTCTGGGCCGCAGCGTGCAAGAAGACTTGATCAACCGCATCCGCGATCGGTTCCCGGGGCTTTACGCCCAGCCCAAGACGCCCGACTGGGCCAAGGAAGACATCATCTATTCCACCGCGGAGGGCATGTCCCGCTGGCAGGCAGCCATCGATGAACTGGTCAACGTCAAAATGAAGGAAAATGCCATCGCCATCGGCGCCGCGGCGGAAAAAGGCGACCTCAGCGAAAACTCTGAATACAAGTTCGCATTGGAAGAACGTGATCTGCTTCGCGCCCGACTCGCCCACATGCAGGACCAAATGGCCAAGGCCCGGCGACTCGATCCGACCGAAGTGCCCGCCGATCATGCCAGTATGGGCAGCAAGGTATCTTTCAAGAACGTCGAACAAGGCAACTGTTTCGAGGCCATCTTCTTGGGGCCTTTCGAAGCCGACGTCGAAAACGCCGTATTCAATTACAAATCACCCATCGGTCAGACCGTCATGGGGCTACGAGTGGGCGAACACGTTGACCTTCCCATGGCCAACCCACCCGGCAAGTATGAAATCGTCGATTTGAAAAAGTGGACGGACTGATGCCTTGCCGCGTCGCGCTTCAAATGCTGTCACGTTTCCCTTTGATCGGTGACACGTCGGGGCGGGTGGACTGTCCTATGCTGCGCGATGGATAGGGCACCCGGGCGGGATGATAGTCGGTTGATGACCAAGCTTCCATTCGTACTCACTCGGGCTGAACCGAGGTTCGGCGCGCGAGGGCACATGTGGCTTGTACGGAACAGGCCCAATCTCTGCGGACGGTCTCAAAAGACCGCGGTGAGCCCGGGGCTCTACCCCTTGCATACCGACTCCTCGAACCGATCAGGCCGCATCGCCGTTTCCGTTGCGCGGAACCGGCTTGCCGTCACGAATGACGACGTCCTTCCGGTGATAGACGGCCTTCCCCTTGAGCGTCTTGGCGGCATTCTTTACTCCAAAAGTGTGTGTCCGCCCGCCACCCGTGTCCCCGGCGCTGCTTTTCTCGTACTTCCAGTCGCTCTTGTCTAGAAACACGACGTCGACTCGCCAGATAATGACAGGTTTGCCCTTCTGAAGCGACTCCGTCGGGTCGATTAAATATCGCCAAACTACGTACCATCCAGGATGATCGTAATGTGACTGAATCGCCCAGGGTCGTTTACTCCCTTTGCTCTCCAGGGACTCGTTCGGTGAAGGGCTACGCCCCGAACCACGTCGACGTAGATCGGGAAACCGTTGCTGAGCCGTGTCGATGTTGCGATGCTTTTCGTAATTGCTTATGGCGTCGAGGGCCTTCGTCCCGTAGATCCCAACAATCCCGCTGAACACATTCGCCTGTTCGTAGTAGATGTCGACCAGGTCAGCCAGTTGCCGCTCGATATATTCAATCGCCCGACGAATGGCAGCGACCTCGAGGCCCGGAGGAAGTGGCACGGACTGTTCGAAGTCCTCCTTCCTAGCCATTCCCGTTGGCTCCGTTCGGCTCGTACTCGGCGAGGAGCGGGACGGCACGCGTTGCTAATTGAAAGTACTCAGCATTGATTTCCAGCCCGATGCTTCGCAGGCCGACGGCCGCAGCAGCTGCGACAGTTGACCCGGAGCCCATGAACGGGTCGAGGATCACGCCCTGCCCAAAGGGCAGGGCCGCGCCGACAATCTTGCGTAGGTAGTCTTGCGGCTTCAGTGAGGGGTGCGGTGCAACGCCCCTCTCATAGCCGCGAGCGGGCGACGAATAGATCAGGTCTTTGAACGGCTCATCGTCGGAAATACGACGCAGCCCGCCGGTCTTCCACTTTCGCAGGTTGTCCTGAACGCGACCATCACACGGCTTGCGGAAGAGTCCCCACGGCTCCCAACAGGACTTGGGCATGACCGTGACGTTCGCATACTCGCGGTGGGCATTCTTCGGTCGATCGCCGCCTCGCAATGTATGGACGACCCGGATGATCTCACCGCGCTTCTCAAATCCGCCTGCAATCAACGCGTGATACACTACATGCGACATCAGTGGATTCGTCGCAATAAAGACATGAGCCCCAGGGACAAGCACAGGAAACACCGACTCAGCGAATCGCGAAAAGAACGTTCGAAGCCTCGCGTAATCTCGCTCCTTAAGAACGGTGAACCTGGGAAGCGGGCGCCGACGGTACCCGTCAAATGATGGCGGAATCCGCCACACGCCCCCACGTCCGTCCTTGAGCTTTTCCAGCTCTCGCGGTGAGTATTCCAACAGCCCATACGGTGGGTCCGTCACAACCGCATGTATCGAGCGACGCTTAGCCGATGCCAACCACTCAAACGCATCCGTGCAGACAATCTGATAGGCGCCGAGCGAAGGCCTTCGCTCCATCGAAAAGAGCAACGATTCGCCACGATCAGACCGGGCTTTCCGAGTTGTGACGCGCGCCATAGACCGGTCCCTTATGAGCCGATCATCAGCAGTCGGCCCAAATGCGTATCCTACATCGCAGCGACCGGATGGCAAATATGTGTCTCAGCCCATGGAGAAGTGGCGTCGCGGCTTCAGGCCTGTTCGAGTGCGAAATAGGCCGTTGATGTGGGACGGCCGGGTGGCCCACCTCCTTTGGAGGTGGGGGAGCCGATGATTGGGTTCGCGCGGACGGTGCGTTCGATGACCGCTGGCCGCGTCGCGCTTCAAATGCTGTCACGTTTCCCTTTGATCGGTGACACGTCGGGCCTGACGTATTCGATAAACGGGCGTAACGCAGCCACACATTGTTGTTCGTTGAGTCGCGTCCATCGCAGGATTTCCCGATCCAAGCGGTCCGGGGCCGATGGGTGAATCATTCGCGGCAGAAACCGCGCAATCTGCACTTCGTCATCGAGGAGCGACTCGTACAACGCGTCCTCGTCGTCTTCGCTCAACGACAACTCGTACGGATATTTCAGCGTCAGGCGGGCGGTGTCGAAACGGCGCGTTCCCAGCGGCCCCAGGCGTAGGACCAGTTCGTCCGCACCGGCGATGATGGCCACGTCCGCGGGCCAGATGGCCAGCAACAACCACCGAAATCCGCGAAAGGACAAGAACACCCCCAGCAATGCGACGGGAACAAGCACCGCAGCCAAGCTGTAATCCGTGATTCGATTGGAGACGGCGGTAGGAGTGAAACGTAAACCCGAAAACAATTGCAATGCCAGGAAGACGAGGAACAGACCTGCCGGCAACGTCAGCAACGCTCGCTCGAATGCCCGACTGCGCGACACCGACAATCGAACGGGCAACGACGACGGATACCATTCGCTGTTCGGGGCGTTTGAATGCGTGGCGCTCGTGGTTTGCTTCATAATCCCGCGATTCATCCCCATCGTTTTGAAAAAGGATTCCCCGCCGCCGAACCCGGCATATCTTGCAAGGACAACGACTTACGAGCAAGTGGGGCCATGATCGAGCGGATAACCCGTGATTGACTCCGGGACCTGCGGGGGCCTACGATGTTTCGGACGCTCAAGACAGACTCGATATCATTGATTAGATGGGCGTTCGATTATCGGACTGTTTCATGCATCCAACTCCCCACAACCCTTCCTCGGCTGGCGTTCGCTTTCTAAATGCCGTCCGGCCCTATCGCGAGATGGGTGACGAAACACGATTGCGTCGCGTGATTGCGTCCGAATGGTCGATCAGCGACATGATTGGTTTTCTGAACAGTGACGACTTGGAGATTTGCGTCGCCTCGGCATTTTGCCTGGGGTTGCTGGGAAATCATGTGGCTTGCTTGGCGCTGGCGGGGGCGTTGCGGCGAGACGAAAGCGCCGTCGTTTCCGCGGCGGAAGACGCCTTGTGGCGGCTGTGGTTCGACGCAGCCGGTCAGGCTGGTCGGCGCAAACTTCGGCGGGCCATGGACCTGACGGAAGAAGGACGGCTGGCTGGGGCGAGCGAGGTGTTGGATGATCTGATTCGTCTCGAACCGTCATTCGCGGAAGCGTATCATCAGCGTGCCATCGTCGGGCATATGGACAATCGCATCACGCGGGCCATCGCGGATTATCGGCGGGCGCTCGAATTAGCACCTTGCCATTTCGGTGCGTGGGCCGGATTGGGAAAAGCGCTGGCCGACGTCAACGAATTTCACGGAGCCATCGAAACCTATCGCAAAGCACTATCGATTCACCCCCGAATGGAAGGCATTCGGCAGGCCATCCGCAACATTCGCTCGATCTTGAGCGATGAACGAACGCTGTTGTGTGACGATTAGGCATTCCAACAACACCCGAGTTCGCGCTGATCGGGGACCGCTCCCTGACGGTCGCGGCTCTGAAAGAAGCGACTCGAATCTTGCCCCCCATCCGCATGTCCGCGGCACGCCGAAATGGTTGCCGAGGGATTCTTGTCGAATTGTGACGGTCGCGGCTCTGAAAAAAGCCGTCGCGGATCGGAAAACTTGCAAACGGTGTGATGAACCATACCAGGAACGTGAGGACGCCGCCCGCGAGTCATGCGTTCAGTTGGAAAGGAGGGACCCGGAATCCGCGGAATCGAAGGAGCCGCCGACGTTTCTGATGATGAATTCGTACATCAGTCGCCGGTAATGCTGGCCGTGGAGTCCGTGGCGGGATTGGGGGTAAATCATCATCTCAAATGGCTTGTCCGCCTCCTGAAGTTCATGAACCAGTTGCAACGTGTTCTGCAAGTGCACGTTGTCATCCTTGGCGCCGTGCAGAATCAAGAGCCTGCCGTGGAGGTCCTTCGCGGCTTTGACCACCGATGTTCGATCATATCCATCGGGGTTTTCCTGCGGCGTGTTCATGTATCGTTCCGTGTAGATCGAGTCATAGTTTCGCCAATCGGTGACGGGTGCGCCCGCGATGCCGGCTGCAAACAGTTGGCTGTGCGTCATGGCATAGGCGGTCATGAATCCGCCGTAGCTGTGACCCGACATGCCGATCCGCGATGCATCCACGTAGGGATGTTCCTTGAGCCAATCCATGGCATCGTTAATGTCGGCTAACTCCTGCACGCCGAGTTGACGATAGGCGGTCCAAGCCGACGCGGCGCCCTTGCTGCTGGCGCTGCGGGGGTCACAACGGAAGACGATGATGCCGGACTCAGCCAACACCGCGTCCCAAGCATAACTTCGGTTCCATTCATTGCGAATGGTCGGCGAGTTAGGCCCGCCGTAGGTCATGAACCAGACGGGGTATCGACGCTGGGGATCGAAGCGGGTGGGCATTTGGAGGGTGGCTTCAAGTTGAAATCCGTCGCGCGTGGGAATCCGCACAAACTCGCGTGCGCTCACCTGGAATTCTTCCAATTCATAAACCGGATTGCTGTCCACCACGCGGACCATCGTTCCGTCACCATCGAACAGTCGGACTTGCGGCGGGGTCGCGGGATCGCTCCACGTATCCAAAAAATGCTGCCCGGTCGGGCTGACCGTCGTGCGATGATGGCCGTCGGCCGCGGTGAGGCGAAGCGGTGGACTGCCATCAAGCGACAAGCGGTACAGGTTTTCCGCGATCTGGCTGTCTCGCGTGCCGACGGCAAACAGTTGGCCTTCCTCCTCCCGCAGACATTGGATCGAACGAACGTCCCATTCACCCTCGGTCAACGGGCGGATGAGTTGGCCGTCGGCATCATAATGGTACAGATGTCGCCAGCCGGTGCGTTCGCTGGCCATGATGAAAGACCCGTCTTTCAGAAAGGTCAGGTCGCCCGGATCGCTGACCCAGGCGTCGGTTGTTTCACGAAACAATTGCCGCGGCTTGCCGGTTGTGACGGAGGCCACGTTCACGTCCAACCAGGTCTGAGCGCGATCCTGCACGTAAAACCAGACCGATTCGCCATCGGGTTTCCAGCCCACCCTGCTGATAAGGAAAGCGCCTTCCAAGTACCCGTCCAGATTGATCCACATCACAGAGCCGCCCGCGGCTGACACCACGCCCAGTGAAACGTTGGGGTTGGGATCGCCCGCCTTGGGATAGGGGGTTACCTCGACCTCCTGATGCAGTGGCATCTGATCGATCACCGTAAACGGCAGGAGCGCGGTGTCGTCGGTGTGCAGAAACGCAACGTGCCGGGAATCCGGGCTCCACCAGTATCCGCGCCAATTCCGGTTGTAAAGTTCTTCAAAATAAACCCAGTCGAGCTTGCCGTTTCGCCGTCGAGTGTCGCCGCCGACGGTCAACGCCCGCTCGGTTTGTGTCGAAACGTCAACGACGTACAAATCATGATCGCGCACGAAGCACACAAACTGCCCATCCGGACTGAAATCGAAAAGTTCCTCCTCCTGGGGAGTGTGCGTGAGCCGGTCAGCTCGCGAGCCATCGAATCGGCAATAGTACAAGTCGTTTTCGTGATTGATGACCGTCGCCAGCCGGTCGTCCGACATCACAAAGCTCGTGCGCTCAGCCATCTTCCTAGCGGTCTTGGCATCGATCGTGGGCAGGGATCGAAGGGCTTCCGCCATTTTTTCCGGATCGTGGAACGGCTCGACTCGACCGCTGGCCGCTTCGACCCTCCACAGGCCATCGTCCTTGACCTGAAGATAATGTTCACCGTCCGCCAACCAAGTCAAGCCGCGGATAGGCGAGCCGTCAAAATCGGGCGGATCGTCTGATTCGTAGGCCTCCGCAAACGTGACGGCTCGACCGCTTGCCCGGGTCTCGGCCAACGGGCGAACGTCACAACTCGTGGTGGGCACGCGTTTTAGAAGTCGGTTCACGGGGAATTCCTGTCCGACGGCCAGGGCATCATCGAAGAAATTCCAGGTCACCAAGCCATCCTCCGAGCGCGCTTCCAGCAGTGTCACAACAAGGGCACCCAGCTTTTGCGCGGTGCGAACCATGATCGTGCCCGCGGGGAACTTGCGACTCTCCTGACTGGAAGTGGTTTCTACGGTCACGAGGTGGTGTCCCTGAAAGGGGCGCTCGTTGCGTTCGACGTGCGCCAGCGTCTCGATCTCCACGTCCAATTCGATGTCCTCGCGAAGCTCCTCGACGGTGATTCCGTGACGAAGAAGATTTTCGATGACGTCGTGATGCGTCGGCGGCAGCAGGTAGGCGAAAGGTCGCTTGACCGACAGCTCCGCCGCGCATTGGCCGACGTGGTCCACTTCGTACTGCCGAGCCTCGTCCGTGCGCGTGAATTCACCATCGGATTCTATTTCAACGAATCCGTCGATGTTCACCTTTGCGTCAAACGGTTCGAGCCGATGACGAATCGCGACCATGTCACCCGCGCTTTCTGATTCACCCGCGTCATCAAATTCGCCCGCCTCGACGGATTGACTCGCGTCGTCAAATTCGCCGGACTCGATAGTGCGTTGGTCGGCGGATTTGAGCAGGTCGCGAATCTCCACCGCGTTTTCCGCAGCCTGCTGTAGAATGACTTCAACGAAGGCCTTGCTGGCCAAAACGCGGTCGCGGAAGGTCGCGTAGGCGTACGCTTCGGAAATCACAGCCAATCGATTTCTGAGGCCTCGATACGGCGTACCAAAACGGGCCTGGCAGGGATAGGTCATCCAACTCGTATGATCGCGATTAAAATCCCCATAGTAAAACGACCCGTACCCATGGTCATCGCGCAGTTTCTTGGTGATGGCGGGAAAAAACGTCTTGCGAGTGTAGTCAATGACGGCCTGATCACCGGCCGGCAGGCGCGGGCCTTCGTAGGTCAGCGTATATCGGTGGTATGAACCGTTCGTGGTATGCGTATCGACGATGATGGCGGGGTCCCATTCGTTGAGAAAGAGAACCATGGCCCTGACTTCGGGTGATTCGAGCTTGACGTAGTCGCGGTTGAGATCGAGTCCCTGCGCGTTGGGGCGCTGACCCATTCCCTGCACAGGCCCGTTCTGTCCCGGACGATTGTCCTTCGAAACTCGTTCGTTCCCGTCGGCATTGAAGATGGGCGCAAAAACGATGACCAGCTTTTCCAACAGTTTGCGATCCGGTTCCTGGGCCAAGTCACGCGCCAGCATCAACAGCGCTTCCTTGCCGCAGACCTCGCCGGCGTGAATGTTGCCGAACGCCAACACGACCATCTTTCCACCGTCAGCCGCCTCAGCCGGCGTCGAAACCGGCGGGTCAGCCAGAATGATCAGCGGAATTGCCCGACCTTCGACGGTCTTTCCCATTTCACCCACGCGGATGACGGGCGAGTCGGCCGCGATCTGCTCGATGAAGTGCACAACCTCGTCGTAACGAGCCGTGGCTTGATAATCGGATCGTTCAGCCACGGTCAGCGGTTGGACACTCGCCACACTCTCCGCGCCGGCGGCTGCAACCATGATCGACAAAACGGCGTAGATGATCATAATAGCGATTCTCCTGACGGATCGTGCTGGACGATCGGTGGAGGCATTATAGCGGGTGGATGCAGGACATTGGAGTCCCCAATTCATGGGCGGCAAAGAAACGACGATACAAGGTATCCTGGCGAGACGGGTGAGCGCGATTATCCGAACGAGCGATCAAGCGCTGGCCCGGGGCGCCATGAACGCGGCGGTGGCTGGCGGAATGCGAATTGTGGAGTTCACCCTGACGACGCCCGGAGCGCTCGATCTGATCACCGAGTTCCGCGAAAACCGCGACCTGCTGGTCGGTGCGGGAACCGTGCTGACCGTTGAAGACGCCCGAAACGCGGTCCAAGCCGGCGCCCATTTTCTCGTCTCCCCGGTGTGCGACGTCGAGATCATCCGACTGGCTGGCCAGTTGGCGGTGCCCATCATTCCGGGTACTTCCACGCCGACGGAAATGCTCGCCGCCCATCGAGCGGGCGCCGATTTCGTCAAGCTGTTCCCTGCCCCCGCGGGCGATTGCCCAACCTTCGTCGCAGCCGTCCTGGGCCCGTTGCCCATGCTCCGCATTTTTCCGACGGCGGGAATCAGTTTGGAGAATTTCGTCGACGTGTTGCGAGCGGGTGCGGTAGGCGTGGGATTCGTGCGACCGCTGTTTGACCCCGACGCGATGAGCCGGCGAGATTATGGAGCGATCGAACGGCGGGCCGCCGACATCATGCAACGCCTGGCCAACGCATGACCTCGCGGCCAACGCATGACCTCGCGCCGTCACTCCGGCGAAAGCCGGAGTCCAGACCGGGTGGCCCACCTCCTTTGGAGGTGGGGGACCCGATGACCATAGCGTGTGCCCAAATGTCGCGCGCCTTGTAAACGGCCGGGTGGCCCACCTCCTTTGGAGGTGGGGGAGCCGATGATTAGCGTTCGGAGAATTTCGAAGTCGCAACTTCGTAGCTCGTAGTACGTGTTTCACCCGCCTCTTCACGAGCCGCGAGCGCGAAGCGAGCGGTCCCCCGC
>CAYRHJ010000001.1:0-182765 GCA_964424105.1 uncultured Phycisphaeraceae bacterium | reverse complement strand
CTGGATTCCGGCTTGCGCCGGAATGACGGATGCGACGTATGCGGCGTTCGCCGGAATGACGATGTTCACTATTTGCTGCTCTTCGTAGTAGGAGGCGGGTGAAACCCGGCTTCGTCATTGGCTCCCCCACCTCCAAAGGAGGTGGGCCACCCATGCAGAAGACCGCTCCCTCACGGTCGCGGCTCTGTTATTGTTGGATGAGAGGACCGCTTGCTGACGGTCGAGGCTCGGAAAGAGTCGGTCGCGATTCGTAGCGTGGCATCGTCGGCTGGAAAATGAGCTGGCCGAAGTCCTCCGCAATGCTCAATGCCACCCCTGAGCGTGCGGGATCATCCGGCCAGCGGTGCTCCCAATCTTTTAAGGCATTCCAACGAAACCGGGTTAGGGTCCGTCAGGGACCGCTCGCTTTGCGCTCGCGGCTCGTTAAGCGGCGGTTCGAAACCCGCTTAGTCATCGGCTCCCCCACCTCCAACGGAGGTGGGCCACCCATGCAGAAGACCGCTCGCTTTGCGCTCGCGGCTCGTTAAGCGGCGGTTCGAAACCCGCCCCACGAACCCGGAAAGAGTCGGTCGCGGCGCACAATCAGGCGGCCGCGCGTCGGTCTTGTCCGACTGCCTAAACCTAATGCGGGTCGACCCGTTTCGATCGTCGCCCGGTGATCACACGAAACGGGCCGCCCCGACAATTTCAATTTCTATTTTTTGCCCACGGACCACACGAAAGCCGCCGATCCGATTCTCGCTGCTTCAGCCATCCCGCTGGTCCATATACTAGCGGAACGGATTCCAGCGCCGGCCATTCTTTTGCTTCTGCGACGCTTCCAATTCCATTTGAGCTTTCTCAACCAGCTCATCGAACGAGCCTTCAAATCCCAATCGCCTCAGCACCCGCACGGAATCACCCAAGTCGGGGTTCAGCATGCGAAGCACTTCAAACGAGCGATCGTCACTCACGGCCATGGGATCGCTCACCTGCTGCAACAGATCGTGCTGCTTGCCGATCAGCTTCTCGCGTTCATTCAATGCTTCGGCTCGGCTTTCGATTTCCTTCCGCAGCCGTTCCAATTCGGCCTGTTGTTCGCGGACGGCGGCCTGTTTGGCTTCGATCTCCTGCTTGCGTTTCTCCATGGACTTGGCCAACTGATCCAAGATCGGTTCGCGAGTCTTGATGGTGCGTTCCTTGGCTTCGATCTCGGCGGCCCGGCTTCGCAGCGAGTTGGATAGCTCGGCCAACACCGCCTCTCGGTCGGCGATCTCTTTCGACGTTTCCGCGTGTTTGGCGGCTGGATGGCCCGTGCCGTTGGAACGCTTTCCAATCGAGCTTCGTTCGTGATGCAGGGCTTGGCGTTCGCGGATCAGACCCTCGCGGGCGTCGTGCAGTTCCATGCGCTGCTGTTCGAGGTTCTCAGTCTGCTGCCTCAGCGACTCCCGTTCGGTCTCGATGGATCGACTTTGGGAAACGATTTCGGCCGACTGGAGTTTCCATTCGCGAGTCTGGTCGTCGAGGGTCGTCATGCGCCCGGCCAATTCCGATTCGCTTCGCGCGACGGCCTGCTCGCGTGACGTCAGGGTCAGTCGCAAATGCTCGAGCTGTGCTTCATGCTCGGCCAGGGATTGTTCCAGGGTTCGAATGGCTTTCTCTCGCCGTCCCAGGTCCTCGCCCAATTGCTGGACGCTGCGGTCGCCCGCGGCGATTCGTTTTTCTCGTCTTTCCAATTCCTCGGCGCGTTGGCTGTATTCACTTTCTTTGCGCTCGATGGCCAGATCCCGGGCGGCCAACGCATGTTGCCGGCTCGTCAACTCCGTGTGGCACCGATCGAGTTCGGACCGCCCGTGGTCCAGCTCGCTCGATCGTTGCTGAGCGGAGCTTTCGCGTTCCAACACCATGCGCTGGCGTTCCTCCAGGGAGGTAAGGCTCTGTGCAATCTCCTCCTTTTCATGCTGAATGCGGCGCTCGTCGCCGACCAGGTCCAGGGCCCTGCGGTCGAGCATGCCGTTTCGGTCATCCAACTCGCGACGAAGTCGGTCGAACTGGGCCGACCGCTCCTCCACGCTTCGCAGATGTTCTTGCGTTTGGGCTTCGAAGGAACTGCGTTCTCGTCCCAGGCTGGCCTGCTCGGCGTCCAATTCGAGCTTGCGCTGCTCCAGTTTTTCTCTTTCGCCGGCCAGCGCGCTGCGATTCGTCGCCAGTTCGGCTTCCCGCCGGCACAATTCGTCTTGACGTTGATTCACGACGTGTTCGGAACGGCGCAACTCGATCGTGCGTTGATCCATTGATTCGCGCTGATGGATCAATTCGTTTCGCGCGGTATCGAAGTCCCGGCGCTCGAGGCGCAGCGTCTGCTCGCGACTTTCGATTTCATGGCGCTCAGCGTCCAACGCCGATCGCAAACTCGTGATTTGGGCACGCTCCGATTCGAGCGCCATGGCCGATTCGTTGACGTCACGCTCCCGAACCGACAACCGCAACACATCCTGATCGAGCTTCGCCTGACGGGCGTCCAGCTCCGCGGAGCGCGACTCGATCCTGTTCTGCTGAGTGGCCAAGGCGTGCTCGCGCCCGTCGCAATCCGTTGCCCGCGCCTCCAGCGCTTGACGCGATTCTTCCACATCGGCTCGCAGCGCCGCGAGTGCGTCCGTCTGGCGAGCCAATGCGGTTCTTTCGTTCGCCAACACCGCCGACGCTTCCGCAATCGACTGCGCGGTTGCGTCCAACTCCGCCTGACGTTGCTCGAGTTCAATCGCCCGCTTCTGCGCTTCTCGATCGCGGCCGGACAGGTCCTTCTCGCGTGCTTCCAATTGGGCATGGCGCACGTCATCGGCACGACGCAGATCATCGAGTTCGACCTCGCGACGAGCCAGCTCGCCCTCTCTTGCTTGCAACGCGGCTGCGCGATCGGTCAACTCCGTCAGATCAATTCGATACTGCTGCTCGCGCTGTTCCAGACCGTTCAGTCGGTCATCGGTCTGCGCCGGGGCCTGACCGCCATGGGCCAGCTCATCGCGAATCCTGGCCAGTTCAGCCGACAAACGACCGATTTCCGTTTGACGGACTTGCAACTCCGCCGCCTGCTTTTCAATCGTCTTGTGGGCGGATTCACTCGCTTTCGCCACTTCGGCGTGATGGGTATCGAGCAACTTGCGGGCCGAGGCCTGAAGCAAGTGCTCTCGATCGCCCATCTCCAGTTCACGAGCGTCCAACTCGCGCTGATGCTCATCCAATTGCCTGGCCCGCATGCGAAGCTGCTTCTCGAGCGCGTCCAGTTGACCGGCCCGCGGATCCGATTCCGGATTTCGAGCGCCGGCGATGCCCCCATTGACCGTCGGATCGATGCTGAATCGATCGGTCACCGGACGCGCATTTCCCATTCGATCGAACCCGTTCAACGGTGGCGACGGGTCAGCCAAACGCATGAAATCCGCGGAGGATCCGCTCCGGCCTGGCTCTGCCAGTCGGATGCGGTTCTCGCCGCCGGCTTCAAACGTGTAGCACGATTCCTGGCCGTCAAACCTTCCGCCGGGCGCGCGTATGTCATTTATCTTCAATTCATAAATGCCCACAGTGATGTGATCACCGGGCGCAAGGTAGGTCATCGCGGTGGTGCGACCATTCACGCGAATGCCGTTGGCACTCTTCAGATCAAAAACAGCCGGTCGACCGTTGAGCGTGACCACCAGGGCATGGGCCCGGGATACGCTGTTTCCCTCCAGCGCGATCTCGCAGGAATCGCGCCGGCCAATCACGAAGATGTCGGGCAGGTCTTTCCAGGATTCATCCGACCCCGTTCGTTCCATGTCGATGCCGGTGGCTGCACAAAACTGCGTGGCCGCGATGGAACTACCGCTGCACGTTTCGTGGCTGTTCTTGATTCCCACGCGGAACTTCCACGCATCGATTCGAATGATGTCGCCATGTTTCAATTCGGCGCTGTTGGTGACCTCGCCGTTGAGCATCGTTCCGGCTCGGCTGGCCAGGTCCCGCAATATCAGACGGTCGCCGGTGTTGATGATGGCACAGTGGGCCGGCGCGACCGAATGGTGCTTCAGTCGAACCTTCACGTCCTTGTGCGAGCCGAACAGCGTGACCGGTCGGGACAGGTCGATGACTTTCCCGTCACCCGATTTTCGGATGACGGTCAGGACCGCCTTGATAGGAGATTGGTTCAAGATCGAACTGAATTCTGAGGTACTGTGCGCCTGGAGCATGGCGTCCTCTCCGTCCGCACGCCGGGTCAGCGCAGAGGCTGACCACAGGGGTACGGAAAATCCCCGTCTACCAAATTGACTCGTGACTTGCTTGTCTGAAAAATGCTGCCTTCGCAGCCAGGTATGCAACCCCTACCGCCCCATAGCGTTGCGCCCTTACGCACGATCGTAGACATCGCAAAGTCCGAAGTCTACAAAGGCCCACAAAAAACGGCGGAAAATCGGTAGCGTTCTAACCTATTATCACACATAAGCTTACGATTACAAAATCGAAATGTCGCCGCAAAACCTCGGCGTTGCTCGATCCCGGCAGGCCAAATCCGGGCGCGTCGTTAGAATGTTGCAGAGCAGGGGTACGCTTGTCGACGACTCACATTGGTTGCAAGATGGGCGGACGAAGGGAGATAACGTGCGGGTTCCCCTATTCATGGTGATAGGAATTCCGGGTCGGTGTTTCCGACGTGCGTTTTCATGGCGAGCTGCCACCGTCAAGGAGCGGATCAATCGCCCATCGCGCGATCACTGCTTCACGCCTGCGGCTGGGATGAAGACTCGGTCGGTCATCACATCACGAAGCCCGGTGCGGTGGATCGGGTTAACGTTGTTGGCCGCCGGCGGTTGTGGGCCGGACTTGTTCTATCTACCTTCCATCGCACTGGGACAACTCGACGCCATCCTCAACAGCGTTCCCCTGGAACGCGCGATCGCGACAGCGCCGCTGGACGAGGAACAAATCTCCAAATTGGAGTTGATCATCGACGTACGCGCCTTCGCGGAACAAGCGATGGGGCTGGACCCGGGCGAAAGCTTCACGCTGTTCGTGGACACTGGGCCCACGTCCAATGCCTACAACATCTCCGCCTCCGCCAAGCACCGCTTTCAACCAATGCACTGGACGTTTCCGTTGATTGGGTCTGTTCCATATCTGGTGTATTTCGACCTCGATCAAGCCGAGCGATACGTTCAGGAACTGGTCGACAGAAATCTGGATGTGTTCATGTACGAGGTTGACGCCTACAGCACCATGAACGCTATCCCCAATCCCGTCCGGTCGGCCATGCTGCGGCGTGATGAAATCTCCATCGTCGATACCGTGATTCACGAACTGCTTCATGACAACGTTTGGCGCCTCAACGCGACGACATTCAACGAAAGCCTGGCCACTTTCTACGGGCGCACGGGTGCGCAAGCATATTTTCGCGACCGATTTCCGGACCAACCCGAGCTAGCCGAACAGGCTGTCACACGCTATGCCGACTACGATCGCTTCACCGCGTACATATTGGATCTGTATGGCAGCCTTGAAACGTATTACGCTGACCCGGGTACTCCGCAGTCCAAAATCGCCGGACGCGAAGCGCTGTATCAGCAGGGCCGCGATCGTTTTTTTGCAGACGTGCACCCGTTCATGAACATTCCCGAAAATTTTGATTGGGTCGAGCGACTGCCGACCAACAACGCCTGGATGCTGGCCAACTACCGATACAATCTAGACTTGGATGTGTTTCAGGCGGTTTTTGATGCCACCGGGCAAAACTGGCGGACGGCGTTGGAAGTTTTTGGACAAGCCGCGGCGGCTGATGAACCCATCGCGTTCATGAACGCCTGGTTGGCGGACGCGGAGCCTGCGGGGTGACCGTCTGGGTGACCCGTGACGAGCCGTCTGACGGACCGTTGTCGAGGGCCTTGCGATGCGTGGGCCTGTCCGCCGTCGTCGAACCGGTGATCCATCGGCATATCGTAGCCGACATCACATCTCGCCTGTCGTTATTGACTCCCGACGATTGGCTGGTGCTGACGAGCGTATGGGCCATCGAGACCCTTCCCATCGTATTCCCGGTCGAAACAAGAATCGCCGTCGTTGGGAGAAAATCGGACAGGGCTGCTACCAGACGGGGATTACGCGTGGATCTGGTCAGCCCGACGGGAACGGCGAATGGGTTGTTTGAAGCGCTGCGTGCGAGGGCTTCACACGATTCCGTCATTTGTTATCCACGATCGTCGCGGGCGCGTCCGCCGGCACCTTGGACTGGGGTGGTGATCGATTCGCCGGTTTATTATGAAACCAGGCTTCGTGATTATGATCGATCGATTATTGAACGCGTTGACGTCGTCGCCGTCACCAGCCCATCCACCGTTCAGGGCGTCGGAGTGGTGCCGTTGCCCTATGCCAGCATAGGCCCGGTGACTTCGCGGGCCGTGATTGAACTGGGTTTGACGCCGCGAGTTGAAGCACGCCGGGCTACGTTTGGCGAGTTGGCGACAGGCATCGCTCGTCACCGCGATTGGAGAGGGTGCATGACACTTTAGGCGGGGCATTCCGCCGCCCCGAACGGGGCGCAGGACGGTAGCCACGGGTGAAGCGAAGCGCAACCCGTGGTTGCAGGCCCACCCCATAATCACCGCCCCGCAAGGGGCGGAGGAGATCCATTCCACGGGCTGGCGCCCGTGGCTACACTCCCGCGCCCCTGCCGGGGCTTGATCCATTTTCGCAGTCTCCATCCCACGGGTTTCGCCGCCTGCGGCGGCTCCACCCGTGGCTACATTCCGTCGCCCCATGCGGGGCGAGAATCTACCCGCCTGCAACGTCATGGACCCACTGGAAATGATCGGCCCCTCGCGACATTGAAAGTTGCTCGGGCACACAAACACGACCTTCGTTGGCGATGATCGGGGACCGCTCCCTGAACAGATGGTTTCTGGAGGTAGAGGCGCGGCAGATGTGGCGTTGACTTCGTCGTCCGCTGGCCATACTGGACGCTCCCGCCTTGGTTGCGTCCAGGGTCGCGGCTCTGTTAAGACGCGAACTCCCGCCCTGATGGTCGTGGGTCGGAAAGAAGCGGTGGCGGGTCGGAAAGAAGCGGCTCGGCATGGCTATGGTGCGTCCATTCACGGGGACGGGGTGTCGGATGGAGTGACCCAGACTGGGCGGTTGGCGCATGGAATCACGCGTACATCGCCGCAACCGCGGGACGCACGCGGGAATCCTATGGGGAGTTGCGAGAACGTTGGCCCGAGATTACGCCGGCGGAGCAGCTCCGTCGAGCGCGCCTTTCAGTTCGGTGTAGATGACTTCCACCTGATCACCGAAGTTGGACATGGCCACGATCGCACCGGCAGCAATGATCCCGACCAAGGCGGCGTATTCCACGGCCGTCGGGCCGTCCTCTTCACGAACAAATTGTCGAAAACGTTCATTAAGTTCAGACATTTCGGCATCCATCCCCTCGCAGATCATCCGTGAACCACATCCCCTATCTTGCCGACGTTAATGAACCTACGATTGAGGTGGAAAGCGGGCAAGGACCCAAATTCAGATGACATATTGCATGGAGATTGAAGGCCCGATCCTGTTGGACGGAGAGTCCGCGAATCATGACGTCTGGGCCAGCGCCGTCGGAATCGATGGCCTGCCGGCCGTTGAAACAGGGCGGTAACATGCGAACGATGGCCCCGTCAGATTCAAATCAGATTCAAAAAAGATTTCAGGGGTCCAATTTTCCCGACGAAGTGGAAATCAGAAGGGGACGTGAAGATTTCGGCAACCTTGGGGCCTGTCGGGGGTTAAAACAAGTGTGGAGATTCGCGCGAAAGATGGACGGGGGGAAATCCGTATTCCGGACGTATCCCCAGCCGTTCTGCGTAGATATAAATGGGGCAGAAAGCCCAGTGATCGCACCGTCGAATTTGCGATTCGGGGTCGGTCAAACCCAGGAATAAGAATCCGTGCCCATCGGTAGCATCCTTCTAACACAAGGCAAGATCACATCCGAGCAGTTGGAATCCATACGCGAAAAATCCCTGCATTCAGGACGTCGCGTGGAGGATATGCTGGTCGAGATGGGTATCGTGACGGATCGCGAGGTTCTGAAAGCCCGCAGCGAGCAATTGTCCATTCCCGTTGTCGACCTGACGCATATCGTGGTCGATACCGAGCTTCTGAAACTGATCCCATCCAAGGTTGTCCATCGTTATCAGTTGTTTCCCGTGGAGAGACAGAACGGGACTATTAGAGTCGCGACGGCTGACCCGTTCAATTTGTACGCGTTTGACGAACTGCGAATGCTGACGGGCATGAAGGTCGAACCGCTGCTGGCGTATGTGGAAGACGTACAGCGGGTCATCAAGGAACACTACGGCGTGGGCGGTGAAACGGTCCAGGCCATGGTGGGCGACGATGTTGAGGTGGTGGGCGACGTCTCGGAAGAAGACAAGGACCTGATCGAGATGGCCCAGGAGGCCACCGTTGTCAAGTTGGTTAATGAAATCCTGCTGGAGGCGGTGCGAGACAAAGCCAGCGACGTTCATATTGAACCGTTCGAGAACGATCTGCGGATTCGCTATCGGATCGACGGCGTACTGCACACCACGCGCGTGCCGCCGGAAATTCGACGATTCCATGCGGCCATCGTTTCCCGAATCAAGATTTTGTCGAATTTGAACATCGCGGAGCATCGGTTGCCGCAGGACGGTGGATTCAAAATCCGGGCGCACAACCGCGAAATCGATCTTCGCGTCAGCATCATTCCGTCGGCTTGGGGGGCGGCGGTGGTCATGCGAATTCTGGACAAGCAAACGTCGTTGATCGGTTTGGACAAGCTGGGAATGGTCGATGACGTATTGGTGCGTTTCAAGAAGCTGATCGATCAACCCTATGGCATCGTTCTGGTGACGGGGCCTACGGGTTCGGGAAAAACGACGACGCTGTATTCGGCGTTGTCCACGATCAAGAGCGACAAGATCAAGATTCTGACGGTGGAAGACCCGGTGGAATATTACCTGGACGGAATCAATCAGGTGAAGATCAATCCCAAGATCGGGTTGACGTTCGCGTCGGGATTGCGGTCATTTTTGCGTCATGACCCGGACGTCATCCTGGTGGGCGAAATTCGCGACTACGAGACGGCGGAGGTGGCGGTGAACGCGTCGCTGACCGGTCACCTGGTTTTCAGTACGTTGCATACCAATGACGCGGTGACGGCCAACACGCGTCTGCTGGACATGGGCATTGAACCGTTCTTGGTGAGCAGCTCGATCGGCGGCGTATTGGCTCAGCGATTGGTTCGGAAGATCTGCTCGCATTGCAAGGAAGCCTATGACCCGGATCCGGACCAGCTCCCGCCGGATTTCGAATACAAGCCTGGCGAGAAGCTTTTTCGCGGGCGAGGGTGCCGCGAATGCCGTGACAGCGGTTACAGCGGGCGACTGGGCATCTTCGAATTGATGACCATCAACGACGAGTTGCGCGAATTGATCGTCAAACGGGCGAACGTCGTTGAATTGGTCGCGGCGGCGCAGCGTAATGGGCTAAGACCCATGCGTAGCGATGGTTTTACCAAGGTGCGCCGGGGCGAGATCACGGTGGAAGAGGTGGCCCGGGTGACCAAGGTCGACGGATAGGCTGATTTTGTAGCGAGAAATCGACACGTCCCGTCATCATCGAGCCGGCATGTCCGGCTGATTTTCCTGCCGATAACCTTTCAGTGGCTTACGT
This sequence comes from uncultured Phycisphaeraceae bacterium, assembly GCA_964424105.1. Taxonomy (GTDB): domain Bacteria; phylum Planctomycetota; class Phycisphaerae; order UBA1845; family UBA1845; genus CAYRHJ01. Next base: position 173,066 of record CAYRHJ010000001.1, on the reverse strand, counting down.
TGTCAATTGGACCATCAGGCGAGGTGGACAGTTGCATCGGGGAGCGTCATTGGCGTGTAAAAGCCGATGACGTGGTTCACCACGCGCAAGAACTGCGCCATTGAACCGATTATTGACGTAAGTCGTTGTCGTTGCTAAGGTAATCGCATTCCAAGTCGGTTTGGGGCCGTCTGGAAACCATCAAACGGCAGGTCGTTGAACATGCCCACGTACGCGTATAAAGCGATTCAGACCGGCGGGTCGGCTGTCACGGGAACGCTGACGGCGGAAAACCGACAGGTGGCGCTGGCCCTTCTGGATGAACAATCGCTTTTTCCAGTTCAGGTTGAAGAAGCCAGCGGCCGGTCGCGGGCGGGTGGTGGTCGGCGTGTCAAGCTGAAATATCTGACCACATTTTACCAGCAATTATCGGACCTTTTGCGAGCGGGTGTGCCGATGTTGAAGTCGCTGGACGTTTTGGCGACGCAGACGGGCGGTTCGGTGGCGCTATGTCAGATTGTGAAGGAGGTTCGGGAGGAGGTGGCTGGGGGAACGACGCTGGCAGATGCGTTGGAAAAGCATCCGCGCGTTTTCACGGACCTTCATTGCGCGATGATACGGGCGGGCGAGCGGGGCGGGTTTTTGGAAGACGTTTTGGCGCGGTTGGCGATCTTCGCGGAAAAGCAGGATGAACTTCGCAACAAGCTATTGGGGTCGATGATCTATCCTTGCCTGTTGATGTTCGCGGGGATTGCGGTGGTGACGGGCATCATGACGTTCGTCGTTCCGAAACTGCGCGATCATCTGCGTGCGGAAAGCTACAACGTCATGACCCATCTGGTGTTCGGGTTGAGCGATTTCATCCGCGACTACTATGGACTGGTATTGGGGGTGATTGTGGCCATCGTGGTGGGGGTGAACGTGTTCAAACAGACGGTGGGAGGGAAGCGATTGCTGGCGTTGTTTCAATTGCGGGCACCTGTGGTGGGGCGGGTGTCGACGATGGTGGCGGTGAGCCGATTCTGCCGGATTCTGGGGACGATGCTTCAGAACGGAGTTCCGATTCTACAGTCGTTGAAGATTTCGAAAGACTCGGCTGGCAACATCATCTTGGCGGAGCATATCGAGACGGCGGCGGAAAGCGTTCGCCGCGGCGAGACGTTGTCGTCTCCGCTGTCGGCGAGCGGGCTTTTTCCGGGGGACGTGCTGAGCATGATCGCGGTGGCGGAGGAGAGTAACAATCTGGAGCACGTACTGGTGCAGATCGCCGAGACGCAGGAGGCGCGGACGGCGCGGACCATCGACACGGCGGTGCGGATGGTGGAACCTTTGTTGTTGATTATGATGGCGGTGGCGGTGGGCGTGATTGCGTTCGCGTTGCTGCTGCCGATCCTGACGATGGGATCGGGAATGCGTTAGCCGAGAATGAAACGAACGTTGATTCAATAGGAGTGATGCGATGAGACCATCCATAAGACGGAGGTCGGGTTTTACGTTGATGGAAGTGTTGATGGTGGCGGCGATTCTGGCGTTGCTGGCTGCGTTCGCGGTTCCCGCGTTGATGCGTGAAACGGATCAGGCCAAGGTCGATCTTTGCAAGGCGCAGATCATGCGTAGCGGGACGGTTTCGCAGCGTCTGGACAAGTATCGGTTCGACGTGGGGCGCTACCCGGACACGAGCGAGGGATTGGAGGCGTTGTTCGAGCGCCCCAACAGTGTTGACGAGGAAAGCGAGAAGTGGCGTGGGCCTTATTTGGAAGGCAGCCTGGAGCAGTTGAAGGATCCGTGGAAGCAGGAATACGAGTATCGGTCGCCGGGCGAGTTCAATGAGGAGAGTTTCGACCTGTGGAGTATTGGTCCGGACGGTCGGGACGGGACCGATGACGACGTCAAGAACTGGGTGGAGAAGTGATCGGGTAGGATGGACTGATTCGATGGACGAGCGGTCATTCGAATCGAGCGGAAGACCGCTCGGTGACGGTCGCGGGTTGGAGAGAGGCGGGTGAAACCGGCGCTAGGAACTGGATTCCGGCGTTCGCCGGAATGACGGACAGTGCGACGCCGTACGAACTGGCGCTCTAATCATCGGGTCCCCCACCTCCAAAGGAGGTGGGCCACCCGGTCGATCATCGGGACCCCACCCATCGCTGCGCGATGGATGGGGCACCCATGCTGGATTCCGGCGTTCGCCGGAATGACGGATGTGGGTGGTCGCGGGTTGAATCTGAACCCGGGCCGAGCACGGCGGAAGACCGCTCGCTTCGCGCTCGCGGCTCGTAGAGAGGTGGTATGAATCATTCGCGAAGGAAAAACCGATGGGGATACACGCTGATTGAAGTGGTGTTGGTGGTGGCGCTATTGGCGGCGCTGTTTTCGATGGCGGTTCCCAGTTTGATGCGAGATATAGAGCAGCAGCGGCTGCCGACGTCCACGAGGCAGATGCGATCGTTGTTGACGCTGGTGCGGGCCAACGCGATGTACGACGGTAAGCGGTATCGGGTGCGTTTCCCGATGGAAGACGAGATTGATTCGGAGGGGGAAGATCGCCAGCCGTTGGTGGAGCGCGAGGACGAGCCCTTCAAAAGCCCTAACGTATTCACGCCGGTGACGGAGCCTTGGGCGCGGGGTGAGACGCTGCTGCGGGACGTGTGGTGCGCGGAGGTGCGTCTGGGTAGGCCTAATTTGCAGGAAATGCTGGATCGATTCGTAGGTCAGGAGGTTGAAGATCGACTGGAGGCATTGGCGGAGGATTTTGAGGAGCATTATCCGCCGCTGATCATCGAGCCGGATGGTACAACGGAGTGGGTGACGTTCGTGATCACCAATGCCCCGCGGGAGACGACGTTGGAAGACCTGGAAGTGAAGGACCGGATCGAGCTGATCATGGATGGGCTGACGGGGCTGATCTGGCTGCAAAGGCCATTTTACGATGAAGAGTTGAAGTTGTTCGAGGAGCATGGTTGGCCACCGGTGTTGCGGAAAGATTTCGTGCGTTTGGCACCGTTGACGGAGCACGACGTGTTGGAGATTCGTGAAACGGCGGTGAGGCGATGAAAGGGAAGGGCGTCAGATTGTTGAGCGGTGGCGGTCACGAGGTTCGTGGGCGATCGGGATTTATTTTGTTGGAAGTGGTGATCGCGGTGGGCTTGTTGTTGATCGGGCTGACGGTGATCGGCGCACAAGTGGGCCAGGGGCAGCGGTCGTCGTTTGAGAGCGAGGACTTGACTCGTCTGTTGATGCTGGCGGAATCGAAGTTGGCTGAGTTGGATACGGGGCTGGTGTTGTGGGAAGACGAGGCAGACGCGGAGGTGGAAGGGGATTTCACGCTGATGTTCCCGGACCACGGATGGCGGATGCGTTTTGAACCGAGCGTGACGGAGAGTTTGTGGTCGATTCGGCTGGACATTCTGTTCAACCGGCGTGAGAGCCTGGAATCGGAATTTGACGTGCGGAACGCGGAGGTGGTGCATACGGTGCATTTGATGCGTGCGTTGCCTCCGAAGGTGGACTTGCAGAAGGATTTCGGGTTGGACGACGAAGCCATCGAGAAGCTTTCGGAGACGATGCCGATCGATGAATTCGATCCGGGGAATTTCGACCTGCGGAAATTCACGGCGAACTACCCGATGGAAGATTTGATCGCCATGCTTCCGGCGTTGTCGGCGGCTTTTCACTTGTCCTTCGAGGATCTGATGCGGGGATTGCCGCCGGAGGTCCGCTCGCTGTTGGAGTTGGCCCAGGGCGAATTCGCGCCTGAGTCGGAATCGGATGACGCGGGGTTGGTGCCGGAGTCGCCGGGATTGGAAGGCGAGGCTCCGAATGCGCAGCCTGACCCATCGTCGCGGATGGGCGGACCGGAAAACCCGCAACTGAATCCTGTAGATCAGGGTGTGAATCAAGGCGAGCGTGTTGACGATGTGCCGGGCGGTCGGGCGAACCGTGGCCGGAATCGCGGTGGACGAAATCAGTAATGCAGTGCAGATACATTCTTGTCCCATGATTTGGCAGCGAAACAACCGTTCGCATCGAAACGACCTGCGTGCCGGGGGTGTTGAGGCGTCGGCAAGCGGTGGGATTGGGATGGTGCACGATGGGATGTGCGGTGTACTGGTGACCGGCAGGCGACGTCGGGCGGTGACGTTGCTGGAGATCACGTTGGCGATCGCCTTGATCGTGCCGATGATGGCCACCCTGTTCATGTTTTATTCCACGTCGTTGGAAACGGGGGACGCGAGTGCGGCGCGGATACGTGACGTTCAATTGGCCCGGGTAGTTTTGAACCGTATCGCGATGGAATTGCGGCAGTCGACGGGTTTTTCGGCGGGATTCGGGACCGGTGTTTATGGAACGCGGCACGAGATCTCGATTAACACGGTGGTGATCCCGGACAAGGCGCTGGTGGAGCGGCGGGGGAATCGCGAGCGAAGACTGCCCGGTCAATTTGATCTTCGACAGGTGGATTATTACATCGCCTGGGACAAGGAGAATCTGGACGACAACGGAGATCCGCGAGCGCTGGGTCTGGTGCGGCGAGAGCGGCGGACGTTTAACAAGCTGAAGCCGGAGGATGCGGAGGCGAAACTTGCTGAATCCGGAGAAGGCGGCTTGATGCCGGGGGAAGATGACGGCGGCGAGCCTCCTATAGATGATGGCGGCGGGCTGGGGCTTGGGGAAGGGAACGAGAATTCGAATTCGAACGATCTTGACGGATTGCTGGGCGGCGAGGGAGATGATTCGCCGGTGGCGGAGGATGATATGAGCGGGCGTCCCGATCAGGGGTCAGCCAGCCCGTTTGATGACAATCTGACGGACGACGTGGATGAGGAGGATGTGGAGGGGGCGAAGCAGGAGCTTTACGCGCCGGAAGTGCGTTACATCGAGTTTTTGTATCACGACGGGAATCGGTGGTGGGATACGTGGCAGATTCAATCGGGCAACGCGTTGCCGCAGATGATCATGGTGACGATCGGGGCTATTCCGGAGCTGCCGGAGGACGAGGAGATCGAGATCATCAAGGGATTCATGGAGAATCGCGAGGAGTTGGAACCGTTGCCGCCGGATCGGTTTTCGATGATCGTGCGTATTCCGCAGGCGGATTCGTTTTTCGGATCGCGGATGCAGCGTGAAGCGTCGGCATTGAAGGACCTGACGGAAGTCGAGTGATGAATGGCCCGCACAGACAATCGGTGTGCCGTCGCCGGGGGATGGTTCTGCCCATCGTGCTTCTGATGTTGATTCTGTTGGGACTGCTGGCGGCTAGCTCGTCGTTCTACGTTCACGCGGACTATTCGGCGACGCAGTCGGCGGCGTTGCGGTTTCAGACGCGCATGGCAGCGGAAGCGGGATTGGAAAAGGTCTTGCTGTTCTTGCGTACGGAGCGGGGGAACGTGGAGGCTTGGCATCACAATCCGGACGAGTTTCATCGTATTATTTTGTGGAGCGACGTGGGGGGTTTGGAGGTGTTGGGGACCAACCAGGAATTCGAGGAGGCGGAACGAGCGACGGCGTTTCGGTTCAGCATCGTCGCTGATGACCCGGCTGATCACGAGAGGCTGGTTCGGTACGGCATCACCGACGAATCGTCGAAGTTGAATATCAACACGGCCACCAAGGCGCAGTTGGCGACGTTGATCATTCGGTTTGCGACGGAGGAGATGATCATCAGCGAGTTGGTGGATGCGCTGGTGGATTGGCGTGATCGAGACCAGGTGGCTGGTGCATTCGGTGCTGAGGACGCGTATTACGCGCAATTGGAGCCGCCTTACAAAGTGAAGAATGGGCCGTTTGATACGGTTGAGGAGTTGCTGCTGGTGCGCGGATTTACCGGCGAGCTGCTTTATGGTGAGGATTATGATCGTAATGGGCTGATGAGTCCCAACGAGAATGACGGTGAGGAGACGTTTCCGCCGGACAATCAGGACGACGAACTGAACACGGGCCTGTATCCGCATATCACGGTGTATTCGCGGGATATGAATACGACGTCGGAGAACAAGCCTCGAGTGTATTTGATGGGTGAGCCGAGCGTGGTCCAGCAGCAGTTGTCGGAATTCGTTGACGATCAAGCCAAGCAGAATTTCATTTCGCAGGCCAAGCAATCGCAACCGCCGATCCAGTCGCCGGCGGATCTGTTGAAAGATCGTGAACGTCAAACGGAGGAGGGCGTGATCGCGTCGCCGTTGACGGAAGCGGACATGATCTGGGTGATGGATCGATGCACGACGTCGCCGTTGCCGGAGTTGGAGGGGCTGATCAACGTTCACACGGCGTCGGAGGCGGTCTTGGCGACGCTGCCGGGTCTGACGCCGGAAGACGTTCAGACGATTCTGGAAGCGCGCGTCGAACTGACGCCGGAAGACAAGAAGTCGGTCGGTTGGTTGGCGAGCGTGCTGGGCCGGGACAAGTTCATAGGTATTGCGCCGATGATTTCCGCACGGGGCACGCGGTTTCGGGTGGATTCGTTGGGGTATGGGGATCATGTTGGAACGCGAACGAGGTTGGAGGCGATCGTGGAGATGCGTGGCCCGGTGCCGCAGGTGGTGTACTTGCGTGACCTGACGGCGCTGGGCACGAATTTTCCGATTCGCTACGCGGAGGGGGATACGGAATTGGAGGGCTATCGTGATTGACAAACCCATCTTGAGTATCGACTGGGATCAGCGGACGTTGCGCATGGTTCACGGGTCCACGGGCAAGCGAACGGTGCGGATCGATGAAGTGTTGAGCGTGGCGATCCCCAAGGACGTTTCGCGGGAGGATCCGGCGTCGATGGGATCGTTCATTCGTCAGGCGCTATCGGCGGCGGGCATCCGTACGAAACGGGCGCTCGTGGACATCCCGCGGGAGCAGGCGAATTTCTACACGTTGAGTTTGCCGAACGCGTCGGATAGCGATCTGGCCAGCATGGTGGCGTTTCAGATACCGAAGGAGATGCCTTATCCGGTGGACCAGGCGGTGGTCGATTTCGCGCGTCGGGAGAGTGAAGCGTCGGCGGATACGTGCGAGGTGTTGGTGGCGGCGGTTCGTCTGGAGCGGATGGAGTATTTCAAGGCGGTGTTTGAGGCGGCGGGTTTGAAGCTGCTGCGGATCGGTCTTCGCCCTAATGCAAACGAGTTCGCGGTCAACAAGCTGTTGCAGGCTACGCCGCACGCCCGAGTTTTGTTCGTGGACGTGGGTCCGGTGACGACGGAGATCGACGTCTTCCACAATGGGCAGTTGGTTTTTTCGCGTGCGGCGAGTGTGTCGATTCCTGATAATCTTTTGAATCAATCTGATTCGTCGGAATTGAAGATCGGTGATTCGGCGTCTGGAGAGGCGGCGGGGTTATCGGTGACCACCAGCCCCTCGGCGAATCTGCTACAGGAAACGGTCCGCGAGTTGATGATCGAAGTGACGCGATCATTTGAGGCGTACCGGGTGAGCGCTTCGGGGGTTACGCTGGATCACGCGGTGGTGGGGGGCAGTTGTGATATCGAGGAGGCGCTGGCTGAAGCGATTCAAAAGCAGTATCGCATCAGTGCCCAGCCCTACAATCCGGCGCACAGTTTCGGGTGGGACGCGGACCGTGGGGCGGCGGCGGGCGCATTTGCGGCCACGATCGGGCTGGTGCTCGGTCAGTTGGAACCGGTGCATCGCAAATTCGATTTTCTGCATCCCAAGCGTACGGTGACGGCGGCTGAGCGCCGGATTCGCAAGGCGCCGGTGGCGGCGTCGATTGCGATCCTGTTCACGGCGGCGGGGGGCGTATTCTACTTCAATTTTATCAAGCCGCAGTACGACACGCGTGCCCAATTGCGCGAACAGATTCGACTGGTGGAGGGGCAATTGGCGGATCATGAACGATTCGGGGAAGTGGTGCGGACGTTGGAGAACTACGAGTCGCAGCGCATCGTATGGTTGGACCAGTTGCATGACATCATCAGTCAATTGCCTGATGAAAAGCAGATCGTACTTAGCAGTGTTGACATGAAGCAGAAAGACCACGTCATCAAGTTTCCCTATCGGGCGAACGACAGTCAGGTGGGCGGTGCGCTGATTTCCACGCTGGACTCGATTAAAGCACCGAGCGGAAACCGTAGTCAATTCAAGGCGACGCTGGGTGCGACGAGCCTGAAACAGGGGGATAAGTACCCCTACGAGGGATTGGTGGCTGTGGAGATCGTGGATCGCGATTGGAAAGATGAATAGGCATGATACGACGGGTGGGGCGGAGCCGGTGACGGAGGAACGATCATGAATCCCCGTGAAAAGACCATGGCGATCATCGTCGTGCTGCTGGGCGGAGCCTACGGCGTTTGGATGTGGGGGATGCCGACGGTTCGCGACAAGGTGTTCGCCATCGCGGAGGAGAACAAGCGATTGGGCCAGGAATTGGTTTCGCTGAACGAAAAGCTGGGCGAGATCAACGGCCCGCGCGAGCGTTATCGAAACTTTTTGCGGCGAACGGGATCGACCGATCCGGAAGTCGTGCAAACAAACTTTTACAATTCGCTGAATGAGTTGGCGACGCGATACGGATTCAGCAATCTCCGACAGCAGCCGACGGGCATCACGGAGCATCGGCCTACCGGTTCGAAGAGCAAGACGGATACCAAGGAAGTGCGGTTTACGGTGTCGGCGGAAGGGACGTTGCAATCGGTGGCCGGTTATTTGAAGTCGTTCTACGAGCTGCCTCAGATTTGTCAGATTACTTCGTTGAAGCTGGATTCGGTCGGGGGGCGACGCGGGAGTCGAGATCCGGCGGTGTCCTTTCGGGCGACGGTTGAAGCGTTGGTTCCGCCGTGGGACGCGGTCGGTGAGATTCCGGCTGACGGTATCGAGCCGTTGAGCGTGTTCGTCGCGCATCGAGACCAGGATTATTCCGTCATCTGGAACCGCGATCCGTTCAACGAGTATGTTCCGCCGCCGCCGCCGCCCGTAGTGGTGGAAAGGCCGACGCGAACACCGACGGCGGTGCCACCTCCTCCGCCACCCCCACCCCCCGTGGGTGATCCGCAGGCTGCGGACAAGGTGATCAAGATGGCATTGATTTACGGTGGGGGGGACTATCGCATCGACGAGTTATTGGTGGTCAACACGCGAGATCAAACGTTTGAATATGTGGCTGTCGGTGGGGAGCTGGACGGGGGCGTGGTGGAACTGGTGCATCCCTGGGGCGCGGTGGCGCGTAGAGACAGTGGAGACGAATTGATGTACCCCACTGGAAAGACGCTGGCGGAATCGATGGCGTATCAGGAATCGCGAAATCTTTATCCCGAAGTCGCGTTCGCGTACGAGGAAATGTTGGCGTTGCAATCGATGAAAGCTCCCGATGACGTCGGTGGGAATGGGCCGGACGAATCGGTGGACGAAAACGCGAATCCCAATGACGAGCAACCGGCGGCGAATCCTGATGAGGCGAAAGAGAAGGCAGTGGGGGCGGAAGTGCGACCGGAAGACACTGTCGGCGATCAGCCCGGGCAGGAAAAGTCGGGCCATCGCACCCGACCGACGGTCAGGCCGACGGAGCACAAGACGATCCCGGCGGCGTTTCCAAGGAAGCGTTCGAACAACTCAAGCGGAGTCAATGGGTCGGCGGAGATGAGTTCAGAAGCTGCGGGAAAAAACGCCGAACCTGTCGGAAATGGGAAAGCCCCGAACGATTCAGGGAATGAATCCAGGCCGAGTGATACCAAGCGTCCGCAGACGGCGAATGGTGATGAAGTCAGGTACTCTTGAAGAGTGGCCTGCGTTAGGGACTATGGGATGCGGGATTGTGAATCGGTTGAAGAAATAGATTGACCCGTCGGGGGCCGATGCGATGATGGGCCGGTTGGGTGCGAGGAAGCGCGTCTCCCACGTCTGAAGAGGTTGGGCAGGCATGCGATCGCGGGTCGGATAAGTGGCGGATTGGCGGGTGAGAGACGGTCGGCGGGATTCTGGATTCCGGCTTTCGCCGGAATGACGGTTAACTAGCGTGTTCGAGATTCTCCAAACGCGGATCATCGGGACCCCACCCATCGCTGCGCGATGGATGGGGCACCCATGCGGTTGAGTGACGGTGGGCGGGATTCTGGATCTCGGCTTTCGCCGGAATGACGGTTAACTAGCGTGTTCGAGATTCTCCGAACGCGGATCATCGGGACCCCACCCATCGCTGCGCGATGGATGGGGCACCCATGCGCTCGCGGCTCGTGAAAGTGTGGTTCGCGGGGGGACCGCTCCCTGAATGGGTGGTTGCCGGCAGGAGTGGCGCGGTTCGCGTGCCACAGACTGCCTCGTCCGTTTGCCATACTGGACGCTCCCGCCTTGGTCGCGTCCAGGGTCGCGGCTCTGAAAGAGGCGGTGGGGCGCCCGTTCACCGACGGGGAGGATTCGTGCAGGCTGGGTGGTGCGGGCTGGGTGGTGCGGTGGAATGGGTTTGAACGAATCGATGAATGAACATAAGTGAAACGATGAATGAACATAAGTGAATCGATGACAGTGCATAAGCGAATCGATGAAAGAACATAATTGACCGGTGGAGCGTCCACGGATCGGGAGATAGATAGATGGCCGACATGAATCAGACAGCAAATGTATTTCGGCGCTTGGACTGGGCGGTGTTGATGGGATTGGTGGTATCGGCGGGTGTGGCCCGAGGTTATCCCAACGATCCGCCAGCGGAGCCGTCGGAAGAACCGGGCCGATTGCGTTATGTCGAAGAGCCGAGTTCCGCAAGCGCGCCTGGGAAGGCGTTGGCGCAATCGCAAGGTGAGGATCTGAAATCACAGAAGGCGGAGCAGAAACGTCAAGTGCCGCAGATTACGCGTCCCAGCGGGCGGGCACCGGCTCGTCGAGGAGTGCAGCAACCGACGGCGGATCAGGGGCGACCGGGCGAGCCGGTTCAGTCTCGGGTGAATCTCGACGCGGCGAATATGGATCGCCCGGCTGAGGAGCGGAATTACGTGTTCAGCATCGTGAATGGCACGTACAAGGAGTTGGTTGAGAATTTCGGTCGGATGTCGGGCTTGCCGGTGCTGGGCGAAGCACCCAGCGGCGTGGTGACGTTCGTCAGTGACGAGGAGATGGATTTCAAGAGCGCGTTGACCCGCGTGCGGTTGCTGCTGTTCAAGTACAGCGCCATTGAGCCTTATTGGCTGTTGCACAAGCAGGACGCGAAGCATCTGGAGGTGTTGCGCGTCACGGACATATGGCGTTACATTGAGCTGGACCACATTTTCATGGATCTGGCCAGTTTCGAGGCGGCGGACATTGATGACAACGAGTTGGCTATGCTGCAATACACGCCGACGGACACGTCGGTGGCCCAGTTCGCCATTCTGCGAGATTTCATGCCGGACTACGTTCGCATCGCCCCGCTGGAGGGCACGAACTCGCTGGCTATTTTCGCCCTGGTCAAGGATATCAAGAAGTATCTGGAGCTGATTCGATTGTTCGAAGGGGCGGCGGATGACCCGCGCGTGCTGGAAAAGCTGGCGGTGGGCAATATCGCGCCGTCGCAGGCAGTGGAGACGCTACGGCTGCTGATGGACGAGCTTAACGAGGCGGGCCAAGTGCCGGGTCGGCCTCGGGCAGTGGGGGATCAGGGCATCGTTCTTCCGGGTCAACGCACGATCATGTTCCCGGATGATGCGCAGGGGGTGATCGTCGTGCGGGCAGTCCCGAAGCAGATCACGGAAATCAAGACCATGCTGGATTTCATCGACGTGAACCTGGGGGTCGAGACCAATCCGGTGCTGATTCCCATTCAACACGCCAAGGTGGACGACCTGGTCATCATTCTTCAACCCTTGATTGCCAAGGGGACGTCGGCGCCGATCGCGCCGGCGGCAGGGCAGCAGACGCCGGCTCAAAAACGTCGCGCCCAGCGGAACCCTAAATTGGCTGGCCAAGCTGGGGGTGGGGCGTTGGGTGAAGAGATCATGCTGTTGCCGGTCGCGCGAACGAACACGTTGGTCGTCGTCGGATCCGAGGGTGAAATCGAGTACGTGCGACATCTGGTGACGCTGTTCGACGTTCCGCTGACGGACGGCGGACCCGTGTTTATGGAGTTGCAAAACGCCGACGCGTCGCAATTGGCGATTCTATTGCCGCAGGTCATCACGGCTGGCAAAGCCAAGGGCGGCGATCCGTTCAACGCCGTGGCAGAACCGGGCAGCAATGTTTTGATATTGATTGGAGGTAAGGAAGACGTCGAAACGGCGAAGTCCATCATCGCCAAGCTGGACGTGCCGACCGAGCCACAAACGATGCATTCGTATCAAATGGTGAATGGCTCGCCACAGGCTGTCGTGGACTTGATGGCCTTGGTGGATTCGCAGGGTGGGACCGTTTTGCCTCCGGGCGGCAAGGGAAGGCGAAGTCGGACACCGGTGGCGGCGGCTGGTGGTGGTACGAACGTTCACATCGACGAGGTCAGCAAGACGATCTACGTGATGTGCACCGAACACGACTGGGTCAACAAGTACCTGCCGCTGATCAAGCAGGCTGAGGACCTTGCGGCGGACCCGGCTGGATTTGCGCGCATCGCGTTGAACTACATCACGGCGGAGGAAGCGATCGTGGTGTTGAATCCGCTGGTTTCGGGGCGCGCGCAGAGTGCGGCCAGTTTGCCGAAGCTTTCGCCGGCAGGGAACGCCGTCCTGATGACGGATGCCAGCCCGGCGGAAATCGCGCAGATTCGAGCGATCCTTGCGGAAATTGATCAACCGACCGACGGTCGTGCTTGGGAATTATTCGAGATTCGTTTTGCGGATCCTGCGGCCATTCAGACTATTTTGCAGTCGGGTGTGGTTGGCGGGCAGGGCCGGCCACCTGGTTCTCGCCAACCCGCGGCGGGAGGTCAGGGGTTGGTCGTGTCGGTGGTCGGTCAGACGATGGCGGTGAGCGGATTGCCGGAGGAATTGAAGGAGGCTGGGGCGATCATCGCCCAATTGGACGTGGAGACGGCTGACAACGCGTTGTTGCGTTCCTACCACGTGCCGCGCGGTCTGGACGTTCAGGAAATAGCGACGCAATTGGATTCGATTGTGACGGGCGCACCGACGGGGCGTCGTCCGGGCGCGCCGCCGATTGTGGGGAGCGGCGACGTTCGCATCGTGGCGCAAAGCGTGGCGCGGCGGATTCTGGTGAATGCGCCGGAGGATGCATTCGTCAAGATCGAGGAGGCGCTGGCGTTGCTGTTGGAGGGTGACGCGCCGGATGCGTTCGAGTTGCGGTTTTTCGCGTTGCAGTATGTGAGCGCCGAGTCCATCGCCCCGCTGATCGAGCCGGTGTTGAAGAACCGCGAACAGGAGTTGCGGGCGACGGGTGGGGTTTCCGAAGCCTCCGACCCGAAACAGCGAGCGATGACCATGCAGGGCACGTCGGTGATGGTCAGCTCTGATATTCAAGGTGAGCGTCTGATGGTGACGGCGCCGAAATCGATCATGCCTGAAGTTGAGGCGTTGATCGGCCAACTTGACAAGCCTGATAGTCGGGGCGACCGCATCATGCGGGTCATCACGCTGACGCGGTCCACGCCTGATCAGGTTATTGAAGCTGTTGGAGCGTTGTTGAGTGGTGGGGTTTCCAAACCGTCGCCTCGTCGGCCTCGCGTCAAAACGCCGGGGACGGCGGCGGCGCTGACTCAAGTGACCGACGAAGTGACGGTGGCAGCGGCGCCGGGGGGCGGATCGGTGATTGTCAGTGGATTCCAGACCGACGTGGACCAGGTGGAGCGTTGGATCCGGGATTTGGACAGCGGCGCTCAGCCGGAGCAAACGATCAAGATTTATCACATCAAGCAGGCTGATCTTGAACAGTTGGCGGATTCGATCATCGCGTTGTGCGACGCTCCTGGGCAGGCGCAGTTGGCCAAGCAGCGTGTTCAGGAAGAAGGATTCGACTTTTTCGAGGCTTCGACGGGTATTCGGAATGGGACGGAGATCACGCTGTCGATTGATTATGTGAACCGCATCATCATCGCGCGTGCGACTCCGGCGAAGATTTACGAGATCGACACGGTGGTGAATCTGTACGATCCGGATGATCCTGAAGACATTGGATTGCCGCCTCGTGGTATGCCCATTTTGATGTATGAGCTTCAACACGCGGACGCGTTTGATGCGTCTTCGAAGTTGGACAGCGTTTTGAAGACGGTTTGGCCATACGGCGGCGATTCACCGGACGTCGATTATATCAGCGGGACGAAGATTCTGGTGGTGAAGTGTCTCCCGGAACACAATTCGTTCGTGGAAGAGCAGATTCGTCAGTTCGTTGACAAGGAGTCGGATAAGGCGGTGGAGGTCAAGCGCGAGTTCATCAGCGTTTCCAACGTTTTGCCGAGCGAATTGGCTGCGGCGTTGAAGATGCGCATGCCGGACATCAACGTTGAGTTGGAGCGGATCGGCGAGGACCTGCCGCCGATCGAGGAACTGAAGGCGTATCGACCTTGCGTCATCCCGCAATCGCTGATCGATGCGATTGGGGCGACGTCTGCGTTGGCGATGAGTCAGGCGGCAGCGGAGAGCGAAGACGGTGAGGCTGGAGCCAATCAGACCGAAGAGTCGGCAACGGAAGAGGCCAAGCGTTCTGCGGCGGCTGAGATGATCCGCAGTATCAGCGTGGCTGGTGGAAATGTCGATTCAGACGTATCCGAGGCTGCAACGGAATCAGCGCCGCCGCCCTCGCCGCCGCTACGGGTGCGATTCGATGATCGCGGTGGGGTGGTAGCCATCGAGGGCAGCCCGCGGGAGGTGGACGAAGTCAAGGAGGTATTGGAATCGATCATGGACGAGTTCAAGTCCATGAGCACCAAGCCTGACATTCGCGTGTTTCGGATTCGATATCGTGATGTGAACGTGGCGGCTGACATTCTGGCGAACATGTTCGGTGCGGTCCGGGCGCAGCAAGCGCAACAGCGCGGCGTTAACCCTGCGCAGCAGCAGTTGCAAGTGATGCGGCAGCAGATGCAATTGCAGCGGTTGCAGCAACAGATGGCGCAGCGTGGACAGCAGCCGGGGGGCCAACCTCAACTGCCCATCGATCCGAAGACGGGTTTGCCGATGATGCCGGGCGAGGAGGGTGCCGAGGAAGAGACCAAGCAAGTGGGCACGGGCGAAATCCGCATCCACCCTGATCCGCAGTTGCGGGCCATCATCGTGAAAGCGTCCACGGAAGATTTTCCCATCATCGTCGATCTGTTGGCCACCATTGATCGCCCCGCGGACGTCACCAACAAGCACCGCATATTCAAGCTGACCAAGTTGAAGGCGACGGACGTTGAGGGCCAGCTAAAGGTTCTGTTGGGCATCACACAGGATCCGAGCGCTGCGGGCGCACGACGGATGCCGGTGCAGCGTGGTCGGGGTCAACAGCAGGCGGGCGTGCAGCAGCAATTGGAAGATGCGTTGTTGAATCTGAACCTCGGCGCTATCGGCGAAGGGGCGATCAATGCGTCGAGCGACATCGTCATCACCAGCAACGAGCAAGCCAATACGTTGTTGGTGATGGCGCCCGAGGCGGCGATCGAATTGATCGCTAAGTTGATCGAGGAATTGGAGGCCCAAGAGATTCCGGTGCTGGTAACCCGTACGTACGTGTTCCGGCACGCCGACGCCACCAGTGTGGCGGTGCAATTGAAGGAGATTTTCGGCGTTCAGTCGGCGACGCGTGCTTCGGCGGAGGAATTCGATCCCAACGCGGTGAACCAGGCTACGTTCGCGGCAGAATCCCGCACGAACACGTTGATCGTGCGGGCATTGGACGTTGATTTTGATAAGATCGAGCCCATTATCAAGGAACTTGACAAAGACCTGGGCCAGCAGCAGGCCGTCATCACGGTTCAGTTGAAGAACGCTGACGCGTTGGCCGTCGCGTCGACCATGAATAACGCGTACGGCGGCGGGACGTCGTTGCGGGGCGGTGGGCAGCCTATCAAGTTCGTCGGCGATGCGGGATCGAATACGATCCTGATTATCGCCCCGGAACCCATGCGGCAGGAAGTGACGAACCGTATTGCGGAGATGGATGACCTTGCCGGCGGGTTGGCTAAACCGAGGGTCATCAAGTTGGCACTGGGTTCCGCGGAAGAGATCGCCCGCACGCTTCAGGACGTATTCCAGAGCGGTTCGCAGAAGAACGACGCCGTCAAGATCATCGGCGACGAATCCAGCAAGCAAATCTTCGTGAGCGCCCCGGACGACGTATTTCTTGAAATCGAACGTCTGGCTCGGGGGATGGATCAGCCGTCCACCAATATCGACGTGCGGTCGTTTCCGCTGACCCATGCCAAGGCGGTTGATGTGTATGAAAAGTTGATGACGATGGTTCAGCAGTTGGGCCGACAGGTGCCCAAGAGCGCCCTGGACGTGTTTACGGCGGTGGCGGACGATCGGACGAATTCGATCGTGGTGCTGGGCGGTCCGACGTCGTTCCTGCTGATGCAAAAGGCGCTGGGACAGATCGACGTCGAGCCGTCGGAACAGGCCCAGATCGTGACGGCCATTTATCAACTGGTCAACGCCAACGCGAGCGAGCTGGCCCGCAACATCAACACTGTTTATGGGGCAGGTCGCGGGCGCGGGGGCGAGGGAACGACGGCGGAGGCCAATCAGTCCAACAACAGCATCATCGTTCGTGGGCCGAATAACGAAGTCGACGAGATTTACGCCAAGATGATCAAGCCGCTGGAGGAGCAGGCCATGGGTAGTGCCCGCCAGCGCGAGATCGTCACGCTGGAACACGGCGAGGCCGCGGAGATCGCACGGTTGATCAACGACGAACTGAATCGTGCTCGACCGGGTCAGAAGCGCGAAGGCCAGCAGCCGATGGCCGTCATCGCCAATGAGTCGATGAACTCGCTGATCATCAGCGGGTCGCAGAACGACATTGCGGACGTGGTGGCCCTCGCAAAGACCATGGACGTCAAGCCGGCGATGCTGAAAGAGCGGGAAACGCGTGTTTACAGCGTTCTGTATGCGGACATCAATTCGTTAACGCAGATGTTGCAGAACATGTATCGCAAGCAACGCGGTCAGCGGCCGGAGGACGAGGTCGAAGTGGGCCAGGACCGCGGGACGAGCAAGCTGGTGATCACAGCCACGCCGGAGATTTTGGCTGAAATCGAGCGGACGCTGGGGGAGATCGACGTGGAGTCGACCATTCAGCGCCGGGAGCACGTCGTCAAGTTGAAGTACGCAAACGCCCAGGAGTTGGCCCGCAACCTCGACACCATGTTTCGACAGAACATCCGCACGCAGCAGGGACAGCCGGCCATGACCATTTTCGGGGATTTGGCTACCAATTCACTGATTGTGTATGCGAACGATGAGGAGCTGGGTCGGGTCAGCGAGATTGTGCGGGCGTTGGACATCAGTTCGGAAGAAGCCGGCTCGCGGGAAATTCGCAGTTTCGTGCTGGCCAACACCAGTCCGTGGACGATCGCCGACGCGATTCGACAGATCTACCGCCCCCAGGGTCGACAGGCGAACCCGCGAGACGAGGTCATCGCGGTGCCGGAAGGGACGGCGATGTCGGTCATTGTTTCGGCTTCGCCTGAAAAGATGGAAGAGATCGCCAAGGTGGTGGCTGAGTTTGACAAGCCTGGGGCGAGCGATTCGGACGTTCACGTCGTGGAGATCAAGACCGGCGACGCGGAGAGCATCGTTCAGGCGCTTCAGCCGCTGTTCGTGACGTCGGGTGGGCGGGACGTTCGGGGACAGGCCACGGTGCAGATTTCGAGTCCGCGGGGCACGAACATGGTGGTCATCAAGGCCAACGAGCGGAAATATGAGCAGGTTTTGGAAACGATTCAAATGCTCGATACCGCGTCGGCTGAACTTGGCGAGATCGAGGTTATCGCCCTGAAGCACACGGACGCGGAAATGATGCAGGAGGCGTTGGAAAGCTACTTGCAAAAGCCCGGTCAGCAGCGTGGCCGAGGTGCGGAATTGATGGGCGACGTTCGGGTGATGTCCAACCCATTGAACAATACTATGGTTATTTCCGGCGATGTTGATGAAGTGGCCAGACTGAAAGCGACGATCGCCAAGCTGGACGTTGAGATTGAAGGGGCGACGACAGCTCCGCGGATTATTGCGTTACGTCATGCCCGTGCATCGATCATCGAGCCGGTTCTGACGCAGATGTTCGTGGAAGGCACGTCCGGGAGAGGTCGAGGCGGACGAGGTTCGAGCGGGGTGTTGAATACACCGGTCATCGCGGCCGACGAGCACAGCAATACGCTGATCATTCGGGCCAGCGCTTCCGATTTTGGGATGATTGACGGATTGATTGCGGAATTGGATTCCGAAAAGCCGGAGGATCAGGTAAGTTACACGATTATTCCGGTGGCGGAGGGTATCAACCTGGAGGATATGGCCCAGACCATCGAGACGACGATCAATCAGGGAGAACAGATTCGAGCGCAGAATGTTCAAGGCATGGACCCGGGGTCGGTGGTGATTACATCCGATCGAAGGGCGCACGCGCTGGTGGTGACGGGCACGCCGACACTGTTTCCTGATGTGAGGCTTCTGGTGGATAGCCTTTCCGGCATGGGCTCGTCCGGTGGAATGGGCATCCGTTCGATCAAGCTGATGAATATGTCACCGGACGAGGTTTCCCGGTTGCTGGAACGAGTGATTCAGGAGAATTCGCAAAGCCCGAACCAGGCGGGAGGCCGTTCGCCGTCCCGGCCTGCCCAGCCAACGCGCCGTCCGACGCAACCGAGCAACCGGCGACCACCCGTTCGGCGGGGATAGCGGCGGGTGAAGACGACGACGCTGGGCGTGCTTTGAAGGCGATGAGGGGCGTGAGCCGACAATAGTAGGAGGGGCGCTCGGTTGAGGCGCCCCTGCATCAGCCTGTTGTAAAGGGCTAAAAGGCGCGGTCGGACATGATCAGGCTGAGAGTGATCCGACGAGGGAATTGAAGCCGATTCATGGGGAAGCAAGCTCGACGCGGGTTGATGAATTTCGACTCGTGTATTTGGAGGCACCAATGCCATTAAGGACCAGTGAAATGAAGTATGGACTGGTAACGATCATGCTGGCGGTTTTGTCATTCGCCTGGCTGGGCCACCTTGTCCAAGCGCAGGAAAAACCGGGTAATCAAGACCAGTCGCAAGAAGAGGATCAAGCCGCGACGGAGTCGGCCACCCCTGCCGGTGATACGGAGGCTGAGCAAGAAGAAGCAAAGGCCCAGGAGGCAGCACAAGCCCAAGAGGAAGCGGAGGCCCAGCAGGAAGCGGAGGCTGAAGCGATTCGGCAATTGCTGGAGCGCGTTCAAGCGCAGCGCGAGGGCGGACCGCGGCGGCCTGCTAATCAAGTGGCTGGGCAAGATTTGCCCGGTGCAGGTGCGGAACAGGCGCTTCAGTTAAAATTGAGCGGGAACGATGTATCTGTGGAGATGCTGAGTACGGGCGAGATCGTGATCATCGGAAACGAATCGGACCTGGACATCCTTGAATCATTTGTGCAGATGTTGGATCGCGAACCGGCAGACAAGGAAACGATCTTGCATCATCTGAAGAGCGCCGACGCCCAAGAGGTGGCGGACAAGTTACAGAGTGTGGTTCAGGAACTGTGGCCCTGGACGGAAAACATTCCCGACGAACGGATCAGCATCATCGCCGTCGGAGCCAGCGTCATCTTGATCACGGCTCCGCCCGCCCGGATCGATCGACTCCTTGAGATCGCCGACGCCATCGATCAAATCGAGGAGCCCATCCCCGACTTTGTACCCATGAAGTTTTTCATCAAGAACGCCAAAGCGTCTGACGTGGCTGAACAACTGACGAACATCGTCAGCAAGTTGAAGCAGAAACAGCAGGGTGGCGAAGAAATCACCATTGAGATCAACCCCGCTGACAACAGCGTCATGGTGTTTGGTCCGGAATCGCTGCGGGCGCAGATTCAGATGTTGATCGACCAGATTGACGTCGAGCCGGTGGTGGGACATGGGCACATCAAGCTGGCGATGTTTCCGCTGATCAATACGACGGCGCAGGACCTCGCCGATGTTCTGGAGGAGTTGTTGACCAGCAGCGAGGGTCAGGACAACCTTAAGGAGGCTATTCGCCGACTGAGCATCATCAAGCGCGAGGCGGACGGTACGACGTCGGAATTACCGCCGTTGGCATTGGACCGCCCGTTGCGCATCATTGCCGACAAGGGCACGAACTCTCTGATCATCGCCACCATCGAAGAGAACATCGATCCGCTGGGTCAGATCATCGAATTGTTGGACGGCTTCCCGCGCGGGCACGAGATGAAAATGCGCATTTTTCCGTTGCGTTTCGCGGACGCCGAGTCGGTGCGAGACATACTGGAATCGATGTTCACGGACGGCAAGAAGCTGGCGGAGCGGGCCCCGGGCGGCACCAAGACGGAGGCTGTCCCTGACGGCACGTTGGGTACGGCGTTGGTGTACAACGTGGGTTTGGCCATCGACAAGCGGGCCAACATTCTGTTCGTATCCGGTCGCGCGGAGCAATTGCTGGTGGCGGAATTGGTGGTCAACGAATTGGACGTGCCGGTCAGTTCGGTCAAGTTTCCGTTGCAGCTACTGTTTTTGGGTGACCGTCTGGACGCGACCCGCGTGGGCGACATCATCACGGAGCTGTTCGCCAAGCGGAAAGAGCTGTTCGAACAGACGGAAATGGGCAAGCTAGCCCAGGCTCGCGAGGAGGTGTTTCTGGCCGTCGACGTGCGCAGCAACGCGCTGATCATCTCCGCGTCCGAGGAGAACTACGACGAGATCGTCAAGATCGTCACGGAACTCAATACCGCGTCCGACCGAATCATCGACGACATCCGCATCATCAACTGTCAGCGCACCAACGCGTCGGACTTGGCCAGCAAGATTGATGAACTGTGGCAACGAAAGAGCAAGCTCAAACCGGAAGGATCGACGGAGGATTTGCCCATCCTGGTGGCTGACCAGCGCAGCAACGCCCTGGTGATCGCTTCCAGCCCTGAAGATTTCGATGCGATTCAGCGCTTGGTGGATCAATTGGAAGCCCAGCCGCTTTCGCCCATCGCCGAAATCCGCCTGATCACGATGAAGAACAATGACGCGTCGGGGGTGTCCGACATGTTGAAGTCGTTGTTTGAGGAGCGGGCCAAGCAGCGGTTGTCGTCCGGGGAAGAGGAGAACCCGTCGGATCGGGTGGCGGTGGCTGCGGACGGAGCCACCAATACGATGTTGATTGCGTCGAGCAAGGAAAATTTCGACGAGATGGTCAAGATCATCGAAGCCATCGACATCGAGCCCATCGTCGAGGGAGTCGTTCGCTTTTACCCGTTGCAAAATTCCGAAGCCGGCGACGTGGCTGATAAGATCAACGAACTGTTTGAGAAGGGGCTTTATCATCCGTCCATGGGTTTGGACAACCCCGTGGCGGAGGAGCGTCAGAAGATCGCGCTCGTGGCCGACGCGCGTTCCAACAGCATTATCGCCAGCGCCTCGCGTCAAAACCTATCGATCATTGAACGACTGATTGAGAAGATGGACGGCGACATGGCTGCGCTGTTTCAGGACGATACGAAGATGTTCGTGCTTCAGCATGCCGATGCCGTCCGCCTGGCGGACATGCTGGAGAAGCTGTTCGAGGGTCGAAAGTCAGACGCGCCCGAACCGGACCTTTTCCGCGTTCCCACGATCATTCCGGACGCGCGAAGCAACACGCTGATTATTTCCGGTGCCCGTGATTCGCTGAGGCGCTGTGAGGATCTCGTCGCCCAACTTGATCGACCGGCTGGGCCACCCTCGGCGGTATTCGAGGTCTACGCCTTGAAACACAGTTCGGCGGCAAAGCTGGCTGGAAAGATGCAGGCCTTGTTCGAGAAGCGATCTGAACGTGAGGAAGACATCGGCATCGCCATCAACATCGTGGCCGACGAACCGACCAACACGCTGATTACCAGCGCTTCCCGTGATGATCACCTGCTTATCAGCGGCCTATTGAAGCTGTTGGATCAACCGTCCAACATTGCTAAGCAGTTCCAGATTTTCCCGCTGGAAAGAGCCAAGGCCACCACCGTGGCGGAAACACTCGATCAGTTATTCCAGCAGCAGGCTGAGGGGGCATCGGGTCGGGCGGACGCCATCGCCGTTCAAGCCGACGAGCGAAGCAACTCCATTGTCGTCTGGGCGTCGGCGTCTGAAATGGAGAACATCGCCACCATCGTCGAAAAGCTCGACACCACTCGACCCGCGATGGAAATGATGGTCAAAGTCGTGCGGCTCAAACAAGCCTTGGCGGAGGACTTCGCCGACATCCTGACGGAGACATTGACGGGCGGCGAGAGCAATGAAGAGAACGCGGTGATACTGTCGTTCAGGCAGACGCTGCAAGACGGTACTGAAATTATTCGAAAGCTTCTGCGGCAGGACATTACCATCACGGCTGATCCGCGGACGAACTCGTTGATGGTCTTGGCCCCGGCGGAGAGCATGGACCTCTTGGAGGCGATGATCGTCGATTTCGATCGGGTCAAGCCCGTGACGGCGGAGATTCGTTTGTTCCCGTTGATCAATGCGGACGCGGACGAAATCGTTACCAAGCTGGAAGACATTTTCGGGACCGATAGCAGCGGCGAGGGTGATTTGGAAAGTCAACTGGTCTTCGGTGGGGGTGAAGGCGGCGCGGCTGCCGCTGCTCCGAGCGGTGAAGGCGGAACGGCGCGAACGAAGTTGCGATTCACTGCGGATCGCCGAACGAACACGGTGATCGCTGCCGGCAATGCCATCGATTTGGTCATGGTGGCGAAACTCGTGACCGAGTTGGACGCGCTGGACATCGAGGAGCGAGTCGTTGACGTTTACAACCCCCGGACGATTCCCGCCCCCGCCATCGCGGCGGCCCTTACCGCCTTCACTGAAGCCGAGAATCAACTGCTGAGTGAACTTGACGACGAAGTTTCGATCCGCCGGCGGGCGGACAAACAGGTCACCGTGGTCAGCGACGAGGACAGCAATTCCATTCTGTTGGGCGCCAGCCAGCGCAATTATCAGCGTTACATGGACTTGGTGCATCAGATTGACAAGCCCGAGCCGCAGGTGATGATTTCCGTGCTGATCGCGGAGGTGTCCATCGACGACCAATTCGAGTTGGGAGTAGAATTCGCCGCCCAAGATCTGAATTTCAGCGAACGGGCCACCGTGGGACCGAACGGCGTCATCCTCGGTGATCAGTTTGACGTTATCACGGGAACGGATATCGGTGCTGCCGGCGTCGGATTCGGCGGCTTGACGCTGACCGTCTCCGGTGAAGATTTCAGTTTCCTTTTCCGGGCGTTGCAATCGCAGGGGCAACTGGAAGTCCTTTCGAGGCCAACGCTTCTGGTGCAGAACAACGCTGAAGGTAGTATCACCATTGGCGACCGAGTCCCCATCGTATCCGGTCAAACGAGCGCAGGCGGTCAAAGCTCCACCACGATCCAATACGAGGAAGTCGGTATCATCCTGGACGTCATCCCCCATATTAACCCTGATGGCTACGTCAATTTGGAAATCAGCCCGGAGATTTCCCAAATCAGCAATCAGTCATTGCAGGTGGCGGAGGGGCTGAACGCAGCCGTGTTTTCTGAACGATCGGCTGAAACAACGGTCACGGTGAAGGACGGAGAGACCGTGATTCTCGGCGGCTTGATCACCGAGAACATTCAGAATTCGGAGATCAAGGTCCCCTGGCTTGGGGATATTCCCGTTCTGGGCGAGCTATTCAAAACGACGACCAAGAACGCGACCAAGACCGAGCTGTTGATCGTTCTAACGGTCAATGTGTTGCGAAACGAACAGGAACTCCGCTGGATGTCCGAACAAGAGCGCGACCGCACGGGCCGATTCCCCGAACGACTCCGCCGACATCCGCTGATGCAGGGCTTACGCATTCGACCGGAGGACGATCTGTTGGGTCCGTTGCGAGAAGGCACGCCCGCGCCGACCGCTATCGAGTCTCCCGAAACTGAAAAGACGATCTATGGACCGGTTCCCAAACGTTATGGGCCACCGCGTCCGACCGTTTCCATCGGTGATACTCAAACACTGTCGCAAAATGCGAATCGACCGACCTACGGCCCACGACTGGTTCGAAATCAACCCTAATGTCTTGGCGGAATGACTTGAAGATCCATCGATCCTGAAAGCCTTCGAATGGCATGGCGTGATCTCCAATTGTTCCGATGAAATCCGCGATATTTCCGATCCGAACTGTCACCCGCGACCGGCATTGGTGGTACAACCATTTGATGCTTGTGTTTTCTAATCAGGACAACCACCGATGGCCAAGAAATTTGCAGCGTTGATTGGAATCGCCGTCATGATCAACGGTTCGGGCTGCCAAACATTGGCTCCACAGGGTCGGCGGGACATCAATCGCGTCAGCACCTTTTACAATACGCAGCACCTGTGGCTCAATTTCGACAGCCCGCCGACCCATTTGCCCCAGGGCATCAAGTTCAGTGTTTTTCTAACCGCGCGGGATAGTGAGCTGGGCGTGTTCGGCGACGGTATCATGCAGATCGAAATGTTCCGCATCGACAAATCCGATTCGGGAGAGCAAACCCGCACGCCCGTCAAGAAATGGTCATTCGATACGCAACAGGCCCAGACCTTTCGCGGACGACAACGGAAGCGATATGGGTGGGGATATGGATTCAGGCTGAACTGGGAAAATGCCGAGGTCCGTGGCCACGAGATCATGATTATCGTCTCGTTTCATAGACACGACGGCACGATTATCCACGGACAGCCCAAGTATCTCAAGGTGCCGGAAAACGTATTCCCGGAACGAGGGTAGCGCCTGATTGCGCAAGGAATTTTTTGCGGGAAGTCATTGTTCAGCGAGCAGGCGGCGCCGGTCAACTGACGGCGTCTGTCATTCCGGCGCCGGTCAACGTGACGGCGTCTGTCATTCCGGCGCCGGTCAACGTGACGGCGTCGGTCAACTGACGCCGCCCGTCATTCCGGCGCAGGCCGGAATCCAGGAATTCACAACAGAACTTGGAACAAGTCACGCCGACGCACAGCGTGCGGTTGCAACCGCCGGCCAGGATGTACACGCACGGCTGTTTCATGGTGCAAACTTTTCTGGATTCCGGCTTTCGCCGGAATGACGGATTTGTCGGTGAGCGCGGCGATGGTGACGGCTTGCTGATAGACGATCAGCTTCTCGAAGGCGAAGGGCATGGCCGGATGATACCGGACGACAGGAGAAAGTAGAAAGGAGACCGCAGGAGAGGGCACATCCGCCCCAGGGGCGCCCACTCGTTACGAGAGCGGGTCTTGCCTGGTCAACTTTTTCCTTTCTCCTCTCTCCTGCTCTCGATTTTGAGCGGCTTGGCCGCTCAAAATCGGGGCGACAGGATTCGAACCTGCGACTTCCTGCTCCCAAAGCAGGCGCGCTACCAGGCTGCGCCACGCCCCGAATGTTGT
Organism: uncultured Phycisphaeraceae bacterium; assembly: GCA_964424105.1. GTDB lineage: Bacteria > Planctomycetota > Phycisphaerae > UBA1845 > UBA1845 > CAYRHJ01. The sequence continues at coordinate 147,686 of CAYRHJ010000001.1, read as the reverse complement.
AGTCGCCATAAATCCACGCCAGCCGAACAACTCCGTCCGTACGCGCGGAGCGGGATTCAGGCGAGTGCTTCCCGATCAATGTGTCCATCATAGGGACAAACACAACGGATATCAAAGCGACTGTGGCCAATCGCATTTTTGGACGGCTGGCTTGCGAATGACGTGCATGCAGGCCCACAAGACAAGGATGTCGTTCGAAGAAGTTCTGATCTTTGCTAGCGATGGGGGTGCGATCACCGGAGCGGATTCGGTAGGAGCCAAGCTGAACCAACGGCGCTGGTCAGAAATCGCGACGGCGAAAAATCAGGAGTGCGAACGCGACGACGGCGGCTTCGGAAGCCAATGAAGAACCGACAGACTTGACGATGCTCAATTCATCCGTGATTCGCTGTTCCGCGTCACGGGCACTCGTTACGGAGTGGCGTTCCGCGTCGGATGACGCGATGGGCATGACGAAGGCGTCGGTGGCCGGTGCGGCGTTCATCAGTTTGGCGGCGATGATGGGAACATCTTGGGTCTTCGGCACGATCCAATAGGCGCCAGTAGCGAGACGCCGCCATTGTGGCGGGACGTTGGGGAACGTATCCGTCTCAAGCATGGTGCGCAGAGCCTGGGGTGTCATGATCAGAATCCAAGCGAACAAGGTCAAAAGCAAAGCGGGCACGGTGCGACGGGTGATCATCGCAAACAGGGCGCAGAAACAGAAGATGTAGCTGAACAAGAGGACGAAGAGCGGAACGAACCACCAATACGTCCACATCCAGAATTGCCAGCGGATGCCGGCCACCAAGAACGTGAGCGCGACGAATATGGCGGCTTGAACGAGCACGAAGACCATGGCTGCGGCGTACTTGGCCAAGAAAAGCTTGGTTCGAGTGATGGGCTTGGCCAAGGTGATGTCGATGGAGCCGCGTTCCATCAACGTTGGAAATGTGGAGGCGGTGGCAATGAGGGTGAGGATAATCCCGATCCAACCCATGGTGCTGTCGGCGATGGCGTGGACCATGATGGAGGCGATGTAGGATTTCGCGTCAGGTCCACCCGTGGGAAAATTCGGAATCTCGAACGTGAAAGTCCCGAACAGCACGTCCAACCCCTGCTGGTTGAATGAAATGCAGAACATGCAGGCGGCGACCATTCCGCTCAGCGCGATCATGATCCAAAAGATCTTGCGATCCTTGGCCTCGCGGAAGGAATCGACGATGATGGCCCAGACCTGCATGTGGCCACGTTTATCGCGAAGTTCGTTCGGAATCAATACCGATCCAAGAAGTCGCGTCCGCCGCCGGCGAATGCTATGTCATTTTTGCGATGATGAAGGCGGTGGCTAGGGCGGCAAGGGCGGCAAGGACAGCCAGCGTGATTTTGATCCAACTATAGGGGCGATCGCCTTGCACCTCGCCGGTGGTGGCGTTGACGACGACTTGATAGGTCTTCTTATGAAAGCGGTAGGCCAGCATCCAGACGGGCAAGAGGAGATGTTTGAAGGTTACGGCGTCATAACGGGTGTCGAGGGAGTGAATGCGTTGCTCGTCTCCACCGATCCGACGTCGAACGTCCGCCTCCAATTCGATGCGTACGCGGGCCTGCGCCTCGGTGAAACCGGCATCAAGCTGGATGTCATACGTCCGGGCGAGCAAGCCGGCCAATGCTGCCGGCGTGTAGGGCATGCATTTGTGCAAAGGCCAAGGTTCAAGGGCCGTCAGCCGCTTGGTTGGAAGACCGGTGCCTGCAACGACCAGCACGTCGTCGAAGAAGCGTTGGAATTGGCCTGACGCGGGATGCCAGATGGTCTGTCGTACGCTACGACGGTTTTTTCCGGAACCTACGGTGACCCAGTAGTGTTGGCCACGCTCGCCGACGTAGTGGTTGAACGTAAGCGAGTCGAAGGTCCAATAGGGAAGGTAGACGCCGCTGAATCGCCCTTGTACGCCGCGGCGCTTGAATTCATTGGGTGCGAACCATCGGGACCGGGTCCAATCGGTGAGGTTTGTACGTGCCTGGGGGCGGTCAAGGGTGAACGGCAACAACCCATCGACAGGGATTCGCTGTTCGGCTTGATGGGCGTCGGCCCGTTGTAACGGGACGCCGCAATACGCGCATTCGCTGCTGGTAAGCGTGCCGGTGAATCGAACGGTGGCGGCGCACGAGCGGCAGGTGACTTCGTGAACGTCGGCGATTTTTTCGCGACCTTGGCCATGCTGCTCGGCCAAGATGGCCATCATGGCTGGGAAGTCCTGTTCCGCCACGACGGCTTGGGGATCGAGATCGATTTTCTTGACATGCCCGCAGTGTTGACATTTGAGTGATTGTGTTCCGATGTTGAAGGTTAGATCAGCGCCGCAAGATTCGCAGGGGAATGCGCGGGAGAAGACATGGGCGGTGGCAACGGCCGCATCAGACGGCGTCGATGATGCCGATTGCGCGGTTTCAGGGTCGTTCACGTCGTCCATCTTCTTGTTCATGCACGCCCAGTCGTCACCACAGGCAGGCGAGATCAGTTGCTTCGGTTCTGCGTTTGAGCGTAGCCGTTTTGCGCCTTGGCGGAAAGTTCAGCAGCGCAAGTTTTTGTGACCTTGAAAGACATTTGAGATGTTGACGATTCTGACTTTGGGATGCGGACCGAAGTGGATAGAATCGCAGGTGCAGAATGACAGATGGTGGGCGATTTTCGTGGTGCGTTCGTGGCGGCGGTTTCGCATTTTTGGCGCCGGATTTGGAGATGGGCGATGCTATTGGTTGGATATTCGAGATTTGCGTTGGGCATGGCTTTTATGATGTTCAACACTGCGCCGATGATGGGCGATGAACCGCCCAGGCCCTGTCGATGCGAAAAGGCGAGGATGACAAATGGATGGTGTCAGTCCTGCCGGGTGGGCTACGTGGCTGGACTGAAGATCGCCTCGCACTTGTTATATGAAACGCTGGATGCCCATGGTCATGACGTCGATCCCCAGGCGATTCGATGTCAAACGTGTCGTGATCTGGTCAAGACCGGCGGTTTTTGCGACTCTTGTGAGCTGGGGTACATTGACGGGCAGGCTTATGTGTCGCGACTGACGTATCACGTGGGGCGGGGCGCCGCCGTCGATGTCGCGACGATTTCATGCACGAGCTGCCGATCCAAGACGGAACGATGGGGGTGGTGTGAAAGTTGCAAAATCGGTTGGGTGGGAAACGTTCGATGCCGCAACAAAGACGAATACGATCAGGCGAGCGTGCATTTCGATCGGCTGCTGAAAGCCGTCGAAACGCTCAAGAGGTGCGAAACTTGTGCCGTGGCCATGGTGGGAAATGGTCGATGCCTGGAATGCGGTATCGCCTACGTTGACGGGAAACCCCAAAACCTGAAAGACAATCGATGAATTGATTCGCGCGCGGCGCGAGAGCACGAACGCAGTGCAGCCGCCAAGTCTGCCATCGCCGAAAGGCCGAGTTGACAACCCCGCGGCACGCGCCGGGGCGATTCGATCCCGTGGTTCGCGGCCAACGGATGCGTCAGGTCGCGGGCTTTCGCAATCGGATGGCGACGGTCCCGACGGAGAGCAGGAGCAGGCAGAAGACCATCACCGGCAGATTGTCCGCGGCGGGAACGACGATGCACGCTAGTTCACCGTCGCAATTCGAGTCATCGCAATCCGTAAACGTGTCGCAATCGTTGTCGATGCTATCTTCGCACAGCTCCGTTGCACCGGGATGAATGTCCATGTCGCCGTCGTCGCAATCAGTGAGATTCCCGTTCGGACAGGCCGCGTTGCCCGGATCACCGTAGCCATCGCCGTCGTTGTCGATGCATCCGGCGTTGACGAACCCGGGCGTCCCCATGTAATTGGTCGGCGTGTTGGGCGCGATGATGAACGTGTCACTGGGCGGGGCGAATGCGGTCAACTGGATGGAATTAATACCGTCGGTGGGCAAAACGCCCGGACCGAACGTGAAGAAGTCATAACCCTGAACGGTCGCGTAGCGCACCGTGTCGCCGGAAATCTGGAAAAAATTGGCGGGGATAATGTGATTCGGCGTGGGGGCGCCGGGCAGTGCGGCGAAAGCAGCGGTGGCCAGAAGTATGTGCTCGTTAGAGGTGTCCCCGGTGACATTGGCGGGAAAAATGTACGCGAGAGTGGTCGCGTCACTTCTGACGTTTTTGCCGCCGAGGCCATGTTCCGTCGTGAACCCGCAACACTCTCTCAATTCGACGAACTGAATCGTACCATCCGCATTGCTGAAAAGTTCATTCACTCGCCATGAATGGGACGCGGCATGAGCTGTCGCCGTGCCAAGTGCAATCAACACCACGACCACGCGAGAGAAACCGTTTTGCATTGTAATCCCTTCTTTCCTGTAGGCTCCCGGTGAGGCGAATTTCGCTAGTGCCGGAAAAGCGGAAGATGAATGCCTACCTTACCAAAGGACGAACCGATTCTCAATGTAGGGATGTCTTATGTCGCCCTGATTATTGCAGATCAGTGTAGCGTTAATTTTTCGACCAGCGGGTGGGTGTGTAGTCGGTGAGGACGCGGAACGGGCGTGGAAAGTCGTGGGCTACGAGATCAGCTACTTGACCGGAGGCGGGGGCGATGCCGCTGCGAATTGGCGGGCCAGGTGGGGTGCTTGGCCCGCCGGGGTCCAGTTGGCCATTCCCGCGGTCCACACCAGTGTTTCGGCGGTGATCTGACCCTGTGAGATGGTCGCGATGAATTGTTTCGGATCGAAGGGGCCTAAGACCCGACCGTTCACCGCAAAGTACCATGCCGCCGCGGGCGGCGGCGGAGGAACGATGCCGGCGAGTCCCGGTTGTATCATGCGGTTGGCCATGGCCAACCCCATACCAAGCCCCAATCCATCCGCCGCGCCGCCGCCCGACGGATTGGAGGCTGCGGCGGTCATGGCCTGACCCATCTGATATTGTTGGAAGCGGTCCATATCGCCAATGACGGTCATGCTGGATCGCATGTCCAGGGCCTTCTCGACGGCTTCGGGAAGCGAGATGTTTACGATGAATAGCTGAGGCACGTCGAGGCCGTATTCGTCGTCGACACGTTCGACAACCCTTTTGCGCAACTGTTCGGACAGGTTTTGGTAATTGGCGGCCAGGTCCAGCGCGGCGATTTTCGATTCACCGATCAGGTCGGCGAATGAAGCCGTAATCATGGAACGCAGGAGTTCGTGGACCTCGTCTGCTTCGAAGGAGTCGTCGGTGCCGACGAGTTCCTTGAGAAGCGCGACGGGGTCGACGGCTTTGAGGGCGTATTGACCAAAGGCGCGCAGGCGGATGGGGCCGAAGTCCGCGTCGCGGAGCATGATGGGATTTGGCGTGCCCCATTTGAGTTCGGTGACCTGTCGAGTGGAAACGAAATAGACCTCGGCTTTGAAGGGGCTTTCGAATCCGTGCTTCCACCCTTGCAGGGTACCAAGGATGGGTAGATTGTCGGTGCGAAGCACGAATTGACCCGGTTGAAAGACGTCGGCGATTTGCCCACGATGAACGAAGATGGCCATCTGCCCGGGCCGGACGATGAGCTGGGCTCCGTTTTTTATTTGGTTGTGGTATCTGGGGAAACGCCAGACGAGCGTGTCACGCGTGTGGTCCATCCATTCGATGATGTCTACCAGTTCACCGCGTAGTTTGTCGAGCAATCCCATGATGATCACCTCCGCTGGGGTCCAATGAATGTCCATTGACCGATCATTGGGATATCGGCCTTTGTGGCGTAAGAGTAAGGTTGGGATGGAAGGCGGTCAAGTTCCGGCGTGTGGTTGGTGGATCAAGCTGCCCCCATGTTTAGAGCTCCTGGGCCATCCGGACGAGCCGCGCGCATAGGCAAGCACTCGCTACTAAACAGGAGAAGACCGCTCCCTCACGTCGCGGCTCTGTAACCGTCAGGCGTTCATGGGTTGAACCGAATGGCTGACCTTCGGCACTTGGCGGGGCAGGTCGCCGAACAAGACGTAGGCGGCTGATTCATACCAATCGATTCCCCAGTTGCATCGGCCATGGAGAAGAAGCGCGGCGGTGGCCACGGGCGTGATGAGTTCAGTGCGTTGGATGAACGGAACCACCGCCTCGGGCAGATCGTCGCAGGCGAGCCAATCGGAATGTTCCGGATCGTTTTCCGCCGAGAACCGCTCCAGAACCGCCCGCCGCGTGAGGTTCACACGTGCGTCGAATAACAACTCCGGCTGAACGATGGCCACGTCTCGAACCAAGCCCGTGCAGAATACTTCGCCCACTTCGTCGGCAATGACGCTCAGTTCCTCGCAGATTTCGCGCCTGATGGCGGCAAATACATCATAGGTCCCATCGAAACCGCAATCGGTCACCTCCAACATGCCGCCGCAAGTGTGCACGTGACCTGCGTGGAAGAGAACGCGGTGGTTCCGCCGTCCGAGCATCAGGCAATGGTCGGCGGTCAAGATGAGCGCCGATGTGCCCAACGGATTGGCCAAAAATTGTCTACCGATTCTGGTAACTTCCGCGGCGTTGTAAAGATTGGTGCCGACGAATCGGCGATATGACGTCTGACCCAAGACGAGTACAAGCGTGTGGCCATCAGTTGCGACGCCGCGCAGACTTCCCAGCAAACTATCATGAAGTAAACGGCCCTGTTCGTTGGCAATGGTGTTCATTTGAACCCACGTGGCCTCAATGAGGGAATCGACGGTGGAATGGACCTGTTCCGGGGTTTCGTCGCGGGTCACGTGTACGCTTGTCGCCGAAAAAAGTCCAGCGGCTTCGATCCAGAATGGCGTGCATACGGCTTCGGGTTCCGCATGTCGCGCAAATTTTGTACGCCAGTGTCGAATGCCCAGTGGTCTATTCGTGAGCGCAACGTGCGAAGTGATCACCAACGTCAGGCCTGGCATGGCGAAAAACGTGAAATAAAGAAGAAAGTCGACCGGCCCGGCGACGGCGCTCGGAATCATTGTGCTCATAAAGGCAAGCGTAACTATAATCTGCACCGGCCCGACCCATCGGCTGGCATGTAGGAGCCAAGGGCAACAAATCGGCCAGGCATCGCGCCTGGTGAAACAGACAAATGCGACGCAGACATGCAACGCTCCGCAGGCAACGATCGACAGTAGAAACACTGTCGCAATGGGCGACGGAGTGCTGAATCCCGGTCCAATCGCCACGGAAAGCGAAAGCAGCCCAAACACAAGCAATGCCATCAAGAGGCTCAGAAGTGCCACCAAAATTCGAGTGGCTGCCGGTTGTGGTGTGCTGTGAACGAAATGGAGTAGTTTCGGATCAACTACCCAGCCGCATTCGGGACACAATTGACCTTCAGACCCGGTCAGGTTGTAGTGACACTGAAGGCATCTTAGCCCACTGTCCAATGGCAATGGCATCAGAATTGCCGTTCCAACCGGCCCATCGTTGGATTCGTAGTATCTGTTGAATCTGTAATCAGCGCACGGAAATCCAAACGATTCCCAAAATGGCCATCAATGCAGCCAGAATCCAAATCCAGTGACGCTGCTCCGCGGCGGCCTGATGGGGGACAATCCAGTCGCCGCAATACGGACACTTCTGCGTGTCTTCGTGAATCTCCGATCCGCAAGACGGACACTCCAGGCATTCGTCATCTTTCTCCGCGTCGATCAAATCTTCTTGAAGCGGTGCGTGCGGATCGTCCAAATCCCCATATTCGTCTTTCATCGTCACGGGCGTAACCCCAAAGTTTGAGTGCCCAACACATTGACCGATCTGTCATTCGAATAGACAGTAAAATCGCTCCCTCACGGTCGCAGCTCTGAAACTGTCGGGCGCTCTTCGGTTGCTCCTTCGAAAATGAACCTATTCCTTCGAAAGGGAGCCTATCGCCTAATCGGATTCTCGACGCTGCTTGATCCATTCAATCATCGATTTGAATCGGGAATCGGTGCATCGCTCACACAATTCGAACAACACGCTTTCCACGGTCGTGATGATCGCACCCGCCTGCCGCATTCTATGAATCGCCACTTCGTGGTCGAAAACTCGGCGCGACCCTATCGCATTGGCACAAATGAATACTTGATAGTCCCGGGAAAGTAAATCCAACGTGGTCTGCTGAACACACACGTGCGACTCGATCCCGGCAAGGATCAACTGCTCGCAATGCTGCGTGCGGATGTGAGCGCGCCAGTCATCGTCGCCCCAGCAGCTAAACGCAGATTTTTCAAATATCGGCACGTCCGCTCCCTCGAGCGACTTCATGACGCTGTCGCAGGTGTGGCCGATCCCTCGTGGGTACTGTTCCGTGACGCAGATCGAAAGGCCGAACAGCCTCGCGCCGTGCACTAACTGTTCGATGGATTCGAGCATGGGGCCGCGATTGGCGATCAGGGGGACCAGTTTTTCCTGTAGATCGATCAGGAGCAGCAATGCCCGGTCTGCATCCAATCGCAAAAAGTTGAGGCTGGTTCGATCCGTCAAGTTTTTTCCACCTCTCGCTCATTGCGAGTCAAGAGTGCATCGAACTGTCGCCGCATATCAGGGCCGCCCATTTCTGCGTCGAAGAACTTCTGTTGCTGAATACTCTTAATGATGTCCTTCGGCTCTTCGCCTGTTTCCGTGCGGCAGGTGAGATCCATCAGCAATGCCGACCACCACTGTCGTGTGCCTGGTTCCGTTCCCTTGAACAGTCGATTGAAAAGGGGGAGGGCCTCACGAAACCGGCCCAGTTCGAACAATGCGTCGGCCATTCCACGAATCGCGCGGGCGTCTCCGCTCTTCAAACCGTGACGCCCGGCTTCACTCTCATTGAAACATTGGCGAAACAGTTCCAGTGCTCGGGCGAAGTCTCGCTTCTCCTGCGCCGATTCCGCCATTTGAATTCGCAAGGCATAGCGCACGTCTGCCGGGAATCTATCCGGCTGCTCGGTTGCCAGTTCGTATAGCCCGCCGGCAATCACAAAAGCCGTTTCCGCTCGATCGCGGGCCGACTCGCTTCGCCCGATTTCACGATCGCGTCGGATTTCGTCGCGAATGGCCTCGAACAATCCTTGCAACGTCGCGGCTGCTCCATGCGGATCCGTGACAACGTACTTGGGAATCAGACTCTCAGCTTCATCATGTCGACCAAGCCCTTCCAATGACAGCATGCGCACTCGGAGGACGCGGCCCAGGAGATTGTCCTGTTCCGGATGTCGGTTCTCGAACTCCTCGACCGCCTCCACGGCTTTGTCCCAGCGCTCCACCCCATCCAACGCGTAGACTTCACCGAGCAGCACCACCGCATGAGCCTTCAGATTATCTCGCAAGGCCCGTTCGGATTCCGACCGCCGGTTGACGGCTTGTTCGTCCAATTGGCGGATCGCGTGACGAATGGCCAAGATGACGTCGCCCGATTTCCTTTGGATATTCAATGTATCCTCCGGGCGGTGACGGGGCATGTTTGACAGCGCATCGAAGACGGCTTGGGCGGCGAGAAATTGAGACTCCGCAAAATACGGATGGTCTGGCTTCACTTGTGAAAAGGATGCGGCAGCCGCGTCAAACTGACCCGACGACGCGAGTTGTTGACCATGAAAAAATCGCCAATACTGACCCGCTTCGGAATCCGCGTGATCACGCGTCAAGGTGGTGAGTGCGTTGAGATAGGCCTCCGCCACCGCAGGATGTTGGTTCAGCGCGGGGTCTTCCTGCAATTCGCGGGCGATCTGCACCGCCAACGTCGCGGCTTGCAGTGCGGTTTCATTTCGCGGATGGGCCCGGGCCACTCGTTCAAAAGCCGTCGTCGCCTCCAATCGCTTTCCCTGCTGGAACAGGGCTACGCCCAGATTAAACCCCGCTTCCGCCCGCAGCTCATCCGGGACCGCTGAATCCGCCTCGGCCAATTCGCCTGCGATCGAAACTGCTTTTTCCAACAATTTTCGGCGACGGTCGTCCAGTGAAGTGGTATCGGCGGCGTCGAGCGAGGATGATTCGGATAATTGTGACCGCAGTTCCTCAGCTTCACCCAGCAGCCCGGCCAACAACGCACATCGCTCGAAAGGCACCAACTCATCGGTGGCGACGTCCTGCCCGTACAAGTCATAGAGCGCGGCGTAGACCTGGTCTTGGTCGGAGGCACATTCGCCGGCCAATGCGCGTAGGCCATGGACCGCCCGACTGCGAATGGCTTCAGCTTCGGTTTTCCGATTTAGCGAGTGGGCGATCTCCGCTTGCCTGCGATAGACAGAAAACTCCAACAGAGCGACCATCAGGTTTTGTCCGAAGTCACTCCCCGCGATTCTGAAATGTTCGCGCAATCGATCCAAAGCGCCTTGGGCCGACGCGAAGTCCTTCGTGTCAACGTAACTTCGCGCCAATTCGAGGTTGGAAAGAATCACGACCCAATCGAGCTGCTGTCGCTCGGCATCTTCGAGGATGCCCGCCACGACTTGTCCTGCTTCGGTCAAATATTTTCGGGCCGCTCGGGAGTCTCCCGAACGTCGATATGCCATTCCGGCCAGAATGAGCGCCTGGGCTTGATAATGCGTTTGGGAATGCGGAATGTGCAGAAGTCCCGAGCGATTCACCAGATAGTCCAATACCTCGCGCAGGTCTTCGCGACCGGCGAGCGATTCCGCACCAACGGCGATGGCTCGATAAAATCGTGACCAAGCCAGCAAGTATTCGCTCCGGGCGAATTCGGATTCCAGGCGGTCGATCTCGCCGCGCCGTTCCATGCGATCGTATTCAGCGGCGGGCAAATGATCGAGGCCGTCGTATCGCTTCGCCAGTTCCAAATGCAAATCACCCAGAACCTGAACGGCCCGAACCATCAGGGCGGCTAATTCGGCACGATCGGCGTCGGTTCCTCCGAAATAGAGGAGGCGATTGATCAATCGTTCAGCCTCCTGGTAAATCAAGGACGATCCCAATTCCATTCGCCAGGCTTCATTTTGCGGATGTTCGGGAAGTCGCTTGATCAAGTCCTCCAAGAGCAGGTTGGCTTGCGAAAGGCTGGATAGACGTTCTTCCAATGACAGCGACGGATCGACAAACTGGGCAAGCCGAATATCCCGCTGCAACAACAACGCGGCTGTGGGATCTTCCGGCGGGAATCGCACCAGGTATCGAGCGAGCAGGTCCGTCAGACCTCGCTTTTTGAGACCCTTGTAGAATTCGTCATCGTTGAATCGTTGTCTTTCGGGCGCTGGCGATGATTGACCGAATGTGGACAGCGCAAGAAGCCCCGGCAACAGCAGAAACACACCGGCTGTTGATCGACGCAACTGGCGAATTGGATGAACGGCCTTCATTGCACACCGAAGGTTATGCGGCGGCAGCCTGCGCGAACGGCGGCGTTCCAACATCCCACGACGTGATCCCACCTCACGTCATCCCCGGATCGTATGATAATAGGCGTCTCGGCGTCGAAACCTGGTTGCGATTGCAGGTCTACGAGGAAGTCAAACACCTCGTGAATCGTCGCGGGAGACTTGGCAAATCTTTCGAGTCGAATGGCAAAATCCTCCGGTTCAGGGCCCGTTCCTACGAAGTGGATGACGATGGGTGTAACGGGCAATTCGACGTGGTTCGCCTGCCCGACCAGTCGCGGTAATTGCGACGGAAGAATCCCTTCGGCACGTTTGAAGGTCGTCGTGGCGATAAAAAAAGTAAGCAACAAAAAGACAACGTCTACCATCGGGGCCAAGTTGAGCGTCAGCACCATGCTCTCTTTGGGCAGGCGCTTCCGCCGAGGCTGAAAATGAACGACGCCGTGGCCATTGGAATCAGAACGCGAACGGTGCATCATTCACTTCCCTGCCCCGTCCCGACGTGGGCGACGATGTTCATTTTCTCGATGCCGTTTTCGGCGACCAACGACATGACCTCTCGTACCGATTTGTAGGGAAGTCGCCGATCGGCACGAATAACGACTTTCAGATCGGGCACCAGGCTGGCATACATGGCCAACTGCGAAGAAACGTCTTGCAGGGAATCGACGCGCGACGCGCCGATGCTGTAGCCGATGACGGGTAACTGTTTCGCGTCAAACCCCTCGTGCAAGACATTGATGATCACGCGGTTCTCCAGTTTGACGTTCATGGCCTGACTCGATTGCGGATCAGGAATCTCCATCTCCAATCGCTCCGCCGATGCGAACGTGCTGACCAGCACGAAGAAAATAATGAGAAGAAAAACGACGTCGATCATCGGCGCCATGTTGAAAGTCAACGATGGGCGCGATCGCTGAGGGATGAAGCGGGTTCGTGCGGTCGATGTGGGAATGGTTCGCTTCATGGTCGAATCGGTCCTATGGCTGTGGTACGGACTGCCGTGGTCCAGCCGATGTTGTTTCGCCTTCAAGCGGTTTGACGGCGGCGTCTTTCAGATCCACCCGTTTCCTTCCCAGCTCCGGTGCGCCCGGTTTGAATGGCGAGAGCAACCGATCGGCAGCCAAGGCGCATTCCGCCGTCAGTACGTCGATACGATTGCGAAACAGGGCGAAGACGCTTAGCGCGGGAATGGCGATGAGCAGCCCCCAAAAGGTCGTAACCAGGGCGATGGAAATGTCATCGGCGATGCGGGCCGGCTCGGGCATGCCCCCCGCTTCACGAATAGACGCAAACAAGCTTATCATGCCGTATACCGTGCCAAACAATCCGACCATGGGACTGATGTTGCCGATGACATTGAGATACTCAATCTTCCGCAACAGTCGTGCCGAACGCTCCTCCAATGATTCCTCGACCGATCGCTGCATGGCTGCGAAACCATTTCCCGATTCCATCAGACCCATATGGACCACGCCCGCCAGCATGCTGGGATCCTGCGAGGCGTGCTCGATCGCGGAGGCATAGTCCTTTTGACCAATGGATTCCGAGATTGCGGCATACACGTCTGGGGGTACCAACGTTCCCCGGCGAATGGTGAGACAGTATTCCAGCGTCAAGGCTACCGTGGTCACCGATAACGGCACGAGAATGAGCCACGTAATCAATCCACCCTTCACGAGAAAATGATCGAAGACGCTCAGCGATCGGCCGCCATCGACCGTTCCGTCCTGCCCCAACGCCGGCGCGGAATACAAGCCCAACGCGGCGGCTATGCAAGCCATCACTAGAACACGCTTCAAAATCGATGTTCCTCCGCCAACTCGCCCGTAGCCGTTGTCGGATTCAAATTTCAGTTTCACCTTTTTTCACCATTCTCCATTTGCGACCGCATCAAAGTGGCCCGCTCCCGGACCGCGGAACGGATTCTCGCGTGCCGCAGCGATTCGTCAATCAAACGCATCGCCGTGGGCAACCGATCCATTCGGGCGTGTGCTTCCGCCGCCAAAACCAACGCTTCCGGAACCAACTCGTCATCGGGATAATGAATCACGATGCGCATCGCCGCCCACCCGGCTTCGTACAGCGAATCTTGATCCTGCGCTCCCGACAAGTACGAGGCCGCCTTGACCAGTAACAATTCCGGCAAAAATTCGCGCGGCGCTTGTTGTAAATCCGCATTCAGAATCTTAAGCGCCGCATCCCTGTCACCCGCGATCATCCACCGCTTCAGAGCCAAGCCCCGCACGCGATAGACCGCTCGTGTGGCCACAGCCATGGGCACCGGTTGGTTGACGAGGCTCTCGGCATAGGCAGCAGCGCGATCGTGACCTGTCCGGTCTGCAATCACGAACCTCAACATTTCCAGCACGATGCGCCCACTCTGCGAAGCCATCCGATCCAGACGGCTGTCAATCGTTTGAAACGCACGCTCCACCTCGCGCGATTGCTCCGGCGCGTTCACGGGCAATAGCGCGGCAGCCAGCGGCGCACCCAACGCTTCATCATGCAGCAGCTCTACAAAATGCGTCGTCAACAGTTCAATACGATCCGCGCGATCGCATGCTTGAATCAGTCGTGCCCGCGCCAATCTCTCCCAAAAGGAGGATGCCACACGAACCGCCCGCTCATAATGACGGATGGCCTGATCATGCTTGTTCTCCGCTGCCAGACGCTCAGCCTCGTTCAGATCCTCAAGCGTGCCGATCGAATCGACGTGCAACTGCGTGACGGCGACCAGGTCAATCGTTTCGAGACGGCCCGCAGGGGATCGAAACGAAATCTGCGGACCTTCCAGGTCGACAATCCGAATCTGATCGTGCGATACTGATTCCGCATCGATTCGGTCGGCCAACGTCGTCCCAGCCACCGTCAACGAAGCTGCGGTTGCGATCAGGAAATATTGACGGGACCGATGAATTCCGCGGTGCATCAATAACATGCTTCACATTTTTACAAGTCATACGCCGTAGCGCGAGCTACAGCTACGCCATGGCCGGCGGTCTATTTCGACCCTCGAACATTCGCGCGACGGGTCGCGATTGTCGGATGGCGATCATTAGAAAATATCATCTTCCGAAACAAATCGAAATTCGCCGTTATGTTCACGGGCGATCCGCTCCAACAAGTCAGCCCCGGCCCGACTGACGTATGCGATCGTGAAGACTCGTACGCGCCGATTGCGATTAAGCTGATTCAGGACGTCAACGAGCTGCGGATCGAACTCGCCGTCCGTCAATAAGTAGACCAAATCGGGTTCAACGGCGAAAGCCCGGCGGACGGCCAATCGAGGATCCGTACCGCCGCCGGCTGTGATCTGCTCGATGAACTCAAACGTGTCATTCTTGTGCGCTTGAATCGCATTGACCATCCGGCGAGGCGGATTTTCCAGCGGAGCCCCGGTATTGAAGAATATGACGTGAAACTTTTGCGTTCGCCGCAGTTTGCTGATGGATTCGACCAGTTCCTTCTTCACGCCTTGCAACGTCGTCAACATTGAACCCGACCGATCCACCACGTAGGCGATATTCCTAGCGCCGCGTGCCTGTCCACCCAACCCGAAAAATTCCGGCCCCGCGTCGCCCGCCGCCAGGTTCAGGTCAAACCCGTTTGTCGGACCGCCGCCGACCCCCAATCCCAATACGGAAAGCGCCGATGCTTTGCGAGGTCGAATCTGGGCAAATTGCTCTTCGGGCTTGGGTTCAAACTGTGGTGGTTTCAGTTCGTTTTCAGCCGACTCGAAAGTCACGTCATCCGATGCCGTCAGCGTGACCAGCGGTTCATCGGGATCACCCACCACAGCCGCAAACGGCGGCGAATCCACACGTTCTTGGATGATCCCCGAAAGCCAGGGAATCAAATACATCAGCACGAAAATGGCGAGGTGGTAAAACGCTGATAGTATCCAAGCCGAGACGACAACACCTCCCGCCCAGCCGCCGGCACGCAGAATGGTACGCCCTCTGAAACCCGCCGGTGGCGTTGCCACTCGACTTGCGGGAACGGGGTTCGTGGGAATATCAACCATAAGGTAGGTTCGCAGGGGTTGTCTGAACTCGTCAGAAACGGTTTTCGCACCTGTTCTGCGGTTCTGTGGTTACGTCGCGAGCGGCGATCACGGGTCTCTAGCGCTCGTTACAGCGAGTGAAAGGCTCCCGTTCGCACGATTCCAGGCTCGACGACCGGTCGCGTAGCCCCGGCGCGATGAACAAAGCTGCCACCGCTCAGTCTATGGATTCACCCGCGAACGGTCAATCGAACGCGGTCAGTGCGGGCGTCGTTTTTCATCAATTGGGATGGGCACTCCGCGTCTGGGAGTCGCCGCAAAATGGCCCTGACGCGCCGGAGTGTGCTAACGGGCAGCCACATCCAATTCAAGCGTCGCTCGATGCCCCGCCCGAAAAAGATGGGCTCCCAGTGCTGCTATCATGGCGCCGTTGTCCATACAATATTCCATCTTGGCCGCATAGAATCTCGCTCCGCGCTTTGCACACGCGTTCGAAAGTTTTTCCCGCAAACGGCGGTTGGCAGCCACTCCTCCGCTCAGCGAAACACAGGACCAGCCGGTCCGGTCCAACGCACGCATCGTTTTGGCCACCAATACGTCGACGACGGCCTCCTGAAATCCCCAAGCCATGTCGGCGATTTGCGCATCGGTTAATCGTTCCAGTCCGCCGCTGGTCTTTCCGGGCCCATTCACGGCATACAGCACGGCTGTCTTGATCCCCGAAAACGAAAAATCCAATGAATCGTGTTCCAGCATGGTCCGTGGGAATTCGCAAACGTTCGCCCGGCCCGACTTCGCCAACCGGTCGATGGCCGGCCCACCGGGATACGGCAGCCCCAAAATGGTCGCCACTTTGTCGAACGCCTCACCGGCTGCATCATCGGTCGTCTGACCGATCATTTCGATCGACAGAAAATCGTGAACTTTGAATAGCGACGTGTGACCGCCCGACACGACCAGCGCCACCGCGGGCCATAGCTCGTCCTCGATGCCGATCGCCGGACTGCAAGCATGGGCCTGCACGTGATCCACCGCCACCAGCGGCTTATTCCATGCCCAACTCATCGCCTTCGCAGCCGTCACGCCGATCAACAGGCACCCGGAAAGCCCGGGCCGATGCGTCACCGCGATGGCATCGATATCCGCAGACGTGCATTTCGCGACAGACATCGCCTCTTGAATCACTTCGTCCATCCGCTCGATGTGTGCTCTCGATGCGATTTCGGGAACCACTCCGCCGTACTTGGCGTGCAAGTCCACTTGGGAGGCCACGACGTTGCTGCGCACTTCCCTCCCGTCGACAACGACCGCCGCCGCCGTCTCGTCACAGGAGGTCTCAATGCCCAGTGTCACACCCATCGTAACCATCGATCGCGTTGATTGATCGCACACCTGCCGCCGAAAATCGTTTCCGGTGCAACTCCCATCCTGATGTCACAACGACGCCGCTACCGCTCGACAGCCATGTCCAGCGATTTGACCGAATGCGTAATCGCTCCCACGCTGATTCGCTCCACGCCGGTCTCCGCGACGGCTCGAACGTTCTGCAACGTGATCCCGCCGGATGCTTCCAGTTCCACTCGACCCCGAAGCCCCTCATCATTTCGGCGTTGAACCGCGGCCCGCAGGTCGTCGATCGAAAAATTGTCCAACAAGACGATCTGAATCCCAACAACTTTGAACAACTCGATCGCTTGCGGTAGGGTGTCCGCTTCGACGGCCACGTATTTAGGTTGCACACCGCCCGCATCCAACCGGTTCAACATCGAAAAAACATGGGCGGCCAATCGATCTGTAGCAACACCGGCTAGATGATTGTCTTTGATCAAGACGGCATCATGCAATCCCATTCGATGGTTATAGCCGCCGCCGCAACGCACCGCATATTTTTCCAACAGCCGCCATCCCGGCGTCGTCTTTCGCGTGTCGAAGATTCGCGCCCCCGTTCCCTTCACGGCCTCGTTGAACGCCCGCGTGGCCGTCGCGATTCCACTTAATCGCTGTAGAAAATTCAGTAACACACGCTCGATCTGGAGAATGCACTGACGGGGACCTTCCAACTTTGCCAATTCCATCGGAGCTTCATTGATAACCAGGCCGTCACGTGCCACATTGCCCCAATCCAATGTGACGTCGGCGTCATAAGCCTGCACGATCTCCTCGGCGACGATCCGGCCCGCGAAAACGCCCGGTTCGCGAGCCAGCAGTCGGTATCGCGTCCGCCCATGATCCGGCAGCAGGGCGCTGGTGATATCTCCCGTTCCCAAGTCCTCTTCGCGAGCCATCTCAGCGAGAACTCGCGCCCGCCTCCGCAAGCTTTGAATGTCGACTTCTTCCATATGAAACGCATCAACCGGACTGACTAAATTCATGTGTTACTTGAACGACAGTGGCCATTCGCCTAGGGTTTTCGCAACTTCGGCGATCGGCCACGCGGACCTCGCCGCGGCGACTCCTCCGCCAGGATCGCATTGTGCACGACCTCCTCGCCCGCTTGCAACTGTTTGAGCTTCTCATGCAATCGTGCGGCGCGTTCGAAATCCAACTCGTCCGCCGCTGCCAACATTTCCTTTTCCACCATGCCCATCAGTTCCTCGCGAGTGTATTTTTCTTCGTCGGCCTTCATCGCCTTCCTAGCCGTTTCTCGCGCGGACATTTCGGAATGCAGCCCCTTGCGAATGGCCTTGCGAATCGTCTCCGGCGTGATTCCGTGACGTTGATTGTAATCGTGTTGAAGCTCCCGCCGTCGCGCGGTTTCATCCATAGCCCGTTGCATGCTGGGTGTGATTCGGTCGGCGTACAGGATGACTTCCGCGTTCACGTTACGTGCCGTTCGACCGATGGTCTGAATCAACGAGGTCTCGCTGCGCAGAAATCCCTCCTTATCAGCATCCAAAATGCAAACCAGCGACACTTCCGGTAAATCCAATCCTTCGCGCAAAAGGTTGACCCCCACCAACGCGTCAAACAGCCCGGCCCGCAGTTCATTCAGGATCACCACGCGCTCCAACGTGTCGATTTCACTGTGCAGATACTTGCAGCGAAACCCCTCATCTTGAATGTAACGGGAAAGGTCCTCCGCCAAGCGCTTCGTAAGCGTCGTGACCAGGACGCGCTCACCCGCCGCCGCGCGACCCGCCAACCGCTGCAACAGATCGGGCACCTGACCCCGCGCCGGTTCAACGTGAATCACCGGGTCCACAAGCCCCGTTGGCCGAACGACCTGCTCGACCACCATGCCCGAACACCGTTCCAGTTCATAGGGACCCGGGGTGGCCGACATGAAAATCACCTGGTCCCACATCCCCTCGAACTCCTCGAATCGCAAGGGCCTATTGTCCAGACAGGAGGGCAGTCGGAACCCGTGTTCCACCAACACTTCCTTGCGACTTCGATCGCCCGCGAACATCGCCCGTATCTGCGGCACCGTCGCGTGTGATTCGTC
This sequence comes from uncultured Phycisphaeraceae bacterium, assembly GCA_964424105.1. Taxonomy (GTDB): domain Bacteria; phylum Planctomycetota; class Phycisphaerae; order UBA1845; family UBA1845; genus CAYRHJ01. Next base: position 128,985 of record CAYRHJ010000001.1, on the reverse strand, counting down.
CAATACGAGTAGAAATTCTCCGCCGAAATAGTCGATCAACGTGTACGGTCGGGAGCCCGGCGCCGTGCCGTTCAAATGACGCGAGTAATTCTCAATCCCCGAGCAATACCCCACCTCCCGCAACATCTCCACGTCGTACTTGGTCCGCGCGGCCAGCCGTTGCGCCTCCAGCAACTTCCCATGCCTCTTGAGTTCCATCACCCGCTGTTCCAACTCCTCCAAGATCGACGCCGTCGCCGATCCCACACGCTCCTCGGGCATGACATAGTGCACAGCCGGGTACAGGTGCATCCGTTGCTCTTTGGCCAACGACTGCCCCGTCGTCGGGTGGATCATTTCGATCTTCTCAATCTCATCCCCGAACATCTCGATTCGGTATCCGAACTCCTCATAGGCCGGCCAGATTTCGACAACGTCGCCCCGCACGCGAAACTTCCCACGACTGAAATCCACGTCGTTGCGCGAGTATTGAAGATCGACGAACCGTTTCAACAAATCATCACGATCCACCGCGCCACCCACGTGAAGCGTCACCGTGCTGGCTTTGTAATCCTCCGGCGATCCCAACCCGAAAATGCACGAAACGCTGGCTACGATGATCACGTCCCGCCGAGAGACCAGCGAACTGGTCGCGCTTAATCGCAATCGGTCCAGATCGTCATTTCGCGACGCGTCCTTTTCAATGTAGATGTCTCGCTGTGGAATGTAGGCTTCGGGCTGATAGTAATCGTAGTAACTGACGAAATACTCCACGGCGTTCTTGGGAAACAGATCTCGAAATTCCTCGTACAACTGCGCCGCCAGCGTCTTGTTGTGTGAAATGACCAGGACCGGGCGTTGTTGACGGGCGACGACGTTTGCGATCGTGAACGTCTTTCCCGATCCCGTGACGCCCATCAGACACTGCTGCTTCCTGCCGGAATGTAGACCGCCGATCAGTTTCTCGATGGCCGCCGGCTGATCGCCGCCCGGCTTGAACGAACTGACCAGATCAAAACCCGCTGGTGCGACGCTATTCTCGATCAACATACGCAGGTCCCTGGTGACCTAGACCACCGTGATGATTCAACGAATCACTTCGACGTCAGCTCGATCGCCCGATTCCATTCCGCCGGCGGTGGCGAAGCCAAACACTGTCGGACATTCTCAAGAATCACCGCGATCGCCTTGTCCCCCGGTCGGCGCGAACGGCATTCTTCCAATGCCTGCTCGGCTCCGCCCCAATCCCGCTCCTGAAAACGATTCACGGCCTGTCCGAACAATCGGGCGTAGGATTCCACATCACCGTTCGCCTCCTCGCGCCGGGCAATCAGTTCATAGACTTGAACCGCCGCTTTTTTTCCCACAACCTGAAGCCCACCCAGATGTCGAGCCAGATAACGATCCCCGGTCGCGCCCAGTGTCGTTTCGGACACCAGGCATTGAATGCCGAACACCTTGCAAGCCGGCTCCAATCGCGCCGCCAAGTTCACCGTGTCGCCGATGCACGTGTAATCCAGCTTATTACCACTCCCGTAGTCGCCCACGAACACCTCGCCGCTGTTCAATCCGATCCGCATACTTAACGCCCGCACTTCCTCCTCCAGTTCACCCGTGGCCATTTCCGATTTGAGACGCTCCAGGGCTACGAACGAATCCAACGCCGATTCACACGCATTCACGGCGTGTTCCGCCGCCGGCAGAATAGGGGGATTAAAAAACGCGAAAATGCCATCGCCCATAAACTTATTGATCATCGCATTGTGATCGATCAACACTCCGCTCATAGCCTCAAGATAGGGATTGAGCAAATCCCGTGTTCTCGCCGCCCCCAATCGCTCGCTGATGGATGTGAACCCCTTCAAGTCGCTGAAAAAGCATGTGACCTCGCGGGGAACCGGCAACAGGTCAAGTTGGCCCGTTCTTCTCGATAGACTCTCCGCCAACTGATCCGCGATGGCCGGCGAGGTATATTGAGCCAACGATTTGCTGAACGCGCGCTTCTGCCGCTCCTCCGTTAACTGCCGATAAAGCGTCACCATCGCCCAGCACACGAAAACGCCGATCATGCATCCCTCCACTTTGATATGAACGGCCCAAAGATAAAACGCGGCCAGCGACACGCACAGGAGCGCTCCTATGACCATGAAAACGGACAGAAGACTGACCCACGCGTCCCGCCATGCCGTCACCACCGTAATCACCAGCCCCAACAAGATGATCATAGTCACGTGGACCCATTCAGCTTCAACGCGCGGAAAACGACCCGTCAATATGCTGTTGATCACGTTGGCATGCGCCAACACTCCCGGCATCTCGTCGAATACGGGCGAATTCACCGTGTCCGCGACCGCAGCGGCTGTGTAGCCTACCAGGCAAATCTTCCCCGCGATCCGTGGCTTCAATGCCCCTTTCAATTCGTCGATTCGGCTCCGTTTCGCATCGACGGCGGCCAGCATTCGATCGCCGTACGTGTCCTTTCCGCCGGATTCGACCAGCGCCAATATCATCAGCATCTCGCGTTCCTCGGCGACCTCCGGCGACAAGGGCTGATCCGAATTCTGTATCTCGCGAATCTGGGGAACCACTTCGCGATGCACGTAGTCGATGCTGTCCCGCCCCAACTCCCGGGTCTTCGCTTCGAGTTCATCAAGCCTGGCCCGTTCGCCGTCGCTCAGATCGGTGTACTTCAGCGCCCGCTCCCGCAAAGGCCCCATCTCCCGCACCATCGCCTGATATTCAGCCAGCACCGAATCCGCTCCCGCCGCACGAGCTTTGACGTACTCATTCATGCGCGTGTGATACACAGCCTGCTCGTCGTGGATGGCACCCTGTAGCATCGGTATGGCCATCAATTGTGCGACCGGGATGTGCTCGAAACTCTTCGTCCACACCGGATCGTCGGTGTCGATATGCCAATTAATCAGTATTCGACCGTCGGCATCCAGCGGAATCCGCCACCGTCGATCGCCCGATTTCGTAGCCATCAGCAGATGCCCATCTTCATCCACTTGAATGGAATCATCGTCGATGTGGAAAACGTCGCTGACCAGCGAAAAGCCCAAGTGCTTGACCAGCCGACCGTCTACATTCACGATCAAGGGAACCCGGCGCATCACCCCGTCCACCGGACTCGTTTCGAAACTCACCAAGCCCACGTGCGAGACTTCGCAAAACAGATCAACCGGCAACGTAAAATCATCCGCATGCGGAATGCGGCCAACAAGCGACGGATGGACCTTCGGTGCGTGGTCAATGGCGGCCCGCTCGCTGGAAATCGCTCGATACGCCCGCCGCAAGTCGTCGCGGTCCGACGAATAAACGTCTCGACCCACACCCGGCATGAAATGCAAGAACACGTCCGAAAAAGTGGCTTCGGGATGTTCCCGTCGAAAACGCCGAACCAATCGTCGAGACACCGAACGCTTAGCCATCGCGAACTGTCGCTCAACAAACGCCCCCGGCATCCCCAATCGTTTGGCCACCTCGTCCGCATCCAATTGGAACGACGATTCCAGCAGGTGCTCGATGCGAAGCCCTTGAAAAACGTCGATCGGTTCCACACGCGCCGCCTGTCGCCCGCTGCCGCCCGCCGCGGCCACGAATCGCGTCAAGGCATGTTGCAGCCGCAAATCAAAGGCGGAAAAACCGATGCCGGGATTCTCGTCCAATACAGAAAAGGCCGCTTTGCGCAACGCGTCCGGCGAAAACTGCGGGTCATAAAGACGCGCGAAAGTAGCCAAATAAACGTTGCCCGCCCGTTGCAGAGCCTCGGCAAACACCTCGTCATCGAAAACGATGTTGTTCTGATCCAGGTTTCCGATCACTTCATGGGGATCCACGCGGTAATCGGGATCCAACTGGGGATCATCCAGCCGGCCCCCCTTGGGCTCCGAAAACACAATATCCATCAACACCGCCCGGGCGCCGAGGCTCGCCAATGTCTGAATCAATTGCGAGTGCAGCTCCCGAGGCCAAGGCCAACTGCTTACCCGTTCCAGCGCGTAATCGTTCACGTCAATCATGACGATCGATTCGTCAGCCTCGATCTGATTGAAATGCCTGAATTTCTTGTTCAGGAGCCAGAAACTCAGTGGGTCAAACACCCCCTGTACGAACAATACCAACGTCATCGCCGTCACGATCGTGCCGACGATCAACCCCCAAAAATGCGTGCGCACCCAGGATCGCATACCAAACATGATCGTATCGTAATCGACCCACCGCCCAATGCGAAGCCACGTCTCTCCGTTCCGACGCACCCAAAACCGAATTACGCGCTCAATTATCGGTGGATCGATTCCCCGTTACGCGTATAGTCTGACGTCATGCAGCCCATGCCCAATGAAACCGAAATGGATCGTGCCATGCGACGACGCGACCGTTCCTATGACGGCCTATTTTTCGTTGCCGTCAAAACCACCGGCATTTTTTGCAGGCCTTCTTGCCCCGCCCGTAAACCGAAACCGGAAAACGTCGATTTTTTTGCATCTGCCAAACAGGCGCTGGTTATGGGCTACCGACCCTGCCAACGCTGTCGCCCCTTGGGAACCAATGGACACGCACCGGAATGGGTAGGCCGACTCTTGACCCAAATCGCGTCGGAACCGGCCACCCGCCTGCGGGATAGCGATCTGCGGGCCATGTCCATCGACCCCACCAAGGCCAGACGATTCTTCAAAAGGAGCTATGGAATGACCTTTCAAACCTACAGCCGATTGTCACGAATGGGTGCAGCCATGGGTGACATCCGCAATGGGTCGAAGTTGGCCGGTTTGCCCGCCGGACACGGGTTCGAATCCGACAGCGGTTTCCGCGACGCGTTTCGCAAGACGTTTGGCCGAACGCCGGGCGAAAGTCGCAGCCAAGGCTGCGTCGTCACCCACACGCTGGAAAGCCCCGTCGGCCCCTTGCTTGTCGGTGCGACGACCGATGCCGTCTGCCTGCTCGAGTTTACCGATCGTCGGGCGCTGGAACGACAAATGGAAACCGTCCGCCGGCGATTTTCAGCCGCCGTCGTTCCAGGCAAGAACCAATGGATTGAACAGCTTTCGCGCGAATTGTCCCAATACTTCGCCGGTTCGCTGAAACGATTCAGCGTACCCCTAGCCACGCCCGGCACTGAATTTCAACGAGCCGTCTGGTCCAGCCTACAGAAGATTCCCTACGGCCAAACCATTTCGTACGAGCAGCTTGCCATCAACGTCGACAAGCCCGGCGCTCAGCGGGCGGTTGGCCGGGCCAACGGCGACAACCGCATCGCCATCGTCATTCCGTGTCATCGCGTCGTCAACAAGAGCGGCCAACTCGGCGGTTACGGCGGCGGATTGTGGCGAAAGCAATTCCTACTGAATCATGAACGCAAGGTTCTGCAATCCGAGTAACGACCGGTTTCACCTTTTTGCAGGCGATCGGACAATATCATGTAGCCCTGGTTCCACCTGACATTGCAACCCGAATTCGGGCCGCCTGCCGATGCCAAAGTTGCGTCGGCCAGCGGGGATCGTCCCGATCGTCACTCCGGCGAACGCCGGAGTCCAGGCAGCGTTCTTCTGGATTCCGGCTTGCGCCGGAATGACGGGCCGGGAGCGATGGTGAAACACTGATGTTCGAAAACCGGTGGTTCGTCTGATACAATTTGTCCAGGCCGCCGATGACAGGATCGGAACGGATGTGATACGCGGAGGAGTGCCAGGGCATGACAACGACGACACGGCGAAGCGATGAAGATATGACAGGCGTCCACCCTATCGAAGGGCCGACCGGTTGTGTGCGAAAGCTGGGGTTCTTGGACCGCTGGTTGACGCTGTGGATCTTTCTGGCGATGGCGGTCGGGGTTTTCGGGGGCTACTTCTTTCCCGGTGTCGAGAGCTTCGTCAATCGCTTTCAGGTCGGTACGACGAACATCCCCATCGCCATCGGACTGATTCTGATGATGTATCCGCCATTGGCGAAGGTGAAGTACGAAGAGCTGGGAGACGTTTTTCGGAACTTCAAGGTATTAAGCCTTTCGCTGGTGCAGAATTGGGTCATTGGGCCTGTGCTAATGTTCGTCCTGGCCATCGTGTTTCTCCGCGGCTATCCCGAGTACATGGTCGGCCTGATTCTGATCGGCCTGGCCCGCTGCATCGCCATGGTCATCGTGTGGAACGATCTGGCCAAGGGTGACACCGAATACGCCGCCGGGCTGGTTGCATTCAACTCGATCTTCCAGGTGCTCTTCTTTTCGGTCTATGCCTGGTTTTTTATCACGGTCTTGCCGCCGGTGTTCGGGCTTGCGGGCATTGCGGTCGCGGTCACCATCGGTCAGATCGCGGAAAGCGTGTTCATTTATCTGGGGATCCCGTTCATCGCCGGCATGATGACAAGGTTTGTGCTGCTCAAGGTGAAAAATCGCGAATGGTACGAGAAGAAGTTCATCCCCAAAATCTCGCCGATCACGCTGATCGCGCTGCTGTTCACCATTCTGGTGATGTTCTCCCTCAAGGGTGAATTCATTGTGCAATTGCCGCTGGACGTGTTGCGGATCGCGGTTCCATTGTGCGTGTATTTCGTGGTGATGTTCCTGGTTTCATTTTGGATGGGCAAAAAGCTGGGCGCCGATTACAGCAAGACAGCCACCATCGCGTTTACCGCAGCCAGCAACAATTTCGAGCTGGCCATCGCCGTAGCCGTCGCGGTCTTCGGGATCGGCTCCGGTGTTGCATTTGCGGCCGTGATCGGTCCGCTGGTCGAAGTTCCCGTCCTCATCGGGCTGGTGAACGTGTCCCTGTTTTTTCGGCGGCGCTATTTTGGCGAAGAAACCGTTGGCCAGTCGCAAAGTGAATTTGTCGCCAAGAGTCCTGACGAATGCCCGTCGCCATCGCCGGGATGCTGTGCGAACTGGTCGCAGTTTGTCACCAACGGCACTGCGCGGGCGCCCGGAATTTAGGGAAGTCAATGCCACGAAGATTGAAATTCTCGTGATGGGCCGTCGCAATTGCAACATGCCCGGTAAAACCGCCCAGTCGGCGGCGACAAACGTTGGGATCAACGGCTTGCGAAGCAAGCGGGAAACGACTCCGTGCTACAGGTTATCTGGGATACGCGAGGTTACCTCTTCTGGCTGATTGTCGTTTCGGCCTTGTGCCTGCTGCTCGAGCGTTTGTGGCCCTGGCGACGTAACCAAAAGCTGCTCCGCGGACAGTTCTTTCAGGATTTGTTCTGGCTTGCCTTTAACAGCCACTATGCGGGCATTCTTGTCGCGCATGTGGCTGCATTTGTCCTTGGCTGGGCGTTGCCGATTGTCGCGCAGGCCAAGTCGCTCCATCTTCTCGCAAATCAAGCGTTGTGGTTGCAATTTCTGGTCCTGTTCATCGTCCGAGATTTCCTCGAATGGTGCATCCACAATCTCTTGCACCGAGTGCCGTGGCTTTGGGAGTTTCACAAGCTGCACCACTCGATTGAAGAATTGGATTGGATCGGCAACTTTCGTTTTCACTGGATGGAAATTGTCGTTTACCAGGGGCTTACCTATTTTCCCTTGATCATCCTCGGGGTGGATGAAAGGGTCATTCTTGCCATCGCCGTGGTGGTGACGTTGATCGGTCATCTGAATCACAGCAACCTGAACATATCGTGGGGACCGCTGCGCTATGTCCTGAACTCGCCGCGCATGCACGTCTGGCACCATGACTACCGTTGGCCGGCCGGCAGACCGAACGGTGTAAACTTTGGTATCGCCTTGAGCACCTGGGACTGGTTGTTCGGAACTGCCTGGTGGCCGACGCCCGAGCAATCACCGATTCAGCAGCCGGAACGCTTGGGATTCCAAGGCGATGAGCAATTTCCTCGAAGTCTGCTCGGGAGACTCTTCTACCCGCTGACGCGGTTGATTCGGCGGTGATCGACGAGTCTACCCAACGACGAGCGCGTTGCGACGCCACACGAAAAGATAATGCGGCCTTGCCGTTCCCATTCCGTGGATCGGTTTTTGCAAACCATCGGCTATTCGGAGAATGTACCTATGCTTCGTTTGATGGTCCCCGTGGTTCTCTTGATCGGGTCGAATCTGTTTATGACCTATGCATGGTATGGGCACCTGCGTGACCTGCGAGAAAAGCCCCTCTGGGTGGCCATACTGGTGAGCTGGTCCGTCGCCCTGCTGGAATACTGCTTTCAGGTGCCTGCCAATCGGCTGGGCTTCGGCATGTATTCACTGCCGCAGCTCAAGGTGATGCAAGAAGTCATCACCATGATCGTGTTTGCCGGCTTCTGTGTATTCTATTTCGGGCAGCGCTTGACGATGGATTTCGTGTGGGCGGGCCTGTGTCTTGTCGCCGCGGCATTCTTCATGTTTCGGGGCTTCGTCCCGACTCAGGCGTAGGGCAACGCAGGCCATGCGGGAACATTCCAAGCTAATGAGAGCGCGTGATCGCCCGTCGCATACGCTTCACTTGTGAATCTGCTATCCCGCCTACTTGCCCGACAGCGGGCCGAATAGCTCTCCCTGTCGGTGTAGTGTGACTCGGAGTTCGGGCCAGCGCTGGACGAAGGGTGCCGCAGAAATGCGAGCGAGTTCTCGCGGCTCGATCTTGTTAAGCCCACCACCGTACACGCGACCCTCGCCTCGCAGTTCATTTCCGGTCACTTGCCGTAACAGATCGAAGACGTTGGTAGCTCGCTCGGCGTGTGTGTGCAACATTCTTTCGAGTTCGTGCTTCGGGTACAACATGAGGTAGAGGTTTGTTGCGATGGCCTGTGAACGATTCCAAATAAACCGGAAAGGCTGTTTCTGATCAGAACCGCGTCCCATGTATGTGCAAAGGAACAGGGCTGGCTGGCGCTGCTCCTGCCTGTACCACGGTCTTCGCTTCCCAACGAGATACCTATCCTTGATGCCGAGGGTCTCGGCGGTTTGAAGGTACTCCCACATCGCGGGGTGTCGCTCCTGAAGGACATGTTCGGGAAGGTCGCAGTTAATCACACAGAGTTGGGGCTTGGTGAGTGGGTAGCCATCCTCGTCAGCGTCAATCACGGTATCCTTCAAAAAGCGCGGGCAGGGTAAAATAGGGCGCAGGTAGCGCTTCGGAAGGCAGCAACGCCCTGCAACATGACGATCAAGCACAAAGAACTTGTTGCTCCCGGTGGCGATTCCACGTTGGATACGGAAGAAGTCCCCCAAAGTCGGACCGTCCGTATCGGCCGATCCACACCGGTCGTTCCGGGCGTGCCTCGGATACGTGGTCCACTTTCGTGATTCTTGTAATCGATCCATCGGAATCGATTCGCATGCACAAGGGTCGTTGATCGAACCCCCAAAGGTAAATTCAGCCGAATGGCCTGGCGCGGGCGACACCTTGCGGAAGAGAAGCACGACCGACGACACTAAGGCATCGCCAAATTGAACCTCGCTTGGGTCAAAGCGATGAGCACGGATCAACGTTACGCGGTTCGACAGGAATTGCTTAAGCGCCGCGCCATAGTTGACATCCATGAATTCTGAGGGGATCAGCCATGCCGCGTACCCACCTTCCTTCATCCACGCCGTTGCGAGAAGGAGAAAGTAAACATACAAGCCCGCCAGACCATTGACTTTCACTCCGGTCAGCCGGTACGCGAGCGCCTGCAATCGCTCCTTTTCCTCGCGTTTAAGATGATGGTGTCGAACGTATGGGGGATTGGCGAGTATCAAGTTTGGTTTGGGCGGACAACTGCGGCTTGTGACAATTCGCGTAAAGTCACCGCATAAAACGTCTAGACCCGTTTCGGCCCACAATTCCCGGGCGGCGTCAGAAAACTTGAAATCGAGTTCTACGCCAACGGCGCTTGCTATCCGCTCTCGACCGAAGACTGCAAGCGCAGCGGAATAGAAACTCCCCGTGCCAATTCCGGGATCAGCAAAATGAATCCTACGCAGCTGATGGCCTGCGACGGACCGGACGTACCGGGTGATCTCGATGGCGAGCCCGTTCGGAGTTGCGAATTGCCCGAGGCGGTTGCGCTCCGAAGACGATCGTCGTGCATCAAGCGCCACCTGAACACTCTGTCGGCCTGCCTCAATCAGATTCTCGTGTTCCGTCGTCTTTTGCATTATAGTCCGAGATTCGCAAGGTCATCGATCCGATGCTCCCATACCCAGTCGATCCCTTCGGCTGCTTCGTAGCCCAGGTAATCGGTGCCGAAATATCCGCACAGGAACAGAACAAACGCCACGTTCGCACCGTAGGTTGCCTGCAATTGGTGAATCTTGGTTGCCTCTTCCTTGCGGCGTTTGTTCGTGTTCGTGAAATCGCCGGCCGACTTGGCTTCGATCAGGATTGGCAGCCTGTCCTTCCGGAGCCGCTTAGGTTGGATTACCACATCGATGGGGATATTGACTCGGAGGGCGTTTCCGACTGGAACGTTCATGCGGAAGGTGTATGTTCCTGATTCCATCTCAGCGAGCGGCTTCCCCGAAGGGTTTGCCTGCTTCCGGTAGCCCCACTTTTCCAGGAACTTGCCAATCACGACGAGTTGCCGTTGCTCCTGAGCGTTGCGGACGATCGGGTTCGCCACCGCACTGCAGAGGCGATCGGCGACGATTGTCGAAGCCCGAACGCGCTCGTGTTCGTTCGGATGCGCCCGCTTCTCAAGCCACGGAAAGATGTCGCGGTCCAACAGTCGTGAGAGGATGCGGCAGACATTGGCCAACTGCGCATCCAGTTCCGCGCCCGACAGTCTGATTGGAAGTTTTCCTCGCTCCATCCGGGCAACGAGGTTCTTGCTCACTTCAGCCAACCCAATCAGGCGATCCACTGCCAGCGGTGGCGCGGTGCACATGCGGAGAGTCGGCAGCGCGCCGGGGTTAGCCTTGAGCATCCGTGGGTTCAGCGAGCGTAGGTCGTTGGCTGCCAAGAGCGCCGCTTTGACGTCGTCCGTCGCAGCTACCCGCGTGGAGCGAAACGCATGCGGTGCGAAGCGCATGAACCACTCGTTGAATTGGTCAACTGAGGCGGCGATGTCTGTCTTCCAAAGATGGGGTTTGTCAGCGTTAATGCGACGAGTACTCATGAATCCTGCTCGATCGGGTCTGCTGTTTCACGTCTCCCCCGCGACACACATCGCCAAGCCACGGCAACTTTCCTACGGCGGAACGATTGTAACGCTATCCCTCGAAGCCGGCGAGGCGAACATTACGACTCGGGCAAATTCGGGGTTGGCAAGCCACGGTGCCTGCGATACAGCCCACCAGCACTTCGACCATCTCGCGGAATTCCTGCGGCAACGCCCGAAGCAACGCCATTTGGGTCGTCCGCGTCCGGCCGACTTGGCCGCGGACCGCTTGGCGCGGAGGTTGACAGCCACAACAACACGGGCGAGATTCTGTTCAGCGGATCCAGCGGGCGGATTTTGCCGCAGGCCAGGCCGGCCTGACCGTCGACAAGCAGGCAAGGTCGGCCTGACTGTCGATGGGCAGGCAAGAAAAAGCGGTCTTTCAAACGAGTCACCCCCAAACGCCCAAGAAGGCGAATCAATCAACCGCGGTGCGATGTGTAACCGTGCTCGATGAAGCCGCCCGGAGCGACCGATGCGAGCTCAAATACTCTGGCGCAAAGTGCATTATTGGTTATCCATCATCATAGCGCTTCCGCTGCTGATCGTCATTTGCACGGGCCTGCTGCTCCAGGTCAAAAAGGACTTTCACTGGATACAGCCCATCGAATATCGTGGAAGCGGCAGCTCGCCGCGCATCTCGTTCGAGCAGATATTAGCGACCTGCGCCGCCGTGCCGGAGGTTGCGGTTGAAGACTGGAGTGACATTGACCGCCTGGATTTGCGACCGGAGAAATCGTTGCTGAAAGTGACGACCCACGACGGTTGGGAGATCCAGATTGATCCGGCTGATGGACGCGTGATGCAAGTGGCCAGGCGGCGAAGCGACATGATCGAGTCGCTGCACGACGGCTCCTGGTTCGGTGGAATTGCGAAGCGCTGGGTGTTTCTGCCCGCGGGCGTATTGTTGGCCGTAGCCTGGGCGACGGGAATCTACTTGTTCCTGCTGCCGCAACTGCGACGACGGCGGAATCCGGGTAACCGTTTGCCCACGCCGAAGTGAGCGTTGGTGTTTGTCGCCGGCCTGCCTGTCCAGACAATCAACGAAAAAGACAAGACATGTCGGGAATCGGTCGAAATGCTTGCTAAGCAACAAGCCCGGAGCGCAAGCGACGGAACGCTGGTCATTCTCTGACAATGCGGTAAACTCGAGCGGCCCGGAGGACCCAGGTTGACAAACGAACCGCCGAGAAATGACCGTAGTGCGGACGGTGTCGAGTTGGATGACGCCGCGCACATCTCTTCAACGGAAACGCACGCGTCCACGCCGCCGCCCGGAGCAACGATGCCCAAGCGCATCGGGCAGTACCACATCAAGCGGGTCATCGCCTCGGGAGGGATGGGGACGGTCTACCAGGCGATTCAGGAACAGCCCCGCCGCACCGTGGCCGTCAAATTGATGCGCACCGGGATCGCCTCGCCATCGGCGCTGCGCCGTTTCGAATACGAATCGCAACTGCTGGCCCGACTGCGTCATCCGGGCATCGCCCAGGTCTACCAAGCCGGCACGCATCGCGACGGCGGTGTCACCGTCCCCTACTTCGCGATGGAGTACATCCCCAACGCCAAGCCGATCAACCAATACGTCAAGGAGAAGAATCTCGGCACGAGGGAGCGGCTGGCGCTCGTCATCCAGGTGTGCGACGCCGTTCACCACGGCCATCAGAAGGGCATCATCCACCGCGACCTCAAGCCCGGCAACATCCTCGTCGATTCCGCCGGGCAAGTGAAGGTCATCGACTTCGGCGTGGCCCGCAGCACCGACTCGGACATGGCCTTGACCACGCTTCAGACGCACGTCGGCCAACTGATCGGCACGTTGCAGTACATGTCCCCCGAGCAATGCGAAGCCGACCCGCACGACATCGACACGCGGAGCGACGTGTACGCATTGGGCGTGGTGCTCTACGAGCTGCTCACCGGGCAGTTGCCCTACGACCTGTCCCGTGCCGCGGTCTACGAGGCCACTCGGGTGATCCGCGAGCAGCAGCCCACCAATCCCAGCACGATCAACCGGGCGCTGCGCGGCGACGTGGAGACCATCGCGCTCAAGGCCCTGGAGAAAGACCGCGAGCGCCGTTATCAGTCGGCCTCGGCCCTGACCGCCGACATCCGCTGCTACCTGAACAACGAGACCATCAGCGCCCGCCCGCCGAGCGTGGCTTACCAATTGCGCATGTTTGCCCGACGGAACAAGGGCCTGATTTCCGCGGTAGCCACGGTGTTCGTGGTGCTCGTCGCCGGCGTCATCGTGAGCACGTCGCTGTATCTCCGCGCCGACTTCGAGCGCCAACGCGCGGAACAAGAAGCGAAACGCGCCGTCCTGGCGGAACAGGAACAGAGCCGCGCCCGTGAGGAAGCGGAATCCGAACGCGAACGCGCGGAAGGCGAGCGCCAGCGCGCGGACCAGGCCCGCGGCGAGGCCGAACAGCGCTCCCAGGAATTGGAACAGGTCGCCGAGTTCCAGGCGTCGCAACTCTCCGAGATCGACACAGAGCTGATGGGCGTCCGGCTGCGCACGGACATCCTCAACCGGCGCCGGGAGGCGCTGGCTGGCCGCGGGGCGGACCCGGCGGACATCGAAGCCGGATTGCAAGCGCTGGAATCATCGCTGGCGGGCGTCAACTTTACCAACGTCGCCCTGGAGACGCTGGACGAGAACATCTTCGAGCGGGCACTGACAGCCATCGAGAAGGACTTGGCTGACCAACCGCTGGTCAAAGTCCGCCTCTTGCAGACCGTGGCCAACACCCTGCGCGACGTAGGCCTGCTCGACCAGGCGACCGCTCCACAGGAAGAAGCCCTCCGCCTCCGCCGCGAACACCTCGGCGACGACCACCCCGACACGTTCGCTTCAATGAACGATTTCGGAAAGCTGTTTCTGGCACAAGGCCTTGTGAGCAAGGCAGAACCGTACTGGAAGCAAGCACTTGAGCGTCGCCGTCGCGTCCTCGGTGATGACCACCCGGACACGTTGGAATCCATCAACAACATGGCGATTCTATCTACGGACAAGGGTCAAGATGTCGAGGCCGAACGCTACGGGCGCGAGGCGCTGGAGGGCCGCCGCCGCGTCCTCGGTGATGACGACCCAGAAACGCTCGAGTCCTTCCAAAACATGGGCTACTGGTTGAAGAACCAGGGCAAGCTGTCCGAGGCTGAACCGTACTTCCGCGAGGCACTGCAAGGTTTCCGTCGCGTCCTGGGCAACGGTCACCCGGACACACTGACGTCGGTCGGCTGCATGGGGTCGCTCCTCGAGCAACAAGGTAGGCGAGACGAGGCCGAACGTTATTACCGCGAGGGCCTGGAGGGTTACCGTCGTGTCCTGGGCGACTACCACCCCCACACGCTGATCGCCATGAGCAACTTGGCATCGCTCTTGTACGACAATGGGGACCTGGTTGAGGCCGAAGGTTATTGGAGAGAGGCCCTGGAAGGGCGCCGGCGTGTATTGGGTGACGACCATCCCGCTACATTGCGGTTGATGAACAATATGGCATACGTTCTCAAATCGCAGGGAAAGCTCAGCGACGCCGAACCGTACTTCCGTGAGGTGCTGGAGCGCTCCCGTCGCCTTTTGGGCGACGACCATGCGGATACGCGACGAAGGATCTATAACATGGGTAAGCTTCTCCAACAGCAGGGAAAACCGGATGCAGCAGAGCCTTACTACCGCGAAGTACTTGAGCGTTGCCGACGACTGCTTGGTGATGACCACGAAGATACGCTCATCTCGATCAACAACATGGGCTTCCTATTGAAATCGCAAGGCAGGATCGCCGAGGCCGAGCCGTACTTCCGATCGGCGGTGGAGGGGTTCCGGCGTGTCAGGGGAGAAGAGCACGTACAAACGCTGAGTTGCATCGGCAATTTGGGTGAGTTAATGCATCAACTCGGGCGACACGCGGAGGCCTACGATTTATTTTCCGAGGCGGAACGCGCTGCCCGGGATACTTTGACTGGGACCGACGCGAAATGGCTAGGCAATTACCTATCAAAGTTCGGATGCGTCCAGACAACATTGCAGAATTACCCCGCGGGGCAGACAACGCTTCTCGAAGCCCACGAACTGCTCGCCACGGGTTTCGGCGAGGACCACGAACGCACGGTCAAATGCATCGAGCAGTTGGTCAAACTCTACGACGCCTGGCACGCCGCCGAGCCGGGCCAAGGGTACGCCACCAAGGCCGCCGAGTGGCGGGCGAAGCTGCCCAGCGACTGACCCAGGCGCCCGCCGTGAACGAGCCGCCGGCAACGGAGCCGCCGGACTGATGTGATCAAACGTCAGGTCTGCACGGGAGGCTGAAATGGATCGCCGTTACCGTTACCGCCGTCGGCCGGATCACCACCGCGCAGCCAATCCGGCAAGAAAAGGAGGCTTAGGATATTGGTGGTCGCAGTCGTCAGGAAGTTGCTCGTGCCGTTGGCCAACGAGTCCTGAACAATCTGGCTACAACTCATGTGGTTGGGAAGAACACCCACCGCCAGCCAGGCGAGCGTGAGATAGAGGGCCCGAAGGGCACGACGCAAGCGGAATATCAGATTCGGCACGCTAGGACTCCCTGAATGCGCGCAATCGCAAGATTCGATGTCCAGTCTTGGCCCGCACCATGCCTCGCACGGCGTGTTGAACGGTCACCACGCCACGGTGACTATATTTCAGCGTCCGATGGGATGCAAGAATCATCGGGCCGTGGGCAGGGTCATTCGATATTAAGGTTCTTGCCATGGTCGCGCGAGCGGGGTCATCCTGACGGTCACGCCGGCGCAAGCCGGAGTCCAGGCAGACGACTTCTGGATTCCGGCGTTCGCCGGAATGACGCACGCAGGCGTTCGCCGAATTGACGGACGCAGGCGATTGCAACCACGTTGGCAAGATACCGGCCACATCAGAATCTGTAGCGAAACTGTAGGAAGAACAGGTCGGGATCGTCATCATCGCCGACGACGCTGTGAAAGAACCCGCCGTCCCAGAAATGCGAATACACCGCCATGATGCTCGCGTGTACATCAATGTGGTATTCAAGCTGCAATTCGAGCGCCTGCCCAAGTTCCTTTCCGCCGTGCCCATAGGGGTCGCGAAGGACCGGACTTGCCCCGGCGTTGTAGTAATAGTCGGTCTCCTCGTTGAGCCAATAAAGGTGGTAAAAGACGGACGCCTTGAATTTCGAGGTCGGCCAAGCTTCAAGCGACAGGTAGTACCGCGTAAGATTCTGCCGGCCAACAAGGTCCTGAAAAGATATGCACACGTGGTCATAGGTGAAGAGTTGGTCCCACGTGCCCACGTGCCGATCGAAAGGATCGTCGTCGCCCGAGGCCCACCCCAGGCCGGTGCCGATTCGCGGGTACCACGGGTGATCGAACTTGTAGCCGAAGTCCGCCTCGATAAACGTGGCCTGCACCGTGTCGCCCGCCCACTGACCCCATTGTCCTGCCGCCTCGATATCATAGTCCCAGCCATCAAGTTCGCCCCAGATTCGAGTGCCGGCGGTTGTCACCGATCGCCCGCCGATGTGGCCGTTGGGGTTCTCAACATGGTCGGAGCGGTCGGAGTGGAACGCGTAAAGGTCCAGTCCGTGTCCGGCGAACGGTCGGAACGTGGTGTAGACGCCATAGAAGTTATATTCGTCGTTCCAGTCATCGCCGGCGGTTCGCTCGACGCGTACCGGCCGCACGGCGAAAACGTCGACGTCCCAATTATCGGTGTGATAGAAGACCTTGACACCGTCGAAGCGCCGACGTGTGGAGATCCACTCGAACGCGCCGATCATCCTGTCATGTCCGTAGTACAGCTCCTGCCGCCCTAACCGCAGCGTGAACGGCGTCTCTTCGCCCAGGGGCCGGACGTCGATGAAGAGCTGTTGGATGTCGCCGTGGTTTTCCTGTGTAGGTTGGAAAGGCCCATCCTGGCTCTCGACATGGGCGAAGATCCCCTCGGCGAAGATGCGAAACAGCTTGCCGAAGCGCACGTTCGCATGCAGCAACCAGCGGTAGTTCTGCTGGGTGTCAGACGTTTCGTCCGTCAGACCGAAGAAGGGGTTGGTGCGATTCTCCGCCCGCAGCCGAAACTCGCCGCCGAAATCCAGCCGCCACCGGTCGCCAAGATCGATGTTTTTCAGGTTGAGCCACGGATCGTGCTGGCGCGCTTCGGGAAATTCGTCGAGGTACGAGTAATCCTCGTTGTAGCGGAGGTTGAGAAACTCGGGTGGCCGTTCCCGCGATGCGGGTGACGTCGGCGGCGATTCAAGGTTGTCTGGCGCGACTGCCGCACTGCTGTCCGACACCGGGAGATGGTGCGTTGCCGGCCCATCGGCTGCGTCCTGCTTCTGCGTACCGCCGGGTGCGGGTGGCTTGGCGAATCCGATCGAAGCGGCGGCATTCAGGCTGATCATGCCGGCTGCTAGCGCGATGACCATTCGCCGCGATCCGGCGATGAATGGGAAGCAGGCGTGCGTCGTGAACGATCTGGTCGTTGCCACCACGGTTTAATCCCAGTCGTTCAAGACGCGTCGACGAACCTGAGTAGCACGGAAGCTGAGTAATTAAACGTTTCGTCGTTGGGATCGCGTAACGACATTTCCACGCGGACGAGGCGGTCGCGGACGGTGTTCTGGGAGCCTGAAAGGGAAATGAAATAGTCGAGAAATTCGATGTTGCCGTCTCGCTCCTGAAACGAGAAAGTGGGCAGTTCGAGATCTGGCGCTGCCAACATATTTTCATCCACGAAAGTCAGCGTTTGCCCGACGAGAAGGAAATCCCTACGTTCAACGCCTTCGCCGCGCAATGACAGGAACACGTGAATTCCACCCTGACCGCCGAGATGGACCCCGATGTCGTCGCCGTTCTGAAGCTCGCGGAAAACCCCGCCTTCGTTCACGCCGAGCAGCAGTCGGGGGATCACCACGGGGTCATCGATTGGGTCAGGATCTGTTCCCGGCTCGGGGTCATCGATTGGGTCAGGATCCGTTCCCGGTTCGGGGTCATCAATCGGGTCAGGATCCGTTCCCGGTTCGGGGTCATCGGTTGGGTCTGGGTTCATTCCAGGTTCGGGGTCCATGGGGGCGGTCACCCCGGACGGGCAACCTTGGATCCCCGCGATGCAAAGCAGCAGTCCGAGAATCAGTAGGCCGCCGCGCGATCGCGGATGCCGTATCAGCCCTGATGTCCTGAATAATGTCATATGATGCTGATTGTAGACATCATTAGCATCCGTTGACAAGGTTTTGCCAGGATCGCCGGCACGCAATAGTGCTTTTATTGATGTTCCGTCATCAGGCGTCACGTATTCCATGACCCAGGGATTCCCAGTGCCGGCGGCCGGGCCGGCTGGCGGCAAGGATGCCGAATATAAACGAATGACGCTGCGTAGCTTACAATTGGACCGAGCGTCCGGAAATGCCGGATCCGGTAACCGGGCACATGAAATACGCGCCCCATGTCGGGTCGTGCTATATCTGATCTAGCCATTTGCCTAGCGATGCGTGCTTGCTATACGATCAAACAAGGGCGTGACTAGACCCGGATCGTCGATTCAACCTCGGAAGTGGCTCAGGCTTCTCCTGCGGTGTTGCGTGCACGGCGCGAGGCCATCCCTACTTCGCAGGGCGAAGGTCGGGAAACCCATCCCTCGCGGGTTAAGTAAAGCATGGTTTGAAAGCCGGTGTGGCTGGGAGGTTTCTTGAAAAAGCGAACTCCAACCTGTTTCCGATACATGAGCGTACCAAAAGCGGCGATTCTATGCGCAGCTTGCATATCAGCACTGGCTGGCGGGCAGTGCGTTCTAACGACGAACGGCGGTGGGGTGACAAGCCGGCTGGTATTCGCCAATCTGTCAGCCGCGATGCTGTCGATCACCGGAACGACTGAGGGGGAGGTCTACACGGTCGGTGCCGACCCCGGCGACGGAAACGGACCGTACGTACTGCATTACGACGGACAAGCCTGGGAACGGCTGGTGACCGGTGAAAGCGGCGATCTCTGGTGGATCAGCCAGTCACTGATAGGAGGCGAATACTTCATGGCCGGGGAAGGCGGAATGATTCTCCGTTTTGATCCCGACAGCAGTGCGTTCGCCCGATTTGCCACACCGAGCGAGGCCACGGTCTTCGGAGTCTGGGGCGCCGACGCCAACAACGCCTGGGCCGTCGGGGGCGATCTTGATAACCCGGACGATGGCGGTTTTATCTGGCGGTACGACGGCACCAGTTGGACTGAGGAAGACATATCAGCCGCGATGCCGAACGCATTGCCGATCCTCTACAAAGCGTGGGGACGAAGTGCCGACGACGTGTGGGTGGTCGGGCGGCTGGGGCTGGTGTTGCATTACGTCAATGGAACATGGTCGCAGGTGCCCAGCGATACCTCGCGCACGCTTTTCACCGTGCATGGGGACGACGCCAACGTGATCGCGGTAGGCGGGCACGGAGACGCGGTGATCGCGGAGCTTGATGGTGAAGCCTTCGTGAACCGCGCCGAGCGGCACGTTCTGCAATTGAATGGTGTCTTCGTTTCCGGGATGAACACAGCCGCGGCGGGGAACGATGGCAGCATCGTACGCAGGACCGATTCAGGCTGGCAGTTGCTTTCGACCGATTTCGACACGCCGTTGGATTTCCACGGAACATGGGTTGATCCGGAAGGCGGTGTATGGGCGGTCGGGGGCAACCTCAGCGCGGCGCTGGATACTGGTATGATCGCCTACGTCGGGCCACGCGCCATCAACGATACCGTTCGATAGTTCGACGCGGTTACGTCGCAAAGCGATGCCGTTCGATAGTGCGACGCGGTTACGTCGCCTGCCGCATGTCGCATGTCGCATGTCGCAACGAAACCGAGGCGGGCCAATCGGAAGTCGAGGGCGTGAACACGACCGTATCCTGTCGTTGTTCATCGTCCTTGAGTTTGTGAAGGAACACCAAGACGCCGGCCATTCCATGGTGCGCCGATTGCTCCACCCCTTGCTGCGGTTGAATGCGACTTCAACGGCCGGAGAAGCCCCCGCCGAGTTGCTGCCGTACCCGGTCGATCTCGGCGCGAACACGGTCGGGGTGGGCTTGGGTTTCTGCCAGTACATGCTCGGTCAGCGCCACCGCCGATTCGATCTCGTCAATCACGGTCACGTCCGCGCCGACTCGCCGGACGTCGGCCGCCTCCCGCAGGTACCGGCTGCGGATCAGCAATCGAATAGACGGTTTTGCGTCCTTCACCGTCTGCACCAATTGGTAAAAGTTGGCCAAATGGGGCGTGGTCCAGACCAGATGCGACGCTCGGGCCAGCCCGGCCTGCTTGAGCAGCTCGATGCGCATGGCATCGCCGTAGATGGCGACTCGGCCCTCCGCACTCAGCCGCGTCACGGTATCGATGTTCAAATCAATCACCACGGTTTGCATATCAGCCTCGCGCAACAGCCGATCAACCTGCTGACCGACGGGACCATAGCCAACGACGATGGCCAAATCGCCGGGGTGAGATTTGAGCTGTTCGCCCGCTTGGACGTTGAGCCGGCGGGCACGTCGCTCCGATTTCCCGCTGAGCACCTTCCACAGGAACGGTCTGCGTCGAAGCCAGGTCTCGGCTGGATCAATCGCGCGAAATAGGATCGGGTTGAGCATGATGGACACCAGCGAGGTCGCGACAAGAACGTTCGTGCCAGCTTCCGACACCAAGCCGTGCCTGCGGGCGAGTTCGCCGACGATAAATGAAAACTCGCCGATCTGAGCCAGACCCACCGCGATGGTCAGCGCCGTTCGCACTGGATGCCCAAGTATCGCCACGATGGCGAGAGCCGCCAGCGGCTTGGCGATCATCACGATCACAAGCCCGCCCAATACCAGTTGAGGCTCTTCCAGAAGGAAAGAAGGGTCGAAGAGCATGCCCACAGCCACAAAAAACAGCACGGCGAAGGCATCGCGCAACGGCAGAGCATCAATGCCCGCCTGCTGGCTGACGGGCGACTGGCCCACAACCATTCCAGCCAGGAATGCACCGAGTGCTACCGAGCCTCCAAACAGCGCCGACGCCCCGGTCGCCACCGCAATCGAAAGCACAAGCACCGTCAAGGTGAAGAGTTCTCGCGATTTGACCTGGGCCACGTGGATCAGAATCCAAGGCACAATGCGTGAACCAGCCACGTAGAGCAAGATGACCATCACCGCCAGCTTGCCCAGCACGACCGCGAGCGACACAAGCCAATGCATGTGCGACGAAGTGCCCTGTGCTTCCTCAACGACCGATCCGGCTCGGGCCAACGCGGGTATCATGACCAGGATGATGACGGTGAAGACGTCCTCGACGATGAGCCAGCCCAATGCGGCACGACCCGCGTTGGAATTGAGCTGATCGTTGTCCACGAGCACGCGAATCAGCACAACGGTACTGGCCACCGCCATCGCCATCCCCATGACCAGCCCGGCGCGCATAGGCCACCCCAACCACCAAAAAATCGCGACTCCTGCGAGGGTGGCAGCGGCGCTCTGCGCGATCGCCCCGGGGATCGCGATCGATCGCACCGCCAACAGGTCTTCAAGGTGAAAATGCAGGCCCACTCCGAACATTAGCAGGATCACGCCGATTTCAGCCAACTGCGGAGCCAGCGTGACATCGGCCACAAACCCCGGACTATGCGGGCCAATCAACACGCCCGCGAAAAGGTATCCCACGATGGGCGACAGGCCGATCCGGTGCGTCACCAGCCCAAGGGCCCACGCCGCGCCAAAAGCCGCCGCCAAGGTTGTCAGCAAGGGTACGTCATGCATGCGAGCAGTCTACGGCAGATACGACCGGAATTCCACGATTCCCCATTTCAGGGTGGACGACATCTCTGCTGTGGGTGCGAACCGTTCAGGCATGGTGATCGGCGCGCCGCATCGCTTTTCAAACATTTCCTTGAATATTGTTGTTGGAACATCGTTCCTCAGCTGTGATGAAAGACATAGCTCGAACTCGTCTGAGAATGTGATCAGCCCACGATCGAACGCAGCGTCGTGAAGGGCGTTAAGACACAGCCCGTTGCGCGGGTCAAGCCGCAGGTCCGTGTTCTGCGCCCACGGAACGATGTGGCTTGCCCGAAGCAACTCCAAAGCGGTTATTCCGGTTACGCAGCATTTCCATTCGTGTGCTGCCATGACTGCCGCGCGGAAGAACAATTGTCCCCTGCGCACTTTGCCCTCTCGATTGTTTTCTGTTGGCCCCGTTGGCGGTAGTAGCTCGACTTCTTGATTGCGCGGCAAAGGCAGTGCAGCCTCCACTACATCGATAATCGACGCGTCCGAAAGCGCATCCCATCGACCATAGAACTCCTCCCAGACTCGTCTGTCCGACAGCGAAACATTTGTCATTCCACTCACGCCACGCCCTCGCAGTTCTGGGTCAAGACTCGCGAAGTTCACGAGTTTGAGCGCAGCCGCCGATGGCGTGCGGTCAATCGCCGATGCGAGCGCGACCACAGCCGGATTCCGGCGATGCATCTTGCCGAACGGAATCTGGCAGTAAAGTGCCAACACTTTGATGAGTTCATCGTGGGTCCACGGTCGGCGTTCCATCACGAGCATGGTACTGTCGCTTGACACGAAGGGAAATTGGGTTGTAGCCGCGCGCGGAGCGCCACTATGGTCAACCCGTCCGCGTGCCCACGCTGATAAAAAGACTCGCAAGCAACGAATTGGGCCACACCGGAGGCCATCAGAGAGGCGGGATTCTGATCCCGAAAAACTGCATCAATTTCTTTCCGACACTTGGCCCACCCCCGAATCCCGAAACACGCATCAGCGCCAGCTTCGATGCGCTCAATCGGCCGGTCGACCTGCGCATCATCTATTACGAGCAGGGCACGCGGAACGAATACCGGATGACACCAGTGCCGCACCAAGTCTTGCGCAACGCCAGAGCAGGCGACTACTTTCTCCTTCGGGAGAATCCCGATGGCACGTATACCGGTGCGGTTGCCCGCGCTGGTGACCCCCTGCATACCATAATTCAGACTTCCATCGGGAACAGAGTGGGTCAAATCACGCCGGCCGACTACCTGCCTCCGTGATCGCGCGCGTTCGCTACGCACGGACAACGGCGTACCGATGTCCGTGCCACCCGACCCACAATTTCGAGTGGATCGTGCAACTAGGCCGGCTGCGCCGCCATGGGCGAGTTGGCCCTGATAAACGGAATGCGCAGGGAATAAACACCCTCCGTCAGCTTGCTTTCAACCGGGTATCCGCAGCGATGGAACACGCGCAGCATCCGCTCGTTGTCCGCCAGCACCGTGGCGGCAAAACCGGCCAGTCCGCGATGCAGGGCGATCTCCGCCAGCGTTTTCATCAGGGCCGTCCCCACACCCTTGCCCTGCCGGTCGTCGGCCACCAGAAACGCCGCCTCGGCGAAATTGGTGTGCGATTCCTTCATATAATGCGCGATGCCGATGATCGCCGCACCGTCGGACGTGTCAGGAAGTACCACGATGGCCATGTCCGATTCGTAGTCGATTTTGAGCAGTTCCTGGAGCTTCTCGTGGGGCATGGACTTGATCATGCAAAAAAAGCGGTAATGCACGGACTTGGGCGACAGCTTGTAAAACAGTTCGCGAAGCTTGGACTCGTCGGTGAGCTTGAGCGGGCGCAAAAACGCGCGGGCCCCTTCTTTCAAGTCAACCCATCGCTCCCATTCATCGGGATACGTGGAGAAATGAACCGGAAGCTCGATCTGATCGGCATAGACAAGACGCCGCATCTTGGCTTCCGAGAGCAGCCAAGGGCGAAACTTCGGATGGGCGATCTGCATCAGGGCCATGGCCCGCTCGCGGATGTTCTTGCCATGAAGGTAAGCCGTGCCGTATTCCGTCACCACGTAGTGAACGTCGCCGCGGCTGGTGACCACGCCGGCCCCCTGCTTGAGAAACGGCACGATCCGCGAAATCGTCTCGTTGTCGGCCGTCGAAGGCAGGGCGATGATCGGTTTACCCCCCTTTGAACGCGACGCGCCGCGTGTAAAATCCACCTGTCCGCCGATGCCGCTGTAAAACATCGTCCCCAGGGAATCGGCACAGACTTGACCGGTCAGATCCACCTCGATCGCCGCGTTGATCGATATCATTTTGTCGTTCTTGGCGATGATGAATGGATCATTCGTGTATTCAGTGGGGTGAAACTCCACCAGCGGATTGTTGTCCACGAAGTCGTACAGCCTCCGCGATCCCATCACAAAACTGGCGATGATCTTGCCGCGGTGCAGCGTCTTTTGCGTGTTAGTGATGACGCCCTTCTCGACCAGCGGAATGATGCCGTCGCTGAACATTTCGGTGTGGATGCCCAGGTTCTTGAAATCCGCCAGATGATGAAGCACCGCGTCTGGAATAGTGCCGATCCCCAGTTGCAGCGTCGCGCCGTCCTCGATGAGATTCGCGATGTGGCGGGCAATCTTGCGCGACAGCTCGTCCGGCTCGCCCTGCGGTGATTCGAGAATAGGCCGATCCGACGGCACCATCTGATTAATGTCGCTCACGTGAATGAAGCAGTCGCCCAGCGAGCGAGGCATCCGCGCGTTCACCTCGGCCACGACCCGTCCGGCACTCTCCGTAGCGGCCTTCACGATATCGGTGGAAACCCCGTAACTGCAATAGCCGTGCACATCCGGTGGGCTGACCTCGATCAGGGCGTGGTCAATGACGACCCGGCCGCTGCGAAACAGATTCGGAATCTCCGACAGAAAAATCGGCGTGTAGTCCGCCCGGCCCGCGGCGACAGCGCCCCGGACGTTGGGGCCTATGAAATAGGCATTGTGCCGAAAGCGATGGCCGAATTTAGGCTCGGCGTACGTAGCCACCCCCAGCGTGAGGATATGCACGATTTCCGTGTCACTGAGGTCGGCCCGCGCCGACAGTGCTTCGACCAGAGTCTGCGGTTCCGCGGCCCCCGAGCCAACAAACACCCGTTGGCCCGCCTTGACCGGTGCCACCGCCTGCTCGGCGGTTACGACCTTGTCAGCAAAACGTTCCTGCCAGGGATTAGTGTTCGAATTCAACATCTTGCCCATCTCCAACGCAAAATTGAATCCCCACGATACTATCCGCCGTACCCCAGGGAGCCAGTGCGAATGGAAATTTTGACAAGCAGACGCCGTGCCAGTTGTATGACGATATGTGTTGGACGCCGACCAAGAAACGCAGACCCGTCAACGCCATCGAAATTCGATTTTTCCCCTGGGCTGCGGAGCAGTGGAGGATCGTCGCGCACTTGGATTCTGGCGCTTGAGAATCAGACGTCGGGCAAATACGACGAGTTCGGAGGGTTTTGGGGGTTGGTGAATGGATTGGGCTAAAATCGTTGGCAACATCGTAGCCGACGGTTGCACCGATAGGGTCTGCATGACTACCATTGAATTGGAGGTTGTCAAAAATGTGGAATTAGCTTTTTATCGGACGCGCAGGCTTGGGATGCCAAAAGCCGTGGGACTTTTTCTGATTTCATTTGTTGCCCCGACGGTGGTCATTGCGACTGCATGCGTACCCATCGGCACGGGAAACGATAACGATCAGACATCGTGCCCCCGCGGGTCGGAAATCTTTGAACCGACCGTCAGCTACGCAAACGATGTATTTCCCCTGCTTTCAAGGTCCGGATGCCTGTCGACCGGTTGCCACGGCAACATCTTCCCTTCGTCCGGGTTTACGATGTGGACCTATGACAACTCGTTTACGCCGGGCGATGAAGCGAGTGCGTTGGAATTGTGTCCGATCGTACCGGGTGATCCCGATTCGAGTTACATGCTAGAAAAGTTGCGACCTGCTCCGCGATCCGGTGTCAGAATGCCCGTGATCGGGCCGCCTTTAAGCGATGAAGAAATCGAGTTGATCGCGACATGGATCCGCGAAGGGGCAGCCAACAACTGAACGGGACCATTGGCCATTCATTCGAATGCAAATTGCGTTGACCTCCACGGCTCAGTTTTGCTGAACCGCGCAACCTACTAATTCAGGACGATACGTGTACCCCAACTGTTATCGCATTCAAAATTCCAGCCGTGCAGATGATTCCCGATCTTCATCAGCCAGTTACCACCCTTCCGGAGTCTGCCATTCGCGTCGAACACGTCTCCGAAATGCCGATCCTATCGGAACGGTGGTTTCATCGACCGGGTCCGCTCGGTGGGGATGGTTCGTCGGCGTCACTCTTGCCGGTTTGGCAGGATGCGCCCTGCCCAATCAAAATCCGCCACCGGATCCCTGCGCCCTCCCCGGAACAATCTGCACCGTGGCTGGTACGGGCCAATCCCTGTTCGACGGGGACGGCAAGCCCGCCCTTGAAACCTCGTTCTATTACCCGCTCGATATTGAATTCGACCGCATCGGTCGCACGTTGATTCTCGATTTCAACAATCTGCGCGTCCGCCGCATCGACGATGACGGCACGATCGCAACAATCATGGGCATGGATTTCGAAGCCGCCGCCATCGACGGGGCGTTGGCTTCGGAGACGCCGCTGCATCATGCCAGCGACATCGAGATGGACGCCGAAGGCCGGCTCTACGTCGCCGGCGATCACGTTCCCATCGTGTTTCTGGTGGACCTCGACGACCGCGTGCGCATCATCGCCGGCAGCGGAGAATTCGGAAATGAAGGCGACGGCGGACCCGCGCTGCAGGCCACCATGGTGGCGCCCTTCGGCGTGCTGCCGGACAATCGCGGCGGGTTTTATGTCAGCGATCAGGAAGCCCACGTGGTCCGCTATATCGACGCTGACAGAACCATCCACACCGTTGCCGGCAATGGGACACGCGGCTATTCCGGCGACGGTGGACCCGGAAACGAAGCCCAACTAAACTCGCCCACGCGAATGGCCATCGACGATCAAGGCCGGCTCTACATCTGCGACACGGAAAACAACGCCGTCCGCCGCGTCAATACCGACGGGACCATTCAGACCTTCGCCGGCACGGGCACGCTCGGTTATTCGGGTGACGGCGGACCAGCCGAGCAAGCGGAATTGGATAGCCCGTTTGATCTTCGATTCGCACCCGACGGCGCGCTCTACTTAGCCGACACCGGCAACAACGTCATTCGGCGAATCGGCGCCGACGGTACCATCGAAACAGTTGTCGGCATGGGGCCGCCCGGCTTCAATGGTGATTTCGGGCCGGCGGCAGCATGCCTGCTGGACCGACCATCGGGAATCAATTTCTCCGCCGACGGAGCCATGTGGATTGCGGACGCCTACAATCATCGCGTCCGCCGCGTGACCAGTTACCTGGACACAGCCGGTCAATAGCATAAATCAAAGAGTCAAGAATAATGATCACGACGAATTGCCGCATTCATGACATGATGGTCCGGTCCGTTGCGCCGATTCTGACGATGGCGCTAGGGGCCGGCTGCGTGCCGACCGGAATGAATGGCGGAAACGGTGGCACGCACACGCGTCCGATCACGCTGAAGTTCGCAGCCGTCGTAGGCGAAGAAACCGCAACCTGCGGCACGATGTACGCAGGCATGGGCGCGACCGGTGAAAACTGCGAAATCCTCGACCTGCGCTTTTACGTGTCCAATATTCGCCTGATCAACGATGAAGGCCAAGAGATTCCGCTCACCCTCGAACAGGACGGGAAATGGCAGGTAGAAAACGTCGCCCTGCTTGATTTCGAGAACGGCACCGGCAAGTGCGGCGACGCGGGGACCGTTGACGTCAACACGCAAGTCATCGGCACCGTGCCCGAAGGCACGTATAACGGCATTGTCGTCGACGTGGGCGTGCCCTTCGAACTGAATCACAATGATCTAACCGCTGCCCCCGCACCGCTCAACGTTTCCGCAATGTTCTGGACCTGGGCCATTGGCCACAAGTTCCTCCGCCTCGATATGGAAACCGAAAGTGGCCTTCGCTGGAACATGCACCTCGGCAGCACCATGTGCGACTCGAACGGCCCGATGGACCCGCCGGCAGTCAAGTGCGCCCGCCCCAATCAACCCGTCGTTGTTCTGCACAATTTCGATCCGCATGAAGACACAATCGTGTTCGACGTGATGGAGCTGTTTAGCAGTTCCGATCTGACCCAGGACACGCCCGATACAGCCTCCGGCTGCCAGACGTTTCCCGATGACATCAACGAATGCGCCGCTCTTTTCCCAAACCTGGGGCTGGATTTCTCCACGGGCGAGTGCGTAGACGATTGTGCGAATCAGACCGTGTTCCGCGTGGGCACCGGCGAATTCATGGACTTCAATAACGACGCCGCCATCGCCCGCGGGCAGACGACTTTTACAACCCTGCACACAACGACCGCTGGGACCATGCTGGCCTGTGCGAGCTGTCACGGTGACGGTGGGGCCGGTCTGATCGGCCCCGACATTCGATCATCCACCCACCGTCATCTGGAAGAGCACGCCCAGGGTGACGGCCCACATCCCGAGGGTGTAAAATTCGCCGGGTTGACCGAACAGGATTTCGAAGAGATCGAACTCTATCTTCGATCGCTGTGTGAATTGGACCCGGATTGCACGCCGGGTTCCGTCGACGAACATGACCACGATTAGGAACACCGCCCCCATAAAAGGGAAATTGGCTTGCTGGGGTTTCAGGAGATGATACGGGTTGGTACATGTGCGTTGTCCGGCCGCGGATGGCTGGCCGGTGGATTGTCTGCGTTGTTTGTCGGCGCGTGTGTGCCCGTCCCCGGCCCGAACGGCGGGAGCGAGCCGGAGCCGTTCGAATGGAACTTGCCCCCGGGATTTCCCACGCCGCTCGTGCCCGACGACAACCCCATGACGAACGAGAAGGTCACGCTGGGGCGATTTCTCTTTTATGACACCCGACTCTCCGGTAACGGCATGCAGTCCTGCGC
Organism: uncultured Phycisphaeraceae bacterium; assembly: GCA_964424105.1. Lineage (GTDB taxonomy): Bacteria > Planctomycetota > Phycisphaerae > UBA1845 > UBA1845 > CAYRHJ01. Next base: position 100,107 of record CAYRHJ010000001.1, on the reverse strand, counting down.
TTCGTGCCACGTGCGGTCACACGGTTTCGCCGATCCCATGCCAACTTCGGTCGGTTCCACCGGCGAGAGGGTCAGTCGGAACGCGCCGGGATTGGCCAACGCCGCTTATCATTCCACCTATACCTGGTCCAGCCGGCTTCTGACCAAGTTTGAACAGCAGATGCTCATCCCCATGTTTAGCGAGGAGCCTGTCGAACTCGGCATCACAGGTATGGAAGACGAAGTCCTGGACCGGTTTCGCGCGGACGCCGACTATCAGGCGATGTTTACCGACGCGTTTCCTGCCGACGACGACCCGTTCAATTTTGATCGTATCGTCAAGGCCATAGCCAGCTTTCAACGGACGATGATCGCGGGTCATTCGCCGTGGCACCGATCGGTGTACCAAGGCGAAGATGATGCCATCGACGATTCCGTCCGCCGCGGCGCCGAACTGTTCTTTTCTGAGCGACTCGAATGCCACCACTGCCACGGCGGCTTCCACTTTTCCCAAGCCACGCAACACGACGGCACGGTATTTCAGGAAGTTTCATTCCACAACATCGGACTATACAACCTTGACGGCCAAGGTGCCTATCCACCGTCGGATCCCGGACTGTTTCAGTTCACCGGCGACCCCGACAATATGGGCAAGTTCCGCGCTCCGAGCCTTCAAAACGTCGCCATCACTGCTCCCTATTTTCACGACGGCAGCGCAGCCACCCTGGAAGAAGTCGTCGCCGTATACGAAGCGGGCGGGCGGCTGATCGAGTCCGGTCCCCATGCCGGGGACGGCCGCGAGAATCCGCTCAAAAGCGGGTTTATTCGCGGTTTCACGTTGACCGACCAGGAACGCGTGGATCTGATTGCGTTCCTGGAATCGCTGACCGACGAGACGTTTCTAGCCGACCCACGTTTTTCCAATCCGTTTGAAGAAATGCCCACGAAGCCATGATCGAAGAGCATTTTGGACGGTTGCGTCGGGTTAGTACAGCGCATCGGGCGGTGCGGAGCGTGTCTTGCACCTTGATTGTGTTGCTTTCGTTGGCCGGCTGTGCCGTCCCCACGCCGCCTGCTGCCCTGTCACCGGTCGAAGCCAATCCAGACGGAACCGTTTCCACCATCGCCGGAACGGGCGCCGCCGGATTCGCCGGAGACGATGGCCTTTCCACAGTCGCGCGGCTGAATCGCCCGATGGCGCTGACCGTCATTCCTGCGAACGCCGAAACCCCGATGGCGCAGAACGTCATTCCGGCGAACGCCGGAATCCTGATGGGACAGAACGTCATTCCGGCGAACGCCGGAATCCTGATGGGGCTGGCATTGATTGACAGTGAATCGCTGCTGATCGCCGACTTCAACAATCACCGCGTTCGCCAAATCAATCTGTCGACCGGCGTCATCACAACCATTGCGGGGACCGGCCAAACCACGGGCGATGGCAGCATCCATTCTCCCAGCGGCCTGATCGCGACGCGCGACAACACATTTCTAGTAGCCGCCTGGGGCGGACACCGCATCCATGAATACGCCGTTGACGGCCCGCTGTTGCGAATAATCGGCGACGGGTTGGCCACCTGCGACGAGACGCAGGAAGAAACCGACCTTCTGGCCGCTTCGTTTGTCGCGCCTCGCAGCGTGAGCGTGATGGCCGACGGATCATTGCTGGTGAGTGAGCAGGGTTGTCACCGCGTGCGCCGCGTCAGAAGCGATTCTGTTGTCCCATACGCCGGTAACGGTCAGGCGGCGTACGCCGGCGACGAGGGTCCGGCCACGATGGCGTCCATCCATGCCGGATCGCTGAGCGACGGGCCTTCGCTGGGCATCTCGCTAAGCCCGGAAGATCCGCCCGACGAGCTGTTCATCGCCGATACTGAAAACCACGTCATTCGGCAAGTGAAAGTTTTTACCGGGCGAATGGAAACCTTCGCCGGGTCAGGCACACCCGGTTTTGTCGACGGGCCGCCCGAACAGGCTCGCTTCAACCGTCCCAATCACGTTTTTACCGCAACGGATCATTCGCTTTGGGTCGTGGACACGGGGAATCATGCAATTCGTTTCATTGACCCGCTGGGTACGCGGGTGACCACCGTGGCCGGCACCGGGGAGCCGGGCTTCAATGGTGACGACCTGCCGCCGACCGAGACGCAATTCAACGGGCCTACGGCCGTCTGGGTCACGCCCGATGGTCTGGTCTACATCGCCGATGCGGGAAACCACCGCATCCGCCTATTCAAGAATCAGTAAAGCCGCGGGAATCGCGACCCCAATCCGCACCACGAAAGATCGGGGGCGGTATGTCGCCTCAAGGATTGACCAACCCTGTGCCGACGGTTTGCTCGCCAAAGTACGCCAGCACGCCATCGGTCCTCGGCTCGCCGACGATGTTCCCGCCGACCGCCCAAAAGCCGCCCTGCGGATCGATCCACGCCGCGTGAAAGTCGAGCGTCGGATTGAGGTTCAAGCCGGTAACCTCATTACCCCAAACACCGGAGCGCCGGAGTGTGACCGCACCCTCCCGCCCCACGGCGATAGGCGGTCCGTCGGGCGGAACAAACGTACCATTCATTTGCAGCGTGCCGAAAGGTGTTACGTCGCTGAATTCCATAACGCCCATTGATTCTACGATTACGCCGCTCTGTGCGCCACCCGTCGCGACGACCAGATTGTCGTTTCCATGAACGGTAAAAAGCGTCCGAGTGGTCGGCGAGGCTATGTTGGACCACGAGGTGCCGTCGAACCGGAGTATGATTCCCCTGCCGCCCACCGCGTAGATCTCGTTTTCACCTCGGCCCCATATTTTGAACAACACGGGAATGCCGGCTGGGTCGATGGCGCTGACGTCTGCCGCGGACCATTCTGCACCGTCGAAATGCCAGATGACGCCGCTCGTGTCCGGATCGCTGATATCGCCGCCAACGGCCACAACATTGTCCGCGGAGATGCCCCACACGCCGAACAAGGTCTGGTCGCCGGGCACGTTCAGTTGTTCGAAGCTGCCATTAGCGGGGCGATAGCGCAAGGCCAACCCGCCCTCGCCCACCATGAAAAACGAATCGTCGATCTGCCGATCGGATATCCACCAAAGGTCCCGCGTAGCCCCCGTGTCGAGTCGAGCCCAATTGTTGCCGTCATAATGCAACACCAGAGGCCCACGACCATCGCCCGGATCGGCACCGACGGCATAGACGTCTGATTCCGACGTTCCGGATACCGAAAGCAAACCGCCCGACAACTCCGAAAGAACAACCTGCGATTCTGCCGATTGGGGAGGATTGGGTATTGGCGTACAACCGCAAACGAAGCAGCAGAATACGACGGCCGGACCGAACGGAAAAATGTTCGGTGCGTTTCGACAGAACGCCGCAGGCGTCAACACTAGCCGTAATTGGTTCATTGACAATTCAACTTGGTGCAAGGGTACCATAATCGCTATAATGCATCAATCAGGCCTGACGCGCGTGGGCAATAGCCCGGAGTTCGTCGGCACATCGACCCGGCCGGGGATTATGAACAATAGTCCTGTGTTAAACAAGCCGCGTTGCTAGGCATTTGCTGAATTGTCGTCGATAAGCATTCGGAGTCGTAACAAACATGAAACATCATGACAAAAAGCTGCCCTGCGCGGGCAGGGCCGCAGATTCATGTACATTGACATTAGGACACGTCAGTCACTATCATGAGTCCGAATTTGCGGAGGGCGGGGTTCTTTCGACTCGGTTCTCTTGAATGCTATTTTTAAGTGCTTTTTTTGCCCGACTTTTTTCGAAAAACGTAACACTTTCAGTCATATTGCAATTGTGAAAGGGTATTGGAACATGTCATCGATTTTGAGCTGTACGAGCCGGTCCTTACTGTTCAACTGTACGAGCCGGGCCGTGCTGTTTGCTTTCGCACCGGTCATGGCGACGCTCGTGGGATGCAATCTTTTGTTTCCTCCCGGCGGTGACCCGACCACCGGAAAGGCCGTCATCACCACGGTCGTCGGCAATGGGCTCGCCGGTGACAACGGCGACGGACTGCCCGGTACGGAGACGGCGCTTTATCTGGTTCAGGACGTGACCGTCGGTCCTGACGGCAACCTCTACTTCCCCGATTGGAACAATCACAAGATTCGCCGCCTCGTCGATGGCCTGGTCGAGACCATCGCGGGCACCGGCGAGCTGGGCGCCGCCGATGACGGCTATGGTCCGGATATTCAGTTCAACCATCCAACCAACCTCGAATTTGACGGCAATGGCGATCTGATCATCGCCGCCTGGCACAACAGTTTGGTCAAGCGTATGAACCTGGAAACGGGGCTGGCCGAAACCATCGCCGGCACCGGGGCGCGATCCTTCAATGGCGACGGACTTCAGGGCAGCGCGACTTTTCTCGACCTGCCGAGTTCCGTCGTTTTCGACCCGGGCACGGGTAACATCCTGATTTCCGACCAAGCCAACTTCCGAATCCGGCTTCTCGAACCCAACGGAGTTGTTCAAACCATCTGTGGCGACGGAACGGCGGATTATTTCGGCGACGGCGTTCGGGCGGAGGAGGCGCGGATTAGTTCGCCCAAGGGTCAGTCGGCGGCGCCGGCTGGGCGTATAACGTTGAACCAACAGGGCGAAATTTTCATCGCCGATACCGGCAACCACGTCATTCGCAAGATCGACGGTGCGGGTTTGATTTCGCTGGTGGCCGGAACGCCCGGTGTGGCCGGTTATGACGGCGACGGTGGCGATGCCGTCAGCGCAAGACTCAATACCCCCAGCGACGTAGCAATCGCCCCCGATGGTTCGATCATCGTGGCTGACACGATGAACCACGTCGTCCGAATGATTTCTACGGATGGGACGATTACGACGCTGGCGGGAACGGGTGAACGAGGATTCACCGGCGACGGCGGCCCGGCCGACGAGGCCCAACTCGACCGTCCGTACGGCGTGACCGTCGGCCCGGACGGGACGGTATTCGTCGCCGATACGCATAACCATCGCATCCGTCGAATCACTTCGAAATTACCTGATGATTTTGATCCCCGTGATCCCGGCCCCGTCGACGTGGACATCATTCCTTGCACGGGCGAGTTGGGTTCGATCTGTACCTACGCCGGAACCGGTCAGAAGGGGCACAACGGCGACGGCAAGGACCGCCTGCAAACGGCTTTCTACTGGCCGATTGACATCGAATTCGCTCCCAATGGCCGGGTTATCTTCCTTGACTGGAACAACCATCAAGTTCGCGAAGTGCTGCCAGACGGCACGATTGACACCATCATGGGCACCGACTTTGTCGGAGACGGACCGCGCGATCTATCCGACCTCGACCTGGTCAACGGCGCTGATCCGCTGACCGTGGACCTGAACCACCCCACGGACATTCAGATTTTGCCCAATGGCGACATCCTCATCGTCGCTTGGCACAATCATAAGCTGCGCACCATCGACGCCCTCACCGGCCGCGTGCAGGTGCTCTCCGGCGCCGGTGCGATGTTTGTGGATAACACCATTGCGTTGGACGCGCGGTTCAACCAGCCACGAAGCGCGGTGCTCACTCCGGAAGGCGACCTCTTTGTACTGGACCAGCGTAACCAGCGCATCCGCGTCCTGTACAACTTTGCCGAGGACCGCGAAAACGCCCAGGCCGCTTCGGTTGTCGGCTTCGACGGCAACGGCGATGAGCCGGGCATCCCACCGGGATTCAACGGCGACGGTGCGGGCTTGGAAACTCGGCTGGCGTTTCAAACGGGCGGCAACCCGGAACCGAGCGGTGGCTTGGCCTATGATGAGACCACCGGCTTTCTCTATATCTCCGACAGCCAGAATCACCGCATCCGCCGCGTGGAGTTCCTCAGCGAGGACTACACCGAGAGCATCGTGACGACTATCGCCGGCACCGGTGTGGCCGGTTATAGCGGCGAGGGTGATTTGGGCATCGAAGCCCAACTCAACAATCCGCAGGACATGGAAATCGGCCCGGACGGCAATCTCTACTTTGCGGACACCAATAACAACGTCGTTCGGCGGATCATTCTGGCGACCGGCGTGATTGAGAACGTCGCGGGCACGGGCAGGGAAGGATACGCCGGCGACGGTGGTCCGGCCTCCGAAGCTCAGCTCCACCGCCCCTTCGGCGTGGAGTTCGACGCGGCTGGTGACTTGTTTATCTCGGACACGTTCAACAGCCGGATTCGCAAGGTGGAGATGGGGAATTAGTGTCCGGCTTCTGTGGCATTAACCAGACGCGGCGCCGAAGGTTGCTCCTTGTGGCCCTCGGCGCCGCGCCTTTCATTTTCCTGCTGTCCATCGGCGCGTGTCTACCAGCCCCTCCCAACGGCGGCGGCGAGCCGATCTTCCCGGCTGATTATCGCTCGACCTTTGTCGAGGTGCGCGACTGCCGCCTCAGCATCGAACACGCCTCGACCGTTCGAATCTGGGTCAACGACGTAGGCGCTGACGCTTACTTGGCCGAGGAATCTACACTTCCCGAAGGGACCGTTGTCGTTAAAGAGGAATTCGCCGGCGCTGATTGCTCGAACGACGCCGACTTGCTCATCTGGTCGGTCATGCGCAAGGAGCCCGCCGGCTTCGACGCCGAAGCCCGTGACTGGCGATTTCAGGAAGTCGCCGCCCCCTCCCGCCGGATCACCATTGAAGGCAAGGCCACCTGCATCGTATGCCACACCGTGCCCGAATGCCTGGACCGCGATCTGATGTGCACTGAACCGTAGTGCGCGTGCGTCGCGGCATCAGATACTTTCAGGGTTGTGAACACGGGTAACCAAGCACCCGGCCCCCAAACTCAAGGAGTTCAAGGAGTAGACGCAACCGGGCATCTGTCTCGCGGGGATTGTTACTGCGCGTTAGATTCAAGGGCCTTGACGATCGATTTTTGCCTGCGGCGGGAGCTCAAGACGGCATCGAATCAGAAGGCACGAGAAAGGTGATGTCGGTATGGGAACGGTGATTGAGAACCGATTCGAACGAATCAAAGTGCAAGGCTTCCGACGCCTTTGGAACCTGGATCTAGAATTGCGACCGATTTCCGTCCTGATCGGAGCGAACGGAAGTGGAAAGACATCCGTGCTGGAACTGTTCTCGCTACTTGCCGGCTCCGCTGCGGGTTCCCTCAAGTCCGCATTGAGCGAGATGCACGGAATCGGAGCCAATCTGACGGCGGGTAGGGCGAAGGAGCTGTTCTTCGAGCTGTCCATGCGTATCCCGAATTACGCGCCCCTCATTTACAAACTTCGCATCGCTCCGACAAACGTCAGCTACGAAATTTCGGAGGAATTACTGACCCAACAGTTTAAGCCACTACTGACACAACAGCCGCAACTAGGTCCGTTCAAGCACATTGAATCGCGACATGGCGACGTAAGGTACTATGACGTTCCGGACGGCGGCCTGGTCCGGCCAAACTGGGATCACAATCCGCTGGAAACCTCACTGGCGCAGGTTCCAAAGATGTTCAAGGCGCCTGAGGATTTCCGAAAGCGTCTCGCCTCGTCAACGCATTACCACGTGCTGGACGTCGCTTCGCGAGCACCCGTGCGGCAACCGCAGCCACTCCGCCCTGCCGATCTGCCCGGCCGCGATGGTGAAGATCTCGTTTCATGCCTCTTCCACATGAGGGAGGCCGACCGTGACCGATACGAAGCCGTGGAAGACGCGCTGAGAATCGGGTTCCCCGGGTTTGATCGATTGGACTTCCCGCCGGTTGCGGCTGGAACTTTGGCCATGACCTGGCGAGACAAACACTTCGCCACGCCGCTCTTCATGCATCAATTGTCCGAGGGGACGCTGCGATTTCTCTGGCTTGTTACGCTGCTTCAAAGCCCGGGCTTGACCGCGATCACGTTGATCGACGAACCGGAGGTCAGCCTTCATCCGGAACTACTTAGCCTGCTTGCCGACCTCATGCGTGAGGCCTCTGCCAAAACCCAATTGATCGTCGCGACGCACGCGGATCGCTTAGTCCGATTCTTAAAATCCGAAGAAGTGATCGTGATGGACTTGGATGATGTCGGAATGACACAGGCGACGTGGGCTGATCAAATGGACTTGGAAAGCTGGCTCAGTGAATACACGTTGGATGAAGTCTGGCGGATGGGGCGAATGGGAGGCCGGCCATGAAGATCGTGATCATGGTCGAAGGCAAGACGGAGAAGGCCTTCAAGCCGCACCTTCTCGCATTCCTGGAAACCAGGCTGGCCGGCCGCATGCCGAAGTTGGATGTTCACAAGTACGATCACCGCATTCCCAAGGAGGGCAAGTTACGCCGAACCGTGGAGCGATTGCTAGGCGAGGGCAAACAGCCTGCTGACGCGGTAATCGCGTTGACCGACGTGTACACCGGCACGCAACCGCCAGACTTTACCAATGCGGCTGACGCGAAGAGCAAGATGCGAGAATGGGTCGGAGCTGACGACAGGTTTCATCCCCATGCAGCGCAGCACGATTTCGAGGCGTGGCTGCTCGCGTATTGGGACGAAATCCAGCGACTCGCGGGGAGTAATCGGAGAAGGCCGACCGGCGCTGCTGAGGCAGTGAACCATGTTAACCCGCCATCGAAACGAATCGGTGAAGTGTTTCGAATGGGTTCCAAGGGCAGGGCATATGTCAAAGCTCGTGACGCCAATCGAATACTCCACCAGAAGAACCTGCTTGATTCAGCAAATGAGTGTCCCGAGTTGAAATCGTTTCTGAATACGCTCTTGTTACTGTGCGAGGGCGACAAGATTCCATGACGACTTGGGCGAGCAAGCATGTGTGCCGTTGTTCGGGCTGTTGGCCGGCGACGCGCTGATCGCCGACGGGGTTGCGCGTGAATCTGACCCCACGCGGCGACTCATGAGGCGCGGCCACCACTCGATGGCCTGGCAAAGTGACTCGACGATGCGAGGCGTGCAGACGGGCTTGGGCGACAGGGGTCGGTCAAGCCGATTCCGATTCAACTTCGACACTTCTGATCAATGCCAGAAAGTCCGTGAAGCTTCTTGTCTCTAGCACGCGTTCAAACAATCGCCCATCCCGGAAGAGCCTGGCGACTTCGGAAGCAACGGCAAGTTGGGCGGCGGAATCGTTGCTGGGCGTGAGCGCGAGAAAGATGACGTGGGCCAGTTGTCCGTCCGGCGCGTCGAAGTCGATTCCCCCGTCGGATACGGCGACAACCAGCAGCGTACCGGTCAAACCACCGATGCGAGCGTGCGGAAGCGCCACGCCGTTGCCGATTCCCGTGGCGAGCGATTGCTCCCGGTCCAAGACGGCCGCCTCGACGGGTCCCCGTGCCAGGCCCGCCGATTCGCACGCAGCCGCCGTCATTTTGTGGATGGCTTCACTCGGAGTGGCGGCCTGGAGTTCGCGCAGAAAAAGCTTCGAGGTCAAAAATTCGTGCAGGCGTCGCTTTCGTTCGGGGCGGAGGATGATCCGCATGACCGGGCCGCTGATCGCCGACGTGACAATGGCCATGAACACCAGGGCCACAAACAGCCGCTGGCGGATGATCCCCGCCTCCAGGGCCAGCAGCCCGAGAATGATTTCCATCGCTCCGCGTGAGTTCATGGCGAAGCCAACGGCCCAGGCCTCTCGCCGAGGCATCCCACCCCATCGGGCGCCGAGCGTACCGCCCATGAGCTTGCACGCGCAGGCGATCAGCAGAACGGTCAGGACCAGCGAGGCGTCGAAGTGGGTCAGGAAGTTCACTCTCAACCCGATGCTGGCGAAGAAAAGGGGCGCGAAAATGGTGGAAATAAACTGGTGAATCGTCACCCGCGTACGCTCGCGCAGATGGGAGGAATCGCCCAGGGCGACTCCGACGAGAAACGATCCGAATATCGCGTGAATTCCAATCCACTCCGTAAACGCGGCCGCGAGCATCGCCAAAATCAGAGCAAAGCCCAGCACGTCGTTTGGCGACTTGGTGTAGGCTTGCAGAAACGGCAATGTCCTGTGAAGCACCCATCGACCGAGCGTCAACATCACGCCCGTGAAAGCCAGCGTCATCGAAATCGTAAACACGATATGATTCTCGTGCCCTGACGCCGGGCCCATCATGCCCAGGATGACGGCGAATACTACCCAGCCGACTAGATCGTTCAGGATCGCGGCACTGACGACGACCATCCCCATATCGCTGCGATAGAGGTCCATATCCATGAGCGTCTTGGCGATGACCGGCAGCGCCGTAATAGACAAGGCGGTTGCGAAGAACATGGCGAAAACGAAGTGGTCGGCCTCCAAATGCCGACCAAGTGCGTGAGGAATAAACCAAGCGGCCGCGAAGCCAAGGACGAACGGCAACACCATGCTGCCGACGCCGATCTTGAGCGCCAGCCTGCCTTGCGTCCAAATAGTGGACAAGTCCACCTCCATGCCCGCCACCAGCAGGAACAGAACGACCGCCAGGGTGGTGATGGCGTTCAAGGCGATAGCGTTGGGACCCTGTGCGGGAAAGAGATGGTCAAAGAACGCCGGCGCGAAGGCTCCCAGGACGGTCGGGCCGAGCAGGACCCCCGCCAGCAACTCGCCGACCACAGCCGGTTGGCGCAGTCGCTGAGCCAGCTCGCCGAATACACGGGCGACACCCAGCAGAATCCCCAGGGAGAGAAACATCACAGTGATGTTCTGCGCCGTCAAACTTTCCATCATGTCGCCTTCAGGTGCCCGGTCCAGCTTCGGGTCCCCGCGCCCGGCAAAGTGCCGACAAGCACCCCACCTAAACGGAATTCGCGCCAGTCGTCAATCCAGATTGATCCGCAGACACCTTTCGGACGAAGCACTCCCCGCGATGCTGGCGTACGGTCGCCGGCTCACCGCCCTGCCTCTGGCGTTTGCCTCGGTCCAACATCTTCGACGGGGTCTCCAAGGGGACTTCTATAGGCCGCCCGAATGGACCGGTCCATAGATCGGTATCTCATGATCCCCAGCGCCGCCATGGCCAGCCCCGTGGGAATGGACACGATCCCCAAATAGAGGAGCACGCCGAACTCGAAGAAATGAATAAATGTGATCCCAACAATCACGAGAGACAACGCGCTGCGCAAATAGGCCAGGAGCGTTCGTTCGTTGGCCAGCAGCGTGCGGTCGATAGCAAGCTTATCACGCAGAATGAGCACTTCGGAAGGACCATCCAAATAGAGCGTACGCCCCATAGCCTTGCCTCTGTCGCGTTTCATGTAGAAGAGCAACGCCGCGAGTTGCTCAATCGGGACCAGTCATGTCCGGTACATGGCCGATGAACAATCGCACGATACTATATCAGGGCAAGGGGCGGAACGTCGTGTCGAACACTTCATCGCCGACCTGCCGTCCCTGGGAGATGCCTTCGGTCTTGTCGAATTCCCAGTGGATGCCCAGGTAGATGCGGCTTTGACCGTTCTCTTCTTCGGCTTGTGACAGCGATGAAAAGGATCGTTCGATTAACGGGCGGACGTTTCCCTCGTTGTCGACGGTAACACCGTTCAGCTCGTCCGATACGAACGAAAACGGGATGTCGTCGGTCCCGAAGTACCGCCGCAGAACCTGAAACAAGGCTCCGCCAAAACCCGCGTGGCCGGAGGGATAGGCAGGAAACGGAGGCGTGAAATTGGGCCCCGCCAGGTTGCTGGCAGGGGCGCCCAACGGCGTCCATGTCGGATCTCCCGTTGTCAGCGGATTGTCGTCGCCCAGACCGCTGGGGCCAGTCTCCAAGTCAGACTCGCGAATTCCGGTCACCGGACGCCAGTAGTTGTAGTAGTACTTCGACTCCCAAATGGCAATGCCGGCGTCAGCCAGCGCAACATTGACCAGCGCGAGCAGGCGGGCCATCTCAACAACGTCTAGACCCTGGTCCACTCCGATGATGACGGCAATCTGATTGTACAAACGCGGTGGAGCGCACAGGCTTGGGGTTCCGTCGTATGCCCAGTACATGCCGATGAGTGTCTGCACTTCGGTTCGTGTCGTGGGAGTGACCAACCCGTCACCGCCGATCTGAAAGACCTCGTTGTACGCAATGGCGTACTCCTCACTGTCGATGGAAGGCGGCGGCGGGGCGCGGAATTGAACCGCGCTGCCCAGCGTGAAGGGACGCACATGATACCATTCCTCTCCCAAAGGTTCGTCATCCGGGTTCAGCGGGTCGACGCGCCAGTCTCCGGGATCGCTTCCATATTCATAGATGTCTTCCGCGCCGGATCCATCTTGCTCCCGCTCCTCGAGGATGACCCTGGCACTCTCGCGACCCAAGGCGATACCATTCTCCTTTGCTCGACCGTCGGGGATTCTGGAGAGGTCTTCCTCTAATTCGCGGGCAAAGTTCTCCGCCTGTGACGAGAACAGGGCCACCAGTGTGTCATGTGCAGCCTGTGCGATGGCCGACTTCATTGACGTGTTTGGGGGTGCGATCGGCGCTTTCGTGTAGCTTTCATACCGGGGTGAGATGGCATTGACGACCTCGAACATGGCAATATGGACAATCGCCATCGCCCGACTTGAGCGACCAGGGCCCAGATGGTGTCCGAACGTCCGATTTTCGCCGGGTTCCAATGGGGTGTGGTCCAATCCGCTGGCATCGTTCGCAATTCGGTTCCAACGGAGAACCCAACTTTGGCCCGACTCGTCGTGGGGTGGTTGGCCGTTTCCTGTTCCGTCGGGAATGTTGAACCCGCAGCCCACAAAACCCATGATCGTGGCTGAAAGAAACGCAGAAATAGTCGTTGGCATGCGAAACCGGAACAAGGCCAAGTCTCCTGTTTTCTTCGCGCTCGAACCGCGCTCGATCCCGCGGTCAACGAGCGAATCGGCACTTGCGCCAACTTTTTCCCCCTACCCGGCTGCGTGCTCCCCAAGTGAGAATTTAGACAAAACGCTACCTCGGCGTCAAGCCTATTCTTGTCCTTGCAACAGCCTGACAACCGGATGTACCGCATGGACCGCCCCGGACCTGGACCGATCGAACCAACCCGTGGTGACCGGTCTCATCCGCGAAAAAAGGGCACTTTCACATCAAGAATGCCCTGGCGGCGCCATGCGCATCGAACTGCCCAAGCAGGCTGGGCTGGCCAGGGCGTCGCATCTGGTCTGGACCACGCCCCACTTGGCCAACTTTTACCAATTGGTGCAGACGGTGAAGGATGCAATACCGTCGATTCGTTTGCTGATCCGCAGCCGGTACTTGCGGGAGGCGGCCAGCGGCTGGCGAGTCGATGCGGACGTGACCGTGATTGACTAGATCGAATCAGCCGTGGCGCCGATCGAGCATGTACTGGCAGAAACTCAAGCCCACCCCGATTGACTTCGCGCCGATCGGGTCATTTCTACAAACGCCGCCGCGTCGTCACTTTCGGGCTATTGTTTCGGTTTGCGCTTTGAAGACGGGTGCGGTGCCGAGGCGCTTCGGAGATGAAGCCACCGATTCTCTTATGAAAGCAGTTCCGCGACCGTGCTGATGAAATCTGAGATTCGTACGGGCGTGCTAAGAATGACGTGACGTCGCGAACTGAGCCACTGTTGCCCCGCGTCCAATTTGCCACGGCCAAGGATCAGTACCACAGGCGTGTCGGAGCTGCCTTGGGCCTTTTCACGTGCGTCGAACTCTACACTCAACTTCATGAGCTCCTCAGCGTCGCGAAGATAGATGACACCGAGGTTGGGCGGATCATTGCTTCCACCAGAAGTGATCCGCTCGCAAAACATCCGGTAGGCATCGACACCCGGTTCAGCACTGACGCATAGCGGTCGAAACTTCGTGACGACCCGCGATTGAATCTGCGATTTGAAATCCGACCAGGCATGCTCGTTGCAACGTGCGAGCATCGCGTACTTCAGGCTGTTCGTTTCATCAGAAATCGTCGAAACGATTTCGACGATCTTTGAAGCAGGCAGGTTCAGTGATTCTACGAGATCGTCCAGGGGATAGATCACTTCGTTGCCACTGCTCCCGATCAACAGCGCGTGAATGATCCGATTCGCCAGTGCGACAGTGGCCGCGGCTTCAAAATGCCCAGGACCCAGTCTACTGATCCTGGCAACTGAGTTATGGTGGTTGACGACCGGCGCAATGAAGTCACGTGGAAACTGCCAGTGTTCGAGCGCCTTTTCCAGAATGTCGCAATGATTCAGAAGCATCATCTTGGCTTCGACCACTTCCAGAGGCACGCCGATTTTCTGAGCAGCATGCCACGTCATGGCATACTGTTCCGAGGCGTGCTCCAAAAGAATCAGTCGTCCGACATCGTGAAGCAAGCCCCATAGAAAATAATCATGATGGTTCTTGGCATCGCAGGCCTTTGCGATTGCAGTTGCGACCAGCCCGCATGCGATGGAATGTTCCCAAAAAAGCCTGGGATCTACATACTCGGCCACCGCGCCTTCAAATTGCTCGAACACGCCCAGTGTCATCACAAGCGATCGTAATTCCTGAATGCCAATGCGTTGAACGGCGGCCTTCACATTGTTCACGAGGTGGCCGCGTGAATAGGCTGAACTGTTGGCCAGTTTGAGAAGCCGGATGCACAAAGCCTGGTCATGACTAACGGCCTCCGCAACATCGTCAGCGCTACAGCCCTCGTTGCCCGTAACGGTGATCACATTGTGTACCGTCGGCCCGAGCGGTCTCAACGCCAAGCCCTCGTTGACCAGCCTCATCAAATCGGCTTGGGTGATGACCGGCTTCAATGCGTTGATGGAATAGATGCTATCCGAAGGTTGCGAGCGTCCCGAAGCCGGCAGCGAACCATGGGACGGCTGGCTACGTTTCCCTGTCTTGGCTCGCATAGCCAACCGCGAGGATGAATATGCAACCGACGCTCGTTCTTCAGTACTGGCTCGCCAGTTGCGATAGGCTACGTCTCCTTCATTCGTCCGTGGGGCAGCGGTTGTCGCCAATGCGACGGGTTCGCTCTCAAGGCAGCTTTGCACACGTGCAAGCAGTTCCTCGAGCGAAAACTGGGATTTGAGCAAATAGCCTTGTAAGCCAAGCTTGGCGGCCTGGAGAATGTCCTCTTTCCCCTCTCTATCCGTCAGTAGAACAACCGGCAGATGTTTGAGTTTGGGGTTGCTCCGCATTGCGCCGAGCATCGCTAGTCCGTCCATTTTCGGCATGTTGACGTCAAGCAATACGAGATCGACTGGGTCATCGCGAAGGAGTGCAAGCGCTTCGATCCCATTGCCGGCGCAAACGACTTTGTATCCGTGGGCCTGAAGCACCTCTGCGATCGGCTCGCGGCAGATGGCCATGTCATCGACGACCAGTATTGTACTCATAGTAAAATTTCTCGAAGCGTGTTCATATGGAGTCAAGCTTCATCGATTGCCGTATCGTGTCAGCGTCATCTCAACTTCGGAATGATACTCCTGCACAGCGATGAATGGGTCCGCCGTATCAACGAAAGCCCGGACCGACTTTCCATGATGTCTGCACTCGTTTTCCTTCTCAATGAATGCGAAGCGATAAACTTTCCATGTCGGAACATTGTCGTCAACATTTGGTACTTGCACGTTGCGACTCCACTGGGACCTTGTGATCACTGGCGCATTCGAGGCATCGTTGCATTTGAATCCGCAATTCTTTCAAGCAGTTCTCGGCGTCGGTCATGTCAGCGGCGCGTCCCATCTCTTCCAGTCGGGCGGCTACCCTGCGGAACGCGTCAGCAGAGACATATGACGCAGCGCCTTTCAAACCGTGTGCCAAGCGAGTGGTTTCCTCGATATTGCCGTCAGCGACTGATCGTTCGAGCTTTTTCAGATCGGTCGGGGCTTGACTACAGAACTTGGCAATCAGTTTCTCGGCGAATGGCTTGTTGACGCCCCAACGCTTGTAAAGCCCATCGAAGTCAAAAGGCGCTGACACATCCACTGCGGCTGGATCGGCGCCATTCTTGGTGGATTCGAGCTTTGCCTCTGATCCCACTGTGGCATTGACCCGTGTCTGGTTCGATGCGTCGTCGATGCCCGAAAGATGGTTCTCGATAACCGCGACAAGTTGGTCGGAATCAATCGGTTTGGTGAGATAGTCATCCATCCCTGTATCAAGGCATCGTTCACGGTCACCCTTGATCGCATTGGCCGTCAGCGCGATGATCGGTAATCTGCCCTTCTTCCCTCTGGAAAGCGAGCCGTCTTTCTCATGCTGCCGAATGGCCAGGGTGGCATCGAATCCGTCCATTTCCGGCATCTGGCAGTCCATAAGAACCAAGTCGTATTCTCGATCCAGGACGGCCTGCACGGCCTGCTTTCCATTTACGACAGTGTCGCATTGATAGCCGACCTGCCCAAGTAGCGCCATGGCTACATCCGCGCTGATCTCATTGTCCTCCGCCAGCAGAATCCGTGCCCCGGCTGACTTTGCATTCTTCTTCCGTTGAGTCCGTGGGGGGCACTTGTCGACTGGCACTTGCTGGTCACCGCTCAGCGTCGAGTCTGCACGCGCCAAGGTCTCGACGATGGTGTCCAGGAGCCGCGACTGTCTAACCGGTTTGGTCAGCCACCCCGAAAACCCAATCGCGCCCGGTCGTTCCGAATCGTCACCATTGTCTTCAGATGTCAAAAGCAGCAAGACCGTACGCTTCAACGACTGATCGGCCAGGATGGCCTGCGCGAGTTGCTCGCCGTCCATGCCCGGCATCTGCATGTCTACGATCGCCAGTCCGAAAGGCATGTTTCGGTTGGCGGCGTTACGAAGCATGGCCAGGGCTTCCTGGCCGTCGCCGGCGGTTTCGTTTTCGAAGCCGAAGCTGCTCAACTGTTCAGCGAGCATTTCGCGATTCGTCGGGTTATCGTCGACCGTCAGAATCCGCAAGTGTTTCATATTGCCATTCAGGGTGCGGGCCGCCGATTCGCCGTCCGCCTGTCGTTTCAGTTTGACCGTGAACCAGAAAGTTGATCCTTGACCGGGTTCACTCTCGACACCGATCTGCCCGCCCATAAGCTCGACAAGCTGTTTGGAGATGATCAGTCCCAATCCGGTTCCCCCGTGCTTGCGCGTTGTGGAAGCATCAACCTGGGAGAAGGACTGAAACAGTCGATGGTGACGGTCTCGCGGAATCCCAATGCCCGTGTCGCTCACTGTGAACCGGACCGTAACGTCGTCATCCGAGTCTTCGTCTTTTGTCGCCCGAACGACGACCTGCCCACGCTCCGTGAACTTGATCGCGTTGGTGGTGAGGTTCATCAGAATTTGCTGCAAGCGTCCTGGGTCGCCCTGAACCATCGCTGGTAAACAGGGATGAACACTACAGATCAGTTCGAGGCCTTTGCCTTCGGCCCGCGAAGCGAACGATGCTCCGAGGCTTTCAACCGTGTATCGCAGATCGAAGTTTGTCGACTCCAGCTCCAGCTTCCCCGATTCGATCTTCGAGAAATCCAGGATGTCGGTAATGAGGGCCAACAGCGTGTCACCCGAAGTTTTGGCAAGCCAGGCGTGCCGGCGCTGCCTTGGATTCAGTTCTGATCCAAGCAAAAGCTCCATCATGCCGATGACGCCGTTCAGCGGCGTGCGCAACTCATGACTCATCGTGGCAAGAAAATTTCCTTTTGCGCTGTTGGCTGCTTCCGCCGCCCTCTCCGCAGCCAATCGTTCTTCGACCTCGTGAACGAGAGACTCATTGATCTTCGCCAATTCGGCGGTGCGTTCGCTAACCAATTCTTCCAAATGGTCACGATGTGTCCGCAGTTCCGATTCGCTCTGGAGGAGTAACGCCTCTGCTTGCTTGCGTTCGGTAATGTCTTGCTTCACTGCAACGAAGTGCGTTACAGAGCCATTGGGGTCTCGAATAGGGCAGATGGACGCTTCTTCCCAATAGAGCTCACCGTTTTTCTTCTTGTTTTCGAACACCCCTCGCCATACGTGGCCGGCGAGGATCGTATCCCAAAGTACCTTGTATGATTCCTGCGATTTCTGGCCGCTCTTGAGTATTCTCGGCGTCTGCCCGATGACTTCCTCCGCAGTGTAGCCGGTGATTTCCGTGAACTTGGGATTGACGTATTCGATCGTCCCCTGTGTGTCCGTGACAATGACTGACGCAGGACTTTGTTCCACTGCAAGCGACAGCTTGCGAAGTCGTTCCTCGACGTTTTTGCGCTCCGTTATATTCCTCAAGATACCAATGGCATGCCACCGCTCTTTGATTTTTACGGCGGACAGGGACAGTTCCACCGGGAATTCTTCGCCCTTCTTCGTAATGCCCTGCATCTCTGTGGTCTTGCCCACCACGGGACCGCGTCCGCTCTCTCGAAACGTTGACCAATTCCGGTAGAACGATCTGAAAAATCGATCGGGAACGATAAACTTCCCTGAATGAAGAGTTCTGCCAATAGCTTCTTCTCGCGAATATCCAAATATCCCCTCGGCGGCCTTGTTCCAGTATGAGACCTTGCCGTCACTATCCATCATGATGACGGCGTCCTGGGCAGATTCGCTTATACTCCTAAACGTCTCTTCGCTGGCCCGCAGGGCCTCGGCTCGCTCGACGTTTGTGATCGCCGCACTGCCCATTTGGGCCAAAAGGTCTAGCGAATCCAACAGGTGCTGCGGCAGCACCGCGCAGGAGAACATAGCCATCACCCCGATCACCTCACCCTCCCGCAACAACGGAAGCCCGGCGAACGACTGTAGCCCGTGCCGCACTGCCCATTCTCGGTCATGCACGCGTTCATCGTTGACCACGTCGTTGCTGATCGTTTTGCCACGCCGCTGCGCGATCAGACCGATCTTGAATGCTCCCAATGGGACGCGCCGATGATCGCCGTCAATATGGGTATAATGACCAGTGCTGGCCTCGAGATGTAAACATTGCGACTTGTCGTGACAATGCTCGGAAAGTGCGCACTCCGAACACAAATCGCCATCACCGACGAGCCAAACACGAGCGAAATAGGCACCAAACTTATCAACCAGGACTTTGGTTAATGCCGAGGCGACCTCACGAGTGGTCTGACAAGCAAACAGTGTTCCATGAATTTCATTAATTGCCCGCAGACCCCGGTTGGTCTCCAAGAGTTCAGCTTCGATACGCTTGCGATGGGTGATGTCTTGGGCAACACAGACAATTCCCCGCATCGTCCCGTCATTGTCGCGCATGACGGAGCCGGATGTAATCACGGGAATTAATTGGCCGTTCTTGGTACGGAGCGATTTTTCGACGTCGCTGATCGCGCCGTCACTGATGAGACGCTCCAATATAGCCCCCTTGAAGGGCAGGACGTCGTGTGAGGAGAAAGAGGGGGGCGTTTCTTCATCATCACAAAACAGCTTGCCGGCTGGTTTTCCGATCAGTTCTTCCTCGCTGTATCCCAGCAACGTGTGAGTGGCCGCGTTGATCGTGACGATCCTGCCGTCCGGTGCCACCACCACGAGCATATCGATCATGGAGCGGATGATGTTATCGGTGTAGTCCTTCGCCCGTCGAAGCCCCTTCTCCGCTTCAGTTCGCTCCGCGATCTCGATCTGCATGACTTGATTCGATTGCGCGAGCTCCGCCGTTCTCTCCTCAATGCGCAGGGCCAAGTGACGATGGGCCTCTTCGAGCGACTCCTCGGCGATGGATCGCTCCTTGAGGTGCGTTCGAATCACGGCGAACTCGGCCAACCATCCAATGATGAGGATGATTCCGGCAATGACGCCGAGCGTCCCGATCCTGATCGCACGCCTGCGATAGTGTTCCGTCTCTACATGGGCACGGCGCTTCAAGGCCGCATCCAGTCTGCTCATCCCACCGGCGTATAACCGTTTCTGCTCTTGATACTCTTCGCTACGCAGAAGCTGGGCGGCGGCGTCGAGATTGTCTTGCCGCACACATTCGAATGCTTCGTTCTCCAATTCAACGAGTCGATGGTTGGCTTCATCGGTCTGGGTCGCATGTTGACCCGGGACAACATCGCGAGTGAAGTCGATGGCTTCCTGAATCGCCGCGTCCAGCGTTGGTTCGTATTGTCGATAACGTTCTTCCCATTGGGCTTCACCCGTCGCCGCTGCCATGTGGGTGGACATGGTCAGGATTTCGTCAAGGCGAAGGATGGTTCCCCTTAACTTTTCGATTCGCGAGCCATCGACCACAAGCTGCACGACCGTTCGGTGTGTGTCGAACGCGAACCAGCCGATCATTGCACCCAAGGTGGCCGTGGCCACGATACCCGTCGCGAGAATCGTCAGTTGTCGTGGCTCTTTGGGGTGCATCGTTATCTACATGACCGACGAACTGGCTAACAATTTCAGAGCTGCGGCCCTGGACGCGACCCTGCACGCGACCAATGAGGGAGCGTGCAGCATGGCAAAGCAGCCCACGAACACATCGAATCGGACCCGTCAAGTTAAACACCGCACGGGTAGAACCGGGCGGGAGCGTTCCGTATGGCAAACGGACGAGGCAGTCCATGGCACGCGAACCGCGTGACGACTTCCGGAAACCACCTGTTCAGGAAGCGGTCCTCCTGTCTATTCGAATGGCGGTTCGGCCATTGCGTCAGGCGTTCTTACTTCGACGAGAGGGCCATTCGACGGGCAAAAGTGAAGCGATCCGCTAAACACGTAGTCGGCGAATTGGACGTGAAGGGTTTGTAAGCGCCTGCCCGCCTGGGTCCGAATCAGCTTATGGGACGACGGCTCTGCTTCCGCCAAGCCCAACGGGCACTCGAGCGCGCCCTCGCGAACGTACCTCGTACTCCCGCTACCCATCCCAATGGATCAAAACCGCGTCTGACCGTAAATCGTCCTGTTCACCTTGTGGTGTAAAGCCATCAGTCCATAGGTTTGAACGTGGCGATGATGAACCCGGAATTGACTAGTATGTTCGAAATTCTCCGAACGCCAATCATCGGGACTCCGCACGCCGATCATCAAGACCCCACCCATCGCCGCGCGATGGATGGGGCACCTCGCCACACGTCCTGACCATCGAGCCGTTTTCGTATATGTTGTTTGCGAATCAGTTTGCGGCGCGTTTCGACACGTTGCGGCACGTACGGCTGGTGTCAATCCTGCGGTTGCGATTTCTCGTTCGCACGTCTTCGGGCCATTCCATCCACGCCCAAGTCCATTGACTGCGCGAATCGGAACGGATAGCCAAGGATCATCGGGCGATGGTGTTGGCCGTTTGAATGGCGCATGGAAAGCGCAGCGGCTGAGGCCGCTGAGGCCGCTGAGGCCGCTGAGGCGGCTGTTGGGGCGTTTTGGTCGAATTTTGCTATACACGGTCCTATTCACGCGTCGTTTATTCGGTTATGGTGAATAGGTCCGAAAAACAAATTTCAAGCTGGGTCGATCTAGGCATCCGTTCAAAATGGGCACTTGCCCAAGGAGGCTCATCCATGTTCAGAAGAACAATTTGCACATGTGCCAGCGTGTCGGCGTTTTTGATCAGCGGCTGCGGAAGCATCGATTTCTTGTTCGATCCCGCCAACCTGGTGCGACCGATCGACGCAGCCCTGAATGACTTGGAATCGGCATTTGACGATCTCGCGGCGGATCCGTTCGACAGCAAGCCCTATCCCGTTCTGCTCGGCGGCAACAACGCCCGCGTGCTCTATGGCACGAATCTCGGCGACATCCGCCTGAACTTCCCGGGGCCGACAGGTACCGTCATCATCCCGGGGCTGATCGGTCCAGTGAATCTGTATGCCTACGACATCGAGCGCAAGCGCCGCGACCTGGTTCGACCGTTCTTGACATCGATCGGTCTGGTCGCACTGGCCACCGACGGACAATGGATCGCCTACCTGAGCTTTGACGGACTTGGGCAAGACCCGCGCTCGCAGATCGTGGTCGGGGCGTTTGAAGGAATCGGCATCGATCAAGTCCTGTTCGAGGAATCGCTGTCAGATGGGCGAGCGATCGTGCCACCGCTGGTCCTTGACGATGGGCGGGTGGCCTTTGTGGTGATCGACGGCAACACCGTTCAGCACTCGTTGCGCGTGGAAGAGTTGGGCGGTAACGCGCTGGGCGTCGAGATCATCGGCGAGCGCTTCGCGGATGTGCGACTTTCAGGAGATCGGCTGGCCTATGTCTTCCGGGATTTGGACGGAGTCTCGCAGGTCGTGCTGCGCGATCTAATTTCCGGTGAATCGACGATCATCGCAACAGTTGACGATGTCTTCCACGACTCAATCCTGTTTCTGACCGAAAACCTCGTCGTCTGGGCCGAGCCGGGCATCGACGATTGGCGCGTCAGTGCGTACGACATTCCCACGGGCACCACGTTTGTATGGGCCGACGGCGTCAGCGGCGAACCCGTCGGCGCCAGCGATGAGTTTTTCATCACGCAGGAGCACCAGGTTCGACTGCCAAGCGAGCCTGATCGGTTCATCATCCGACGATACGACCGCGCCGGCGGAGTGCGCGAGCTTGCTCGATTTCGTGACACCGGACTTTCGGGCCAGGCCACCGTGCTGGGCGATCGCGCAGCCTGGGTCAATCCCGAAAGAAGGGTGCTGCTTGCACCACTGGCCGGCGGCGATCGCATTCGGTTCAGCCCGTTCTGATGCGCCCGCGTCGGACGACCGCATCGAATAGGACACGAGACGACCGCAACCCACGACACTATCGAACTTTGAATGGTCAATTGAACGATGGTTGTCGTTTCCGCGAAAGCGTGGAACGGCAGCACGCTTGCCGGGACCCCGGCTTTCGCCGGGGTGACGGTTCTACGGCAAGAACGGATCAACTTCATAACACCATTCAAACATCACTAGAATGGCCGTGGGCGCTCGTGTAGGTGCCGAGCTTTGCGCACCAAACCGGCGTCGCGCGAACTTAACTGTGTGCGCCACGCCGGTTGATTGAATTGATGAAAGGCTCCGAGGCCGCCTTTCGGCCTGGGAGCTTGTCTCGCTACGTGTAGGCTGGAAACCACATGAACTCCGACACGATTCGCTGCATCGATTCGTCCGTGAGAATACGCCCGACTCGCTCCTCGCGGGCTTGGCGAATCACGGCGCAGGCGATTTTGCGGCTGATGGTCCGCAGCTCCGATTGATCGGGGTACAGTGCGCCTTGTTGGAGCCGCTCATCCGTGATGCAGCTTGCCAGCGCCGTCGCCGCCGCCGAAAACATGCCGGCGGTGACCTCGCGGGCCTCGGACAGAATGCAACCAAGTCCGATCCCGGGGAATACGAAAGCGTTGTTCGCTTGCCCGATCACAAACGTCTTCCCCTCGTAGACCACGGGAGGGAAGGGGCTGCCGGTGGCGACGAGCGCCGTTCCATTGGTCCATCGCATGGCTTCGTCCGGCGTGCACTCCGTCTTGGAAGTCGGATTGCTCATCGCGAAAATGATCGGCCTCTCTGCGTGCAGCGACATTTCGCGAATCACGTCTTCGGTGAAACTTCCGGGTGTGGCCGTCGTTCCGATAATAATCGTCGGCTTGACGCGCCGGACGATCTCGATCAGCTCGATCGGCTCCGCCCCGCTGAACCCATATTCCTGAAACTGCTCAGCAGGCATGGCCACTTCGCGCTTGTGCTCATCCCGGAAACTCCGCTTGTCATGCAGGAGTCCCTGGCTATCTGCGTAGACCAACGCGCGGCGAACGTCTGCTGCATTGGCCCCATGGGCACGCATGGCATCGCTTATCAATCGTCCGATGCCCACCCCGGCTGCGCCCGCGCCGACGAATACGATCCTCTGATCGACCAGCGCGCCTCCGGTAAGCCGCAGGGCGGCGAAGATACCAGCGAGCGTCACCGCCGACGTTCCCTGGACGTCGTCGTTGAAGCTGGCGACTCGCTTTTGATATCGATCGAGTACGGCGAAGGCAATTCCCTTGTGAAAATCCTCCCATTGGATCAGGGCGTTGGGAAAGACCGCTTCGACGGCCTTAACAAACGACTCGATGAACCGGTCGTAGGCTGCACCGCGCAGGCGGCGAACGGGATATCCAACGTACAGCGGATCGTTGAGCAGTTCGGCGTTGTCCGTACCGACGTCGAGGCTGATGGGAAGGCAGTAACGCGGGTGTATGCCCGCCGCGGCACAATACAATGCGATCTTACCCACCGGGATCCCCATCCCCCCCGCGCCTTGATCACCCAAACCGAGGATTCGCTCGTTGTCCGTAACGACGATCAGCCGAATATCCGCGTGAGGCCAATTACGAAGCAGCTCGGGGATCCGCGACTCATCTTCGGGAGTGATCCACAGGCCTCGCGGCCGACGGACAATGTGGCTGTAACGTTGACAGGCGAGACCGACGGTCGGTGTGTAAACGATGGGTAGAAGCTCCGGTAGATTCTCCACCAGAACTCGGTAGAAGAGCGTTTCATTGCGATCTTGCAGGCTGGCCAGGCCAATGAATTTTTCCAGGTCCGTCGCCTTTTCCCGCACGTGTTCCAACTCGAGGGCCGCCTGCTCCTCGATGGACAGGCTTCGGTATGGCAAAAGCCCGTCAAGCCCAAGTTTGCGTCGCTCGGCATGCGAGAATCCGGCATCCTTATTCAGGTGGCTGTTATAGAGCACGGACACACCGCGCAAGGCCAGATCAGCCGTATTCCGTTCCCTGGTGTTGGCTGGGATCTCCATTTTTACCTCCTGAGTCGTGGGATTCGTGTGGAACATGGGTGAGATTATTCCGTAACTGGGGCGTTCACCATCATTTGACAATATTATTCGATGGCATGAGGCGTGCCAAATACGACTATTGATCTTTGAATGGTCAACTGAACGATGGTGGTCGTTTCCGCGAAAGCGTGGAACTGCAAAAAACTTTCCTGGACCCCGGCTTTCGCCGGGGTGACGGTTCTGCGGCAGTAGCGGTTCGACTTCATTACACCATTCAAACGTCAATAAGTAAGTTGGTCCGTTGAATCGGATCGGCATTGAATGTATGGGATTCAGCAAATGCGCGGAAGTTGTTCTCCCGAAAGCATGTCAACAATGCGCCCTGAACCGATGAGCGTTTTCATGGTCACTATCGGGTGGCCTGATGAGGCGACGTGGCCGATGATCCGAGCGTCTTGGCCCATTGTGTCGTCGTGCAGGACCCGCAGCGTGTGCGTCGCGTCCGAGGCGGGCACGAATGCCACGAACCGCCCTTCGCAGGCCACGTACAAGGGATCGAAGCCCAGGATTTCGCACGCGGATTGAACTTCATTTCGAACGGGGATTGATGCCTGGTCAAGTTCGAATTGCGCGCCGACGGCGGTGGCGATTTCGTTGAGGGCGCTGGCCAGTCCGCCGCGGGTCAAGTCGCGCAGACAGTGAACCTCGATGCCTGCATCCAACAGCTTTTGGACCGTTCCGGCAACGCCGGCGGAATCGCTCTCGATGGTCGTCTCGAACTCCAGGCCTTCGCGCTGGGCCATGATGGCGATGCCATGCCTGCCAATGTCGCCGCTGACGATGATGGCATCTCCCGGTCGCACGGACTTGGGCGAGATTTCAAGCCGATGCGACACGAGTCCGATCCCCGCGGTGTTGATGTATACGCCGTCACCCTTGTTCCGGTCCACGACTTTTGTGTCACCGGTTATGATCTGCACACCTGCCATTCGAGCGGCATCGGCCATGGAATCGACCAGGCGATTCAAGTCCGCAATGGGGAATCCTTCTTCAAGAATGAAACCGGTGCTTAGAAAAAGTGGATGTGCGCCGCTCATAGCCAAGTCGTTGACGGTTCCGTGCACGGCGAGCGAGCCGATGTCGCCGCCGGGGAAGAACAGCGGTCGAACCACGAATGAATCGGTCGTGAAAGCGATTCTCGTCGAGCCGATCGTCATGACGGCTGCGTCATGCTGCTCCGCCACGTTCGACGGAGCCAGCCTGGAAAGAAAGACCTCCTCGATCAGACGATGCATCAACGTACCACCACCGCCGTGTGCCAGGAGGACGCAGCCATTGTTGACGGTGGGAAGCGGACAGATTGCGCTAGGGAATGGTGGCGAGGGCATCAGGTTGATCCTATTTGAACCCGTTGCGGGCGGGTGTCATGGCGACGATAGCGATAGTAGGCGGCACACGCGCCTTCCGAGGAGACCATCGGTGCGCCCAATGGGCTTTCCGGAGTGCAGCGCGTGCCGAACGCGGAGCACTCGTTGGGTTTCTTGACGCCCTGTAAAATCAAACCGCTGATGCACTCCGCCGGTTCGTCAATGCTCCCGCAGACTGATTCAAAGCGTCGCTCGGCATCGAACTCCTGATAGTCCGCGGTAAGCCCCAGGCCGCTGCGCGGGATATTGCCGATTCCCCGCCATTGACGAGGCACGACGGTGAACACTCGGCGGATGAGTTCCTGCGCATTCCTATTGCCTTCATTTCGCACGGTGCGTTTGTATTGGTTTTCCACCTCGCCCCGGCCTTCTTCGAGCTGTTTCACGCACGCATAGACGCCCTGAAGGATATCCACAGGCTCGAAACCGGTGACGACGATGGGCACGCGGAACGCTTTCGCGAGGGGAACATATTCATCGCACCCCATGACCGCGCAGACGTGGCCAGCGGCGAGAAATCCTTGCACTCGGTTTTGCGGAGACGAAAGAATCGCTTCCATCGCGGGTGGGACGAGCACGTGTGATACAAGCATGGAAAAATTCGGCACGCGGCGCTGTTTCGCATAAATGGCCGCCATCGCGTTGGCCGGGGCGGTCGTCTCGAATCCCACGGCAAAAAAGACAACTTGCTTATCGGGGTTTTTTTCGGCGAGTCGCACGGCGTCGACGGGTGCGTAGACGACGCGTACGTCTCCGCCTTGCGATTTGACGTCGAGCAAACTCTTCGAGCTTCCCGGAACCCGGAGCATATCCCCGAACGAGCAGAAGATGACGCCGTCGCGACCGGCGAGATCGACGGCCTTGTCGATCAGCTCGATGGGCGTGACGCAGACGGGACAGCCCGGACCATGAATCAAGGTGATCGCGTCGGGCAGGAGTTCGTCGATTCCGAATTTGACGATGGAGTGCGTCTGCCCGCCGCAGACTTCCATCAGCGAATGCGGTTTCGTCGTGATCCGGGCGATGGCCCGCGACAGTCGTTTTGCGGCTGCGGCGTCTCGATATTCGTCGATGAACTTCATGCCCCGTCGGCCTCCAGTTCGGCAAGCTCGCCCATGCGGTCGAGATACTCGAAGACTTGCTTGGCTTCGATTTCATCGACGACGCTGATGGCCATGCCCACGTGTACCAAGACGTATTGGCCGACGGTCGCCTCGGGCACGCAGGCCAATGAAACCTCCTTGATAATGCCGCCGAAATCGACCTTCCCTTTTCGCAGGATCGGGTCGTCATCGCTGACACTCGTTAAAATACCCGGTACGGCTAGGCACATGGCGTTGACTCCGCTAGACGCTCTCGCGCGATGACCGCTTGCCCCAGCGCAATGCCCCCGTCATTGGGCGGGATCCACTGATGCCAATAGGGCTGAAACCCGTCCTTGGCGAGTCGAGTGATGGCGGCCTCGGCAAGCAGTCTGTTCTGGAAACAACCTCCAGACAACAGCACCCGCTGTTGACCGGCTCGTTGGGCGACGACCGCGATCATCTCCACCAACGTATTGTGAAACCTGCGGGCAATTCGACCAATAGGCGCTGTGTGGGCCATGTCTTCGAGCACCGCCAGTATCGTCGCGGCCCAGTCGATGACGCAAGATCCGGTGGCCGTGTCAGCAAGGGTCGGTCCTTTTATCTCGCCGGTCTGGCCCAACGAAAACGGATAGAAGTCTTTCGAATCGTCCCGTTCCGCCAGGAATTCGAGCTCCATGGCCGCCCGGCCTTCGATTTGGACACGATGGCCGATGCCGATGATGGACGCCACCGCGTCAAACAATCGACCCATGCTGGACGTCAACGGGCAGTTGAGGTTTCTCGCGAGCATCGTACGAATGACCCGTCGATCCTTATCATCGAGAGCTTGCAGCGGTTTCAGATCGGTCCTGTCGAACAGCCCATCACCATAAATGGTATAAAGCAAGCCCAGGGCGCTGCGACGAGGCTCCCGCGCAGCCAGGTCGCCACCGGGCAGGGGGAACAGCCTCAAATGGGCCACCCGGTCGAAATGTTTACGATTGCAAAGCAGAAACTCGCCGCCCCAGATCGTGCCGTCTGGGCCGTATCCCGTTCCATCCCACGATGCGCCAAGTACGGTTCCATCCAAGCCGTTCTCCGCCATACAGGAGACGATATGGGCGTGATGATGCTGCACGCCGATCACCGTGGGGCCAAGTTCGTAGGCCCGCTTGGTCGAGAGATAATCCGGATGAAAATCGCAGGCGAATCGCAAGGGCTTGGCGTCATAGAGCGTGGGCAGATCGATCGTGGCTGCTTTGAAAGCATCGTAGGCCTGCTTGGTTACCAAATCCCCGATGTGCTGGCTGACGAAAATCTGCCCGTCTCTCGCAAATGCGACGGTGTTTTTCTGATGGGCGCCGACGGCCAGTATGGACGTCGATAACTTGGCGGTCGCGGTTGCATCAGCGATGGGAAGCGGCGCGTAACCCCGTGCCCGGCGTAGAAGCATCGCCCGCCGATGAATGACCCGCGCGACGGAATCGTCCACGTGGCGCACGATGGGTCGATTGTGAACGAGAAACACGTCGGCGATGCCGCGGAGGCGGATCAGCGCGTCATGTTCGTCAATGCAAATCGGTTCATCGGAAAAATTCCCGCTGGTGGCCACCACGGGGAAATCCAGCTCGCGCAAAAGCAGATGATGCAGCGGCGTGTAGGGCAGCATCACACCCCAATAGGGGTTCGATGGTGCAACGCCGGTAACGATGGGAATCGCCGGGGTTGCCTTGCTGCGTAACAGCACGATCGGCGCCGCGGGAGACTCGAGCAAACGTGCTTCCTCGCCGGTGACCTTGCAGACGGCCATCACCTGTTCCATCGAGCGGACCATCATGGCGAACGGTTTTTCATCTCGGCCCTTGCGATGTCGCAGGACATTGACGGCCTCGCCGTTACGCGGGTCCACCCATAGCTGAAAACCGCCCAGCCCTTTCAGTGCCAACACCTGCCCGTTTCTGACGGAATCGGCGGCGACCCATAACGCCTCGTGCCGCTCCGCAACTGTTTGCCCACTCGCATCCCATAGTTGCAGCCGCGGGCCACAGCTCGGGCAGGCATTGGGCTGGGCGTGAAAACGCCGATCGACGGGATTCTCATATTCCGCTCGGCACGCGGCACACATGGTGAAGCGTTTCATGGACGTGTTGGGTCGATCGTAGGGAAGCGACTCGATGATGGAGAATCGCGGGCCGCAGTTTGTGCAGTTGGTGAACGGGTATTGATATCGGCGATTCTCAGGATCGAGAATGTCTTCAATGCAGTGGGGGCAACTGGCCAGGTCGGGGAGAATAATTGCGGTGCAAGCCCCTGCGGAGGGGCTTTTGCGAATCTCGAACCCCGCGATGCCGCGCGGATCAACGGCGGCTGATTCGGAAGTTAGAATGGTAGCCAGCGGCGGTTTGTCTGCTGCAAGTCGGATTTGAAACTCGGACAGTCTTTCCCGCGGGCCTTCGACTTCGATGGTCACACCTTGACGTGTGTTTTCAACCCAACCGGCCAGCCCCAGGGCGTTTGCAAGTCGATAAACGAATGGCCGAAAGCCCACGCCTTGCACCGCACCCTGAACGGTCAGGCGGACGCGGTTTGTCTGACGGAGCGCGGAGGACCGCTCGCTTTGCGCTCGCGGCTCGTAAACGGGTTGGTGAGACATGGCATCGGTGGGTTGATGAATCATATCGGTCAGTCCAGTCAAACTCCCGTTTCCTGCACGGTCGAGCCATGCCGTGCGCCCCTGTCTGCGCTTCTGGATTCCGGCGTTCTCCGGGGGGACCGCTCCCTCACCTGTCTGCGTGCGTACACGCACAGGCAGGCGGTCGTGGGCAATGCTTGGCGCTGTCTCGGCACAGCACGGAGCGCGGGGGACCGCTCGCTTTGCGCTCGCGGCTCGTATCGATTCAGGCTACTTCGACGCTCTCCAGCAGAATATCTTGCGCGTGCGGATCGTTTGCGTCTTGGCTGACTTCGATATCGAGCGTGGAGTTTTCGGCTCGGGTTCCTTTGGTTCCGTGGACGAAATGCTCGCGAAAGTGACCGGGGGAAATATGGGCGAGGGCCCCGAGTCTGACCTTGACGCCCACGACCCTTCCGCCACCGTTTTCCTCCGAAACCGATTCGATCTTTCGCAGCAGGTCTTTCAACAAAGACAGCTCGTGCACGTTCCACCTCCTTTTCCTTGTGCGGATTCCCCGTCAATCGCGGCGACGATTTGCCCCGCGACGGTCGCCACCGCGCCGGCTACGGCATCAGACAGTCCTATGCCGGCGGAGAAATCCTGGCCCTCGATGCCATAAACGACCAGCCGGTTTGGCAGGGAGCCCAACGCCCGGGCCATTTCAACGGCCTCTGCCACACTGAAAGCGTGCGTCGAGTAATGGAAGAAATCGCTGGGCAACCGCTCGCCATGGGCGTTCAAGCGGTGAATCCGACCCGGCGTCGACCCGGACCGAACCGCGTCGATGAGAATCACGTCATCGGCGTGTTCCCACAGGGCCATCAGCGAAGCACCTTCGCCTGATGATTCCGTTACGACCACCTCGCGGCCCATCATCTCAGCCCCTTCTGTCATTCCAGCCCCATCCGTCATTCCGGCGAAAGCCGGAATCGCGGTTGACCGGCCACAGAGGGCACAGAGAGCGGTCTCGGTGATCTCTGTGGCTAAATCATTTTGACGAAGTGCCGGGATGCACGAAGACACAGTTGGATACAACCGGGGTATTGAGAACTCTAAAGGTAATCTGGGCCAGGAACGGGCCATCATTGATTTGACATGGCGGGCTACGTGAATCCCCACCCCGTCATCGCGTCGATGTACGTTGCCCACGCCAATGACCAAACGAGGCCCCGGTTTCTGCGATGTCGCGGATTCCGGCGATTCCTGCGATTGCTGCGATGCCTGCGATTCCCGCGATGTTGTCGGCTTCCCGCGGGTCATGATCGGTCCACCTGTAGGTTGAGGAAATGGGCCGAGCAGGAAATGCAAGGATCGTAATTTCGAATCGCCTGCTCGCATTCCCATTGAAGTTTGTCGTCGGGGAGATCCAGATTCGACTCGACAAAGTGCCAAAGGTCCTTTTCGATGGCCTTTTGATTGACGGCAGTGGGTGACACGATCTTGGCATCGACGATCGTGCCAACGTCGTCGATGGTGTAGCGGTGGTAGCAAATGCCGCGAGGCGCCTCCGTGCAGCCATAGCCCGTTCCCGCCCGAGGCGTCACCTCCTCGTGGGGCCGATGGGGCTCCTTGTATGCGTCTATGATGCGCAACGCTTCTTCAAACGCGAAAACGGTCTCGACCCCGCGTACGATGATGCTCTTGAAGGGATTGCTACAGGTCTGCTTCAGACCCGCCTGCTGGGCTGCTTTCTTGGCCAGCGGCGTGAGTTTCTCGAAGTTCATGGAATATCGCGCCAAAGGCCCGACGTGGCAGGGTCCTCGCCCTTTCACCTGCGAATGCAGGGCCGTCGAATGCGGGACGTGCTCCTCGATCAGCACGTTGTCGTACTCGCAAATGGGAACATCGATTCCCTTGTTCGAAACCAGCCGTCCCTCGTTGAACGGGTATTCGTCGGGGTGTCGCAGGCAAACGAATTCGTAATCCGGCTCGAAGTTCTGATAGCTAAGCCCGGAAACGAATTGCATCATCTCCATCGAGGCATCGAGTCCCCACTTGAGGTCGTCAACCAAATTGCGAAGCTGTCGAGTGGTCGGGATCTTATAGAATCCGCCGACGCGAACGTTGATGGGGTGAATCTCGCGCCCGCCGAGCAGGATCATGATGTCGTTACCGATCTTCTTGATCTTGAGCGCCCTTTTCACCACGTCCGGGTGATCCTTGGCCATCGCGATGGCGTCTGGATAACCGAGAAAGTCCGGCGCGTGCAGCATAGCCATGTGCAGGATGTGGCTTTCGATCCACTCACCGCAGTAGAGCAGGCGTCGAAGCTCGCGGATCGGATGCGGGATTTGTGTTCCACAAATCATCTCCATCGCGTGTACCGCCCCCATCAGGTAAGCTACGGGGCAGATTCCGCAGATTCGGGCGGTGATGTCCGGAGCCTCCATGAAACCCCGCCCACGGAGCAGCGCTTCAAAAAAACGCGGCGGCTCGAAAATCTTCAACTTTACGTCCTCGAGCTTGCCGTTTTTGATTTTGATGCGCAACGCCCCCTCGCCTTCGACGCGGGCGAGATAGTCAACCTTGATCGTGCGGTGTTGATTATGGGTGACCATGTTCGATACCTCCCCGCGCCGACAAGGGAAAACGATCATTCGCCGGTTCAGCCCAAATCCGAGCTTCAGTCAGTTTTCATGGCGAATGCTTTCCCGCTCAAACTCCCTGGCCGCGGCGTTGTACGTGCGCAATGATCGCACGACGTCCAGATTCGGCACACTCAACCGATCTCGCCACCAGTCAGCCAGCGACGGGACGTTGGGGGTTTCTTTGGGGCCGAAACACGCGTAGCAACCGCGACAATAGAGCGGACAAATCGCCCCGCAACCAGCCTGCGTGACCGGTCCCAGACAAGGAGTCCCGTGGGCGACCATGACGCAGACGATATCTTGCCGCTTGCATTCCACACAGACGCTGTACGTGGGCACGTTGGGTTTGCGTCCATGCAGGAAAGCGCTGAGGACTTCGACAAGCTGGGCCTTGTTGATCGGACAGCCACGCAGCTCGAAATCGACCCGCACGTGATCGGCGATGGGCGTTGATTTTTTGAGCGTGTCGATGTACTGCGGTGACGCATAGACGAGCCTGGTAAAATCCTTCACGTTCTTGAAGTTGCGAAGCGCCTGAATACCTCCCGCCGTGGCGCAGGCACCGATCGTCACCAGGTGCTTGGAATCACGCCGAATCTTGTGGATGCGTTCGGCGTCGTGCGGCGTGGTGATCGATCCCTCGACGAGCGACAGGTCGTAGGGGCCCGGCTGCACGTTGCGGGATGCTTCGGGGAAATAGGCGATGTCGATGGCCCCAGCCACGTCGAGAAGTTCATCTTCGCAGTCCAGCAGGCTGAGCTGACAACCGTCGCAGGAGGCGAACTTCCAGACAGCGAGCTTGGGTTTGCCGTTGCGGGGCATGGTCAAAACTCCCGGACGTTGAAAACGCCCTCGATTTCGTCATATCGAAACACCGGACCGTCCTTGCAAATGAACCTGGTGCCGTATTGGCAGTGGCCGCAGAACCCGACGGCACACTTCATGTTCCGTTCCATGGAAACGTAAATCCGATCCTTGGTCATGCCTCGGTCGGTGAGCGCCTTGATGGTGAAACGTATCATCACTTCGGGGCCGCAGACCATGGCGATGGCGTCTTGGGAATCGAAACCCGCACCGGGAACCAGTGTTGTGACCACGCCGACGTTACCGTGCCAGCCGGTAACCGCTCGGTCGACGGTGGTGTCCACCTCCATCCGCGATGATTCCGACATCGATGCGATCTCGTCGGTGTACAGGAGATCGTCGGGCGTCCGTGCCCCGTGGAGCAACACGACGTTTCCGTAATCGGCTCGATGAGATTGAAGATGATGAAGCACGGGGCGCAAAGGTGCCACACCGATGCCGCCGGCGATGACCACGACATCATGACCCCGCGCCTCGCTGACGGGCCACGCTGAACCGTATGGGCCTCGCAGGCCGATGACGTCCCCGCGTTTCATTCGCCACATGGCCCGCGTCACCGTTCCCACGGCCCGCGTCGTGTGAATGATTCGATCGGTCTGCGCCGGGTTTCCGCTGATGGAAATGGGGATTTCGCCGACACCGTAGACGTAGAGCATGTTGAATTGGCCGGGGGCGAACGGAAAACTCGTCATCCCGTCGCAAACTTCCAATTGCAACGTAAACGTGTCAAGGTTCTCGCGGCGAACGCACCGGATTCGATACCAATCCGGGAGCATGGGGTCCCTGGTGGTCATGGATATCGGTTCTTGCTCAAGTGTGAACATGGTAGATATCCAACAGTTGCAACCTTGTGGCCTGAAGCCGTCGCACGATGATCGGGAGGAACCGCTTCATCATGGCGAACCCGAAATCGGGGTACTCATCGAGCGCCCCGCGTACCACGCTAGCGTCAAACGCGATCAATTCCGTCGGCGCCGTAGCCTGGGCATCGAAATGCCACCGATAAGGCTCAACCAACCATGACCACCCCAATATCTCCCCCGCGCCGATGGTTTGAATCGTGACCGGACCTCGTTCATTGGTGAAAATCTCGATGGCAACGGTTCCTTCTACAATAATAAAAAACCGGTCTGCCTCGTCTCCCTCGTGAAAGATCAGTTCGCGAGGTTCGTATCGCTCGACGGTTTCGGTGCGAGCCAGCAGGTGCAGGTAGTTTTGGGGCAAACCCTTGAATACCGCTAAGTTAGGCCAATCGAACGTGTTCGAAGACATACAAGTAACCCCCTAGGCCGGTCGCTTTCGTCTCACCTTGTCGCCGTCCGTCCGGCGAATGGCCGCCGCTTCCTCAACAATGTCGATCCCGACCGGACACCACGTAATGCACCGCCCACAACCCACGCAACCGCTCGACCCGAACTGATCGTGCCAAGTGCCCAGCTTGTGCGTCAGCCACTGTCTGTAGCGCGATCGCGTTGACGCACGAACGCTTCCACCGACGATGTACGAAAAATCCATGGTGAAACACGAGTCCCACTTTCGCCAGCGCTCAGCGTGATCGCCGCTCAAGTCGGTGACGTCCTCGACCGTGGAACAAAAGCACGTCGGACAAACCATCGTGCAATTGGCGCAGCTCAAACAGCGCTGGGCCACCTCGTCCCAGCGTGGGTTTTCGAGATTACGACTCAGCAGCTCCTTCAATCCCGCGGTGTCCATCGAACGGCCCATCCGCCGCGAAGCTTCGTCCAGAAGACGCTCCCGCTGCCGCTCGTCATCGCCTGTGGCAGCCCGATGGCGGACTTGTTGAAGAACTTCGCCGCCACGCTCGCTGCCGATCTGAACCAGAAAATCATGCCGCGTATCGTCGATGATCTCGGTCAACGCAAGATCGAAGCCAGGATCGACCGCGGGGCCGGTCCCCATCGACGCACAAAAGCACGTTTTCCCGGGTTCCGTACAGTTGACGGCCAAAATGAAAACGTTTTCCCGTCGGGCGCGGTAATGCGGATCCGAATACACCCCGCCGGTGAAAACCTTGTCTTGAATGGCGATGGCGTGCAATTCACAGGAACGCGCCGCGATGAATGCCAGCTTCGTCGCACCGGCGCCATCCGTCGTAATCGTCAGGTCCTTCCCATCTCGCGATACTTGATACAGCCTCTCGGACGAGGGAAACAGATATTTCTTCCACGAGTGTGGCCCGACGGCAAAACCGAAATAGGCCTGGTCATCGCGTTTCTGTAGACGATAGGAACCGGGTTCCTGCTGATCCGTCCAACCGATCGGAAGATCCTCGGTTGAATGGATCTCGTCGTAAACAATAACTTGGTCGCGAACGGTGGGGCCTACGAGCGTGTAACCGTCAGACCTGAGGATGTCGAAAAGATCACCCAGCGCTCGCGGTTCGATCACGATCATCGAAGGGACAAAATCGTTTCCTGCTGGGCCATGACTTTTTGTCGGTTCCACCGGCGATTCACCCCCTTCTGCACTCCGTACCCATGACTGAGCAATTTGTGTTCCTCTTGTCATGTTCCTTGACCGTCAGCATGCGTCATTCCGGCGAACGCCGGAATCCAGCCGTCAGTGCGCTTTCCTGGACCCCGGCTTTCGCCGGGGTGGCGGCGAAGGTTTTCATTCCGGCGATCGCCGGAATCCAGAACGGAACGCACATTATTCCAACTCGTCGGACACCCGAACCTTCTTCCGCTGACTTCCGATGCGATCCTGCGTCAAATCACGCACGCGGCGTGGGATTTCACGCATTTCGACGTTTTAGCGGCCCATCACTACAGACCATCGCGCAGCGGACAGGAGCGAAGCAGAACGATGGGTCTTAGAGATGCAATTCAATCGGGTTGGCTGGACGGCACAAGTTACCCTCAGCACCTCAACGGTAGAATACTTTCACTCGACTCGGAATGCCGTGCTATTCGATTAACTCCACGGCGATGACGTCGGCAGAAGTAGCAATACCCACCGTGCTCAAATCCAGGAACATCGTGAACGAGCCGGATGTGTTTGATCCCAGCGACGTGGGCGAGAACTCGAACACGTCTTCGTCGGCGCCGGACAGACCACTAACGCTGAAATTGCCCAGCGTCGACAGCAGCAGATTGCCGCTGGAGGTCAGCCCGGCTGCGTCAATGTCTTCGCTGGTAGACGATGCCAGTCCGACGTCGCTGCCGTCGAAGTACATCGCGAAGCTGCCGGCGGTTACCGAGCCTAGGCTTGTGGCGTTGAAGACGAACAGGTCTTCATCGACGCCGCTGGCCCCGGTGCCGGCGAAGTTGCCGATCACCGAGAGGATCAACTGTCCGGACGGGGTCAGCCCGATGGCGTCAATGTCTTCGTCGTTGCTGCTCAAACCGACGTCACTGCCATCGAAGTAGAAGCTGAACGAGCCGGCCGTCGTCAAGCCCAGCGAGGTTGGCGTGAAGCGAATGATGTCCGAGTCGTCGGCCGTCGTGCCGCTCGGAGCGCCGGTCAATCCGGGGATGCTCGCGGCGGCGGTAAACGTCAGCAGGATGTCGCCGTCCGGGAGCAGCGCGAAACCGTTGATGGCCAGCGAGCCCAAACCCACGTCCGAACCGTCGAAGACCAGCGACCAGGTGCCGGACAGGAGATCATAGGCGACGATGTCCTCGTTGGTCACGGTGCCAACACCCGGCACCGAGACGCCGGCGCTAAACGCCATCCACAGCTCCGCCCCCCCGGCCATCCCGCACGTGTCTGAACCCTCGTCGCAGGGATCGGGAGCGCAGGGATCCGTGCCGGGTTGACAATCGAGCGTGGAATGACACGTCTCGCCGCCGTTGCAGAACAACCCGTCGTCGCAGTTGGCGTCATTGGCGAGGCTATCGCACGAGTCGGTTCCCTCGTTGCAGGTATCATCCGTGCAGGCTACGCCATCATCGCAATTGATGCCGATTCCGGATTGACAATCAAGCGTAGCATGGCACGTTTCCGCGCCGTTGCAGAACAGCGCGTCATCGCAAGCAGCGTCGTTGGGCACGTGGTCACACGAATCGGTTCCCTCGTTGCAGGAATCATCCGTGCACGCCACGCCGTCGTTGCAGTTCGGAGGTGTACCGGCCTGACAACCCAACGTAGCGTTGCAGGCTTCCGGGCCGTTACAGAAGAATCCATCATCGCAAATCCCGTGATTGGGCGCGTTGTCGCAGGTGTCCGTGCCCTCGTTGCAGGAATCGTCCGTGCAGGCTACGCCGTCGTTGCAGTTGGGCGGCGTGCCGGCTTGACAACCGAAGATCGCGCTGCACGATTCGGACCCGTTGCAAAACAACCCGTCATTGCAGTTACCGTCATTCGCGACGTTCTCGCAGGAATCGGTGGTTTCGTTGCACGAATCGTCCGTGCAGGCGACGCCGTCATCGCAATTCGGCGGATTCCCCGGCTGGCAGGACCCCGCCAAACACGTCTCCAACCCGTTGCAGAACTGTCCATCGTCACATTCAGGGTCAACGCTGCACCCGCCGCAACCTGCGAACGTCTGGCTGTTGTTGGGCAGGCCGGGTGTTTCAGCCACGGGCGCTTGCCAAGTGAAATCGGCGGACGCACTGCCCGATCCGCTCAACTGAAGCGATAGGCCGATGGCAGGCGCCGGCTCCTCCGCTACACCAATGTCCACCGAGGTCATCCCGTTGGCCGGTCCGTTGGTGGCTACGAATGAACCTTCGTAACTGATGAATTCGATCACGGCGCCAGTGTCATCGACCAATGCTAACCCGTCCGGTGAACCGTTCTGCATGCCGACAAAAGCGAAATCCAGCGTACCCATGCAGCCGCCTTGATCGGGGATAACCCCCGACAAATTGGCGGTTTGATACGTACCACCACCGTTGCCGTTGTAACCGACTACCGACCACCCAGTCAGATCAGTTCCGGCGGGACCAGCAATTTCGACGAACTCACCGGTGTCAGTTCCGCTGTTGTCGTAGTGAAATTCATTGATGAAAGGAACACCGCCAGCCAGCGGCACGCATAGGTCATTTACTTCGTCACAGGCTTGACCCGGGCAGGGATCGCTGCCGGTCTGACAAGTACCGCCCACACAATCCTCCGTACCGTTGCAGAAAAGCCCGTCGTCGCAGTCAGCCTGCACGCTGCATCCGCAGGTGTCATTAAAAACGCACGCCACCCATTCAGGATGATCGACGAACGGGTTCCGATTGCCCTGAAAACTGAACACCACGTCATTTCGAAGCCGCTCGTCGGCGTCGACCGGGTCGTCCAGATGCCACTGGAGCAGCGCCGCGAGCATTCCCATGTAGGCCACCGAT
Organism: uncultured Phycisphaeraceae bacterium; assembly: GCA_964424105.1. GTDB lineage: Bacteria > Planctomycetota > Phycisphaerae > UBA1845 > UBA1845 > CAYRHJ01. Next base: position 61,761 of record CAYRHJ010000001.1, on the reverse strand, counting down.
TCGTTGCTGCCCGTATTGCTGGCGTCGATCAGGGCTTCGTTGTCGGTCAGGATGAGGTCAGGCTCCGCTACGCCGGTGATTCCATGAAATCCGCCTTCATAGCGCACGTCCATATACATCAGTGCCCGTGCGACGTTGCCTCGCTTGCCGATCCAGGTTTCCCACGTGCCTTGCGTGAACGACCCCTGGGTCCAATTAGAGTTGCCCGGATACACGCCGCTGCCGCCGCCTTGACCGTTGTTGACATCGGTCGGGTTTTCCGAGCACCCCGCGTCGCAGTAGCGATACGGCTTGTTGCTGCGAGAACCATTGTAGCTGCCGTCGCTGAGATGCAGCATGTGGCAATCCGTGAAGGGCATATTCTGGGAGTTGTCGTTAGGGAATCCGTAGGAGCTAGGCCAGGTGTGTTCCCGTTCGTACGGGCCTACGCCACCGCCAAACTTGGCGATGCTGGCGTTCTTGTAAACGTCGAGAATGTTGCTGGCGTTGTTGGGGTCTTCGTCGGCTGATTCCAGAATATTCCACGTGTCCGTTGCCGTAGACGTGTACGGAAAGCGAGTGTGATCATCGATGACAGGGTGCAGGCTCGCCCGTAACGTCGCTCCGTTAGTGGCATCCACCGTATCGTAATAGCCCGGCGGGGGATCAGCCGCGACCGGGACAACCACGCACAGCACGACGCAGAACAAGACTGCCGCAACACCGCACCATCCCTTGCAAGTTTCGAGCATCACCGTTTCTCCACTGATGGATTCGAGCTGTATACAAACGCTTTTCCGACCACTTCTCGTCCCTGCTACCAGCGCCATCAGGCGTTTACAAGTTAAAAATCTGTTAATTCGGTTTGCAACACATCCACTACAGTATTGCGCCCATCAACCCCACCGGCCCAAACGTCCGTCGCTGCGTCCATCCCGAATTGCTTTTCCTGACTGGGTTTACGGAAAACCTGGGCCCCGATGAACCATTTCTTCGGTTTTTTCCGTTACGCCGAGTGGTGGGGCCAGACTTACCTGATAGGGCTGGGGGTCGTTCGCACCGGCGACGTGGGTCGAGCTTCAAATAAACCGCACCACATTGGACCCGTGCAACCCCTTCGAAGTTGACTCGTGTGGAAATGAAGCGAATCGTCCGTTCGCCTGCGCCGTCGGGCAAGGTCGTGAACATGGACGACGCAAATCGAAAGACGCAAAAAGGAGTCCGAACGTGAAGGCGAGAACGCTTGTTTTGATACTCATCATCACTGGAATGATGTGCGTGACGCCGGCATGGGCCGGCGTGGGCACCGGCGAGTTCCTGTATCAAGGGCAGCTCAAGAAAGACGGCCTGCCGGTCAACGACACCTGCGATTTCGTGTTTTCACTCTGGAAAGACCCGTTCAGTATTCTTGCGGGCGATCAGGTCGGTCCGGATTTGAAATTCAATGGCCAAGCCCCCAATCCGCCGTCGATCGATGTGGTCAATGGCCTGTTCAGCGCCTTGCTCGATTTCGGACCGACGGCTTTCACCGACGACCCACGTTGGATCGAGGTGGCAGTGGTCTGCCCCGCCGGAGGAGGCAACTTCACGACGCTGGCCCCACGGGACTTTGTGGCTGGTGCGCCCTATTCAATCCATACACGGGGGATATTCGTGGATGAGGACGGCGACGTCGGCATCGGCACGGATTCTCCCTTTGCGAGCCTGACGGTGAGCAACTCCGATCCGTCCGCGGTGGCGTTGTCGTCGAGCTACGACGGCCCGTCTGGGAATGCGGGGACGTTCGGCTGCTCGAATCAAGTCAATGACGAGACGGCGCTGAGCGTGATCCACGCCGGCACGGGCAAGGGCTTTCTGAGCTACCAGTACGGGAGGGGAACGGCAGGCCGGTTCGAGATTGACAATGCTAACAGCAACGCCATGGCGCTGCACGTCACAACGAACGGGACAGGCCCCGCGGCGGTGCTTCAGGGAGACGTCGGCATCGGCACGGATCGTCCGGAAGCTCTCTTGCACGTCGAGGGTAACGGGGATTTCCGGGGTGAACACATCGCCTTCTTCCGCAGCCGGAGCGGCTCCCGTTCCGACGGCATCGCCATTCAGCTCGACAATCTTCACACCAACCGGCAAAACAACTTTATCACCTTCTACAACGGCGACAAGAATGTCACCGGACGGATCGAGGGATTCGATCGTGAATCGGGCGATTGGGTCGTACCGCCGCCCATCCCCGGCGTGGGCCTGACCGTTGACCTGGGCATTACCTATAACGACGATTGGATCACGCCCGGCGCGCTCCCGATTGCCAACTTCACGCCCGGGACGCTGCCAACCGCCAATTACACGCGCGGAACGCTGCCGACGGCGAATTTCACGCCCGGCACTTTGCCGTTACTCACTTTCAGCGGCGGATCCTTGCCGACGGCCAACTTCACCCCTGGCACGTTGCCCTCGCTGAGCTTCAACGATGGTTCGCTTCCCAGTTTCTCCGGCCAATTCTGCAACGTAGCTGGATTCAGCGTCTTGTGCGGATTCAGTTGGAGCGCCGGTTCAACGCCCACGGCGAATCTGAACGGTGGGTCGCTGCCGTCCTTGACGTTCAACCCGGGGTCACTCCCGACAGCCACATTCAACCGCGGGATTCTGCCGTCGTTGACCTTCAATGGAGGCAGCTTGCCGGACTTCTCTTTCTCCGGAGGCGCGCTGCCCTCGTTGTCGTTTACTCCCGGTACGTTGCCGGTGATCGAGAAGCCGCCGTGGATCCTTGGTCAACCGACGTTTGGCGTCGATCTGCCGACCCAGGAGGAACTGGAGGCATTGTTCTGCTGGTCACTCGAGACCGGGCATAGCGATTTCCTCACGTTGGATCCCGTCGGCCAAGCGGTGGCCAGCCTGAAACAGCAGGTGGCGGCCAAGTGTAACGATGAGGGTGTGGTCTATGGTTCCAAGGGTGCCGACTACGCCGAATGGCTGCCCAAGCTTAATCCCGAAGATGAATTTCAAATCGGCCAGATCGTCGGCGTGCACGGCGGCAAGGTCAGCCTCAAGACCGAAGGGGCTGAGCAGATCATGGCCATCTCCCGCGCACCAGTCGTCGTTGGAAACGTTCCGCCGGAAAGCGACAAGGATAAATTTGTGACCGTGGGATTCATGGGCCAACTGCCCGTCGTCGTTCGCGGCGAAGTCCGCCCCGGCGACTTCATCCTGGCCTCCGATCTGGGGGACGGAACGGGCGTGGCCGTCAGACCCGAAAATCTCAAGCTAAGTCATCTGGGGCGAATCCTGGGACGTGCATGGTCGGATTCTGACAACAAGGTCTTTGGTCTGGTCGACGTCGCCATTGGCCTGAACACCAACGAAACAGCGATAATCCTCCTAGAACATCAGGACAGAATGGACGATTTGAGTCGCACCAACGACACGCTGGCACAAGAGAATGCCGACTTGAAAAAACAGCTTGGTGCGTTGGACTTGCGTTTGGCCGCCTTGGCTGAATCCGTACGTGGGCTACAGGCTGACGGCGACGAACAGAATGTTCCCGCCCGCACGGTGGCCTTGGTAGGAACCGATCGCTGACCCGCAATGAACGGTGACGGGAGAGTAACGATGAAACGAACAATTTCCTTACAGTTGCTCGCGTTGGCCATGCTCAGCACCATCGCACTGCCGGCTGGAGGCGGCGAGCCGGGATATGAACTGGCTCGCTGGACGATTGACGGCGGCGGATCGTCGCTGAGCGCCGGCGATGGATTCGAGCTTCGAAGCACCATCGGTCAACCCGATGCGGGCACGCTAGCCGGGGACGGATTTGAGCTGAACGGCGGTTTCTGGCATCCCGTGTCGCCGACCGACTGCATCGAGGACGGCCTCGTCGACCTGCTCGACTATTCCGCATTTCTGTCCTGCGTGTCAGGTCCCGGCGTTCCTTTGACCGAAGGCTGCGAATGCTTCGACGTGAATCAGAACGGCTCGGTCGATCTCGGCGACTTTGCAGAACTCCAAGTGTACTTCACCCTGCGTTGACCGGCCACAGAGGGCACAGAGAGCGGCCTCTGTGATCTCGGTGGCTAAATCATTTTGACGAAGTGCCGGGATGCAAGAAGACACAGTTGGACACAATCGGTGTATTGAGAACTCTAAAGCTAATCTGAGCATGGACTTACGGGTCGGAATAGCGAAGAACAGCCTGACCCACTGTACCCGCTCGCAGATTTCCTGCCTCATTCCACGGCCATTGAACCTGCCGCTCGCCTTTCGCTGTCATTCCGGCGCCTTGTCCGTCTCCCCGGCGCAGGCCGGGGTCCAGCCCTCAAGGCGCTGGCGCTTCTAGCGTCTTCAATTGTTCACGGTAAGTATCAGCCAAACCGGGCTTGGACCAGTTGTCATACAACCCGATCAATCCGCGAATCGCGTTGAGCGCGTAGGGATGTCGTTCCCCCAGCGTTGATTTCAGGTCTCCTTGCGCTCGAAGCAACTGTTCCTCCGCCTCGTCATATCGCTCGACCTGGGCCAGGGTGGAACCGTACTGGATTCGGAACACCGCCGTATACCAACTTTCAGCCGGCAGGCTTCGCTCAGCCTTGGAAACCAGCTCCTCCGAAAGCGGGAGGGCTTCGTCATTTCGCTCCATTCGGCGAAGCAGCCCGGTGACGTTGTACAAGGCGATGAGCGTGTCGAGGTGGTCCTCGCCGCTGACCACGCGGTACCCCGCCAAGGCCTCCTGATAATGCGACAGCGCCTCCACGTGCTTGCCCTGCTGATTAAGCACCACGGCCAGATCATTCACCGACGCCAGCGTGTCTGGGTGGTCTTCGCCAAGAATTCTGCGCTGGGCTTTCAGCGTCTCGCGAAAGATGGGTTCAGCCTCCTCAAATCTCTTGAGACTCATGAGCAGTCCGCCGTAATTGTTCATGGAAACGAGAGTGTCCTTGTGATCATCGCCCAATATCCGCCGGCGATTCTCCAGCGCTTCGCGAAACAATGGTTCCGCCTCGACCAATCTTCCCTGTTCCTGGAGCACGAGCGCCAGGTTATTCAGAGAGACCAGCGTGTCAGGATCGTCGGGCGGGAGCACTCGCCGACGCCATTCGAGCGTTTGCCGGAACAGCGGTTCAGCAGCCTTGGGATTGCCCTGGTCCTGATAGAGATTGGCCAGGTTGTTCATCGCGCGGAGCGTGGAACGATGATCTTGCCCGAATTCTTCGGTGCTCATTTCGACGGCGAGCGTGAGCTGTTTCTCAGCCTTTTCGTACAAACCGAGACTTCGATAGGTGCCGCCGATGGTGTTTCTAAGTTCCGCCTCGATGTCGGGTCGGTCAGCAAAATCCTTCTGCACTCGGGCCACCGCCTGATCCAGAATGTCAACAACCTTGACGTCCCGACCCTCGATCGTCGGATCAGCGGATGAAAACATCCGCGTCATGAATCCGTTGATGGCGTTGGCTCTTTCGACGGCCCGTTCCGCCTTAACGCGCTCCGCTTGCGCTTCCGCGAAACGATTCTCCGCCAGCTCTTCCGCTGCCAACGCCCGGTCGCGCTGAACGGCAAACCGCTCCGCGCGTGTTGTTTCAACGATGGCAATACCGACGATCAAAATCAGGAGCAACCCGGCCAACACCACCGGCCCACGATGACGCATCAAAAGCTTTCGCAGTTGATAGGCTGTGCTCTGCGGCCGGGCCAATATAGGCTCGTTCTTCAAATATCGTTCAACGTCGTCGGCCAGTGCAGCCGCGCTCGGATATCTGCGATTGGGATCCTTGTCCAGCGCCTTTCGGGCGATGGTCGCAAGGTCAATGTCAACGTGGCTGGGCAGGTCATCGGGATCCTGCTCGCACACCATGCGAACCGCTTGATGCACCGCCACTCGACGCAGGTCGTACGGCGGCCGGTCGGCCAATAGCTCGTACAAAATGACACCGAGCGCATAGACATCGCTTCGCACGTCCACATTCTGTGCATCGCCGCGCGCCTGTTCCGGGCTCATGTACGAGATCGTGCCCTTGATGTGGTCAGCGTCGGTCGTGATGGTCGGGTCTCGCTCTTGGTCGTCGTTTATCCGGGCCAATCCGAAGTCGAGCACCTTGATTTCCGGGCCGCCCTGTGCCGTCGCCTGACTGCGCTTCGTGACGTCAACGGCAGACGAGCGAAGCTCTTCCGGCGTGCAGATCAAGATATTCGTCGGCTTCAGGTCTCGGTGAATGACGCCTCGTTGATGTGCGTAGGAAACGGCATCGCAAAGCGATCGAAAGATGTGCAGGCGATCGACGCGAGCGATCGCCGGTGTCCCGTTACGCGCTTGAACATGCCGCGTGAGCGACTTACCCGCGACGTATTCCATGGCGAAGTAAGGCTGACCGTCGCGCGTGGTCCCCGCGTCGTAGATCGCGGCGATACCGGGATGTTTCAGACGGGCCAGGACACGAATCTCACGATCGAACAATCGCCGATGATAATCGTCCAGGGCGTGCATTTCTCGAACGATCTTCAATGCCACCCGCCGATTGGTCCGCGTGTGCAGGGCTTCGTAAACGATGCCCATGCCCCCCCGACCGATCTCCCGGATGATCCTGTAACCCGCGATCCAGCCGCTCTCGTCCGATGGGCTGGATCGGCTGCCTTGCGGAATCACCTTTTCGAAAACCTGGCCTACCGACGCGCTGGAATCCTCCTCAGCCACCAGCAGCGACTCCAACCTCGCGCTGTCTTCCCGCCAGAAGGCCTTGAGCGCGTCGTCCACGCGATCAGGCAAGTCGTCCGGAACGTGGGCTTCGGTGGTCGCGGTCATTTCACTTCACGATTCCGCTCGATCCCGTCATGTGTCGCCGCAGGAGGTTGACCGCCCGCAACAGACGCATCGCCGCCGCAGCCCGTGAGATGCCCAGTTGCTCGGCAATCTGGCCCGTCTGGAGCTGATCGAAAAAAGCCAAGGTGATGATCTCGCGATCTTTCTCCTCCAGCTCAGCCAGCTTACGCAACACCCGGTCGCATTCTTCGACACGGGCGACGTCGCTCAGCGGCGTGCATCCGCTGGCCGACAACAGTTGCCACATCGGCGCCGTTCCCGAAACGCCCGCCACCGTCGAATCCAACGATGCCACCCGCGGTGAATGCGTCGTCGGCCGTTGCGATTGAAGAAAATCCGCGACTTTGTTCGACACGATCCGCGACGTGTAGCCAGCCAGACCAGCCACCGTGCGGTTCTCCAGCCGGCTCATCCCCTTGCTGATTCCGATCATCACTTGCTGGGTGATATCTTCCACGGCGTGTGCCTGATGCGGCGCGGCGCAAAAACGCCCCGTCACCATCACGCGGACTTGCGGTGCCAGCGCATGAGCGATGCGCGCGGCCGCCTCATTCGAGCCGTCCGTCGCTGCCACCACAACCTCGTCCGTCAAAACCGCCACCCCAAACATGCAATCTGATTATAGACAACCGAACGGGACAGGCCATCATTTTTGCTTTTCATACCCCCGTCCCATAAACCCGAATCCGCCTTTCCGCGACAAATTCTCGGCCATCATCGGCGAAGCTCATCCGACCACATCCAAGTGCACGCCGACGATGTCGTTCTCCACTCCTGCGACGTTGGCAGGGATTGGGATGGGTACGGGCGTCTACCGATCCGTGAAAAGGTCCACATATTCGGAATATCGGAAGAGTCGGTTACGGGCCCGGCCTGTAATCTCACGAAGAATTCCGTGCGTAACAAAACGCTCAGTCAAGTTGTTCGCGGCCGTGTAGCTGGTCCCGGTCTCGTTCTTGATGTCGTTGACGCTAATGATCGGGCGATAGTAGAGCGATTCGAGCACGCGCAGGGCGCCGGCGGCTGCCCGCCCGAAATGCCGAGTGATGCTGTCCCGATGGCGCTCGCGAAGGTCAACGATCTTCCGCGCAGTCTCGGTGGCCTCATTCGACACATGGGCCACTGCGGTCAAAAAGAAGATCAGCCAAGACTCCCAGTCGTCCCGATCGCGAACGTGTTGCAGGAGCTCGTAATACCGTTCGCGGTTTCGCTTGAAGTAATGCGACAAGTAGAGAACGGGCTTGGTGAGAATCTCACGCTCGCAGAGCATGAAGGTGATGAGGAGACGGCCGACGCGCCCGTTGCCGTCCAAGAATGGGTGAATGGTCTCGAATTGAGCGTGCACCAGCCCGACGCGCACGAGGGCGGGAATCGAATCGTGGGCATGGAGAAACGTCTCCAGGTTGCCCAACGCCGTGGGAACCTCATGCGGCGGAGGAGGAACGTAAACAGCCTCGTTCAACGTGCAACCCCGCGGCCCGATCCAGTTTTGCGAATTACGTATTTCACCGGGAGTTCGATCGGTGCCGCGCGCGCCCTGGAGCAGCTTTTCGTGAATCTCGCGGATCAGGCGCACGGAAAGACGCAACTCGCCAAGCCGCGCCAGTCCGTGTTTCATGGCGGAAAGATAATTGACGATCTCGTTCACATCACTTGGCCGGTCTTGCCGGAACAGGGACGCTTCGACTTCCAGCAAGTCGTCGAGCGAGCTTTGCGTTCCCTCTATCTGACTGGAAAGAACGGCCTCCTTGCGGACGTACATGAATACGAAAAGGTCGGGGTTGGGCAGAGTCCGAATTGACCCGTCAAGGCGACCAAGCGCGCGATCGGCGTCGGACAACGCCGTTTGAAGTTCGGCATTGATTTGCACCGGCGGTGTCGGCGGAAGCGCAGCCGGGATGAATGCCCGATATCCCTCGGGCTGCTGAATGTACCGGCCCGCCCGGCCCTTAGTTTGGGGCGGCTTTGTCTCGGTATTCAAGGTCGCCACCAATATGGCTCCGATTGGCTGCCTTGTTAAACCCAAAGTTCAACATGGTCAGCCTTGAGACCCATGTTAAACCCAGCGTTTAGCACAAGCAAGCGTCAACTTCTGATTAAAGTCGGCGAACACGCCCCAAGAAGCCGTCATGCTGCGTCGCCGCCCACCGCCCCCGCTGACGATTGTCACGAATTCTCGGCCATCATCGGCGATGGAGTTCGCACACAAAACGCGTAACCAGCCCAGATAAGCAGCAGTCCGAGGAACTCAGCCACATACAGCCATTCGACGTAACCAGCCTTGGCCATACCCCCCCCAAAACCAGGCAGGATGGCGCCAACCGCGATCAAGCCATTCCCGATCGCCCGATGGACCGTGCTCTTCTGCTGGGCATACCGGATCGAACTCAGGATAGCCCCGCCGATCAGAAAAATGACGGCATAGATATTGATAATCGGCGTGAACCAGCGAATCCATTGCCAACCCAGGGCAGCCCCGCCGGGGCGGTGCGACTCGAGCACTCCGAGGTTCGTAGGTGACAAAATGACGAAAACCGAAAAGATGATGATGAATGGCACGGTGACGGCCGAAAGCCAATGCGCCGTCCGCCGTGAAAGAAGCAGATAGACGGTGCCCTGCGCCAATGGATAGCCTCCCAGCAGCGCGCCCGCAATGTACCAGGCTTTGTTAAGCCCCGGCGAGTTCCCCAACAGCGTGACCAGGCTTTCCATCGCCGTGCCCAAGCCGTAACAAAAGATTCCCCCCGTCCACCAGAGCAAGTGCGCTCCCCGACCCTTCTCCCGGTATCGGCGCAAGAGAACCACGCAGAAGATCGCCGAGAGAATCGTTGTGACGATCGGAATGTAATGGACAAACTGCACCTCGGAGGGCGCTTGGGTCAACATCAACCGGCTCCTTTAATACCCGGGCATATGGGGGTACGGGACGCGCGTCAGATAAACATCAACTCTTTGTTCACCATCCGCGTGCAGCTCAAGGCGCGATGACAGCCGCCCCGTGCCGGCGTTTCGTTCAAAAGCTCCTCTTGCTGCCAAAAGGTCACTGCGTCTGTCCACGACGCCTCGATGTGGATACCTGGGTCTGCCACCGGTCTCACTGCCCTGAATCAGGTCGGCGATGATGGGGAACGAAAACGTCCACGGACCGATCGAGTCTTTATTCGGCGCGAGCGGATTGCCGGGCGTGTGCCGCCGGCCGCTGACGTACCGCAACGGCCTGCCATCGAATGTAATATAGTTACTGACAATCGGGTCAAGCGGGCCGCCCGTGCCCCAAGCCGTCTGATCAAAGGGAACGCCTTCGCCCACCTTTCCCGCCGTGCGAAACCAATAGGTCATCGCCTTTTTTCTCGATCCGGAGGCCGCGGGAAATCCCCGGACGGCGCTCGGGCATCGCCAGCTACCCCAATGTACGTAGGGGCCTAATACGACGCCGACCGTGCTCGTGTACTGCGGGTCGAACGGGTCGGCGTTGGGGTCAGTGAGGTTGATGTCCTCCATGAATGGCACCCTGTCGCGATTGGCGTAGGCATATTGCAACACGCCCGTCCAAATGGACCGAAGATTGTTGCGGCAGACCACCTGTTTAGCCTGCTCGCGAGCGCCGCGAAGTGAGGGCAGAAGGATCGAAACCAGCACGCTGATGATGGAAATCACCACCAACAATTCGATCAACGTAAACCCGCCTCGCCCGCGACGAACTCTTTCCGAGCCGCGACCGTAAGAGCCTGAGAAAAAATCGATTTTCGATGGCAGCGACCCGCATTCTTGATAGCGCCACGCGGGTTGCCCGAACGATTCTTTTGATTTTTTCCCAGGCTCGTAAGGGAGCGGTCTTTCTTCTTTTCTTTCCGAGCCGCGACGTTCGCGAGTGCGACTCATTATTTGGCTGTAAAGTCGATTAGCCATGTCAATCGTCTCCGTCGAACATCTGTGCGAAGAGACCCGCGTCGCGCAAGTCGACGTCGTTATCTTCATCCAGATCGAATACGCAAAGACAAGTCGCCGTAGTCAGGGGCGCTGTCGGCAAAGGAAGTAACCCGGGGCCGGAATGACAGTCAGTGAGCGCCTTCCAGTCCGCTAAGTCTCGCGAATCGCTTCCATCCAAATCCCCTGAAGGAACGAGAGCGATGGTGAGAACGGGCGCTCGACCCTGCGGGTCCAGCGCAGCGCCCTCCTTTGTGTAAAAAACGGGAAACCCGCCCGGTGCCTGCTTGGTGGTTACGGCCAGCGACGTGACAGCCACGAAAACTTCGCCGCCGCTCAGTTGCTCCTGAAAGTAACCCCGCACCCATCCATCATCCATCAAGAGATTGACGTCGAACAGCACCGGCAAAGGCCCAATCTGTTCGCCCGGTAAAGCGCCTTGCGGAACGCCGATGGCCCAGGGCGTGGGCGTAAACTGTTCGCGTACCGAATCTTCAACGTGCACCATTTCGCCGGCGCCGTCGCTGAACACGAATGGATAAGGATCGCGGCCGCTATATTTCTTATGGTCCCCGCCGACGTAGAAACTGGTCTCGAACCAGTTCGCATACGTGAACGTGGGGCCAAAGCCGACGCCAAAAAGCTCCAGCGGTTGGCCGGGGTCGCTGTCGGCGATCGGAAAATCCAGCTCGAACCACGGGTCCGTCGTCAAATCTACGATCCACTCCGCTGACTCCGGCGCCGTGAGCGTGACTTGTACCGCGCGGACGTCGTACGCGCCCGGAGGCAGCCCCGCGCAGATTTGGTCCGCCGTACGCCAGCCCATCAGAAATATGCCGTCCCGATCGTTAAACGTCGTGTAGTTCGCGTCGCCCGTCGATCCGAAACATGACGCGAAAGGGCGCTGGCCCGGGGTAAAATTAAACGGATAGTGCCACCGGTCGTCACTCGGCGTGTCGAATACCCGCTCGCCGCCGCGGGCCGGAGTACCAGACGCCGACACGATGGTGACCAAGACCATGAATCGCGTCATGCCGGCCTCCGCTTGCCTCGTCGACGCAGCGCCATAGCTCCGCCGACAATCAACATGCCCAGCGTCGCCGGCTCCGGAACGACACTGACACTGTCAAGGTCAAATCGGACCGGTGTGTCCGTGCCCGCAAACGACGCGGGAACCGAGACGCCGATTTGGATATGCCCGATGTTTCCGAATACCTGCGCGTAGCTAAACGGCCCTTCAAAGATGAGATTGGGGTTGGGCAGCGCAGCGGACACGTTCGTCCAGGTGTCAGAAGCCACCGGGATGAAGAAAATGTTGTTCGCCCCGGGAAAATTGCTGGGGCTGGCGAAACGCACGAAATAATTCAGCGGCACGTCGGCATCGTGGCGGACGAACGCGCTGAATCCCGAAACGCCGCTCGAGACCCAGTCGCCCACGAACGCGCCGCCACTGGAATTGAATTCATCGTGGCCACGGAAAAGGACCGCCGGATCGCCCGCCCCCAAGCCTTCAAAATTCAAGGTCGTGGTGACAAAGGCGCTGTCATCGGGACCGCCATTAGAAACCCAATCCACCGGCGCCAGCCCAGGCGAGTTAAACCAATTCGACGAGTCATTGGTGAACGTCTCGGTAAACGGCACGACACCCGCCCACGCCGTTACAGAAGGAAAGAACACAACTGAGCCTGCCAGACATGCAAAAAGTACGATGCGCGCAAAACCGAATTGCGTCATCTTGAAATCTCCAATTGAGGAATGAATGAATTCGTCCAACCACCATCCGGCCCCCCAACACGCGCGTCATCGCGCAACCAGGGACAAAACGTCGCCGGAACCAGCCGAGTAAGTTAATGAAAAAATGGCTCGCGCCGTCAGCGCGCAGAGTGGCTCGCGCGGTCAACGCGCAGGCGGAGGACGAGGACAGACCAGGTTGGCTACGATATGCAGACGAGGCGGAAGGTAATCATCGTAGAATAAGAATCGTGCGAACGCCCAGGCTTGAACGATGGCACCGCTTGAAAGCGCTTTCCACCGGACCCAAGCCTTCAGGAGCCTACGCCATCCTCGAAACAGGATTTGAGATTCGAAAATCGTGCCAAAAACCAGAAAGGCAACCGTGCCCGTGGGTGCGATATCAAGCACGCCGTCACTCGCCCGCTTCATCACCTGCACGTGAAGCAGAGCAACGACCAATCCGGAGGCCAGCCAGGATCGCCACCCCGGCTTCAGTCGCAGCCACGAGACATCGACAACCTTCAGGACAAAAAAGGCCGCCGACGCAGACAATATCAGCAATCGACCCAAGCCGATCGCCCGGTCATACTCAACACCGGGTTGAACGAAAGACGAAACGGCTGAGCGAACGGCTCCGACGTGGATAACCAGCATGAACAGCCAGAACAATCGCCAGGCTGCTGACACCAAAGAAAGCATCGGGTTAGAACGAAGAAGTTCCGCGAAACGTCTCATTCCATTATTCCCAACCAACATCACCTGCGGAATCAGGCATCCCACGAGAACACGTGCGCCTCGCGTGGGAACCAGGGACCTCCGGCGCATGTGCTAACCTCGACCTATGCGCTTGTCAACACTTTAACTTGACCAATCCTGTGTCCTTCAATTCTCCCCAAACCCGTCCAGGGCGTCGCCGTTGGCCGTCAATCCCAACGAAAGCCGTCATTCCGGCGAAGGCCGTCATTCCGGCGAAAGCCGGAATCCAGAAAAACGCTGCCTGGACTCCGGCCTGCGCCGGAGTGACGATCGGGACGATCCCGTTCGCGTGGCCTTCATTCCGGCGAAGGACGTCATTCCGGCGAAAGCCGGAATCCAGTACGCCATTCGTAACCGTCCGTTTTCGCTGGCAAAAACGGGCAACCGGCGGCTGAAAGTCCCTGGCAAGAGATGTGCCGAATTGACAGCGTAATCGACCGTCCGGTAGTCTGCCGGGGAACGTCGGTATTAGTGGCTACATGGGGAGTTCCACGCAGGAGAAGTTCATGGGTCGACTCTACAACAACATCGTGGAAACGGTTGGTCGGACGCCGCTGGTCAAGATTAACCGCATCATCAACGCGCCCGCCAAGGTCTACGCCAAGCTCGAATTCTTCAACCCCCTGTCCAGCGTAAAGGACCGCATCGGCATGGCCATGATCGACGCGGCGGAAAAGGCCGGTCTGTTGAACAAGGACTCCGTGGTCATTGAGCCGACCTCGGGCAACACCGGGATCGCACTGGCATTCGTCTGTGCAGCCAAGGGTTACAAACTCATCCTGACCATGCCCGAGAGCATGTCGATCGAGCGACGAGCGTTGCTGCGCGCATTGGGGTCTGATCTGGTATTGACGCCCGCAGCCGACGGCATGCCCGGGGCCATCCGAGCTTGCGAGAAGCTGGCGGCGGAGACGCCCCATTCCTTCATTCCACAACAATTCCGCAACCCAGCCAATCCCGAAATCCATCGCAAGACCACAGCCTTGGAAATCTGGGAAGATACCGACGGCCAAATCGATATTTTCATTTCCGGCATTGGAACGGGCGGGACCATTACCGGCGTGGGCGAAGTGATCAAGGCCAAGAAGCCGTCATTCAAATGCTATGCCATCGAGCCGGCGGACTCCCCCGTCATTACGCAGACGCGTGAGAACAAGCCGTTGAAACCGGGTTCCCATAAAATCCAGGGGATTGGCGCCGGGTTCGTACCGGAAGTCTTGAATATGGACGTAATTGCGGATGTCATTCGCGTAAGCAATGACGACGCATTTACCTGGGCAAGACGTGCGGCCAAGGAGGAGGGAATTCTTTGCGGCATTTCATCGGGCGCGGCCTTGTTCGCCGCGAACACGATCGCGCTGATGCCCGAAAATAAGGGCAAGTTCATCGTCACCGTGCTCCCCAGCAGCGGGGAGCGATATCTTTCCACGCAGTTGTTCGAAAACTCCTGAACAAAACTTCGCCCAGTTTGGGCAACGATGCACCTCCATCTGGCCGACTATCGAGTCAGGCGCCTGCTTGTGCGGCCTAGCCGCCCCCGACGGCGCCCGATGGTCTACTATGAAATTATAGGCCTGGCGGGTGGCCCACCTCCTTTGGAGGTGGGGGAGCCGATGACCGCAGCGCGGGCCTTTTTTTCGCCGCGTTAGGGCTGTTTGGAGCGCGATTGTTTTGGGACGTTGCGTTGTAGCAATTCGGAACGTTGTTCATGAGTTCAACGCGGTCAACGATCGCGCCGAGAACCACAGCGCGGTGAACGGCGGGTGGCCCGCCTCCTTTGGAGGTGGGGGAGCCGATGACCACGGCGCGGGCGACGCCCCCACGGTGGGTTTACGCATCGCCCACGTCAGCGATTTCCATTTCCGTCGCTGGAACGCCGTGCTCACTGAAACGAAGCGTTTGCTTCAGGAACTCGACTACGACGTTCTGGTGGCCACGGGCGACTTTTGTTCTCGGCCAGGTCAATTCAAACGGGCTGCCGAGATGTGTCGCCGTTTTTTTGACGACATTCGACCGAGACTGGGCACGTTCGCCGTTCTGGGAAACCACGACGACCGCAGATTAGCCTATGAGCCCAATCTGCCGCTTCAGTTTCTGTGCGACGCGAACGAAGTCGTGACCGGACATCGGAACAAGATGGTCTTCGCGGGAGTGGACCAGTCTTGCGGGCACGAGGGGCGCGTCGCAGCCGCCCTGGCCGGAACGTCGTCCGATCAGATCGTCGTGTTTCTGGCGCACTATCCTTCAACCGTCTATCGTGTGCCTCCCGGTCGAGTGAATTTGGTCCTGGCCGGCCATACGCACGGCGGGCAAATCCGCCTGCCTCGGCTTGGTTGTATTTGGAACAACGACGATATTCCGCTTTCGATGTCACGCGGCTTTCATATCGTGGACGGAACTCCGATGAACGTAAGCGCGGGGATCGGTGTTTCCCCGCCCATTTGGTGCCGCCTGCTTTGCCCGCCGGAGATAAGCCTGATCGAGTTGCGACCATCAGTGCTGAACACCGGAAGATCACCAAGGTCCGATAATCACGCTCGTAACCTATTTGCAGACTTACAATTAGCAAGCGGTGTTTGACGCCGCAACATCGGTGATCTATACTGGCGCGAGCGGAGAGGATGATGGGAGCCTGTTGAATCTGTTTTCCGAATCATCGCCATTTTTCGATATCACGAATCTTCTTGGCTGCCACGTCTGCCCGTCAAAAATGATCGTGAGAGTTGCTTGGTTCAGCCGGGGTTTCGGATCTGGTTAGAGTTGGGAACGCAATTGTCGGTGATCCGTTTGGGTTCGTTCGTACGATGATAATAGTCGTACGAGTCCGCGAAAGACGGACCCACAAAGACCGAATGCCTTGCGCGCCGGGGTGTGTGGTTCATGACACTGTTGCTACCTGATTACCGTATCATCGAGAAAATTGGCGTCGGGGCCAACAGTGAGATTTACAGCGTCGAAAACCTCGAAACGGGCGAGATGCGCGCTGCCAAGTACGTCAAGCTCAACGCCGAGGACGAAAAGAAATACGTTGACCAACTCCGCTCCGAGCAAGCGGCTGGGCAGGCGTTTGATCATGCCGTCTTGCGAAAAGTGTACGACTTGCGACTCATCCGCAAGCGGCTGCGTGTGCGGGCCGCTGTCCTCCTGATGGAATACGTCGCTGGGACCGCCATGTCCAACAGCGCGTTTCGTCCAGCCATGATGGCGTTGCTCCGTTATTTTCGTCGTGCAGCCGAGGGGCTTCACGTCATGCATCAGCAGGGATTCGTTCACGCCGATCTGAAGCCGGGCAACCTCATCGTAACGCCCGATGATGAAGTGAAGCTCATCGACTTCGGTCAAAGCTCCGCCATGATGCGCGCCAAGGAGCGCATCCAAGGAACGATTGATTACATGGCCCCGGAGCAGGCCAAGCGGTCGGTCCTGGACCAGCGGACGGACGTTTTTGGACTCGGTGCCACCCTTTATAAGGTCATCACCGGCCAAGCCATCGCCACGGAGATGAACAAGACAGCGGGCTTGCATGCCCCGGCCCGTATCGGCAAGCGGCTGGGCGATACGCGTCGACCGGTTGAGGTGGACGTACCCACGTGCGTCAGTCGGCTGATCGACGACTGCTGCCGCGACGAGGCGGTGGACCGCCTTTCTGATATGCGAGCCGTCATTAGTCGCATTGATATGACCTGCACCATTCTGGAACACAAGCAGAAACATTTATCAGGAAATGGCACCAAGGTTGCCCAGCAAGCCAAGCGCCCATCGTCGAAAGACGGCTAGTCGTTCATCAACGCTTATTCCACGGGTTCGGAGCAACTCCTTCCGAGCCACGACCGAATCTTTCCGACCCGCGACCGTCTGCGCGGGAATTCGCCTCTTAACAGAGCCGCGACCGTCAGGGAGCGGTCTTTTGCAGCGCAACATCGTCGTGCAATCAACGACCGACCCGAAAGTTCAGGTGCGTCAATGCACTGGCCCGCACCGCCCAATCATTCAAGACGCGGATCGTCACCGCCGGGAATGCGTCGGCCATGGGGGTCGGTCGCGGGTTGCGTAAGCTGCTCGCGCAACTCGGTCCGCAAATCAGGCGTGATGAAGTGTTCCATACGCTCCGCAGGCTCGTGCAGGTGGTCTTCCGCCAGCTCGAAATGCTCAGCCAGAAACGATTCCCATAAACGGTGCGAGCCGATAAGTCGGGCGCCGGCAGTCGAACCTGCGGGAGTGAGTTCCAATCGCGTCGAAGGCTGAATCGGCCCTGCCAACCGGATCAATCCGTGTCGGGCCAGATACCGAACAGCCCCGCGCGTGCGGGTGGAATCCCCCAAGACGCCGTGAAAATCGCTCCATTGGGCCGGTCGTCCGCCGGCGCGATTCAGTTCTTCCCATCGGAAAAGCATGCCCAGAATGTCCTGACGCAGGATTTGTGATGACAAGGCCACCCTGCGCACCAGCGTCGCCACCAAGCCGTGCTGCGGCGAAAACGCGATGGCGATCAAGAGAAAGCCGCCCGTCACCACGGCCATCATCGCAGCCGTGTTCGCTGATCCGTTCATCCCCAGCCAACCGGGTCCGAAGGCGGCGAGCACGTGTCCCAACACCGCCGACGCGACCGCCAACAACGCACTGATCACGATCATGATGCCCAATCGATCGGTCAACAGATGAGCCGTCACACCCGGCACGATCAACATGGCGATCACCAGGATCGAGCCGACCGCTTCGAAATTGGCGACCGTCGTCACCGCAACGATAACCATCAACGCGTAATGCATCCAACGCGCGTCGATGCCCAGTGTCGTCGCCAATTCCGGATCGAACGCGGTCAGCTTCAATTCCTTGTAAAATAGGCCGACGAACAGCACGTTGACGACGAGCACCACGCCCAGATTCACCACCACCGGCGGGACCTGCCCACCGAGGGCATCGAGCGGAACCTGCACGATATTGCCGTATAGCACGCAGCCCGGATCGAGATCGACGTGATCCGCCGCCTGTCGGATCAAGATCAATCCAACCGCAAACAGAATGCTGAACACGACACCCATGGCCGCACCCTGCTCGACCTTGCCATGTCGCATGATGAGCTGGGTCAAGACAGCCGTCAGAACGCCCACGATCACCGCGCCCACGAACATGGACCACGACGAGCGGCTGTGTGACAGCAAGAACGCGATGGCCAACCCCGGAAGCACGGCGTGGGAGATCGCGTCGCCCATCAGGCTGAGCTTTCGCAACACGAGAAAGTTGCCCGGCAAGGCACAGGATATCGCGCTGAGCACGCCGACCAGAATAACCCAACCGTCAATCGACCAATCCCAATGAATCATCCGCCGTTCTCCAACGGATGCGGCGACGGCGGGATGCGCGATTCGTGCGCCATAATCTGCTCAAGCTCGCGAATGACGGGCTCCGGAAGGACGTGTTCGACTTCGTCGGCATCGCGGTCCACGTGGGACGGCGCAATGTCCGCGTACCGAATCAGGTACGTTTCCCATAGGCGATGGTTCCGCAAGACCCGACGCGCCTGAACCCGCCCGGGCTGCGTCAGCCGGACCGCGCCTACCCGTGGCTCAACGATCAAGCCGGACCGCGACGCCCATTCAATCAACCGGCGAAGCGCCGCACGCGACCAACTGCGCTTCGGTAGAATCCGCTCCAATTCCACGATGGCGTTGGAACCCTCGTGTTCTTCGAACTCGGCCAAGGCACGCAACAGATGCTGGCGGGCGACCCGTTTGGTCAGTGTCCATCGTTGCATCCAGGCTGCGAAGACTCCGCGATGAGGCGACATCAGCAGACTGGCCGTGAAAATGCAACCGGCGCAAATCACGATGATCGCGCCCGTGGGCAGCCTGGGCATCATCGCGCTCAAAATCGAGCCGGACCATCCGCTCACCGCGCCGATTACCCCGGCGATGACCACCATTCCCAATAAACCGTCCGACCAGAATCGGGCCGCCGCCGCAGGGATGATCAACAACGCCACCACAAGAATCAGCCCGACGGCCTGCAATCCCACCACCGTGGTCAGCACCACCAAGCCCATCATCCCCAGGTCGATCAACCATACCGATCGCCCCTGCGCCGCCGCATAGGATTGATCGAAGCACACCAGCCGAAATTCCTTGAACAGCAACACGCACGCCACGATCACCACCGCCGCCGTAACGCCAATCAAATACGCATCGGCCGCCCGCATAGCCGCAGCCTTCCCGTAGATGAACCCGCTAAGCCCCGCCTCCTGCCCGGTGCCCATCTGCTGGATCAGACTGAGCAAAACCATGCCCACGCCGAAAAAGACGCTCAACACGATGCCGATGGCGGCGTCTTCCTTGATTCGCGGCACCTTCCGCAATCCCATCGCCGCCAGCACGCCCAACGCACCGCTGATCGTCGCCCCGATCAATAACGGCGTCAGATGTTTCTGCTGCACAATAATGAACGCCGCGGCAATTCCGGGCAACGTCGCATGGCTCAGCGCGTCACCCAACATCGCTCGTTTTCGTAAATAGGCGAACGTGCCCACGACTCCCGCAGCCATGCCCAACAGCGTCGTGCCGATCACAACCACGCGCGTGTTGTAATCTTGCAGAAGCATGGCCCGCGTCCACTTTTCAAACGTAGGCCATTCGGCGGACGTGTGGTCGTCAATGGTGTCGGCGTCGTCCATGCCGACGGTGGCGTCGATGGCGTTGGTTGCATCGATGGCATTGGTTGCATCGATGGCGTTGGTGGCGACGGTGGCGACGTGGGGTTCGTGGCTCGTGCCGTCCGTCGCATGGGCGAACGTGATCATGATCGCGAAAAACGCAACGACGTATTTGAAGATCGGCGGCATCATCGTTTTCACCAATCGCTCGTCGTCACGCGGCCGACCTCGTTGCCCATGTCGATCGGTATGGGCCGGACGCGAAATCGTCATGGTTTCCAGCCGGCACCAGCGACGGCCTGCGCGGCCTTTTCCAACAGCGTCAGCCGCCCGCCGTAGGTCTTTTGCAGGTTTTCCGGGATGAACGTCGATTCAACCGGACCGCTGGCGACGACGCGCATGTTGAGCAAGAGCACGTGGTCGAAGTATTGCGCCACCGTTTGAAGATCATGATGCACAACAATGACCGTTTTGTCCTGCCGATTAAGTTCACGAAGCAGCTCGACGATGGCCGTCTCCGTCGCGGCGTCCACCCCGGCGAACGGCTCGTCCATGAAATAAATGCGAGCATCCTGGGCCAACGCCCGTGCCAGGAAAACCCGCTGCTGCTGACCCCCGGACAACTTGCTGATTTGACGCGAGGCGTAGTCGGCCATGCCCACGCGGTCCAGGCTTTCCATAGCCACCTGCCGATCGCGACGTCGCGGAGGCAGGCACCAAGGGATTTGCCCGTAACGCCCCATGGTGACCACGTCCAACGCGCTGGCTGGAAAATCCCAGTCCACCGTTTCGCGCTGCGGAACATAGCCCACCAGGTGCCGCTGCGACTTGTAAGGTCGGCCATAAAAGCAGACGCTCCCCGACGCACGGGGCAGCAGGTCCAGGCAGGCCTTGATCAGCGTGCTCTTGCCGGCCCCGTTGGGACCGACCACGGCGATGAGCTTTCCTTCCGGCGCGGCGTAATCGATATCCCACAAGACCGGCTTGCGATGATACGCCACAGTCATGTCATGGATCGAAACCGGACAGGCTTCGTCATGATGCGAAGTGTCAACGGTAGCAGCCCGCCCCGGTGATCGGGATGAATTTCGACCGTTTAGCATTGTCAGAAACCTGCCGATCCTTGAACGGTCGATTTTCTGATCCGCGACCGTTTCTTTCTGATCCGCGACCAAGTCATTCACGAGCCGCGAGCGCGAAGCGAGCGGTCTACCAACTTTAACAGAGCCGCGAACAAGTCATTCACGAGCCGCGAGCGCGAAGCGAGCGGTCTACCAACTTTAACAGAGCCGCGACCAAGTCATTTACGAGCCGCGAGCGCGAAGCGAGCGGTCTACCAACTTTAACAGAGCCGCGACCGTGAGGGAGCGGTCCTAACCGGTCACACCACCGCTTCCTGACGGGCGCGGCTCCGATAATTCCCCGGCTTCTATTGATTCTTGAACGCATAATTCACTGATCCACGACCGCCGTTTCATGAAAACACCTCGTAGCCATGAACCGTCAATCGATTTCTGCGAGTCGCCCGTTCAAGCCGCCCGCGGGTGCGCTGCCGCCCAATCCCCGCGTGATGGTCGTGACGTTGTGGTCAATCATGCCGATATACGTTCCTTCGTAGGTACCCGGTTTGCCCATGGCGTCCGAGAACAGGCTGCCGCCGATGGTGACCGTGTGGCTTCGAGAAGCCGCCCCTTCGACGAGCGCTTCGATGTTCTTCTGTGACACCGACGACTCCACGAACACCGCCCGCACGTTGCGAGTCACCAGCATCTCGACCAGCCGATTGATGTCGTCGATGCCCGCTTCCGATTCCGTACTCATACCCTGAATCCCCACCACCTCGATGTTGTAAGCCCGACCCATGTAGTTGAAGGCGTCATGCGCGGTGACCAAAACCCGACTATGCTGCGGTATGCTGCCCAAAGCCTGCTTGGCGAACGCATCCAGTTTCGCGAGCTGCGCACCGTAGGCAGCAACGTTTTCTCGATACTTCGCCGCATGCGCTGCGTCAAATTCGCACAGCGTTTCAGCCACCATCTCCGCACATTTCCGCCATAGGGAAACGTCCATCCACAGGTGCGGGTCATAATGACCGGCGAATTCAGGTGGCTGAAGCAACTCCGACGGATCAAGCAATTCGCTCACCGCGTAGACCGGCCGCTTTCGCGCCACCCGAACCAACGCGTCAGCCATTTTCCCTTCCAACATAAGCCCGCTGTAGAAAACGATATCCGCATCCAACAGCTTTCCAACGTCGCCACGCGTCGCCTGATACAAATGCGGATCAACGCCGTCGCCGATGATGGCCTCCACATGCGCCAAATCGCCCGCCACGTTGCGCACGATGTCCGCCACCATTCCGATCGTACAAACAATCTTATAGGGCGTTTGGGGCCCGCTCTCCGCTGGAGCAGGCGCCGTCTCCAATCGCGCCGCACCTTCAGCCCCTGACGAAGACTGCGAATCAGAAGGCTGATCACAGCCCAAGGGCGCGATCAAGGCCCACGCCGCAATCATGACCAACGCCAAAACCCACGCCGACGTCCCGACGGCTAAACGCCATGTTTCAACACGCTTCGCCATCGTTGGCCCGCGCCGACCGTCGAGGCCATGAACCGTCCGCATCTCCCATCGCCCCGGAATTTTCACGCATCCGCACCCGCACCCGCACCCGCATCTACACCTGCACCCGCACCCGCACCCGCACCGTGACGATTCACTTGCTTGCGAGGGGTGTGACTTCCGCAACACCAATGACTTCTGCCGCACCTGAACGCTCCTTCATAGACCACGAATGCCTGTTTAAGTATCGAC
Organism: uncultured Phycisphaeraceae bacterium; assembly: GCA_964424105.1. Lineage (GTDB taxonomy): Bacteria > Planctomycetota > Phycisphaerae > UBA1845 > UBA1845 > CAYRHJ01. The sequence goes on along the minus strand of CAYRHJ010000001.1, from coordinate 39,100 downwards.
TAATTATATTTGTAGATGTTATGAATCCGGACAGGCCCCGTCAAGACCCTTTTCTGGGGCATCGAACCGTCAAATCACCGCGCCGCGACAGCATCGTTCCACGCCGCGACCAAGTCATTTACGAGCCGCGAGCGCGAAGCGAGCGGTCCCCCGCGCTCCGTCATTCCGGCGAACCGCCAGCACGCGTCATTCCGGCGAACGCCGGAATCCAGAATTGCAAACAAATACACGCGCATTCGCGGGCGGGTGGCCCACCTCCTTTGGAGGTGGGGGAGCCGATGATTAGAGTTCGTAGGACGGGTTTCGCCCCGCCGCTCTACAGACCCGCGACCAAGTATTTTACGACCCGCGAGCCCGAAGCGAGCGGTCCGCCGCGCTCCGTCATTCCGGCGAACCCCCAGCATGCGTCATTCCGACGAACGCCGGAATCCAGAATTGCAAACAAATACGCGCCAAGGCTGGCAAGGGAACGTCGATTTGCATCTTATCCGCGACGCGAAGACGATTGCACTCGCGCCGAAACCAAAATCAACACCAAGCCAACCGACGCCATCGGCATCCCTTGCCCACAGATCGATACCCCACTGATCGTTGGTGTCACCACGGAGTCATCTTCGCCGTCTACGCCGTCGGCCTCGCCATCCGAACCATTATCGTTGCCGTTGTCATCGATGCTGTCATCATCAGTCCCATCGACCCCGTCATCGTCGGTCCCATCAACCCCGTCGTCATCGGCTTCATCGTCATCGGCTTCATCAGGTCCGCCGCCGTCATCGGGAGGCTCTTGCTCCAGACAATCCGATACGCCGTTTCCGTCGGCGTCCTCGTCGGCATGACCGCACCCGCAATCACCGGCTTCGACCTTGCTGGCATCGTCCCGGCAACCATCACACGCGTCGCCCACGCCGTCACCGTCAGCGTCCGACTGGTCCGCATTGGACATCGAAGGGCAGTTGTCCTCGCCTCCGCACACGCCGTCAAAATCATCGTCCCCATTCACGTCGTCAACGCACAGTCCGCCCGTCAACGTAAATTCCATTCCCGCGTTGTTCGTGAAGACAACCGGGTCTTGCTGAATGACATAATCGTCAGCGTTCGTCGTACTGAGCCCGGCGAAATCCGGCGTATACAGGAATGATTGGATGCCCAAGCTGGTCAACGCCGCCGGCACGGGCGGCCCGAAGTCGCCGTCATCGTCATTGGTCTGCGCGCCGGTCGTGTCACCGGTGTAGCTCGCACCACCCCAGCTCAATCTGCACACCACCAACGTGCCTTCGTCGTTCTCGAATGTGATGCTGCCAGCCGCCAAATAACTTTCTGGAATCGTGCGTTCCAGGATGAAATCCGCGACGACCGGCGGATCCGAAAACTGAATGAAATTCTCGCTCACTATCAAAACACGTGCGCCCGCCGTCGCGACAGCCACATTTTCCTGCATATCGATTAGCGTAATAGGTCCTTCGCCGTTCGCGTCCCAGGCGATCAGTTTCGCGCGCTCAATCTGATCTTGGCCATTCGATCGCATGCGGATTTGGATCGCCTGCGCCGTCGTGTTGCCGTTCACCCCGCCGGTTACCTGTTCAATGTGCATGAAATGAAACGTCGCGCTGGCCACGGTTGGGAGCCATGCCATCCCCAACAGCCCAAACGCGATGCCTCGTGACGTTCGCGACAATTTCACCCTGTCAAACCCCCTTTCCTTGGCCTGTTGAATTCGACCGGCCGCCTCGTGCGATCTATGGGATGAGACCCCCGCCCCGAACTTCCGATAATCAGCAGCGCCGCAAGTCCAACCCATGATATTCGTGAATTATCGTGAATCCGACGGGCCGGGCTTGAATTTCAACGTCCCTTCATATGTGATTGTGGCAAGCGGCTGTACGGTAGAACCGATTGTATTGGGGGAGCCGGAACATTCGTTGCTTCGCGTCAGGCTTGCGTGATCCGGGAAACGTTCGAATCCATGGAAACGAACAAGAAAGTGATGTTCCACCAACCGCCAGGCGGGCGAAACGCGTTCAGTCTTGTCGAATTGGTCATCGTCGTCGCCATTCTGGGCATTATTGCCGCCATCGCCTTGCCGCGGGCGATGCAAAGCGCCGTGACTGGCGGAAACGAGTCTTCCCTGATTCATAACCTGGCAGCCATGCGCCGAGCCATTGAAATCTATGCCAGCGAGCACAACGGGGATAATCCGGGGGTCAAACCTGACGGCAGCGGCGGTGGGGCTAATTCTGTTCAAGCTTTTGTAAATCAATTGACAATGTATAGTAATCACCGGGGTAACGTGTCGGCCACAGGCGATACGTCGCATCCATTCGGACCCTACCTTCACACGATACCGACGGCACCGGTGGGAAAAAACCGAGGCCGCCATAACGTCGCCATCGACACCAGCAACTCTCCGCCCCTTGTTACCACGGGCGATGAAGGGTGGGTCTATAACCCTGTAACGGGACAGATCATTGTGAATACGGATGACCCCAACAGCGTCGGCTCCCGAACGTACGACGAATACTAAATGCCCACTGATTCGTTGGCTATTCTCCCAGCGCGGTGGCCATCGAAATGCGCGTCTGCTATAGTCCCCGCCTGTGGTATTGAAGAAATCGAAATCTCCGAAAACTAACGCTCGCCGGGCGTCGGTCAGTACCGTCGGCGGCTACCGCCGCGCTCGCGCGGATCACGCAAGAGAACTGGCTGAGGACTACGTCGAGCTGATCGACGAACTCATCCATGCCACCGGGGAAGCTCGCGCCGTCGAAATCGCTGCCCGCCTGGGTGTCAGCCAAGTCACCGTCACCAATACGATTTCCCGCCTCAAGCGCGCAGGATTGGTCAGGTCCGAACCATACAGGTCCGTCTTTCTGACGGCCAAGGGGAAACTTCTGGCCGAAAAAGCAAGGACCAGACACCGCGTTGTCCTGGATTTTCTTGTCGCGTTGGGGGTGGGCCGGGCCGACGCTGAACTCGATGCCGAGGGCATCGAACACCATCTCAGCGACGCCACCCTGGCGGCTATGAAGCGCTATCTGAAGGATTTGGGCGAATAGCGTTTTCCTTTTCTCGCCATTTCTACGGCATGAAACAATGAACGACACAACGTAGTCATAATTATTTCATTTTGACTGGAATCTGTTTTTTTTTTTGCTCCGTGTACATTGGACCGCAGTGGTGTTCTGGCATGCTTATCGCGAATTGTACTTGACCGCAGGGGGTTTTTTGGTGACATTATAGTTATCCGGACGGTCGCGGGACCGCCGCAGTGTGTGGGGCTGCTCATATCCGTTCACTGAGAGCCCATCGTTGCATCGTGGGGTTTTGGGAGTAGGAGCTTATCCCAGCGCATTGATCAAGACGGTGATCAAAACGGTTTTCCGAGCGGAAGCAGTCCGCGGTTTATCGGTATTGGGGTCGAGTTCCGGGTTTGCAATTCGAATTACGCGCCGTGTCTCTTGCGACAAGTATCAACTTTTGCGTCGCACGAATTTTGTCCGTCTGAAGGTTTCCAGGCTATTGAACGCAGCCGCCCGCGGCAACAAAATCCGTCACGTTCAATCGCGACGGGAATCGGGGAATAGAGAACACGCGACTCACGCGTCTGGTTTAAGGAAATTCATCATGAAATCGCATTTTCGAATCGGAATGGCCATCGTCGCGATGTCGAGCGTAACCGTTCTAGCGCAAGCTCGCATGTTTCTGATTCCTCGCGGAGGGGTCGGCAACCAGATTACCGTCACTCCTGGAACGACCGTGACCGTTGACGTTTTTATCGAGAACTTCGCGCCGGACCTGATATTCGCGTATCAGTGCACGATGCCGTTCTCCGCATCCGGCGGGTTTCTGGGCACGGTCAACCACGACGGGACCACGCCGGTGATTGACGAGGCACGAGCCGATTATCTGTTTTTTGGATTGACGCCGGCTTTGATCAGCAAGTTCGCCGGACCACCGCCGCGGGTTCTCAATTCTCGCCTCAATCCAGCAGAAGCGGTTTTGGTGACCACTCCAATTTATCTCGCGGAGTTCAGATACGTCGCCTCAGCGAACGCTGTAGGTAGTTTCACAGTCAAACTGCTCGGCAATACAGGCGATCTCGGTGCGTTGACCATCGTAAGCGATCAAAGTCAAGCCGCGCTCATCTTTCCCGACGACCCCGCCATTATCAATATCCTCTGCACCGGAAATGCACAATGCAATGATGGGCTGTTTTGCAATGGCGTGGAATCCTGCGCAGCGGGCATCTGTGTGTCCGGTACCGCACCCTGCCCCCAGCCCGGACTTCCGTTCTGTGATGAAAACCTGAACGCGTGTGTCGAATGTCTCAATGCGTCCGTTTGCAACGACGGCAATGAATGCACGTCGGACATTTGCAGCGCCGGCGCTTGTTCCACCATACCGCGAAGCGCGGGCAGTGCGTGCGGCAGCGCCGCCAACACTGATTGTACGAACCCCGATCAGTGCGATGGGCTGGGCAATTGTGACGCCAACGACGAACTCGATGGAACGACCTGTAACGACGGCGAATTCTGCACCACGGGCGAATCGTGTACAGCCGGCGTGTGCGGCGGAATCGCGCCAACGGATTGCAGCGATGCGTTTGCCTGCACCACCGATACCTGCGACGAGGTCGCGGATGAATGCGTCAACGAGCTCGACGCCGGTGCCTGCCTCATTGACGATGTGTGCTACAATGACGGCCAACCGAATCCCGCCAATGAATGCGAAGAATGCAATTCCGCCCTAGCCACCACCTCGTGGTCCTTCGCCGCGGATGGAACGGGCTGTACCGATGACGGGAATGACTGCACGGCCGATGAATGCCAAGCGGGCCTGTGCGAACATCCGAACCTGGATCCGGGCGATCCCTGCAACGACGGAAATCCGTGCACGGGTACGGGCGCGCCCGGCGTGGGTATCGATACGTGCGACGGGGCGGGCAACTGTTCGGGCGTCTTGGATCCGGATTGCGCGGACGATTGCCCCAACGCGGTGGAAGCGGTGGACGGTTTGAATACGGGAACGAACGTGGCCTTCGGGCCCGATGACGCCGAAGCCAGTTGTCAGCCGAATTCCAATCACGACGCCTGGTTCAAGTACACCGCGTTGTGCGACGGCGAAGTGCACGTCACCACGCGCGACAGCGTTTTCTTGCCGTCCAACGACACGGTGCTTTCCGTGTTCGACGCCTGCGGCGGCACGGAAGTCGCGTGCGATGACGACAGCGGTATCGGATTGTTGTCCTCGCTGACCTTCATGGCCACGGGCGGGATTACCTACTCGATTCGCGTCGCGGGATTTGACGACAATCAAGGCGACATCGCTCTGTACATCACCCGTATGGACAGTTGTTTTGTGAATGATGAGTGCCACGTGGACGGGGCGGAGAACCCGCTTAATTCCTGCGAGGTTTGCGATGCCGGCGAGGACCCATTCAATTGGACGCCACGCATCAAGGGCACGCCCTGCGGGGACCCCAGCTTTGCCGAATGCGATAACCCGAATGCTTGCGACGGCGTGGGTAACTGCGAGGACAATTTCAAGCCCGACGGAACGCTCTGCACAGCCGATGCCAATGACTGCACTTTTGACATTTGTGTTTCCGGTGTCTGCGATCATCCCAACAAGCCCTCGGGAACGGATTGCGGAAGTCCCCTCGATACGGAATGTGACAATCCGGACACTTGTGACGGGTTGGGCCTGTGCGCGGACAATCTGGAGCCCAGCGGATTTGCATGCGGCGATCCGACGGATACCGATTGCGACAATCCCGACACCTGTGATGGCATCGGCGAATGTCTGCTCAACATGGAGCTTGATGATACCCCTTGCACGGATGACCTCATCGACTGCACGTTCGACCTATGCCTGGTCGGCGTTTGCGACCATCCCAACAAGCCGCCGGGCACAGCCTGCGGCGATGGTCAAGACACCCAATGCGACAATCCCGACACCTGCGACGGAACGGGCGGTTGCCTGGAAAACAAGGAGCCCGACGGGCTTTTCTGCGATGACAGCAACGTCTGCACCGAGCCCGACGCCTGCGACGACGGTCAGTGCGTGGGACCGTTCATCCCGGAAGCTCCCATCGTTAGCACCCTGGGTCCCCGGCGGCTGGAAGTGACCGCTCAACCGGCGGGCTCGGACATTCCGCAGGCCCTGCGGGTCACGTCACCGGATTATCCCTGCCTCTTGCAATACGTCAGCGCGACGGGCGAATTGGTCGGAGCGCCCGTATTTCAAACGCCGATTGTCTGGGGCACGCTGACGGTGACCGGTGCAGCCCTGGTCCCATCCTCCGAATACCATATCGCCGCCGAATGCAACGGTGAACTTTCAGCCGCGGGTGTGGGGCTTACTTCGGGGTGGGGTGACCTGGACGCCAACGGAACGGTCAATTTGGACGACCTGTTTTGCATTCTCAACGCATTCGTGGATGATTTTTCGACCTGTTCAATGGCCGATGCCGACATCCATCCCTGCACGCCCAACGGGACCATCAATCTGAATGACTTGTTCTATATTTTGGGAGCCTTCCTTGACGAAGAATTCCCCTGTGCTTCGCCCTGTGGCGGAGGGGCGTGCTGCATCGGAACCTCTTGTTTCATTCGAACAGCCTCTCAATGTGCTACTGAAGGCGGTGCTTTCGAAGGTGATGGTCAAAACTGTGACACCAATCCCTGTGCGCCGTTCGCAGCATCAGGCCAATCCGGGCAATCGGATGGTGAATTCACGGGAACGACCATCTTCACACGAACGTCAGATGATAGCGTGCCAAGTCGAGGCATCCTGACTTTCGATGTTTTCGCTGATCGTGTCGTCGACTTGGGTGGTTTTCAAATAGGCCTGGAAGTGCACGGTGGCAGGACGGGCAGCCTGCGGGCGACGTCGGGTGCCATTCAAGCGGACCGGTCTGATTACGTATTCGCAGGCCAGCAGGTCTTTTCCGCCGTCGACAATGTCGGCGGACGGGCGGCGGCCATCGTGGACGGCGCGGGCGTAACGTCAGACGGTGCGACGTATCTGGGGTCCTTCTCGTTCGAAGCGCTTCGAGGCTCGTCGGGTACGTTTACGATCACGCCCCGAGTGGATAACGGCGTGATTCTTCTTGACAGTCTGGGCCATCCGATCGAATGGCAAGGCCAACCGACAACGGTCACGATCGGTCCGAGGCTGGACGTGGATGCCAAGTCCATGAATCGCGGCAGATAGGAAAACAGAGCGCGGATGACATGTTGAAGATCGGCGGCGATTGCGATGCGCCTGTCAGCGAAACGGGCGTACGTGGTCTGCTATTCTTCGCGGGCGATCCCGTATTTCTTGACTCGGTATCGCAAATTGTCCCGACTGATGCCTAGCGTCCGCGCCGCCTTGGATTGATTCCATCCGTTTTCAGCCAGCGCTTTGACGATGATCGCTCGCTCGAACCCCCACAGCGTGCCCGTGTTCTCGCCGTCACCCGGAATTGATCCGCCGCCGACCACCTCGACGGGTAAATCGCTGACCTCGATCGATTGGCCGTTGCACATCAAAACGGCTCGCTCCATGATATTCTGCAATTCCCGGATATTGCCGGGCCAAGCGTAACGAGCGAGCATGGCGGAAGCCACGGCTGAAATGGTCGGTGGTTTCATTCCCGTTCGCTCCGCCGCCCGGGCGGAAAAAAACTCCGCGAGATGGGGAACGTCCTCGGAACGATTGCGCAGCGGAGGCAAGATCACGGGAAACACGTTCAGTCGATAGAACAGGTCCTCGCGAAATCGGCCTTTGGATATCTCCTCTTTCAAATTGCGGTGGGTGGCGGCAATGACCCGCACGTCACATTGAATGGTCGACGAGCCGCCGACGCGCTCGAAGGAATGTTCTTGGAGCACCCGCAGCAGCTTGACCTGCGTGGACTGCGAAATCTCGCCGATCTCGTCCAGAAACACCGTGCCTCCATCAGCCAGCTCGAATCGACCGATCTGCTGCGAAACAGCGCCGGTGAACGCGCCCTTTTCGTGTCCGAAAATCTCGCTTTCCAAAAGCGTCTCCGCGAAGGCGGCGCAGTGCACGACCACGAAGGCGTTGTCGGCCCGCGGAGATTGATTGTGAATGTACTTGGCGAACAGCTCCTTGCCGGTTCCGGTTTCGCCCAGCAGCAGGACGGACGCGTCCGTCCGAGCCACTCGATCACATAGACCGCGAACGTCTCGAATGGCCTTCGAATCGCCGATGATCAGGTCGCTTCGCAAGACCTGGTGACACAAGTACTGATGCTGCTGGTTCAATCGCTCGTGTGTCTGGGCGTTGCGGGCGGCGATGGCGGCCAGGTTGGCGAACAACTTGAGCAATTCCAGATCATTCTCGCTGAATCGCCCCGACGTCCGATTGAGGACCTCGACGACGCCGATGACTTCATCCCCCACCTTCATCGGAGCGGCGATCAGCGTGTCGGTATGAAAATTGCTGATCTCGTCGATGCCGTGATAAAATGACGTGTCGGAGTGAACGTCATGAACGATTTCAGGCTTTCCCGTTGAGGCCACGCGACCGGCGATGCCCAGATGAGCGTCGAATTCTCGACCGAGGATCACGTGGCTACGTTCACCGGTGGCCGACACGAATACCAGCTTGCTGCGCGGCTTGTCGTGAATCAGAACGCTGCCGGCTTGGGCACCCATCACCTTAGATGCGGATTCCGCGATGTTGTCCAGCACCGTTTTAAGATCGAGCGTGCCGTTGATCTCCGCCGCAGCCTCGGCCAATAGGCTTAGCGATTCGTGGGACAAGGATTTGGTCGCATGTTTCACCGGTAGGACCTCTTGGTCTGTTGAAACGCAATGATCACGGCAATACCTCGACGGGGTCACCGGATCGAAGGACGTCGAACAACTCAGCTACGTCTTCGTTTCGCAGGGCGATGCAGCCAGCCGTCTGATTCGCGGCATCTGCTGAGCCGTGAATTCCGATCCCCCCACCCAACGGCGTGGACCATGGCGGACAAATCCCGCGGTCATGGGCATCCGCGATGGCTGCGACTTCCCCCGTGCTCAGCAGCCCGGCCCGCATGGCCTGCCGGGCAAGGTCCAAAGGTGGGTAATCAAGCGCCAGGAATCGATGATTGGCACTGCCAATGTTCTTCATACAGATTCTAAACTGCCCGGTCGGCGTCTGACCGTTTTCCACGAATCCCAGCCCCGACGCCCCATCCTGACCCGTTCGAACGGGGTAGGAACGAACCAGTTCCGTGCCATTGAAAAGAAACAACCGTTTTTGGGACTTGATCACCACGACGCGTGGATCCTCGATATCGCGAACTGGCCCAGCATTTCCAGTGTAACCGGAAATCGCCACGGTCGCACGAGGAATGATCCAGAGCACGAGAAATGCTAGAATAGGTGCCAAGGCGATCGTCGGCAATACCGCCATTCCGCGTAATCGAGTGATTTGCGGAATGGGATGGTCGGTCGTCATGACGAATTCCACGGGCCCGTTATGCGAACTTCAAAGGCCGCAAGACGTAAGGATACTATAGAGTCGTGAGAACGCCAACCGACGAGGGATTGCTCGCCGATTCCCTGGGAAATCGGCCTGAAGCGTTCGAATTGCTCGTCCGACGACACAGTGCCGAGCTTTATCGGTTCGTGTTCCGGTTCACCAATAGCTCGGCGGCTGCGGAAGACGTCGTTCAGGAGACGTTTTTGCAAGCTTACTTGTCCGCATCGAGCTTCGACCCCAGTCGTCGATTCAAGCCGTGGCTGTTTACGATCGCAGCCAACAAGGCCAGGGATTGGCTTCGCGGTCGATCGCGCCGATCGGAAGTCGCGTTGAATAACGAGCTGGACGGCGGTGACGGCCAACAGAGCTTTCTGTCGCTGTTGGAAGGCACCGAAGTGGGGCCTGACGCGGAATTGGAATTGGATGAAAAGCGAAGAATCGTGCGGAGCATCGTGGATCAAATGCCGTCGATCCTTCGGGACGCACTGGTATTGGCCTATTACCATCGATTCAGCTATCGCGAGATCGCCGAGGTGCTGGGGATCCCCGTGGGAACGGTCAAGAGTCGCCTGCATTCGGCCGTGGCTTTTTTCGGTAAGTCGTACCGGGCGGCGTGCGATCGATCGGTCGATTAAACGGGGTGACGAGGTGATACGAGGAAACGTGTGCCGATGAATGACGAGCGTCCAGATTATTATCAATGGCTTCTCGATGACCATTTCGAGATGTTGTCGGACGCCGAACGCCGCGAGCTTCGTCAGGCCTGTAACGCAGATCCGGAGCTGGAGCGCCGGTATCGACGGGCCTTAGCCCTGCTGGAACCGTTGGATTGTTGGTCGGCGCCGACGCCGCCGTCAAGCCTGGCGGATCGAGTGTTGGCCCGGTTGCCGCGAACGAATCAGGAAACGCACTCCGCCGCATATCCGAAATTGACAACTGGGGCCGACGGGGATTTTCGGCGACGATTTCCGTTGGCCATGCGGGACATGATCGGTTTGGCGGCGGCCATGGTATTGGTCGGATTGATGCTGTTTCCCGGGTTGGCCAAGGCCCGCAGTGAAACGAGACGAATCGCCTGCGCGAATCATCTGGGTGTGATCGGTCGGGCCGTTTCCGCCTACGCCGGGGATTATCAAGGTCGCCTGCCCCAGGCGAAGTCGATACCCGGCGGGCGATGGTTGCGGGTCAGCGATCGCGGCGGGCCCTACGTTCCCAACAGTCGAAGCCCCTACTTGCTCCTTCGATTCCAATACGTTCCCGAAGCCAAGCCGTTCATCTGTCCATCCTGTTGTGATGCACAGGTCATGAACGTCCAGAACGCCCACGCACTCGCGGATTTTGCCGATCCTCGGAATTGCAGCTACGACTCGCTGAACACGTCCGGTCCGACGCCGCAAGCCGAGGCTGCACCGCGACAGGCCTATATGGCAGACGCGAATCCGTTGTTCGCGGGTGGGCGGTTCAATCCGGTTGATCCGCAATCGCCCTCGCGGAACCACATCAAGCTGGGCAAGCAAAACGTCTTGTGTTTGGATGGCGCGGTGGAATGGTGTTCCAACCCGACCGTTGCCCGAAGTCGCGACAACATCTGGCAGGTGCGAGCGATCCGCGTCTACAACGGTCGCGAAGCCCAACAGGTGGCTGCTGACACGTTCCTGGTGCCCTGACATTTCCGAATTCATTCTCGATCAGCGCAATATGCGGACGATGCCTTGGGAGCGCGGTCGCCGCCTCGGCTGCCGGATCATTCGATTCGACGCGGCTCGCAAGTCTCGCATCCGGGACCCCGCCAATGAATTTCAGCCTGAAAGCGGAATCAGTTTTTGCTGGGCCTGCTCCGGTGCTTCGAGCGGCAGGGTGACTTTGAAGGTACTTCCCACGCCGACCTCGCTGGACACTTCAATGGTCCCACCCAGAACGTGACACAATTCCTTGGTGATGGCCAGGCCCAACCCCGTACCACTGTGCTCGCGAGTTAACGAGGAATCAATCTGTCGAAATTTCTCGAAAATGACGTCAAACATGTCCGCGGCGATTCCCGGTCCGGTGTCCGAAACCGCCAGTTGTACGTGTCGCTCGCCTTGCAGACCGATCGTCAAACGAATCGTGCCGCCTTCAGGTGTAAATTTGACGGCGTTGCTCAATAGGTTGTATAGGATTTGTTTCAGCTTGCCCGCGTCGGTGCGTACGGGCGGCAGATTTTCGACCAGTGGCCCCACCAAAACGATGTTTTTCTTGTCCGCCAGCGGTTGAACGAAATCGATCAACGCGGCACAGACGTCGGGTAGCGAAAAATCCGTCAGGTGCAATTCAATTCGACCGGCTTCGATTTTGGCCAGGTCCAGTAGATCGTTGATGATGTCCAGCAGTGTGCGCCCGTTACGGAGGATGTTGTCGGCGTAACGTGTCAGCCGAGTCCGGTCTTCCGGCGGATCATCGAGCGCGTCACGCAGCAACTCCGTGAAGTTGATGATCAGGCCCAGGGGCGTGCGCAGCTCGTGACTGACGTTGGCGATAAACTCGCTCTTGAGCTTGTTGGCTTCATAGAGCGAGACGTTGGATTCTGCCAGCTCGCCCAACTTCACATCCAGCGAGTGGTTGATCGTTTCAAGCTCGTTGTGCGATGCCCGCAGATGGGCCAGCATGTCATTGAATGCCTGTGCCAATTCCTCAAACTCGTCGCCGGTATTGATCTGGGCGCGGGCGTCCGCTCTTCCGCCCGTCACGCGCTCCGCGACCTGCCGCAATTCCCGCACGGGCGAAAGAATCAGATATTGCGTCACCAGGTAGAACACCAGAATGGCTAGGAAACATCCCGACAACCCGGCCAGGGCCAACACGATTAGATTCCACTGCCGAATCTCCGTGGGAATGGGAATCTGAACATGAATGATCCCACGTAGTGCATTGGGATTAGCGTCCGTTTCAGGAGTACGCACAGCCAGCGCCAACCGCACAAACGTCCCGTCCAGGTCCTCCTGCGTTTTTTGCGTATACTCGAGATGAGGCTCCAATCGAAATCGCCGCAACGACTCCAACAGGAAACCGCGAGGGGCCATGTCATGCAGGGCGGCCTCCTGATCAACTGAATACAGCGTGGGCATGACGTTGGGCAGGCCCAGGGCTTGAATCGTCGGCGTCCAGTCCCGCTCCATCTGTTCGATGGCAGTGGTCCATTCATTCAGCACGTCGATGTTCGAGGTGAGCCTCGCCCATCGAGCCAACTGCAACGCCCGCTGCACGTCGGTTGATTTCATCAAGCCGTCCATGCGAATCCAGGGCAAATACAATGTCGCGGACAAAATGATCAGCACCGCCACGCCGAAAAGAATTCGGCACTTGGTCGCCAGGGATATCTTGGTCCAGCCTCGCGAACGCATGCGCGTATTCTAACGAAGAATTCGAATCAAAGCCCCCCAACCGTCAGCGGGAATTCGATCGGTCGCCGGCGGTAAAATAGGCCTGCGTCATTTTCTGCGTCTCCCGGTCGATGTTGCACTCTTTCGAGCCGTCCCCACAATGGTGCGATGGATACCGACGATTTGGTGTATGGTCGCCCGTTCTTCCAGGTGTTGGGCGGTTCTTTGCTGACGATGGTCGGCCTGTCCATGCATTATCATTTCGGCGAGTTCGTGGCCTATCGAGGATTGGACGAAGCCCAACTGGGCTGGATCACCGGGTTGGGGGCGGCCGGCAGCATTGCCCTGCGTCCCTATGCCGGGCGGTGGATCGATCGATTGGGCTGTCGAAACACGTTTTTTATAACAGCGTGCGTGGCTGCGGCAGCCAACGGCGGTTTTCTGTTCGCGGAGTCCCTTGCCGCCATCATTATGTTGCGAATCATACTCGTCGCAGCCACGTCCACGTACCTGACGGCGGTGGCGGTATTTGCCGCGTTGTCCGCGCCGCCACTTCGTCGAGCGGAAAGCCTGGGCACCATTGGCATCGGTGGATTTGCGGGCATGACCATCGGGCCGGCCATCGGCGACGCAATATTTTCCAGCGCGACGAATAATGACGAAACCTTTTTTCGTTTTTTTGCGATCATTGCGATTTCAAACGTCCTCGCCGGCGCGCTGGTCGTCCATCTGCCAATCCCGCGTCATTTACGTTCGCCCGACCGGCGAGGATTTGTCGAACTGCTCCGGAATCATTGGCCCGGTACGATTCTCCTCGTCGGCGTCGTCTTCGGGGCAGCCTTAACCATTCACATGTCGTTTCTGGAACGCTTCGCTCACACACGCGGATTCGAGGACATTCGATGGTTCTTTTTTGTCTACGCCCCGACGGCCATCTTTCTGCGAATCTTTCTGCGCCGCATCCCGCAGCAGGTGGGCAGGCGGCGGGTGTGCATCCTGGGAATGCTGGCCACTGCCGGCGGCATCCTATTGTTCATACCGGTCCATGAAACGTGGCAACTGATATTCCCAGCCATGCTGATGGGCAGCGGACACGCTTTTGTGTTCCCCTCGATGGTGGACCTCGCGGCTGAAGCCATGCCTGAAAACCAACGTGGATTAAGCACGTCGGTCGCATTGGGAGCCAGCGATATGGGCATGCTGTTTGGCGGCATCATCTGGGGACAGATGATCGATGGCGTCGGTTACGTTCCAACCTTCGTGGCGTGCGCTGTTGCCATCACGGTAGTGACAGTCATTTACGCGGGCCGACGGATGATGCGAATTTCGGGTGACCGGCGGAAATCGCTTGAACTTTCGACGTCCGGTCGACAGCAGGGCATCGATTGATGAAAGGTCACTGTTCAGCCACCTGCGATGCGACCGGCGGGAGCGCGTGCGAAAGGCAGTGTGCAGGGCGGGTTTATCCGCCGCCACAGCAGGGGTCGACGTCGCTGAACGCGTCGAGCACGGCGAACAGATCGAGCAGGTTAATGGTCTCGTTGCCGGCGCAGGGTTCGATGTCAATGTCTTCGAAGCTGCACGTATCGAATACGTCTGCAAACCCGTCGAGCACGCAGAACAGGTCGAACAAGCTGACGGTGGTGTCATGATTCACGTCGCCGTACTTGTTCGGACCGTGATCGCAGAACCCCGACGAGAACTCGCAGAAATCGAACGTGCATACGTTGCCGTCGCTGCACGATGACGTCTCGTCGCACGGTTCCGCCGGCCCGACGGCGTCTGTTTCCAGCTCGAACAGAATGTCCGCTTCCAGCAGATTGCGATCGTTCAGATCAAGCGAGTCATTGTGATTCAGATCGCCCGCAAAAACTGGATCAAGCCCGAACGCGAGTTGATATCCCACCGGATCGGAAAATGCGAAGTCCCACTGCGGCAGATCGGCGTTGTTGATCGCCCCATCCCCATTCATATCACCCAGCAACTGTTGGGTCGGAACGACGTACGGGATCCAAACGTCCTCGACAAAATGATGAACGTAGATGTCCAGGAACGATTCGTGACCGGCCAGTTGGAATTGAAACAGCGGGAACGATGGTCCCGGCTGAAGCTCGACGCTTTGGTATAACAATCCGTTTTCAAACATTGTCGAACCGGTCAATTCGAATGGCAGGGGCGGCGCGATGTTCAATGCCGGCCAAGACGACGCCAACCAACCCGGCGGCGGTTCCATCAGGAACGTGGCCGGATCCACCTGTCGATTTCGTGGAAAAATTGCGACTTGATCGATGACATCGCCAGCCACTCCGTTTTCTAGCAATACGGAACATAGGCCGGTGTTGTCACTATGACCTTCGTGCAGCGCCAGCGGCCTACAGCAGCAACCCTCGCCGTAAACCCGCCATCCGCGACGCGTTCGCGTGCCATAGGCTTCGGTCGACACCGCGCGTATGGCGACCGCAGTGGCGGGTCCCCATAGTTGCGGCTCGGTGCCCGAAACGTTCACCGTGCCGTCATTGGGCATGCCGTCCGCCGTGATGTCAAAACCCCATAGGAACGAACCAATGACATTGATCTTGCGTCCGTTTCGGCAGCAGAGCATGAGCTCTGCCAGCCACGTAATGTCTTCGTCGGCGCGTTCATTGCGACGCGGACCGTCATAAAAACTGGTCGTCCAAGCATCCCCGCCGGGGTTGTCCGCGTCGTTGCTGCCGAATGGATACTGCGGTGTGGCGACGGGGTCGTCTGCATCTACATATATCCCCGGCCCGCGACCGCCCAAGGGATGCGTCGTGGAAATGGTCTGAACGAAGATGTATTCGGTGCCCGGTTTCTGTACATCGGGATTGCACGGATCCACTCCATTGGCCACGAATCCGCCTTCCAGGGCAGCCCCGCCTTGATCAGGATTTCCTCCCGTATCACAAAAAGCACGGTATTTGAAATCCATGCGACCAATGTCCTTGCCGCTCGTTTTTTCGCAACGAACGGGGTCCACGACGTAATCCGTTTCGCCCGCACCCTTCCAGGCAAACGCAGCCGTTGATCCGGCTGGTCGGCCCAGCGTCAGGTTGCCGCTGGCTGACTCCGATGGATCCGGCGGCACGCGCTCGGGGGCGTTGCGGTCCCTTTCATCATGGCGCACTTGCGATGCGGGCGTAGTCCATTGGTACCGGGCACTGCCGTATTCAGACGCAAGGTATGAACAGCACGATGGGTCCCCGGCGTGGGATGAACCGTCACCCAATTCCGACGCCAATAAAACTCCCGACATGAAAAACATGGTTTGCAAGAACATGTTTGACCTCCGATTGGATATGAATACCAGACAGCTTTTCCGGGACACGGACGTCGCCGGTAAATCTGTCACGATAGGCTTCTAGCGGGCATTATAACCGATAGAATGACGGAATGCACGATTTTCGACCCAAAAAGCCCGTCGCAAAACGCACGCGGCGGTTTCTAGCCGCAGCATGCATGGGCATTCTACTCCTCGTCGCATTTATCTCGCGGGAACCCCTGAAAGTCGCGATCAAGACCACCGAACCCTGGCGAACGGGCTATTTCTGGTATTTCAACGCCCGTTACCCGTGGAAATCTGCCGGACAAGCCGGCCATGGCGACGATGCCCGGAAAATATATCTGCAAGACCCCGTTGGGCTGGGCCAGGGATCTGACGTTACCATTTTCGTTTCGGACCGCGGGCGATTCATCTGGTCGATCGACCAACGTGGCCTGGCACGCGTAATCGCAGGGTCCGGTCGATACGGGTTTCCCAAGCCCGGCACGCCGGCCATCGAAGCAGCGTTCGTCATGCCCGAAGGTTTATGCGTAGATCGGGTCGGCAGGATTCTGGTGGCTGACTCGAGCAACCATGCGATATTCCAAATCGACACCGACGGAATCATCCGCACTGTGGCCGGAACAGGCCGGGCGGGGTATTCGGGAGACAACGGATCAGCCGGCGATGCTTCCTTGCACGGACCCACGGATGTTGCCGTTGATTCCACGGGGGCCATTTACGTCGCTGACACGGGCAATCACTGTGTGCGCCGCATTGGTCCGCAAGGCGACATCACGACGGTCGCCGGCGACGGAACAGCCGGGTTCGGCGGCGACGGCGGACTCGCTGCCGAATCGCGCCTGAACACGCCCTATGGCATCGCCGTCGATTCCCAAGATCGACTGTACATCGCAGACAGCCTGAACCATGTGGTCCGGCGAATTGATTTCGACGGGAACATCCGAACGGTGGTTGGTAGCGGCCAGCCCGGGTTTTCGGGGGACGGCGGTCCCGCCGCCAACGCTGAATTGGATGCACCACAATCGTTGGCCATTGACGAAGCTGGACGCCTGCTCATCGGCGATGAACACAATCACCGCGTTCGTTTGGTCGATTCGTCCGGGATCATTACCACCCTGGCGGGCAGCGGTGACGCGGGTTTCGACGGCGACGGCGGACCGGGCTATCAAGCGCGCCTGAACGATCCGGAGGGCGTCCTGTTTCGGCGGGACGGGTCGATTCTGATCGCCGACGGCGACAATGGTCGCGTGCGCATCGTCGATGAACATGGAACCATCGAAACATTTGCCGGATACCGCCCTGACAAATAATCACGTTGGAATCCCATTCGTGCGTGATGGTTTGGCAAGACGCCGACCCGTCGTGTTTCACGTTCGCCGGTGCAAACACCTACCATCCACGCCGGATCGAGAAAATGGGTAACTCGACGCATGAATCCCGTCGCATCATTTCATAGTTCTGGCGGGCGCATCACCAGCCGTTTCCGATGATTCCCATGCGTAGGCGACCCGCTGGGGTAGCGTTTCGTCCCTATCGGGAATGGCGGTGGGTCGATCGAGCCTGGCCGCATCGAGCAATTCCCCGTACAGATTCAGCACGCGCCGGCAGATGATCCGCTCGTCGAAATCCCGCCGCGATCGTTCGTATCCCGATCGACCCAGCCGATCGCGCAGGTCGCCATCGTCCAGCAACTTTTCGATTGCGGAGGCCAACGCTGCCGGCGTGCGCGGCGGCACGAGTAGTCCGTTTTCATCGTGACGAACCACTTCCCGACAGCCGCGGATGTTCGTGGTCACGATCGGCAACCGCATGGCCGCCGCCTCGATGGCGGATCGCGGAAAGCCCTCGCGCCAACTGGGCAGCACGAAAATATCCATGCAGGCCAGGCATTCTTCAACGTCGCCTCGTGGACCCAGATAGGTCACGCAATTCGACAATCCGCGTCGCGCGATTTCTTCGGGACCGAATCGCCCCGCGCGGTGCTCGTCATAGGCACCGATGATGACGGCGTGAAAATCACTTCGGCAGCCCATCAACGACGCCAAGGCATCGAACAGCTCGAAATATCCCTTGTCCACCACCAGCCGGCCAACCATGCCGATCAGAATGCAATCCGTCGGGACGGCGATATCCCGGCGCTTCCGCGATCGAAACGCGTGATCGAATCGGTCCGGGTCGAATCGTTGCAGATCGACCCCGTTTCCCAAAAAACCAACGCGATCAGGCTGACTGATTCCCAGGCGCAAGGCGGTTGCGACGTCTTCGCTATTCTGACTGAGCGCGAACGTAGCGCATCGACCGCCGATCCAGGCCATCGCGATGTGAAACCAGCGGGCGGGCGCTTTCATGTCGTCGTGAAAATAAAAGCCGTGGACGGTGTTCACGATAATGGGCACGCCGGCCAGCTTGGCCGCCAACTGACCGAGCAGCGCCGCCTTGGGCGTGTGCGTGTGCACGATGCTGAATCGCTCCCGTCGCATCAAACGATACAGTTTCCAAAGCGCTGCCAGGTCGGAAAACGGACTGATAGCCCTGCGGACGGTGATACCATGATAATGAACTCCGTTTTCCGTCAGGAACGCGCGGTTCCTGCCGGCGGTGCAAGCGCAATGGACTTCGTAACCGGCCACCAGCTTGGCCCGAATCTGTGCCCACAACAGGATGACCAGCGTGGTGTCAATGGACGTGACCACCAATACCTTGACGGGCGGGCGTGTATCGTCGCGCGTCATCGATTGGAATCCAACACCCCGTCGTAAAACGATTCCACGTCGCGGCAATATCGGTCCACGTGGAATCGTTCCAGAATCCGTTTACGGGCTTCGTCGCGAAGTCCGTCCAATGTGTCATAGCCATCCCGAATCGCGATGATTCGATCGGCCAAACATTCCGCCGAGATGCCCATCGGGGCGCGAAGCGCGCCCATTCGGCCATCAAACACCGTCGTCGGCAGCGTCTGGCCCATCGGCAGTCGGCCCCGATGGCGCAGGGGAACCGGCTCGGAACAGGGGATCAAGTAGCCGTTACGCTCGTGCTCGATCATCTCGCTCGATCCACCAACGTACGACGCGACGCACACCATTCGGTCGGCCATCGCTGCCGCCAGCGACATGCTCAGCCCTTCGTTATACGACGTACACAGATAGACATGGGCACGCCCATGCAACGTTCGCGGATCGGCCTGCATGCCGACAAACCGCACGGCATGGTCCATGCCCCATTCGCGGACCCGTGATTCCAACGACGCACGAGCCGGCCCATCCCCCACGACAATCAGATGAACGTCCTTGTGGCCCCGTTCGTGCAGGATCCGCATACAGTCCAATTGAACGTCGAGATTTTTCACCGGCACGATGCGGCATACGGTTAACAATACGAACGGTGAATGTTCGGGCTGCGATGATTTCCGGCCATCGTCAAATCGGACGCCGCTGTAGATGATTCGCGATGGACAACGCACACGCATAAACGACTGCCACACGGCTTGGGTCGCTTGGGAATTGAAAATGAAACCCGCCGTCCGCAATGCCAGGGCACGTTCCAACTGTCGCCACGACCACCACAGCCCGCTGACGCCGCCACAATGTACGATCACGCGGGGAAAACCATGCCGCCGCACGGCCAATCGAGCCCACAGCGCGGGCGTCGGATTGTAGGCATGAATGATCACCGGTTGATGCTTGGCGATGGTTTCAAGCCACGATCGCCAGAATTTCAAACTGACACGCGATGGACGATTCAGAACGTCACATTCCATGTTTCGCTGACGCAGGGTCGGGATTCGAACGTTCGCCAACTCGCCGCCCTTGAACGCACACAATCCATGCGAATATCGCGAACCCGTGCGCGTCCAATGATCCAGCGCGTCCAGAAGGCGCGTCTCCACGCCACCCACCGACAGCGACGCCACACAGTGCAGAACGCGCTTCATCGGTGCATCACGGCCCCGCTGCACGCCGGCGAACCGGTCAGTTCATCGTAGAAATCTTCCAGGTTGCGACAGAAGCGATCCACCGAAAAATGTTCCAGGATGCGTCGCTGGGCGGCTTGGCGCACGCCGGTCAATTCTCCGAATCGTTCGCGAACGTCGATCAGACGATCCGCCAGGTCGTCAGGCCGGACGCCACGCGTCGGTCGCAACTCGCCGATGGTATGATCGTACACGATCGGGGGCAGTTCCGATCGAATCTGTTGGGGCACCGCAGCCGTGCAGGGCAACAGAAAACCGCTGACGCCGTCCTGAATCAGCTCCGATGGCCCGCCCGCCCTGCTCGCCATGCACACCATGCCGTCCAGCATCGCATCAGCCAACGTCATCCCAAACGTTTCATTGTACGACGTACAGAGGTACACGTGTGCTTGGCTGTGATAGACCCGCGGATCGGGTCGATATCCGACGAACTGCACCGCGTCAGCCACGCCGAGTTGCGCCGCCAACAATTGGCAAGTCACCCGTCCCGGGCCGTCCCCGACGACGAGCAGTTGAAAGTCCTGCCAGCCGCGGTCCGCCAGCACTCGTAGCGCGCGTATCTGGATTTCGATGGCCTTGATGGGCACCAGACGACAAATCGTCAGCAGGACGAATGGTGAACTCGGCAACGCGGGCGGCGCGGTTTCGTTATCATGTCGGTCGACGTTCAAGCCGTTGTAGATCACCCGCCGCGGACATCGGATGGGTAGAAATTCTTGCCACACCGCCTGCGTCGAATAGGAATTGAAAATGAACCCCGACGCCCGACCCAGCAATATCCGTTCTTTCAGACGAGACGCCCAAGCACGTGGTCCGACGCCGCCGCAATGCACTACGATCCGCGGGCCTCGATGGGCCGGCAGCAGGCGCGTCCACAGGGCGGCCGTTTGATTGTATCCTTGCACGATGTCGGGGCGGACCTGTCCGATCAGTTTCGGCAGCGTACGCACGAATGACAAATTATATCGCCCCGTTCGATTCAATACGTGACATTCGATGCCCGCCTCGCGAACAGACGCCAATCGCGTCTGCTCCAGTTTTCCCCCGCGAAAAGCGCACAGGACGTGCTCGTGGCGACCCCCATGCCTGCCGAAATGCGCCAGCATGTCCAATACGCTCGTCTCCACGCCGCCGACCGACAACGAAGCCAAACAATGCAACACGCGAGTCACAGCCCTACGCCCCCACGCTTCGTTCTTTTCCGCGGTATCAACGCTCGCAAATCGTCGCCGCGAAACCGCCCCGTCAACAGAATCGCGCCCCACGAAATGACGACAGCCACGGTCGACCACATCCAACCGCGCCCATCGGTCCGAACTGCCAACGTCGCCGCCGCGATCACAATGATCTGTCCGGCTAGATAGGCCGGCGGGGGAATCAACTTGCGGCCTTGTTTGGCCGTCGCAGTCGCGATCATCAGTGCTACGGCGCTGACCACGTGCCCCAATCCCTTGGCCACGATCACGCCGGTGACGCCCATCGGTTCGATCAGCAGAAACGTGAACGCCAACTGCACAATGATTTGAAACACCTTGCTGAGCAACACCCAGGACATACGCTCGTAGGCCATCAACGTCATGCCATTGATGGTTCGCAAGGCATCGATGTTCATCACCAAGGACAACCAGATCAGGTCGCTATGATGGGCTGCGCAGGAGTCGCCGAAGATGCCCGCCAGCGGCCTGGAATAGAAAATCACCACGACGGATACGGCTGCATAAAACCCAACGGTCAATTTGCTGACGCGGCGATAGCTCGATTCCAATCTTTCCTCAGCGTCGCTGCCGATCAGCTTGGAAAACGTAGCCAGCAGTAAATGCCCCAATTGCTGAACCGCCATCGGAATCAAACGAGCCATCGACAGCAGCAGGAAATAGACGCCCAATCGTTCCTGGCCCAGCTTGTAGACGATAAAATATTGATCTATCGCGGTATACGCGAAGACCATGACCGTATCCAGATACGTCCATGCGCTGAACCGAAACACGCCCGGCGGAAACCACACCCGCGTCGTCAATTTGACGGATCGCATCAGCAGCATGGCCGAAACGATCATCGTCACAACCGACGACGCAAACACGGTGGCTACGAGGATGGGAAACGTTTCCGACTCGCCCCCGCCGAATGGTGCGAAATACAAAACGCAGCACATCGCCGTCACCATGAACAACTGCGTTCGTTGCAACACAGATGCCGCCACGAACGACATGTCGCCGGTCACGATCGATGACGCCAACACCGAAAGCAGCGCGAACGGAACCAGCGCTCGCAGCAACCACTGCATTCGGGTGCTCAACGACGAATCACCCGGTCCACCCATCATCAAATTCAGCAATCCCGGCCAAATGGTCGTCACCACGATCGTCAACGCAGCCACCACCAACACCAGGTAGATGAAACCGCTGACAAAGCCGGATCGTTCGGACAAGTTAGTGATTTTCGGAAAGTAGGCGGGGAACACGTTCTTGCCGCCCGGAAAACAAAACGTGTAAATGGCTTGAATGAACAACAAGAGCAAGGCATATCGACCCGCCAGCAACGTGGTGTCGTCCAATTCCGCGAGGAAAAAGTTTCGCAGAAATGGCAGCGGAAAGGCCACGAGCGCGATGCCCAGCGACCAGGCGGCACCTCGGCGGGCGTCGTCCGTTACGCCGATCGCGACTTCCTCCGCTGCGGCACCGTTCCATGCGTTGACGTGATGGGTTTCGGTCACGTAGGCGCTTCACCGTATTTTTGCAACAGCGTGTCAACGTCATCGATCGCGGGATCCGTAGCCTGAAACGGACGGCGAACCCCGATCCCGATGATCCAACTGACGAACACCGGATACATCACGTATCGCTTCCGCGGACCGAAATCCTCAATATAACCCCCGACCACCATCGCGACGGCCAGAACGATGAAAAGCTTCCAATCGAAATTTCGCCGAAAATTATAGAAAAGCCCGAAGAACGCCGGCGCCAACATCATCAGATACAACGTATGCGGAATGGCCAGCAGCGGTCGATTATGTTGCCAAGGCAGCGGCGTCACGAACACCTTGAACAATCCATAGACGTTCGTCACCGCCTTTATGACGGCCCCGAATCCGCCGCGCGACTGCACCAGTTCACCACCCGCCGATCCCATCAAGAACACGAATCCCATCGTCACCGCCCCGCCCAGCAACACCCGATACGACATTCGAATACCGCTTCCCGTCACCAGATGCAACGCGAACGCGCACACCAACGCCAATCCCAAATAGAACCGAATCGTCGAGATGATCCAGATCAGAACCGCCACCGCCGCCCACGACGCCAGCCATCGCCAAAACCGAGCGCCGTCCCGCCGGGCCACCGCCCGACCCAGATTGCCGTCCGCGATCGCCATCACCATCATGAACAGTGACAGGATCATGTCATCTTTCAGATTCCGAAACGTGTAATAGAAAAACTGATAAAAAATCAGCCCCAGCAGCAAGTACGCCCAGAACGCCCGGTTCGCGTCCGTCTGCCGTCGCCACGTATTCGCGAGCATCCCCAAGCCAACGTGAAACAGCAGCAGCTTGAACAGCCGCAAAAGCAACATCGGGTCACTCGGCGCCAGCTTGAACGCCAATATGTTCAATACGGGATAGCCCAAATGGGATCGGCCACCGCGCTCATCAACCAATTCCCCGTATTGAATGTTCCAAATAGGCTCAAACTCGAACGCCTTGCCAAAATCGTAATACTTCTTCGCATCCACCGACGCATCCATCACGATCGGAAGACCCGTCTCGCTGATCAGCGAATAATGCACAATCACCATGACCACGACCTTGACGGCCACGATCAACGCAAACGTGATCCGACAAACCGCGGGGAATCCCCGGCTGATCCGAAATGGAAGATATAACAGCAGCAGGATGACCAGCGTGACCCAGATCAATGACGCCTCCGCGGTTCTTCCCGGCCAAGATGGGTCAGCTTATCCCGGATGGTTCACCGGGCGATTATTCGAACGAGCCGCGAGCGCTCGCCTGCGCGTGCCAGCCTGTCACCTACCCGCCGGCAGGCAGGGCAAACACGGACGCACCCGGACAGGCACGCGAGCGGTCTGGTGCTGGACCCGTCGCTGTCGCGCCGGGCTTTAATTCGCAACCTCTTGATTCGCGACCCTCTGAATCGCAACCCGCAACATGAGATGCGACGATCCACTAATCTTTCTCGCCACCGGCGTCACTGCCCGGCAGCGCCGGCGAAGAAATCGGCACCGGATTCCCCTCCGGCTGATATTCGTAAAACGTGCGAAGCTGCTCGCGGAAATAACCCCCGCGGCGAACCTGCGTCGCGTTCAACACCACACCGAACACGTGGGCCCCCACCCGATGAAGCAACGCCCCCGCACGATGCCCGACACCACGCGAATTCGACTTCGCACGACAGACCAGAATCGCCCCGTCCGCCTTGGCCGCCAGAACCGATGCATCGCTGGCCACCAACACCGGCGGCGCGTCCAACACCACCTGGTCATACCGATCGCCCGCTTGACGGAGAAATTCAACCATCTGCGGGCTGTTGATCAGTTCAGCCGGGTTAGGCGGCAGCGGACCCGTCGTCATCACGTCAAGATTCGGAATGTCCGTTCGACTCACCAGCTCATCCAACGACGCTTCACCCACCAAAAAATGGCTCAAGCCACGCGCTGGGTCGGCTCCGAAAAGCTTGTGCAACGCCGGCCTGCGAAAATTCGCATCCACCAATAACACCCGCCGGCCACCCGCCGCCAGCATCATGCTCAAATTGCATGCCACCGTCGTCTTTCCATCCGAAGGCAGCGGACTCGTCACCACCACCCGCCGCTGCCGGTCGGCAGTGGCAGCGAATTGCAGGTTCGTACGAATCAGTCGAAATACCTCCGCGAACATCGAACGCGGCGCCTCGCGAACCGCGAACGCCAACTGCTTGATGTTCACCTCCTCGTCGTCCGCGTCCGGCACAGCCCCCAGCAACGCCATCCGCAAATGGCGAACGACGTCCTGCGGTGTGCGAAGCGACGTATCGACGAATTCCAACGCCAACGGGATCATCAACGCAAACACCAGCGACAATGCCAATCCCGCCGGAATCAGGAACATACGCGGAAAACTCCGCTCCAACGGCGCGATCGCTTCCTGACGCATCTCCACCCGGATCGCAGCCCGCTCGCGAATGATGCGATCCACTTCCTCGATGTACGTCCGGATTTGATCGCGCTTGGCCTTCAACAATTCCAATTCTTCCTGCAAGCCGCGATACTGGGCAATCACCGCGTCCATGTCAGCCATGTACGCCGCCGCCTCCGCCAGCTTCTCCTGATTCAGCAGCAGCGAATGTTGACTGGTCAGCCAGGCCGTATGCACCTGTTCCCGCCGGAACGCCAAAACCTCCTTCAATCGCTGGCCACGAATCTTCTCCAATTGGTCGTTCGTGACTTCCAACGTCGATTGCAATCGCTTCACTTCCCGATGGTTTTCGCCCAGGTTCTCCCGTTCGATGTCCAATTGTTGGCGGATCAGAGCGGCATGGTTGGACAACGCCTGCACCGTCGGATCCGTCTCCACAAACTGGGCATCCTCCGGTGACAGCGCCGCCCCGCCCGGCTGATTGTAAACCGCGTGCAGTCCTTCCAATTCCTGCGTCGTGCGTTCCAATTCAGCCACCGCGGTTTTCGCGTCCGCGTAATCCTGGGCTGCGGCGTTGGATTCAAATCCCGCGAACCCCGGCGGCAACCGGCGTTGCAGCGTCGCCAATTGCTCCTGCTTGTCACTGATCTGGCTGAGCACCGCGTCCAGATCGTCGCGATAAGTGCCCCGCTCCCGCCGAAACGGACCTACGTTGAAGTCCTTCGCCCGTGTCAGGTAGTGTCCCACCACCTGGTTCACGATCACATGCGGGTCACGCGAATCGCGCGTCTCCGCGGAAACTCGCAGAAGATTCGTTCCCCGATAAGGCCCCACGCGGATCAATTCTTCAAAATCCAGCAGCAGCCGATCCTCGTGATCCCGCCACCACCGCGTGGCCTTCACCTCCGCCGTCTTGAGCACCTCCATCAGCACGTCCGGCGTCGTCACGTACTGCGCCTGCGTCATCAGAAATCGTTCGAATTCCTTCTGATTCAGGGCTTCGTCCGCCGCCGTGTAGATGGGCTTGGGGCGATCGGATACGCATTCCACGAACGCCTGGGCTTCATACAATGGAAAGTATTGATACGCGACGATCCACGCGCCGATCACCAACCCGCTCAGCAGCATGAACAGAAAAATGATCAGAATCATGCGCCGTTTGAGAATGGCCGCGATGTCGCGAACGCTGATCGCGGGCTCCGCCCCGCCGCCGGAGGCGACCGCAGGCGCCGGCAACTCGCCGCGTTCTCGAATCGTCGTGGGCACGGTTGTCATGGCACGTTCTTCAATCGTCTTCTCGCCCAATCATCATCGTATCATTCCGCCCCGCCCCCGCATCTTTCCCCGTTGCACCCGAATCGTCACGAGCCGCAAGCGCCAAACGAGCGGTCTTCCAGTCCCTACCAACAACAAGTCGCCATCGTTCCAGTCATCCTGCATCGGATTCGACTGAATCGACATCCCTTCAATGGCCCGGCGCGTGTTCCGAACCCGCATCGCCGTCCGGGTCCGTGACGTACAAGTTGGACAGAACCCAACCCAGCAGCGTAAACAGACCCAACGCCACCAAAAAAGTCGCCAGCCCCAACAACGCGTGCGGCGTGTCGCCGGTCAACCATTTGAATCCCAACGCCCGCCCCAGCGACGTGTGTTCGTACACGTGAATCACGCCCGTGATCGTCACCCGCATGACGTTGCAGAACATCGCGATGGGCACGCACATCACCACCAGCACCGTGCGCTGCCAAAACGGACGAACGCCCAAATACGCCATAGCCACCCCCAACGTCACGATGGCCATCATCGATCGCATGCCGCTGCACGCCTCCTCCACGTTCAGATGACCCAGCACCGAACCGCGGCTGTAGTCGATCACGATGCCCGACGCCTCCGCGTGAACATCCGGCAGCGCCGACAAGACCGCAGCCGCGACGTTCGACGCCAGGATTTGCAGCGGCGTCGTTATTTTCACGTACTCCGTTTGCGGCAGCGGTACGGAAAACGTCAAAAACGCAATAGGAAACCATGCGATGCGCAACACCTGCCAGCCGGCCAACAACAGCGTCAAACCCGCGATGGCGCCGATGACGGTCAACGCCCGCGGATAGGCGTACCGGTAAATCCATAACGTCGCCATGTAACAAACCAACGAAACCAGCAACACGACCAAGCCAACGTAACTGGGCCGGATTTTCGTGGCCGCCAGTCGAGACGTGTTGCACGACAGGAAATAAACACTGAAGACCGGCACCAGCCAGCCGAACGACCACGACGCGTCGTGAATCCAACGATGCACCATGGTGTATCGAATCGGCTGCCAGAACACCGCGATCAACAGGACCAGGAGCACGCTGGCCTGCACCAACCCGTGCACGCCCATCAGGTGCGTTAGCGACGCCGGTCTCGCTGCCACCACGGAATGATCGTCGCCTTCCGTTCCTGTCACCAACATCCTCCCGAAGTGGCCATCCCGCGTGATGACGTCCTGCCATCAGTGCGATTCGCGGACCCGTTCGCCCGCATCGGCCAGCGTGGACAATCCGTCGTCGACGGCTAGTGTAGTTTTTCACGCTGTTTACATCTTATCAGAGCCGCGACCGTCAGGGAGCGGAAGACCTGTCAAACCGTATCCACCGCATCGTCGCTATTCAAAAAGTTGCGACAATTCAGATCGACCACAATTTGCTTCACACTATGACCCAATCGCGTCACTCCTATTACGGGAACAAGCCCGGCGCGTTCGGGGCATCAAGGTTTTCGCTCTTGAAGAACGTCTCCTGCCGTGACCACTCGTAGATGAACGACATCGAGCTATCCAGACGCGGCAACGTCAAGTTCCGTATCCGAACCAGGAACGGGGCGAACGGATGCGTCCCCACATTGATGATGTCGTCCCGTTTCAGAAAAAAATCCGAATCCAAACCCGCGAATATGCGATCCAGATTCACCTGAATCATCTGCTCCCGACCGTCCACTCGTCGATAAACCGTGACGCGATCAGGCCAAGCCAACGCGTCCAGTCCGCCGGCGGACGCGATGGCGTTTTTCAGCGTCACGCTCGCTCCGCTGCGAAACGAGAAGACCCCAGGCCTAAGCACGTGCCCAATGATGTAATAGAACCCGATGTCGCCGCTGTACAACCGGATCACGTCCCCCGGCCTGACCACCAGGTTGTAACGCGGATCACCCTGCCGCAGTCCCTGGGCGGAAACACGAATCGTTCGGATGTCATAAATACCGCCGGCCAGCGCGTCCCAGTCGATCGCCGGCCGGATGGCGTCTTCTCCTGGCGGAACGATGGGAGTTTCTACGAACCTATCCTCCTTTCGTCTGATTTCGATGTATCCCTGGCTGACCGGGTCATAAATCCAACGCGATTCCTCGCGACCGGGGTCCATCAGCCGTTGATCTTGATTCGCTCGATTCGGCTGACCCGGATCAGGCGCGAGCGGAGATTCACCGGGCGGCGGAGCGAGCGGAGATTCACTGCGCGCCGGCGCGGGTGGAGATTCACCGGGCGGCGGCTCGCCTGACGCGGTAGGCTTTTGAGACCGCATCAGTTCCAATATTTCCTCCAACTCCGCATCACGATCATCAGCGTCGTCGTCGGAACGCGAATCTGGCGGGGGTGGCTCTTGTTGGCGTCTCGTCGCCGCGCTGACAACTTCGATTGGCCGAACGATGTTAGATCTATCAGGCTCCTGTCTAACAGGCTCCTGTCTAACGGACTCTTGTCTAGCGAACGTTTCGGATTTCCCCGCCGCGGAGGGGGCGGCGAATCCCAATCCGCCATCAACCGAGGGGATCACGGACGGCAAGGGCGGCGGTTCAAATTCATCGATTCGGGGCTGTTCTGGAAGGCGTGTATCACTTGAATCGACAGGTTCGAAGATTTCACCAGATATCCGCTGACGCTTGATTTCTTCTACTGCTTCTGCCTGTGCCTGATCCTGGCTGAGTCGCCGAAAAACGTAAATCTCGTTCACCAATTCGGATAGGCCGCCGCTGACCGCGATGGCTTCAATAAGCCTGAAATCCGGGCGCGAAATCGGAAAAACGCCGGGGCCTCGATTCAATCGAACGGCTAAATCTTCGTTGCCAAAAATCGTGTAGGTCATGCCACGCTTGGCCGCAAATTCAACTAATACTTCAGCATTGTAAACTATACTTCTATCAGCCAACACCCGGCGAATTTCGTCTTCAATTTCCCTCGCCCCCAGGCTTTCGACACGCACAGGCCCCACTACTGGCAGGTTGATCATCCCGCGACTGTCGACGGTCGGTTGCTGAATGGTTTCGACGCCCCGCTGCCGCAAGTCGAGAACGTAGACATTCAGCACGTCCCCTGCGATGGCCTTGTATTCCTGCACCGTTGGGGCTAGGTCGTCCGGGGATGGGTCAACAACCCCGGAAATACCGAACGGGGTGTCCTGAATACTCAGTGAACCGCGAATATCGTTGGTTGTTTCACGTGAAAACGCACCCAACTCGATAGGACTAAGCCAACCATTCAAAATTGAATTGCAGCCGGAAAGCAAGGTGGCAAGTGCCAACAAGGCGAGGAAACGTTGGTGGGTTTTCCGTGCGCAACTTAACATCATGTTTTATAAGCGTTTACGCTGCACAAAGGCGATTTTCCGCCGGAATCCGCGCCAATCATACACCGGCTGTTATTATCGGCATACCCGATGCGACCGGTTAAGACACCCTTGCACGCCAACGAACTAGAACACCATCGGAAAGGCCATGGAATTCGACCCGCCGCGCCGTCTCCGTCCCGCACGGAACCACTGCTGCCGCGCATGCCGCGGATTACGTCCAACAAGGAACCACTTGCTGCCGCGCATGCCGAGGGTTCCACAACGACACTAATAACACTGCTCCTAGCCGTTCGGCTGCTGTGGCCCGTTCGGCTGCCGTGGCCTGTTAGGCTGCTGTGGCCCGTCCGGCTTTTGTAGCCGCCGGTATTCTCCGCATTGTGGTGAATGTCGCAAGCCCGAATCCGGGGTGGTCGAACAACATTTGGATTGTTCACCCGTGCGGGACTGATTTTTGAACCCTCGCGGTCGCGAATCAGAATGTATCATCGTGTCCATAGAATCGTGTTCAAATCGTGGTGACGTCACGATTGGGGGGCAGGCTTTGAATCGCGACAATCGTGAAACGATTGACGGGCCTGGAAAGGGGCTTAGACTTTGCGATCGCGATTGGATCGCGAAGAAGTAGTCAGGATGGACGATTTTGAAATCTCGACGCCGATCATGGAGTTTGTGATATGAGGTTTTCGCGTTTAATCCGTCATGCGGGGGTGATCTTGTCCGGTGCGATGTTGTTTCAGTTTCCCGCGTGTCCACAGATTTCGCAGATCCCGATATTCGACATCGTTCAAACGGTGTTTCTGGGGATCACCGCGGCTGGTTCGTTGGTGATTATCAATAACCTGTAACTCGAATATGGCGGTCGTGCTGCGGTTGGCGAGGCGGCGGTCTGCTGGCAAAATTGAATTCTGCCGGCCCTCGACTTGATGAATCGGGGCTGTATTCAATTGTTTGACGATTGATGGGGCGCCCGTATACTTTGGAGGGTCGGTTCCGATCGGGGCGGAAGCGTCTTTCACGCGGTGAAGCGCCGATGGGCTGCGCTGTCTGCGGATTTGAACACGCCACAACCGTAAACGAGGATTCCAGATAGATATCATGCCATTAACGATGACCAAACCGGCGCCACATATTACGTCATCAGCGATGACCCAAACGTCGCCTGGCGAATTCACGGCTTGTTTTTCTGCAGGCTGGTTCAGCCCGCCGAAGATGTTCGGTCGGGTGCGACATGCCTTGGCGTTTTGTGTTTTGGGATGGGTGATGCCGGCAGCGGTGGCGGTCGGGCAGGAAGACCGCTCGGTGGATGAATCGTCAGGAGGCAGGCCGACGGTCGCGTCGCTGTTTGAAGATTTTCTCCATTATTCGGTTCTGGGGCGATTTGACATTGCGGACAGCGTGGCGGAGCGGCTGCTGAGCCATCCCGATTTGAATCCGCTGGAATTGTTGGCGCTTTCGGAGAAAAACGAGCGGAGTGTGGAGACGCTTTTGATTCTGGTGGATCATTCGACGCTCGGTGTTCGGGCGGCTCGGGTGTTGGAGGTCATCCGCGAGGGTGAACATCTTCAGCGAAAGGAAACCGATCGCATCCTTTTGAACATCGAGAAGCTGGGTGGACCGCCGCAAACGGAATACAACGCGATTGAGCGACTGGTGGAATCGGGTGAATATGCGGTGCCGTGGTTGCTGTTGACGCTGCGCGATGAGGCGAAGAGTTCGTTGTGGCCTCGCATCGTCCGGGCGTTACCGCAGTTAGGCAAGGGCGGATTGAATCCGTTGGTTGAATCTTTGGCGACGACCGACGGCAAACTTCGTCAGACCATCGTGTCGGCGCTGGGTGAGATTGGTTATCCGCAGTCGTATCCGTATTTGCTTTCGCTGTTGCAAGACGGGTCATCATCGGCGGAATTGAAGGCTTCGGTGGTGGACGCGTTGGAATTGATCGCCCGGCGATCTGGCCGCCGTTTCACGTTGGATACGGCTGACGCGTTCGTGAGGCTGGCGGAAGGTTTTTATGACGAGCATGACGCGTACCGTGCGGATGTGCGGTTGGGGCAGGCCAACGTTTGGTATTGGGACGGCGGGCATCAGTTTGTCGAGCCGGTGGGCGTGCCGCGGGAGATTTTCGGATCGGTGATGGCGATGCGGTGTTGTGAGCGTGCCTTGCAGGCGGATCCGCAACGTGAGGAGGCCATCTCGCTTTGGTTGGCGGCCAACATCCGGCGGGAGTCTCGTTTGGGTTACAACGTCGAGAGCGGCGACGTGACGGAAGCGGCCGGCGTGGATCCGACTCGGCCTGACGCGTTTCCGCGGGCGGTTTATTTCACGAGCGCGGCTGGGGCGCGACATGCGCGGCGCGTTTTGGAACGTGCGTTGAACGATTTCGATGCGTCGGTGGCGTTGGGGGCGATCGCGGCATTGCGGCAGACGGCGGGACCGTCTTCGCTGGTGTTGGAGGATGGAACGGGGGCTTCTTTTTCAGATGCGTTGAAATTTCCTGACACGGTGGTTCGGATTCGGGCGGCGCTGGCGGCGGGGGCTGCGTTACCGCGTGCGATTTTCCGTGGTTCGGAGACGGTGGTGCCGACGTTGGGCGAGGCGTTGACGTTGACGGGGCGGGCCAACGTATTGGTGGTGGGGAAAGATGAAGACGACGCCAATCGAATCGCGGCTCAGTTGCGTGACGCCGATACGCAGGTGATCAGTGCGACGCAAGCGCTGGCTGGTCTCGACCGGGCCGACAGCGAATTCGTGACGCTTCAGGCGATCGTCTTGTCGACGAGCATTCGTCAGCCGGTGGTGGCTGATGCGGTCGGGGCTGTTCGATCGCGATATGACCACTTGCTGACCCCAATCATTCTGGTGGTGGAGCCTGGGGAGTCGGTCGTGGCGGAGCCGCTGGCGCGTGGGGATTCGGGCGTATCGATGGTGGAGGCTGGTGCGTCGCGGGAGGTACTGCTGCGGCGCGTAGCCGAGACGTCGGCGCGGGTGGGACGAACGCCGGTCACCGACGAATTCGCGCATGAGTTGGCGCTGCTGGCGGCGGATGTATTGCATCAAATCGCGTTGGACGGCGATACGGCGCTGGACGCGTTGGGTGCGGAACGGGCGTTGATTTCGACGTTGGATGCCTCGCGCGAGGATTTGCAGATCGCGGCGGCGGGCGTGTTGGGTTTGATACAGTCTGCCGGCGCTCAGGATGCGCTGGCGACGGCGTCGCTTCGCGGCAGCTACACGGAGTCGTTTCGCTTGGCAGCGATGGCTGGATTGAGCGAGTCGGCGCGGCGTTTTGGAAATCATCTCTCAGTGGATCAGGTCGAAGCGCTTCAAGAACTTGTCTTTGAAGAAACCAATTTGCGGTTGCGCACGGCGGGAAGCTACGCGCTGGGGGCGCTGAATATCGCAGCCGATCGGGCCAGCCGGATTCCGTTGAAATATTCACGCGAATAGCCAATAGCGTTGCGCGGGTTCGGAGAATCCGTGCGAATCGGGGAATAGGCGATCGATTCCCGGCGGTCGGCGCGTTTACAAGACACGCGACTATCGGCCACACGGTGTAGTCATCGGCTCCCCCACCTCCAAAGGAGGTGGGCCACCCGAGCACGCACGACCGCGTGCTCACGCACGCGGCTCTGATGGGAGGTGGGCCACCCGTCTCGTGCTGATCATCGGGACCCCACCCATGCGGACGCGGTTTCGGAATAGGCGCGAATATCTTCCCCTCTCATCGCGGCAAACGTTGCCGCCGGCCAATTAGCGGATTACGATTTCGGCTCAATCAAGCGACGAGGGAGAGTTGGTGGGCACAGGTAACGACAGAATCAAGGCGGGGGCATACGACTTCGCAACGATCGAGCGGAGGTGGCAGGATTGGTGGGAGCGGGCGGGCACGTTTCGCACACCGAATCCCGGGGACGTGGATTTCGACGCATCGAAACCCAAGCTGTTTATCCTGGATTTTTTCCCGTACCCCAGCGGGGCTGGTCTGCATGTGGGCCATCCGATCGGATACTGCGCGACGGATATTTATTGCCGGTACAAGCGCATGCGGGGCTTCAACGTTTTGCATCCCATGGGGTACGATGCGTTCGGCCTGCCCGCGGAGCAATACGCGATCGAGACCGGCGTGCATCCGGCGGTGACGACGCGCCGCAACATCGACACCATGCGCCGGCAGCTCAAGTCGCTGGGATTCAGTTACGATTGGTCACGCGAGGTGGCGACGTGTGAACCGGAGTTTTACCGATTCACGCAGTGGATTTTCCTACAGCACTTCAATAGCTGGTTTGACCCGCGATGCGGTGCGGCACGACCGGTTCATGCGCTGCTGAATGATCTTGAAGCGGGCAGGCTGGGCGTGGACGACGCGATGAACGTGGTCGTCGACGCGGATGCGGGCACGCGCCGATGGGGTGAAATGGATGACAGGGAGCGCCGCCGCGTCGTGGATGGACAGCGTTTGGCTTATATCGACGACGTGACGGTCAATTGGTGTCCGGCGTTGGGCACGGTTCTGGCGAATGAAGAGGTGACCAACGAGGGGTTGAGCGATCGCGGGAATTACCCGGTGTATCGTCGGCCTTTGCGGCAGTGGATGATGCGCATCACGCGCTATGCAGATCGACTGTTGGCGGATTTGGAGACGTTGGATTGGCCGGATGCGGTTGTGGCGA
Organism: uncultured Phycisphaeraceae bacterium; assembly: GCA_964424105.1. Lineage (GTDB taxonomy): Bacteria > Planctomycetota > Phycisphaerae > UBA1845 > UBA1845 > CAYRHJ01. The sequence continues at coordinate 4,588 of CAYRHJ010000001.1, read as the reverse complement.
TGCAACGCAATTGGATTGGTCGCAGCAGCGGGGCGGAGGTGGATTTTCCGTTATTGTCCGGTGGTGCACATGCACCGACGATCGCGGATTTCGAGGAATGGAAGCGGGGTCGATCATCGTTTCCGGCTGTGGCCGAGGACGGTGTGATTCGGGTTTACACGACGCGACCGGACACGTTGCACGGGGCGACGTACATGGTATTGGCGCCGGAACATCCGCTGGTGGATCGCATCGTGACCGATGGCTGTCGCGAGGCGGTTGTCGAGTATGTGGGTAGGGCGAAGCATCGGTCGGATCTGGATCGAACGACGTCGTCGAAGGAGAAGACGGGGGTGTTTACGGGTGCGTACGCGACGAACCCGGTGAACGGCAGGCCTGTTCCCGTTTGGGTGGCGGACTACGTTTTGATGGGTTATGGGACTGGGGCGATCATGGCGGTTCCGGGCGGGGATGAACGTGATTTCGAGTTCGCCAAGGCGTTTGATTTGGACATTATCGCAGTGGTGGAGCCGCCGGCGGAGTGGGCTGCGTCGGCGGCGACGTCACCGAAAGGAACGCTGTCGGAGTTGCGTGACCGAGCGATGGAAGCGGTTCGGTCGAGCGCTCGTCGTTGGCAGTCGGAGGACGATCCGCATCGGGCGGGTCACGTTGCCACGGCGGAGGCCTACTTGCGTTCATCGCCGGAGGGAATTGGTCCGACGCCGGAGGCGTTGGCCGGTCTGTACGTGATGGCCCCGAAACTGTTCGATGCGCCGTATACGGGTGAGGGGGTGGCGGTGCAATCACCGGCGGGTGACGATGAGGGAGTTGACGAGGGGGCGGTGTTGAACGGGCTGCCGTCGGACGAGGCGAAGCGTCGGATGGTGGAATGGTTGGAAATGGCTGGGGTGGGTCGGGGAGCGGTTAAATACAAGTTGCGTGATTGGATTTTTTCACGGCAGAAGTATTGGGGTGAGCCGTTTCCGGTGCTGCATGGGGAAGACGGGTCGATTGTAGCGTTGGAAGCTGACGAGCTGCCGTTGAAGCTTCCGGAGGTTGCGGAGTTTCGGCCGGAAGCGATCGAGGAGGATTCGGATGCCCCTCCGCGACCGCCGCTGGCACGAATAGAAGGCTGGCTCCAAACGGAGCGCGATGGAAAACGGTACACGCGCGACGTGAACACGATGCCGCAATGGGCGGGGTCGTGCTGGTATTATCTGCGGTTCATCAGCCCGAATGTTCGAGAACGTTTCTGCGATGCGGAGGCGGAGCGTTATTGGATGCCGGTTGATCTATACATGGGCGGGGCTGAGCATGCGGTGTTGCATTTGTTGTACGCACGGTTTTGGCACAAGGTGCTGTTTGACCTGGGCCAGGTGAGCACGGCTGAACCGTTTCAGCGGCTGGTGAATCAGGGGATGGTTCAGACGATTGCGTATCGTGACGCGGCGGGTCGGGTGTTGCCGGTACAGAGTGTTGAAGCGGCGGGGGCGGGCAAATTCGTGGCGAAGGACGATGGTCGTGCGTTGGAACAGATCACGGCCAAGATGAGCAAGGCGCTGAAGAACACGGTCAGCCCGGATGAGATCATCTCGCAGTATGGGACGGATACGTTTCGCATGTATGAGATGTACATGGGGCCTATTGAGTCGTCCAAGCCCTGGAATACGCGAGACGTTCCGGGATTGTTGAAGTTGTTGCAGCGGATTTGGCGGCTGGTGATAGACGAGGAGACGGGGGGGTTGTCGGAGTCGTTGTCGGATGAGCCGCCGGATGAGGCGACGCGGCGGTTGTTGCACAAGACGATCAAGCGGATCAGCGAGGACATCGAGCAACTGAAATTCAACACAGCCATCGCGCAGATATTCGAATTTGTCAACGCGATGACGCCGCGGCCCAGGCGGTCCCGGGAGGTCATGGAGTCGTTTGTTCTGCTGGTTTCGCCGTTTGCGCCGCACTTGGGCGAGGAGTTATGGGAACGGTTGGGCTATTCGTCATCGCTGGCGTATGAGGGTTGGCCTGTGTTCGACGCGGCGCTCGCGAGGGACGAGGAGGTGGAGATCGCCGTACAATTGATGGGCAAGGTTCGGACGCGAATGATGATGCCGGCGGACGCGGATGAGGCTGCGTTGGAATCTGCGGCGCTTGCGGATCATCGGGTTCGGGAGGCTCTTGAGGGTAAAACCGTCCGAAAAGTGATCGTGGTGAAGGGTCGTTTGGTCAATATCGTGGCGAATTAGCGATGGTGCCGTTTTGATACAGATCGGGGATGATGTCGGTTATTCAGGCCTGGGGTCGGGTAGACGGTTGCCGCGGCTCGGTTTCTCGGTGATTTCCGGAGGCAGCGCTGTCGCCGATAACGCGGAGTGGGCAGGCTGGGTTGTCCGGCCACTTGTCGATGCATACACTTTCGAGACGTCATAGTCTTGTGTGTCTGGTGCACCCGCGGGAATTCTGTGCTTTTGGTACAGGCGGTGCACGCTCCTGATGAAAGAGGGTGAAGCAGATGATTTGTGATCATTTCGGGCGAGTCGGGCGGACCATCCTGAACGTTGGGTTGGCGATTGTGCTGGGCGGCGTGGTCGGTTGTCCCGTTGTGACGCCTGGAAACGGGAACGACAACGGAGGGAATGACAACGGAGGGGAGACGCCGAATCCCGCGCCGGTCGAAGTCATCATCCAAGGTCAAGGCACGGTCGATCAATCGGTAATCGGCTTGTCCGTTACATTGACGGCGCTGCCGGCGGACGGATGGGCGTTTTCGGCGTGGGCGGATTCCATCCAATCCAATGACAATCCAATCACGGCGATCATAGCCAGCGTTCCATCGATCGTGGTAATATTTGTCGAGTCCGATGAACCACCCGACAATGGGAACGGGAATGGTAACGGCAATTCCAACGGTAATGGCAATGGTAACGATAATGGCAACGGCAACGACAATGGTGGGACAGATCCCGAGGCGGACGACGATGGGGACGGCCTAGCGAATGCAGACGACAATTGCCCGACGATCGCCAATCCGAATCAGGCTGATGGGGATGATGACGGCGTGGGCGACGTTTGCGACGACAGCGACGGCGACAAGGTCAACGACGCCGACGATCAGTGTGCGGGCACGCCGGCGGGCACGACTGTAGATCGCAACGGTTGCCCGATCGTGCCGGGTGGAGGCGGCGGCGGGGGTGGCGGCGGTGACGGACCGGAATGTGGGAACGGGACGGTTGAGGCTGGTGAAGAATGTGAGCCGCCGAACACCGCGACTTGCGACAGTCGTTGTCTGGTCATCGCGACGGGTGATTTGCTGAATGATGATTGCGCCGATCCAACGCCGGTGACGGACGGACCGACTTCGTTTACGACGTTCGGAGCGACGACCGATGGCCCGGAAGAAGGCGGATTGTGTGCCGTGGTCGACGTGACGTCCGACGTATGGTTCTGTTACGAAGCAACGTGCAACGGCTTCGCGACGATCAATCTGTGCGCCAGCGCTTTTGATACGACTATGGCGGTGTACGACGGCTGCGGGTGTCCGAGCGCAGCCGCGGCAGCATGCAGCGACGACGATTGCGAATTTGGATTGGGATCCAATCTCAGTTTGCCTGTCACGGTGGGCGAGGAACTGATGATCCGCGTCGGTGGGTTCAATGACGCCCGCGGGGATGGCAGCCTGGTGATTCTGTGCGGCAATGAACCTGACACGGGCGGCTCGGCCTGCGGCGACCCTGGTGCGGGCGGATGTTTCGAAGCGCACGAGGAGGCGGGTTGCAGTGATGGGGCGTGCTGCCGGGCGGTGTGCACGGTGGACCCGTTCTGTTGCGAAAACACGTGGGACGAATTGTGCATCGAGGAGGCTGACGGGATATGCAACGGGAACTTCCCAGCCTGCGAGAACAATACAGGCGATTGCGGGCGTGCCCACGCGGAGCCGGGTTGCAGTGTGATGGATTGCTGCCTGGATGTGTGCCAAGCCGACCCGTTCTGCTGTCTGGTCGAATGGGACGCGACGTGCGTACAAGCAGCCGCGACGTGTCGGTAGCATGTTGTCTCGATAGGGCCAAGGCGGATAATCAAGCGATTCACGGATGGGCGGTGCTCGGTCAAACAACCGACGCCGCCCGTCTTTTTATCATTTGAAGGCCCTTCCAACGGTCGTATGCGGCGTTTTGACCGGATGGTTTGGGAGTTTCCTTTACACGAGGTGGTTCCTGGGTCTAGACTGAATCTCGACACGATCGGTTCGAGGAACGAGGGCGTCGCGCGAATCCGCACAATAGGGTTATGTGCCAGGATTTGACCGCGGCTTCCGACCCGTGCCGCCTTTCCGTTCCGGCAATTTCGCGGAAGGCAGCGATGCGGCACATTGGCTACATCTCCATTTTCATCCATTCCCATGTCTATCTGGGTATCTGTGCCTGCATCGCTTTTGTTGGCAATCCGTGGATCAAGTCATCCCTTGCGGGTGAGATTCGATGGCGGTCGGGGACGGTGACGACGGAAGAGTTGGCGGAGGAGGAGGCATTGAGGCGGTCGTTGGCGGAGTTGGTCCAACGTGCGCCTTGGTCGCATGGCGGTGCGGCGGATGGTGGTGCGGCGGATGGCGGTGCGG